>NZ_JBSWXX010000001.1:0-1318083 GCF_056160825.1 Maricaulis sp. ABE4_448
CCGGGTAAATCTCCGCGTGCGGGATGCCTCGGGCATCACCACCAAACCTTCAAATCGGACACGATGTCCGCCGTGCATCCCGCACCCCTCTCATCGCTCCAGGGCGCAAGCCCGTGGAGGATTTCGTGCTGACAGGCCTTTCCTCCCCATTCCATAGGGAGGTGGATCGCCGCCAGGCGGCGAGACGGAGGGGCGCCGCGTCAGCGGCGATGTGTCAGCGACAAGCTCCACCGCTTCCCGGCGCTCGCGCGCCGGCCCCTTCGACCCCTCCTTCGCCAAGGCGATGGAGGGCCCACTTCCCCACCAAGTGGGGAAGAAAGCGGCGTTTCAGGCTCGGGCTCAACCGGGCCCCGGCATGAGGCCGGGGGAAGTGGAGCGGGCCGGGGAAGAAGGGAATCCGGGACTGCCCCGCGGAAACGCCGGGCAGATGCTGGACCTCAGTCTCCCCGTTCGCGCCCTGCCAGCTTGCCCCTTCACCCCCCTTGCACTTCTCCGGAAACCCTGTACTTTGTTTTTTAAAGTTCTTGGAGGATGCCATGTCGAACGATGCCGATCTTGCCTATCTGCGCTCTGTGGCCGAGGCCGGCCAGCAGGCACCGTCCCTCGCCGGACGCTTCTTTATCTGGTGGGGCGGGCTCGCCGCGCCGGCGCTTCTGGCGCACTGGTTCATCATCACCGGCCAGGCCGGGATCGCGCCGGGCCTGGTGGGCTTCGTCTGGATGGCTTACGGGCTGATCGGCATGACGGGCACGATTTTTCTCGGCCGCAGCCTGCGCAACAAGCCCGGTACGGGCGCGGTGAACAATCGCGGCGAGAGCGCCGTGTGGAACGGGGTGATGTGGCTGGTCGCGGCCTATGCCATCGGCGCCGTTATCGCACTGGTCCTGGGACGGGGCGACATGATCCTGTTCGACACGATCCCGCTGGTTGCCTTCGGCGGCTATGGCGTCTCCTTCTGGGTTTCCGCCAGCCTGGGCGGACCGCGCTGGATGCGGCCGATGTCGATCATCGCCTGGCTGGCCTGCGGCGGCGGGATGAGCCTGGCCGGTACGCCGGAACTCTACCTGTTCAGCGCCGCCGCGGTGGCAATCCTGGCCGTCGTGCCCGGCGTAATCCTGCTGCGCGGGGAACCGGCCGGCGAGGCGGCATAGATGGGCGCCGACTTCGACGCCTCCCGGATCGACGAGACGATCCATGGCCGCCTGCGCCTGGGCATCATGGCGCTGCTTTCGGCGGCCAGCAGCGCCACTTTCGCCGAGATCAAGCAGAAGACCGGTGCCAGTGACGGCAATCTCTCGGTCCATCTGAGAAAGCTGGAAGATGCGGGCTATGTGTCGGTCGAGAAAAGCTTTGTCGACCGCAAACCCCAGACCCGCGCGGCTTTGACAGAGGCAGGCCGGCAAGCCTGGCTGGCCTATCTTGACCAGCTGCGGACACTCCTCGGCGACGCGCCTGGAAACTGAGACGGATCAGGCCGCCAGACGGCTGCGCTCATGGGTCCAGGCGATCACATCGCCCTCATGGCCCGCCTGCACGAAGCCGGCCTTTTCCAGCACCCGGTGGGCGGCGTCGCGGTCATCCGGCGTGCGGGCCACAACCTGTTTCACCGTGTCGTGGGAATAGGCCCATTGCAGGAGCGTGTTGACCGCCTCGGTCGCCAGGCCCTGTTCGCGCCAGGAGGTCAGCATGGAATAGCCGATCTCCACCACACCATCGGCGTCCGGCGCACCCATGAAGCCGCCGCTGCCGAGCAGGCGGTGCATGACGGGCGAGATGAAAACCCAGGCCCGCCAGCCGGTTTGCTCGGGGTGAGCATCCAGCGTCTCGCACAACCGGTGCATAGCTGTTTCATCGGTCAATTCCGGTGGCCAGGAGGGTTCAGGCTCCACCCCGAGCGCATCGAAAAACGCCGGCCGGTCATTGAGTTGCAGGGCGGCCAGGCGCCGGTCCAGCGCGACCAGCCGCAGGCGCGGCGAAGCGATTTCGATCTGTGTCGTCATCAGCGCTTGGTCCATGTCCCGGCCTTCGCGTCCGGCCAACCGCAGCTGCCGCCCGGAACGTCCATCCTGATTGTGCCCGAAACGGGCCCGCTTGTCCGCCGGAA
The DNA here is from genome assembly GCF_056160825.1 of Maricaulis sp. ABE4_448. Classification (NCBI taxonomy): domain Bacteria; kingdom Pseudomonadati; phylum Pseudomonadota; class Alphaproteobacteria; order Maricaulales; family Maricaulaceae; genus Maricaulis; species Maricaulis sp. ABE4_448. The sequence continues at coordinate 2,105 of NZ_JBSWXX010000001.1, forward strand.
ATCCGGCCGCTGCCCGTATCACAGCTGTATCGTAGCCCGCCGCCTGCGGCGCAGGCGAATCATGCAGATTCTAGGCGGGCTTCACGTCGCCTTTGCGACAGTATCCGGGGCTTTGCGACGGAGTCAGGCCTGCATGGTCCAGCCTTCCACACCCATCGCCGCCTGGCGAACCGCCTCGGTCAGGGTGGGGTGGGGATGGCATGTGCGGGCGATGTCCTCGGACGCCGCCTGGAATTCCATGGCCAGGCAGATCTCGGCAATCATCTCGCCGACATTGGCCCCGATCATGTGGGCCCCCAGGATTTCGTCGGTCTCGGCATCGGCCAGGATCTTCACAAAGCCTTCGGTCTGGTGATTGGTGCGCGCCCGGGAATTGGCCTGGAAGGGGAATTTGCCCTTCTTGTACTTGCGGCCTTCCGCCTTGAGCTCCTCCTCGGTCTTGCCAACCGCGGCGATTTCCGGCGCAGTGTAAACGACGCCCGGGATCACGCCATAATTCACGTGACCGGCCTTTCCGGCGATGCGTTCCGCGCAGGCCGTGCCTTCATCCTCGGCCTTGTGGGCCAGCATCGGACCGCTGGTGCAGTCGCCGATCACCCACACATTTTCCGCAGAGGTGCGGAAGTGGTCATTGGCGATCACACCGCGCTTGTCGGTCTCGATGCCGACATTTTCCAGCCCCAGACCTTCGGTGTAGGGGCGGCGGCCGATGCAGACCAGAACCGTATCGGCTTCCAGCGTCTTGCCCTCGCCGCCCTCGGCCGGCTCGATCGTCACTTTCAGCGTGTCTGCATCCGAGGCGTCGACGCCAGTGACCTTGGTGGAAAGATGGAATTCCATGCCCTGCTTGGCGAAGGTGCGCTGGGCGTTCTTGGCCAGCTCGCCATCCATGCCGGGCAGGATGCGGTCGAGATATTCGACCACCGTCACCTCCGCGCCCAGGCGGCGCCAGACCGAGCCCAGCTCCAGGCCGATCACGCCGGCACCGATCAGCACCAGCTTGCCGGGGACTTTCTCCAGCGACAGCGCACCGGTGGACGACACGACCCGTTTCTCGTCGATGTCGACACCCGGCAGCGGCGTCACTTCCGAGCCGGTCGCGATCACGATGTGCTTGGTGTCGAGGGTCTGCTTGCCGTCATCGCTCTCCACCTCGACCTTGCCCGCACCGGCGATGCGGCCCTTGCCGACGAGATAGTCGACCTTGTTCTTTTTCATCAGGAACTCGATGCCCTTGGTCAGGCCATCGACAGCCTCGTCCTTCTGCTTGAGCATTTGCGGAAGATCGAGCTCCAGACCGCCGGTCTTGATGCCCAGGCCGGCAAATTCCCTGTCCGCCGTCTCATAGAGTTCGGATGCGTGCAGCAGGGCTTTCGAGGGTATGCAGCCGACATTCAGGCAGGTGCCGCCGAGGCGCCCGCGCTTTTCCACGATGGCTACTTTGAGGCCCAGCTGGCCGGCACGGATGGCACAATTATAGCCACCGGGGCCGCCCCCGATGATCACGACGTCGTAGGGTTCGGACATGGTCGCCTCGCAAAAGCTGGAATGATCGGTCAGACTTTCAGCCTATATGCCCATGATCGTGCGCAAAAGTAAGGCCCGATCTGTCCCGATTGGCAGCTTCGCGCGCAAGGCAGGCATGCATGGATCAGCCGGGGTCGCGCGTGAAGGCGGATCCGGCGAGAACCAGAATGGCGATGATGGTCAGGTCGAAGGCGTTGAGCCCCCATTCCACCAGATTGGCGCTGCCGGAATAGGCATGGTCCATTCCGGGCTGCTGGAACCAGTAGAGCGACAGCAGGAAGTCGACGGTGAAAGCCGCCGCATACAGCGGCAGGGCCAGCCAGGACCGCAGCAGCAGCAGCACAGCCGCCAGTACATAGCCGCCGACAAACCCGCCCCATACCAGGAAATACCAGAGCGGAAAGCTGCGCAGCATCGCCCCGACATGCTCGTCGATGTGGAACGGCGCATCCCCACTTAGACGGTAGGCCATCGTGCCGCTGAAAAGCAGCACCGCATAACTGACCCGAAGAACGACCAGCCCCTTGAAGACGGCCGAGAACGCAGTGGCTGCACGCATGAAAACCCCCGCCGGAAGGCTTAACCCAATCCGGCGGGAGCTCGCGGAATAAAGAAATTTCGGACTGTCAGAACCTAGCAGAGCTAGAGGTCGAACAGCATGCGCTGCGGATCTTCCAGGTTTTCCTTCACGCGGACGAGGAAGGTCACGGCTTCCTTGCCGTCGACAATGCGGTGGTCATAGCTCAGCGCCAGATACATCATCGGCTTGATCACGACCTGTCCGTTCTCGGCGACCGGGCGCTCCTGGATCTTGTGCATGCCCAGAATGCCCGATTGCGGCGCATTGAGGATCGGCATCGACATGAGCGAGCCGTACACCCCGCCATTGGAGAGGGTGAAGGTGGCGCCCTGCATCTCCTCGATCGACAGCTTGCCGTCGCGGGCGCGCTTGCCGAGGCGGATGATTTCCTTCTCGATCTCGGCCAGCGACATCTGGTCGGCATCGCGCACGACCGGAACCACCAGGCCGCGATCGGTACCGACCGCCACGCCCATGTCGTAATAATTCTTGTAGATGATGTCGGTGCCGTCGATCTCGGCATTGACCGCCGGGATTTCCTTCAGCGCCGAAACGCAGGCCTTGATGAAGAAGCTCATGAAGCCGAGCTTGACGTCGTGCTTGGCGACAAAGGCTTCCTGGTGCGTCTTGCGGGCCGCCATGATGGCCGACATGTCGGCCTCGTTATAGGTCGTCAGGATCGCCGCATTATTCTGGGCGTCCTTGAGGCGTTTCGCGATGGTCTGGCGCAGGCGCGTCATGCGGACGCGTTCCTCGCGCGGCCCGGTTTCGCGCGGCGCGGAGGGGGCCGCCGGAGCGGACGGGGCCGGAGCGGATGAGGCGGGAGCCGGGGCGGTGGTCGAGGCCTTGCTGGCGGCTTCTGCGGCCTTCAGCGCATCGCCCTTGGTGATGCGGCCATCCTTGCCGGAGCCTTCGATGGAATCGGCGTCCAGCTTGTTCTCCTCGATCACGCGCGAGGCCGACGGCATGGCCTTCTTGTCACCGCCCGAAGCGGTTTCAGCCTTGCTGTCGTCCTGGCTGTCCGAAGAGGCCGATGCCGAGCCGCCGGCACCTTCGGCGATCTTCGCGACGGCATCGCCCGGAGACACGGTGTCTCCCTCGCCGACCAGGAGTTCGGCGACCTTGCCGGCCACCGGAGACGGCACCTCGACGGCGACCTTGTCGGTCTCGATCTCGACCAGCGCCTGGTCGATCTCGACCGTATCGCCAACCTTCACCAGCCAGGAGCCGATCGTGCCCTCGGTGACGCTTTCGCCCATTTGCGGCACGGTCGCCTCGACCGTCTCGCCGCCCTTGCCGCCCTCGGCCGGCTTGTCGTCAGACTTCGCCTTGGCGGCTTTCTTGCCATCATCGGCCTTGGCCGGCTTGTCTTCAGACTTGCTGGAGCCCTTGCCGCCAGCATCGAGCACGCCCAGCTTGGCGCCGATCTCGACCGTGTCGCCTTCCTGGGCGGCGATTTCACCCATCACGCCGTCTTCTTCGGCGCGGACCTCGACGGCGACCTTGTCGGTTTCCAGCTCGACCAGGACATCGTCCTTGGAGACGGCATCGCCGGTCTTCACCTGCCAGCTGCCCACCGTGGCTTCGGTGACACTCTCGCCGAGCTGCGGAACGGTGATATCGGTCATGTCGGTTCTTCCTCTGTCAAAGAGAATGATCGCGCGCCCTAGGAGAGGGCTTCGTCGACCAGGGCTTCCTGTTGCTGCTTGTGCTTGGCGGCAATGCCGGTCGCCGTCGAGGCGGTCGGAACACGGCCGACATAGCGCGGCCGCTCTGCCTTGCCCTCGATCTTGCCGAGGACGTATTCGATATTGGGCTCGACGAATGTCCAGTAGCCCATATTACGCGGCTCTTCCTGGCACCAGACGACTTCAGCGTTCGGGAAACGTGCCAGCTCGGCCATCGCCGCCTTGTACGGGAAGGGGTAAAGCTGCTCCACCCGCATCAGATAGATGTCGTCGATGCCGCGATCCTCACGGGTTTCCATAAGGTCGTAATAGACCTTGCCCGTGCACATCACGACGCGGCGGATCTTCTCGTCGGCCTGCAGCTTGATCGAGGTCTGGCGGAATTCGCCTTCCGGCCGCTTCTCGTCGGCATCGTCCCACAGAACGCGGTGGAAAGAGGAGCCCGGCCCCATCGCGGCGAGCGTCGAGACGCAGCGCTTGTGACGCAGGAGGCTTTTCGGCGTCATGATCACCAGCGGCGAGCGAAAATTGCGGTGGATCTGCCGGCGCAGGATGTGGAAATAATTGGCCGGCGTCGAGCAGTTGGCGACCTGCATATTGTCTTCCGCGCACAGCTGCAGGAAACGCTCGGGCCGCGCCGAAGAGTGCTCGGGGCCCTGGCCCTCATAGCCGTGCGGCAGCAGCATCACCAGGCCGGACATGCGCAGCCATTTGCGCTCGCCGGACGAAATGAACTGGTCGATGATCACCTGGGCGCCGTTTACGAAATCGCCGAACTGGGCTTCCCACATCACCAGCGTGTTCGGGGCCGAGAGCGAATAGCCGTATTCGAAGCCCAGCACCGCTTCTTCCGACAGCATGCTGTCGATGACTTCATACTTCTTCTGATCGGAAGCCAGGTTGTTGAGCGGCGTATAGCGCTCGGCCGTCTCCTGGTCGATCATATGGGAATGGCGCTGCGAGAAGGTGCCGCGGCCGCAATCCTGGCCAGACAGGCGCACCGGAAAGCCTTCGGTCAGAAGCGTGCCGAAGGCGAGGTGCTCGGCCGTCGCCCAGTCGATGCCCTCACCCTGCTCGATCGCCTCGCGCCGGCCATTGATGACCCGCTTCAGCGTGCGGTGGATGTTGATATCGTTCGGGATACGGGTCATCGCCTCGCCGACCGCCTTCAGGCGCTCGATCGTGGCCGAGGTCTCGCCACGGCGCTCGTCATCCTCGGGCAGGCCCAGGCCCGACCAGCGGCCGTCCAGCCAGTCTGCCTTCTTCGGCTCGAATTCCTTGCCGGCGTTGAATTCGTTTTCCAGGAAGGTGTCGAACTCGTTCTCGATCGCCTCGGCCTCGGCCGCGGTGAGAACGCCCTCTTCCATCAGCCGGTCCTGGTACTTCTTCCGCACCGGCGGCATGTCCTTGATGATGCGGTACATGATCGGCTGGGTGAAAGTCGGATCGTCGCCCTCATTATGGCCGTAGCGGCGGTAGCAGATCATGTCGATCACCACGTCCTTGCCGAACAGCTGGCGGTATTCCGTCGCGATCTTGGTGGCGTGGGTGACGGCTTCCGGATCGTCGCCATTCACGTGGAAGATCGGCGCCTGGACCATCAACGCCACGTCGGACGGGTAAGGGCTCGACCGGCTGTCCTTCGGGTCGGTCGTGAAACCGATCTGGTTGTTGACGATGAAGTGGATCGCGCCGCCCGTGCGGTGGCCACGCAGGCCGGAGAGGCCGAAGCACTCGGCCACCATGCCCTGGCCGGCAAAGGCCGCATCACCATGCAGCAGCAGCGGCAGAACCGAGGAACGCGGCGTTCCCGCCGCCTTGCGGCAGTTTTCTTCCTGCTTGGCCCGCGCCTTGCCCAGCACGACCGGATCGACCGCCTCGAGGTGAGACGGGTTGGCGGTGAGCGACAGGTGCACCTTGTTGCCGTCAAACTCGCGGTCCGAGGAGGCGCCGAGATGGTATTTCACGTCGCCGGAGCCGAACTCCTCCTCGCCCTGGGTGTTGCCACCCTGGAATTCGTGGAAGATCTGGTGATAGGGCTTGCCCATGACGGCAGCCAGGATGTTCAGCCGGCCGCGGTGCGGCATGCCGATGATGATATCCTCGACACCCATCGCGCCGCCGCGCTTGATGATCTGCTCCAGCGCCGGAACCATCGCCTCGCCACCATCGGCACCGAAACGCTTGGTGCCCGGATAGCGCTTGTGCAGGAATTGCTCGAAACGCTCGGTCTCGATCAGCTTGGACAGGATCGCCACCTTGCCCTCGGGCGTGAAGGTGATGTCCTTGTCCGGCCCTTCGAAACGGGCCTGCAGCCAGGCTTTCTCTTCCGGGTCGGAGATGTGCATGAACTCGACGCCGATCGGGCCGCAATAGGTGCGCTTGAGGATGTCCAGCATCTGGCGCGGTGTCGCGGTCTCGAGACCGAGATAACCGTCGATGAAGACGTCCTCGTCCAGCGCCGCCCCGGTAAAGCCGTAGGTCGCCGGGTCCAGCTCGGCCTGGTAGCCGAAATCGGTCAACCCCAGAGGGTCGAGGTCCGCTGCCAGATGGCCGCGCATGCGATAGGCGCGGATCATCATGATCGCACGGATGGAATTCTGGGTCGCACGGCGCACTTCCGCGGGATCGGCGCCCGGGCTGGCCGTAGCAACATGCTCGGCGACGCGATCAACCATCGCCGCCTCGTCGGTACCGATATCGCCCAGCGCCGAGACCATGTCGCCATTGGCCGCCTTCGGCCAGCCGGGCCGCTTCCATGCCGGACCACGCGCCGCATGGCTCACATCGGCCGGGGCATCGCCCATGGCATCAAAGAAGGCTTTCCAGCTCGGCGGCACCGAGCTTGGATCCTTGGCATAGGCGGCGGCCATCTGTTCGAGATAGACGGCGTTGGCACCCTGCAGGAAGGAGGTGTCCAGGAAGGACTGGTTTTCGGGGGATCGGCTTTGGTCAGACATTGGGGGATGGGCCTGAGTCAGGAGTGTGTCTGTATGCGTCGCTACACAGGGACGGTTAAGCAATCATCTAGAACGGATGTCCAACGAACAGTACCGTTTTCCCCCGGTCTGCTGACAAGTTGGTGACAGAGACGGGCGTGGCCTGCATGACCCGCACCCCTATCCGGGGCGAGAAAGGAATCGCGATGCCGGACTTTGCACGGGGGGATTATTGCCCCCGCGCGAAACGGGGCGTAGCCTTACAGCCGCTGCAGGACACAAGGATTGCCACGTGGGAAACGCCAAGGAAGAGGCCAAGCGGCTGATCGATCGCCTTCCCGATCAGGCGACGCTCTCGGACATCATGTACGAGCTCTACGTCCGGCAGAAGATCGGCGCGGGCCTGAAGGCAGCCGAGCGCGGCCGCACCTATTCACACGACGAGGTCAGACAGCGGCTCTCGAAGCGTGCGGATTGACTGGTCGGAACCCGCCTTTGACGATCTGTTGGCCTTGCGCGACTACATCGCGCGAGATGCGCCTCACTATGCCGAACAATTTATCGACAGGTTGATGACTGCAGCCAGCCGGCTAACGGAATTTCCGGATATCGGGCGCGCCGTCCCGGAGGCCGATGGCAATTCCTCGCTTCGCGAGATCATCTTCCACAGCTACCGGCTGATCTATCAGGTCGACCGGGCCAAGGACCGCATTCTGATCGTGACCCTCGTTCACGGAAGCCGGGACATTGCGGGCCAGGAGCCGAAGCGTTGGGACATAGCCTAGGCATCCCGCCAAAACATACTGCCCCGGCACAAAAAACCGCGCCCCGGATCCCGGAGCGCGGCTTTTCATTTGTGTCGTTGCCGAGAGAGCCTAGCCCTTCAGCAGTTCCGCCAGCGTGGTGCCGAGACGAGCCGGGCTGGGCGAGACCTTGATGCCGGCCGCTTCCATGGCCGCGATCTTGTCTTCCGCACCGCCCTTGCCGCCGGAGACGATGGCGCCGGCATGGCCCATCGTGCGGCCCGGAGGCGCCGTACGGCCGGCGATGAAGCCGACGGTCGGCTTCTTGCGGCCCTTCTTGGCTTCGTCGGCCAGGAATTGCGCAGCGTCTTCCTCTGCAGAACCACCGATCTCGCCGATCATGATGATCGACTGGGTCTCGTCGTCGGCGAGGAACTTCTCCAGCACGTCGATGAATTCGGTACCCTTCACCGGGTCGCCGCCAATGCCCACGGCCGTGGTCTGGCCGAGGCCGACCTGGGAGGTCTGGAACACGGCTTCATAGGTCAGCGTGCCCGAACGCGAGACGACGCCCACCGAGCCCTTCTTGAAGATCTGGCCCGGCATGATGCCGATCTTGCACTCTTCCGGCGTCAGGATGCCCGGACAATTCGGGCCCAGCAGCATCGACTTGGACTTGTCCAGCTTGGCCTTGACCTTGACCATATCCATCACCGGAATGCCTTCGGTGATGCAGACGATGAACGGGATTTCCGCATCGATTGCCTCGATGATCGCGGCACCGGCACCGGCCGGCGGCACATAGATCACGGACGCATCAGCCCCGGTACGCTCCTTGGCCTCGGCCACGGATGCGAAGATCGGCAGCTCGGCCGCGCTTTCCAGGCCGGAAGACCAGGTCTCGCCGCCCTTCTTCGGGTGCACGCCGGCAACCATCTGGGTGCCGTAATATTCCAGCGCCTGTTCGGTGTGGAAGGTGCCCGTCTTGCCCGTCAGGCCCTGGACGATGACCTTGGTATTCTTATCGACGATGATCGACATTATTCGGCCTCCTTCACGGCGGCGACAATCTTCTGGGCGGCATCATCGAGATCGTCGGCTGCGATAACGTTCAGCCCGCTCTCATTGATGATCTGCTTGCCCTTTTCGACATTCGTGCCTTCCAGGCGCACGACCAGCGGCACCTGAAGGCCCACGTCCTTGACGGCCGCAACCACGCCTTCCGCGATCACGTCGCAGCGCATGATGCCACCAAAGATGTTGACCAGGATGCCCTTCACATTCTTGTCGGCGGTGATGATCTTGAAGGCCGCGGTGACCTTCTCCTTGGACGCGCCGCCGCCGACATCGAGGAAGTTCGCCGGCTCGGCGCCGTAGAGCTTGATGATGTCCATCGTCGCCATGGCCAGGCCCGCGCCGTTGACCATGCAGCCGATATTGCCGTCCAGCGCCACATAGGCGAGATCGTATTTGGAAGCCTCGATTTCCTTGGCGTCCTCTTCGGTGGTGTCGCGCAGCTCCATGATGTCGTCATGGCGGAACAGCGCATTGCCGTCGAAGGAGACCTTGGCGTCGAGCACGCGCAGGTGATGGTTTTCCATCACGATCAGCGGATTGATCTCCAGCAGGCTCATATCCTTCTCGGTGAAGGCCTTGTAGAGCGTCGGAGCCAGCTCCATCATGTCGTCGCGGGCAACGTCATGCAGGTCCAGCGCCTCGGCGATCTTCACCGCATCGCCCTGGGTGACGCCATATTCCGGATCGATGTCGATCGTGTGGATTTTTTCCGGCGTGTCGTGCGCGACCTGTTCGATATCCATGCCGCCTTCGGTGGACACCACGAAAGCAACCTTGCCGGTCTCGCGGTTCACCAGCAGCGAGCAGTACAGCTCGCGAGAGATGTCGGCACCGTCCTCGATATAGAGGCGGTTGACCTGCTTGCCCTCGGGGCCCGTCTGGTGCGTCACCAGCGTGCTGCCGAGCATTTCCTTGGCGTGGGCGATCACCTCGTCCTTGGAAAAGGCCAGGCGCACACCGCCTTTGGCGTCGGGACCAAGTTCCTTGAACTTGCCCTTGCCGCGACCGCCGGCATGGATCTGCGACTTCACCACCCAGAGCGGTCCGGGCAGCTTGTCGGCCGCAGCGGCGGCCTCGTCGGCGGAGAAGATGGCAACGCCCTCGGCAACCGGTGCACCGAAGGTCTTCAGGACGGCTTTCGCCTGATGTTCATGAATATTCATAGATGGGGCCTCGCGGGAGGATAAAAGCGAAGAAATGGCCAGACAGGAACCGCCTTATAACACTGGCCCGGCCAAGCGCAACGCATTCGCCTGCGCCGCGCCGGACTAGGCCGGACGGCGGTCCGCGCCGTCGGTGTTTTCGACGATCCGGGTCAGCGGCAAAGCCATGGGCGAGCGGGGCAATTCCGTATCCGGAGCGATCGCGGCGCCGGAGAAATACCGCACACCGGCGGCAATCGCGACCTGCAGAAAGCCACTATTCCCGACCTCGGCCAGCGCCGTTTCCGCCTTCATGACCTGGGCCGAAGCGGTCCAGTCGGTCAGCGCCGCCACCTGCGCGTCATCGGGCCCGCCCTCATTGATGCGCGACGGCGTATCCGCGTCGAACATACCGACCCCGCACCCCTCGAAACGCTGCAGATCGATATCGCCGAAGGGCAGTTTGACCATCAGTTCGGCGGCCAGCGGTTTCAGCGAGCGGAAGGTTTCCTGGGTACGGCCGATCGGCGCGCCGGACGGCACCCCCTCGATCCGCAGCCTGAAAAAACGGCGCATCGGTTCGGGAACCGATTGCAGCACGCCGATATAATCCAGACGCCGCGACACCGTCACCAGCGTCGCATGATGCACCGGGATCACCACGGCGCAGGGACCGCCGGCCGCGCGGGCCTTCTGGAAACCGCGCTGGGCGGCGCGGGCAACGGCCATGTCCAGCATGTGGTGCAATTCCGGCTCGTCGCGGCCCATCAGCGTGTCGCGCCCGTGTACGGCGAAGCCGTTCACCACCCGGCGGGCGATACAGACATTGTGGATCAGCGCCCCGCGCCTGGCATCCCAGACCGGCCGGAAGACGATACTGTCCCAGGGCAGGCTGCCGGCAGCAGAGGCCGCAGGCCGGACGACACTGCCGGTGGATTTTTTAGGGCCCGTCTCCACAGCCTGCCAGCGCGGCGCTGTCTCTCGCGCTGCCTCGGTCTGTTCGCCCGGCGCCGGCTCGGCAGCCGCACGGGTTTCTTCCTGCGCCTGGGCGACAATTTCCAGCAGTTCGGCCGTCGTCACGCTGCGCGCATCGGCGACCAGTTCCATCATCTCCAGCCGCCGGTCGCCCAGAAAAAAGCGCTCCAGTTCGGCGGCGATACCGCCGACCTTGGCTTCGGCCGCGTCCGGATCGAGGGCCGCGAACACGATCATGAAACCGCCGCGGCAGCGGATCATCACATCGGCCGGATCGATACGCTTCTCGATAAAGTGGGCGGCGACCTCGTAGATCTTGTCGCGCAGGCGGGGCCAGTCCTCGCCCGCCTCCTCGCGCACCCGGTCCAGATTGAGGAACTGGAATTGCCCCATATCCACGGAGGCCCGCCCCGCGAGCACGGTTTTCAGCTTGTTCTTGAGTTCCGGCGACATGGCGGCGCTTCCCCGGGGACCAGATCCCGTGCCGGAAGGCTAGCCCGCAAGGTCTTTCCAATCGGTAAGCCGGACATGACCTGCGTCAGGCCGCGTCGCTGGCCCTGTCGCGCAGATCGTCGAGCAGGCAGGGCTGCAGCGGCACCGGCAAGGCCGAGGCCTCACCGACCGCATCGCCAATGAACACCTGGAAGCCGGCATTCAGGCCGGCATCGAGCTGTTCGAACGTCGCCACATTGGTCAGGCAGCCGCCAGCGCCGGAGCGCTGGATCGACATCGCCTCGGCCGTCAGCTGCTTGAGCACGCCTTCCTTGATATGACCCGTCGCATCGGGCGCCGGCAGCTCAGTGGAGAACAGGGTTATGCCGCAATTCTCGAACCGGCTGAGCTGGATGGTCCCGACGGGGATCTTGGCGAGGATGTTCGAGCCGAAGCAGCGCATGGCGCGGAACAATTCCTCCATCTGCCCCTGGGGCGCACCGTCGGGAATATTGTCCACCCGCAGGTGGAAATACTTGCGCACCTTCTGGGGCATGCATTGCAGGATGGAGAAGTAGCGCACCCGGTCGGCCGGGCTGATGATCGTGTCGTAATTGACCGGGATCGCGATGGCGCACTTCACGCCCTCGGCATAGCGGCGCATGAAACCGCGCTGGGCAGCGATTGCGACCGAGTGGTCGAGTAGCCGGTGCAGGTCCGGAGATGCATTGCCCAGCAGAGTGTCGCGCCCGAACAGCATGCGGCCGTGATACCTGCGGCGCGCCAGACAGAAATTCGCCGTAATGAAACCAAATCGCACATCCCAGGACGGCATGAAGACGATATCATCCCAGGTCTTGTCGAGATCTGAGAAGAGATCAGCGGTCGAATGAGACCATCGCTCAGCAGCGACATCTAGGTCAGCGGGATCGGCTCCGGGCAGGGCCAGAACGGAATCTTCCGCAGCATCGCTGTCGAGCCCGGCCAGATCGCCGCGCCATCGCCCGGTCGATGACGTCACTGCGGTCCCGGCAGATTTGTCGTGTTTGAGCGCCTGCCAGTGGCCGACACTCTTGGACGTCTTGGCATCTTTGCTGACCGGCTTGCGGCGAGCGCCGACGGCCGACTTGTCACCCTCGGCCGCACCCGACGCAACCATGTCTGCCAGCTCGGCCATCGAGACTGTCCGGCTTTTCGACGAAATTTCCAGGCGCTGCAGGATGCGGTCGCCCAGGAAGAAGCAGTTCAGCTCCTGCGAAATCGCTTCCGTGTGAGCAACCGCATCGGCACCGGTATAGTCGGCAAAGATGAGAATGAAGCCGCCCTTGCAGCGCACTATTACATCGTTCGGGCCCAGGCGCTTCTCAATGAAATGCGTCGCGGCACCATAGATCTTGTCGCGCAGGCTGTCCCATTGTTCGGCGGCTTCAGCGCGAACCATATCGAGATTGATCCACTGGAAATGACCGATATCGACCGAAGCACGCCCGGCGAGCGCATTCTTCAGGCGTTTCATCGTTTCGACATCCATGGCGGCGACCTGTCCTGCGGTTCTCCCAAGGCTCGAAAGAGCGGTACGGAAACATCCCGATGCTAGCCAGGATGCTTCACGAAACACCGAAAGACTTCCGGGGCCTTTGATTCAAATGCAAAACAAGCCCTAGCGAGGGCTGGGTTAGCCGGTACTTACCGCACGCCGCGCACGCATAAGTTATGAGCCCGCGCCGCTTCAGCAGAAGCGGGACGCGGTCTGCTGTTGGAAAACGCGGCCCCGTTTCCGGCGTCCCGGCTCTAGCGTGTCGTCGCCACGATAGCCCCGTCCACCGACAGGGCGCCACCGCCCCGGGCAAAGAGGTAAAACGCGGCCGCGGCGAACACGATTGTCGCGGGCCAGGCATCCGGGGCAATCCAGGCCGCATAGACACCGGCAGCGGCCAGCAGAACCAGTCCCACCAGGCGTGTCAGGAAGCCGACCAGCAGCAGGCCGGCGCAGATCTGCGCGCCCCAGACGGCGATCTGGGCGAGGTGTGCGGGGGAGATCATCGGGACCGACCAGATTTCGGCGGCATGGATCAGGGCCGGATCGACCCCTGGCCAGGCGGCGGCATGCGCCCGCCCCCAGAGCCACAGACCCGGCATCAGGGCCAACCGCAGGAGACCGCCGACCAACCAGTCGGGCATGAAGCGTTCCGCATTGGCGGCTGCGCCGGCGCTATCCATCTTTCCCCCCGGAAATCCTGTCAGAGGGACCATGCCCAAGCAGGGCGCGCCCCGCAAGCGACTACGCCCGAGGCGCGAATACCGGCCCGATCAGCGGCCGATATAGGCGGTATAGCGTGCCGTACGCTCTCCGAAACCGTGCAGGCGATACCCGACCGGTGCCTCGCCACCGGCGCACTGGTCCGAGGTCATGCGCGCAATGCCGTCATCAGGAAGCGGCAGGCAGAACTGCCCCTCCTGGCGTTCATGAAAGACACCGATTTCAGCGACCATCAGCGTGTCGGTTTGCGGAAAGCCGCGATAGACATCCGCGCATCCTTCCGCCGGCAGGGTGTGCAGGCCGTCCAGTGCGAAATTCCCGTCCGGCATCGCCTCCAGAACCGCAATCTCGATATCGCGGCTGACAAGATTGCATACTTCCAGCGTCCTGACCGGCCGCGCCAGACCCTGTGCACCCACCGGCGCGCCGGGACACAGGGCCGCATCGTCAACGGCCAGCCCGTCACAGGCGATCCGCCATTGCACGCGCCCGACATTGCGGCCACCGGGGCCGCGCTGGCCGGTTATCTCGATCGGGGTCGAGCGGAAGGCGCGCGGCACGCGTCCGGCCCTACAGGGCTCTGCCGTCGCGAGCGATGTAGATGACGATGCAGGAACGCACCACACGGCATCGCCTTCGCCGTGCGGCCAGAACCACTCGCCCGACATGACATGCAGATCCACGCTGTCGCCCATCACACCGTTGAGACCGCCGTCCAGGCATTCGCCCGGATCGATCAGAAACCAGGTCTGCAGCGTCCGGTCCGGCGAAGGTCCGGTCCGGTAGGCCGCGGCCGTGGCCACGCGAAAACCGGTCTCGTTGCACACCTCGACCATCACGGTGCGCTGGGCGAGGGCGGGCGTGGACACAGCGCTCAGGACGAGTACGACAAGACAGGACAGGACGCGTTTCATGGAAGGCTCCGCTGACTGCACGCGAAGGTGGCAAGCCTGCCGCGCCACGTCAATCACTCACCCGGCCGGACCGGCCAGAAACATGTCATGCATCAACCGGCCGGGCAGAAACGTGAACAGGCCGGGAATGATCAGCGCACCGAAATAAAGGCTCATCACGATGGTCCTGTGCCGGCGCCATTGGCGCGTCTGGATCGAGCGCGCCAGCCCGACCAGGCCGAACAGGGTGAGCGGGATAAAGAGGTGAATGGGCGAGAACCCGCCCTCATTGACCTTGTGAATGAAAAGAGCCGATAGCGCGGTGACCGCCATCAACCCGGCCCAGACCATTCCCAGCGTCCGGTGCGGTAGCGTGCCCTTGGGGCCGGCCAGCTGCACCGCCCCGAGCACAAGCGCACCGGTGGCGCAAATCGCATGCAGCTGGATCACCGCCGGTGCGGCGGCAAAGGCTCCGATATCCATCATCGCCTCCTAGAGCGAACGCCAGCAGCCGTGGAAGCCGTACGGATTGGCATAGGGCAGACGCCAGCTGCCCACCGGCCCGTCATCGACACGCCGGGCATCGAAGACATGCAGCTCGCTCGCCCGGGCCCGCTTGTTCAGCGCGGTATGGACCAGCCAGCCCTCACCTTCCTGTGCCCGATCGCTCGCCGGAATGAAGAGCGGCTCCTCGACGACGATGTCACTGCCGAAATCGAAGCGGCGGGTCTCGCCGGACGCCAGGTCGCGGCGCACCAGTTGCGAGGCCCCCTGCAGCTGATTGTCCGACCAGCCGACATGCCAGGTGAAACGGCGCTCAAGACCGGTAAAACGCGGATCGATCTGCGGGAACTCGGCAAAGCTGTCGGCGAATTCGGCCTGCTCGAACCGGCCGCCGGGCCGCAGCGTCACCAACCGCATCCGGCTGGTGCTGTCGGTTTCCGGGCGAACATGGCCGCGCATGGCATCGCGGGCACCCTCGGTGGCAAAGCGGGCATTATCGGACAGGGCCGCGTCGACACGGATCGTGCCATCGGCCTCTTCCCAGGCACCACCGATGTGGAACAGGAAGCCCGGCGGCAGATCCCATACGCGGCGCTGCGACCAATTGGCCTTGTCGATGGCCACAACGCGCATCGCCCGGCTGTCATCCCAGACGAAACTGTCCAGATAGGGCAGCCGCGCCCGGTCCCATATCAGATTGCCCACCAGGAAGACCAGCGAACGGTCGGTGACGGCGAAGTCGTGGATCATGCCGCCCGGCACATCGCCGACCATGTCGGCGCGGCGCAATTGCCCGTCGGCACCGATATGCCAGAGCACCAGCGCGTCCTGCATCGGCGCCTGGCCGAAATTCCAGACCGTCCCGTCCGGATCGACCTTCGGATGGGCCGAGAATGGCAGCCCCGACAGGCCCTCGCCCCAGATTTTGGCACCGCGGGATTCCAACGTGTCCGGATCCAGCTCCCAGGCCGAACCGCCTTCCCACAACGCCATCAGCGCCCCGTCGATCATCATTACCGACGTGTTCGCCGCATTCATGTCGTCCGGACCGCGCATGCCCTGGCTGTTCGGCGGTACCGACCCGAAAGTCGGCATCAGGAAGCGGCCGGCATCCTCTTCGGCCAGCCATTTGCGTGTTTCCACGAAGCGGGCCTGGTGGGTCACCGGTTCGCCCGGTGTCAGCCGCCAGGCATGGACCATGCCGTCACCGTCGAACCAGTGGCGATAGCGCCAGTCATTGCGGGTGAAGCGCGCCGGGCCGTTGCGGTGCAACACGCCGGACAGGCCGGAGGGAAGCCGGCCCTGCAGACGCTCGGCGACCGCTTCACGGCCTTCGGACGGAGCGTCGGCCATGCCCAGCGTCCACGGGTCGCGGGCCCGGCTCGCCTCGAAGGCGGCCAGCACCGGGTCCGTCGACAGGAGACCGAAAGCCGGCCCCGGCAGGCCTGCTGCGCCACCCGCGGCGGCCAGCATGGACAGCATTTCCCTGCGGCTTGTCTGCATTGTGGCCTCCCTAGCGCAGATCCAGAGCGTGAGCGTTGCTGCCCGGCTCGATGGTGAAGACGGCATCATCCCAGCTGGCCGGACCGAACCGGCCGCGGGCATTGTTGGAGAAGCCGAAGGGTTCGGTCGGGATGCCCATCAGATTGGTATCCAGGTCACCGTCACCGTCTACATCGTGGTAGAGCTTGATGCCGTAGGTTCCGGCCGGCACATCGTCAAAAGTGAAGGTCACACTGTCGCCCTCGACCGGAACGAACCGGCCTGCGGCCGACCGGCCGGCGTCCCAGTCCTCACCGGAGGCATAGAGCCCGACAACAAGCTGACCGCCGGCCTGCTGGATGCCGGTTACGGAAACCGTCAGTTCGGCCTCGCCATCCTGGGCTGCCAGAAATGCCGTCGCGGCGGCCAATGCGAGCATCGAGATCGTGATCATGTCTGTCTCCCTGTTGGTCCGGCTCCATGCCGGTGTCGCAAACAGGGATGGCGCGCCGCCCGACGCCGCGAAACACGGAGTGCGCAAACAGGCTGCCGGGCTGCGCGAATTGCGCTAGGTGTTCATTCGCGCTTCGTGAATGACCGGCATGATTTCAACCGAACAGATCCGCAAGACCCTGCCGACCATCGGCGCCATCCTCGCCGTCGGTACGCTGATGTCGATCCTGGGCCCGTATGACAGCCACAATCTCGGCGTCCCGGGGGTCTGGCTTTACTGGACCGGCCTGATGGCGGTTGGCTGGATCAGCGGACGGGTTTTCACCGCCTGGCTTGAACGGGTTTACCCAGATCTGAAACCGCTTCTGCTGAGTCTGGTTCTCGCCACGCTCGTCGCCATCCCGGTCAGCGCCGCCGTCATCATCCTGCAGGCAGTTATGGGCCCGGCCTTCCGCGTCATCCAGCTTCCGGTGGTCTATTTCATGGTCTGGGTGGTCTCGGTGGCCGTCACCCTGGTCTCGGTCCATCTGGACCGCGCGCGCGAAGGCCAGGGCGAAAGTGCGGACACGGGCACCGCCACACCCGGGCCGGCCCTCACCGAGAAACTGCCGCCGCATCTGCGCCGGTCGCGCCTTCTGGCGCTTCAGGCCGAGGATCATTATCTGCGTGTGCACACAGAGGCGGGCGACGGTCTGATCCTGATGCGGCTGGGCGATGCCATTGCCGCCGTCGACACACTGGACGGCGCCCGTACACACCGCTCCTGGTGGGTGGCTCGGGACGCGGTCGAACGCGTCAGCCGCGGCGACGGCCGGGCGACACTGACACTGGCCAATGGCGTCGATGCCCCGGTCAGCCGCACCTATTCCCCGAAACTGCGCGAGGCCGGCTGGTACTGATCCGCTCAGTGCACCAGGAGAATGGCAAAGCCCGTGCCCTTCAGAAGCGCCGTCGTTTCATCGCGCCCCAGCGCATACTGCCAGCCCGGCGCCCCGAAACCGCCCATGACCAGGAAATCGATACTTGCGGCGCTGGCGGCCTCGATCAGCGTGCGCGCCGTCGAGCGATGATCCAGCGCCAGCGTTTCGGTTGAAGCGGTGACACCGTGCCGGTCGAGATAATTGGCCAGACGCGACAGCTGGGCTGCGTCCTCGTGATCGGTGCCGGCATGAACCGCCTTCACCGAAGCGGCGATTTCGAGCAGGGGCAACGAGCCCGTCACCGCGCGCGACGCTTCCAGCGATCCGTCCCAGGCGATCATCGCCTTGTCCAGCGGCGCGTCCGGCGCCCGGCCGGCAGGCAGCAACAACAGCGGACGGCCGCTCTCACAGGCCGCAATCTTGATCGCGCTCAGTTGATGGCGCGCGCTGTCGCCCTCCGGCAGCGCCATGACCACAAGATCGCTGAGCCGGCCTTCCTGTGCCAACGCGGCTTCAGGCAGGCCGACAAACTCGGCAAGACGCCCCGACCTGTTGGCCGGCGCATCGTCGGCAACCCGCTCGAACGCTTCATGCGCCCGAACGCTGGCTTCCGCCGCCGCATCGTCGAGCGCCTCCAGCACGGTCTCCATGCCGTAGGTGGAGAAGGTATCACCGAGGAAGTCGCCGCCGGACGCCGCATTGCGCCGCACGAACAGCGCATCCAGCCGCGCATCATGGCGGATAGCCAGAGCCAGCGCCTGACGCAGCAGCGGCTCATCCTGCTCGCTGCCTTCGATCACGGTGAGAATGCGCTTGATTTCCATGTCTTGCTCCGTCGTCAGGTCATGCGCGGGGACGCGCCCGCCAGTCGTCCGCGTCCTGGCCCCAGAGGTCGACTTCCATGCCCGGAAAGCCGGCCACCTCGACCCGCCGACCCAGATTGCGCGACCCCAGCCGTTCGGCCACGCGCTGGCTGGGCGTGTTGTCGCTGTCGATCAGGTGCACAACATCGCGCCAGCCCAGCGCGTCGAACACGAAGTCCATGCAGGCGGCACCGGCTTCGGACGCATAGCCACGCCCCCAGCTGTGCCGGTTCAGCGACCAGCCGATCTCCGGCTGCGGCCAGCCATGCGGATACCAGGGACCGACCCGGCCGAGCCAGGTTCCGGTCTCCTTCTCGATCACGCTGAAGAAGCCATAGCCGCGCAATTCCCAGTGCCCGACAATGCCGCACAGGGATCGCCAGACCTGCGCCGGATCCTGCACACCGCCGATAAAGCGGGTCACGGTCGCATCCCCCATCAGCTCGCACAGGGGTTCGAAATCCGACAGATCGGGCTGTCGCAGAATGAGACGGTCGGTTTCGAGAACGGTCTGCGTCATGGGCAAAATCGACGGGTTCGGGGCAATCCGGTCAACCGGAAATCCTTCAGATGAATACACGCATTCTTTATGACAGCCCAGAGCGCCACAATGTCACGGGGCGGGGCTAGGGTGCCACGTGAACGGGGCCGGAATGTCCAGGGAACTGGCGTGCCGTTTGCAGGTTATGTCCGGTGAGTAGTTTGTTCGAGTTTGGGGCTATGGACGGTAAGCGCAGTCCGGGCATTGTGACACTGCTGGTCTACCTGATTGCCGTGTCCAGCCTGGCCGGCGGCTTGTCGGGCTGGATCCATGCGACCGGCGCCTTCACCTGGCTGACCGGCCTGAACGCCCCGCACTGGACCCCCAGCTATACGCTTCTCAACCTGATCGGCCTCTTCATCCCCGCTTTTGTGGTCATCGCGCTATGGATCAATCAGCGGGCCGGCGCCGGGCTGTTGCACTGGCTCGCGAGCGGCCTGATTACCCTCTTCCTGATCGGCCTTCCGGCCCAGATCTGGCTGTTCTTCTCGACACGTGACGTTTCGCTGGGCTTTGTCGCGGCCTTGGGCATGTGGGTGTTCACCGTGTTTGCGGTCTGGGCAGCCGGACGCAGCTCCCGGCCCGCCGGCGTACTGATGTGGATACCCTTTGCCTGGCAGAACCTTCTTCTCATTCTCGGCTTCGAGCTGATGCGGTTGAACACCGGCGGGCCGCTGACCGCAGGCGCTCTGTAACCCTGAAGCGCAAAGCATGAAAAAGCCGCCGGCCAAACGACCGGCGGCTCTGTCATGTCAGTCTGTCGCGGACGCGATCAGCCCAGCGACGGCTCCAAGCCCTTGCAGGCCTCGACGAGACCCTTCACGGCGTCGACGGAGTTGTCGAACATCGCCTGCTCATCTTCATTGAGCGAAATCTCGACGATCTTCTCGACACCGCCGGCGCCGATCACGACCGGCACGCCAACATAGAGATCGTTCTGGCCGAACTGGCCGGTCAGGTGTGCGGCGCAGGGCAGGATGCGCTTCTTGTCGCGCAGATAGGAGACCGCCATGTCGATGGCGCTTTCCGCCGGCGCGTAGAAGGCCGAGCCCGTGCCCAGCAGCGCGACGATCTCGCCGCCGCCCTTTCGGGTGCGGTCGACGATGGCGTCCATCTTCTCCTGCGTCGACCAGCCCATCTCGATCATGTCCGGAACCGGGATGCCGGCGATCGTGGAATAGCGCAGCAGCGGCACCATCGTGTCGCCATGGCCGCCCATCACGAAGGCGGTGACGTCTTCGACGGACACGGCGAATTCGTCGGCCAGGAAGTGGCGGAAGCGGGCCGAGTCCAGAACGCCGGCCATGCCGACGACCTTGTTGTGCGGCAGGCCGGAGAATTCGCGCAGTGCCCAGACCATCGCGTCGAGCGGGTTGGTGATGCAGATCACGAAAGCATCCGGCGCGTGTTTGGCGATGCCCTCGCCGACCGCCTTCATGACTTTCAGATTGATGCCCAGAAGGTCATCGCGGCTCATGCCCGGCTTGCGCGGCACGCCGGCGGTAACGATGCAGACATCGGCGCCCGCGATCGCGGCATAATCGTCCGAACCGGCCAGCTTGCTGTCCTTGCCAAAGACGGGGCTCGCCTCGGCAATATCCAGCGCCTTGCCCTTGGCAACGCCTTCAGCAATGTCGAACAGGACGACATCGCCCAGTTCCTCGCGCGCAGCGATATGGGCGAGCGTGCCGCCGATCATGCCGGATCCGATCAGCGCAATCTTGTTTCGGGCCATGGGGAGAGCTCCTCTTTCGGGATGTTCCAGTGCTGGCCAGCGGTCTAGCGCTGCACGGCGCCTTGGGCAAGGCGGCGAAAACGTCACACCTGTCCGGCGGGCCTCATTCTTCGAGCGCGAATATCTCCTCGACCGTCACCTGCAGCGCGGCTGCGAGTTTCAGGGCGAGGATGGTGGAGGGCACGAAGACCCGGTTCTCCACCGTGTTGATCGTCTTGCGCGTCACCCCCACACGCTCGGCCAGTTGCGCCTGGGTGAGATTGTGCCGGGCGCGCAATTCGCGAAGACGGTTGGCGAGTTGCGGCCCGTTGGCCGGCGGCGTCATTCGGCGCCCCCCTCATCCCGGTCGAGCCAGAGAAAGGCCAGAAGCGGCGTCAGCACGCCGATCAGGATGAGGGTGCGCAGATAGATGGCGGGATCGATATCGAAAAACCCCTCCAGACCCAGCATCGCCGCCAGACTGCCCGCCAAGCACCAATAACCGATCAGGAAGGCACGGTCCTGACGGTGGCGCGCCAGCTCGTCATCCAGTTCCGCTTCGGCGCCGGCCTGGCGGACGCTGCGGTAGTACAGCATCAGTCCAGCCGTGGCCGCGACCCAGGCCAGGAAGCCAAGCACGGTGAGGATGACGGCCCCGGTCATTGCCGGTCCTGCCGGCACCAGATCGGTGAGCAGCCAGCCACCCTGCCAGACCAGGAAACCGCCGGCCGAGGCAATGATGATGATATCGCGCCGGCGCAGGAGCCGCTCGATGTCCGCATCCCGGCTCATTGGTCCGCGCCTTCAGCCACCAGGCGGCGGGCGGTTTCGCCGATCGTCTCCAGTGCCGCGGGGGCCACGGCATGGGGCGCCGTCTGGTATTCCTCCAGCCGGCCGGTCCGGCTGGCCTGGAAGAGGTGGTTCACGCCCGGCACGATGGCGATTTGCGCTCGGGGGTTGTCGGCCAGCGCGGCAGCCGCCACGGCCGATTGGGTCTCCGCGAGCACTTGCAGGTCGCGTTCGGCATACAGGGCCGCGACCGGTCCCTGATAGGCGTCTATCAGCGCCGGCGTGTCGATCTCCAGCAGGGCCGGGAACCAGGGCCGGCCCCAGGTCTGCGTGTTCGCCCGCACCATCGCCGCGGCCTGCCCCCGCGCCCGCATCGCCGCCTCGATGGCGGCCGGCAACGCGTCCACCGGCACGGTGCGTGCCAGCTCGATGATTTCCTCCTGCACGGCGCGTGTCTCGGCCACCGCCATATCGTCACCGCCGGCGGCCCGCACAATCGCCTCGCCCTGTTCGAACAGGACCTGCTCCAGGCCGCTGGTCATGCCGGCGAGGGTGAGGATGAAGTCCGGATCGCCGTCCGCGGCCGCCAGGAAGGCGGTCACGGCGCCCTCGGAATGACCGAGAAAGCCGACACGGTCCGCATCGATCCCGGGGCGTGCCCGCAGCGCCGCCAGCGCCGCCAGCGCATCGGCCGCATAGTCATGGGAGGTGGCGGCGGCGAAATCGCCCTGCGATCCGCCGACACCGCGATCGTCCAGCCGCAGGCTGGCAATGCCCTGGGCCGCCAGCGCGCTGGCGAGCGCCGCGAAAACCGGCCGGCCGGCAATGGTCTCGTCGCGGTCCTGGGGGCCGGTGCCCGTCAACATGATGAAAGCGGGAAACGGCCCGTCTCCGTCGGGCAGACGCAGCGAGCCGGCCAGGCGCAGACCATCCGACATCACCGTCATCTCCGTGTCCGTGCCGATCATCGCAGCCGGTTCGAAGGCCGGACCGAAGGCCGCGCCCCCGCGCTCTAGCACCAGAGGATGGGAGCCGCCCTGGGTAAAGACGCCCTCGAGGCGGTCCGCCCCGGCAAACCGGCCCTCATAGCGCGCACCGATGGACGGGAAGTCCGCCACCAGGCGAGGGGCCTGTAAGCTGATAGCGGCCGCAGGGATTTCCATACCGCCCTGGTCGACGCTGACGAGATGCCCGGTCAGTTCTTCACCGGTGTTTTCAACGTGAAGCTCGAGCCGCAATTGTGCGGCCCCCAGATCGAGCGTTCCGCGCCAGACACCGGCGGGGTCCGCAGGCGTCTCGCCGGCTGCCGGAGCGGTCGCGCCCAGCATGACGGCCAGCGTGGCGACGAGTTTTCCGAGATGTTTCGGCATGGCAGACTCCCGAGCGGTCAAGGCAGGTGTAACCTGCAGGTGATAAGACACCTACACGTTACACCGTGTACCGTCAAGGTTACATTTTACCGTCTGCCGTCAGCGCCTCATCGCCATGAGAAGACCGTCCCCCAGCGCCGTGAAGGCGTGATGGACCCGCGCATCGTCGCGCACTTTTCCCGCAAGCGCCTTCAGCGCGGCGGTATCCTCGTCCGACGCCACCTTCTGCGGATCGGCGACGGACCCGTTCCACAGCATGTTGTCGAAGAGGATCAGCCCGCCCGGCCGCAGCAGATCGAGCGACGCTTCGTAATAGGCGTCGTATCCGGTCTTGTCGGCATCGATGAAAACAAGATCCGCGCGCCCGGCGATCTCGCCTTTCAGAGCCTCCAGCGTCTCGCGCGCCTCGCCGATACGCAATTCGATGAGCGCTTCGACACCGGCTTCGCTGAAGTATTCCCGGGCCTGGTCGGTATACTCCGCCGACTTGTCGCAGCCGTAGAGCCGCGCTTGTGCACCGTGCATGTCACGCATCGCCAGCGCCGTGGCGAGTGCCGAATAGCCGGTGAAGACACCGACCTCCACGGCAATCCGGGCGCCGGTGAGCCGGGCGCACATCTGCATGAAGGCACCCTGTTCCGGCGAGATCTGCATGCGCGCGACATCGCCCATCGCCTCGGTTTCGCGGCGGCATCGCGCCAGGGCGGGGTGCTCGGGCGGATTGGCGGCCTGGACATAGGCGGCCAGGGTCTCATCAAGACCGATGGAACTCGACATGACTGTCCTCCTCAATGGTTCAGATCACGATGCGGCCGGCTCCTCACGCTCCGCAGCGAGATAGTCGTGGGTGCGCATTTCCATCAGGCGTGAGGCCGTACGCTCGAACTCGAACGCCCCGTCACCGTCGGGATAAAGATCGTCGGGCTCGGCATCGGCGCTCATCACCAGCTTGGTCCGCGCCTCGTAGAGCGCGTCGATCAGCGTCACGAAGCGCTTGGCCTCATTACGCTTGTCCGGAGAGAGTTTCGGAACGCGGTCGAGCAGCACAGTGTGAAACCGGCCTGCAATGGCAAGATAGTCGCCTGCGCCGAGCGGACGCGCGCACAATTCGGTGAAGGTGAAGCGGGCCACGCCGGCCACCTCGCGCTCGACCACCAGTTCGCGTCCCTGCACGTCCAGCGTACAGCGTTGCGGCGCCGCCCCGGAGGTCAGCCGTTCCCAGGCCAGATCCATGGCGTGATCGGCATCGGCGCCCAGCGGGCAGTAATAGACCGGCGCGGCCTCGAGCTGGCGCAGACGATGATCGACACCGCCATCCAGCTCCATCACATCGAGCCGGTCCTTCAACAGGTCGATGAAGGGCAGGAAGAGCTGGCGGTTGATACCGTCGCGATAGAGATCGTCGGGATGCCGGTTCGAGGTCGCCACGATCACCACGCCTTCGGCGAACAGGTGTTCGAACAACCGGCCAAGGATCATGGCATCGGCGATATCGGTGACGTGGAACTCGTCAAAGGCGAGAAGACGCGCCTCGCTCGCCAGGCTGCGCGCCACCGGCGGGATCGGATCGTCACCCGCGCCTTTCACATATTCCGGCTGACGGCGCCGGTCGGCTTTTGACAGGCTGCGCCAGCGATTGATGCGGGCATGAGCGCCCTGCATGAATTCGTGGAAGTGGGCCCGGCGCCGGGACGCCACCGGCGCGGTCTCGATGAAGAGATCCATCAGCATGGACTTGCCGCGGCCGACACCGCCCCAGAGATAGAGCCCTTTGGGGGCCGGCTTGGTCTTGCCGAACAGGGTTTTCGCCCCCGGCTTCCAGCCCTCGAGCCGGCCCGAGAGCGCACTCAGCGCCGCGGCTGCCCGTTCCTGGTCTGGGTCGGGGTTGAGGCTGCCCGCGTCCACGCGCTGGCGCCAGAGATCAAGCGGCGTCGTCATGGGCAAAGGCTTGGGTGCTGCGACCGCGAAGGTCAATGGGCAAGGCTCAGCCCGCCGGCCAGAGTTGCACCAGCGCCAGCACACCCAGCACCAGTGTCGCCCCAATCGCTGCCCACAGCCAGGCCGGCCGCTCAACCTCACGCATGAATCGTCTCCAGGGCCTGGCGCATCTTGTCGGGCAGGCTGACCGGGCGGCGGGTGTCGCGATCGACATAGACGTGGACGAAATGCCCCTGGGCCGCCGGCTCGTCCTCACCCTCCCGGAACAGGCCGATCTGGTAGGTCACCGAGGAATTGCCGATCCGCGCCACGCGCACACCCGCTTCCACCGTCTCCGGATAGGCCAGCGCCGCGAAATAGTTGCAGCCGGTCTCGACGACGAGGCCGATAACGCTGCCACCATGGATATCCAGGCCGGCTTCCTCGATCAGGAAACAGTTCACCGCTGTGTCGAAGAAGCCGTAATAGGCCGCATTATTGACGTGGCCGTAGATGTCATTGTCGGCCCAACGCGTCGGGATCGGCCGGGCGCGCGGATAGGCCTTGCGGGCGCGTTTCTCGGTCACAGCACGGCCTCATAGCAGGCACGGGCGGCATCGAGCGTCATCTCGCGCGGATTATTGACCAGCAGGCGCTGTACCTTCATCGCGTCCTCGGCCAGGCGCGGCAGATCATGGTGACTGACGCCGACCTGGCTCAGCCTTGTCTCGATCTTCACGGCGTCCGCGATGCGCTCCATCTCCTCCACAAGGGCCGCCGCGCCGGGGTTTTTCAGGCCGATATGCGCCGACATCTCGGCATAGAGCGGATCGGCGATATCGGCATTGTAGCGCAGCACCGGCGGCAACATCAGCGAGTTGGAGAGCCCATGCGGCACGTGGAATATCCCGCCCAGCGGATAGGCCAGCGCATGCACGGCGCCCACAGGCGCATTGGCAAAGGCCTGCCCGGCCAGCAGGGCACCCAGCAGCATGTCCTCGCGCGCCTGAGTGTCCTGGCCGTCCGCGCAGGCGCGCTCGATTGCGCCATGCAGCTTTTTCAGGCCCGCCAGGGCCAGGGCGTCGGAAATCGGATTCTTCTCGATCTTCGAGGTATAGGCCTCGATACAGTGGACCATGGCGTCGATACCGGTCGCGGCCGTCACGGCCCGCGGCAGGCCATAGGTCAGCGCGGCATCCAGCACGGCGAGATCGGCATAGAGCGCGGGATCATTGACACCCATCTTCGACGTCTCGCCCACCGTCACCACCGAGATCGGCGTGACTTCGGAGCCCGTGCCTGCGGTGGTCGGGATCAGGATCAGCGGCAGACGGCTGCCGCGCACTTTGTTGACGCCGTACATGTCGGCCAAGGGCTGGTCCGTGCCCAGCAGCAACGCGACCAGCTTGGCGGTATCCATGGACGACCCGCCGCCGAAACCGATCACCAGTTCCGCACCGAATTCGCGCGCCGCATTAACCGTGGCGAGAACCCGGTCTTCCGGCGGGTCGGCGACGACGCTGTCGTCTATCGCGACCGTGAGGTCTGCCTCTTCCAACCCGGCAACCGCCGCATCAAGCAGTCCAAGACTGCGCACGCCCTTGTCGGTAACCAGGAAAATCCGCTTTCGCGCACCGATCAGCGGTGCCGCGATACCGGCCAGACGGCCGGCCGAGCCCGGGCCCGAATGAATGTGCGGAACGGTGCGGAAATCGAAGGATGCCATGACTGGCAACTCCCTGTTACAGTTAACGGTATGCCGCGAAGGATCACATGGTCGAACCTCAGCACGCGCTTGGCAATACCGGATGGAAGCATTCGCGCGCAAGGTCCTGTTTTCGCGAACTCTTGATGATCACTTCGAAGAAGCGGTGTGGGCCTTTCCGCTCCAGCCGGCGCGGCTAATTTTGAAATACTGGAGAGGCGTGAACACGGTTCGTAGCCTCCAGACTTGAGAAAAATAACAAGTGTACGGGTGTAGTAGTATGACGATCAGGGTGAACCTGATTGAGAACGGGCGTTTTGCAGAAATCCTGTCAGACGGGTTTGTAACGCGGCGCGAGGCCGGCTGGGCAACGGAACGGGTGCGTGAAATGGTCGAGGCTGGCGAAGTCGCCGCCATCCTCGCCGACAGCAGCGATACCGAACGCCAGGTCTCTCCCCTTCTCTCCGGCGAATTGATCGAGAGCTTCCTGCTCGCAATCGGCACGAGCGTGCCTGTCGCCTACGTTTGTCCGACGCGCTGGACAGAGACCTATTTCGCGCGTGTGCGCGACCATGTCGGCGAGCTTCCGGACGCCGCCGGCTATTTCACAGGACGTGCAGAAGCGCTGGACTGGCTACGGGCACAAAGCAGCGCGGACGCCTGTTAAGGCGCCCGCGCAAGCCGGATCAGTTCATCGTCGGGATAACGAAAGCCTGGTCACCGATATCGCCGGTGGGCCAGCGCTGGGTCACCGTCTTGATCTTGGTGAAGAAGCGGATGCCATCCGTGCCGTACTGGTTGGTGTCGGTAAAGGCCGAGCGCTTCCAGCCGCCGAAGGAGTGATAGGCCACCGGCACCGGGATCGGCACATTGATGCCGACCATGCCGACCTGGACCTTCTTGGCAAACTCGCGCGCGGCCAGACCGTTGCGGGTGAAGATCGCCACGCCATTGCCGTACTGGTGCTCCGACGGCAGGTGCGCCGCCTCGTCCAGGCTGTCAGCACGCACGACCTGCAGCACCGGCCCGAAAATCTCTTCCTGGTAGGACGTCATGGACGGCTTCACATGGTCGAACAGGCTCGGCCCGATGAAAAAGCCGTTTTCGTGGCCCTGCAGCTCGAACCCGCGGCCATCGAGCAACAGCTCGGCGCCTTCGTCGACACCTGTCTGGATCCATTTCTCGATCGAGGCGCGGTGGGCCGAGGAGACGACCGGACCGTAATGCGCGTCCGCATCCGTCGACACGCCGACACGAAGCTTGGCGGCCTCTTCCCTGATGCGCGCGACAAACGCGTCGGCGGTATCCTTGCCAACCGGCACGGCAACCGGCAGCGCCATGCAGCGTTCGCCGGCCGAACCAAAAGCAGCACCGAGGAAGTCGTTGACGACCTGGTCCATGTCGGCGTCCGGCATAATGATGCCGTGGTTCTTGGCACCGCCCATCGCCTGGAAGCGCTTGCCCTGCTCGGCACAGGTGCGGGCGATGTAGTGGGCGATGTTCGACGAGCCGACGAAGGACACCGCCTTGATGTCGTCATTGTGCAGCAGCGCGTCGACCGCGCTCTTGTCGCCATGAACGACCTGCAGCACACCCTCGGGCAGGCCGGCCTCGATCATCAGCTCGGCCAGGCGCACCGGCACGGACGGGTCTTTCTCGGACGGTTTCAGGATCATGGCATTGCCGGTGGCCAGCGCCATGCCCATGAACCACATCGGGATCATGGCCGGGAAGTTGAACGGCGAAATGCCGGCGACCACGCCGAGCGGCTGGCGCATGGAATAGACGTCGATCCCCGTACCCGCGCTTTCGGTGTATTCGCCCTTCATCAGGTGCGGCACACCGCAGGCGAACTCGATCACTTCCAGGCCGCGGATCAGGTCGCCCTTGGCATCCGCGATCACCTTGCCATGCTCGGAAGAAAGGAGAAGGGCCAGCTCATCCATCTCCGCTTCGACCAGCGACTTGTAGGTCATCAGCACGCGGGCACGGCGCTGCGGATTCATCGCGGCCCACTCGATCTGGGCGGCCTTGGCGGTCTCGACAGCCTTGGCGACCTCGCCGGGTGTGGCAAACTGGACGCGTGCCTGCACCTCGCCCGTGTTCGGATTGAACACGTCGCCATACTGGCCGGACGACCCCTTGAAGGTCTTGCCGTCGATGAAGTGGTGAATTTCACGCGTCATGATCTCGCTCCCGATGGATGGATGCCGGGCGGTCTGCCGCCGTCCGTTCTGGCGCTGACTTAGTATGCGCAGGCGGACGTGTCGAGGCAGGCACGTGCCGATGGTGGCGTGAGAACAGGTTGGTTGCGTTTTGCGCCCGGGTTTCTAATCTGGTCCGCAATGCGCAAACCACGCGCAATCAATCTGAGGGGATAGACATAATGACAAATTCGAGCACCCGGTCCTGGCGGTCGCTGATGACTTCCACCGCCTCGGCCGTCGCACTCGCCGCTGCCTGTGCGGCCACTGCCATCGCTCCGGCCAGCGCGATTCCCTATCGCGACGATGTCGGCGACGAAGGGGCCCAGGACTTTGCGATCGGTTGGGACGGGGTGGTCCAGATCTATCTGTGGGATCAGACCTCGGGCTCGATCATTTTCAATTGCACAGGCTCTCTGGTCAACGCCCGGACCGTTCTGTCAGCCGCCCACTGCTTCAACGACTTCAGCTCCGAAGTTTACGGCTTCGGTGGCAGTTTCGTGCCGATCGTCGCCTACGGGCCCGACACGTTCGACGCCCTGCTCAACTGGATCGGAACCGACAACCAGTTCATCGACGATCTCAATGGCATGACGTTTGCCGTCGACACGATCGTGCATCCGGACGGCGCGGTTGACGGGCTCGGTTTCCCGGCATCGGACGTCGCAATGCTGGCCCTGCTGGATCCGCTCTACACCCTGCCGACCTATGGCATGCTGTTCAGCCCGATCCCGAACGAGGTTCTGGAAGACGGCGTTCTGGTCAACCAGATCGGCTATGGCACCTTCCACCCGGGCTCCACAGACGCGGGCGGCATCAATGGCAAGCGCCGTGCCGGGGAAAACATGCTCGGCCTGCTCGCCTCGCAGAGCGACTTCTTCCAGGCGCTCGCCCAGAATGAAGGCGCCGGCGATCCCTCCGCCGCGGGCAATCAACTCCTCTACTGGACCGATTTCGACCTGCCCGGACGGACAGGCGAGTGTACGCGCGGCCCGGACCCGGTTTTCGGCTTTGACGGCAGCATTACCTGCTCAGACTGGGACGGGTTCTCCGGCGTGCTCATGGACGACGACACCGTGATCCTGCCCGGCCCGAGCATCGACTATTTCCCGGGTGACGCACTCGACAATGAAGCGGCAACTGCCGGGGGCGATTCCGGCGGCCCGCTGATGGCGATGAACATCTATGGCAACCCGCTGATCCTCGGTGTGCTGTCGGGCGGCTTCCTGCCCGGCTTCTTCAGCGCTGCGGGCCAGACCTATGGCGATGTGAGCTACTACAACCCGCTGTTCTCGGTGCACGACTTCATTTCCCAGAACAATCCCTACAAGTATGTCTCTGCCGTCGAGGGCAATGGTGTGTGGAGCGATGCTTCACGCTGGGTCCAGACGCTCGATCCGAACTATTTCATCTATCGCGATGGCGAGATCGTGAACGGCCTTCCGGGCACGCCGGAAGAGGGCGTCGACGGCACCCGGCCGATCTGGGGCACTGTCTTCGACACGGATGTCACCACGCATGATGGCGGCGATGACGCAGCCAGCGGGACTTCCGGCGCCCAATCGCTGATCGCTGACATGACCGCCAGCGGGCATGTCGCGGACGCTTCGGGGCAACTGGGCCGCCGGACAGCTGGCGCGGTGGTTGCGAATGGCGACAGCGCGCCGCTCGGAGCACCGACCGGCCCGGGCTCGACCGGTTTCGTGCCTGACAATTTCTACGGCCTCATCGGGACCGAGTTCGAGAACCCGGCCCAGTTCTTCGAGGTCACTCTGGATGCGGCGGGCACGACGACACTCGACATGAATGTCGAGATCGACAAGCTGACCATTCGCGGCAGCGGTGCGTCGCTGGACATCGCCGACGGCTACCGGATGTTCTCGCTGATTAACACCGAGGTCTTCGCCGGCGGACTGAATGTCGACGGCGATCTCCTGTCACGCGAACTCGTCCTGTGGGGCGGGCAGCTGACCGGGTCCGGCCTCATCACCCTGTTCGAGCCGAATTTGCTGCAGGGCAATCTCACCTTCCAGAGCGGGACGGTGTTCAATATCGCCGGGACGGTCAATCCGGGCGCAGTCGGCGACACCGGAACGCTCAGCATTGACGGTGACTATGTGCAGTCCTCGGCCGGCCTGCTCGTAATCGAGTACGACGCCAACAATACCGACCTGCTGCGCGTTAACGGCAATGCCTCGCTGGCCGGCGGCCTCGGCTTTGCACCTTTGGGCGGAGCCTTGCCCCGCTACGGCGATGGCGGCACCTTCCTGTCGGTGGCCGGCACCACGATCGGCGCATTCCAGGCCATCGACCTGCCGGGTGTCCTGCGTCCCGTTGTGACCTATTCCAACGGCCAGGCCAGCTTTACGCTGCAGGCGGATGACTACTTCACCCAGACCAATTTCACCAACCACTTCCAGGCCAATCTGGCCGGCGCACTCGATGGTGCCCGCGACACCGACTACGATGCGCTGGCTGATCTTTACGGCCCGCTCGATCTTCTCAGCGGCAGCGCGCTGAGCAGCTCATTCGACTCGCTGGCACCCTATGAGGCGGTCATGTTCGACCGCACCGCCCGCACGCATGTCGGCGCGCTGAATTCGGCGCTGATGGGTCAGCTGGGCGGCCATTTCGGCGGCACGGCCGGCGAGCTGAACACAGCGCTCAACGCAGCAGAACGGCAAGTCAACGGATTTGCCGACACACAGTCGCTCGGCGGCGCCAAGTCGCTCTTCCGGCGTGTTCTGGGCGCCGGTGAAGGCGGCTCGGAACGGGAAAACGGCGTCCGTTTCTTCGGTGATATCGGCTTGCTGCACGGCACCGCCGAGCTGATCTACGGCACCGGCGAAACCGACCTCAATGGCCATTTCACCTTGCTCGGTATGGAAGCCACACTCGGCTCCGGCTGGTCAGCCGGCCTTGCCGTGGGCCTGGCAAACAGTGAGTCGGACGCGCCGGATACGCTCGGACGGGTCCGGGCGGATTCCGAGACGGCACAAATCTCCGCCTTCGCCAGCTATCGCGGCGACCGGATCTCTGTCACGGGCTTCCTGAACACCGCCGAGATCGAGAACGAAGCCATCCGTACCGTCAGTCTTGGTGGGCTGGGTACCGGTTCGACAGCGCGGCACGACGCGACCAGCACCGGTGGCGGCATCACCTTCGAGTATGACCTGTCCGGCGCGGATGCCGACACGCGGTTCATCCCGACCGCCAGCCTGGAGTACGCGTCCTTCGATTTCGACGCCTTCACCACCCAGGCTGGAGCCGCCAGCCTCAATGTCGCGGCACGCGATGCCGACAGCCTCATTGCCCGGCTGGGCACGGCAGTCGTTCTGAGCGCTTCCAACTGGCGGCCGATCGCCTATCTCGGCGTGGCCCAGGAACTGGGCGATGGCAGCGAGTACTACAGCGCAGCTTTCACAGCGGCGCCCTCAGTCAACTTCGGAACCGCCGGTGATATCTCGCTCGACACGTTCTGGATTGAGGCGAGCTTCGGTGTCGAGCACGAGTTCAACAATGGTTCGACACTCTCGATCGCCTATCAAACGGAGCTGAATCGCGACTATCTGGATGTTCAGGGAGCGACGCTCTCCTACTCCATGCCGTTCTGATCCACTCCCGATCGTCAGAAGAGCCCCGGCCCCGCAAGGGCCGGGGCTTTTTTGTGCGGCACGTCCGGGCTGTGCGACGGATTTTTTCGTCGGCTGCGTTGGAGATCAAATCCCCCGTTTCCGGAGAACGCGCTCTTGCCGCCATTTACACGACTTGCCCCGCTCGCCCTGATCGTTCTCGCCGCTTGTGCGTCGGGCGACCGCCCGCAGCGCGGCGGCCCCGGAAATGGCGGGCCGGGCGGGGATGCCAGGGGCGGCCACGCCGATGGCTTCACACAGGCCGCAAGTCTGGTCGACGAAGGCCGCTACGCCGAAGCACTGCCTGCCCTGCGTTGTGTTGCGACACGCGGCGAGGGGTTCGAGATCGCACAATATCTCGCAGGCTACAGCGCCCTGCGTCTGTCGCGTTCGGACGAGACACCGGACGTGCTGCGCGCTGATTATCGCGTGGAAGGCTTCGAGCGCATGACCGCAGCGGCACAGGCTGGATGGCCCGCAGCGCAAGCCGGTCTCGCGGAAGCGCATTTCGAATCCGGGACAGATGAAGCCATTGCCGAAGCGGCGTATTGGGCGGCTGTCTATCGCAGCAATGCACGCGAACGCATGTACGGCCTGGACCGTCTGGACGATGCCGTCGAAGCCCGCATCGCCGACCGGCTGGGTGAGGCCGGGATCGAGGCGGCGGAAGCGCGCGCCACAAGCTTTTCACTCACGCCTCTGCCAGCCGGTGAAGCCGGGCCGGAATGCGCCCCCTATCTCCGGGCTTCCGGCGAGGGCATCCGACCAGGTGAGGGCGGCCGGCGCGGCAATGGCGGAGGCCGGGGCCGGGGCGGAGGCCAACGCCCTGGTGGAGGGCGCAGCGGCTAGTTCAATCGGGACCGGACCGGCTCCAGGCGGGCCGGCACCCGTTTTTGCGGTCGCGCTTTCGCGAAGGCAGACTGGGAAAACTGTTGGCAGCCCCGGGAGCGCAAAGCCCTACCCGCGTCAGGACGCTTCCATCAGCGCGGCCGCTGCAGCGGCCTCATCATCGGTGCCGGTCAGTTCGGGGCGCGCGTGACAGCACTCGTCGACAAAATAGCGCACCAGACGGCGTGTGCCTTCCGGGTTCAGCGAGTAGAGCATGAAACGGGAGCGGCGCTCGGCCTTGATCAGACCGGCACGTTCGAGCGTTTGCAGATGTCCGGTCATGGTCGAGGGCGGAATGTCGAAACCATGCGCCAGCTCGCCCGCTGACGCGCGCTGCGGAGCCTGATCGCACAGGGTGCGGAACAGGGCGAGGCGGACGGGATGGGACAGGGCGGCAAAGCCGGAAACAGCATCACGAGCAGTCATGAAGACCGGGTTAGACCGCGTCCGTGACCGCTCCATTCAGGTTCGGTGAAAGTTTTGCGACAACGCATATCAACGTCCGGGCGAATTTTGCGAACCCGGACGGGAAGGTGTCAGCGCGCCTGCTGCGAGGCGGGCCGGCGGAAGCGGTCGAACAGACCGGCCAGCGGGAAACGGCTGACGCCGCGCGCCCGGCGCCCCGGCCGGCCGGCAGCCGACAAGGTCTGCATCGTGCGGGCCGTGTCGACCGGCATGGCCTTGCGGAAGACCGATGCATCACCGCACCGGCGTTCCTGCAGCACCCAGGCCTCGTCCATCGCCAGCGCATCGGCCAGCCGCGCACCGGCGCCCCGTTCCGCCCCGACCAGGATCAGCACACCCCCTTGGCGCATGGATGAGGACACATGACGCCAGTTGGCCGCCATCGCCGGAAAGCCGATCTCCGCACCGAAGATCGCCACATCGATCGGGCGATTATCGCCACTCGTCCGGGCTGCCAGCCCGCCGCGCAGGGCGTCAGCGGAAATACCCCGGCGGTCGCAGACCGTTTGCAGGGACTCGATGGCAGAAACCGGCGCCACGATCTCGTGACGCGCTCCGCGCTGCAGGCAGACCGCACCCAGATCGCTTGCGCCGATCTGGATCGTCCGGTCGCCCGGCTTGACCACCATTGCCAGATAATCGGCCGTAACATCGTCCTGTATGCGGGCGCGGCGTGCACCCAGCTTGCGCATCTGGCCGGCCGGCAGGATCAGGGTTGCGGTCATGGCGTGTCCCGTTCGTGAACAAGGGGTTAATCCCTGACACGACGGTCGCAAGCCCCGGGCCAATTCGTAAACGGCACGTTAACCCTCTGGGATGTGAACGGCATTTTCCATTGCACCGGATCGCGTTCGGCGCTTTCGTGAAGTCATGGACTCCAGCCCCGACTCCCCTCTGCCCGAAGATGCCCGCCATGTCGTCGATGCGCTGATCGAAGAGCGGGCACCGCGCCTCATCGGCACACCGCTCTGGCCGGTCATCAAGTCGATCGGCTACCCGCTCCTGGGTTACCGGCGCGCCGTACACATGGCCGATGCCATCGCGGACCTGCCCGGCACGGACTGCCTCGACTGGGCCTCGGACTATCTCGACCTGGCCGTACACACTGACGGGCTGGACCATGTGCCCGCCGAAGGCGCCTGCGTCGTCGTGGCCAATCATCCCGGCGGGATTGCCGACGGGATCGCCCTGTGGGACGCACTGAAAGCCCGCCGCCCCGACATGCTCTACTTCGCCAATCGCGACGCCCTGCGGGTCTGTCCCGGTCTGGAAGATCGCATCATTCCGGTGGAGTGGCGTGACACCCAGCGCTCGCGCATGCAGAGCCGTGATGTGCTGCGCCGGGCGATGGAGGCCTTCAAGGAGGGCCGCTGCATCGTGATCTTCCCCTCCGGCCGCATGTCGGAATGGAGCTGGGCGAAGTGGCGTCTGATGGAAAAGCCCTGGCATCCCACGGCGATCAGCCTGGCCCGCAAGTTCAACGCCCCCGTGGTGCCGCTGGCCGTACGCCAGCGCATGCCGGTCCTCTACTACGCCCTGTCGCAGGTGAATGAGGAGCTCAAGGACATGACCGTCTTCCAGGGCCTGATCGACAAGCGGCGATCGAAGTACCGCCTGCAATTCGGCCGGCCCATCACCGTCGGCAAGGATGACGGTACCGATGCCCAGGTGACCCGGATGTTCCGGGGCATCTGCGAACAGATGGCGTGGGGCTCATAGGGGACACATGAAAAAGACCCGGACCACCTGGCTAGTGCGTTTCCGGGTCTTCATCATGATCTAGGAAAGAGGGCGGGCCGAAAGGCTCGTCCTCACTGCGGTATTATAGTCCGACCATCGCGAGAATGCCAGAGCACCCGCCTATTCGCCCGATAACCGGTTGATCGCCACGTCATTCGACCCTTGCCAGACAACCTTGGCCTTGCGCCCGGGGGGCGTACTGCCAGCGGCCAGCTACAGGTCTGACGGAATACAAGAAACCCCGCCGGCGGGACCGGCGGGGTTGAATGTTCGCGGCGATGTTCGAAACGGTCAGCCTTCCCGTTCCACCATCATCTTCTTGATCTCGCCGATCGCCTTGGCCGGGTTGAGACCCTTGGGGCAGACCTGGGCGCAATTCATGATCGTGTGGCAGCGATAGAGCTTGAACGGGTCGTTGAGATCGTCCAGGCGCTCGCCCTTGGCTTCGTCGCGGCTGTCGGCCAGCCAGCGATAGGCCTGCAGCAGGGCGGCCGGGCCGTAATACTTGTCGCCATTCCACCAGTAGGACGGGCAGGCCGTGGAGCACGAGGCGCACATGATGCACTCATAAAGCCCGTCCAGCTGTTCGCGGTCTTCCGGGCTCTGCTGCCATTCCTTTTCCGGTGCCGGTGTATCGGTCTTCAGATAGGGCTTGATGGCCGCGTGCTGGGCATAGAAATCGGTGAGGTCGGGCACCAGATCGCGCACCACCGGCTGGTGGGGCAGCGGCGAGATGGTGATCGTGCCGTTATACTCGTCGATGCCCGAGGTGCAGGCGATGGTGTTGCGCCCGCCGATATTCATCGAGCAGGAGCCGCACACGCCCTCGCGGCAGGACCGGCGGAAGGCCAGCGTCGAGTCGACATTGTTCTTGATCCAGATCAGGGCGTCGAGAACCATCGGCCCGCAATCATCCATGTCCACCTTATAGGTGTCCCAGGTCGGATTGCCGCCCGCTTCCGGGTCATAGCGGTAGATGCGGAAGCTGCGCGTATTCCTGGCGCCATCCGGTGCCGCGTGGGTCTTGCCCTTCTTGGGCTGGGAACCGCGGGGAAGTGTCAGCTGAACCATCGAGTTATCCCCTTAATAGACGCGCGCTTTGGGTTCGATATACGCGATGTCGTTGGACATCGTGTAGGTGTGCACCGGGCGGTAGTCGATCTTCACATTGCCCGTGTCGTCGCACCAGGCGAGCGTGTGCTTCATCCAGGTCTCGTCATTGCGGTCCGGGAAGTCCTCGCGGGCATGGGCGCCGCGGCTTTCCTCGCGATTGGCCGCACCGTTCACCGTCACCGCGGCCTGGCTGACCAGATTGTCCAGCTCCAGGGTCTCCATCAGATCCGTGTTCCAGATCATGGTGCGGTCGGTGACCGAGATGTCCGGCAGGCCGGTATAGACCTGCTTGATCGCCTCGACGCCCTCATTGAGGACTTCGCCGGTCCGGAAAACGGCGCAGTTGTTCTGCATCGCGCGCTGCATCTCGAGACGCAGCTTGGCGGTCGGCGTGCCGCCCTTGGCATTGCGGTACTTGTCGAGACGATCCAGCGAGATCTGGCCGTCCGTGGCCGTCAGCTCCTTCTGGGTCGCGCCCGCCGTCACCGTCTCACCGACGCGCAGGCCGGCCGCGCGGCCGAACACCACGAGGTCGATCAGCGAGTTGGAGCCCAGGCGGTTGGCGCCGTGCACCGACACGCAGGCCGCTTCGCCGACAGCCATCAGGCCCGGCACGACCGCATCGGGATCGTCGCCCACCTTGGTGAGCACCTCGCCGTGATAATTGGTCGGGATGCCGCCCATATTGTAGTGCACGGTCGGCAGGACCGGGATCGGCTCCTTGGTCACGTCGACACCGGCGAAGATGCGCGCGCTTTCGGAAATGCCCGGCAGACGCTCGTGCAGGATGTCCGGATCGAGGTGATCCAGGTGCAGGTGGATGTGATCCTTGCCGGCACCGACACCGCGGCCTTCGCGGATTTCCATCGTCATCGAGCGCGAGACGACATCACGGGAGGCCAGGTCTTTCGCGGAGGGCGCATAGCGCTCCATGAAGCGCTCGCCTTCCGAATTCGTCAGATAGCCGCCTTCGCCGCGGGCGCCCTCGGTGATCAGGCAGCCGGCGCCGTAAATGCCGGTCGGGTGGAATTGCACGAATTCCATGTCCTGCAGCGGCAGGCCGGCGCGCAACACCATGGCATTGCCGTCGCCCGTGCACGTGTGTGCGGACGTGGCCGAGAAATAGGCGCGGCCATAGCCGCCCGTTGCCAGGATCACGGTCTGGGCGCGGAAACGGTGCAGCGTGCCATCATCCAGCTTCCAGGCGGTGATGCCGCGGCAGGCGCCCTCATCGTCCATGATCAGGTCGAGGGCGAAATACTCGATGAAGAATTCGGTCTCGTTGCGCACGGACTGGCCGTACAGCGTGTGCAGGATGGCGTGACCGGTGCGGTCGGCGGCGGCGCAGGTGCGCTGCACCGGGCCTTCGCCGTAATTGCGGGTCATGCCGCCGAAGGCGCGCTGATAGATCTTGCCGTCCTCGGTGCGCGAGAAGGGCACGCCCCAGTGTTCCAGCTCGTACACGGCTTCCGGCGCGTTGCGGCACAGATATTCGATCGAGTCCTGGTCGCCCAGCCAGTCCGACCCTTTGACGGTGTCGTACATGTGCCAGCGCCAGTCATCCTCGCCCATATTGCCCAGCGAGGCGGAGATGCCGCCCTGCGCCGCGACGGTGTGCGAGCGGGTCGGGAAGACCTTGGTGATGCAGGCAGTCTTCAGACCGGCCTGCGAGGCGCCCAGGGCAGCGCGGAGGCCCGAGCCGCCGGCGCCGACGACCACGACGTCATAGGTGTGATCGATCCAGTTGTATTCGGCCATCGTGTTTCGTGTCCGTTACAGAGCGAGCTTGAGAAGGGCGAAGGCCGTGATCAGCCACAGCCCGGCCGCGATGAAAGTGTTGCCCAGCACCAGCAGCGTCTTGGTGAAGGGCTTGTGGATATAGTCCTCGATCACTTCCAGCATACCGGTACGCATGTGGGCGAGCCCGGCGGTCAGGGTCAGCAGGGTGACAAGAGCGCCGGCCGGCGAGGCCAGGAAGGCGCGCGTGGCCAGCGGGTCCGGCGCGCCGGACATGGCCAGCATCCACACGAAGACCGGCGCCAGGAAGAACAGCGCGATCGCGGTGATCCGGTGGGAAATCCAGTGGCTGGCGCCGTGCCCGGATGCGCCGAGACCGCGGACCTTCGAGGCGGGCGTACGATAATCGCTCATGCTCACGCTCCCAGGTTCAGCCAGAGAAGGGCCGTCGGAATGACGGCGGCAATGATGATCAGGTAGGAGCGCAGATTGGAACCGGCCGGGTCGTA
The DNA here is from genome assembly GCF_056160825.1 of Maricaulis sp. ABE4_448. Taxonomy (NCBI): domain Bacteria; kingdom Pseudomonadati; phylum Pseudomonadota; class Alphaproteobacteria; order Maricaulales; family Maricaulaceae; genus Maricaulis; species Maricaulis sp. ABE4_448. The sequence continues at coordinate 40,907 of NZ_JBSWXX010000001.1, forward strand.
GCCCTTGCCGAAATCCCAGACCAGGTGGCGCAGCCCGTTCAGCCAGTGATAGCTGATGCAATAGGTCAGGATGATCAGCCCGAAGCGCGTCACCCAGGCCATCCAACCCTCGAACAGGAAGGCCACCGCATCCTCGGCCCCGAAAGCCAGCAGGATGATCCAGACGGAAATGGCGACGGCGCCGATATAATTGGCGATCCCGGTTGCGCGGTGGAGGATGGACGACGCCATCGTCGCGTGCCAGCGCCAGACCTGCAGGTGCGGCGACATGGGACGCGGATCAGACCAGTCGGAAGCCATGAGGCAGCCTTTCGATAACTATCCGGATAAGCCGCGTCCGACGCCCCCGTCGAAGCGGTATGTCAGTAATTGTGCAGCACAATAGGCCGCAAAGTGTCAGGGTCAACGCGTGCAACGCTTACCGCTGACAACATCCAGACATTCTGGCGGGTTGTTCGGAATCGTTCTCATGGAAACACCATTCCGAACAACCCGTATGGCGCCGGCCGGCGCATCCCGGCCATTGACGATGGAGTATGGAATTCTGCGCTTTCCGGTTTAGTTTGATGAACAATGAGGGAGACATTCATGCCGACATCACAACGCACCGCCGTCGTCACCGGCGCATCGACCGGGATTGGTCATGCCTGCGCGGCCCGGCTCGCCGCCGAAGGCTGGCGGGTCTTTGCCGGCGTGCGCAAGACCGCCGATGCCGAACGGCTGACTGCCGAGCTGGGCGATGCCGTTGTGCCGCTGATCATGGATGTCACCGACACCGCCACCGTAGAGGCTGCCGCGCAGACCGTCCGCACGGCACTCGCCGGACGCACGCTGGACGGGCTGGTCAATAATGCCGGTATCGCGGTGGCCGGCCCGATGCTCAACGTGCCGCTGGAGGAGTTCCAGCACCAGATGGACGTCAACGTCACGGGTATTGTCCGCGTGACCCAAGCCTTCGGCCCCTTGCTTGGCGTGGATGAAAGCCTGGAAGGTGGACCGGGCAGGATCGTCATGATGTCGTCGATGGCAGGTGAGATGGGTGCGCCTTTCCTCGGGCCTTATTCGGCCTCCAAGCACGCGCTTGAAGGCCTTTCGAAATCCCTGCGCCGCGAGCTCATGCTCTACGGCATCGAGCTTGTAGTCCTGGGGCCGGGTGCGGTCGCAACGCCGATCTGGGCCAAGGCCGAGGAAATCGACGCCGAGCCCTATCGCGAGACACGCTTTTATGAGGCCCTGCTCCGCATTCGCGGCTGGATGGCCAAGAACGGGCCGGAGGGTTTCCCGCCGGAAAAGATCGCCGACCGTGTCTTCCGGTCGCTGACCCAGGACAAGCCGCGCTTTCGCTATGCCATCGTGCCCCAGCGGCTGACCAACTGGTCGCTACCCAAACTCCTGCCCGACCGGCTGGTAAACAACATGGTCGCCAAACGCGTCGGCCTGCAGCGCAAATACCGCTAGCGCGCGCTTTGCTTGCTCCGGGGGAGGGCGCGCGTCATGCTGCGCACGGCGCCCGCATTCGGCCGGGCTCCGGCAGGGGAGAGAGTTCATGACACATCCGGTCGTTCGAGCGGCGCTGGCCGGCGCCTCCATTTTGGTGATTGCCGCCTGCAATGATGCAGGCTCCCTGACGCCGGAGGCGAATGCCGCCGCAGCCGCCCGGCAGGACACCGCCACACCGGAAACGGCGCCCGCCGCCGATCCGGCCGCCAGTGAAGCCTTTGCCGCCCTTGTCGAGGATTATGAAGCCTTCCAGCGTGAAAACAGCCTGAGCCGCCGGGCCCGCGACGGCGATCTGGACGCAATGAGCCGGTGGCCGGACGTGTCCGCGGAACGCCAGGCCGAGGAAACCGCGCAGGAAGCGGCCTTTCTGGAACGGCTGGAAGCGATCGACCGTGCCGGCCTTGGCCGCAATGACCGTGTTTCCTACGACGTGCTGGACTATTCGCTGCGTTTCAGCGTCGAGCTGGCGCCCTTCAACACCGCCCGCACACCCTTCCTGAACGATAGCGGCTTCTTCACCGCGCCGACCTATGCCGCCGCATCGGCGCGGCCGCGCACGGTCGAGCAGGGCGAGGCGTGGATCGCCCGCCTGCACAACCTGCCGGACTATTTCCAAGCCAATATCGACTGGATGAATCAGGGTCTGGAAGACGGCTTCACCCAGCCGCGCCTGATCGCCGAGCTGGCCGCCTCGCAGATCGAGGCGCTGACCGATGCCGACACGCTGTCGGGCATCCTGATCGCTCCGATCGATGCGCTGCCGGCCGGCATGGATGATGGCGAACGTGACCGTCTGCGCAGCGAAGCCGAAACCGCCATCGCCGAGGCCGCCCTGCCGGCCTATGAAACCCTGCTCGCCTATTTCCGCGACACCTATATACCGCAGACCCGCGAAAGCCTGGGCATTTCCGAAGTGCCGCAGGGCCGCGAATTCTACCAGACCCTGGTGCGCTATCACACGACGCTGGATACCTCGCCGGAAGAGGTTCATCAGCGCGGCCTGGCCGAAGTCGCCCGCATCCGCGAAGAGATGGACGCCGTCATTGCCGAGAGCGGTTTCGAAGGCACGTTCGCGGAATTCCTGCACTTCCTGCGCACCGACCCGCAATTCTACGCCGAGACGCCGGAAGAGCTGCTGATGCACGCCGCCTGGATCGCCAAGCGGGCCGATGACGAGATGCCGCGCTTCTTCGGCCACCTGCCACGCCTGCCCTATGGCGTGCGTCCGGTACCGGACACGATGGCACCGACCTATACGACCGGCCGCTACTGGGGCGGCGATATCGAGAATGGCGTCGCCGGCGGCTATATGGTCAACACCTATGACCTCTCCCAGCGCCCGCTCTACACCCTGCCGGCGCTGACCGTGCACGAGGCCGTGCCGGGCCATCACCACCAGATCTCGATTGCCGCGGAACTGGAGGACGTGCCGGACTTCCGCCGAAACACCTATATCACCGCCTTCGGCGAGGGCTGGGGCCTGTATACCGAGAATCTGGCCATCGATATGGGCCTCTACACCACGCCCTACGAGGATTTCGGCCGGCTGACCTATGAGATGTGGCGCGCCTGCCGCCTCGTGGTCGATACCGGCATCCACTATATGGGCTGGACCCGCGAACAGGCCGAGGCCTGCTTCCTGGAGAACTCCGCCCTCGCCCCGCACAATATCCGCACCGAAGTGCAGCGCTATATCTCCTGGCCCGGCCAGGCCCTGGCCTACAAGTCCGGCGAACTGCTGATGCGCGATCTGCGCCGCCAGGCCGAGGAACGCCTGGGCGCCGATTTCGACATCCGCGAATTCCACGACACCCTCCTGCGCGACGGCGCCATGCCGCTCTCCGCACTGGAAGAGAAAATGCTCGCCTGGATCGAGGACGAAGCCGCCGCGCTGAACGAGGAGTAGGTGCGCTTTGTCATCCCGGATGGATGCCCGGCGCAGGCCGGGCGCAAGTCCGGGACCCATAATCCCGGTGCCGATCCATATCGCGCGAACATTGAGCCTGCTTTCGAGCAATATCGGCGCGTATGGGTCCCGGCTCTCCAGCCCGCCTGCGCGGGCTATCCGGCCGGGATGACATCTGAGAGGCCTCAATGACCAATCTCGCCTTTGCCCTCACAGACTTTCTCGTCGTCATCGGCGTCATCGCCGGCCTCTGGCGCCTGTGGCCGCAGCGGCGGCATGGCGAGGTGCGGATGATCCGGATGGGGCTGGTGCTGATGACGCTGGCCGCCCTTGTCGGCACAGTGCGCTTTGCCTCGGGCGAGGTCGACGGCCCGCTGGCAGCAGCGCACAGCATCGCCAGCAGCTATGCGGCCGCCGCCGGGCTTCTGCTGATCGCGACCGGTCTCGCCCTCACCGCTTTCCGCGTCCGGCTTCCCGCGGGCGTGACGCGCTATATCCGCATGGGCATTCCCGTCTTCATCGCCTTCCTGCTGGCCTTCCCCGGCTCGGATAGCCTCCTCGGCGCCCTGCCCGCCCTCGCCCTTCTGATCGGTCTGGCCGGCGCGGGCGCGCTGCTGACACGGCGCGACTGGCCGGCGGGCCTGGTCTGGCTGGCCGCCTTCGGCCTTCTGGCCTTTGCCTCCCTGGTGATCGGCGGCAGCCGCGAGGCCACTACGCTGGGCCTGGCCAACTGGCACATCTATCACACCCTCCTGGGCGTCTGGGCGGTGCTGACGGGCGAGGGGGCGCGGCGGCTGTTTTCAGGACGAGGCTGAGGGGCCCGCCGGGCCCGGCCGGCTGAATTCGCATACCCGTCCCGCGCTCATAATTGACCGCACCGCTTGACGGCGCGGCAGCACGTGGCCACTTATCCGCCCTCCATGAGCGCCCATGACGACAACCCCGCCACCTCCGGGGCCGATACGCCGCCGACGCGGGATCCGGTCACCGATGAAGGCCTCGACATTCTCACCTTCGGCTGCCGGCTGAATGCGTGGGAAAGCGAGGTCATGCGCAAGCATGCGCGCGAACAGGGGCTGACCAATACCATCCTGGTCAATACCTGCGCCGTGACCAATGAGGCCGTGCGCCAGGCGCGCCAGCACATCCGCCGGGCCCGGCGCGAAAATCCCGATGCCAAGATCATCGTCACCGGCTGTGCGGCCCAGGTCGATCCGGACATGTTCGGCCGGATGCCGGAAGTCGATCGCGTCGTGGGCAATGACGACAAGCTGAAAGCGGAAACCTTCGCCCCGGCCACCCTGCTCGGCGGCACCGAAAAAGTGCGCGTCAACGACATCATGAGCGTCACCGAGACTGCCGGCCATCTCGTGGAGGGCATGGAAGGCCGCGCCCGCGCCTATGTCCAGGTCCAGAATGGCTGCGACCATCGCTGCACTTTCTGCATCATCCCCTATGGCCGCGGCAATTCGCGCTCCGTACCGCTGGGCGAAGTGGTCGACCAGATCAAAACGCTGGTCGATGCGGGCCATTCCGAAGTCGTGCTGACCGGGGTTGATCTCACCTCCTGGGGCGAGGACTTGCCCGGTACCCCGCCGCTCGGACGCCTGGTCCAGGCGATCCTGAAACATGTGCCCGACCTGCCGCGCCTGCGCCTGTCCTCGATCGACGCGATCGAGATCGACGATGCCCTGTTCGAGGCCGTGACCGGCGAAGCGCGCGTTGCGCCCTATCTGCATCTGTCACTACAGGCCGGCGACGACATGATCCTAAAGCGCATGAAGCGGCGCCATCTGCGCGGCGAGGCAATTGCGCTGTGCGAACGGCTCAAGGCCGCCCGTCCGGAGATCGCCTTCGGCGCTGACATGATCGCCGGTTTCCCGACCGAGACCGAGGCGATGTTCGAGAACTCGATCCGTCTGGTCGACCAATGCCAGCTGGCCTATCTGCACGTCTTCCCGTTCTCGCCGCGCCCCGGCACGCCGGCCGCGCGCATGCCGCAGCTCGAACGCGCCATCATCAAGGACCGGGCCAACCGGCTGCGCGCCAAGGCCGACGAGGCGCTCCAGCGCCATCTCGACAGCATGATCGGACATGTCAGTGCTGCCCTCGTGGAGAAGCCGGGCTTTGCCCGCGCCGGCAATTTCGCCGGCATCCGCATCCCCGAGGCGGACGTGCCGCGGGCCGGTGCCCTTGTCGATATCGACGTGACCGGGCATGACGGGCGCGAACTGCAGGGGGTCATCGCCGGATGAGCGAGAAGAAACCGGGCTTCTTTTCCCGGCTGGCGCGGGGGCTGAAACGCTCCTCCACCCAGCTGGGCGACAGCGTCACCGCCATTTTCACCAAGCGCAAGCTCGACGCCGCCGCGCTGGAAGAGCTGGAAGACGCCCTGATCGCGGCCGATCTCGGTGCCGTCGCCGCGGCCCGGGTCACCGAACGCCTCGCGCGCGACCGGTTCGACAAGGAAGTGTCCGACGAAGACGTCCGGACAGCGCTCGCAGATGTGGTCAGCGAGACCCTTATGCCACTCCAATGTGAGCTCAATGTCACCGGTATGTCACCGCAAGTGGTGGTCTTTGTCGGCGTCAACGGGTCGGGAAAAACCACCACGCTCGGCAAGATTGCCGTTAAGCTGAAGCGCGAGGGCCGCAACCCGCTCCTCGCCGCCGGCGACACGTTCCGCGCCGCCGCGATCGAGCAGGTCTCGGTCTGGGGCGAGCGTGCCGGAGCCCCGGTGGTCAAGCGCGAGATCGGCGCCGACGCGGCCGGTCTCGCCTTCGACGCGCTGGAAACCGCCGAGCATGACGGGCATGATGTGGTGCTGATCGACACGGCCGGCCGGCTTCAGAACAAGGCCGAGCTGATGGACGAGCTGCGCAAGGTCATCCGCGTCATCAAGAAGAAAATGCCGGACGCCCCGCACCATGTCGTGCTGGTGCTGGATGGCACGGTCGGCTCCAACGCCGTTTCACAGGCCGAAGCCTTTCTCGAAGCCGCCAATGTCACCGGCGTGGTGATGACCAAGCTGGACGGCACAGCCAAGGGCGGCGCCCTGGTGCAAGTAGCCGAGAAGTTCCAGCTGCCCATCCATTATATCGGTATCGGCGAAGGCGAAGAGGATCTGCAGCCCTTCTCCGCCCGCGACTTCTCCCGCGCCCTTGCGGGGTTGGAGGACTAGCAGTTGGACGGGGTCACGCTCGCCGCGACGCTGGCCATGCTGGGCTCGGCCGCCGCGCATTCGGGCATGACGCTCCTGACCAAACAGGCCGAAGACAAGCTGGTCTTCCGCGGCCTGACCCTCGCCTTTGTCGGTCTCGCCTTTCTGCCCTGGCTTCTCACCCAGCCCCTGCCACCCTGGGAGGTCTGGCGCTTCCTGCTGGCCGGTACTGCGGTGATCTGGGCCTACAACATGCTGATGATCGCCGCCTTCAGCCATGGCGAGATGAATCTCGCCTATCCGGTGATGCGCGGCAGCGCGCCTGCCCTTGCTGCCCTGGCCGCCTTTATCTTCCTGGAAGAAACCGTCTCCGCCGGACAGCTCGCAGGCCTGGCCATTGCCTGTGCCGCACTGATCGGTTTTGCCTGGCCCGAACGCGATGGCAAGCCGAAGGCGAAAGTCCTCTTTCTGGCCCTGGCAGCAGCCTCCATGACCGCCGCCTACACCGTGATCGATGCTTCCGGCGTGCGCGAGAGCGGCCGCATCCTCGTTTATCTGGGCTGGTTCTTCGTTCTGTCCATCGTCACCATCCTGCCAACGGCGATCCTGCGACGGGGCCACGCCTTCTGGCCGGCTGCCAAACGCGAAGCCCGTCCGGCGCTTTATTCAACCGGATTCAACGCCTCGACCTACGGGCTCGCCCTCTATGCCTACGCCTCGGCACCCGTTGCACCGATGGCCGCCCTGCGGGAATTGTCCATCGTGTTCGGCGCGGTTCTGGCCGCCCTCGTGCTGAAGGAACCCTTCGGCCTGCGGCGGACAATGCTTGCAATCTGCCTCGCCGCGGGGCTCGTATTGTTGCAGGTTATGTAATCGACCGAGCAGGAGATCCGATCTTGGCCCAGACCCAGAAGACCAGCGAGCAGAGCTCGCGCCTGCTCATCGATGCCGGCCCGATCGGCGTGTGGATCATTGTCTACAATCTTGCCCGCTTCGTTGCAGGAGACAGCGCGATCTACTGGGGCACCGGCGCCTACATGGTCGCTGCGACCGCCGCCGTCATCCTGTCGATCCGGGTGGAAAAGCGCGTCCCGCCCATGCTGGTCTTCACAACGGCGCTTGTCCTCGGTTTCGGCGCAATGGGGATCTGGTTGCAGGACCCGATCTTCATCTACATCAAGCCGACCATCATCAACCTCTTCCTGTCCTACATGATCCTCGTCGGGCTGTTCTTCGGCCAGAATGTCTGGAAGATCTTCTTCCAGCACATTTTCGAACTGCCCGAGCGCGCCTGGACCATTCTTGCAATCCGCTGGGCGGTCTGGTTCCAGTTCCTCGCAGGGCTGAACGAAGTGATGTGGCGGCACATCACCAACAGCGTCGTGCCGGAAAGCGCTCGCTGGTTTGACGGGCTGGCCCTGTCGGAGGCCTTCTGGGCCAATGCCAAGCTGGGCGTCATCGCTCTGACACTGGCCTTCGGTGCGGCGCAACTGCCCCTGATCTTCAAGCACCAGCCCAAAAGCGACGACACCGCCAGCGCTTAAGCCGAAATTCCGTGCTCGGATGAACGTCATTTTCGCGTTATAAATCCGCATTAGGATGAAATCGGGATCGGGCGGAGCAGGTCATGTCGCAGGACAAGCCGGACACGAAAAAATTCGACCTGGCCGAGTCGCCGGGACACCTTCTCCACCGCGCACAACAGTTTGCCGCAGAGCGCTTCATGAAGGCGATGGCCGGCGCCAAGCTGACCCAGCGCCAGTTCGCCGTGCTGCATGCGACCGGCGGCAATGAGGGCCTGACCCAGACCGAGCTGGTCAAGGTCACCGGTATCGATCGATCAACCCTCGCCGAGCTGGTCGCCCGCATGGTGCGCAACGGCCTGCTGGAGCGCGAGAAACTGCCCGACGATGCCCGCGCCAACGCGGTCCGTCTGACCGATGCCGGCCGCGCTCTTCTTGAAGCCGCAACGCTCGGTGCGATGGAGGCCGACAAGGCAATCCTTTCAGCCCTGCCCAAGAACAAGCGGGCCAGCTTCCTGGAAACCCTGCGCCGCATTGCCCTGACCCTGGAGAAGGGTGAGGAAGAAGCCAAGAAGGCTCGCGAGAAGGCCAAGGAAAAGAAGAAGAAAGCCAAAAAGAAGGCGAAAGAAAAGGCCAAGGAGAAGGCGAAGAAGGCCGCCAAGAAGGCGAAGAAGGCCGAGAAATCGTCACAGGATCGGGTTTCCGCCTGATACACGGCATGCCCCGCTCACGGGAGTGTGATGACATCCCCGTTCCCAACACGGTCTGCGCTGCCCATCTAAACCCGGTCAACCACCGGGCAATAGGGGGCCTGCCATGTTCGAACAATTTGCCATTCTTACTGCAGGCGTCCTGACGCTTGCCGCAGTCATTGTCCAACACCTTCACACCGTCACGACGCGTGGACCGGGTTTCGCCCTGACGAACCGGACAGAGGCACTCGACAGAACGGGATTTTCGGGCCGCGCCACCCGGACGGTGCAGAACAGTGTCGAATCCGCGGTCATGTTCGTCCCGCCAGCGTTGATTGTGCTGCTGTCCGGTCAGTCTACAGGGCTGAGCGTGTTGGCCGCCCAAGCCTATATCGTCTCCAGAATTGTCTTCACGCTCGCCTACTGGGCGGGCATCGCGCGTTTGCGGTCGCCGGCCTGGGCGGTATCGATAGTGGCAATCCTGCTGATGAGCTGGACGGCACTCACCGCCGTGCTGGATCTGTAGCCGTCAGCGGCGCGCGCCCCGGTCAAGGGCCGGATAGATGCGATTGCGAAGGACATCGGCGGTGAGCGGTCCCGGCCAGCGGGTCAGGATCTCGCCATCTGCGGATATCACCAGCGTCTCCGGTGCGCCGGAAATCGCCAGCGCCTGCGCCGACGCGCCGTTCACATCCTGCATGATGCCGGCATAGGGATTACCCAGCTCGGCCAGGAAAGCGTTTGCGTCGTCGGGATGATCGCGCCAGTTGATGCCGTAGATCGCATAGCCTTCCGACCGGAGCGCCATCAGCACCGGATGTTCGATGCGGCAGGGCGCACACCATGATCCCCAGAGATTGAGCAAATAGGCGCCCTCGATCCGGGCAGGGTCGAACGCCGTCTGCCCGGCGAGCGGAGCCAGAGCAAGCTCAGGCAGAGGCTCGCGCGGTGCATGATGGTCCTGATACACCCGCCAGCCGAGCATCCCGGCCAGCGTCAGAACCGCCAGCAACGCAGCAAGGCGGACGGCCCTCATCATGCCTCGTCATTCTCCAGACGGCGCAGACGCTCGGTCGCGGCGCGGCGTTCCAGAAGTGCCAGAACGACCAGAGCCGCAAGCGCCAGGGCAGACAGTCCCCAGGCCGGCCAGACGAAAGCCGCATAGCCGCCCATCGCGAAGAATTCGCTCATGCGCCACTCTCCTGCGTCGATTGCGCCGCGCGGGCGGCCTGCAGCTTGCGGCGCTCGATCTGCCGCGTCCGCTGGATCACGGCGCGCGAGCGCAGCCGGTAAAAGACCAGCCAGGCCGCCAGCACGGTATAGCCCAGCGCCATCAAGGCGAGCGGCCAGAGCTGGCTGGAATGGATGGTGGGGCCGTCGAAACGGATCACCGAAGCCGGCTGGTGCAGGGAGGACCACCAGTCGACCGAGAATTTCACGATCACCAGATTGACCACACCGGCCATCGCCAGCACCGCGCCGGCCTGCGCAGCCTGCTGCGCATCCTCCAGCGCGGCGCGCAGGGCCATATAGCCCAGATAGACCAGTAGCAGGACCAGCACGGAGGTCATCCGCGCATCCCATTCCCACCAGGTTCCCCACATCGGCTTGCCCCACAGCGAGCCGGTGACCAGAGCCAGAACGGTAAAGACGGCGCCGACAGGCGCGATCACCTCGGCGGCCGCGTCAGCCAGGGCGTGACGCCAGACAAAGAAGACGAAGCTGGCCCCGGCCAGCGCCGCATAGAGCGCCATCGCCATGTAGGCGGCGGGCACGTGAACATACATGATCCGCACCGTATCGCCCTGCTGGTAGTCCGGCGGCGAGCCGAAGAAAGAGAGGTAGATACCGATGCCCAGGAGCAACACGGCCGCCACGCCCAGCACCGGGATCACCCGGCGGGCCAGACCGTCAAAGCGCTGGGGGTTGGAGAAGTAAGACAGCATGCCCGCTGATTACTTTGGGATGCTCCGGGCGGCAAGTGCGACCGACCGGCGCGCTTTGCAGCACGCCGGCCGACTCTCGAGCGGGCAAGGGAGGGCCCGCAGTCCCTTCCGCGTCCGGCCGCCTCAGAGGGCCTCGTGCCTTGGCACCAGAACACCGCAGGCCACCCGGGGGCCCGCATTCCCGCCGGGCTGGCTTTCGCCGTCATCGCCGCGCGCATGAATGATGATCGCCGTGCCGTTGGCGTCGGCCAGCCCGGTCGGGCCATCATCCAGCGTCAGCCCGGGCATGAAGGCCTCGGCCCTCGCCCGGCCGTCCGCCCCGGCATGCAGGGACGGCATGTCGCCGTCATGCTGCCCGTGGGCGTGGAACATGCCGTGCGCATGCCCCCGGCGATCGAAATGCCCTCCAGCGGCCGCGAATCCGCCGGATGGATCGCAATCGCCGGTCTCGTGCAGGTGCACACCATGCTTACCGGGTGACAGGCCAGCGATATCGAAGCGGAACAACACGCCGCGCGGGGTTTGCAACGCAATCACCTCGCCCTGGCGACGTCCCTGGGCATCGACAACGGTCGCTACTGCGCGCAGAGCGCTGTCAGCCGGTGCTGCGGTCTCCGCGTGGCCCGCTCCGCTCCCGCCCAAGAGCAGGCACACCGGTGCTAAAAACGCGACCCGCCGCATTACTCGCTCACGATCCGGCCCGGCAGGGAGAGATCGCCCGACGCCACGTCGTGCACGCCGGTGACGCAGAGCAGCGGGGTTTCGCCTTCGGGGTGGACTTGCAGGCTCGCCGTCACCCCGTCGAAAGCGACATCCTCACCATCGGCCAAGGGCACGGTGATGCGGGCGACCCGGCCGTCGATCACGGGGCTCATGCCGGGACTGTCCAGGGCGATGGGCAGGCCGGGCGCCGTAGCGGGCAGCATGTCCTGACCCGGCGAGACATCGCGCACCTTGAGACCGGCGGCACAGGCCTCGTCTTCGGCCAGGACCACCCAGTGCGAGTGCCAGTCGGCACCATCATTGGCAGGATCGCCGTCATTATTCTCGTCGAAGAGCGGCGTGTCGTCGAAGTCCGGGTGGGCGGTGATCGTCAGCGCCAGAATGCCCGATTCCGGGTCGAAACCGACGGTGGCCGGGTCGAGAGCGGTCGGCCACACATAGGCCTCCACGCCGGCACCCGGCAATTGCCCGGTCGGGTCCGGCTTAACGCTTCCGGCGATACCGGCGACTTCCATGACGAAGGTCGCCAGGCGCCCGTCCGTGGTGGCGGAGGCGGAGGTGATGTCGAAGGCCGGATCGGCCTCGGCATTTTCGCCGGACGAGACCGGATGGGCGAGGACGGCGGGGGCGACAAGGATGGCACTGGCCAGGGCGGCCGCTAAACGGGTCATGAGAGTCTCCTTTTAATATCGAGTCGATACTTTTATCCGGATAACTCATTTCCCTTTGAAGCGCAATACTGTGTTTAGTCGATACCTTTATGGTCTGGCCGAGGTGTTCGGCGACCAGTCATGTCAGCCCAGCCGGCTCTTCACCGCGGCCGCGATCCCGAACGGGGCAAGTGCGATTGTCCCGAGCGATACGGCGAGGGTGAGGACGAGATTTGCCAGGGCACGTTCATCGCCCTCAAAGCCGGCGCGACCCGCGCCGGCCGCAAAAATCAGGACCGGCACCATCATCGGTGCTGCGATCAGCGCGATCAGAAGACCTGAGCGGCGCACGCCAGCGGCCAACGCACCCGCAAATCCTGCCAGGAGCACCAATGCAGGTATCGCCGCCGCAAGCGCAGCCGCCAGCATGATGCTGGGCTGAAGCGGTACGCCATACATCAGCCCGGCCAGGAGGGCGATCACCGGCAGCGGCCACAGCGTCGCGATGCCCTGCCCCAGCGTCTTCGCCAGGCAAAGCAGGGACAGCCCCATCGGCGACAGGGCATAGAGATCGAGCGTGCCGTCGGAAAAATCATCACCATAAAGGCGCTCGGCCGATTGCAGCACCGAGAGGAGCGCCGCGAAGCCCATCAGGCCCGGCCCGGCTGCGGCGAGGAGTTCCGGCGACGGTCCGATCGCGAGTGGCGCGAGGGTGATGGCGGCAAGGAAGAAGGCGGCCGGTCCGGCCGGCCCGCCACCGCCCGACCAGGCGAGCCGCGCCTCGCGCGCGAAAACCGCTCCGAGCCGGCTCACCGGTACATCCCCAGATCCAGCATGGCGGCCCCGGGCCAGTCCAGCGTCTGGTGCGTCGCCGCGATCACCCCGCCGCCGCGGCTTCGGTGCCAGGTAACCAGTTCCGCGAGACGGTCACGGCCGGCACCATCGAGCGGACCGGCGGGTTCGTCGAGCAGCCAGAGCGGCCGGTTGGCCAGGGCCACGCGCACCAGGCCGGCACGCCGTTGCTGCCCCCGCGACAGCAGACCGGCCGCCCGGTCGATCAATGCCTCGATCCCCATCACACGCATCAGCGGGAGGATTGCCGTGCGCGGCGTGCCATGCATGTCGGCCCAGAAGCGAAGCGCGTGCCGCAGGGTCTCGTTCGGCTTGAGCCCGTCCGCATGGCCGAGCCAGCCGAGTGTGTCTGCGGCGGCGAGGCCGGCAGGCTGGCCGCCGATTTTGACCACACCGGCATCCGGACGGACAAGTCCAGCCAGGGCGCGCAGCAGCGTTGTCTTGCCGGTACCATTCGATCCGACCAGCAGGAGCACGCCGGACGGCGCGAGCGCCAGGTCCAGCCCCTCGACCAGTCTTATCCCGCCACGCGACAGGGAAAGCCCTGACGCTTCAAGTGTCTGCGCAGACAGCGCCGCAAGGGCTGGGAATTCGGCAAGGGCGGTCGTCATGGCCAGCATGTCGCCCGAGCAGGGATGGTTCGTCAACGCACGGAACGCCGCATTGCAGCAAAGCCCCACACCGGTTAAAACCCCGCCAAAACATACGGCCACTTCGAAATGGCCGACCTCCCACCGGGCATTTCCCGCCCCTTCGACGCCTTACGAGGATGACGCATATGGCCTCTCTCGACAGTTTTTCCTGCAAGCGCACCCTCACCGCCGCCGGTGAGACCTATACCTATTACGACCTCAAGGTCGCCGAAGCGAACGGCCTGACCGGGGTTTCCCGCCTGCCGGCCTCGCTGAAGGTGCTGCTGGAAAACCTGCTGCGCTTCGAAGACGGCAAGACCGTCACCAAGGCCGATATCGAGGCGATGGCCACCTGGCTGACCACGCGCACCTCGGAACACGAGATCGCCTATCGCCCGGCTCGCGTCGTGATGCAGGACTTCACCGGCGTGCCCGCCGTGGTCGACCTTGCCGCGATGCGCGATGCCGCCGGCAAGCTGGGCGCCGACCCCAAGCGCATCAATCCGCAGGTTCCCGTCGACCTCGTCATCGACCACTCGGTGATGGTCGATTTCTTCGGCGGCGAGCACTCTTTCGAAAAGAATGTGGAGCGCGAATACCAGCGCAATGGCGAACGCTACAAATTCCTCAAATGGGGCGCCAAGGCATTCGACAATTTCCGCGTCGTCCCGCCGGGTACCGGCATCATCCACCAGGTGAACCTGGAAAACCTCGCCCAGGCCGTCTGGACCAAGGACGAAAACGGCGAGACCGTTGCCTATCCGGATACCTGCGTGGGTACGGACAGCCACACCACCATGATCAACGGCCTCGCCGTGCTGGGCTGGGGTGTCGGCGGTATCGAGGCTGAAGCCGCGATGCTGGGCCAGCCGGTCTCCATGCTGATCCCGGAAGTCATCGGCTTCGAACTGACCGGCAAGATGCCGGAAGGCGCCACCGCCACCGACCTCGTGCTGAAGGTCGTGGAAATGCTGCGCAAGAAGGGTGTGGTCGGCAAGTTCGTGGAATTCTACGGCGAAGGTCTCGATCACCTCTCCCTGGAAGATGAGGCGACGATCGCCAACATGGCGCCGGAATATGGCGCGACCTGCGGCTTCTTCCCGGTCGACAACGAAACGCTCGAATACCTGCGCGCCACCGGCCGCGACGACAAGCGCGTCGCGCTGGTCGAGGCCTATTCGAAAGCCCAAGGCATGTTCCGCCCGGACTACGCGGAGGCTCCGGTCTTCACCGACACGCTGCACCTGGACATGTCGACGATCGAACCGGCGGTCTCCGGTCCCAAGCGCCCGCAGGACTGGATCGAGTTGTCCAAAGCCGCCGAAGGTTTCGCCAAGACGATGGCAGAAGAGTACGGCAAGGGCGACGAGCTGGACAAATCGGCACCGGTCGAAGGCGAGGACTATGTGTTCACCAATGGCGATGTTGCCATTGCCGCCATCACCTCCTGTACCAATACGTCCAACCCGTCCGTCATGCTGGGCGCCGGCCTGGTGGCCCGCAACGCGCTGGAAAAAGGTCTTACGGTAAAGCCCTGGGTGAAAACTTCGCTCGCTCCGGGGTCCCAGGTCGTCACCGACTATCTGGAAAAGGCCGGCCTGCAGGACGACCTCGACGCGCTGGGTTTCAACCTGGTGGGCTATGGCTGCACCACCTGTATCGGCAATTCCGGCCCGCTGCCGCCGGCGATCTCCAAGACCGTCAATGAGAATGATCTCGTGGCGACCTCGGTGCTTTCCGGCAACCGCAATTTCGAAGGCCGGATCTCGCCGGACGTGCGTGCCAACTACCTGGCCTCGCCGCCGCTGGTCGTCGCCTACGCCATCGCCGGCTCGCTGAAGGTCAACCTGACCAGCGACCCGCTCGGCCAAGACAAGGACGGCAATGATGTCTATCTGAAGGACATCTGGCCGACCTCGGCCGAAGTGGCCGAGGTGGTGCGCTCCGCAGTGACGCCGGACATGTTCGCCAAGCGCTATGCCGACGTGTTCAAGGGCGACGACGCCTGGGCCGGCATCGAGGTCTCCGGCGGCCTGACCTATGCCTGGGATCACACCTCCACCTATGTGCAGAACCCGCCCTATTTCGAAGGCATGACGATGGACCCGGAAGCCCCGGGCGATGTCGTCAACGCCAAGATCATGGGTCTGTTCGGCGATTCCATCACGACCGACCACATCTCGCCGGCCGGCTCGATCAAGGCTGACAGCCCGGCGGGTCACTACCTGCAGGAACGCCAGGTACCGGTTCTGGAGTTCAACTCCTACGGCTCCCGCCGCGGCAATCACGAAGTAATGATGCGCGGCACCTTCGCCAACATCCGCATCAAGAACAAGATGCTGGACGGTGTGGAAGGCGGCTTCACCAAGAAGGATGGCGAGCAGAAGTTCATCTACGACGCCTGCATGGAATACCAGGCCGAGGGCACGCCGCTGGTCGTGTTCGGCGGCAAGGAGTACGGCACGGGTTCGTCGCGTGACTGGGCTGCCAAGGGCACCCGCCTGCTGGGCGTGAAAGCCGTGATCGCCGAGAGCTTCGAACGTATCCACCGCTCCAACCTGATCGGCATGGGCGTGCTGCCCCTGCAGTTCGAGGACGGCCAGTCTTGGGAAGCCCTGGGCATGACGGGCGACGAGACGGTCACCATCAAGGGCGTTGAGGCCCTCGAGCCGCGTGCCGAGATGGAGATCGAGATCACCTTCCCGAACGGCGACAAGAAAGTCGCCAAGGCCCGGGCCCGGATCGATACCGAGAACGAGCTCGAATACTTCCGCAATGGCGGCATCCTGCACTACGTGCTGCGCAATCTGGCGCGGGACTAGGGGTTTTGCGGGCGGGCACGCAAGGCCTGCGGGCCCGCCCCCTTCCCTCTCACCGGCCCCTCTCGACGCCGTCACGTCCAAGTGATTGGCGCGCCCGGGCCGGGGTGATTATCTAGACAGCATGCGACAGCTGGTGTCCCTCTTCTTTGCCCTGGCGACTGCCGGGCCTGTCTTGGCCGGCGAACCGGATACGCGCGAAACCGCGTGCTGGTCGGAACGGCCGGTGCTTGTGGAACTCTTCACCAGCCAGGGCTGCCCGCTCTGCCCCGATGCCAACCGCTATCTGGGCGAGCTGGACCGCCACGAAAACGTCTTCACCCTCGCTTTCGCGGTGTCCTACTGGGATATGTATGGCTGGACCGATACCTATGCGCGGCCGGAATATGTCCAGCGCCAGCGCATGTACCTGCCCAGTCTCGATGTCAGCCGCCTCTACACGCCGCAATTCGTCGTCGATGGCATCACCGACGCACCGGGCTGGAACCGCGACAAGGTCTCCGGTGCCGTCAATGAACGCCTGTGCGCCATGCCGGACAGCCCGGTCATCCGTCTGGAAGATGGCCCGTTCGGCTCCTTCATGGTGTATCTGGACGGCGAAGCGCCGGAAGAAGAGCTCGATGTCTGGCTGGTCGCCTACGCGCCGGGCTGGGCCATGGTCGAGATCGGAGCCGGCGAGAATGAAGGGCTCGACATGCCGCACTACAACATGGTCAAGAGCCTGACCTATCTGGGCTCATGGTCCGGCGGCGAAGCCACTTTCATGGGCGAGAGCTTCCGCCGTTATGGCACGGTGGCCATTGTCCAGGGCGCAGGCGGCGGCCCGATCTACGGCTACGCCCAGGCCGAACCTGAAGACGAGGATGGACGGCAGCACTAGAGGCATTTGCGCTAATTTCAGCTTGAGCCCACCCAGTTCGTCGCCCTAAAGTAGTGCGGAGCCGGGGGGATACGGTATGTGGTGGCGTGTTGTTGCAGGTGTTGTGCTGGCGATTCCGCTGAGCATAGGGGCGGTTTTCGTTGCAGAGACATTTCAGCGCGGCCTGTCGGCAAACACTCTGGAAGACCGTGATGTCCTGCGTCCGCTGAGATTCGCCGAAGCCCCGGATCCCGAAGTCAGCTTTGCGCCGATACCGGACTTCGTCGTCGAGATCGATGTCCCGGCCGCAACAGAGCACAACAAGACCCCGCCCGACGGCGTTCTGCCTTTGCTGTTCGACTATCAGTTCTTCGCAGGCCCTCGCCACGCCGATCACTTTCATCGCCAGATCGTCGATACGGCAAACCAGGCCGGCGCCGACGCGATATCCCAGATCTCGATCCCGTTCGATCCGGCGCGCCAGTCCGTCCAACTTCATCATCTCGTGCGGACGCGCGACGGTGTCGCGGAAACACTGAACGACTCGGTCCGGCTTGAATTTGTTCGTCCGGACAGCGGACGGGAAACCGGCATGTTCAGCGGGCAGGTCACGGCGCTTCTTCGCGTACCGGGAATGCGCGCAGGCGACAGACTCGAGCTGGCCTACACAATCCGCGATCAGTCCCCGGTCACGGGACATCGCTACACGCTGGCGATCTCCTATGCTGATCAGATGGTTCTGTATGATCAGGTCCATGTGCGCTCTTCCTGGCCTCGCGGACCGCTGAATTTCAGCGGCCATGGCGGAGCGCCCGAAATGAGCGAGACGCACGAGAACGGGCGCACGATATTGTCATACGGTCCCGGACCGGTGGAGTTCACAGAGCCGGATTATCTGACCCCGCCCTGGCGTTACCCCTACCCCATCTGGGTCGGCACCCAGTACGAGAACTGGCATGAGGTCGCTGAGTGGGCCGCCGAGCTCTTCCAGCCGGTGAGCGATCCCGATGTCGACGCACTTGCGCAGACAATCATGCAGGCCCACCCGGACGAGGACGAGCGCATTATGGCCGCGTTGCGCCACCTGCAGTCGGAAATCGATTATTTTGCGATCATGCTGGGAGAAGGTGGATACCGCCCCCTTCACCCGGCGGAGACGCTGCGGTTCTCTGAAGGTGATTGCAAGGCGAAGACTCTCCTGCTGATCTCCCTGCTGCACGCAATGGGCATCGAGGCCGAAGCTTCGCTGGTCAGCACCACGACGGGCCGGGGTCTGGACGTCCTGCCTCCGACCCCACAGGTCTTCGATCATGTCATCGTCACGCTTGCCCGGGGCAATCGCCGCTACTGGCTGGATCCGACCGGCACCCCCCAGCACGGCAATCTGAGGGACCAACACCCCCTGGCCTGGGGATATGCGCTTATCGCAAACGACAACAGCTACGCCCTCACACAGGTCGAGCGTCCACTCGATCGTGTTCCCTTCCTCGATATCGAGGAGCGCTTCTCGATCGCTTCAGCTGATCGCGACGACCACCGGGCCGTCCTGCGCACGGAATGGATCTATCGGACCGCGATGGCCGACCTGATGCGCGCCGCCGTGGACTTCAACGGAGAGGATACCGTTCTGGCCGGAATCAACAGTTTCTACGCGGCTCGCTTTGCCGACATGACGCCCATTGGAGAAGCGACCCTGGAGGAAGATCCGGAATCCGGACATCTTGTCTTGTCTGCGGAGTATCAGGTCGAACTGTTCGACTTCAGCGCCGAGGACGCCCCGGAACCGACTTATGTCTTTGTTGCACACGGCCCGTCGCGTCAGATCGTCATGGCACCGCTGGAGAACCGGGAGGCCCCGCTTGCCATGCCCTATCCCTACGATGTGCGGCACCGCATCGTCATCAACCTGCCGGAGGGGGCAGAGGGCTGGATTCCCGACAGTGAGGAAGCGCTGGAATATGCTGCGGACCTGACCGTCGAGAATGATGTATTCGAGCTGATGGATGAGCGCCGCTACCACGCCGAACAGACGGTGCTGACGGCGCGAACCCGCGTCATGTCACCCGAAATCCTGCCGGAGCACTTCACCCGGGTTGGCAATGATCTGCAGACGGCAGACCAACTCGCCTTCATCGTCCTCGGCGAGCACATCAATGTCGCGATGGATCCGGGGCGCACACGCGGCCTGGTCACACCCAGTGCGCCGCCCATCATTCCGGGAGTGGCCCCGGCGAGACGATAGGGGCTGGAAGCGGCTGCGCTCTGATCCTAGCGCGGTGCGCGCTTGGCGAGGATGCGTTGCAGGGTGCGGCGGTGCATGTTGAGGCGGCGGGCGGTTTCCGACACATTGTGATCGCACAGTTCGAACACGCGCTGGATATGCTCCCAGCGGACCCGGTCGGCCGACATCGGGTTTTCGGGCGGTTCCGGCTTGTCTTCCGGATGGGCCAGCAGGGCCTTGATGATATCGTCGGCGTCGGCCGGCTTGGACAGATAGTCGACGGCGCCCGCCTTCACTGCAGCAACCGCCGTCGCGATATTGCCGTAGCCGGTAAGCATGACGACGCGGCAGTCCGGCCGCGAGGCGTGCAGCGATTTCACGACATCCAGGCCGTCGCCATCCTGCAGGCGCAGATCCAGAACCGCAAAGGCCGGCGGGTTGTTGCGCGCAACTTCCTTGGCCTCGTCCACGGATCCAACGGCGGACACAATGAAACCCCGGCCCGTCATGGCGCGGCCCAGCCGAGTCCGGAAAGGCGCATCATCATCGAGAATGAGCAGGGATTTGTCTTCGGGAAGCTGGTATTCGATCTCGCTCACACGTCCGTCCTCGTCATTATTCCGGTGTGCACAACCTTCACTAGCCCAGAGCGGGCGGAGCCTCCACCTCTTTGCGCGGCCAGCGGATCGAGACCACTGCGCCGCCCTGTGGGCCGGCATTGTCGAAACGCACCATGCCGCCGGAGTTTTCGATCATCGTCTTGGCAATGAAAACCCCCAGGCCGAGCCCGCCCTGACCCGGAGTTCCCGATCGGGTCGTCGTATAGGGTTCACCGATCCGCGAGAGAATATCGGGCGAGAAGCCGGGCCCGTCATCGATCACGCGGATATAAACATTGCCCGGGTCCCAGCGCCCCTCGACGGTGACGCGCGTATCGGCGAAATCGACGGCATTCTCGATGAAGTTACCGATGCCGTAGAGGATTTCCGGCATGCGCCGCAGGACGGGCGGTTCGGATCCCTGCCCCTCGGCGAGCTGCACCTCGACCATCGGCCCGAGACCGCGCAACGGCGCGCTGGCCTCTTCCAGCGCCGCCAGAAACTCGAGCCGGTCGTGACGGATATCGCTGACCGAGCGCTCCTGGCTGAGCCGTTTGAGAATGTCGCGGCAGCGGCGGGCCTGGGCGACCATCAGCTCGGCATCCTCGCGCAGAAGTTCATTGTCCTTGAGATCGCGCAGCATTTCCTTGGCCGTCAGCTGGATCGTGGCCAGGGGCGTGCCCAACTCGTGGGCGGCTGCGGCGGCCAGTGCGCCCAGGGCCGACAGGCGCTGCTCCCGCGAGAGCACGCTCTGCGTGGCAGCCAGCGCCGTAGCCATGCGCTTGCCCTCCTGGCTGACACGCCAGGAGTAGACAGCCGTGAAGGCGATCGAGATGAAGATGGCGGACCACAGGCCCAGAACATAGACGCCAGGCAGATGGATCTGGTCGCCGGCGAACCAGGGTAGCGGCAGGCTCCAGAGCCACATGGCGCCGGTACCGGCCATCGCCAGTGCGCCCACGCCGATCGACCAGCGCGGCGGCAGCGCGGCGACCGAGATCATCACCGGCGCGACGAGCATGATCACGAACGGGTTCCATAACCCGCCGGTCAGCATCAGCAGGATGCAGAGCTGGATAACGTCATAGCCCAGCTGGGCAAAGGCTTCCCAGTCCCGGGCAAAGCGTTGCGGCGGCACGGAAAGCGTCAGCCAGGTATTGATCCAGGCGCTGGCCAGGATCACGCCGAGGCAGAAGCCGATCGGCAGTTCGAAGCCGACCACGAAGTGTACGAGAAGAACAGTGAGGGTCTGACCGGCAACGGCCAGCCAGCGCAGCATCACGAGTGTGCGCAGGCGCAAGCGTCCGAAAACCGGGGTCAGCTGGGCGTCGCCGCCATATGGATCCCAATCGGTATCAACCATTCAGACCTCCCCCAGCAGCGGGCTGGCATGGACAGACGGGGCAAGCGCGCTTACCTTCGCATCTGCAACATTCCCTTCCGGCGAGGCTTATCATGCTTCGTCCGAGTCCGGATAGACACACGCACCGGACCCACAGATGGAGCGTCCATGCCGCGTCCCGTGATCTGGCTGCTGATTGCAGCCCCGGCCACGCTTATGATCGTGTTCTTCATTCTGGTCCTCACCCGGCCGGGCGCCGAAGCGCCGCGCCAGGCGGGTGTGCGCATCAGTGGCGAGGCCGATATAGGCGGCCCCTTCACCCTGGTCGACCAGACCGGGGCAACGGTCACCGAGGCCGATTTCCGCGGCAAGGCGATGCTGATCTATTTCGGCTACACCTACTGCCCCGATATCTGCCCGTTCTCGCTGCAGGTCATGGCCGCGGCGCTCGACCAGATGGAACCAGAAGAGCGCGAGCGGATCCAGCCCGTGCTGATCACCGTCGATCCGGAGCGCGACACGGTCGAACAGCTCTCCCAGTACGTCACGTCGCCCGCCTTCCCGGACGGGCTGGTCGGGCTGACGGGAACAGAGGAGCAGGTCGCCGAGGTCACCTCGGCCTACCGCGTGGTCTATCGGCGCGCCGGCGAGGGCGACGATTATCTGATGGACCACTCGTCCATCGTTTACCTGATGAATTCCGAAGGGGAATTCGTCGATGTGTTCACCCATGGCACCGACCCCGCCGCAATGGCGTCGCGGCTGCAAGACTTCCTTGAGGAAGAGGACGCATAGTCCCCGGTCCTGAGGGGGTCGCAACAACGCGCCTGAGGAGACGCCATGCTGTACTCCATGTATGAATTCAACCGCATCGCCATGACGCCCTGGCGTGCCGCTGCCAATGCCACGCGCCGCACCCTGCGCGCGCCGTGGAATCCGGTCGGCGAGACGATGGCCGGGCGCACGATCGCGGCCGCTGCGGAATTGTTCGAAAGCGTCACCCGGCGCTATGCAAAGCCGGAATGGATGATCGACAGCACGCAGATCAATGAGCGCTGTGTCGGTGTGTCCGAGGAGATCGTCTGGTCGAAGCCCTGGTGCGACCTTTTGCATTTCGAACGCGATCACGACGCGCTGGTAGCCGCACGCGGCAATGACACTCCTGATCCCAAAGTGCTCTTTATCGCACCCATGTCGGGTCACTACGCAACCCTTCTGCGTGGCACTGTGGAAGCATTCCTGCCCGATCACGAGGTCTACATCAGCGACTGGGCGGATGCCCGAACGGTACCGGTCATCGACGGCCGCTTCGATCTCGACGATTTCGTCGCCTATGTCCGCGAGATGATCACCGAGCTTGGCCCCGATGTACACGTCGTTGCGGTCTGCCAGCCCGGCCCGCCGACACTCGGTGCGATTTCGCTGATGGCCCAGGACAATGATCCGGCCCGCCCGGCTTCGATGACATTCATGGGCTCGCCGATCGACACCCGTCTGTCGCCGACCGTGCCGAACAAGCTGGCCGAGGAGAAACCCTTCGACTGGTTCTCCGGCAATCTGATCCACACGGTACCCGCGCCCAATCCCGGCGCTTTCCGGCGCGTCTATCCCGGCTTCCTGCAGCTGGCCGGCTTCATGAACATGAATCTCGACCGCCATGTCGACGCGCACTGGAAC
Organism: Maricaulis sp. ABE4_448; assembly: GCF_056160825.1. Classification (NCBI taxonomy): domain Bacteria; kingdom Pseudomonadati; phylum Pseudomonadota; class Alphaproteobacteria; order Maricaulales; family Maricaulaceae; genus Maricaulis; species Maricaulis sp. ABE4_448. The sequence goes on from NZ_JBSWXX010000001.1 coordinate 64,008, forward strand.
TTCTTCACCCATCTCGTCGAGGGCGATGGCGACAGCGCCGAGAAACACCGCACCTTCTATGACGAATATCTCGCGGTAATGGACCTGTCCGAGGAGTTCTACCTGCAGACGATCAGCGACGTGTTCCAGGGCCACAAGCTTGCGCGCGGCGAGCAGGAGCATCACGGCCGCCGGGTCGACCCGTCGAAGATTGTCGACGTCGCCTTGCTCACCGTGGAAGGCGAGAATGACGATATTTCCGGCATCGGCCAGACCCAGGCGGCGCACACGCTGTGCAGCGGTCTGGAAGAGGGCCTGCGCATGGACTGGATCCAGCCGGATGTCGGCCATTACGGCGTCTTCAACGGCCGCCGCTTCCGCGAACATATCGCGCCGAAGATGAAGGCCTTCATGCGCGAACAGGGTGCCGCCGCGCTCGCCCGCCGCTGAACGCACCGGGACGGATCCCGACTGACACGCCTTTTCGGCAACGCCACCATGAACACAAAAGAGGCGCCCGAACCATATCCGGGCGCCTCCATGTTTCCTGCCGGAGAAGCGCTTACTGCTGCGCTTCGGCGCTGAACGTGATCCCCAGCGCATTGTAATCGAACGTGTCGTTCTCGACCTGCTCGGCAATCGTGCCGATGCTGACCGGTTCCGGCGGCGTCACATCAATGGTCAGGCTGCCGCCGTTATTGATGAACTCGGTGAGCGCACCGGACAGTTGCGAAAGCAGCGGACGCGGGATTTCCGGCGGCGCGGACATCATGCCAATGCCGACCATGGCCGCAGCCTGCATCCGCAACTCATCGGTCGTGATGCCCTGGGCTGCGGCGCCGGCTTCAAGGGCCCGCTCGAGCAGGGACTGATCGACGATGCGAAGGGACATATTGTGCAGGATGATCGGTGCCATCATCTCCAGAACGGCATCGGCGTCTTCGGACGGCGCTTCCTTGGCGCCCTCGCCAAAGCGTTCGGCCATTTCCGGCAGGGCGGCATAGTATTCGTCATACCCGCCGAAATCCTGCGCGAACTCCATGCGAACACCGTCACGCAGTTCCAGATAGTTGTCGCCGACGGTCTGCATCCGGCCGGTGCTCTCGTCATAGACGGCACTGGAGGCCATGCTCAGCTCGAGGCTTTCATAGCCCAGCATGCCGATCGCGGTGGCGACCTGGGCACCGGCTTCCTGCGCCGCGTCCGGAACGATACGGGCGGAATCAAGCGCGAAGTCCCATGTATAGCGGGATCCGGCCTTGTCGATCGTGCCGACCAGATTATCGAGTGCAAAGCCGACGCCTTCCGCCGACCCTTCGAGCCCGCGCATGGCAAACCGGTCGAACAGGTCCAGCTGCGGCGAGAAGGCAGTGCGGTAATACGCACTCATCACCTCATCCTCGCCGGCCCCGCTCGCCATCGCTTCCATGAGTTCGGAATAGGCGCTGGACTGGAAGCCGGTCACGGACAGCTCACCCAGACGGAAACTCACGGGCGCGCCTTCGGACACGGCGTCTACGGAGACATTCATCAGCGCCATCCGGCCCAGCTCGACATCACCGAAGTCCTGCAGGACGAATTGTTCAACGGAAACGTCGAACGGGCCTTCGCCGTCATCGCCCTGCGCGCTCAAGCCTTCAAAGCCGAGGGCCTCGAAGCGATAGGCCGACCAGTCAGGATCCAAGTCGTCCTGTCCCGACAGCATGCGCGCCAGATCGGCCGCCATCGCTGTATTCGGGCCGTCGACCGCAATACGGGAAATTTCCACGCGGCTGTCATCGGCATCGACCATCGACAGCCCTTCGATCACGAAGGCATCGAACACCACTTCGTCATCGGCATTGATGCGCGGCGCCTCGAAGATCATGCGCGCGATGTTCATTTCCTCGGGGCCATCGACATCGACGCCCTCATTGTCGATATCGAGATCGCGGATCACGACATCGGACAGGATGTAACGGCCACCCGACCAGGACGCGTCGGCATAGCTGAAATCTTCGCTGGTGCTGCCGATGAGGCCCATACGCGTCAGCGCGGCCTCCGCATCGGCACGGCTCTGGGCCAGGGTGCTGCCAGCCGGCAATGCGGTCACGACCAGGCCGGACAGGGCGAGTGCGGGCAGAAATTGAAGTCTCATGAGTCCCCTCTTTCGATGACAGGAGTTCGTACCGGTCCCTCGGCTCGCAACCTAGCACCGTGCCTGCGCGACGTCCTGCGAAACTGGTGTGACTTTGCGGGGGATTACTCGCTGTCGGGTCCCCCCAGCCCCGCCAGGAAAGCGGCGATCGGGTCCCGCGGCTCCTCACGCTCGGCCGGGGTGGTCACTGCTTCGGCCTCGCCAGGCAGCGCTGCGACGGCCGGTCTGTCTCCGTCGGGGCGCGAATGCCCGCTGGCCAGGCCGCCGCGCGGCGCCGACTGCATGTAGGCGCTGAAGATCAGAGCCGGCGGGCCACCACCCGTGGCGTGATCGGTCGGCGCATTGTCGTCATTGCCGGTCCAGATAGCTGTGACCACGTCGGCGCCATAGCCGGCAAACCAGGCGTCGCGGAAATCATTGGTCGTACCGGTCTTGCCGCCGGTTTCCAGTGCCGGCACTGCCGCATTGCGGCCCGTGCCCCAGACCACGACAGCGCGCAGCAGATTCTGCATGCGCGAGACCGTACGCGCATCCAGCACCCGGCGATCGGCCGGTGGCGGGGTCTCGAACACCAGATCGCCCGCTTCGGTCTCGATGGACAGGATGCCGAAGGGCGAGACCCGGTAGCCGCCGTTGGCGAAGGGCGTATAGGCGCCAGCCAGCTCCAGCGGCGTAACTTCATAGGCACCCAGCGCCAGCGAGCGATCGGCCCGTATCGGGCTTTCCATGCCGAGCCGCCGCGTCAGGCGGGCGACGTGGCCGCGGCCGGTTTCCTCGGCAATCTGCACGGCAATGGAATTGGAAGAACGGGCAAAGGCCTCCCGCAGGGTCATCTCGCCACGATAGGTGTCGTTGTAGTTCTGGGGTTCCCAGTCGCCAACGCGCACCGGCCGGTCATCGCGCACATCGTCCGGCGACAAGCCGGCCTCGAAGGCCGAGGCATAGACGAAGGCCTTGAAGGCCGAACCGGGCTGACGGCTCGCCAGGATCGCCCGATTGAATTGCGAGCGGACATAGGAGCGCCCGCCGACCATGGCGCGCACCGATCCGTCATGCGCCAGCGAAACCAGCGCACCCTCACTGACACCGGCGGCGCGGGCCGGGTCGGCCAGCACGCTTTCCAGAGCGGCTTCAGCGGCGCGCTGGGCATCGACGTCAAGCGTGGTGTGAACCACCAGATCGCCATGGCTGGGGCCGGCGATTTCTCGGACGGACGGGAAAATCCAGTCGATGAAATACTGCGCGCCCGGGCTCGATGCGCCGCGCGATACGCGGATCGGTGTGCTGGCGGCCGCGACACGCTCGGCCTCGGTGATGCGGCCCGTCTGCATCATCAGGTCAAGCACGACCGTAGCCCTTGCCGCGGCACGGCTGGCGTCGTTGACCGGGCTGTAGCGCGAGGGCGCCTTCAGAAGCCCGGCGAGCAGCGCGGCCTCGCCCAGCGACACCTCGCTGGCGGGCTTGCCGAAATAACGCAGCGATGCGGCTTCGATGCCATAGGCTCCGCCGCCGAAATAGACGCGGTTGAGATAAAGCTCGAGAATTTCGTCCTTGGTGAACCGGCTCTCCAGCCAGAAGGCGAGCATCATTTCCTGCAGCTTGCGCCGCCAGGTGCGCTCGGGCGAGAGGAAGAGGTTTTTCGCCAGCTGCTGGGTCAGGGTCGACCCGCCCTGCACGATATGACCGGCCCGGATATTGGCCAGCATCGCGCGCGACAGGCCGATAACATCGACCCCGGGGTGGCTGTAGAAGCGCCGGTCCTCGACCGCCAGCACAGCATCGACCAGGTAGGGCGGCAGGTCTGCCACCGTGACTTCGTGACCGTGGGCCGATCCGCGGCGTGCGATCAGTCGGCCGCGATGATCCAGGAAGGCGATCGTGGACGAGCGCTCGACGGCGGCCAGGCTGGACGTGTCGGGCAGATCGCGCGCGACCGTTACCAGAAGGGCGGCAACAGCCAGGGCCCCGACGACACACAGGGCCGCAAAGACCCGCCATAAGGGCAGGCCCGGCTTGCCGCCACGCCGGCGCCTGCGGCGCGCGGGCGCCGGGCGGGCGCGATCGGCCGCAGGGGCATTTCGGGGCCGGCGGGCCATGGCATTTCCTGTGTGAATCCGGACGCCCTATCTGCCGCCGGCAGGGTTAATTCCCCATGAATAGCCGGTGGCAGGGAACGCCTCGCGCAGCTGCGCGTTGATTGATCGAGCGGCAAGGAGGCCCGTCATGTCCAGGCTGACACACTTGGCCAGCGCCGCGCTGGGAAGCCTGCTGATCGCAGGTTTTGTCCAGCCCCCGGTGCTCGAATTGCGATATCGCCCGCCAGAAACGGCGACCGCGATGCCGGTTTCGACCGCCACACTCGAAGCCCTGTCCGTAACGGACAGGACCGGGGTCGCCCGCGGTCACGTCATCACCGTCCTGCGACGGCCCGATGACAGCATCGCCGCTCTGGAAATCGCCTGGACGGGACCGGACGCCATGCCGGGCATGACGATCGAGCACGCAGTCGGCTTTCTCGACTATCGGCCGGACGCCAACACGATCGTCGCCCACCAAAGCTGGTCCGAACTCGTGGCCGGATACCGCGCAGCCCGCGTGGAACCGGCCCCGGAACCGCCGCGCGCCGGCACGATCTGACGCCGCCGGGTCCGTCACTGGATAAGAAGCTAGAAAAAGGAGTCCGTCATGCTCAGCTGGGCAATTCTGTTCTTCATTTTTGCGGTCGTCGCCGCTGTTCTGGGATTCGGCGGGATGGCCAGTGCTTTTGCCGGCATCGCACAAATCCTGTTCGTGGTGTTCCTGGCGCTGTTTGTCCTGGCGCTTGTCGCCCGGGCCATCCGCGGCCAGTCCCCGCCCGCCTAAACCGGACCGGCCATAAAAGGCCGGCTGGAAGAAAGACGCGCTCCGGGTCATCCGGGGCGCGTTTTTTGATGATCAGGCGGACTTGCGCAGGGCGGCGGGGGACGTCACCATTGGGGCTCCACAAGGGGTGCTTCCAATGACCGTAAAGCGTGTGTTTCTGGTGTGTGCGGCGCTGCTGGGCGCGGCAAGCCTGTCTGGCTGCGTCATCTATGAAGGCAGCGACGCGGTTTGCCCCCATGGCGACCCCAATGCGGACAACTGGCCCTATTGCGGCGGCGCCCGGCCGGGTGGCTCGCAACCGGTCGACGACTTCCCCGACTACTGACGCGCCGGACCGGTGGGCTCGCCGCTCTCCGCTCTGTCGTCGCGTGGCGGCGCGAAGCTGACGATCACACTTCCCGGTGCTTCCGGCGGCTCGCGCCCCGGCCCCAGCAGGATGAGTGTGCCGTTCGGCTGACGCGCCAGAACCAGGTCGGCATTTTCGTCCAGGTCCTCGAGATAGCGCGACAGCGGGTATTCCTCGGTCAGGCGCGTGGTGCGGAATCGCCAGCCGCGCCACCAGTCCCGCGCCAGCCCGTCATAGCCCCGGCCGCGCCGGATCAGGGTCCGGCCCCGGGCCGTGAACGCGATCGAGCGGGGATCGTCCTCGCCCCGCTCTCCCTCGTCGAGCCCTTCATGTGCCGACAGCTGGTAGACGCGCGACCGGCCCAGTTCGGGCGCATAGTCGATACAGACCAGGGCGTTGTAGGCATCATTGGGGGAGGCCGCGATCAGGGCCGAGAAACGCGACGGCTCCAGCCGCCACTCCGCAGCCTCTGACAAGACCTCACCATAATAGACATCATGCCCGTCCAGCCGGGCAGCCCGGAGGCGGCGAAAGCTGGTATCGGCGACCGTGTGCGGCACCTCGATCTTCTTCAGCACGCCCGCAAGACCCAGGCTCCAGGGATTGGCGCCGACGATCAGCAGTTTCTCCGGACCGGACTGCGACAGCCCGAACAGCCGGGCCAGCGGCGTCACGGCAAAGCCGCAGCCGACAACGCTGGCGAACACGGTGACGAAGACCAGCGGCGCCAGGATCGCCGCGTCCTCGCGGCCGGCCTCGACGAGCTCGGCGGCCAGGTGCCCGGCGGTTGCCGCCGCGACCACGCCGCGCGGCCCGATCAGGCCGACAAAGGCCGTTTCGCGCAAGTTCAGGCCGGAGTTCAGGGTCGCGAGAAAGATGCCGAGCGGCCGGGCAATCAGGATCAGCACCACCACGAAGGCCGCATGCCGCCAGTTCAGCTCTGCCAGGGCCGACGGGGTAAGCCCCGCAGCGAGCACCACGAAGACACTCGCGACAAGAATGGAGGCGATACCTTCCTTGAAGCGGCGCATCTCCTCAATCGAGGCCAGCCGGGAGTTGGCAACGACAAGGCCGAACACGGTCACGGCGACCAGGCCAGTCTCGTGCGCCAGCGCCTCGGCGGCGGAAAAGCAGACGAGCACCGAGGCCAGCACGAGCGGCGCCTTCATCTGTTCCGGCACCCAGCCGCGGCGGAAAGCCCGCGACAGGCCGAAACCGAAGGCTATGCCCAGCCCGGCCCCGATCACCGCGCCGAAGACCAGCGCCCCGGCTGCGCCGGCCCAGTCCTGGCCCAGCGCGGTCTGGCGCACGGCCTCGAACACGAACACGGCGGCGAGCGCGCCGATCGGGTCGTTGACGATGCCTTCCCATTTGAGAACCGAGGCGATGCGCGGCGGCAGGTTTGCCTGCCGCAGCAACGGCAGGACGACGGTCGGCCCGGTGACAGTCAAAAGCGCGCCGATCATTGCCGACAGGTCGAGCGCGAGGCCCGCCACATAGTGCAGCGCCAGTGTCGCCAGAATGCCGTTGAGCGGCACGCCCAGCAGGACAAGCCGCCAGACCGGTTTCGACACGCCGCGCAACTCGCGGAAATTCAGGGTAATACCGCCCTCGAACAGGATCACCCCGACCGCCAGGGCAATCATCGGCCGCAGATACCCACCGAAACTCGCTTCGGGATTCAGAAGCGGCGTGCCGGTGATGAGGCTGAAGACCGGCCCCAGCAGGAGGCCGGCGCCCATCATCAGCACGATGGACGGCCAGCGCAGGCGCCAGGCGAGCCACTGGGCGGCAACGCCTGAACCGGCGATGAGTGCGATGGTCAGGGTGAGGTCAGGCGGTGCGTGCATCATGGCGGCGTTGTTAGCGCGTTTCGAACCCGCCGTCGCCTGTGCGACGGCATACAGTCGGGGAGGCTGTCATGACCACGTTACCGCTCGAGTTCCAACTCGCCCTCGTTTCCTTCGCCGCGGCCCTGCTGATCGGCGGGCCGGTCACCCTGATCGGCGCATCGAACCTTGCCACGGCGGCACGCATTGCCGGCGGCGTGGTGCTGCGACGGCGGATGATGTCCGGGCTCGCGGTTACGCTTGCGAGCGGTGCGGGCCTGGCATCGGCCTGGCCCTTCTAGCCCTCGTCCTGTTCGGCCGGATCGTTGTGCAGGAAGTCGAAGCCGATGGACTGCCCGCCATAATCGCCATGCTCGAAGAGATCGGCGGCATCGCCGAACCAGCGCACCAGATGCGCGTGCAGCCGCTCGAACAAATCGAACAGCTCGGTGTCCGAGACCGGAAGGCCGATATCGAAGACCGGCCCGTTGGCGATGGCGATCTCCATGTGGTGCCCCTTCTTGGCGCAGGTCAGGACAAGCCGTATCCAGTCGCCCGTGCGCGACACCTTCACGGCGAGGCCGAAACTGATCGGTCCCAGCGGCAGGAAACCGGTTCCCGAAACCGAAAAGGCGCCGGAGCGATAGGGTTGGGGCACCCAGGCGCCCTGCGGCGGCACGAGGTGCACGCACACGCCCTTTTCATCGCCGAGATAACGGCAGAAGCCCGCCGACACATTCTCGGCGACACTGCGCACAATCGCATAATTGTCCAGGCTCAGCCGGCCATATCGCTCGGCCGCTTCGGTCAGCGTGTCGAAACGCGACTTGTCGCTCATTTGTCACTCCTCATGCCGCAAGGCTCGCGCTAGTGTGCCGCGCAACGTACGGGGAGGGGAAGATGCGCCGACACATCATTCTGGCCGGACTGGCCTTTTCGCTGACTGCCGGACTGGCCGCCTGCGGCGAGGAAGACACGGCAGCGCCGATGCCCTGGCAGACCCTGTCCGGCGAACCGCCCCTCGTGATTGCCCATCGCGGTGCCAGCGGCGAACGGCCGGAGCACACGCTGGCGGCCTATGAACTGGCTATCGAACAGGGCGCTGACGTGATCGAGCCCGACCTGGTGATGACGGCGGATGGCGTGCTCGTGGCCCGGCACGATCACTATCTGTCCACCACGACCGACATTGCCGACCGCCCCGAATTCGCCGATCGCCGCCGCGAGCTCGACGGCCGGGCCGACTGGTGGGTGGAGGATTTCACGCTTGCCGAATTGCGCACCCTGCGGGCCATCCAGCCCTGGCCCCAGCGCGATGCCGGCTTCAATGGTGAATTCCAGATTCCGACCTTCGAGGAGGTTCTCGACCTCGCCGCGGAACACGGCGTGCCGACAGAGCCCGAGGTGAAAGCCCCCGGACACTATGTCTCGATCGGTCTCGACCCGCTGCCCGAGCTCGTCCGCATCCTGCGCGCGCGCGGGCTCGACAGCGCCGATGCGCCAATGACCATCCAGTGTTTCGAGCCGGACTTCCTGGCGCGGCTGAATACCGAGATCGACACGCCGCTGGCGATGCTGGTCTTCCCGATGCAGGAGCTCGACCCGTCCGCCGACCCGCTGCAACCGAGTGTCGGCCTGGACGATCTGGCCGTCTTCGCCGATGCCGTCGGGCCTGCCAAGAGTCTGGTCATCACCGAGGCGGGTGAGGATACCGGCTTTGTTGCCCGCGCCCACGCGCTGGGCCTGGAGGTTCACCCCTGGACCTTCCGCGACGATGTCCCGCTGTCCGGGGACGTCGATATCGCCACGGAGCTGGAGCGCGTCTACCGGCTGGGCGTTGACGGCGTGTTCGCCGACTTTCCGGCCACCGCGGTGGCGGTGCGCGACGCCATGACCGGCGAACCGGCCGGCGAATAGGCTCCGGCCAACAGATAATCGGCAAAAGAAAACGGCGTGGAGATTGCTCTCCACGCCGTTCGATCTTCTGGATCCTGCTGCGCCTTAGTCGGCGTATTGCAGGTTGATCGCCTTCGGTCCCTTGCCGCGACGGTCCGGTTCGGTCTCGAAGGAGACCTTTTGGCCGTCGTTCAGCCCCGGCAGGCCAGATGCCTGGACAGCGGAGATGTGCACGAAGACGTCATTGCCGCCCTCGTCCGGGGTGATGAAGCCAAAGCCTTTGCTTTGGTTGAAGAATTTGACCGTACCTGTGGCCATGGGGAACCTTCCCTTGAATGCGTGCCCTGCGTGCGGGCATAGAAAAAATGCAATGTCAGCGCCCTGACACTGGTATTACGGACGTAGAAAGTCGGGGAAGGCTGAAGTCTAGGTGTCCGACGTGACCCCCTCACGGGCGCCACCGGGTAGGCGATCAGAATTCCGTCCGGCCTCTGGGGCCGCCCGTCGCCGCGGATATGCGCACGGATTTGCTCACAACGCAAATGAAACTCTTGTGGCATACGCAACAAAACCTTGCCGCCCACGCCAGTCCATGCAGCCGTGGCGGCTTGACCCCGCCGGAGGATCGCCTACTCCTGCGCGGATGAGCCGACGCCGCTTTCTCGACCGCACCCATCGCCAGCGCGACCGGCAGCGCCAGTCAGCCGGAGGCTTCAACCCCGGCGCGATGATCCGTCTGGCCGGTTTCGGGGCCGCCCTGATGGTCGGTGTCGCGGTCTATATCGGCTTCGCCCGCCAGGGCGAGACGATCTATGACGGCCGCTGGGGCGTCCTGCAACGGCTGATCACGCCGCTCTTTCTGGGCTTCAACGCACTCGATCTGATCGTCCTGCTGCTCGTCGGCCTCGTCGCCTGGCGCATCTGGTTGCGCATGCAGAAGACGCGCTAGCGCCATCCCTCGGCCAGACAGCTCGACACCGGCAAGAACACCCCACAAACCCGCAAAAGTGAAGTCGATCCGCCCACGCGACCGCCCGAAGATCGGGGGTAGCGAAAAATTTTACCCGCAACCCCGCTTTCCCTGAACTCCGCCCTAGCCTTGCCTCAATGAGGGGTTTAAGGCGTCACCTGTCGGCACGAGATCAACTCCGGGCATGCTGAAAGGTCAGTCAAGATGGGCGTGAAAGTCGCGGTTTTCGGTGCAACAGGTGCGGTGGGCAAGGAGATGCTCACCATTCTGGCGGAACGGCTGTTCCCCGCCGATGAAGTGTATGCACTGGCGACCCGCAAATCCATGGGCATGGAACTCTCCTATGGCGAGAAGACGCTGAAATGCCAGGACGTGGAAACCTTCGACTATTCCAAGGTCGACCTCGTCCTGATGTCCGCCGGTGGCGAGCCGTCGAAGGAATGGGCGCCGAAGATCGCCAAGGCCGGCGCCATCGTGGTCGACAATTCCTCGGCCTGGCGGATGGATCCGGACGTGCCGCTGGTGGTGCCCGAGGTCAATCTGGACGCCCTCGACGGCGTCAGGAAGAAGGGCATTGTCGCCAATCCGAACTGCTCGACCATCCAGCTTGTCGTCGCCCTGAAGCCGATCCATGACCGTGTCGGCATCAAGCGCGTCTCCTGCGCCACCTACCAATCGGTGTCCGGCGCTGGCCAGGAAGGCATGGACGAGCTGTGGACCCAGACCAAGGGTATCTACGTCAACGACCAGCCGACGCCGCAGAAATTCACCAAACAGATCGCCTTTAACGTCATCCCGCACATCGACGTCTTCATGGAAGACGGCGCCACCAAGGAAGAGTGGAAGATGACGGTGGAGACGAAGAAGATCCTCGACCCGAAGATCAAGCTCTTCGCCACCTGCGCCCGCGTTCCGGTCTTCGTCGGCCACTCGATCGCGGCGCATCTGGAGCTGGAAGACGAGATGTCGGCCGATGAGGCCCGCGCCCTGCTGCGCGAAAGCCCCGGCCTGATGGTGATCGACAAGCACGAGGACGAGGGTTACGTGACGCCGGTCGAATGCGTCGGCGAATTCGCCACCTTCGTGTCGCGCGTCCGCGAGGACCCGACGGTCGAGAACGGCCTCGCCCTGTGGGTGGTGTCGGACAATCTGCGCAAGGGCGCCGCCCTGAATGCCGTGCAGATCGCCGAAGGCCTGCTCAACAAGGGCCTGCTGAAAAACAGCTGATCCCGGCTACTGCCCGCCCGGCTCCATCCCGGAGCCGGGTGGCAGGCCTATACCGCGAGCGGCGGCATAGCGGACATGCGCAGGAAACGGGTCGCATTCCCGCAACGCGCATCCTATGTGCTGGAAACGCCGCGCGAGGGAGTGCCGCATGTCGTCCGAGCAGAATACCGACATCCGCCCCGCGCTCGCGGCCGGCCTGTCCAGTTATCTGATCTGGGGCGTGGCACCGCTCTTCTTCCAGGCGCTGGATTTTGCGAACCCGTTCGAGATTGTCATGCACCGTATCATCTGGGCGGTGCCAATTCTGGCGCTTGTGCTGGCGGTCTCGGGCAAGATGCGCCAGGCGATTGCCGTCCTGTCCGACCGCCGGACAATCCTGACACTGGTGGGCACCGCGGCCCTGATCTCGGTCAATTGGTGGATCTTCATCTTTGCGGTGAACTCCGGCCACGTGCTGCAGGCTTCGCTGGGCTATTACATCAACCCGCTGATGAGTGTGGCGGTGGGCGTGATCGTCCTGCGCGAACCGCTCGGCCCCTTCCGCATCGCCGCCATCGTGCTGGCTGCGCTCGGCGTGGCGAACCAGATCGTTGCTGTCGGCCAGGTGCCGTGGATCTCGCTGGCGCTGGCTACCTCCTTCACCGCCTATGGCTATCTGCGCAAGGTCGCAGCCGTTGACGGCCGGATCGGCCTGTTCTGGGAAACCTCCTTCAACCTGCCCATCGCGATCGTCGGGCTCACCATCCTGCAGCTGAACGGGCTGGGTCATTTCCAGGAGAGCCCGGTCCAGGCGCTGATGCTGATGGCGGCCGGTCTGGTGACGGTGGTGCCGCTGCTGCTCTACGCCATCGGCGTGCGCGGGCTGCACCTGTCGACCATGGGTCTGCTGCAATTCATCGCGCCCTCCATGCAGTTCGCCATCGGCGTGATGGGCGGTGAGACCTTCACCGCCTCCCACCTCGTCACCTTTGCCTTCATCTGGGCCGGTGTCGGCATGTTCGCCTACTCCACCCTGCGGCGGCAGAAGAAGCGGGCCATCGCCGCCGAGGCCCAGGCGGAAGCGGAATAGTCCATCCGGCTGCGGCCTTGACCAAGCCGAGTGCCTGTTCTCTCCTGCGCCGCAACAATAATCGCCTGATCCCCAACACGTTTCAGGACCGGAGAGGCCCGATGACCGATTTCCCCCCCGCCACGCGTATCGCCACGAACGGCATCACGCTTGCCGTTCACCTTGCCGGACCGGAGGACGGGCAGCCGCTCATCCTCGCCCATGGCTGGCCCGAACTCGCCTGGTCCTGGAAGAACCAGATCGGTGTGCTGGCCGAGGCCGGCTACCGGGTGATCGCACCCGATCTGCGGGGGTTTGGCGGGTCGGACTGTCCCGAAGACGCCGATGCCTACGATATCGACACGCTGGTGGGCGACCTGACCGGCCTGCTCGACGCGCTGGGCCATGAGACCGCCGTCTTCGCCGGCCATGACTGGGGCGGGATCATCGTCTGGCATGCCGCCATGCTGGCTCCGCAGCGGGTCGCCGGCGTCATCGGTGTCAACACGCCCCACCTGCCCCGCGGCGCCGAACCGCCGACGCACTATTTTCGCGAAGTCGGTGGAGAGGATCACTACATCCTGCGCTTTCAGGAGCCGCGCTATGCGGAAAGCCGGTTCGAAGGCCGCGAAGACGATTTCTTCGCTTTCATTTTTGGCGCTCCACCCTCAGGGCCGCTGGAAGAACACTTTCCCGCCATCACCCACATCCCCAAACAGTTCGAGGCGTTCAAGAGCAGACCTGAAGCCCGTATCGTCGTCAGTCCGGAAGACCGCGCCGTCTATGCCGATGCCTATCGCGCCACGGGCTTCACACCGGGCATCAATCTCTACCGGAATTTCGACGCCAACTGGCAGCGCATGGGCGGCGTCGACCACCGGCTTGGCATGCCCTGCCTGATGGTCTCGGCCGAAAAGGATTTCATGTTGCCGCCGAAGCTGGCCAGCTGGATGCCCGCCCTGTGCAAGGACGTGGAATTCCAGATCATCGAAGGCTGCGGCCACTGGACGATGTGGGAAGCTCCGGAACTGCTGAACGCCCACATGCTGGACTGGCTGCAACGGCGTTTTCCGGCTGAGGGCTAATTGGCTTAAGGCTCCAATTTCTATGCCCGCAGGCCATCGCGGCGGCCTGTCATCAAAATTTGATGCGTAAGACCTCCCCTTTGTGTAAGATTGAAGTTGGTGATTCTCCGCCGACGGGTGCGGTATCGCCGACCAGAAAGCTAGTTAGTAGATAGACAGATAGAAAAGAAGTGAGAGCCGAATGAAAAACAACCGACTTCGAGGCTGCTCTTTGCAATAAATTTGCATGGGTTTAGCCTCCAAAATACGGAGGCGACTTGTGAAAGTTGCTATTGGAAAAGACTTCGATGCGAATATCGAAGTTACAGAGTTTTACACCACTCGAGCATGGCTTGTTCGGGGATCGTTCATTACTGCTGCCCTCGCTTTGCTTGGGTCGGGTGCTTACGGGCTGTTGGCATCAGATTGGTCTGCCGTGTTCCGGGTTTGGAATATTTCTGGACCGGTAATGACCTTCCTGATGGGCCAATACTTCTCGACAGGAAAGCGTCAGCTGGAATAGGTGCAAGTTGGGTACTCGCGTCCAGATGGATTTGTCAGATCGTTCCTACGACCGCCTCAAGCGGCTGAAGGAAATTTCTGACTCTTCTTCGTATTCCGAGGTAATGCGGGACGCCTTGCGGCTCTACGAGTACTTGCTCAGTGCGCATGCCGACGGCTCATCCTTCATCATCAAAAACGGGGATGACGCCAAGAAGGTCGATATATTCTTACCCATATAGCCAATTGTTGGCGCGTCAGAACTGATCGACGAGAATGGTGCGGCCGTCCGGGTCTTTCAGCACGAAATGCGCCGGGCCCTCATCGCCGGACGTGCCGGTTTCCGGCTCGACACCCTTGTCCTTCAGCGCCTTTTCCAGCGCGCGGGCATCGGACGGGTTGAAGGTGAGCAGATCCTCTTCGAACATGCCTTGGAACAGGCCGATCTTGGCCTCGCCGCTCTTCAGGATCAGCCAGTTCTGCTCGACATCGCCGTCAAGCTTTTCAAACCCCAGCGCCTCGTAGAAGGCCAGCGATTTGCGGATATCCTTCACCGCCAGCGAAACCGAGAAATGTCCCAGATACATGCGCGTCTCCTGCCGTCTCCGGGTCACAGGCTAGCGGCAGAGTTCCAGGAAGTCTCGGAGAAACGGTAATTTATCCTTCCCCTTGATGGGGAAGGGGGACCGCGCCGAAGGCGTGGTGGATGGGGTGGCGGCGAGGTATCGGCAAACGCACGCAGAACAACGGACCACCGGGGTTCACCCCTTCCGGCCCAGCGCTACGCGCTGGCCCACCTTCCCCATCAAGGGGAAGGATGGTTCACAAACACCCGTAGACCGCCTCGATGATGCGCGTGGGGCGGGGGTCACCGGCGAGATAGTGCTGCTGGCGGTTCATCACATAGGCGCCGGTCAGGCGCCGGACCGGATCGGCGAAGGCACAGGACCCGCCCCAGCCGGAATGGCCCACGGCCTCCGGCGTCGGGCCGTAGAATTGCGTGCGGGTATTGCGCATCACGCCGGCCGCCCAGGACAGATCGAAAGGCAGCACCTTGTCGGGCCCGGCAACGCGCTCCTTCACCAGCGCCTCCAGTGTCGCCGCCGACAGGAAGCGCTTGTTGTCCAGCTTGCCGTCGAGCGCATAGACGCCCATCAGGCGTGCCAGGGCAGACGCGGTCGCATGGGCGTTGGCGGCGGGAAACTCCGCCTTGCGCCATTCCGTGGCGCCGCGGCGGCCAGGCGAGGACCAGGCCTTCAGGAAGGCCAGTTCGCGCGGCCGCGTCCGCTCGCCCAGATCGGGCACCTGGCGGGGCATGGCGTGCTCGGCCGTGCGGGCGTGCTCGCTTTCGGGCAGGCCGACATGGAAGTCGATCCCGGCCGGCCCGCAGATATCCTCGCGCAGGATGGCGCCGATCGACCGGCCGTCGGTACGGCGCGCCAAGGCATCGGCGATGAAGCCGAAGGTGACCGGGTGATAGCCCGAGCCGGTGCCCAGCTCCCACAGCGGCGCCTGGCGGGCCAGGCGATCCTCGATCTTGGCAGCATCGAACCAGTCGCCCGCATCCATCTCCTCGGCGATGCCCGACAGGCCGGCCTGGTGCGACAGCGCCTCGGCCACCGTGACCCGCGACTTCCCGCCCGCGGCGAATTCCGGCCAGTAGTCGGCCACCGGCAAATCGTACTGCAGGAGACCGCGATCGACGAGTTTGGCCATGACCAGCGCGGCAACCGCCTTTCCAGTTGAATAGACCGGCACCAGCGTGTCGGCCTGCCAGTCCCGCGATTTCTTGCGGTCGGCCCAGCCGGCATGGATGTCGACGACCGTCTCGCCATCAATGCGCAGGGCGAAACCGGCGCCGATCTCGTCCTGATCGGACCAGTTGGCGAGAAACGCGTCGCGGACGGGCTCGAAACCCGGCGCAACATGGCCGTGGACGGCGGGGAGTGTGTCGGTGGTCATGACGATCTGGCTAACCCGTTCCGGGGCACCCGAGCAAGGGCGATACTGAGGCGTCGCCGCCGTGCCTAGATCGCTTCGGCCTCATAGCGCACCAGGGGCTGGCGCAGCACATCCGCCGCGGCGACAATCGGCAGTTCCGGCGCCTTCCATTCATGCGCCCGCATCACGACGGAGACCGTGGCCGCCACGGCGTGTTCGAGCGCGGCTTTCGGTTCCGCTCCATTGACGATGGCGCCGACAAACGCCGCCGTCAGAACGTCGCCCGTGCCTTTCGGCGCATCGGGGATGCGTTCATGCGTGACCAGCCACGCCTCGCCATCGTCGACATACATCACGCCGATCTCGCCATGCCGCGGCAGGGAGGTGACAATCGCCGGACAGTCGAGCGCGCGCGCCGCGCGCACCATCGAAGCCAGATCGGTCAGCTGGCGCCCGGTGATATGGCCGAGCTCGAAAGCGTTCGGCGTCACCAGGTCGGCGCGGCTGACCAGCTGGTCCTTGATGCCGGCGGCGATGGCGGGCGGCACATAGAGCCCGCCCGGCGCATCGCCCATGATCGGGTCGACGACGACGATCGGCTCCCGGGCAAAGGCTCGGACACCGCGATTGACCCGCGATCCCTTGCGCACGACATCAATCACCGCGGCCGTATCGAAGATCTGGCCGACATCGGCGAAGTAGCCGGTCAGAACGACATCGGTGATGTCGAGCAGGCCCTGGTCGGAAATGCCGGACAGCACGCCCTGGAACATGTCCTGTTCCACCGGCCCGCCGCCGGGCGGTCCCCATCCGGGCTGGCGGCCATAAAGCACGGTCGGCACGAGCATGGTGTCGATGCCGGCCGCGTTGAGCACGCGCTCGGACACGCCGCCGCCCACGCGGGAGGCCGCCACGAGACTGGAAAGGATCAGCGCCATCGGCATGGTAAGTATGCTATATCCGATTTTCCCAAGAGCTGAAGCCCCATCCGGACCCTGTATGCGCCGACTGATCCGCTCCGCCCTCTTCGTTCCCGCCTCCAAGCCCCGCGCCATCGAGAAGGCCGCCCATGTCGGCGCCGACCTCCTGATCCTGGACCTGGAAGACGCTGTGGGTCCGGACGAAAAGGACGAAGCCCGCGCCCGGGTCGGGGAAGCACTCGACAGCTGGTCGGCCTCCGGCGCAATCCGCGCGGTGCGGGTCAACGCGGCCGATACAGCCTGGAATGCCGCCGACATGCGCGAAGCGGCCCGGGCCGACACCATCGTTCTGCCCAAGGTCAGCCAGGTGGGTGATCTGCACGCCGCACGCAGCGCGTTAAACACGCATGGGACCTCCATCCCGATCTGGGCCATGGTCGAGACGCCGCTGGGTGTGATGAATCTCAACGGCATTGCCGGCGCGACGGGGACCGGGCTGGCCGGCCTGATCGCGGGCACCAATGACCTCGCCAAGGACCTGCGCTGCACGGCCGGGCATGACCGCCTGGCGCTGGTGCCGCACCTGGCCGCCATTGTGTGCGCCGCGCGGGCCCGCGGGCTTTACGCGCTGGACGGCGTCTACAACCAGTTCCGCGACCCGAAGGGCTTCCGCGCCGAAGCTGAACAGGGCCGCACGCTGGGTTTTGACGGAAAGACACTGATCCATCCCGGCCAGGTGGACCTTGCACATCTGTATTTCGGCCCCACCTCTGCAGAGCTGGAACGGGCCGCCCGCATTGTTGCCGCCTTCGCCGATCCCGAGAACGCCGGAAAGGGCGTGATCTCGCTCGATGGTGACATGGTGGAACGCCTGCATCTGGACGCCGCCCGGGCCCTGCTGTCGGCCGCTGGCGACAATGACGCATGAGCCTGCCGTAGACGGCAAATGCAGATGAAGACTTGATGTCGAGTGGCAAGACCGGCTTTCATCACTCGACTTGAGGGAAGAAAAATGAGCGATTCGACGACCATCTGGCATAATCCGCGCTGTTCGAAGTCCCGTCAGACGCTGGCCTTGCTCGAGGCGCGCGGCGGCGATCTCACCGTTCGCAATTACATGGAGGACGCGCCCAGCGTCTCCGAGCTCAAGACCGTGCTGAAACAGCTCGGCTATACCTCGGCGCACGAATGGCTGCGCAAGAACGAGGCGGTCTATCGCGAACTCGGCCTGAAAGCCGTCGAGGACGAGGAAGCCGTTCTCAAGGCAATGTCCCAGAACCCCAAGCTGATCGAGCGGCCCGTCGTGATCCATGACGGCAAGGCCATGATCGGCCGGCCGCCGGAACAGGTGCTGGAGCTGTTCTAGGACCGCTGGCGCGGCTTACCCGCCCACGAATTTCGCGATCCGGGCGCCCAGCTTCATCAGCTTGATCAGCGTGCCCTGGGGCAGGGATTTCACCTGGCCGTACCAGCCGGTGAGATTGGTGACGAGTTCCTCCATCCGGCGCAGGCGTTCAGCGGCCAGCGCCGGCGTGTTGCCGTCGGCTTCGGCGGCATCGGCGCATTCCTGCAGGATCTGAATGGTGGGATCGATCTCGCGCTGCTTGCGGGCCTCGGCGATGGCCATGAGCATGTCCCAGGGTTCGTGCGTGGCGGTGAAGCGGTCACGCCGGTCGCCGAGCACCTGTTCGCGATTGACCAGACCGAGCGCCTGCAGCTCCTTGAGCGAGTTGGAGACATTCGACCGCGCGATCTTCAGCGTGTCGACGATTTCCTCGGCATCGAGCGGCTCGTCGGCCAGGTAGAGCAGAGCATGGATCTGCGCGATCGAACGGTTGACGCCCCAGCGGGCACCCATCTCGCCCCAGTGAAGGACGAAACGCTGCATCGGTGCGGACAGGTACATCGGCCGCCTTTCCTTGGTTTCTGCATAGAGAGAAACATGATGCGGCCGGGCCCGGCAATGTGGCGCGCTGACGCGTCCACGGGGTGAAGAATTAACTATGACCGGCTTCGCCGTTTCCTTTTCGGTTACCCGATATATGTTTCAATAGCAGATCGGCTCCCTGATATCCGTTGTTCATCGAGGGCAAGAGAACAATGAGAATAGCAATCGTCGATGATGATCGCGATGAGCATGTGCTCTTGACCGAGATTGGTGAACTGAACGCTCATGGCCGTTCGGTCGATGCATTTCTGCGATTCAAAGATTTCTTGAAAGCCGGTCCGAAACACTACGATCACGTCTTTCTTGATCGCTGCCTTCCGCCCGAGCGCGATTATGCGGACAATCTGGAACAGCTCGAGGCTGCCGGCTTTCAGGGCCACGTGATCCTGATCACCGCCAGCAAGCGGCCGACAGTTCTGCGGCGCTACGGCTTCAAGGTGTCCGGGCCGTTCGACAAGCTGGATCTGCTCGAGCCGGAAGCCTTGCAGGCCAGTCTCAGCCCGCTTTGACGAGGCTGTCGCGGATCGCCTCGCCGAGCTCAACCGCCTCATCCGCCCTTGCCGAGCCCTTGCGCCAGGCCACGCCGATCTCGCGGCCGGCAACGGGCGGATCAAAGGGCAGGACGGCGAGGCCCATCTGGTCGACCAAGCCGGCATCAACAGCCATACGCGGCAAAAGGGTGGCGCCCAGGCCTGACTTCACCATCTGCACCAGCGTGTGCAGGCTCGTCGCCGCAAAGTCCGAACGCGCCAGACCGGTGGAACAGACCGACAGCGCATGATCGCGCAGGCAGTGCCCGTCTTCCAGCAACAACAGGGGTTCGTCGGCCAGGTCCGACGGGGACAGCTTGCCCGCACCCGCGAGGCGATGGTCGGGCGGGCAGGCGAACAGGAATTCATCCGACCAGATCGCCTTGGTCTCGATCATCGGCGCTGAATAGGGCAAGGCGACAAGCGCGGCATCAAGGCGCCGGTCGCGCAGGGCGTCGAACAGCCGGTCGGTCAAGTCTTCGCGCAGGAAGACTTCCAGCCTGGGAAACGACCGCCTCAGCGCGGGCAGAACGCGCGGCAGCAGAAAAGGGGCAATCGTCGGAATAACACCCAGCTTGAACGGCCCGGTCAGCGGTTCTCCGGCGGCCTGGGCGGCAATCACCAGATCCTCAGCCTCGGCCATCACCCGGCGGGCCCGCTCCAGCACCACCTCGCCGGCCGGCGTGAGCGCCGCGCCGCGGGCGCCACGCTCGACCAGCACGGTGCCCAGGATCGTCTCCAATTCCTTGATTGCAGCAGACAAGGTCGGCTGGGTGACGAACACCGCCTCGGCTGCACGAGAGAAACTTCCGTGCTCTGCAAGGGCGATCAGGAATTGCAACTGACGAAGTGTGGGGAGCTGGGACATGGTATTGATAATAGCTATGGCTTGCCCAGAAACAATCCATTGGATTTGTCTGTTGCACTGCGTCACAAGGCCCTCATCACAAACGTCGGCACAAGCCGGCCGCACTCAATGGAGAGACCTATGCTGGGTATTGGCGACAAGCTTCCCGATTTCGAAGTCACCGGTGTGAAGCCGGGCTTCAACAACCACGAAGAAAACGGTGAATCGGCGTTCGAGCCGATCACCCAGGACAGTTTCTCCGGCAAGTGGAAGGTCATTGTCTTCTACCCGAAGGACTTCACCTTCGTGTGCCCGACCGAGATCGTTGCCTTCAACAATCTCAAGGACGAGTTCGAAGACCGTGACGCCGTCGTGCTGACCGGTTCGACCGACAATGAATTCTGCAAGCTGGCCTGGCGCCGCGAGCATCCCGATCTGGACAAGCTGGGTCACTGGCAGTTTGCCGACACGACCGGTTCCCTGGTCGACAGCCTCGGCATCCGCTCCCCGGAAGGCGTGGCCTATCGCTACACCTACATCGTCGACGATGAAGGCACGATCCAGCACGTCTACGCCACCAACCTGAATGTCGGCCGCAACCCGGAAGACACGCTGCGCGTCCTCGACGCCCTGCAAACGGACGAGCTGTGCCCGTGCAACCGCTCCGTCGGTGGCGATACCCTCTAAGACCCCCGGCTGACGGCGCGCCCTTGCGCCGTCGGTTGCCCCGGTGCCGGCTCCTTCGTGTGACCTGCCGGCCCGGGGCCCCCTTGTCCCCCTGAACACCAAGCGATTGCGGCCCGTCCGGCCGCGCGTGGTTTCCCCTGAAGGAGAACCCGATGAGCCTCGATGCGCTGAAAAATGACCTGCCCGACTACGCCAAGGACCTGAAGCTGAACCTGTCCTCGCTGGCGCGTGAAACCGATCTGGACGACCAGAAGAAGTGGGGTACTTTCCTCGCCTCTGCCCACGCCGTCGGCGAACCGAAGACGCTGGCCGCCCTGTCGGCGGCAGCGGAAGAGGTGCTGAGCCCGGAAGCCGTGGCCGCGGCCAAGTCCGCTTCGGCGATCATGGGCATGAACAATGTCTATTACCGCTTCCTGCACCTGTCCAAGAACAAGGAATACGGTTCGCTTCCGGCCAAGCTGCGCATGAATGTCATCGCCAATCCCGGCGTCGACAAGGGCGATTTCGAGCTGTGGTCGCTGGCCGTGTCGGCGATCAATGGCTGCGGCCTGTGCATCGACAGCCATGAAGCCGAGCTGCGTAAGCACGGCCTGACTGCCGCCCAGATCCAGACCGCCGTCCGGATCGCCGCGACCGTGAATGCGGTGGCGCATGTCATCGCCGCCGAAAACTGATTTTTGACGATATCGTGAAATTCCGATGCGTCTGAAGAACCCGGCATACCCGGTTGTTTTTCCGTAGAGATACGGGCGCGCAAGGGCCGGATTGCGCGCCCGTATAAGTTCCGTATAATGAGTGTATGTCAATGATCGACCATACGCTCGATCCGCTACCCAAGCGGGCCCATCGCACCGATAGCGGTGAACACGATGGCCGGATGTGGTTTTCTAGGGAGACCATGTCCCGGGCGTCGCATTATGCCGACGTGTCCTGGTTGCGGATTGCCCTGCCGGCGCTGGCCTCGCTGAGCCTGGTCGCAGCCGGCGCGCTGACCGCTGCCGGCCTGCCGAGCGCGCTGTGCCTGCTGGCCGGTCTGGCCGGTTCGGCCCTTACCCTGCCGGCCGCGCTTCTCAAAGCCACCTACGCGCCCCGCTCCCGCTAGCGTGCACTGCAGTCGCATTGCGGCAGCAAGATTGACGCTTTTCGCTCACCCACTAGTGTGCGGGGTCTGTTTGCGCGGCGTGGAGACCGCGTTCAGGGGGAGATAGGCCATGCGCTGGTGGTTCAAGATCAAACTGTGGCAACGCGTGCTCGCGGCGCTGGTTCTGGGGGTTGTGACCGGCCTCGTCATGTCCGGCACGATGGGCCAAGAGGCCGCCACCGCCTGGATCGAGACCTGGCTGCGCCCGGTCGGCGATCTCTTCATTCGCCTGATCCGGATGCTGATCGTGCCGCTGATCTTCACGACGCTGGTCGCCGGCATTCTTGCGATGGGGAAGCCCGCCAAGCTCGGCTCGCTCGGTCTCAAAACATTCGCGCTGTATATCGGGACAACCTTTTTCGCGAACGTCATTGGCCTGACTTTCGGCGCGTTGTTTCGCCCCGGTGAAGGGGTTGATTTCGTTGGGGTGGAAGCCGTTCCGGTTTCTACCGATCCCGGCATTGATCGTATTGAGCAAATCCTGTCGATAGTGCCAGAGAACCCCATCGCCGCACTCGTTGATGGCGATGTGCTGGCCATCATCTTCTTTTCGCTATTGTTCGGTGTCGGCGTTCTGGCCGTCGGCAAGGCCGGCAAGCCGGTGGCGGACCTGTTCAACGCGGCCTCCGACGTGGTGCTGAAAATCACCCACTATGTGATGGAAGTCGCGCCCTTCGGCGTCTTCGCCCTCGTCGCCTACACGGCGGCCAGCCAGGGCCTCGAGGCGCTGCAGGCCATCCTGACCCTGATCGTGGCCGTCTATCTGGGCCTGATCGTTCATGCCGTCATCACCTATGGCGTCCTGATCCGCGTGATCCTCAACCTGCCCGTCGTGCGCTTTTTCCGCGGCATGACCGACCCGATTGCCGTCGGCTACTCTACCGCCTCTTCGTCGGCGACCCTGCCGGTGACCATCGCGGCGGCTTCAGACAATCTGGGCGTCAAGAAGTCGGTCGCCGGCTCGGTCCTGCCGCTGGGCGCGACGATCAATATGGACGGCACCGCGCTCTATCTGGGCATTCTGGCGCTCTTCACGGCCCAGGCTTTCGGTTACGACCTGACCTTCATGAACTACGTCATGATCGCCTTCACGGCGGCCATCGTGTCGATCGGCGCTGCGGGCATCCCCTCGGCCTCGCTCTTCCTGCTGGCGATCGTGCTGGAAACCTTCGGCGTCACGCCGGAGCACACGGCGATCATTGTCGGCTTCATCCTGCCGGTCGACCGGATCATGGACATGGCGCGCACCGCCGTGAACGTGACCGGTGACGCCGCCGTCGCCACGGCCGTGGCCAAATGGGAAGGCGAGCTGGACGAGGAACGCTTCCGCGACCCGGCCGTCATCTGACGAATGAACCGTTTGCGCTCTGGTTGGCACCTTGTGTGAAAGCCAGAGCGGAGACGGCCGGATGAAAATCGCTATCCATACTTTCGGCACACGCGGTGACGTGCAGCCCTATATCGCGCTCGGGCTGGAACTGCAGGGACGGGGGCATGACGTCACCCTCTCCGTACCGCGTGACTTCACGGCCTGGGTCGAGGGCTTCGGTCTGGCCGCCCGCGCCTTCGATATCGATATGGGGGCCTATCTGCGCGAGGCCGACGCGCTGGGCCTGACGCGCAATCCGCTAAATGCCTTCCGCTATCGCCGCCGCATGGTCGACCCGATGATCGAGGCGACACTGCAGGAAGGGATAGAGGGTGCACGCGGCGCCGACATGGTGGTCGCCCATCCCAAATGCCTGTTCTCCGCAACCGGCGCCGAAGCCGCCGGCGCCGGCTTCGTGATGACAGCGCCGCTGCCCGCCATCGCGCCGACGCATGCCTTTCCCATGCCCGGCACGTTCGCAAAGGACCATGGGCGCTTCTGGAACCGCCTGTCCTGGCGGCCGCTGGACTTTGCCATGGCACCCTTCCGCAAGCGGGTGAATGCCGCACGCGCCGGGCTGGGCCTTGCACCCGTCGGCAGCGCGATCCGGCATGACATTTTCGCCGGCCGGCCCTGCTTGCGCCTGATCGCCAACTCACCTCTCATCGTGCCCCGGCCGGACGACTGGGACGCGCACACGCATCTCACCGGCTACTGGATGCTTGAGGACCCGGCACCGCTGGACCCGGCCCTCGAAGACTTCCTCAGTGCAGGCCCGGCGCCGGTCTATGTCGGTTTCGGATCGATGGTGTCGGGCCGTGCGACAGAGCTGGCCAAGGCCGCCATCGAAGGCTTGCGGCGCGCAGGATTGCGCGGTGTCATCGCGCGCGGCTGGGCAGAGCTGCCAGCCTCACCCGGCCGGGACATACACGTCATCGACAGCGCGCCGCACGGCAAGCTCTTCCCGCGCTGCCGGACCATCGTCCATCATGGCGGCGCCGGCACGACAGCTGCCGCCCTGACCGCCGGGCGACCCGGCCTGATCGTTCCTTTCATGGTCGATCAGCCCTGGTGGGGAGAGCGCCTGCGCGAGCAGGGGCTGGGGCCTGCAGCCCTGAAGCCCGGCAAGTTCACAGCCCGGCGCTTTGCGCGGGCACTCGGCACGATCGAGACGAACGATGCCTGGCACGCCCGCTGCCGCACAATGGCCAGGGGGCTGGCCGCCGAGAACGGTGTGCATGCCGCAGCAAACCTGATCGAGCAGGCGCCGACGGATCATCCAGGCTGATGCGGTCCGGACGGGTGATCCACGCCGCGTTTGCGGACGTATCCTCCTTGTCCGTCGCGAACAGGAGAAGGAATCCCCCAAATGTCCCGCCTTTTCCTGCTCGCATTATCCCTGGTTCTGGCGGCCCTGATCGCCCTCGCTGTCAGAACCGGGGATTTTTCTGCCGCCGGCGACTGGCTCTTCTCGCGTCCCTGGGGCCGCGTGACCCTGGCCGACCTCTATATCGGCTTCATCCTGTCCGCGATCGTGATCGGCTTTTTCGAACGGCGCTGGTTACTGCGGATCGTCTGGATCGCGCCGGTCTTCGTGCTGGGCAATGTCTGGACGGCGATCTGGTTTGCCTGGCGTGCGCCGGAACTCTTCCGCCGTCTGGCGGCCTCTTGAAACCGGGCGGCCCCTTCCCCATCTCAGCGCCACCGGCCGGTTCCGCCGCAGTTCGATGCGAATTGTCGAAGTCTTAACGACGCCCTCAATGGAACCGATGCCGGAAAGGTTTCGTTAAACGATTCAACGCTGAAATCGCCCGTGTAGCGACACGGGAAGCGGTTTTACCGCCGCAAGTGGAGTGAAGACGATGAGCAAGGCTGACTACGGACTGGGAACAATTGCGAAATCCGCACTGATCTGGCTGACCGCCGGATTGGTCTTCGCATCCGTTTTCGGCGCCCTCCTGTCGGCCAGTGCAGACCGTCCGACCGTCAGCTTCCGCGAAGCCACGCCCCAGCCTGTCGTGTCGATCCACAACGCCAAGGCCGCCGGCTGATCGCGTTCGTCACAACTGCCCGCATCTGACCGCACAAGAATCAGGCGGGCTTCATTGCGCTTGCCTTTACAAGCACGACCGCACGCCCCATGTGTTATGTTATTACATTTTGGGGAAGACATGTCCGACCGTCAAATCCATCCCGCCTTCGAGGGCGACATGGCCACCAGCTATGACGCCCGCAATGAGCCCCTCAAACCCCTGCGCGACGCGCTGCAGCTGATCCTGGGCCAGCTCTTCCTGCGGGACCTGCCCGAGGAGGCGGACATTCTGTGCGTGGGCGCAGGAACCGGTCTGGAAATCGCGGCGCTGGCCGAGCTGGCACCGGGCTGGCGTTTCACCGCTCTCGACCCCTCCGCGGATATGCTGGCGATATGCCGGGAGCGGATGGAGGCCGCCGGCCTTTCCGGCCGCTGCCGGACCGTGACCGCCTATATCGACGAGCTGGACGACGGGATCGCGTATCACGCCGCGACCTCCATTCTCGCCTCCCATTTCATCACCGACCGGACCGGGCGGCAGGCCTATTTCTCCGGCATTGCCGCGCGCCTGCGCCCCGGCGCCTTGCTGGTCAATGCCGACCTGTGCGGTGACCGCGCCAGCCCGACCTTTGACGCGCTCGAGCAGGCCTGGCTGAGCATGCTCAGCGTGACCGGCATGAATGAGGACGGGCGGGAGCTTTACCGCGACATGCTCAAGAAGTCGGTTGGCCTCCTGGCACCGGACGATCTGGCCGGCCTCATCGCCTCGGCGGGCTTCACGCCGCCGGTGCGCGTCTATCAGGGCGGGCTGATCCACGGCCATTTCGCGCACCGCGCCTGATCGGCACGGACCCCAGGACGCTTGACTCTTCCCGCCCTGCCGCGTATTGCCCCGCCTTCATCACGCAAGCTCACACGCTTGTCTTACCGGCACATCCGTCCCACCTGACGGGGGAGGCCGGCGAGAACCCCGCTCGGCGAAGTCTTCGCTCAGCGGGGCTGCGACGCTTTGCGCGTGCGGCTGATCGCACGTTCGGGCGGCGGCCTTGCAGGATGAAACGGAATTGAGGACGAACGCATGTTCGACGCACTGACAGAACGACTTGGCGGCGTATTCGACAAGCTCACCGGCCGCGGTGTGCTGTCGGAGAAGGACGTCGACGCGGCGCTGCGCGAGATCCGCGTCGCCCTGCTCGAGGCCGACGTCGCCCTGCCGGTGGTCAAGGATGTCGTTGCGAAAATCCGCGAGCGCGCCGTCGGCGAAGACGTGATCCGCGCCGTCGCACCGGGCCAGCAGGTCGTCAAGATCGTCCATGATGCCCTGGTCGACCTTCTGGGCGGCGAAGGCGAACAGCCCGGCCTGATGGTCGAGGGCGAACCGCCGGTCGCGATCCTGATGGCGGGTCTGCAGGGCTCGGGCAAGACCACCACCTCCGCCAAGCTCGCCAAACGCCTGCAGGACGTCCACAAGAAGAAAGTCCTGCTCGCCTCGCTCGACACGCGCCGCCCGGCGGCCATGGAACAGCTGCAGCAGCTGGCCGGACAGGTCGGCGTCGGTTTCCTGCCGATCATGGCGAACCAGCGCGCCGTCGACATCGCCAAGCGGGCGATGAATGCCGGCAAGCTGCAGGGCTATGACGTCGTCATTCTCGATACCGCCGGCCGGACCTCGATCGACGAGGACATGATGGCCGAGGCGAAATCGATCGCCGACGTCACCCGCCCGCGCGAAACCCTGCTGGTCGCCGATGCGCTGACCGGCCAGGACGCGGTGGAGACCGCCAGACGCTTCCACGAACGCCTGCCGCTGACCGGCCTGGTGCTGACCCGGATGGATGGTGACGGCCGCGGCGGTGCGGCGCTTTCCATGCGCCATGTTACCGGCCTGCCGATCAAATTCCTCGGCGTCTCGGAAAAGCCGGACGGTCTGGACGCGTTCGACGCGAAACGCCTGGCCGGCCGCATTCTGGGCCGCGGCGATATCGTCTCGCTGGTCGAGAAGGCCGCCCAGGATGTCGACCAGGACAAGGCCGAACGCCTCGCCAAAAAGATGGCCAAGGGCAAGTTCGACCTCGACGATCTGCGCGAACAGTTCGGCCAGCTGAAGAAGATGGGCGGTCTGGGCGGCATCATGGGCATGCTGCCGGGCATGAACAAGGCCGCGAAATCGCAGATGGCAGCCGCCGGCATGGACGACAAGATGCTCTCCCGCCAGGAGGCGATCATCCTGTCGATGACGCCGCAGGAGCGGGCCAAGCCGGAAATCCTCAAGGCCTCGCGCAAGAAGCGCATCGCCGCCGGTTCCGGCGTCACCGTCGCCGACGTCAACAAGCTCATCAAGATGCACCGCCAGATGGCCGACATGATGAAGAAGGTCGGCAAGAAGGGCCGCGGCGGCCTCGCCGGCATGATGGGCGGAATGCCCGGTGGCATGGGTGGAATGCCGGGCGGCATGAACCCGGCCGATATGGGCCAGGCGACCCAGGATCTGCTGGGCGGCAAGGCGCCCGCAGGCGCACAATTGCCGGGCCTTGGCGGCTCCGGCTCGAGAAATTCAGGCCCGTCACTGCCCGGACTGGGCGGCGGCGGCCCCTTGGGACCCGACGGCCTGCCGCTCGGCCTCCCGAAGAAATAGTTCCCGTTTCAAAGCTTTAGACCCGAAGGAAATCGAACAATGGCTCTGAAAATCCGTCTCGCCCGTGGTGGCGCCAAGAAGCGTCCCTACTACCGCATCGTCATTGCCGACAGCCGCGCCCCGCGCGATGGCCGTTTCATCGAGAAGATCGGCTCCTACAATCCGATGCTGCCCAAGGATGGCGAGCGCGTGAAG
Organism: Maricaulis sp. ABE4_448; assembly: GCF_056160825.1. Lineage (NCBI taxonomy): Bacteria > Pseudomonadati > Pseudomonadota > Alphaproteobacteria > Maricaulales > Maricaulaceae > Maricaulis > Maricaulis sp. ABE4_448. The sequence continues at coordinate 92,112 of NZ_JBSWXX010000001.1, forward strand.
ATCGACATGGAAAAGGCCAAGGCCTGGATCGCCAAGGGCGCCAAGCCGACCGACCGCGTCGGCCGCTTCCTGAACCAGCTCGAGGCGGATGCCTGGGCCTGGGAACACGGCAATAACCCGAAGAAGGGCGAGCCGGGCGAGAAGGCCAAGGAGCGCGAAGCCGAGCGCCTTGAGAAAGAAGAAGCCAAGAAGGCTGCCGAAGAAGAAGCCAAGGCTGCTGCCGAAGCCCCGGCTGAAGAGCCGGCTGCTGAAGCCGAGGAAGCTCCGGCCGAAGAAGAAAAGTCCGAATAGGACTTTTCCGGCCCGCCGACGACACCCCTCCTCCCCCTTGATGGGGGAGGGGGACCACGGCACAGCCGTGGTGGAGGGGGTGGGAGAGAGGTGTTGGCGAGTTTGCCCGCACCGGGGTTCACCCCTTCCGACCCGCGGCTCCGCCGCGGCCCACCTTCCCCATCAAGGGGAAGGATGGTTTGAGCCGGACCCAAAACCATGACCCAGACCGCCGACGACCTTGTCTTCATCGCCGCCATTGCCGGTGCGCATGGTGTGAAGGGCGAATGCAAGGTGAAGAGTTTTGCCGGCGAGCCGGACGCCGCCTTTTCCTACGGCGCGTTCCGCGATGCCGATGGTGCGGTCCTGCTGACGCCCAAGAGCTGGCGCGCGGTGAAGGAAGGTTTCATCGTCCGCTTTGCTGAAAACCTGACCCGCGACCAGGCCCAGGCCCTCAAGGGCACGCGGCTTCACATCCCCCGTGCGGCCCTGCCGGCGCTGGAGGATGATGAATTCTATCATGCCGACCTGATCGGCCTGAAGGTGCAGGCACTGGACGGCAGCGCCATGGGCACGCTGCGGGCGATCCATGATTTCGGATCGGGCGACCTGCTGGAAATTACCGGCACACCGGGCCGCAACGGCGCCTGGATGCTGCCCTTCACCCGCGACTTCGTGCCCCATATCTCGATCGCCGACGGCGTGATCACCATCGACCCGCCCGAAGAGGTCGGCTCGAAGGCCGAGGAAGAGGCGGGGGAGTAGCGGCGCGAGGCCTACGGCCCGCAGCGCCATTCGCCTTCGACCACCATGCGGGCGCCATCATCGCCGAGATAGACCAGACGCGCCGGCATGGGCGGGGATTCCTCGCCATTGGTGTCCGGCTCGCCCGTCACGATCACATCCACCGTCAGGCCGCCCCCCGCCAGGGTCTCGCCGTCGAGCAGCGCATTGAAGCCGCCCGGCGTCTGGCTGCGCACCGGTTCGATGCGGCCATCGACCTTGATCACGCCTTCGGAAAACGCCTCGTCCATCACATTCGCCCGCACCAGCATCACCGGCTGGCGGCTGTCATCGATATCGAAGGCACAGGCCAGCTCGCCCGGCAGATCCGTGCCGCGGATATCATCCGCGGTGAGCGTGCCGATCTCGACCGATGGCGCGGCGTCCCCGGCCGTGCCAGGCCCGGTCGCCCCTTCAGAACAGCCCGCCAGCGCAAGGGCGCTGACAAGGCCCAGCCCCAGAAGGCGGCAAGCCGTGGCGTGTGTACGGAACAGGGGGATCATGTCAGCATCTCCGGATCAGGTTTCACCCCGATCAACGGCCCCGCCGCCGCTTTGTTCCCGGACACACACCCATCGGGCTGCTAATCCCCTCCCCATTCCCCCCCATCCCTGCTAAACCCGCGCGCCATGACTGATGCGCCCGCCCCTTCCCTGCCGTGGACTGCAACGGCCCTGACCCTGTTTCCGGAGGCGTTTCCCGGACCGCTTGGCGTGTCGCTGATCGGCGCAGCTGCGAATCGTGGGTTGTGGGCGCTGGAAACTGTGGACATCCGGGATTTTTCCCGTCATAAGCACCGCTCCGTGGACGACACCCCGGCCGGCGGAGGCGCTGGTATGGTGCTCAGGCCGGATGTAGCCGCGGAGGCGATTGATACGGTGCAGTCTCGCTGGCAAGGCGGGAAACGGCCGTTGATCTATTTGACGCCGCGAGGACGACCGCTCTCTCAATCCCGGGTCCGGGAATGGGCGGCCGGTTCTGGCGTTGTCGTATTCTGCGGCCGGTTCGAAGGGCTCGATCAACGGGTCATCGACAGTCGCGGGATGGAAGAGGTCAGTGTCGGCGATGCCGTTCTGGCCGGTGGCGAAGGCCCTGCCCAGGTTCTCATCGAGGCCTGTGTGAGACTTCTCCCCGGCGTGCTCGGTGATCCGGCCTCGGCCGAAGATGAGAGTTTCGAGGGCGATCTCCTCGAATATCCTCACTATACGCGTCCGCGCGTGTTCGAGGATGAAGAGATCCCCGAAGTCCTGCTCTCGGGGCACCATGGCCGGATAGAGGCCTGGCGCCGGGAACAGGCGGAAGAGATTACGAAGGCGCGGCGCCCCGACCTCTGGGCGAGGTACGTGGCGCGCAAGGAGAATGCACGATGAACATGATCGAGCAGCTTGAAAAAGAAGAAGCCGCCCGCGTTCTGGGCGAGAAGACCATCCCGGATTTCAGCGCCGGCGACACGCTGCGCGTCCATGTTCGCATCAAGGAAGGCGACCGTGAGCGGATCCAGGTGTTCGAAGGCGTCTGCATCGCCCGCAATGGCGGCGGCCTGAACGAGAGCTACACCGTCCGCAAGATTTCCTTCGGTGAAGGTGTCGAGCGCGTTTTCCCGGTCTACTCGCCGAATGTCGAGCTGATCGAGATCAAGCGGAAGGGCAAGGTCCGCCGCGCGAAGCTGTATTACCTGCGCGACCGTCGCGGCAAGTCGGCCCGTATCGCCGAACGCGTCACCGGCCGCGGCATCGAGAAGCGCGAAGCCAAGAAATAGGCTTCCGCCCTCGCGCGATTTCAAAGACCCCGCCGGGAAACCGGCGGGGTTTTTTGGTTTGCGTTTGTCGGCGAAAGCGTGGCTCCCCCCTCTGCCCGGCCCTCTCCCCAGGGAGAGGAGTTCCGGCGGAGCGCGGCAGCAGGAAAACCCCTTCTCCCCGGGGGAGAAGGTGCCCGAAGGGCGGATGAGGGGGAAAGCCCGGTGCCTCCGGAACACCCGCCCCCTTCACCTCCCCCGCCAATCCCGCTTAACTCGGCCCCATGACAGGCTCGCTCGTCATTCTCACCGGCGCCGGGATCTCGGCGGAGTCGGGGCTGGGCACGTTCCGCGATACGGACGGGCTGTGGGCGAAGTTTGACTGGCAGGCGCTGGCCACGCCGGAAGCCTTCGCGGCCGAGCCTTTCAAAGTGCATGAATTCTACAATGCCCGCCGCGCCAATCTGGCCGACGCCTCACCCAATGCGGCGCACGCGGCCCTGGCCCGGCTGGAACGCGACTGGCTGGCGCGCGGCGGCGATTTTCTGCTGGTCACCCAGAATGTCGACGATCTGCACGAGCAGGCCGGCTCGCAGCGCCTCATTCACATGCATGGCGAGCTGAAGAAGATGCGCTGCGAGGCCTGCCACACGGTCACCGCGGCCTTCGACGCGATCGGCACGGACACGCCTTGTCCGCGCTGCCAGCAGCCCGGCTTCCTGCGGCCGCATGTCGTGTGGTTCGGCGAGATCCCGCTGGAGATGGATCTGATCTTCCAGGCGCTGGAGGCCTGCACCCATTTCGTCGCGATCGGCACGTCCGGCACGGTTTATCCCGCCGCCGGCTTCTCCGAGATCGCCCGCCGCGCGGGGGCGCATCTCACCGAGATCAACCTGGCGGAAACCGACACCTCGCCCGTCTTCGACAGCCACATCACCGGCCCGGCCAGCGCCGCCGTACCCGCCTGGGCGGAAGCGTTTCTGGCGCAGGGGTGAGGCACATTCATCCTCGCCCTTGATGGGCGAGGGGGACCGCTGCGAAGCAGCGGTGGAGTGGGTGGGGGCGAGGTGCCTGAACTGACAAGCACCGGGATTCACCCCTTCCGTCCGGCTGTGCCGGACACCTTCCCCGTCAAGGGGAAGGATGGCAGCGCAGACTAGCCCTCATCCTCGATGCGGTGCATGTCCTCGTCGGAGAGGCCGAAATGATGGCCGATCTCGTGCACCAGGACGTGGGCGACCAGCTCGCCAAGCGGGATGTCGCCGCGCTCGGCCCATTCATCCAGGATCGGACGGCGGAACAGGAAGACCCGGTCCGGTTCCGGTGAAGGGTCGATCACCGATTTGCGGGCCAGATCGACGCCGATATAGACGCCGGTCAGTTCGAACGCATCCTCCATGCCGAGCGCGTTGAGGGTTTCACCATCGGCAAAGTCGGCGACGAAGATCTCCACCCGGCCGCACATCTTGCGGAAACCGTCGGGCAGGCCGTCCCAGGCCCGGCCGGCAAGGGCTTCGAAATCTTCCAGGGAGGGCGGCAAAAGGTCTTGGGGCAGTGGCTGGGTCATGGCCCCCGTATACCGGCCGCGGCGGGCGCTGTCAGTCCGTTTCCGCGGCAGGCTTGCGCCGCGAACAAATATGGAACATGCTTTGCGCCATGGACCTGTCCGACGTTGCCTCCGCCGCCAATCCGGATATCGACGACGCCCAGGCGCTGATGCGCGGGGCGGCGCGCCTGCTCTGGCAGATGGGCTATAGCGCGATCCCGGAATTCATCCTGCCCGACGGCCGCCGCGCCGATCTCGCCGCGCTCGGCCGCAAGGGTGAGATCACCATTGTCGAGGTCAAGTCCGGCATTGCCGACTTCCGCGCCGACAACAAGTGGGAGAATTACGCCGGCTATTGCGAGCGGCTCTACTTCGCCGTCTCCCGGCGCTTCCCGCACGACCTCATCCCGGACCATGCCGGCCTGATCATCGCCGACGGGTTCGGCGGGGCAGTGGTGCGCGAAAGCCCGGTCCTCGCCCTCGCCCCGGCCCGCCGCAAGGCCCTCACCCTGCGCTTCGCCCGCGCCGCCGCCGACCGGCTGATGCGGGTGGAGGAGTAAGAGCTTACTTTCCGGCCTATCCCACCTGTCATTCCGGCAGAATGGCCCGCGCAGGCGGGCCGAAGGGCCGGAACCTATACGCTCGCTTTTGACCGGAAGCAGGCTCGACATACGCGACAGCCCAGCCAGCACCGGGATTATGGGTCCCGGACTTGCGCCCGGCCTTCGCCGGGCATCCATCCGGGATGACAACGCTTGCCCCCTACACCGCCTCAGTCGCCCGCATCTCGCGCAGCAGGCCTTCGAAAGCCTCGACGCGGGGGGCGAAGCGTTGTTCGACGGCGCCGCGGACCTGCGCACCGGCCTTGTCCGGACTGCCGCAATCGACGGGTGGGTGCGGATCGTATTCCAGGCCCAGCTGGATCGCCTGGGCGACAGTCTCGCCGGCCAGTTCCACAGCGACAGTGAAGGCGAAGTCGATCCCCGCCGTCACACCGCCGCCGGTGAAGAGATTGCCGTCGCGCACCACACGCGCCGTCACCGGTTCCGCGCCAAAGGCCGTCAGCAGCTCATGATAGCGCCAGTGTGTGGTCGCCTGGCGTCCCGCCAGAAGACCCGCCGCGCCCAGGATGAAGGCGCCGGTGCACACCGAGGTGACATAGCGCGCCTGAGCGCCCTGGCGTTTGACGAAATCGACGATCTCCGCGTCCTGCATCGCCGCATCCACCCCGAACCCGCCGGGAATGCAGATCAGGTCGAGATCGGGGCAGGTATCGATCGTCGTGTCCGGCAGGATGAAGGGCCCGCAATCGGTGCGCACGGGATCCAGCGTCTTGGCGACCAGGTGGACTTTCGCGCCGGGCACGCGGGAAAGCACCTGCAACGGACCGGTGAAGTCCAGCTGGGTGATGTCGTCGAACAGCAGAAAACCGATAGTCAGCGTGGCGGTCATGATCAGGCCTCTTCTTTCAGGGGGGAGGTGAAACGGGCGCGGTAATCGCTCGGCGACACGCCCAGCTGGCGCATGAAGGCGCGGTCCATGCGCTGGTGCGTGCCGAAGCCGCAGGCCAGCGCCACCGTGTCGATCCGCTGGCGGGTCTCGACCAGAAGGCAGCGCGCCAGATCGATCCGCACACGTTCGACGAAGGCGGCCGGCGAGGTGGTCATCTCGCGGCGGCACAGCCGGCTCAGCGTGCGCGGCGAAACGGCGAGCGTGTCGCACATCGCGGCAACCGACCAGTCGCGCTCCGGCGCCGCCCGCACCGCCTCGGCCAGCCGCGCAAGGCGCCGGTCATCGGCGCCCTGGGCCGCCAGATCGGCGGAAAACTGCGCCTGCCCGCCGGACCGCATGCGGTAGACGACATTCTCGCGCGCCACGGCCAGGGCCAGATCGCGGTCGTGATCGGTCTCGATCAGGGCCAGGGCGAGATCGATCCCCGCCGTCACGCCGGCCGAAGTCCACACCTTGCCATCGCGGATGAAGATCGCATCGGGTTCGACCTCGAGCGCGGGATAATAGCGCTGCAGCCGCGCCGCCGAGCGCCAGTGCGTGGTGACACGGCAGCCGTCCAGATGTCCCCGGCGCGCCAGCAGGAAAGCCCCCGAACACACCGAGGCGACGCGGCCCGCGCTGCCAAAGGCGGTGTCGATGAAGGCCTGGACATCCGGTTCGTCCAGCGCCGCGCGCACGCCCGGCTCCTCGCCGCCCGCAACAATCGCCGTGCAGCCCGGCCCTAGCCGCCCGGCCGCATCGGCCGCGCTGTCCCCGGCGATCACGGCCAGGCCCGACGAGCTTTCCACACTGCCAGCACGGGGTGCGGCGACGCGGATATCGTAGAGTCGGCGGCCGGCTTCATGATTGGCGGCCGAGAACATGGCCAGCGGCCCGGTGAGGTCGAGCAGCTGGAAGCCGGGATAGATCAGAAAGACAAGGCTGTGCGGCGTATCCATACCCGCCACCCTAGCCTCACCGCGCGCTGGCCCAAAGGCCATTCATGGGGCAAATCGGGCCATTCAACGCAGATCCGGCGCCTTTTGTCCTTCCCCTTGATGGGGAAGGGGGACCGCGCCGGAGGCGTGGTGGATGGGGTGGGGGCGAGATGCAGGCAGAACAACGGACCACCGGGGTTCACCCCTTCCGACCCAGCGCTGTGCGCTGGCCCACCTTCCCCATCAAGGGGAAGGACCTCGAGACTGCCGCCCCTAAGCCTCCGGCTTCACGCGCCAGGGCGGGTCGATGCGGTTTTCGCCGGCATGGTAGATCTTGATCTTGTGGCCGTCGGGATCGGCAAGGATCGCCTCGCGCCACAGCCAGGACCGATCCTCCGGCTGTGTCTCGAAGACCAGGCCCTTCGCCTCCAGTTCGCGCACGCGCGCATCCATATCGGCATCTTCCAGATAGATCACCGCGCCGGGATGGACCGGCCCGGTCTCGACATGGATGGAAAACGTGGTGTCGCCCTCGGGCGCCAGGAAGCGGCAATAGTGCGGACTGTCGACCAGGAGCCGGAAACCGAGCTGAAGGTAAAAAGCCTTCGAGCGCGGGATGTCACGGACGGGGAGGGTTATCTGGTTCAGCTGCATCGGTTTCGGTCTCCCGCCTGGAATCGGCAATCTGGTCCAGCGGCCGGATCAGACGGTCCAGCGTCAGGTCCGACAGGAGGAAGGCCCACCCGTCGGCTACCGCATTGATCGCATCGGCTGCGTCGCGGGCATCATCGGTCAGAGCTTGCGCCCGCAACACCGCCCAGCGGGTGTCCCCCAGCGCCAGCACGTCCAGGCTTACGCGCACACCGCCAAAGGTCTCGGCGATATGACGGGCGACGACCTCGCCTTCAAGACGCGAGGCTGCGCGCACGTCACGAAAACGCACCCGCGCCAGTGCGCTGGCCGGACCATTGCCCGCAGCTGCCGTGATCAGCATCCAGCCGCCCGGCTGGCGCAGGGCAAAGCTGCGCACACTCGGCGAAGGCCGCTCCAGCCGGTAGGCCGGTCCACGTTCCGGCGTGATGACGCTGGCGGCGATCGCATTGGCGCCGAGTTCCAGGAAGTCCAGATCCAGCCAGTGCGCGGCCTCGGCGATCGGCGGCAGGCTGGCGGCTGTTTCCCCCGGGCGCGCGGCATAGGTGCGGTTGCGGCCCGGAAAGCGCACATAGATGCCGGTCCCGGTTTCGCGTCCGATGAGGATATCGACCCGCACGGCGCCGGAGGCATCGCGCACGGTCACCCGGGTCGCCTCACCCTCTTCACCCCGGCCGCCCAGTCCCAGGCGTGCATGCTTGGCGGGATCCGCGGTGCGCGCGCCGGCATAATCCAGCCCCGCCAGGAAAGCGTCGAGCTCGGCCAGCCGGCTCGCGATCACGGGATGCCCGTCGCGGCTGGGCATGACCCAGCCGGCCTCGCTGCGCGTCAGGGTGAAATGATCCCCGGCACTGTCGATCTCGATCTCGGCGGCCTCTGTCACCGCCTGCGGCCAGCCGGGCAGGACCGGGCCGGAAACCTCCGGCTGCCAGGCCTGGCGCGCCTGGTTCCAGGTCAGCCCGGCGGCGAGGCCGAGAAGCCCCAGCGCCAGCACGCCTGCAAGGGCGAGCCGGTTGCGGCGCTGGCGGTCCATCGGGCGGCTCATGACGGTCTCCCCCGGCGGCGGCGCACCAGCGCACCGGCAATCCCGGCCAGGATGATCAGCACCGGCGGCACGCCGATGGTCCAGAATTGCAGCGTGGCGTTCAGCGCATCGATATCGCGGCGGAAATCCCGCTCGACGGCGCGCAGCTCGGCCCGCGTCTCGGCGATCTGGTGACGCAGGCGTTCGGCCTCCTCGCGCTGGGCCGCGCCGGAAGCCGACAGGAAGGCCGAGGCCTGGCCCGAACCGGTCAGACTGTCCAGCTGCGCCTCGGCATCGGCGATTTCCTGTTCCAGCGCATCCTGGATTTCCAGATAGCGGGTCTCCGCCGCCTCGCGCAGCCGGTCGACCCGGCTCATCGGCCGCAGCGAGGGCGTGCGCGAGCGCACCTCGATCAGCGCCCGGTCACCGGCCGCCATGTCGATCAGGTTCAGCGCCAGGGTGAGATTGTCGGCCACCATCATATCGCCCACCGCCGGGTCGGAGCGGACGTAGTAAGTATCGTCCAGCCAGTCGGCATCGGCCACCAGTGTGATATCGACCGGCGCATCGGCCTGGCCGACATGATCGGCCGGGCTGAACAGCGTGTCGCCTGCGGGCGGACCATCCGGGAAGGCGGTCTCCGGCAGGCCGGACAGGCGCGCCGCCAGCACCAGCGGTGCCGGTGCGGGCTGATAACCGCGCAGAAGATCGTCGGGCCCCGGCGCACCGGCAGCGATATCGGCGTCGATGGCGGCACCTTCCGGTGAGGTGACCACCAGCGGCGTCACCGTCATGCCGGGCTGGCCCACCGGTTCCAGATAGCCGGGCGAGCCGAAATTGATCCCCAGATCGAGCGTTGCCGTGGCCAGATCCTCGCCGGACAGCTGGGCCTGGCCGACCGAGAACCACAGCGGATAGGCGCGGCGGCGCGCCCGCCCGTCGGCATCGACAATCTCGACCGGCAGACCGAGCGCCCGGTCCATGGCGACGCTCTGGGCGTCATAGCGCACGCCCCAGCGCGCCAGCAGCAGCCCCAGATCCGAGGATCGCCGCGCGCGGATCGGCGGCAGACCGTCCGGTCCAGGCCGCATGGCGACATGCGCCAGCGGGTCGATAAAGGCGAGCAGCCGCCCGCGGGTCAGCACATGCTGATCGATACGGTAGAGCTGGGCCTCGCTCAGCTCGCCCGGATGCAGCAGCAGGAGCGCATCGGCTTCGGGCAGGTCCTGGAAGTCACGATCCACCCAGACAATCTCATAGGCGCCGCTCAGCTCGGTGACGAAACGGTTGGGCGCGCCGGTATCCGGCGTGATCGGCAGGCTGGTGACAACGGCGATTCGCGGCCGGCGCGGCCGTTCCAGATCGGAGATGACACGGGTGAGATCGTATTCCAGCCGCGCCTCGGAATCCTCGCGGAAAACCGGGATCACCGCCTGCTCGTCGATGGAATTGCGCGCCACGAGACCGAAATAGAGCGAGGTGCCGCTCTCGGTCGGCACGGCATCCAGCCCGGCTTCCAGCGCGGCATCCTCGTCCGGCGAGAAGGGCTGCGGGTCGATCTCGGTCAGCCGGATCATGCCGCCGGACCGGTCGGCATAGGCTTCCAGCATTTCGCGCACCCGGCTGGCATAGGCGCGGATCGCGGGATACTGGGCGGCCTCGGCGCGGGAATAATAGAAGCGCCACTCCACCGGCTCGGTCAGGCGGCCGATCACTTCCTCCGTGCCCGGCGAGAGGCGGTAGAGGCCCTGTTCGGTCAGGTCGAGCCGCCAGCTGCGCAGGGTCAGCCCGGCAATCTGATTGCCCGCCAGGAAGATCAGGGCGAGCGCCAGCAGCATCAGCGGCATGAAGAGGGTGCGCTTCATCGGCCACCTCCGCGCCGTTCGGACACCAGCACGCCGCCCATGGTCAGGCAGATGCCGATCAGGCCGAGGAAGTAGACCAGGTCCGCCAGGCCGATCACGCCATTACGGAAGGCGTTGTAATGATCCAGTGCCGACAGGCCGGCGACGAATTCGGTCACCACCGCCGGCGCGCTGGCACCCAGAACGGACAGCACGAAAGGCAGGCCGGCCATGGTCAGCAGGAAGGCCGCGCCGGCGCCGAGCACGAAGGCGACGACCTGGTTGGCCGTGGTCGCCGACAGGGCCTGGCCGACCGCCAGATAGGCACCGGCCAGAAGAAGCGTGCCCAGATAGGCGGTGGCGATGGCCGCATTGTCCGGCTCGCCGAGATAATTGACCGCGATCCACATCGGGAAGGTCAGCGCGATGGCCAGCGCCGCCATCGTCCAGGCGGCAAGAAATTTCCCGCCCGCCGCCGCCCAGAGCGGGATCGGCAGGGCCATCAGGAATTCCAGCGTGCCGCGATCGCGCTCTTCCGCCCAGGCCCGCATCGCCAGCGCCGGCATCAGGATCACCAGCAGCCAGGGCAGATAGTCGAACAGCGGCGCAAGATCGGCGCGGTTGGTGTCGAAGAAGCGGCCGACATGAAAGGCAAAGGCCGGCGCGGCAAAGCCGAACACGGCCAGGAAGACCCAGGCCAGCGGGGTCAGGAAATAGGCGCCCAGCTCGCGCCGGTAGATGGCCCAGAGTGTGTGGATCACGCCGCCGCCTCCGGCGTGCCGTCATCATCGCCGGGCGTCAGGGTGAGCTGCCGGAAGGCCGCCTCGATCTGCCGCTCCGGTGCCAGCTCGGCCAGTTCGCGCGGCGAGCCATCGAACAGCAGCCGGCCGCGGGCGATCACGATAGCGCGCGAGCACACGGCAGGCACTTCTTCCAGGATATGGGTGGAGATGATGATCGCCTTGTCCGGCGCCATGTCGCGGATCAACTGGCGCACCCCGTCTTTCTGGTTGGGATCCAGCCCGTCGGTCGGCTCGTCGAGAATCAGCACCGGCGGATCATGGGCGATGGCGGCCGCCAGCGCGGCGCGGCGCTTATAGCCCTTGGACAGCGTGCCGATGGGCTGATGCTCATAACCACCCAGATTGGCCCGCTCCAGGGCCAGCGCGGCAGCGCGTTTCAGACTGTCTCCGGAAAAGCCGCGCGCGCGCAGGCTGAAAGCGACGAAATCGCGCGGCGACATGGCCGGATAGGCGGGCGCACCCTCGGGCAGATAGCCCAGCCGGGCCTGTGCTTCCAGGCGTGCCGCGACGCAGTCATGCCCGGCAATCGAGGCGCGGCCCTCATCGGCTTCCAGCGCGCCGGCCAGCATGCGCATCGTGGTGGTCTTGCCCGCGCCATTGGGACCGAGAAAGCCCAGCACCTCGCCGCGCTCCAGCGTGAAGGAGACGTCGTCGACGGCGCGGCGCGGTCCGAAATCCTTGGTCAGATGGTCGGCAACCAGCATGTAACGCTCGGAGACTCAAAGCTGAGAGGGCCCTAGCGTTAGCGTGCCGGCGCGCGCTTGGCCAGAGGCGAAACAGGCGGGCGAAAGGCGGGGGTGGGGGTGTCGACCGGATCGCCGCTCCTTGACCCGGGGGGCTGGGGGGGCTGTCTAAATCCAGGATCCGGAACGTTGACGCGACCGGCCGACGCGTTGGACGGTGACTTTGCGGTATGGCGGGAACTGGCCGGGAATGTGGCGACTTTGCGGCACCGCGTGAAATGTTTGTAAGCTGTAAACGGCCATTCAACCCATGGGAGAATGCGGATGACAGCAAGCCCCCACAGCGTGCGTCCGGCGCCACAATCGGTGATGTGGCAACGCCGGGAACTGGACATCATCCTGCGCGTCTACGGCCATTTCGTCGGCCGCGGCGAGTGGAAGGATTATGCGATCGACGGGCTGAAGGACCAGGCCGTCTTCTCGATCTTCCGCCGGCACAGCGAGATGCCGATGTATGCCGTGATCAAGACGCCCGCCGACACCCAGCGCCAGGGCGCCTACAAGGTGGTCGGCATGGACGGCCAGATCCTCAAGCGCGGCCACGACCTGGCCCAGGTCCTGCGCGTCTTCGACAAGAAACGCTTCCACGTGGTGGATTGAAACTTCAGCGACACTTGTCATCCCGGATGAATGCCCCGCGAAGGCGGGGCGCAAGTCCGGGACCCATAATCCCGGTGCCGACCCAGCTGTCGCCTGCGTCGAGCCTGCTTTCGGCAGAGAGCGAGCGTATGGGTCCCGGCCCTCCGGCCCGCCTGCGCAGGCCATACGGCCGGGATGACAACCCCTGTTTCGCTCGCACCACAGCCACAAAAAAGCCCCCGGAGTTTTCCCCGGGGGCCGTTTTCTGTGCGATGTCCGCCGATCCTATTCGCGGCTGCCGAGCAGCGAGAGGATGATCTGGAACATGTTCACGAAAGCGATGTAGAGGTTCAGCGCGCCCATATTGGTGAGCACGGCCATCGAGCGCTGATCGCCCGCCACCTGGTAATACATCACTTTCAGGCTCTGGGTTTGCCAGGCCGTCACGCCCGCCATCAGCAGCAGCACGCCGAACTGCAGCAGCAGTTCCAGGCCGGCGGAGTGGAAGAAGAAGGCGTTCAGCACACCCAGGATGATCGCGCCGATCATGCCCATGAACAGGAAGGCCTGGATCGGCTGCAGGTTGATCTTCGTCGTGTAGCCGAACACCGACAGGCCCAGGAAGGCACCGGCGGTGATGGTGAAGGCCTGGACGATGGTCGCCCAGCTGATCGCCAGCGTGCGGCCGCCTGAGGTGGTGATCCCGTCCGGCGCAGCGCCGCCCGCCATCACGACCCAGATGCTCAGACCCGTACCGATCAGGGCGACGATCGCCCAGTAAAGCAGGGCCGAACCGGTCGGCGAGGGATTGCGCATGAAGAACATCGAGCCGAACAGCAGGGCCAGCGGACCCCATTGCACGACAAAGAGCAGCGGCGTGCCATAGACCAGCGCCGTCAGCGGCGCGACGGTGCCGACCGCATAAGCCAGAGCGGCCGAGATCAGCAGGCCCAGGCCCATCTTGTTGTAGACGCCGAGCATGAATTTGCGCAGGCCGGCATCCCGCGACATGTCCATCGCCTGGCTACCGGAATAAGTGCGGGAAAAATCGTTCATCGTTACGTCTCTCTCGTAGTCAGGACGTGTGAAACCACACGCCGCGCGCCGACAGGGCGCTTTGTCCCGCAATATCGGTCTGACCGGCCCAAATGGCAAGGCGGGACGCGGCGGGGGTCGCGTCCCCCTGTCAGGTCCTGACAGGTCCTGCGCACCATTGCAGACATGGCGCAAAATGTCCTAGGGATCGGGCAGTCCGGAGTGTCCGCCCATGTCCCTGCGCCTGTTTGCCGCCCTGCCCGTGCCGGAGGAGATCGGAGCCGGCTTGTTGCGCCTGCAAAAAGGCGTGCCGGGCGCGCGCTGGCGGCCGGTGGAGAATTTCCACATCACGCTGCGCTTTTTCGGCGAAATCGACGAGCGCATGGCCGAAGACCTCGATGCCGAGCTGGCGAATATCCAGATGGCGCCCTTCACCGTGCGGCTCAAGGGGGCGGGCTGGTTCGGCAAGACCGATCCGCGCGCACTCTGGCTGGGCGTCGAGGCCGGCGAGGCTGTTGCCACGCTGGCGGGCCGGTGCGAACGGGCGGCGCGGCGCGCCGGTCTGAAGCCGGAAACGCGCAATTTCCACCCGCACATGACGATCGCCTATCTCAAGGGCACGCCCGTGGACAAGGCCAACCGCTTCACCCAGCGCGCCAGCGATCTGGAGACCGAAGCCTGGATGGCCACGCATTTCAGTCTTTACTCCAGCTGGATCACCCGCGGCGACGCCAATATCTACGAAGCCGAGGCCGACTACCCGCTCGCCTGACCGGGCTCGTCACGCAAGGCCGCGATCAGCCCGTCAATACCGGCCTCGACCAGGTCGAGTACATCCTCGAACCCGGCATCGGCGCCATAATAGGGGTCCGGAACATCGTCCATCTGCGTGTCAGGTGCCCAGTCCATCAGGCGGGAGACCCGGCCCGACACGCCTTTCGGCGCAAGGCGGAGCAAATGGCTGTGATGACCGCTGTCCATGGCCAGGATATGGTCGAAACGGGTGAAGTCTTCCGCGACAACGGCCCGCGCCACCAGCCCCTCGAAACTGTAACCGCGGGCGGCGGCCGCCGCCTGGCTGCGCGGATCCGGCGGCTCGCCTTCATGCCAGCCGCTGGTGCCGGCGGAATCAACCCGCCAGTCCAGCCCCAGCGCCTCGATCCGCGCCCGGGCGACCGCTTGCGCCGTCGGCGAACGGCAGATATTCCCGGTGCACACGAAGAGAAGCCGCATCACTCGGCCTCAACGCTGAAGGCGCCGGGCAGCACGGTGAGCTGCCAGTCGCCGCCGGACTGGTAGAGCCAGTAGATATCGCCATAGGCGGTTTCCGGCAGGCGGCCCTCTTCGCAGCCGGCCGTTTCGGCGGCGGCGGCACCGGCGAACTCGACCAGCCACAGGCAGGACGTGTTGGAATGCTCGCCGGCGAGCGTCCAGCGGACTTCGCCGCCCCGGGCCTCGGCAAAGGCCGCCGCGCGCTGGCGTCCGATCGTCGCGCCGGGCGTGCAGTCGCCGGTATGGCCATCAACCGCCTGGTGCGCGATCACCTCGGCATGTCCGGCCGCAGCGGTCAGCCGGGTGCGGCAGGCAGCGCTGGCATAGGCCCGGTCGACCGGCATCTCGCCCAGAAGGTCCGACAGCCGTGCGACCATCGCCTCACCCGTCTCGCTGAGCGGACATTCCATACCATTGCAGTCCGGCGAGATCTTGTAGGCGTGGCGTACCACCAGGATGTGGCGGCCGGACACGGCGATATCGGCCTGCACATCCGCCGGCGCCAGTTCCAGCAGGGCCGGACGGTCGAAGTCCGCCGCTGCGGCATCCTCCAGACCGGCAGCCGTCAGCAGGAGTGCGGAAAGATAAGTCGTGATCATGATGAGCCTCCCCTTGAACCCGGCGAGACTAGCGGCCGCAGCCCGGCTGGCCAATGACCCCTCCATGACCAAGCGGACAGGTTGAGATGCCCGCCCCGGCAGGCCGCAGATCAGACCTCGTCCGTATCCGGCTCGATCTGGACGACCATGCTGGCAAATGCGCGCGTGCCCTCGCCCGGCGCGCTCTCGAAGACCAGCTCGCCTTCCATCAGATCGACCAGGCGGCGGCAGATCGACAGGCCGATCCCGCGGCCCGACCCGGTGCGCAAGGTGCGGGTCTCGGTGGCAAGGTCCAGCTCTTCCGGCGACATGCCGGTCCCGGTATCGGAGACGGTAAAGGTCAGGCGCGCATGGTCGGGATCGACCGGCACGGCCTTCACATCGACCGTGATCCGCCCTTCCGGGGTAAACTTGATCGCGTTGGAAACCAGATGCGTGAGGATCTGCTTGATCCGGCCCGGATCGCCAATCATCGGCTGTTTGACATCATCGCCACAGGCCGGGCCCAGTTCCAGGCCGCGCTCGGCCGCCAGCGGCGCAAACAGACCGGTCACCGACCGGATCAGCTCGCACGGCTCGAACACCGTGCTGCGCAGTTCCACCTTGCCATTTTCCAGCTGTGACAGGTCCAGAACATCGCGGACCCGGTTCAGCGTCGACTGCGCCGATTGTTCCAGCGTGGTCAGCAGGCGGCGCTGTTCGGCATCCATCTCGGTATTCGCCAAGAGGCTCGCCAGGCCGAGAATTCCGTTCAGCGGAGTCTGCAGCTCATGGCTCAGCCCCAGGAGGAATTCCGATTTCGACTGGCGCAGGGCGCGCTGCATCTCGGCCTCGGTCTTGAGTTCCGCCTCCAGCGTGTCACGCGAGGACAGTTCGTCCTGCATCCGGTTCGCCGAATACCGCATGCGCGACAGCAGACGTCCCAGCCGACGGATCAGCATCACGAAGCCGATCAGCATCAGGCCGACGGCAATCGCATCGCTCAGGGGACGGATGCGGTGGCCGGCGAAATCCACCCACGCAGCAAGCACGTCCGGCGACAACACCAGCGGGCCGGCAATGTGTAGCAGGACGTCGGCGAGATAGTAGGCGGACCACAGGATGATGCCGCCGGAAAGCACCTGCACGGCGCGCACGGCGCCGGCGAACTGGATCGACCGGGCATGCGTCCACAGATATCCGGCCGCGACGGTTCCGGTCGCGACGAACAGCAGATCCAGCAATATCGTCAGCAGGGGCGAGTGCATGTCTTCACTCGTCCCCGACCGGGGAACACTTGGTCAAACGCCCGCTCTACTCCATATCCGCCACCGGCCTCGCTGCCAGCGGCCAAGAACCCTTGCCCCCGGGGGGGCCGGTGTAAAGCACTGGCCGACGCAATGAATTTTTCATTCATCGCGCCGGACTGCGATAATCAGGCGGCAGGAACAGGGAAATTGCCTCCTGCCGGGATCAGTCGTTGCGGCCAAGACGGCGCTTGCGGCGCGCCATCAGCTGCAGGCGCAGCGCATTGAGGCGGATGAAGCCCTCGGCATCCTTCTGGTCGTAGACATCGTCTTCCTCGAAGGTCACATGCGCCTCCGAATACAGCGTGTGATCCGAGGAGCGGCCAACGACATTGACCGAGCCCTTGTAGAGTTTCAGACGGACATCGCCCGTGACATATTCCTGACTCTTGTCGATCGCCGCCTGCAGCATTTCGCGCTCCGGCGAGAACCAGAAGCCTTCATAGAGCAGCTTGGCATATTTCGGCATCAGCTCGTCCTTCAGGTGCGCGGCACCACGGTCGAGCGTGAGCTGTTCGATGCCGCGATGAGCCGCCATCAGGATGGTGCCGCCCGGCGTCTCATAGATGCCGCGCGACTTCATGCCGACGAACCGGTTCTCCACCAGGTCCAGCCGGCCGATGCCGTGCTTGCGGCCCAGCTCGTTCAGTTCTGTCAGGAGGGTGGCAGGGGAAAGCGCCTTGCCGTTCACGGCCGTCGCATCGCCGCGCTCGAAGCTGATCGTGACGTATTCCGGCGTGTCCGGTGCTTCGACCGGGTCAACCGTGCGCTGAAAGACGATGTCGGACGCTTCCTCGGCCGGATCCTCCAGCACCTTGCCTTCCGACGAAGTGTGCCAGAGATTGGCGTCGACCGAGAAGGGCGCCTCGCCGCGCTTGTCCTTGGCCACCTGGATACCGTGCTGTTCAGCATAGCCGATCAGCTTGGTGCGCGAATTGAGATCCCATTCCCGCCAGGGCGCGATCACGCGCAGGTCCGGATCCAGCGCATAGACGCCCAGCTCGAAACGTACTTGGTCATTGCCCTTGCCGGTCGCGCCATGCGCCACGGCGTCGGCGCCGGTTTCGTGGGCAATCTCCACCAGACGCTTGGAGATCAGGGGACGGGCGATCGAGGTGCCCAGCAGGTAAAGGCCTTCATAGACCGCATTGGCGCGCACCATCGGGAAGACGAAGTCACGCACGAATTCCTCGCGTAGATCCTCGATGAAGATGTCCTTCACGCCGGCCGCCTCGGCCTTCTTGCGCGCCGGCTCCAGCTCCTCGCCCTGGCCCAGATCGGCCGTGAAGGTGACGACTTCGGCGTCATAATGGTCCTGAAGCCATTTCAGGATCACCGAGGTGTCGAGACCGCCGGAATAGGCAAGAACAACCTTTTTCACAGGCTTTTTGGCAGGCATGGCGCATATCCTTTTCGTCTGCCGTTCGCCTACCGCCAAGCCCGTGCGCACGCAAGGGGAATGAGCGGGCGCGCGCACTCCCCACTGCAACAAACCCGCCCCCTCCACATTTTTCCCGGCTGGAAGCGCATCGCTTGAGATGACCTTCGGTAGATCCCGGATCTGCAGCCCGCTACCGCGGGCTTCCGTCCGGGAAAAATCGAGAGAGGCGAAAGAGAGGGTGCAAACGTCTTAACTTCCACCGTCACCCTGACGAAGGTCAGGGCCCAGTTCGTAAGGGCGGATGACCGCGATCTCGCACCTATCCCTCATGATGGCGCCGCCCGATTTGAGCCCCTGCAGCCCAAATCTCCCTCTATGAACTGGGTCCTGACCTTCGTCAGGATGACGGCGGATGGGGGCCGCACGGAGCAAAACCGGACAAACCGCCAACCCCGCTTTGACACGCACCAAATCCGCGCCATGCTCGCCGCATGAACCGGTCCGGACTGTCCCGATTTTCCCGTTTTCGCGGGCGCCGTGCGCGCTTTGAGCATGATCGCAGCGACCGGGCGGCGCACGATGAGCGGCTGCGCGCGCTGTGCCGGACCGCCAAACAGGCCGGTATCGGCACGACGAAGACGCTGGCGGAGCGGCTGGCGCGCGAGGGAATCGATCTTTCCATTCCGCGCCTTGCCGGTCTGAAAGCGGCGCTGGACGGGGAGGCCCGTGCGCTGAAACCGGACGCGTTCGAGGCTGGCGCCGAAATTCCGGCGGACGCGCTGCGTCTGGTGGAGCGAACGCTGGACGGCCAGCTCGCCATTGCCGGTTTCGGCGGATTTTCCGGCCGTATCGCCAACCTGTTCGACTATGCCCGCGAGAACCGGGCCGGCACGGTGGCGAGCTATATCCCCGAACTGGCCCGCCAGGAGCCGGACCGGTTCGGCCTGGCCGTGTGCAGCCTGGACGGCCAGCGTCTGGCCCTGGGCGATGCGGAGCAGGCCTTCTGCCTGCAATCGGTGGTGAAACCGCTGAATTATGCCCTCGCCCTGGCGCTGAACGGCGAGAACCAGGTGCACCGCCATGTGGGCCGCGAGCCCTCAGGCCGCCGTTTCAACGAGCTGGCGCTGGATCCGGACAACCGGCCGCACAATCCGATGATCAATTCCGGCGCCATCATGTGCGCCGCCATGATCCGCCCCTCGCGCGCCATTGCCGACCGGCAGGCGCTGGTACAGCGCTTCGTCGCCTCGGCGGCGGGCGGGGCAGCGTGCGGCTTTGACGAAGCCGTCTATCACTCCGAACGCCAGACAGCGGCGCGCAATCTCTCCCTGGTCAAGCTGATGGACGAGCATGATGCCTTTCCCGAGGGCAGCGATACCGGTGCCGCGCTCGATCTTTATTTTCGCACCTGTTCGCTGACGCTGGATTGTCAGGGCTTGTCAGTGGCGGCCGCCATGCTGGCCAATGGCGGCGTGTGTCCGCTCACCGGTCACCGGGTGATCGACCCGCGCATCGTGCGCAACACGCTGTCATTGATGCTGACATGCGGCATGTACGACTATTCCGGCGAATACGCTTTCTCGGTCGGCCTGCCCGCCAAGTCCGGCGTGTCCGGCGGTCTGATGATCGTCATACCGGGTATCGCCGGTATCGCACTGTTCTCGCCACGGCTCGACCGGCAGGGCAATTGCGTGCGCGGTATCGAGTTTTCGCGGCGCCTGATCGAGGACTACCCTTTCCACATCTTCGCCGGCGTCGCGACCGACTGAACCGGCTCGCCAGGGCCGCGGGATGGCGCCATAGTGCCGCAAACCGGCCCGGAGTCTGCCATGCTCGACCTCTCGCTTTTCCCGCTTTTCCTGGCCGCCGGCATCGCCCTGGCCCTGACACCCGGTCCCGACATGGCCTTCACCCTCGCCACCGCCGCCTCGCGCGGGCCGCGCGCCGGTCTGGGCGCCGTCGCGGGCATCTGCACCGGCGGCCTGGTGTGGACGATGGCAGCCGCCGGCGGGCTGGCGGCGCTGATCGCCGCCTCCGAACATGCCCTGACAGCCGTGCGCTATGCCGGCGCCGCCTATCTGATCTGGCTGGGCTGGAAAACCTTCCGCAGCCTGGACGCGCCGATCGAGGCCGAGGGCGCCGGCAGCGCCGCGCGGGCCTTCCGCCGCGGCCTGGTGACCAATCTGCTCAATCCCAAGATCGGCCTTTTCTTCCTGGCGTTGCTGCCGCAATTCACCAATGCCGAGCTCGGCCCGGTCTGGCTGCAGATGCTCACGCTGGGACTGGTCTTCTTTGCCATTGGCGGCGTCGTGCTGACCGTGATCGTATTTGCCGCCGGCGCCGCCCAGAAGCAGCTGAAATCCTCGCGGATTTCGCGGCGCGTGCTCAACGGCATCGCCGCCACGGCCTTCGGCGGACTCGGTCTGCGCTTGATCTTTTCAGGCAATGCGACCTAGAAGACGCCCATGTCACACACCGCAGATTCCCGCCTCATAGTCGCGCTCGACGTGCCGACGACCGACCAGGCCTGGTCGATCGTCGAGGCCGTCGGCGATGCCGTCAGCTTCTACAAGATCGGTCTCCAGCTGCTCCCCGTGGGCGGAATGGACCTCTGCCGCCGCCTCAAGAGCGCCGGCAAGGACGTCTTTCTGGACTTCAAGCTGCATGACATTCCCGCCACGGTGGAAAAGGCGACCCGGTCGATCACCGCCGGCGGCGCCGACCTGCTCACCGTGCACGCCGAACCGCCAGTGATGCGCGCCGCCGTCGCCGGGCGCGAAGGTTCAGGCCTGCGCATTCTCGGTGTCACCGTGCTGACCAGCTATGACGACGCCATGCTGGCCGAGATGGGCTATGCCTATGGCGCCCGCGATCTCGTCCTGCGCCGCGTGGAACAGGCGCTTGAGGCCGGTGTTGATGGTGTCGTCGCCAGCGCTCACGAGGCGACCGAGATCCGCCAACGCTTCGGCGATGATTTCCTGATCGTCACCCCGGGCATCCGTCCGGCCGGCGCCGAAATCGGCGACCAGAAACGCGTCGCCACCCCGGCCGCAGCCCTCGCCCAGGGCGCCACCCACCTCGTGGTCGGGCGCCCCGTCAACGCCGCCGAAAACCCCGCCGCCGCCGCGCGGGCGATTGTCGAAGAGATAGCCGGCGTTCCGGCCTGAGCGCTTCACGCTTTTCTGCTGTCATCGCGGATGGATAGACGCCATTCCGGCCGCTCCCATCCGCCGTCACCCTGACCGGGCGGCAAGCCTAGTCGTAGGGATAGGCCCTCGCCGGAGCGTGGGCGCGGCGCGTATCCATGGCGCGCACCTGGCGGGTCGTGTGCGTGAGGCCGGCAAAGCGCGTGCGCACCTCGCCCGAGGCGGAAATCAGGACGATCCCGCGATAGCTGTAGAGCGGGGTGAAGGGACGCTCGACCCCACCGGCCAGGGAGCCGGTGAAGAAGCTTTCGTCCAGGGTGACGGTCTCGCGGCGCGCCGGCGCGAAATCCGCGGTCTGCGTCACCGCATGTCGCGGAATGTCGCTGTAACGGGTCTCGTATGTGGCCGCTGTTTCATACGCATGATGGACTTGTGCAGCCTCGATGTGACGGGTCTGGCGCGGCGCCCCTTCCAGCCGGGTCACATCGGCGGAAAACCCTGACGATTGAGGGCGTTGCACCTCATCCGGCATCTGCGTGAAACGGCAGGCAGGGCCAGTATAATCCCCGGCCAGGGCCTGGCGGATATCCTCGGGCGAACACTCCCGCGCCGGCGCGGTGCCGGATTGCGCAAATGCCGCCGGAGCCGCCAGGAGCGCGGTCGCCAAAACCATGAAAACAGGGCGAAAAACTTGTGCCATTCCGGCACAGTATCGTGTGCAACCGGTGTTGCGAAGCCCTTGCACCCGGCACGCGAAACCGGGGACACGGGCTCAACTATCCGCACCCCCTCAAAAGTCGCTTAGAATGCCCTTCTTCTCCCAGTCGCCATAGCGGGTGGGTTCCGGCCCGCTCCGGCGTCCGCCGGTTTCCGGCGGCAGCTCGGCGGCCTCCTGCGCCTTGCGGCGGGCCTCGGCCTCTTCCAGCGCCCGCCGGGCGGCCGGGCTCAATGTCTTGCCGGGCGCAGCTTCAGCAGGGATTCCCGCCATGCCCGTCCCGTCTTGCCGTTCTTTCTGGGTCATCCCATTTATCTAGTCCGACAGGGGCCTGTCGCCAAGAATGGATACTGCCACAACCATGACTGCCAACGGATTACGTACCTTCCTCCTGCTCGCCGGCATGACCGCCCTCTTCATGGCGATCGGCTATGTGCTGGGCGGTGCCGCCGGCGCGATGATCGCCCTGGTCATCGCCGGGGCCATGAACCTGTTTGCCTGGTGGAACAGTGCCGACATGGTGCTGCGCATGCACGGCGCCCGCGAGATCGGTCCGGACGAACGCCATCCGCAATTGCGCCAGTATGCCGCCGATGTCGAACATCTCGCCCGCCGCGCCGGCCTGCCCGTGCCGCGCGTCTTTGTGATCGAGAGCGACCAGCCCAACGCCTTCGCCACCGGCCGCGACCCCGGTCACGCCGCCGTCGCCGCGACGACCGGTCTGCTGGCCCGGCTCGACCGGGAAGAAGTGCAGGGCGTGATGGCGCACGAGCTCGCCCATGTGAAAAACCGCGACACGCTGACCATGACCGTCACCGCCACCCTGGCCGGCGCGATCGGCATGCTGGCCAATTTCGCGCTCTTCTTCGGTGGCGGAAACCGCGCCGGGCTGATCGGCTCGATCGCCCTGATGATCTTTGCCCCCATGGCCGCCATGCTGGTGCAGAGCGCGATCAGCCGCGCCCGCGAATACGAGGCCGACCGGATCGGCGCGCAGATCATGGGCAAGCCGATGGCGTTGGCCAGCGCGCTGGAAAAGATCGAGCGCACGGCCCGCCGCACCATCAATGACAGCGCCGAACGCAATCCGGCGACGGCCCACATGTTCATCATCAACCCGCTGAACGGCCAGCGGATGGACAATCTCTTCTCCACCCACCCGGACACCGCCAACCGGATTGCCAGGCTGCGCGAAATGGCCGGCGCCGCCGCCCCGGTCCGCTCCGGCCCCTGGGCGCCACGCGGTCCGTGGGGGTAGGGGCGGCACGGCGCATTAGACGGGCGCGCCTGCGCGTGCTAGCTCCCGCGCCATGAAAGACGGATTGCCCCCGCGGCGCTGCGCCGCCCTGGCCTATGCCACCATCCTGCGCGACCGGCGCGCCCTGGAACCCGCGCTGGAGCACACGCCCGGCTATCGCAAGATGAGCGACCGGGACCGGGCCTTTGCGCGCGCCATCCTGGCGACCACATTCCGCCGCCTCGGCCAGACCCGCAAAGTGCTCGACCACTTCCTCGCCAAACCGCTCGAGGAAACCACGGAATATGCTGCCGCCCTTCTGGTCACCGGCGCAACCCAGCTTCTGTGGATGGACGGCCCGCCGCACGCGGTCGTCTCCACCACGGTCGCCCTGTGCCAGGACACGACCGAGACCTACGGGTTGAAGGGCGTGGTCAATGCCGTCCTGCGCAAGGTCAGCACGGAAGGAGCGGACCTCGCTGCCCGTACCGCCCCGCGCGACAATCTTCCCGACTGGGTCTCGCGTTCCTGGCGCAAGGCCTATGGTCCGGGCGCGCTGTCGCGCATCACCAATGTGCAGATGCAGCCGCCGCCGCTGGACCTGACCGTGAAGAACCCGCTGGAGCGTGAACGCTGGGCCGAAGCGCTTGGCGCGGAAGTCCTGCCGAACGGCACGCTGCGCCGCAGGGAGATCGGCGATATAACGCAATTGCCCGGCTTCCGAGAAGGGGCCTGGTGGGCCCAGGATGCCGCCGCCGCAATCCCGGCCACCCTGCTGGGCGTAAAGTCCGGCGATCACATCGCCGATCTGTGCGCCGCCCCCGGCGGCAAGACGCTGCAGCTCGCCGCCCTGGGTGCCCGC
The DNA here is from genome assembly GCF_056160825.1 of Maricaulis sp. ABE4_448. NCBI lineage: Bacteria > Pseudomonadati > Pseudomonadota > Alphaproteobacteria > Maricaulales > Maricaulaceae > Maricaulis > Maricaulis sp. ABE4_448. The sequence continues at coordinate 116,052 of NZ_JBSWXX010000001.1, forward strand.
GTCACAGCGGTCGATGACAATGAGGGCCGGCTGAAACGCCTGCGGGACAATCTCTCGCGCACCGGGCTGCGCGCGGCCGTCGCCGTCGAAGATGTCCGCCGCTTCCGGCCCAAGGGTCCGGCCGATGCGGTCCTGCTGGACGCGCCCTGCACCGCCACAGGCACAATGCGCCGCCATCCCGAGGCCGGCTGGATCAAGAAGCCGGGCGATGTGCAGCGCATGTCCAAGCTGCAGCTGGAAATGGCCGGCGCCGCCGCCCGCATGCTGCGTCCGGGCGGTTGGATGGTGATCTGTACCTGTTCGCTGCAGCCGGAAGAGGGCGAACAGCTTGCCGCCCGCCTGCTGGAGACCCGCAAGGATCTGAAGCCCGTCGCAATCCAGGACGGTGAAGTGCCCGGACTGGCCGAAGCCATCACCCCGGAAGGCTGGCTGAGGCTGACCCCGGCCCTGTGGGCAGACCGCGGCGGAATGGACGGGTTTTTTGCGGCGCGGTTCGAAAAGAGCAGTTAACCGGCCGCCTGCCGCAATGGACGGACCACAGGCCGTCTTGCGCCGCTCCGGCCCCCCTGTTATCGGACTTGCATGGGCGCTTCCGTAATCATCTCGCCGTCAATCCTTTCGGCCGATTTCGCCAAGCTGGGCGAAGAGGTTCGTGCGATTGACGAAGCCGGGGCCGACTGGATCCATGTCGATGTCATGGACGGTCATTTCGTACCCAATCTGACGATCGGGCCGGGCGTCATCAAATCCCTGCGTCCGCACTCGCAAAAACCGTTCGACGTGCATCTGATGATCACGCCGGTCGACCCGTATATCGACGCCTTTGCCGAGGCCGGGGCCGACCTGATCACGGCGCACCCGGAAGCCGGCCCGCACTTTCACCGCACCGTCCAGAAGATCCGCAGCACCGGCAAGAAGGCCGGCGCCGCGCTCAACCCGTCCACCCCGGGCGAGACTCTGGACTATGTCCTCGACGAGCTCGACCTGGTGCTGGTGATGAGCGTCAATCCGGGGTTTGGCGGCCAGAGCTTCATCGACAGCCAGCTGCGTAAGATCGAGGGCCTGCGCCAGTCGATCGACCGCCGCGGCCTGTCGACCCTGATCGAAGTGGATGGCGGGGTGAATCCGGACACGGCGAAAGCCTGCATCGCGGCCGGCGCCCACGCGCTGGTCGCCGGATCGGCGGTATTCCGCGGCGGGCCGGACGCCTATCGCGACAATATCACAGCGCTTCGCGGCTGATCGCCATGGCGAGCGCGGTGCGTCTATCCGATTATACCGCAGCCACCCTCATGGCGCTGCGGCGCGAGGCTTCCTCGACGTTGCACGCCATAGGTCTGCCCTCCGGGCTGAGCGATCTGGGCGGGCTGCCCGACGCGCTCAGTGTCATGCCGGAAGACGTCTACGCCCCCAATCGCGAGCGCGGCGAAGCGATTCTGAACGGTCGCTTCACCCTGGCCGGGGAAAGCCTGTCGACTGACGGTCCCACCGCCGCCTGGCTGCAGCCGGCACCGACCCGTGCCTTTGCCCGCCGCCTGCACGCTTTCGGCTGGATGCGCGATTGCCTGGCGGCCGATCCGGAAACCGGGCCCGACGCGATCCGCCGCTATGTCGACAGCTGGATCGACAATTTCGGCCGCTGGAACAGTTTCGCCTGGTCACACGACATCCTGTCAATGCGCCTGTTGAACTGGCTGCGCTGCGGCGATGCCCTGTTCAATGGCGACGAGGACAGCCGCAGGGCGCGGCAGACCCGTTTCCGCTCCCTGCTGCGCCAGGCGCGCTATCTGCAGCGCTCGATCGCGATCGCGCCGGACGGCACGACCCGCCTGCAAAGTGCCGCGGCGCTCACGCTGACCGGGCTGAGCCTGCCGGGCCGCGATGCCTTGCAGCGCGCCGGCTTCCAGGCGCTTGCCCGCGAGGTCCAGCGCCAGATCCTGCCCGATGGCGGCCATGTGACCCGCTCGCCGCGCGCCTGCGCGGAAGCCCTGATCGACCTCGTCACGGTTCGCGAGGCTGCCCAGGCCGCCGGTGCCGACCTGCCCCAGGACGTGCGCCGCGCCATCGACCGGCTGGCGCCCATGGTCCGTTTTTTCCGCATGTCGGACAAAGGCCTTGCCAGTTTTCATGGCGGTGGCGAAGGCGATCGCCACGCGCTCAAGGCCGCCCTTGATCACGACGACACCCGCGCACGCCCTTTCGGCTTTGCGCCCCATTCCGGCTATCATCGCGCAGAGGCCGGCGAAGCCACCGTGCTGCTCGATGTCGGCAATGCACCCAAGGGCCCGCTGAGCACCGGCGCACACGCCAGCGCCCTTGCTTTCGAACTGTGCACGCCCGGTGGCCGCCTGGTGGTGAATTGCGGCTGGCATGACGACCAGCCGGCCAGCTGGCGCGAGGCCGTGCGCGCAACCGCTGCCCACTCCACTCTCATCCTCGACGAGACATCTTCGGCCCGCCTTTTCCCGCCCGGCTGGAAACGCGACCTGCTGGGGCCGCGCCTCGCCACCGCGCCCGCATCGGTCACGGCCCGGCGCAATGAAGAAGAGATGGGCATCTGGCTGGAAGGCATCCACGAAGGCTATCGCGAGGATTACGGCCTGTCGCACCGGCGGCGGATATTCCTGGCGGCCGATGGCGGCGATGTGCGCGGTGAGGATGCGCTGTTCCGGCCCGTCAATGATGGTGCGCCGGACGATGTCGATGTGCGCTGGCGCTTTGCGATCCGCTTCCATCTTCACCCCGATGTCCGCGCCTCCCTGTCGCGGGACTCCATGAGCGCGCTTCTGGTCCAGCCCAATGGCGACGGCTGGCGGTTCCGGACCGATGGCGGTCCGATCCGGCTGGAGCGTTCTGTGTATCTGGCTGCGGGCGCACCTCCACAACGCGCGACACAGATTGTAGTACAGGGAGAAGCAGAACCCTTTGGTGCCGGGGACCGGCCGCCCAATCGCGTTCGCTGGGCTTTTCAGCGTCTCGGCCAGGTCGGCGGCGCAGAAGGGGAAACCGGATGAGCACACCGCGTCCTCAGGACGGACGCCGCAGGCGAGCGCGTCAAACCGTTTCAGGCAATCTGACCGCGACGCGGAACCAGTTGTCGATGGTGGCGGTGGCGCTGTTCGATCTCGCCGCCGGTGCGTTCTCGATGTGGGCCGCAGTCCTGCTGCGCTACCGGTTCGAGCCGGCCGGTCCGCCCGACCAGGTGATGCTGCAGTCGGTGGCCGTCTTTGCGCTGGCCTGTGCGATCGTTTTTCCGCTGGAAGGTCTGCATCGCGGCCTGTGGCGCTATACCGCCCTGAACGATGCGGCCCGTATCGTCCGCTCGGTCCTGGTCGCCAATCTGGTCTTCCTGCCGATGCTGTTCCTTATCAACCGGCTGGACGGTTTCCCGCGAACCTCGATCCTGATCGACATCCCGATCCTGATCGGTCTGTTGCTGGCGCCGCGCTTCCTGCTGGCCGCCGTTCGCACCCAGGGCCTGCGTGGCGTGCTGCAGGTGGAAGACCGCTCCAAACCCGCCGCGATCCTGGTCGGCTCGGAAGCCGATCTTGATGAGGCACTGCGCGACATTGTCCGGCGCAACGGGTCTGCGCCTTTCCGGCCGAAGGGCCTGATCGAACCGGGTTCGCAGCTTACCGGTCACGCCATTCGCGGCGTTCCCGTGCTGGGTGGTCTGCATGCGCTGACCCCGGCACTTAACCGGCTGTCCCAAGCCGAGACCCTGGCTCCGCGTCTGGTTCTGGCCGGCACGAATACCGATGTTGAAGTGGTCAACGAGCTGATCCGCGTGGCCGCCCGCACCGGTGCCAAACTGTCCCGCGCCCGCCCGTCCGAGGGGCCGGGCGCCTTCTCGCCGGTGGAAGCTGCCGACCTCCTGAACCGCCCGCCGCGGCCGCCAAACCTGGAGCCGGCCCGGCCGCTGATCGAGGGCCGCCGCGTGATGATCACCGGCGCCGGCGGCACGATCGGTTCGCAGCTGGCCCGGCTGGCGGCGACGCTCAATCCGGAAAAGCTGATCTTCTTCGACGCGTCCGAGGCCAATCTCTACGAGATCGATCTCGAATTCGCCCGCCACCGGCCGCACATGCAATGGCGCGCGATGCTGGGCGATATCCGCGATACCCAGCGTCTGGAAACCGCTTTCGCCGAAGAGCGCCCGGATGTCGTTCTGCACGCCGCGGCACTGAAGCACGTGCCGATGAGCGAGCTCAATCCGGGCGAGGCCGTGCGCACAAACGTCATCGGTACGGTCAATACGATCGAGATGGCCAAACGCCATGGAGCCCGGATTGTGGCCCTGATCTCGACCGACAAGGCCGTCGATCCGGGCAATGTCATGGGCGCGACCAAGCGCGCCGCGGAACTCTATGCCCGCTCGGCCGCTGCCGACGGTTCGCAGACCCGCATCTGCGTCGTGCGCTTCGGCAATGTGCTCGGCTCGACCGGCTCCGTCGTGCCGCTGTTCGAGCGCCAGATCGAGGCCGGCGACCCGGTCACCGTGACCGATCCGGACGCCACCCGCTATTTTATGACAGTCGAGGAAGCCTCTGGCCTCGTGCTCGATGCCGCGGCGCAGACCGCTTTCGATGCCGCCCTCAATGGTGCGCTGTACGTGCTGGATATGGGCGAGCCGGTCTCCATCCTGCGCCTGGCGCGGCAGCTCCTGCGTCTGCGCGGCCGCGACCCCGATGCACCCGGCGCAATCTCCATCGTCGGCCTGCGGCCCGGCGAGAAACGCCACGAAAACCTCGTCTATGCCTTCGAACGGCGCGAGCCGACCGCCATTGACGGCGTGTGGTCGATCACCGGCCCGGTGCTCGATACGGAGGCGGTGGCCGCCGAGCTGGAATGCCTGCTCGATGCCGCCCGCAGCGGCGATGCCGCAGCCGTTTCCGAAGCCTTGGGCGCACTGTGCGCCCTGCGGCCTGCGACGGCCGCGGATTGACTTGCAGCGCCGTGATGGATACCTCGCCGCGCACATCCGGATGGTTACAACGGAGCCCCAACCATGTCCGACCTTGATCTTGCGCCTCTGCGCCGCGCCCTGATTTCCGTGTCCGACAAGACGGGATTGGTCGAGCGGGCTCGCCAGCTCGTCGACGCCGGCGTGGAAATCCTCTCCACTGGCGGCACACTACGCGCCCTCAACGAAGCCGGTATCGCGGCCCGCGACGTGTCCGAAGTGACCGAGTTTCCCGAAATGATGGATGGCCGCCTCAAGACGCTGCACCCGCGCGTGCACGGCGGCCTCCTCGGCCGGCGTGACAATGGCGAAGACCGGTCCGCAATGGCCGATCACGGTATCCCGAACATCGACCTGCTCTATGTCAATCTCTACCCGTTCGAGGAAACCGTCGCGAAAGGTGCTGAAGAGGCCGACTGCGTCGAGAATATCGATATCGGCGGTCCGGCCATGCTGCGCGCCGCCGCCAAGAACCATGCCTGGGTGAGCGTTTGTACCGATGGCGAGGACGTCGATGCAGTGCTCGCCAGCATGGAGGCCCATGAGGGCCACACGACGCTCGAGCTGCGCAAGCGCCTGGCTGCCAAGACCTATGCGCGCACGGCCGCCTATGATGCAGCGATCTCGAACTGGTTTGCCGACACGCTGGACGATGCCAGCCCGGCCTGGCGCGCCTTCGGCGGCAAGCTTGCCCAGCCGCTGCGCTATGGCGAGAACCCGCACCAGAGTGCTGCCTTTTACGCAACCCCGGAGAACCGGCCCGGCATCGCCACGGCCCGCCAGGCGCAGGGCAAGGCACTCAGCTTCAACAATCTGGCTGACGCCGACGCCGCCTTCGAACTGGCCGGCGAGTTCGACCCGGCCGACAAGGCAGCTGTTGTGATCGTCAAACACGCCAATCCCTGCGGCGTGGCCACGCACGACGATCTCGCCGTCGCCTATGAGAAGGCCTTCGCCGCCGACCCGATTTCCGCGTTCGGCGGCATCGTTGCCATGAACCGCAAGCTCGACGCCGACACGGCCGGCGAGCTGGTGAAGATCTTCACCGAAGTGGTGATCGCACCGGACGCCGACGAAGACGCGCTGTCGGTGCTATCCGGCAAGTCGAACCTGCGGGTCCTGCTGACCGGCGGCCTGCCCGACGCGAAACAATCCGGCTGGCTGACCAAGACGGTGGCCGGCGGCCTGCTGGTCCAGGAACGCGATACGGCGATGATCTCGGTGAAGGATCTCCGGACCGTGACCCAGCGCGAACCCACCGAAGCCGAGCTGGCCGATCTGATGTTCGCCTGGAAGGTGGTCAAGCACGTCAAGTCCAACGCGATCGTCTATGCCCGCAACCTGTCCACGGCTGGTATCGGCATGGGCCAGACCAGCCGTCTGGAAGCGGCCCGGTTGGCGGTTCGCAAGGCTGAAGCAACAGCGCAGGAAAACGGCTGGGACGAGCCGCGCACGCAGGGTTCGGTCTGTGCATCCGACGCCTTTTTCCCCTTCGCCGACGGCTTGCACGCTGCCGCCGAGGCTGGCGCCACCGCCGTGATCCAGCCGGGCGGATCGATCCGCGACGAAGAAGTCATCGCCGCCGCCGATGAGGCGGGCATTGCAATGGTGTTCACGGGCATGCGCCACTTCCGCCACTAGTCCACGCCACGCGACTGCGCGTGAATCCCTTTTTCATTGACCCTGGCCGGCCCCGCCCGCCAGGGTCTTTTCATGTCGGGAAACACGATCCTGCGCGGCGGACTGGCCACGCTCATCCTTTTGCTCGCCGGGCTGGGTGGCTGCGCGATCGGGCAGGCAACCGGACTCACCGCGCCCCGGCGCGATATCGCCGAACAGGTCACCCTGATCAGGCCGCACACCACGATCGAGATACCCCCGGATGCCAACACGCCGGTGCCCGCGGCGATCCTGCTGCATGGCTGCGGAGGCCTGCGCCAGGTACAGCCGGACTATGCCGCAGCGCTCCTGGAGGCCGGTTATGGCGTGATTACGGTGGATTCCAACAGCGCGCGCGACATCGGACGGTTTGCCGCCATGAGCCAGGTCTGCACCGCGCTGCGTCTGTGGGGCCGGGAGCGGGCTGCGGATATCGAAGCGGCATTGGTGCTGGCCCGCGAGGACCCGCGCATCGACGAAGCCCGCCTCGCCCTGATCGGCTGGAGCCATGGCGGCTGGACCGTGCTGGATGCGCTGGACTATGGGGGCGAGGGTCGCGTACCCGCCAGCCTTACCGGCGCGGAGATACCGCCCCTGGCCGGTGTCCGTTCGGCCATCCTGCTCTATCCCTATTGCGGATTTCCGGTACGGGCCGACGGCCGGCGCTTTCCGTCAGACATTGCCGTCCATGCCATTCTGGCCGGACGCGACATGGTCGCCCCCCCAGGTGATTGTGTGAAGCTGTTCGAGCGTGCAGACGCCGCCGGTCACCCGGTCGATCACGTCATCTTGCCCGGCGTGACCCATGCCTTCGACGAGCCGGCGGCACCGCTGGATCCGCGGATGGAATACGATGCGGACGCGGCAGCCCGTGCGCGCGCCCGCATAGTCGATATTCTCGACCGCGACCTGCGCGATCAGGGCTGAGCGACAGCCGCCATCTCGCCGATCTGGGTCGAGGCGATCGCCAGCTTGGAGAGAGTCCAGGTGCCCGACTCGTCCAGCTGCCGCTGCACCGAGTCGACCCGGCCGGCCTCTTCCTCATTGACCGTGTTCCAGGCCTCCACAACCGCATCGGCCCAGTCGCGGGAGGGATTCTCGATACCCGCTTCCAGCGATCCGCCCGCCTGGCGGGCAAAGCGCATCATCGACGCCGTCACCGCCTGCTGGTTGGCATAGAAGTCTTCCATCAAGCGCCGTACAGCCAGACGATCCCAGTGCAGGTCGGAGGAGACCTCCTGGCCGAGACCGCGCAGACGGTCGAAGCGGAAACGCGCACCGGCCGCGTGGTAGATGTAGGCGGTCGAGGCGAGCGGCCAGTCGAAATCATTGGCCATGTCGATCACATCTGTCGACGAGGTCAGCGGCCGCAATTCGGCAACCGACTGGGCCAGATCAGCCGGAGCACCGGCCTTCACGAAGGCGGATTTGCGCTTTTTCACGCCGGCGCGTTCGTGGTCGGAAATGATCTCGTGCACCATGGAGCGCAATTCCTGCACGCCCGGACGGTAGGAGGCGATCACGTCGGAGATCGAGCTGGCATTGGCCGTGGCCTCGTTGCGGCCGCGGCGGACGAGCCAGTAGGTCTGGCGGCGCAGGAGGCGGATGATTTCCTCGTGTAACTTGATCTGCACATCGGCCGGAGCCTCATTGTCCAGCGCATTGATCGCCGCCGTCAGTTCGGCAAAGCCGAAAATGCCCCGGCCCGCCTCAAAACCGCGCGCGATCGCCGGCACGGTCGCCGTAGTGGAATCGATCGCCCGGTGGATGAAGGTCGGCCCGCCCAGATTGATCATCTCGTTGGCCAGAACCGTCGACACGATTTCGCGCTTCAGGCGGTGGCCATCCATGGCGGCCGAGAATTTGTGGACACCCTCCGGGAAGTAGTTTGTCAGCATGTCCCGGAAGTGCGGATCGTCCGGCACGTCCGAGGCGACCAGCTGATCGAACAGGGTGATCTTGGCATAGGAGTTGAGAACCGCCAGCTCGGGCCGGGTCAGGCCCTGGCCGCGCCCCTTGAGTGCGCGCATGCCCTCGGAGGAGGGCAGGCCCTCGACTTCGCGGTCCAGACGCCCCTGTTTCTCCAGAGCCAGCATGAAACGCTCATGCGCATCCAGATCGGCCTTGGCCGTATGCTCGGCCATGGAAAGGGCGAGCGTCTGGTCGTAATTGTGGCGCAGTACGTGTTCGGCGACATCGTCGGTCATCGATTCCAGCAGCGTGTCGCGGTCTTCACGGCTCATATCGCCATTTCGAACCATCGGACGCAGCAGGATCTTGATATTCACCTCGTGGTCGGAACTGTCGACGCCGGCCGAGTTGTCGACAAAGTCGGCATTGGCCCGGCCGCCATGACGGCCGTATTCGATCCGCGCCGCCTGGGTGAAGCCCAGATTGGCGCCTTCGCCGATGACCTTTGCCTGCACCTGGTCAGCATTGACGCGAAGACCGTCATTGGTCTTGTCGCCCACTTCCCAATGCTGCTCATGCGTCGCCTTGGCGTAGGTGCCGATACCGCCGAACCACAGGAGTTCGACTTCGGCCTTCAGCAGCGCATGCATCAACTCGGTCGGGCTGACCGCATTCTTGGTCAGGCCGGTCAGCGCCTTGATCTCCTCGGTCAGTCTGATCGACTTCTCGCCGCGCGAGAAAACGCCGCCGCCCTTGGAAATCAGCGAAGTGTCATAGTCCTGCCAGGAAGTGCGCGGCAGGTCGAACAGACGCTTGCGCTCATTCCACATCGTCTCCGGATCGCCCGGATCGGGATCGATGAAGATGTCGCGGTGGTCGAACGCCGCCACGAGACGGGTCTGTTTGGACAACAGCATGCCATTGCCGAACACATCGCCGGACATGTCGCCCACGCCGATCACGGTGAAGGATTCGGACTGGATGTCCTTGCCCATCTCGCGGAAGTGACGCTTGACGGATTCCCAGGCACCGCGTGCCGTGATGCCCATCTTCTTGTGGTCATAGCCGGCCGAGCCGCCCGAGGCAAAGGCGTCGCCAAGCCAGAAATCGAACTCGTCGGTCGCCAGCCCGTTGGCCGTGTCGGAGAAGGTCGCGGTACCCTTGTCGGCGGCAACGACGAGGTAGGGGTCCTCATCATCCCAGCACAGGGTGGCATCGGGGTGCTTGACCACGTCGTCGACAATATTGTCGGTGAGGTCGAGCAAGCCGCGGATGAAGGTCTTGTAGGCCTCGCGGCCGGCTTCGAAGATCTCGTCCCGGCTGCCATTGCGCGGCAAGGCCTTGGGATAGAAGCCGCCCTTGGAGCCCACCGGCACGATGACGGCATTCTTCACCTGCTGCGCCTTCACCAGGCCCAGCACCTCGGTGCGGAAATCGTCGCGCCGGTCCGACCAGCGCAGACCGCCGCGGGCGACCGGACCGAAACGGATGTGAACGCCTTCCACGTCCGGTGCCCAGACGAAGATTTCGCGATAGGGCTTGGGCAGCGGCAGCTCTTCGAGCAGTTCGCTGGCAATCTTGATCGAGATCCGCGCCTTGGGCTGACCGTCGGCGCCGAGCTGGTAGAAATTGGTCCGCAGCGTGGCGCGGATCAGATGGAAAATCCGGCGCAGGGCGCGGTCGTGATCCAGGCTCTTGACGCCGTCCAGCGCCTTGCCGATCCGCTCCTCCACATCCCAGACTGCATCGGAACGCGTCTTGCGATCATCGGTAAAAGCCGGATCGAACTTGACGCGAGCCAGTTCCAGCAGGCCGCGGGCAATATCCGGATAGGCGGCCAGCGCCTCTTCCTGGATCGCCTGGGACGGGTCGAGCCCGGTCTGCTGACGATAACGCGCGCAGGTGCGCAGGAAGGCGGCTTCCCGCCACGTCACGCCGATCTCGACGATCAGGCGGTTGAAACCGTCATCCTCGGCGCGGCGGTCAGCCATCGCCAGAAGCGCATCCTCGAGCACAGGCGCCAGCGTCTTGACGTCCTGGCCCTTGAGCGCATCGGACTTCATCTCGAAGTCGTGCACATAGGCGCGATCGACACCCTGGCCCCCGCTGGCGCGGCGATCCACCGGGAAACCGGTCTCCTGCACCACGTAGAGGCCCAGATTCTCCAGTACCGGCATCACCCGGGACAGCGAGACCGGCTTGCCGACGCGGTAGATTTTCAGCCGCAATTCGTTGTCCGGATCATTGGCTTCGCGATAGACGCGCACGGCTACCTGGCTCGGATTTTCCAGGCTTTCCAGCTTGATGACGTCTGCGAGGGCGTCTTCCGGATCGTAGAGCTCGCGATAACCGGCTTTGAAGGCGTCCTGATAGGCCGGCATGCGCAGGCGGATATCCTCGGGCGCATTGCGGCGCACATGGGTTTCCAGATCGTCTTCCCAGGTGCGGGCCAGACGGGCGACACGGCGCTCCAGTTCGCCGACTTCCGGTTCCGGGTGGTCGAACGGGTTGAGCCCGATGATGTAGTGCACCCGGGCCAACGAACCGTCGCCGAACTGCGGATAGAAAGCCGAGAGGCGGCCTCCGAACGCATCGCGGATCAGCTCGCCCGCCTGCTCGCGGACTTTCGAGGAGTAGCGTTCGCGCGGCACGAAGAGCAGCGCCGACACGAAGCGGTCGAACTGGTCGCGGCGGATAAACAGCTTGGTGCGCGGCCGGTCATGCAGGTGAAGAATGCCGAGGCAGATTTCCAGCAGATCGTTCTCATCTGTCTGGAACAGCTCGTCGCGCGGGAAATTCTCGACCGTATTGCGCAGCTTCTTGGCGCTGTGGGTACCGGGCGTCTTGCCGGCACGCTCGAGCACGCGGCGCACCTTGCGGCGGATCAGCGGCACTTGGGCGGCGGACTGGTCGTAGGCCTCGGCGGTGAACAGGCCGACAAAGCGCATCTCGCCGATCACGGCACCGTCTTCGCGGTAACGCTTCACGCCGATATAATCCATGTAGACGCGGCGGTGGACACGCGACTTCATATTGGCCTTGGCGACAATGATCGGGCTGGGTTCGCGCAGGAAGGTCTCGATGGCCGGCGTTAGAACCGCAGGCTCGGACCCCTTGCGCAGGACATGACGATCAGGATCGCGCAGCACGCCGCGGCCGGTCTCGGATCGCACGCGCGGATGACGCTGGGCCATGCCGCCGTTTTCGTCGACCTCGAAGTCATAGATGCGGCAACCCAGGAAAGCGAAGTGATCGTCGCGCAGCCAGCGCAGGAATTCGCAGGCTTCCGTGAGCTCTTCCGGCGAGGCATTCGTGGTGGCCTGGGCGAGATGGGCAATGGCCTCATCCATCTGCGCGCGCATGTCGGCCCAGTCCTCGACCGTCACACGGACATCATCGAGGGTCGCGGTGACCCCTTCGATCAGCGTGCGGCGAGACAGATCATCCAGCGGCGGCAGATGCACCTGGATCATCGACTCGGCGAGGCAACGCCCGCCCCGGTCGACCCTGGCACCGTCATTCTCACGGCGCACCTGAACGATCGGGTGGAACATGGCCAGGATGTCATAACCCTGGGCACCGATTTCGCCCATTACGCTGTCGACGATGAAAGGCCGGTCACGGCCGATGATCTCCAGCACATCGCGCGGCAGCTCGCTGCCGTCATCGCGGGTGGCCGTGCGCATCCGGACGAGGATCTCTTCGCCACTGCGTTGTTCGCCGTAATGCCAGAAGTCGACGCACATGGATGCCAGATCGGCGGCCGCGACCTGTTCCAGGTCTTCGGCCAGGGCATCGTCGTAAATCTGCGAAAAGAAGGACGTGCCCGCCTCTCCGCACTCGCTGCCATAGCGATCCTGCCAGCGCGAACGCGCGGCCTCCATGAATTCGTCACGGGTGTACGCGTGCGCGACTCCGACGACCGCCCCCATGTGGCGCTCCCTGTGGTCTGTTGTGGTTCTTGAGGCGAGCCTAGCCCTGTTTTCCCCGCACGCAAGCCATCTACACCGTTGAAAACGCAAACAAGCCATTCTTTTTGGCAAGAGCGCAGATTTTTGGGGAAACGGGGCCGTTCTGGCCCGGATTTTGAGCCGCAGCGGCGGTGACGATAGCGGCACCGCCGGGTAGGGACAGGGAACCCGGCGGTGCCTGGCAGACCTCATCGGCAGGCTGGGGGGACGCTCGTTTGAGGCCTGATCGTCTGGAGCGGTCGTCATCCTGCCCGCTCGAGGGGAGGAGAACAGGGCAGGGCGGCCACTCGTGACTCATGTAGGAAGGCGGGGACTGAATCCAAGACCGTCAGTGTCGAAAATTGCCGGCTCGGACACAGCAGTTTCCGCCGCGTTCGAAAACCGATATGGCGCGCGACATTCTCCACGCCAAGGGCACGGTCCGTCACACTCTCGTGAAGCCCGGCGGCGACCCGGCCCGGAAAGCGGGTCAGCCTGCCGTTTCGGCCAGACGTGGCCACTGGCGGCCGATGGCATCCAGGCTCAGTGAAGGCGCCAGACGACCCGCCAGATCAAATGCCAAGGCCCGGGTTTCCGCGACATCGCGCGGCGCAACGGCCAGCGCCCCCACGGCTTCGGGCACCAGGGTCAGCAAGATGTCGCGGGTCTGGGCATCGAACAGCGTCGCCAGGATCGAAAAGGGCGCGGAAAATCCGACCAGAAGACAGTCCCGGCCGGTATTGCGCGCCATGAACTGATGAAAATAGCTGTCTGAAAACGCCGAAAGACCCCGCCGGACGAAAACCGCTTCCCGCGTCAACGGCCGCAGGGCGGGAACCGGCGTACGATCCGCACGCTCACCGTCTGTCATGGCATGCTGGCAATGGCAGATCGACCAGCCATCGGCCCGGGCCCGGCGCAGCAGCGCCTCTATCCGGGTAATGGCTGCATGATTGTCCGCATCGATCCGGCCGTCCGGGCCCTCGACGCGGTCACGCTGGCAATCGAGCAGGGTCAGCGCCGGTTTGTGGGCGTTCGTCATGCCGCTTCCTCCTCCGATTTCTTCTTGTCCTTCCTGGCCTGTTCCTTTTCGGCCTCGAGCCGTTCGAGCGACAGGTCGAACGGGCCGGGCCGGTCCCATGCGCCGTCCGGCCGGATCAGGACCATCGGATCCGTATCCGCCGTGATGGCATTGGCCGGCGGGATCAGCTCGCGCTCGATCTCGACATAGGCATAGTCCGAGAAATGGAATTCCGGCCGGTCAGGCCGGACCCGAAATCCGTGCGTTCGCCAGTATTTCACCCGATTGAGCTGGGCATGTCCGATGACGCGGCGATAGCCGCGGCGGGCGCTGTAGCGCAGAGCCTCCTGCATCAGCACCCGCATCACACCGTCGCGGCGGTATTGCTGCAGTACAGCCGCACGCTCCACTTTCGCGAAATCGGCAAACCAGCGCAGGCGCAGCACGCCGACGGGCTCTCGGCCCTTCCATGCAATCAGGTGCGAGGCAGCCACCAGGTCATTGCCGTCATACTCTTCGGCATAGGGCGCTTCCTGCTCCCCCAGATAGATGACGCCGCGCAGCGTCATCGCCATGACGACCTGGTCGAGCGTGCGCGCCACTGTGACGTCGATTACTGTCCCGTCCGTCGCATCCGTCATCGCGGCGCCTCCCAGTCCCCGAGGATACTGTGCCGCAGCAGCATGGCGCCGAGCTTGTCGGGAAAGCCGGTGCTGCCATAGAGCGGATTGACCCCGTCCGGCCTTGCACATTCCTCGAAGCCGAGCCGCCGCATCAGCGCCTGCCCCTCAGTTGTGCGCGCCCGGGCATAGACCCGTACATCCGAATAAAAGCCGCGCCAGCCCACCAGCAGCGCCCGCAGCGCTGCCGCCTGGGCGTGCGGTGTGCGTCCGGCCAGCCCCCAGGACAGGAGCGCGGCTGCCTTTTCGTCCAGACCGCACACCCAGTCGCGCCGCGCATTGGCGAAGCCGAACTCGCCAGCGAGCAGCGCAGACACGCCAATTTCACTAAGCGGAATAGAGGCGACGAATCCGTCAGGGGTGCCATTCCATACGCGCATGTGAAGCGATCTTTGTGTCCAAGCCTGAACGCGTGCAATGTCTTCTGCGTTCGCGATTTCGCCCTCGATCAGGGCGTCTGCAAGCGCATGGAATGTGTCGATCCTGTCGAGGCTGACAGGCTCGAAACCCACTGATGTAAAAGCCTGATCCAACCGCTCCAAGGGAAATTGAAACCCGCTTCGGGTTTGACTAGTGTGGGTCGCCTGAGTCACCGTCGCGCTCCTCGTGCCAAAACGGTTGCCCATTGGTTAACATCCCGCCCAGATGGCGACTTCTGCAAAGTTGGAATAGTGGATAGTCAGGAAACAGATACCCTTCTCCGGCGAAACCTGTTCGACTGGGACGATCTGCAGATTTTCCACGCCGTGGCGACGACGGGGTCGATGAGTGCAGCCGCCACGGCGCTCGGCTGTCAGCAATCCACCATTTCCAAGCGCATGCGCCAGCTCGAAAGCCGGCTGGGAAGCCAGCTGATCGCACGGCACGCCGGCGGGATCATGCTCACACCCGCGGGTGAAAATGCCTTCGACTATGTGCTCACCATGCAGCGCTCCGCACATCAGCTCGAGAGCCAGATTGCCGGTCGCGACCACGCAATGGAAGGCGAAGTGTCGCTGCGCGCTCCCGACGGGCTGTCCAGTTTCTGGCTCGCAAGGCATGTGCCGGAATTCCAGCGAACCCATCCGGCAATCGACTTGAAACTGCTCGGCGATCACTCGGCTGCGACGGGGGAGAATGCCTCGTCCCTGGCCGTCACCTTCGTACCAGAAAAGACGATGGACACGCAGGCCGAGCTATTGGCCACCCTGCACTATATGCCTGTAGCGTCTCGGGAATTCATTGAAACCTACGGTGCGCCCCGGTCCCTTGTCGATGTCATGAACCTGAGGTTCGCGACGCTGGAACAGTATGACCGCTCGCTCTCGTTGTGGGGCGAAAAAGCCGAGGCAGCAGATACCCTTATTAAATATTCCTTCCGCACCGACCTCAGTTCGGTGTTATTTGAGGTGGTACGTCATGGTGGCGGTATCGCCATGGCACCAACCTATCTTGCCGCCCTTTATGCCGATGAATTGGTAGTACTGGATTACGACTTTCATCAGGACATCAGGGTGTGGCTCAAATATATGCCCGGCAGTCGGGGAATTGGCAGAATAAAGTGTGTTGGCGACTGGATCGTCGACATCTTCAATCGTAGAAACAATCCTTGGTTTCGCGAAGAGTTCTGTCATCCGCGTGAGTTCTGCGGCATAGAAATCATTAGACCACAACCGTGAGGATGCCATGAGCGCCAGGGGCCCAACGAGTATTGATCAGCATGTCGGAGCGCGTCTGCGCCTGCGCAGAAGCCTGATGGAAATGAGTCAATCCGAGCTGGGCGAAAAGCTGGGCGTCACCTTCCAGCAGGTTCAGAAGTACGAGCGCGGCACCAATCGCATTGGCGCCAGCCGGCTTTTTCATGTCGCCAAAGTCATGCAAGTTCCGGTCTCCTACTTCTTCGAAGGCCTTGAAGAAGATGGTTCCTCCGAACTGAAAGGGCCCGAATCCGACACGCTGTACGATTTCATCGCCAGCCCGGACGGTCTTGCCCTGGCCCAGGCCTTTGCCGGCATCAAGGACCAGACGGTCCGCCGCCGCGTCATCGACCTGCTACGCTCGCTGGCTGACTAGGCGTCAGCGAGGTCATCCATTATCCGGAAAGGCCGCGCCTTCGGGCAGCGGTCTTTTTCGTTTGTGCGGGCGCAGGGCTGACCTGGGGAAACGGCCCGAAACGGACACTCTATTCTGGAAGGAGAGAATGGAGCGGGCGATGAGATTCGAACTCACGACATTCACCTTGGCAAGGTGACGCTCTACCCCTGAGCTACGCCCGCTCACGATGTGCGGGGGCAAGCCCCGCCGGGGAGCGGGGTATATCGCGCAAACGCCGGATAATTGCAAGCACCTGATTCCGTCGACTTGCACATGGCTGCATCTCGCGCTTCAACAGGCACATGCCAGCGACACGCCAACAGCTTTTCGACCGTCTCGACGCCCTGGGTATCGCCCATGAAACCGTCGATCATCCGCCTGTGTTCACGGTCGAGGAAGGCCGCGATATCAAGGCGAAGATGCCGGGCGGGCACACCAAGAATCTCTTCCTTGCCGACAAGAAGGGCCGGATCATCTTGATCTCTGCGCTCGGCCACACGCAGATCCCGGTCAACCGGCTCCACCGCCTGCTAGACTGCGGCCGCCTGTCCTTCGGCAAGCCGGAGCTGATGGAAGAGGTTCTGGGCGTAACGCCCGGCTCCGTCACCGCGTTCGCACTGATCAATGATGTCGAAAAGCGGGTCCATTTCGTGCTCGACGCGGCCCTGACGCGCCACGACCCGGTGAATTTCCACCCGCTCTCCAATGACGCCACGACCGCGGTGAGCTGTGCCGACCTGATCCGCTTCGCCGAGGATACGGGCCACCCGGTAGAGATTGTCGATTTCGACGCACTGTCCGCAGAGGCAGGCGCGGCGCAGTGACGCCTTGCATCGCAGCGCCGGCAAGGCCAACTAGGACACAACACAGCGATGCGACTGTCCGTGTGCCGTCCGCATCGTGTCTTTGAACATTCCGGACCGGGCCGGTTTCCAAGCGGAAGCCTCCCGGTCTAGGGTGACGCGAACACAAGGAATTTGGTCATGAGCGCAGATCTGACCCTGGGAACAGGCGCGCCGGCAGGCGATATCGTGAAGGACTCCACCGATCAGGCCTTCATGCAGGACGTGGTCGAACCGTCGCGGGAAGTCCCGGTCATCGTCGATTTCTGGGCGCCCTGGTGCGGTCCCTGCCGCCAACTGGGTCCGGTGATCGAAAAGGCCGTGCGCGATGCGGGCGGAGAGGTGCGCCTGGTCAAGATCAATATCGACGAGAACCCCGGCATCGCCCAGCAATTGCGCGTCCAGTCCATCCCGGCTGTCTTCGCCTTCAAGAACGGCCAGCCGGTTGACGGTTTCATGGGTGCGCTGCCGGAAAGCCAGATCAAGGACTTCATCCAGCGCATTTCCGGCAAGGGGCCCAGCGAGGCCGAGCTGAAAGCGATGGTCGACACCGCCCTGGCAGCGCTTGAGGCCGGCGATCTGGGTGGTGCATCCCAGGACTTCGCCGCCGTGCTGCAGGCCGATCCGGGACATCCCGGCGCGCTGGCCGGTCTGGCCCGTGTCTGGCTGAAAAATGGTGATACCGACAAGGCCCGCGAAATTCTCGACCACGTCCCCGAGGACCGCGCCGGCGACCCCGCCGTTGAAAGCGTGCGTGCCGCTCTCGAGCTCGCCTCCGGTGCTCCTGCAGACGACAGCGAAACGGCTGCCCTGCGCAGCCGCGTCGAGCAGGATCCGTCGAACCTTGAGGCCCGTTACGAGCTCGCCGAGGCCCTGGTCGCCGCCGGCGATCACAAGGGCGCCATCGACCAGCTGATCGCGATCACCGCGCTCGATCAGGAGTGGAACGACCAGGCCGCCCGCACCCTGCTGCTGAAAGTCTTCGACGCGGCAGGCCCGGCCAGCGAGGTGACCCGCGAGGGCCGCCGCCGCCTGTCGGCCATCCTGTTTTCGTAAGGAAGAAGACGATGAGCGAGAACCAGACCGCACCGCGCGAGATTGATCCCAAACTGCTGGAAATCCTGGTCTGCCCGGTCACACGCGGCCCCTTGAAGTATGACCGCAAGGCCCAGGAACTGGTGTCGGACAGTGCCGGTCTGGCCTATCCGATCCGCGACGGGATTCCGATCATGCTGCCCGACGAAGCCCGCAAGCTGGAGCGTGACTGATGGCGCGCCCCTGGCCCGAGCAATTGCGTTTCTCCCGTGCCGACAAGGCCCTGCACGTCGCCTTTGACGACGGCAAGCGCTTTGCCATCCCCTTCCAGACCCTGCGGGTCGAAAGCCCCAGCGCCGAAGTCCAGGGACATGGCCCTGGCGAAAAGCGGATCGTGACCGGCAAGGAGAATGTGCTCGTCACGGCCGCCGAGCCCGTCGGCCGCTATGCCGTACGTCTCGTCTTCGATGACGGCCATGATTCCGGCCTCTTCACATGGGATTATCTCTATGCGCTGGGTGAAACCGCGCACTAGCGGCCTTTGACTGGAGGCTGCGCGATGACCGGAATTCGATGGGGTATGATCGGCTGCGGATCCGTTGCCGAACGCAAGAGCGGCCCAGCCTTCTCTCGCGTCACGGGGTCCCGCCTCACATCCGTGACGTCCCGATCACCTGATCGAGCCCGGGATTATGCTGCACGGCATGGGGTCCCACACGTCTACGAAACTCCAGGAGACCTAGTTGCGTCAGAGCAGGTCGATGCGGTGTATATCGCGACGCCGCCGGCCAGCCATCTCGAACTCGCGCTGATGGTCGCGGCGGCAGGGAAACCCTGCTGCGTTGAAAAGCCCATTTCGGTCAATCACGCCGAGGCCGATCGCATGCTGCGCGCTTTCTCGGATGCCGGCCTGCCCCTCTTTGTTGCCTATTACCGCCGCTCGCTGCCGCGTTTCGAATCCGTGCGCGCCTGGCTAACGAGCGAAGCCATCGGCGCAGTACGCCACGTACACTGGAGCCTGACGCGCAAGCCATCCGCGTCGGACCTGAGCGACGACCTTGGATGGAGAGTCGACCCCCGACAGGCACCAGGCGGCTATTTCGACGACCTTGCCGTGCACGGGCTGGATCTCTTCGATCACTTTTTCGGCCCTATCGCCGATGTCTCGGGATTCACCAGCCGGCAAGCCGGGCTCTACCCGGTTCCGGACGCCGTAGCCGCATGCTGGCGTCATGAAAGCGGGGTAACCGGCTCGGGCCACTGGAATTTTGCTGCCGGTGAATTGATCGACGAGGTGAGGATATCGGGGTCACACGGCCATATAGAGTTTTCCATCCTGGCAGAAGCACCACTCGTGCTGAGCTCGCCGGAGGGTGTCCAGAGCCACACGATCCCCCATCCGGAGTTCATCCAGGAACCGCATATTGCAGCGATGGTGCAGCATCTGACCGGTGGAGCCGCTCATCCTTCTACCGGCGAAAGTGCGGCGCGGACCGCGCGAGTTTGCGACCGGATACTTGCTCTGCAATATTGACACAGGGCGACGTACCGCTCTCCCGGGCCGCATCACGCACTGTTGAGGAAAAGCCATGTTTCTTACCACTTCCGTGTCGCTTGTTGCGACCAGCCTGATTGCGGCGACGGCCTGGGCCGGCCCCGGTGACTTCGCGCCCGGCCCCGTCATCGAGGAGTTCGGCCCGGTTGCCCCTGTCGAAGGCGCTCTGCCGATCCCGGAGGGCACTGAATTCCGGATCAGTTTCGACACCAAGGACCAGGCCGCCGAAGGCGAGCTCAATTCCAAGCTGACCGCTGCAGCGCGCTTCCTGAACATGCAGGCCGCCGCGGGCGTGCCCGTCGAGAACATCCACCTGGCGATCGTGGTTCACGGCACGGCCGTCCACGATGTGACGCGCGATAGCGCCGGCGCCAATGCCGATCTTGTTGCCGCCCTGGTGGAGACCGGTGTCGAGATCTTCGTCTGCGGCCAGAGCGCGGTCTGGTACGACGTCTCAGCCAGTGATCTCCTGCCGGGCGTATCCATGTCCCTGTCGGCCATGACGGCTCACGCTCTGCTGCAGGCCGACGGTTACACGCTCAACCCGTTCTAGGCCGCGTCCAAGCGCTGGCCTTTCAGGAGGCGCGGCGGATCGCCGGTCTCGCCGCCGGCCTGGCGCATGAAGAAACGGCGCGCCGGCGGGATGCTGTCGACGATCGACAAGCCGATGCCGCGAAGCTGCCGGATCGGCTCGATATCGTTCGAAAACAGGCGGTTGAAGAAGTCGGTGCCCGCTGCCAGCGTGGCACTGTCGAATTTTCGCCAGTCTTCATAGCGTCGCAGCGTCGTGACCGCCCCGATATCCAGTCCGACCCGCCTGGCCTCGCCGCAGACTTCTGCCAGCGCGGCCGCATCGCGAATGCCCAGATTGAAGCCCTGACCGGCCAGCGGGTGAATGCCGCGCGCGGCATCGCCGACAAAGGCAATGCGGTCATCGCAGAATTGTTCGGCATAGCGCAGTCCCAGCGGATAGGCGAAACGCGGACCTTCCGGCCGGACATCGCCCAGGAAATCGCCGAACCGCGCTTCCAGCTCCTCCTGGAAGACCTCGTCCGGAGCCTCCTTGAGCGCATCGGCAATCGCATCCGGCTCGGTCCAGACCAGCGAGGAGCGGTTGTCAGTCAGGGGCAGGATGGCAAAGGGGCCTGACGGCAGGAAATACTCGTAGGCCGTGCCATTGTGCGGCTCGGCATGACGCACGGTCGCCACCAGGCCTTTCTGGCCATAACCCCAGCCGGCCGTGCGGACACGTGCCTGATCGCGCAGGCGCGAGAACTTGCCGTCGCAGGCGACCAGCAGCTTGCCGGACAGGCGTTGCCCGTCGGCCAGGACAAGATCGATCCCGCCCTTGCGGTGTTCATAGCGATCGGCCCGCGCCGGTGCGATCAGCGTGATCTGCGGCCGCGCCTGCAGCGCCTTGACGAGCGCCTGGCGCGAGCGCCGGTTCTCGGCCATCCAGCCCAGCGGCTCCCCGTCCGGGCCTTCGGAAATCTCGTTGCGGTCGAAATGCAGCGTGTGCGGTCCCGGGCCGCCGGGCTTGTCGCCACCATAGGGCCGCCCGTCACAGACGAGGATATGCTCGATCCGCTGGGCATGCTCACGCAGGTGCTCGGCCACCCCCAGCGCCTCGAACATGCGCCAGGAGGTATAGGCCAGCGCCGAGGCACGCCCGTCAAAAGTGGGCGCCAGCTGGTCGGAAAATTCCAGCGCATCCACCACCGCAACCGACAGACCGGCCTGGTCCATGGCCAGGGCCAGCGTCATTCCGGCCAGGCCGCCACCGGCGATCACGACATCGCCATCAAAAAGGGGTTTGCTTGTCATGGAACGCAGAATACGGGGTTTGAGTTCTGTGAAAAGCGGTCAGAGCGCCGCAGCGCATTCAGTTTCTGTTTACCCTGCGGGAAGACTTCCCCGCTAGGACGGTGTTCATGAGCCGCAAAGCCGCCGCCGACGCCAACACCGGGGATACGAACCGCGCCGCCAAACCGCTTTGGCGGTTGCGCCTGCACGATCTTGTCGCGGGCGGGCTGATGCTGGCGGCCGGCCTGTTCCTGCTACTGTCCCTGCTGTCGCACAATGTTCTTGATCCCAGCTGGAATGTTGCAGCGGAGGGCGAGGTGCGAAACTGGATGGGCCGCTGGGGCGCCTCCCTGTCGGACATGCTGCTGCAATCGGTCGGCTGGGCCGCGGGCGGACCGGCGATTGCCCTGACCATCTGGGGCGCGATCCTCGTCTGGCGCACGCCGCAGCCCCGCCCGCGTTCGGTTGCCGGCTTCCGCTGGTTTTTCGCGGCCCTGGGCACGGCCGGTTTCGCAGCCGCCGTGAGCGCGCTTCCTGTCCCCAATGCCTGGCCCTTCGCCTCGGGCATGGGCGGCGCCATGGGCGATATTTTCCTTAACACGCTGGCAGCTCTACCTGCCCGCTTCGATCTGCCGGGCGCGACAGGGGTGGCGGCGGGCTTTGCTCTCCTCCTGTCGATTGCAGGTATTTTCCTGACCTTCGGCCTGCGTTCGCGCGATATCGCGGCGGCCGTCGATGCCGCGGGACTGGCCTGGGCGACGGTGCGCGTCTGGCTGGATGCTCTACACGGCCGGATTGCAGGCTTCTCGGGCGATGACGGCCCGGACGACGAGGATCACCGTCCCGTGCGCGAGGAGCCGGTCCTGCGCCGCGCCATGCGGGCCGCGGATGACACGCCGGCACCGGCCACCGCCCGGGCACGATCCGAGGAAGCCGAGCTCTCAAGCGCTGTGAAGGTGGCGCCGGGCCGAAGGGCGAAACAGTCCGACCGCGATGTCCGCGAGGCGCAGGGTGCGCTGCCCTTCGTCAAGACCGACGGGTTCAAACTGCCTCGGCTCGACCTTCTGGCGAAACCGTCGGTGCGCAATGACGCAGTCGACGAGATGTCCCTGCGCCAGAATGCCGAGCTGCTGCAGGGCGTGCTGTCCGATTTCGGTGTGAAGGGCGAGATCGTCCAGGTGCGCCCGGGGCCGGTCGTCACGCTCTATGAGTTCGAGCCTGCACCAGGTGTGAAGTCCTCGCGCGTGATCAATCTTGCCGACGATATCGCGCGCTCGATGTCGACCATGGCCGCCCGTGTCGCGGTCGTGCCTGGCCGCAATGCGATCGGTATCGAACTGCCCAACCCCAAGCGCGAGACCGTCTATCTGCGCGCCCTGTTCAATTCGAAGGCCTTCGAGGACGCCAAAGCGGAACTGCCCTTTGCTCTCGGCGAGACGATCGGCGGCGAGCCCTTCGTGGCCGACCTTGCCCGCATGCCGCACCTGCTGATCGCGGGTACCACGGGTTCGGGCAAGTCGGTGGGTATCAATGCGATGATCCTCTCCCTGCTCTACCGGCTGCCGCCGGAAGACTGCCGGATGATCATGATCGACCCGAAAATGCTGGAACTCTCCGTCTATGACGGCATCCCGCACCTTCTCACCCCGGTCGTGACCGATCCGAAAAAGGCCGTCGTCGCCCTGAAGTGGGCGGTGCGGGAGATGGAAAGCCGCTATCTGCGCATGTCCAAGATCGGCGTTCGCAACGTGTCCGGCTTCAATGAGCGCGTCGCCGAGGCCTTGAAGACCGGCGAGGAACTCTCCCGCACGGTCCAGACCGGCTATGACAGGGAAAGCGGCGAACCGGTCTACGAGACCGAGACGATTCCTGCTGAGAAAATGCCCTATATCGTCGTGGTGATCGACGAGATGGCCGACCTGATGATGGTCGCCGGCAAGGAGATTGAGGCCGCCGTTCAGCGCCTGGCGCAGATGGCGCGCGCTGCGGGTATTCACCTCGTCACGGCCACCCAGCGTCCCTCGGTGGACGTCATCACCGGCACGATCAAGGCCAACTTCCCGACCCGGATCTCCTATTCGGTCACCTCGAAGATAGACAGCCGCACCATTCTCGGCGAGCAGGGTGCGGAACAGCTGCTGGGCATGGGCGACCTGTTGTACATGGCCTCGGGCGGACGCGTGCGCCGCCTGCACGGCCCGTTTGTCTCCGACCGTGAAGTCGAGGAAATCGCTGCCTTTCTGAAGAAACAGGCGCCACCCGAATATATCGAGGCCGTGACCGCGGGCAGCGATGATGACGAGGATGGTATCCCCGGTCTCGACACGGGCGATGAAGGTTCCGGCGACCAGCTGTTCGACCAGGCTGTGGCTCTTGTCGCCCGCGACCGCAAGGCCTCGACCTCCTACATCCAGCGCCGCCTGCAGATCGGCTATAACCGTGCGGCCACCCTGATCGAGCGCATGGAAGACGAGGGCATGATCGGCCCCTCCGACCACGCCGGCCGCCGCGAGATTTTCCTGCCGGAGAATGACGGGGTTTAGGGCATTGCCTTCCGGTGCAAGGCCGGTCACTTTCCCGCGCCCGCAGCAATCCGGAGCGCGACTGTCATGATCACCACCCTGGCCTTCGATGCCGACGATACGCTCTGGCACAATGAGCGCTTTTACCGTCTGACGGAGGAGAGCTTTACGGCGATGCTGGCCGATTTCGCGGACCCGGATCACCTGTCGGAGCGGCTGCTGGAGGCGGAGCGGCGCAATCTCAAACGCTATGGCTACGGCATCAAGGGTTTCGTCCTTTCGATGATCGAGACAGCGGTCGAGGTGACGGAATACCGGGTGCCAGCGAGCACGATCCGGCAGATCCTGGATGCCGGTCACGACATGCTGGAGCACCCTGTCGAGTTACTGCCCCATGTGCGTGACACAGTGGAAGCATTGAGCCCCCATTACCGCACCATAATCGTCACAAAGGGTGACCTTATGGACCAGGAGCGCAAGATTGCGGCGTCCGGTCTGGCCGACCTGTTCGACGGGATCGAGATCGTCTCGGAGAAGACCCCGGACATCTACCGGACGATTTTCGACCGGCATGGCGACGGCGCCGACCGCGCGATGATGATCGGCAATTCGATGCGCTCGGATGTGGTGCCGGCGATCGAGGCGGGCAGCTGGGGCGTTCACGTGCCGCACGGGCTGACCTGGGCGCTCGAGCATGCCGAAGCACCCGCCGAACACCCCCGCTTCCGGGAGATCGGCGATCTGGGCGGATTGCCCCGCCTGCTCGAGGCGCTGCGCTGAGCTGCAGCGATGGCAGCGGGCTGACGGAAGAATGAACATCCAGGCCTTGCTCGCGCCCAAATCCCGGGCCAGCTTGCGCCCATGATTGCTCTGCTTTTCTCCCTCGCCCTGCTTCAGCAGGACCCCGCGGCCGACGCTCCCGCCGAGGCTGTGCAAACACCGGCAGCCGAAGAGGCCGTCGCAGCACCGCAGGCCAGTCTCGACCGCGAGGCGGCGCTGGCCGGTATCAATGCCTATCTCAACGGTATCGGGACCCTGCGCGCCGATTTCGTGCAGGTCGCACCGGACGGCTCGGCGGCGACCGGCGAGCTGGCCATGTCCCGTCCCGGCCGGTTGCGCTTCGAGTATGACGAGCCGACGCCGATCCGCATCATTGCCGACGGCACCACGGTCGCGATCGAGGACAGCGCCCTGGAAACCGTCGATCGTGGTCCGCTGCGCTCGACACCGCTCTGGTGGCTGCTGAAAGAGGATATCGATATCGCCCGTGACGCCGAACTGGTGGGCATGGAGAGCGAGTTCGGCTTTCTCTATGTCACGCTGCGCGACCCGAGCGAGGAAATGGCGGGCGAGATCATGTTTGTCTTCGCCGAGCCCAGCTATGAGCTGCGCGAGTGGTTCGTGACCGATGCGATGGGCGATATCACCCGGGTCAGCCTGAATAATGTCGAGACCGGCATGCGGCTGAACCCGCGCCTGTTTGTCATTCCGGAGCCGGAAGACCGCCGGGATTCGCGGCGCAACCGGTAAATTGGTTGATGTTTTTCTGCCACAGGCAAATCCTTTCTCATTTTTTATTTGCAGAAATCCGGACGATGTGGCGTTATTGATACGCTGACTGAGAGGCAATGGATCGGCGTCGTCCCCCCGCTTGCAGATCCCTTCTCGGTCGCGCCGGACTGATCCCCTCCCGGCGCTGCGCTGTAAAAAGACATGCGCACGGCTTGGCGCCCGGTCTCTCCCCCCTCGAGACCGGGCGCCTTTCGTTTCAGCCTCCCGTCATTTCAGGTTGCCATCATTCGCGAACCCTCGCGGCACACCTTCCCCCTGTCAAAGACAGGCCCGGATCGCTAAATACGGTGCATGCATTTCCAGGACGAAGACGAGGGCGCGGATATCCCGCGCCTGCTCGAAGAAATTCCGCTGCTCTACAAGGCCCGGGCCTTTGCCGAGAGCCTCAACGCCAATACCTGGTTCTCCCGTCTGGGCGAGCCGCTGGACGCGCGCGAGCATGATCTGGCGCGAACCTATCTGGACGGGCTGGGTTTTCCCGAAGCCGAACCGGCCCTCTTGTCGGACTGGGACGAGGCCGCCGGCGCCGCCGAATCCCAGGACCGCGACCCCATGGGCTGGGAAGCCGAGGAGATGCTGCGCACCGGCCTGGTTTCCCGCGTCCTCGAACGGCTGGACGAGGAAGCGGTGCATGCCGCCCTCACCCTGGTGGCCCAGAAGACCGGCGATACGGCCCGCGATGCGGTCGAAGAGGCCGCGGCACTGGCGGATGTCGAGGATATCGGACTGGTGCATGCGGCGGCCGGCGCCCTGGCCCAGGCGGCCAATGGCGCCGTTCTGGTGGTGCTCGCCGAGGCCGAGGACGATCAGCCACCCCACCCCTTCCTGGCACGCTGGCGCCTGTTCGCCCGCGGCCGCTGGCCGGTCGGCCTGGCCGGCGCCACCTACAATATTCTCTGACCGCCGCCCGGCCGATCGCCCGCACAAGGACTGCCCATGACCGCCTTTACGCTCGCCAGCTGGAACATCAACTCCGTGCGCCTGCGCGCGCCGCTCGTTGCCGACTGGGTCCGCCAGGCCGATCCCGACGTGCTGTGCCTGCAGGAGATCAAGTGCCTGAACGAACAATTCCCGGAAGAGGCGTTCCGCGAAATGGGTTTCCGGCATTTCCACGTGCGCGGCCAGAAAGGCATGCATGGCGTGGCGATCGCTTCGAAATTCCCGCTGGAGGATCTTGGCGATGAAGACCTGTGCCCAAAGGCCGAGGCGCGCCACCAGCGGGTGATGGTGGAAGGCATCGAGCTGCACAATTTCTACATTCCCGCCGGTGGCGACGAGCCGGACCCGGCGATCAATCCGCGCTTTGCCCACAAGCTGGGCTTTCTGGACCGGATCGAAGCCTATTTCACGGCGCGCGCGGCCGAGAATCCGCCCCTCGTCCTGGTCGGTGATTTCAACATCGCGCCCTATGAGCACGATGTCTGGTCGCACAAGCAATTGCTGAAAGTTGTCTCCCACACGCCGGTCGAGACCGAAGCCCTGGAGCGCATCCGCCAGGCCGGCGATTTCGCCGATGTGGCGCGCGAGCTGATCCCGATGGAGGAGAAGGTCTATTCCTGGTGGAGCTATCGTGCGCGGGACTGGCGCAAGGCCAATCGCGGCCGCCGTCTGGACCATATCTGGGCCGCCCCCGCCGTGCGCGAGCGGGCGCTGGCCGGCGGCCGTGAGGCCTTCCGGATCTGGGAAGATGTGCGCGGCTGGGAGAAGCCCTCAGATCACGCCCCGGTGGTGCTGCGGATCGGCGGCTGAACCGGAGTTCATCGCAAACGGTTGAAATCGGCCCGTTTCCCGGGGGAGAGGGATTGAGGGAGCTGGGTGAGACACCGTCCTTCGCGTTTCTAGGCAGACACCAGGATTTCCCCCTCATCCGCCCTTCGGGCACCTTCTCCCAAGGGAGAAGGAAGACGATGTCTACTCCATTTCGTTTTACCCCTGCAGCCTGTAACCACCGCTTTCGGTGACCAGAAGCCGGGCATGGGCCGGATCGGGCTCGATCTTCTGGCGCAGCCGGTAGACATGGGTTTCCAGCGTGTGGGTGGTGACGGCGGGATTATAGCCCCAGACCTCGTGCAGCAACTCGTCGCGCGGCACCGGCTTGCCGCCCGCGCGGTAGAGGTATTTGAGGATATTGGTCTCTTTTTCCGTCAGCCGGATCTTCTTCTCGTCGGCCGTCAGCAAGAGCTTCATCGCCGGCCGGAATTCGTAGGGCCCGATGCGGAAGACCGCGTCCTCGCTCTGCTCGTGGCTGCGCAGATGGGCGCGCACACGGGCCAGCAGGACGGAGAATTTGAACGGCTTGGTGACATAGTCATTGGCGCCGGATTCCAGACCGAGGATCTGGTCGGCATCGGTATCCTGGGCGGTCAGCATGACCACCGGTGCGGACACACCATTCTTGCGCATCAGCCGGCAGGCCTCGCGCCCGTCCATGTCCGGCAGTTCGACATCCAGCAGCACCAGATCGGCGCGTTCCGCCTTGGCCGTGGCCATGCCTTCGCTGGCCGTGCCGGCGCTGAGCGTGCGGAATTCCTCGTGAAGCGCGAATTGCTCGACCAGCGCCTCGCGCAGATCCTCGTCATCGTCCACGATCAGAATCGTTTTCTGTGCGCTCATGATGCGATCATGCCCTTTTCCGGCCGCAAGGCAAATTCTGCCCACCGGCAGGATGTGCCCGGCAATATTTGCTTAAGCATAGTGAAATGTCCCGTATTTCCATCACGAATTCTGGTACCGAAATTGCTTGTTTCTTCGTGAGTCCGCAGGCCGGACACCCATCCGTGGTGGGGGAGGCGAAGCGGATGCCTGTGCCATTTCCGGCACAAGAGCGTCCCTCGCCGACCACCTCTCTTTTTCATCTAAGCTGGCATCATGGATTGGCAAGTCTCACGAACCGGGCAGATCGACCTCGGCGGCCGCACCGTACGCGCAGCCTTGGGAAAAGGCGGCATCACGGAGGCGTCAGACAAGCGTGAGGGCGATGGCGCCACGCCGCTGGGCCGCTATGCGCTGCGCCGTGTGATGTACCGGGCCGACCGGGTCACGGCGCCTGACACGGCCTTGCCGGTGCGGGCGTTACGCCCCGATGATGGCTGGTGCGACGCGCCGGAAGACCCCGCCTATAACCGCCCGGTCCGCAAGCCCTATCCCGCCTCGCATGAGGATCTATGGCGCGAGGACGGGCTGTACGACATCATTCTCGTGCTTGGCCATAATGACGATCCGCCCGTGCCCGGTGCGGGATCGGCGATCTTCCTGCACTGCAAGCGCGGCGATTACGAACCCACGCTGGGCTGTGTCGCGCTTGATCCCGACGATGTGCGGGCCCTGCTGGCGCAGGCGAAGCCGGGCGACACGCTGACGATCAGCTAAACTTGCCGATCTCCGAAGAAGGCTGTGCCGACGCGGACCGATGTCGCGCCCAGCGCGACGGCCGTCTCGAAATCGCCGCTCATGCCCATGGACAGCTTCTCGACCCCGTTCTCGCTGGCGAGCGTGTCTAGCAGGGCAAAGTGGAGACCGGCCGGCTCCTCGACCGGCGGAATACACATCAGACCCTCGATCTCGAAGCCGTAGTCCTGCCGCATGCGCGCCAGGAAGTCCGGCAGCTCGGCCGGGGCGACACCCGCCTTCTGGGCCTCCTCGCCGGTATTGACCTGTACATAGAGCCGCGGCGTGCGGCCCTGCGCGTCCATCGCCTTGCGCAGCGCCGCCGCCAGCTTGTCGCGGTCGAGCGTCTCGATCACATCGAACAGGGCAACAGCGTCACCGGCCTTGTTGGATTGCAGCGGTCCGATCAGGCGCAGTTCGAGATCGGGATAGTCGGCGCGGCGGGTAGACCAGTGGGCCTGGGCCTCCTGCACACGGTTTTCGCCGAACACGCGCTGGCCCGCCGCGAGCGCGGCATCCAGCCGCTCTTCGCTCTGGCGTTTCGAGACGGCCACCAGGGTGATATCACCCGGGCTTCGTCCTGCCGCACCCGCCGCGGTGGCGATCGTGTCAAGAAGGGCCTCACGGTTTGCGGAGATTGCGGATTTGTCGCTCATAATGCCGCCATATGACGCCCCGGCGAGCTTGGCAAGACACGCGCTTGCCGTGCAGGGCGCACGCGGGACCGGTCTGCCGGCGCTGCTGGCACTGACCGATCCGGCCCGCACGCCGGATCCGGAGGCCTTTGCCGCTGCCGTCCCCGTCGGCAGCGCCGTGATCTACCGGCATTTCGGCGAGCCGGACCGTTTGGAGACGGCCACACGGCTGGCCGCGATCTGCCGTGCGCGGGGCAATTGGCTGCTGGTTTCAGGAGATCGGGACCTGGCCCGGCAAGCCGGGGCCGATGGCGTGCACTGGCCGGAACGGCAGATCGCCGAAGCCGCCGCCTGCCGTGCGCGGGGCGATGCGGGCCTCTTCACAGCCGCCGCCCATTCCTGGCGGGCGCTGGCCCGGGCGCGCCATGCCGGTGTCGATGCAGCCCTGCTGTCGGCGGTTTTCCCCAGCCAAAGCCCCAGCGCCGGGCGGCCTTCAGGGATCTGGACCGCAGCCGCGATGGCGCGGTCAACCGATCTGCCGGTCTATGCGCTTGGCGGCGTCAATGAGCGCACGGCAAAACGGCTGACAGGTCTCGGGTTTTCAGGAATTGCGTGTGTCGGCGCGATCAGAAACGCAGGGCCGACTCGAACTTGATTTCCGGCTCGCGGCGATCCTGGCGGTTCTCGCGAAGCGTGAAATACTCGCTGTCCGGCGCGGCAAAGCGGACCTGGCCGCCCAGGCGGAAGCGTTCGCCGAGATTGACGAAGGCACCGGCGCTGACATCTTCGGTTTCGAAGCGCGTATCGGAATGGTCTTCCACGCCCAGCGTGATCCCCCAGCGGCCGCCGGCGGATTCCCAGTCGAACGTATCGGGTTCTTCCAGGCCCGGATGAGCCGCTTCATTCATGGACAGGGTGAAGGCTTCATACCATGGCGTTTCCGCCTCGGACGTGGCCGGTGCCGGCGCGGCAAGCGCAGCAGCGGTATCGTCCTGGGCGAACGCCGCAGGCGCACACAGGCACAGGGCCGCAGCCGTCACGACCGCAGGCGCCGTCTTGCCAATGATATCAAACGGATAGCTCCGCCCGCTCATCGCACTCTCCCTCACACCAGACGGTTTTACCGTATCGCACCCATCCGTCCCAAGAAGATTCTACGGCGGTTACAACAGTTTCACGCCGCCTGTGGCGGATTTGTCAAAACTGCCAGCCGAGCTCGAAAAACCCGACGGTGTCCTCGTCCCGGACGCGGGTCCGGCCGGCCGGTGTCAGCACCGGATCCCGGCGCCTTGCGCTGCGCAGCCCGACGCCCGCAAGCCAGTGCTCGCCGATGAGACGCGATCCGCCTGCCTGCCAGCTGGTCCCGTCGACGTGAACGGCATCGTCGGAAAAGCCTGCATATTCAAGCGTAAACAGCCAGGGACCGGCTTCATACCCGGCTGAAGCCGACCAGGCCTGATAACCCTGATCGCCGGCCAGCCCGTTATCACTGACCAGAGTGCGCAGCCCCGCCGACCAGTCGCCATGGCGCCAGGATAGGCCCGCATCCCAGGCGAGAAGGCGCTCGAAACCCGGCCGGCCCGTCGCATCAGCGCCGCTGGCGACACCGAAAGAGGCCTCGACCTGGTGATTGCCGCGGCGGATGGCATAAATGAGACCCACCTCGGCCATGTCGTCGAAGACGGGGCTGACCAGGCCGGCCGGTCCGTATTCGCGATGGCAGACATCGACGCCACAATCGCGCTCGGCGGGTGTGAAGGACGCCGAAGCCCGCAAGGTGCCGATCGTGCTTTCCTGTCCGAGGGCAACGGAGCGGAACAGGATTTTCGGCGACCAGCCCGAGGCTAGATTGTCCGTGCGCGCACCCGACAGACGATCTGTCGCGACCCGGCCGCCATCGGCGCGGCTGAGGCGAAAAGCGGCCGGACCGCCGGCCGTGTCCAGCTGGGCAGCGCCGGGCCCGTAGCCGAGACGCAGCTCGCCCCAGCCCGTATCATAATAGAGATAGGCCTCTTCCAGCGCCGTGCGGGTGGCGCCGCCGAACGCTGCGCCGCTGCTGCGATAGCCGCTCGCCGGGCTCACCCCCGTGGCACAATCGCCGCGCCCGGCCGGACAATTACCCGCAAGCCCGCCCCATCCGCGGCGGCCGCTATCCCGCTCGATCCGCCCGCCAAGGACCAGGCCATAGCGACGGCCGGCATCGGTGAAGCCTTCGACGGTCAGGGCTGTATCGATGTCGAAAAGCGGCGTGTCAGCGCCATCACCGGACGCAAGGACCGTGCCGGCATCAAGCTCGAACCGCGTCTCGAACGCCGCACCGAAGCCACTGTTTTCACTGGAAAACATACCGGAAGACGAGCCCGTTTGAGGGGATGCCGGCGGGGCCGCAAGCGCTCCGGACAGAGCGGCGATCAAGGTCGCGCTGAGTGTCCGTACCATGTCTCGCGGTCCCGCCGATCGGCCCCGTCCCCCCGGACGTCGCGCATCTAAAGGAGGTCAGCACGCCCGTCCGGTCAAGCACCCCGGACGGCTTGCGGAAAACTTGGCGCGGAGTTGTTGCGATACTGCCACGCTCGCAACGGGTGCCTTTCGGCGCTGGCGTGTCCCGTTTCGCATGTTATACAAATCGCCAAAGCAAAGAGCGCGTCCGCGTTCACGGTTCCCCGCGTGTTACCGCTGTCTGTTTCGAAGGAGTCTCGGCTTATGTCCGACCGTCGGATTCTTGGAGTAGCTCTCTCCTCCGCCATTCTTGCCCTGTCGGCCTGTGCCTCGAACAATGCGGCCGAGCAATCCGCCGCGTCGGAGAGCCGTTCGGGCCTGCGTCTGCCGTCCCTGCCCAACCCGCTGGGTGGCAGCAGTCGCCCGGTCGAGGTCGAGGGTATCGGCGTCAACGGTTTCCTGTGGCGCGCCAGCCTGGACACGATCTCCTTCATGCCACTGTCGGAAGTCGATCCGTTCGGCGGCGTCATCATCACGGACTGGTATGCCAATCCGCAGATGCCGACCGAGCGCTTCAAGCTGACGGTCTACATTCTCGATACGCGCCTTCGCGCCGACGCGCTGGCCGTCAATGTCTTCCGCCAGGTCCGCAATGACCAGGGCGAGTGGACCGACGCGCAGTCCGGCGACGACACCGCCTACGAGATCGAGAATGCGATCCTGACCCGGGCCCGACAGCTGCGTATCTCCCAGCTGGAAGGCTAGTGACGCCGCAAGGCCTCGCAGCGAGCATGACCATGAGCCGATACAATCCCCGCGAGGCCGAACCGAAATGGCAATCGGCCTGGGCGGAGCGTGATGCCTTCCGTGCGGACGGACCCAAGTCCGGAAAACCGAAATACTACGTCCTGGAGATGTTCCCCTATCCGTCAGGGCGCATCCATGTCGGCCACTCCCGGAATTACACGATGGGCGACGTCGTGGCCCGCTACAAGCGGGCGCGCGGCTTCGATGTGCTGCATCCGATGGGCTGGGACGCCTTCGGCCTGCCGGCAGAGAACGCCGCCCGTGACCGCGGTGTGCACCCGGGCAAGTGGACCTATGGCAATATCGACGTGATGCGCAAACAGCTCCAGCGTCTGGGCCTGGCCCTGGACTGGAGCCGCGAAATCGCGACCTGTGACCCGGCCTATTATCGCCACCAGCAGGCAATTTTCCTGAAATTGTGGGACAAGGGCCTCGCCTATCGCAAAACGGCGAAGGTCAACTGGGACCCGGTCGACCAGACGGTTCTGGCCAATGAACAGGTAATCGACGGCAAGGGCTGGCGCTCCGGCGCCGAGGTCGAGCAGCGCGAGCTGGACCAGTGGTTCTTCAAGATCACCCAGTATGCCGATGTGCTGACCGATGCCATCGAAGATCTCGACCGCTGGCCGGACAAGGTCCGCACCATGCAGTCGAACTGGATCGGCCGGTCGCGTGGCGCCGAAGTGTGTTTCCCGCTGACCGACACCCGTTTCGGCGAGACGATCGACGTTTTCACCACCCGCCCGGACACGCTGTTCGGGGCCAGCTTCCTGGCCCTGGCGCCCGATCATCCGATCGTGAAGGCGCTGGCCAAGGACAATCCGGACATTGAGGCCTTCTGCCAGGATTGCGCCCGCATGGGCACGACGGAGGAAGAGATCGAGAAAGCCCCCAAGAAGGGCATCGATCTGGGCATCAAGGTCCGCCACCCGTTCGACGACAGTTGGGAAATCCCGGTCTGGTCGGCGAATTTCGTGCTGTCTGGCTATGGTACGGGCGCCATTTTCGGCTCGCCTGCCGGCGACCAGCGCGACCTAGACTTCGCCCGCAAATACGATCTGCCGGTCAATCCGGTGGTGCTGCCGCCCAACACCGATGCCGCAACGCACGCGATCGAGGACGAAGCCTTCACCGGCCACGGCACGATCTATAATTCGCGCTTCCTGGACGGTCTGGAAACGCCGGACGCAATCGAACGCGCCATCGAGGAACTGGAAAAGCTCGGCCTCGGCAAGGGCGCGACCAGCTATCGCCTGCGCGACTGGCTGGTCTCGCGCCAGCGCTATTGGGGCTGTCCGATCCCGATCGTGCATTGCACCGATTGCGGCGCTGTGCCGGTACCGGAAGACCAGCTGCCCGTGGTCCTGCCCGAGGATGTGACGTTTGACCAGCCGTCCAATCCGCTGGAACGCCATCCGACCTGGAAAAATACGGACTGTCCGAAATGCGGCAAGCCGGCGCGCCGGGAGACCGACACGCTGGACACCTTCGTGTGCTCGTCCTGGTATTTCCTGCGCTTCACCTCGCCCTGGACCGAGGACGCGCCTTTCGCGCCCGCAGAGGCCGAGCACTGGATGCCGGTCGACCAGTATGTCGGCGGTATCGAGCACGCCATCCTGCACCTGCTCTATGCCCGCTTCTTCACGCGCGCGCTCAATGATTGCGGCCTGATGAAGCTGGAGGGCGGCGAGCCCTTCGCCGGCCTGTTCACCCAGGGCATGGTGACGCACGAGACCTACAAGTCGGCCGATGGCAAATGGCTCGGTCCCGACGAGATCGAGGAACGCGACGGCGCTCAGATCGAGATCGCCACCGGCAAGCCGGTGACCGTCGGCGCGATCGAGAAAATGTCCAAGTCGAAGAAGAATGTCGTCGACCTGGATGCGTTCATCGAGAGCTATGGCGCCGATGCGGCGCGCTGGTTCGTCCTGTCGGACAGCCCGCCCGAGCGCGATGTGGAATACACTGACAGCGGCGTGGAGGGCGTCTGGCGCTTTATCCAGCGTCTGTGGACGACGGTCACCTCCCTGCCCGAAGGCGCCCCGGGGCCCGCAGCGATTGCGGCTGACGCCACAGGGGACGCGCTGGAGATCCGCAAGATTGCGCACAAGGCGCTGAAATCCGTTACGGATTCCATCGAGGGCTTCCGCTTCAACTCGGCCGTTGCCCAGGTTCACGACCTGGTCAATGCGCTGCGCAAATTTGAACCGTCCGACCCATCCGGCGTTGCCGCGAAAGCGGAGGGCCTGGGTATTCTCGTGCGCATGATCGCCCCCTTCGTCCCGCACCTGGCCGAAGAATGCTGGGCGATGCTGGGCGGTGAAGGCCTGGTGATCGACGCGGCCTGGCCGGAAGCCGATCCGGCGCTGCTGGTCGAGGACACGGTGACACTGCCGATTCAGGTCAATGGCAAGCGCCGGGCCCAGATCGATGTGGCCAAGGGTACGCCGGAAGATGTGGTAAAGGAACTTGCCCTGTCGCATGACGGGGTGGTGCGCGCCACCGAAGGGCTTACAGTGCGCAAGGTGATCGTGGTACCGGACCGGATCGTCAATATCGTCGTGGGGTAGGAAAACCATGCGTACCAGCCGTCGAGTGATACTGGGCTCTCTGGCAGCCTCCTTCACGCTGGCGCTGAGCGCTTGCGGTTTCTCCCCGATGTACGGATCGAGCGCTGTCGGCAACACGCTTTCCCAGATCCGCGTCGAGACGGGCGATGAACGGGTCGACTTCCTGCTTCAGGAAGCTCTGGTCGACCAGATGGGCTCGCGCTACGCCGATGGCGATCTGACACTGCGGACCGAGACCGACCTGGGTGCGACAGGGCTGGGCGTGGGTGCCGATGCTATTGTCCGGCGTTTTTCCATCCGGCTTGAAGTCGACTATGCACTCTATCGAGACGGAGAGGTCGACCCGGTTCTCGTAGGCACGACCTATGGCGAGGCGTCCTACAATCTTTCAAGTTCTGTCTACGCCTCCATGATCTCCGAACAGGATGCCCAGGCGCGTGCCGCGCGGATGGCCGCTCAGCGCGTCTCCATGCAGCTTGTGCGCGCGCTGGACGAGATCCAGACGCAGGGGCCTGCGACGCGATGAAGGTATCGGCCCGCGACGCCGATGCGCGCGTCCGGACCCCGGATCCGGCCATCAAGGCCTATCTGATCTACGGGCCGGATCGCGGGCTCGCTCACGAGCGCGCCGGCACACTGGTCAAGTCGATCCTGTCCGATCCGGATGATCCTTTTGCGCTGACTCTCCTTACCGAGGAAGACCTCAAATCCGACCCGGCCGCGCTGGCGGATGCGATGGTCGCGATGTCGCTGACCGGCGGTCAGCGTCTGGTCCGGGTCCGGCTCAGCGGCGAGACCGGCGGCGGGCCGGTTGCGGACGTGGTTTCCGAGATTGAGAGCGGCTCTCTCGCGCCACAAACCGTGCTGGTGGTCGAGTCCGGAGACCTAACGCCGCGTGGGAAGCTTCGAAAAACCTTCGAACCGGCAAAAAAGGCTTTATCTATAGCGTGTTATGCCGATGATGCGCGATCACTCGGAAACCTCGCTGAAGACCTACTTAAGGCTGAAGAGCTCTCACTTGCTTCTGATGCGCGCATGGTCTGGCTGCCGCGGCTCGAGGGCGATCGCGCACTCGCCCGGGGCGAGATCGACAAGCTGATTCTCTACAAGGGTCTCCGCGGCCAGCGCGCCCAGGGCGAGGACATCGTGACGCTCGAGGATGTCGAGGCAATCGCTGCCGACCAAGGCGAAGCCCAGTTGGACGCCGTCATCGAGCCCGCACTGCTCGGCCGGCTTGCGGAGGCGGACAAGGCCTATGTCCGGTCCGTCAGTGCAGGTGGCAGCCCGGTCGCGATCCTGCGCGCTCTGCAGCGACGGCTCGACCAGATCGGCGTCGTGCAGAGCTCCGGTGGCGATGATGCCGCCCTGGCGCGTTCAGGTGCGCCGCGCTTCGGCCCGCAGGCCAATGCCTTCAAGCGTCAGGTCGGCCTGTGGCGCGGCCGGCGGCTGGAGCATGCACGGCAGCTTGCCTTCCAGGCCGAGCGGGATGTCAAACGGTCGGGAAGCCCGGTCGAGGCCCTGGTCAGCGAACTTCTGATCCGTCTGGCGCGCGGCGCCGCACAGGCGAGCCGGTAGAGCAATTTCATCGCCATTGAAGTCGATGCAATTGCTCCAGCTTTTTAGTGGTCGCATTTTCGAACCGCAAAACCGGTTCCCACTTTTGCTGAAAATGCTCCAGCTACCCTTCCTTGAGGGGCTCAGGCGGTGCGGTTTCCGGACAGCCGGCGGCAGACATCATCGAGCTGTTCGAGCGTCTTGTACTGCACCCGGATCTCGCCGCCCTTGCTGCCATGACGGATATCGACGGACAGGCCGAGACGGGCTGTGACGTCGGACTCCAGCGCCCGTGTGTCAGCATCCTTGTCACCAGGCTTGGACGCCTTGCCCGCCTTGCTGTCAGCGGCTTTTCCGGACTGGGCGTCGCGGGCCAGACGCTCGGTCTCGCGCACGGACAGGCCCTTTTCGACAATGGTGCGGACAAGCGCTTCCGGGTCGGGCGCGGTGGCGATCGCCCGGGCATGCCCCGTGCTGATTTCACCACTGGCAAGAGACGTCAGGACGGCCTCCGGCAGGGCCAGAAGGCGGACCATGTTGGCGACATGGCTGCGGCTTTTCGAGACGGCGCGCGCGACATCGTCCTGGGTGTGACCGAAGCGGTCGATCAGCTGGCGGTAGGCATGGGCCTCTTCCACCGGGTTGAGATCCGAGCGCTGGACATTCTCGACAATGCCGATTTCCAGCGTTTCCTTGTCGGTGAGCTCACGGACAAGTGCAGGAATATCGTGCAGGCGGGCCTTCTGGGCCGCGCGCCAGCGGCGTTCGCCGGCAACGATCTCATAGGCTTCGCCGTCGCCCTTGATCGGCCGCACGAGGATCGGCTGGACCACGCCCTTTTCGGCGATCGATTCCGACAGGGCTTCCAGCTCTGCCGCAGTGATCGTCTTGCGCGGCTGGTCCGGGTTCGGCCGGATCAGCTCGATCGGCAAAGTGCGCACACCATCGCGCGAGCGCGGCGCGGAAGCTGGTACTTCGGCACCTTCGGGCGCGGCATAGTCCTCGGTCTCGACCTCACCCAGCAAGGCGGAGAGACCCCGGCCCAGACGGCGGTTCTTGTCAGTGGATGTCATGCGGCTTCACCCTGCTCTTCCCGGCGGCGTTTGCGCTCTTGCTGGACGATTTCCTTGGCCAGGCTGATATAGGCCTGCGACCCCGTGCACTGCAGATCATAGAGCAGCACCGGCTTGCCTACGGAGGGGGCTTCAGAGACCCGCACATTGCGCGGGATCATCGTCTTGTAGACCTTGTCGCCGAAATGCTCGCGTACATCGGCGGCAACTTCAGCGGAGAGATTGTTGCGGCCGTCATACATGGTCAGCACGACGCCCTGGATCTCCAGTTTGGTGTTGAGATGGCCGCGAACACGCTCGACCGTGCGCAGGAGCTGGGACAGGCCCTCAAGGGCAAAGAATTCGCACTGCAGCGGCACCAGGATGGCGTCGGCGGCGGTGAGCGAATTCACCGTCAGCACGTTCAGCGAAGGCGGACAGTCGATCAGGATATAGTCCAGCCCGTCCTCATCCTGCGACAGGGCAGCAATGCTCTGGTCGACGGCGCGCTTGAGCCGGTAGGAGCGGCGTTGATCGTCGGCCAGTTCCAGCTCGACCCCGGACAGGAGCTGGTCGGACGGCACGATGGACAGGCCCGGCACGACGGTCGGCACGAGGGCCGACTTCAGCGGGTCGCCGCCCACCAGCACGTCATAAGATGTCAGTGCACGCTTGCTCGGCGGCACGCCCAGCCCCGTGGACGCATTGCCCTGGGGGTCCAGATCGATGATCGCGACCTTCTGGCGGATCGCCGCCAGGGCGGTGCCCAGATTGATGGCGGTGGTGGTCTTGCCCACGCCGCCCTTCTGATTGGCGATGGCGATGACGCGGGGCGCTCTGCGGCGCTCGTTCTTATCGGACACGCTCGACCTCTTTGATGCGCAGGATCACACCGTCGCTCGTCTGACTGGGTATGACTTCAGGATCGACTGTCCAGCTTTTACGGGCTTCGGTCAATTCATCCCGGTACTGGCGACCCTTGAAGAAGAGGCCTTCAGCCCCGTTTTTCAACAGGGGCGCGGTATAGCCCAATAATTTATTCAACGGCGCGAAGGCCCGTGCGGTGACGAGATCGAAACCTTCGCCCGGATCGATCGTCTCCACCCGCTCCGAGCGCGCCTCGGCGTCGAGGCCCAGCTCGCCGATCACCTTGCGCAGGAAAGCGACCTTTTTGCCCACGGAGTCGACCATGACGACACGGGCCGCCTGGCCCCGATCCCGGAAACCCAGTGCCAGGGCGATGCCCGGAAAGCCGGCACCAGCACCCAGATCGGCGACGAGACGCGTTTCACGTGAAACAAGCGGCATCAGCTGGAAGCTGTCCAGGGCATGACGCTCCCAAAAATGATCGAGCGAACTGCGCGCCACGAGATTGGTGTGAGCGCTCGTCTCGACGAGGATCTGCCGCCAGCGGTCGAAACCGTCGAGCGTTTCACGTGAAACACCCGTACGGGCCTGGAAGTCGTCGCGTGTCACCTAGCTGGCCTCTTTGCTGAGCCGCTTCACATGCGCCAGAACCGCCGTCAGGGCGCCCGGCGTGACGCCCTCGATGCGGGAGGCCTGGCCCAGCGTCTCGGGACGCGCGCGCTCCAGCTTCTCGCGGGCCTCGTTCGAGAGGCCGCCGACGGCGCGATAATCCAGATCACGGGGAAGCCGCACCGCCTCATCCCGGCGAAACGCAAGAATGTCGGCCTGCTGGCGATCAATATAGCCGGCATAAAGCGCGTCGATCTCGATCTGCTCGACAATGTCCGGCGCTACATCGGTCAGCGCGGGCCAGATCGGCGCGAGATCGCTCCAGGCAATATCCGGATAGGCGAGCAGCTCGCTCGCCATGCGGCGCTTGCCGTCCGCGTTGACAGAGAGACCGTGCGCCTTGGCCTCGTTCGGTGTCAGGGTCAGCCCCTGTACCTGGCCGCGCGTCGCCTCGAGCGCCGCCATCTTGCCGGTGAAGCGTGTTTCACGTGAAACAGACGCCGCCCCCAGCGCGATCGCTTTCGGCGTGAGACGCTGATCGGCGTTGTCGGCGCGCAGGGTGAGCCGGTATTCGGCGCGCGAGGTGAACATGCGATAGGGCTCGCTGACCCCGCGCGTGATCAGATCGTCGATCATCACACCGATATAAGCATCCGACCGGCTGAGCACGAAAGGCTCGCGCGCCTGGGCGGACAGCGCCGCATTGAAGCCGGCCATCACGCCCTGGGCGGCCGCCTCTTCATACCCTGTCGTGCCATTGATCTGACCCGCCAGCCAAAGCCCCGCCACGGCGCGCACCTGAAGTGTCGCGTCGAGCTCGCGCGGATCGACATAGTCGTATTCGATGGCATAGCCATAGCGCTTGACCTTGACCTGTTCGAGACCCGGCAGGGTCTTCAGGAAGGCGTCCTGGACATGGTCGGGCAGCGAGGTGGAGATGCCATTGGGATAGACGGTGTCATCCTCCAGCCCCTCCGGTTCCAGGAAAACCTGGTGGCTGGTCCGGTCGGCGAAGCGCACCACCTTGTCCTCGATGGACGGGCAATAGCGTGGCCCGCGCCCGGCAATCGCGCCGGAATAGACGGCCGAGTGTTCGAGATTGGCAGCGATGATGGCGTGCGTTGCTTCCGTGGTGCGGGAGATGGCGCAGGTGATCTGCGGCACCTCGATCCGGTCGGTCAGGAAAGAGAAAGGCACCGGCGTCTCGTCGGCCGCCTGTTGTTCCAGTGTGTCCCAGTCGATCGACGATTTCTTCAGCCGCGCCGGCGTCCCGGTCTTGAGACGACCCATTTGCAGCTTGAGCCCGTAGAGCGTCTCGCCCAGACCGACCGACGGCGCCTCCCCGGCGCGGCCGGCCGGGATGCGTTCCGCACCGCGATGGATCATGCCGCGCAGAAAAGTCCCCGTCGTGAGCACGACCGACGCGGCGGCATATTCATTACCCTGCGCATCCACCACCCCGACACAACGGCCCCCATCGATGATCAGGTCTTCGACAGCCGCGGCCCGGATCTCCAGATTGTCCGTCACGCCCAGAGCCGATTGCATCGCGGCCTTGTAGAGCGCCCGGTCGGACTGCGTCCGCGGACCGCGCACGGCGGGACCCTTGGAGCGATTGAGCAGACGGAACTGGATCCCAGACGCGTCCGCCACGCGGCCCATAACCCCGTCCAGCGCGTCGACTTCGCGCACCAGATGGCCCTTGCCCAGTCCGCCAATGGCCGGATTGCAGGACATCTCGCCAATCGTGTCGAGACGATGGGTCAGCAACAGGGTCGACGCGCCCAGACGTGCGGCTGCGGACGCGGCTTCACAGCCGGCGTGCCCGCCCCCGATGACGATGACATCCCATTGCTTCATGACCGGATCGATCCCGACGCTCTGACTTGCGGAAAAGGTCGGCCTACATAATGCCCGCAGGCCGTAGAGTCGAGGGGCGGACCCGTGTGTTTCACGTGAAACACGCCACGCGGGTCACGCAACCCTATTTGCCGATGCAGAACTGGCTGAACACCCGGTCCAGAACATCCTCGACATCGACGCGGCCGGTCAGGCTTTCCAGCGCCCGCACCGCCAGCCGCGCATCCTCGCCCGCCAGCTCCGGCGCATCGGCCAGACGCTCGCGACAGCGTTCCAGCGCAGACAGAGCGGTTTCCACCGCACGGCGATGCCGGGCCCGGCTTAGTGCCGGCAGTTCCCGAGCACTGAGGCGCTCGCGCACGATCTCCTCGATCTTCGCCTCGAGCATGTCGACACCATCCCCGGACTTGGCCGAGAGACGGTAGGCGCCGTCCGAACGCTTCTGCGGCGCCAGGTCAAGCTTGTTGAGAACAAGCAGATCGTCATCCTTCAGGCGCCCGCGCAAATCGAGCAGATCTTCGTCGGAGCGGGCATCGACCACACCGATCCGCAAATCCGCATTATCGGCGCGATCCAGCGCTCGCCGCACACCCTCGGCCTCGATCGCATCGACCGCCTCGCGCAGACCCGCCGTGTCGGAAATGATGACCGGGAAGCCCGCCATGGTGACGCGGACCTCGACCACGTCCCGCGTGGTCCCGGGAATATCCGTTACGATGGCCGCTTCGCGCCGTGCGAGCCGGTTCAACAGGCTCGACTTGCCGGCATTCGGTGCGCCGATCAGTGCGATGGAGAAACCCGTCCGCACGCGCTCGCCGCGCCGGCCATCATCCAGATGCGCCTCCATCGACGCGATCAGCCGGCTCACCGGCGCATGTGCCACGTGGGACAGCGCGTCGGGGACATCGGCCTCATCGGGGAAATCAATCTCCCCCTCGATCGAGGCCAGGGCGACAATCAGGTCCTCGCGCCAGCCTTCATAAAGTTCCCGCAGAGCCCCGGACATCTGGGCCAGGGCCTGCTGCCGCTGGCCTTCGGTCTCGGCCTCGATCAGATCCGCCAGGCCCTCGGCCTCGGTCAGGTCCAGCTTGTCATTCTCGAAGGCCCGCCGCGTGAACTCTCCCGGCTCGGCCGCCACCGCGCCGCTCTCGTCCAACGCAGACAGCGCGGCCTCGATCACGGCCGGTCCGCCATGCAGATGCAGCTCGACACAATCCTCGCCGGTGAAGCTTGCCGGTCCCGGAAACCACAGTACCAGTGCCCGGTCGATGATGGAGGCATCGGGCGCGCTCAGCGTACGCAACGCAGCCCGGCGCGGTTCCGGCCTGGGCAGGCCCACCAGCGCATCCAGCATCCCGCCCGCAGCCGGACCGGACAGGCGGACAACCGCCACGCCGGAGCGTCCCGGCGGCGTCGACAGGGCATAGATTGTCGTGTTCACGGTCTAGCGATCCTTGCTGCTGCCCGTCTTGCCGCCGGCAGCGGGCCCGGCCGCGTTGCGCATCAGCTCCATGAACTGGTTCGTCATCTGGCCGCCAAAGGCCGACCATTGACGCATCAGAACCTCCGGGTCCAGCTGATCCATATTGGCTTCAGCCCGTTTCTGCATTTCCGTCATCAGGCTCTCATTGAGCGCCGTGACGTCCGGCAGGCCGAGAAAGCTGCGCGCTTCCTCCGGTGTGCATTCGATCTCGATGTTGACCTTCATGGCCGCCTCGCAGGATGGTGGGTCCTCTTCCAATGAACAGGAGCATGACATGACAGGTCAAGACATCCGCATCACCGGGCCGGCCGGCGCATTCTCGGCCTATCTGGCCAAACCGGCGAGCGGTACCGGACCCGGCATCGTCGTCCTGCAGGAAATCTTCGGCGTCAATCACGTGATGCGCGAGATGTGCGACCGCCTGGCCTCGCAGGGTTTCATGGCGCTCTGCCCCGACCTGTTCTGGCGGATCGAGCCGGGTGTCGACATCACCGACAAGAGCCAGGCCGAACTCGACAAGGCTTTCGATCTGATGGGCAAGTTTAATCCGGATACCGGTATCGAGGACGTCCAGGCGAGCCTCGACCATGTCCGCAAGATGGATGGCTGCACCGGCAAGGTCGGCGCCATCGGCTTCTGCCTCGGCGGTCTGATGGCCTATCTCACAGCAGCCCGCACCGACAGTGATGCGACCGTCGGCTATTACGGCGTCAACATCCCGAACTTTCTCGACGAAGCCGGCAAGATCTCGAAACCGTTGATGCTGCACATCGCCGGCCGCGACGAGTTCGTACCGCCGGAAAGCCAGGCTGCGATGCATACCGGTCTCGACCCGCATCGGCAGGTCACCCTGCATGACTATCCCGATGACGAGCACGCCTTCTCGCGCATCGAGGGGGCCCATTATAATCCCGAGAGCGCCCATCTCGCCGACAGCCGCACGCTGGAATTCTTCCGGAAAAATCTGAAGTCCGAATAGGCCAAGCCTGCCGGTCCCTGCCTTTCAAGGCAGGGACCGCAGACGCGACCCGTCGATCTACTCCACCGCCGTGGCGGCGATCCAGCTCTCCTGTTGGGTAAGGCGATTGAAATAGGCCTGCACGTTGTCGGGCGCACCGTCGAACTGGCGCATCACCTTGATCAGGTAGAGCATGTAGACGATCGAGATGTCGGCAGCCGTGAACCGGTCACCGGCCAGATATTCGCGGTCTCCAATCCCATGTTTCCCAATAAATTCAAGTATATGGTCGACTTCTAACCGCGCCCACTTCGCGAGTTTCGGATCGCGCGCCTTTTCCGGCAGCAAGACCGTATGCGCCAGCAGCAGGCTGACCGGCATCATCATCCCGGCTTCGCCGAAATGCAGCCATTGCAGATACCGTCCATAGTCGGCCTCGTCAGGTGTCACCTCCAGCGGAGACGGTCCGTAGCGGCCAAGCAGGTATTGCACGATCGCCAGCGACTCCAGGACGATGGTGCCCTTGTCGTCCAGCGCCGGGATTTTCCGCAGAGGATGGATTTCGGCATAGGCATCGTCGCCAGCCGGGCGCGAGTCGAACTTCACGGGCACAATCTCGTGCGGCAAACCCATTTCCTGCAACAGCCACAACACCCGGATCGAGCGCGTGCGCGGTGCGTGATAAACGCGAATTCCTGACGTATCGGCCATGGCCGGTCTCCCCTTTATCGCTATGTGTCCTGTCCTACCGTTCCACGGCGATCTTGCGCCGCCGTGCTGAATTTCAGCATGTCACAGATACAACTCTGTCGCGCACGTGGGATAGTGTCTCCCGACATTTTCCGGAGACACCCATGCTGAAGCGC
This sequence comes from Maricaulis sp. ABE4_448, assembly GCF_056160825.1. NCBI lineage: Bacteria > Pseudomonadati > Pseudomonadota > Alphaproteobacteria > Maricaulales > Maricaulaceae > Maricaulis > Maricaulis sp. ABE4_448. The sequence goes on from NZ_JBSWXX010000001.1 coordinate 160,725, forward strand.
CTCATTCCCTCCCTTCTCGTCCTGGCCGCCGCCTGTTCGCCGTCCTCGCCTTCGACCGCGGAAACCGGTCTGGCCGCGCCGGCGATCCAGCTCGACTGTTTCCGCGAGACCGGGGCCGCCATGCTCGCCGCACACCGCGCCGGCCCGGCGCCTGGCTATCCGGAAAACGCGCTTTCCACGCTGCGCCGCCTTGCCGAGCTGGGCGTGCTCTATGCCGAGATCGATGTACGCCGCTCCGCCGATGGCGTGCTTTTCCTGCTGCATGACGACACGCTGGACCGCACCACGACGGGAGCCGGCTCGCTGGACGGTCTCGCCTGGGAGGCGCTCTCCCGTACCACCCTGCGCGATCCGGACGGCATGATTGTCGAGGACACCATCCCGACCCTCACCGATGCCCTGACGGTGGCACGCGAGGCCGGCCTGGTTCTCAATCTCGACCTGAAATCCGTCTCCCCCGAAGAGATCGTCGGCTTTGTCCACGACCACGACGCGCGCGATGAAGTCGCCATCATCGCCTATTCCATCGACCAGGCCGCCGCGATCCACGCCCTCGATGACGGCCTCCTCCTGTCTGCCCCCAATGACCCCGCCGCCCTGAGCGCAGCCGGCGCCAATCTTGAGGCCGTCTATATCTGGACCGGGGTGGGGGCCGCGGACGCCAACCAGGACGCTCGCCTCGCCGAAGCCGGACTGGAAACCTCCGCCGGCCTGTTCAGGCTCGAAAACGGCGATCCCGCTGTTTACCAGACGGCCGCGGCAGCCGGTGTGGAACTACTCTCGATCGACGATGTCGACACGGCTGTTGTCGCGCTGGGCGGTGCGGACGCGCTGCAGGCTCAGATCGCGGCCTGTCCGGCTCAATAGCCTCAGCTCTGGTGTTTCACGGGAAACATCTTATCTGACAGGAGGTTGATACGGGAGCACGCGCAATGAGCATCCAGGCGATCCGCATTCACGAGACCGGCGGACCAGACGTGATGCGTCTGGACACTGTCGATCTCGCCGATCCGCGACCGGGTCAGATCCGGGTCCGGCACACGGCCATCGGCGTGAATTTCATCGATACCTATCATCGCTCCGGTCTCTACCCCCTGCCCCTGCCCAGCGGGATCGGCCTGGAAGCCGCCGGCATCGTCGAGGCCGTCGGCGACGGCGTGACAACGCTGAAGGAAGGCGACCGGGTCGCCTATGGATCGGGGCCCATCGGCGCCTATTCCCAGGCTCATATCCTGCCGGCCGGGCGGGTTGCCAGAATCCCCGATAGTGTCAGCGACGAACAGGCCGCAGCCCTCATGCTGAAGGGCATGACGGTGCGCTATCTCTTCAAGGACACTTATGCGCTCAAGACCGGCGACACGATCCTCTTCCATGCCGCCGCCGGCGGGGTCGGCCAGATCGCCTGCCAGTGGGCGGCCGACATGGGCGTTGCGCTGATCGGTACCGCCGGCAGCGACGAGAAATGCGAGATCGCGCGGCAGAAGGGCGCGGCGCATGTGATCAATTATTCCCGCGAGAATGTCGTCAAGCGCGTCCGCGAGATCACCGGCGGCCGCGGCGTGCCGGTCGTCTATGACGGTGTCGGCAAGGATACGTTCGAGATGTCGCTGGACTGTCTGGCACCGCGCGGTCTTCTCGCGACCTTCGGGAACGCGTCCGGACCGGTGACCGGCGTCAATCTGGGCATCCTCACCCAGAAGGGCTCGCTCTATGTCACCCGGCCTTCGCTGATGCATTATGTGGCGTCAGACGATGATCTCGCCGCGAACACCGCCGATGTCTTCGACGCCGTCGCCCGCAGCGCCATCTCGATCGACATCAACCAGCGCTATGCCCTGGCCGACGCCCAAAAGGCGCATGAGGACCTGGAGGGACGGCGGACGACGGGTGCGAGTGTGCTGGTGCCGTAGGAAAACCGGGACACTATTGTCATCCCGGCCGGATAGCCCGTACAGGCGGGCTGGAGAGCCGGGACCCATACGCGCCGCCGTTGGCCGGAAGCGGGCTCGATATCCGCGCCAGCTGAATGAACACCGGGATTATGGGTCCCGGACTTGCGCCCCGCCTGCGCGGGGCATCCATCCGGGATGACAAACGTTGGCGATTCAGACCTACGTATTCATCGAGTCGAAGAATTCGTCATTGGTCTTGGTCTGACGCAGCTTGTCGAGCAGGAACTCGATCGCGTCCTGGGCGCCCATCGGATTGAGGATGCGGCGCAGCACGTACATTTTCTGCAGCTGGCTGCGGTCGACGAGGAGTTCCTCTTTCCGGGTGCCGGACTTGAGGATGTCGATGGCCGGGAAGACGCGCTTGTCGGCGACCTTGCGGTCCAGCACGATTTCCGAGTTACCCGTACCCTTGAACTCTTCGAAGATCACTTCGTCCATGCGCGAACCGGTATCGATCAGCGCCGTGGCGATGATGGTCAGCGAGCCGCCATTCTCGATATTCCGCGCGGCACCGAAGAAGCGCTTGGGCCGCTGCAGGGCGTTGGCGTCGACACCGCCGGTCAGCACCTTGCCCGAGGACGGAACGACGGTGTTGTAAGCGCGGCCCAGACGCGTGATCGAGTCCAGCAGGATAACCACATCGCGCCCATGTTCGACCAGGCGCTTGGCCTTCTCGATCACCATTTCGGAGACCTGGACGTGACGCGTTGCCGGCTCGTCGAAGGTGGAGGCGATCACCTCGCCCTTCACCGTGCGCTGCATGTCGGTCACCTCCTCCGGGCGCTCGTCGATGAGCAGCACCATGAGATAGCAGTCCGGATGGTTATTCTCGATGGAGTGGGCGATGTTCTGCAGCAGGACGGTTTTACCGGTCCGCGGCGGCGCGACGATCAGGCCGCGCTGGCCCTTGCCAAGCGGGGCGACGATATCGATCACCCGGCCCGAGCGATCCTTCACCGTCGGATCCTGCGACTCCATCTCGAAGCGGCTCTCGGGGTAGAGCGGCGTCAGATTGTCGAAATGCACCTTGTGGCGGGCGCTTTCGGGATCCTGGAAATTGATCGAGGAGACTTTGAGCAGCGCGAAATAGCGCTCGCCGTCGCGCGGGCTGCGAATCTCGCCCTCGACCGTATCGCCGGTGCGCAGGCCGAATTTGCGGATCTGGGTCGGCGAGACATAGATGTCGTCGGGACCGGCCAGATAGTTGGATTCCGGCGAGCGCAGGAAGCCGAACCCATCCTGGAGGACTTCCATAACCCCGCCGCCGTGGATTTCGACACCGCGTTCAGCCAGCGCCTTGAGGATGGCGAACATCATGCCCTGCTTGCGCAGAGCCGAGGCGTTCTCGATCTCCAGGGCCTCGGCGAACTGCAGGAGTTCGGTCGGCTTCTTTTCCTTGAGATCCTGCAGGGTCATCCGCTCCAGGCCTTCGAGCGGGGCGGGCAGGGAAGTTTCGTCGGTCATGATGGGTCTATCTATCAGACATTACGGGCGACCATCCCGGGACCGGGAGTTGTCGCGTTCAAACAATAGGTGTGCCGGCTACCCGGAAACGACCTGTGACATGTGGAATGGGCTGGCGCGTCGTCGGACCAATGTCCTGCGCCACGCAAAGAAAGGATCCATAAGAGGAGTTACGCAAAGCCTTGCCACGCCTTGCCATCCCCGTCAAGCACAAGCGCGGGGCGGTCCGCTATTTCAGCGCCACCACCGCGATCGGCACAATCAAGAAGGCGAGCAGGAAGGGCACTTCATTGAGCATGCGATAGCGCTTGTCCGACCAGTCATTCGTGCCTTCGGCAAACAGGCGGGCCCGTTTGGAATAGACACCGTGCATCGCCGACATCGCCAGCACGAGTGCAAACTTGGCCATCCAGGCCCAGTGCAGGAAGATCGTCCAGCCGCCCGCCCGCTCGGCATTCGACCAGACCAGAAGCAGGCCGAACAGCCAGGTCGCACCCATGGCCGGGTTCATGATGCCCTTGAGCAGACGGCGTTCCTGGATTTTCAGCGTCTCGTCCAGCTCGCCGCCCGGCTGGGCGCCGCAGTGATAGACGAAAAGCCGCGGCAAATAGAGCATCGCCGCCATCCAGGCGATTACCGCCAGGATGTGAAGGGCCCGCAACCAGTCATACGCCGCCGCCAGGATCATACTGTTTCCAATTCCCCGCTCCGGCAGGGACATCCGGACCAATTTACCGGACAGATCCGCCCGCCCGTATCGCATCGCGGACCGGGCGCCCCCGCCAGGGCAGACTTCACCAATGTCGCCAGGGATTCAATAAAAACAGCATCCAGACCCAACGCCGGCACACGGACATAGGATGTCACACCGTGCTCGCGGGCCAGATCGCCATATTCCTCGTCGAGCTCGACCAGCGTCTCGATATGCTCGGAGACAAAGGCGATCGGACTGAGAAGAATGTTCCGGCCGTCCTTCGCAGCACCCTCAATCGCCTCTTCGGTCGACGGACCGATCCATTCCAGCGGTCCGACCCGGCTTTGATAACACACCTGCCAGTCCGGGAACTCCGGCATCTGGCGCATCACGGCCTCGACCGTCTGTTCGACCTGCCACTGATAGGGATCGCCGTCCTCGATGACCTTCTTCGGCAGGCCGTGGGCCGAGAACAGCAGACGGACATTGTCCGGCCGGCCCGCCTTTTCCCAGGTCTTGCGGATGAGCGCCGCGTGCGCATCCACAAAAGCCGGTTCAGTAGGATAGCAGCACACCGTGCGGGTTTCCGGACCGCCCGCCTCGCGCCAGCGCCTCAGAGAACTCGCCGTCGTCGTCGTGGAAAATTGCGGATAAAGCGGCAGCAGCACGCATTCATCCGGCGACCAGGCCGAGACTTCCTCCGCCACATCCTCGGTCAGCGGATGCCAGTAGCGCATCGCCGGCCAAACACCGATCTCGTGATCGGGGAAAACCGTCTCCAGCTCTGCCTTCAGCGCTTCGGCCTGCTTGCGGGTTTCCGGCAGGAGGGGCGAACCGCCGCCCATCTTGGCGTAATTGGCTTTTGCTTCCTTCGCTCGCGTCGTGGAGATCAGCAGCGCCAGCGCTTCGCGGATCAGCCCAGGCGCACGGATAATCGCCGGGTCGCGGAAGAGATTACGCAGGAAGGGACGAACATCGTCCGGACCGTCCGGACCGCCCAGATTGAACAGCACAACAGCCAGCTTGCGGCGCGCATCACCCATGGCGCTCTCCTGTTTCAGGCCCGCTCCCGGATGCACGCCAGCAATTCATGGACATGCGCGACCGGGACATCGGGCGTAATGCCGTGACCCAGGTTGAAGATATGGGGCCGTCCTGACCAGCTATCCAGCAAACGCTGCGTTTCACTGCGCAAGGCCGCACCGCCCGCGCGCAGCGCCGCCGGGTCGAGATGGCCCTGAACCGGCATGCCCTCGGGCAGCATGGACTGCGCCCAGGCTGGATCCATGCCCGTATCCAGCGCCACGGCCGTAATGCCGGTCTCGCGGGCATAACGGGCGTAGAAGGCCCCGGCCCCCCGCGGAAAACCGATGATCGGCACCGTCACACCTGCAGCGCGCACCTTGTCGACAATCCGCCTCGTCGGCCGGATCACGACGCGCTCGAACAGGGGTTCCGGCAGGCCTTCCGCCCAACTGTCGAAAATCTTCAGCACCTCGGCACCGGCCTCGGCCTGCATCACCAGGTATTCCGCCGTCGCGTCGGCGATCCGGTCCAGCATCCCGTCGAAGGCTTCCGGATGCTGCCAGGCCGCAACGCGGGCGGAAAACCGGTCCTTCGACCCGCCGCCCTCGACCATGTAGGTTGCGACGGTCCAGGGTGCCCCGGCGAAACCGATCAGCGTTGTCTCTTCGGGAAGTTCAGGCGCAACCCGGCGCAGCGTTTCGCCGACCGGTGCCAGCACCTCGCGGGCACGCTCCGGCGTCAGCGTCTCGAACGCCAGCGGATCGAAGGCTTCCAGCTTGGGACCTTCGCCGGTGACGAACCAGACCTTGCGGCCCAACGCGATCGGGATCAGCAGAATGTCGGCAAACAGGATTGCTGCATCAAAACCGAACCGGCGGATCGGCTGCAGAGTCACTTCGGCCGCCAGATCGGGCGAGAAACAGAAATCGATGAAGTTCTTTGCCCGGGAGCGAACCTCCCTGTACTCGTCGAGATACCGGCCGGCCTGGCGCATCAGCCAGACCGGAGGCGGGGTCTGCGTCTCTCCGGCGAGGACGGCGAGCATCGGCTTTTTCGAGATCAGTGTCATACCGTCTGATTAGGCATCTGCGCGCTTTCGATCAATGCGTCCTTTTCACCAGCCCCTTTTCCCTCCCAAAACCATTTAATTGAATTGATGTGATTGTAGGGCGGTGAATCGTGTGGGCGAATACGGCGATACCGTTTTGCCGGATATCGCTGTCCCCGGCGAGATATCCACATCCCGACCGAAAAAGTGGGCTTGAAAACAGAAATTATATTATAAAAAACAATATATTGAAGACGTATCCTGAAAGAGTATCGTGTCGAAAACCCGATCCACCCTGTGAATTGTAGATATTCATGAACAGGCTTGTTCACAGCGTTCGGCGTGTGGAAAGAGGTGTTGGTTCTGCCGGGTAACACCCGGTACTACTCACAGGGCGGGAAGCGGATGGCCAGAACGAGGCCGGTTTTCCCAATTTGTTAACAGATCGTAAACGCGATCGAGGGGCAAAAACGCGCGATGACCGTTCCGCCATCCACACATTTCGAAACCTGTTTCCACATTCATATGGTGTCGGATTCAACCGGTGAGACGTTGATGGAGGTTATGCGCGCCTCAGTCGCACAGTTCGAGGGCACGCATCCTCTGGAGCATTTGTATGCCCTGGTGCGTTCCTCGCGGCAGATGGAACGCGTGTTCGAGGAGGTTGAGGCCTATCCCGGCGTGGTGATGTACACCATCGTCAATGCCGACCTGCGCCGGGAGCTGGAAACACGCTGTGCCGAACTCGGCGTGCCGGCCATCGCCGTCCTCGATCCGATGCTCGCCACGCTGAGCACCTATCTTGGCCGGCCTGTCGCCAGCCGTGCCGGTGCCCAGCGCTCGCTGGACGCCGAATATTTCCGCCGTATCGACGCGCTCAACTACACAATGGCGCATGATGATGGCCAGGGCGATGATTATGAAGCGGCCGATATCGTGCTGCTGGGCGTCAGCCGCACTTCGAAAACACCCACGAGCGTCTATCTCGCCCATCGCGGCTATCGCGCGGCGAATATCCCGCTGGTCAAGGACGTGCCCCTGCCCGAGGCGATCTTCAAACTGCGCAATCCGCTGGTTGTCGGCCTGACTGCCTCGCCGGAGCGTATCGTGCAGATCCGCCGCAACCGCCTGCTGAGCCTGAACGAGGATCGCGATACCGACTATATCGACGACTTCGCGGTACGCGACGAAATCCTTTATGCCAAGCGGCTCTACGCCAAGCACAAATGGCCGACCATCGATGTGACCCGCCGGTCGATCGAGGAAACGGCCGCCAAGATCATCAATCTCGTCAACGAAAAGCGTACAGCCAAATCATGACTGACTTCGTCCTCGCGTCCGGCAGCCAGATCCGCCGCCAGATCCTCGACAATGCGGGCATCGATTTCTCGGTCGAAAAACCCGATGTCGACGAGGGGGTGATCAAGAATGAGCGCTGCGAGCTTTCGCCGGCCGAGATGGCACTGGTTCTGGGCAAAGCCAAGGCCGAAGCGGTGTCGCGTGGCCGGCGGCGTGCCCTCGTTCTGGGTGCTGACCAGACGATGGAACTCGATGGTGCCCTGCTCGACAAATTGCCGGATGCCGCCCTGGCACGCGATCGTCTTATGGCGATGCGCGGCCGGTCGCATCAGCTGCATTCCGGCCTGGCGCTTTATCGCGGCGGTGAATGCGTCTGGCAGCACCAGCAATCCTCCACCCTGCATGTACGCGCCTTTTCCGACGCGTTTCTCGATGACTATCTCGAGCGCGCCGGCTTTGCCCTGACTGCCAGTGTCGGTGCCTATGCGTTCGAAGGTCTGGGCGCGCAATTGTTCGAGAAGATCGAGGGCGATTACTACGCCATTCTCGGCCTGCCGCTCCTGCCGCTCCTGGATGCGCTGCGCGAATTCGACGTGATCCCGGCATGATGGACGGGCTGACAGGCCGCGCGGTCTTTGCCGGCGTGGCGGGCGACCCGGTCGCGCACTCGCTGTCGCCCCGGTTGATGGGACGCTGGATCCGCACGCTCGGACTGGACGCCGCCTACTTGCCGTTTGCCGTGCCGCCTTCAGGTTTCGAGGCTTTTGTGCGCGGGCTGGCCCATACCCAGGCAAGCGGGCTCAATGTCACCCTGCCGCACAAGGAAGCCGCCCTCGCACTGGCCGACCGGGCAACACCGGCCGCGAAGGCCATCGGTGCCGCCAACCTCCTGACATTTCATCCTGACGGCATTCTGGCCGACAATTCCGATGCCAAGGGTTTTCTCAGTGCCCTAGAACCCGCAAAACCCGCCTATCATCAATCAACCGCCCTGGTGCTCGGTGCGGGCGGCGCGGCGCGGGCGCTGGTCCATGCGCTGGTGACATCGGGTGTCAAGAATCTGCTCCTTTCCAACCGGACTGCCGACCGGGCCCGGGCGCTGGCGGCTGAACTTGCCCCCGATGCCGGCATTGTCCCTTGGGAAGATCGCGACGCGGCACTTGCAAGGGCCGACATCGTCGTCAATGCGACGGCGCTTGGCCTGAAGGGCGACAACGATCTCGTCATGGACTGGGCGATGGCGCGGACCGGCGCGATCGTCTTCGACAGTGTCTACACACCGCTTGTCACTGGGTTTCTCGCCGGGGCAAGGCAGACTGGTCTGAAAACCATTGACGGGCTGGACATGCTGATTGGCCAGGCCCGGCCCAGCTTCCGGGCCTTCTTCGGCAAGGATGCGCCGGCCGATCCGCCGGTTCGTCCTGTCCTGCTTGAAGCCCTGGGAGCCCGCCCATGAAAATCATCGGTCTGACAGGCTCGATCGGCATGGGAAAATCGGCGACAGCCAGGCTGTTCCGCGAGGCCGGTATCCCGGTCTTCGATTCCGATGCCTGCGTGCATGCGCTCTATGATGCCGGTGGCGCAGCGGTCGGGCCCGTCGAAGCCGCTTTTCCCGGCTCGCTGGCCGAAGACGGCTCGATCGACCGGGCGCGCCTTTCCCGGCAGCTGAACGAGAATCCGGACGGTTTTGCCCGGCTGGAGGCCATTGTGCACCCTCTCGTCGCCGAAGCCCGGCAGCATTTTCTCGATGCAGCGAGAAACGATGGCGCCGATATCGTCATCCTCGATGTGCCGCTGCTCTTCGAGACCGGCGGTCATGAACATGTTGATGCGGTGATTGCCGTGCATGCACCGCTTCATGTCCGCCGCGAACGCGTGCTGCAGCGGCCCGGCATGACGGAAGACAAGCTGGCGGCCATAATCGCGCGGCAGACACCTGATTCGGTGAAGCTGGAAAAAGCAGATTATACCGTTGAAACATCGGGCGGTTTCGACGATGCACGTCAGCAGGTTGGCAAGATCATCGCGGCCTTGCGCGCCAGCTAGACATTCCGGCCGGCGGGCGAGCGGCCGACAGCCAGAGAGGTCCAGGGGCGGATATGCGCGAAATCGTCTTCGACACGGAAACCACGGGTCTTGATCCCAATACCGGCGACCGGGTGACCGAGCTGGGCTGCGTCGAGGTGATCGACTGCATCCCGACGGGCAAGACCTATCACGCCTATGTCAATCCGCAGCGCTCCATCCCCAAGGAAGTGATCGAGATCACGGGACTGACGGCGGAATTCCTCGCCGACAAGCCGCTGTTCGAGGAGATCGCCGAGGACTTCCTGGCCTTCGTCGGTGACGCCGTCCTGGTCGCGCACAATGCGCCCTTCGACCGCGGCTTCATCAATATGGAGCTCGCCCGGCTTGGCCATCCCATCTATCCGGAAGACCGGTTCAAGGACACGGCCCGCATTGCCCGCGCCAAGTTTCCCGGTTCCTATGTCTCGCTGGATGCGCTGTGCAAGCGGTTCGAGATCTCGCTTGACACGCGTGACAAGCACGGCGCCCTGATCGACGCCCTGCTCCTGGCGGAAGTCTATCTGGAGCTGACGGGTGGTCGCACCCGCGCGCTCGACTTGTCGGGCCGGCATGCCTCGGCGGACGGCAAGGTGGCGTTTCCCGCGCGGACACCGCGGCCGCAGCCGCTGGTCTCGCGCGTGTCCGACGCAGAGCGCGCCGCCCATGCCGCCTTTATCGACGAGCTGGGTGACGACGCGCTCTGGAAACGTCTGTCGAACGTCTAGCGGTCTCGCGTCAGTTCGACGCGGCCGGATCGCCATTGCCATTGGTGTCGGCGCCCGGAACGGCGGCGGCACGCTTGGCCAGCTGCTGGCGATAGAGGCTGGCGAAATCCACCGGATCCAGCATCAGCGGCGGGAAATTACCGTCGCGCGTGGTGTCGGCGAGGATGCGGCGCGCATAGGGGAAGATCATGCGCGGGCATTCGATCAGCAGGAAGGGCTCGCGCTCGGCGTCCGGGATATTGGCCATCTGGAACAGGCCGCCATAGGACAGCTCGGCGATGAAGACGACGCTGTCTTCACCGGCTTCGGATTTGCGGGTCGCGCGTGCGTTGATCACCAGAAGAACTTCAAACGTATCGTCGCCGACACTGCGGGCGCGTACGTCGATCGAGAGGTCGATGCCGGGGGCCGGCTGACCCGGACGCAGCGTGTCCGGAGCGCCGGGATTCTCGAAGGACAGGTCCTTCACATACTGCGCCAGCACGCGAAGTTGCGGCTGGGCGGGTGTCTGATTGTCGGTCGGCATGGACGGTGCGTCGGTCATGGAAGTCCCCGGATGAGCCCCGGTTCGGGCAAGGTGAATGTCGGACCCCTCAACAGGGCCGTACTGAAACAAGGCGGGCCCGTTAACATGCGGGCCTGTCTGCGGCAAGCTGGCAGCACCACAGCGCAGAGGCTGACGTGACCGCCAATCCGGCCTATATCTAGAAGCTGGACCCTTTGCTTGCCCTGTCTGGCGGACCTTGATGATCGAACTCCTCTCGACCCTTATCTTCGGTGCCATCGCCGTTTTCTTCGCTATCCGCCTGTATTCAGTGCTCGGACGGCGCGAAGGCCATATGGAAGCGCCTGCCCCCCGGGATGTCGAAACCCGCAAGGATCTGGCGTCGGATAGCGCGACACATCTGCGCCCGGCCTTCGAGGGACCGGCCGCTGCGGGTCTGGAAGCCATTGCCGCCGCTGATACCGGCTTCGACCCGGCGCGTTTTCTGGAAGGCGCTCGCGCCGCCTATGAAATGATTGTTGAGGCCTTTGCGCGGGGCGATCGCGAAGCGCTCAAACCGCTGCTCGCACCGGCCGTCTATGATCGATACGAGGCGGCCATTGCCAAGCGTGAGACGAAGGGCGAGACCGTGCGCACGGAGATCGAGCGGATCCGTTCGGCCGAGATCACCGAGGCGGACCACACCGATCATGTCGCGATGATCAAGGTCCATTTCGATGCCGAGATCGCGACCGAGACCCTGGATGCCAATGGCAAGTCCGTCGCCGGTGACTTCAATCGTCTCTCGACGGTGCATGAGGACTGGGTCTTCCAGCGCCGCACGGACGACAGCAATCCGAACTGGGTGCTGACCCGTGTCGCCTCGGCTTAGACGCCGGCACGCACCCTGGACGATCGCGGCCGGTTGTCTGCTGCTGATCGCATGCCAGCCGGAGCCTGAACCCGCGCCACAGCCGGAAGAACCGCCGGCGCCCTTGCCTGATACGCTTGAATTCCTGCCCGCCAGCTGGGACGGGCTGTCCGGCTGGGCAGAGGCCGATCTCGCCGACGCGCAATCGGCCTTTCTGCGCAGTTGTGAACGCCTGCGGGTGCGTGAAGGGGCTGCGGCGCTGAGCGAACGGGCCCGCTGGGCCGGAACGGTCGCCGACTGGCGCGAGGCCTGCACCCAGCTCGATGCGGTGGAGCCGGGAGCGGCGCCGCTACAGCCGGTCTTCGAGGCCGTGTTCACGCCGGTGCGCGTTGTCGCAGTCGAGCCGGAGAGCGGGACCGAGGCGCAAACCGGCATGATGACGGGTTATTACGAGCCTTTCGTCCATGTCCGCCCGGAGCCCGGGGATGGGTCTACCCAGCCCTTGCGCCGCCGTCCGGACGATCTTGTCACCGTCGATCTGGGCCGGTTCGATCCGGCCCTGGCCGGCCGGCGCATCGTCGGCGAGGTGCGTGGCGGCGAGCTGGTGCTCTACAAGGATCGCGGCGAGATCGAACGCCAGGATGCCGGCGAGATTTTCGCCTGGGGCCGTCCGGCCGATGTCTTCTTTCTGCAGATCCAGGGCTCCGGCCGGCTGGTCTGGCCCGACGGTCATCAGGAACGGGCTGCCTTTGCTGCCCATAACGGTCTGCCCTACCGCTCGATCGGCCGCGAACTGATCGAGCGGGGCGCGCTGGAGGCGCATGCGGCGTCGAAGGCCGGGATCGAGGCCTGGTTGGAGGAGAACGGTCCACAGGCCACAGCCGAGCTCTTCGCGGTCAATCCGCGCTATGTCTTCTTCCAGACCCAGAGACTGGACGATCCGGCCATCGGTCCGTCCGGCTCGGCCGGCGTGCCGCTGACGCCGATGGCCTCGATCGCGGTCGACCCGTCCCAGCACGCCTATGGCGTGCCGGTCTGGCTGAGTGCCGACCTGCCCGAGCTGGGTCCCTGGTCCGGCCTGGTCGTGACGCAGGATACCGGCGGCGCAATTACGGGTCCGTTGCGGGTGGATTTTTTCTGGGGATGGGGTGAGGCCGCAGAGCGCCGGGCCGGCTCGACGCGGGCGCAGGCGGACTGGGTAATGCTGTTGCCGCACACGGTGGTTGCACGCCTCTTCGCTGACCGTGAGCCTGCGTGACCGGGGGTGAAGGGCAAGCGGACGATACGGCCCGAGGAGCGCGCGCTCTGGCGGAAAGTGGCGCGTTCGGTCACGCCGCTCGATGATGCCAAAAAGCAGTCACTTGAGCGTGACGAAGAGCCCTCATTGGACCCCCCTTCGCGTAACATTGATGCCTCGTCCGGAGACGTTTCCGCCCGGATGCCGGATAAGCCGCTGCCGCAGCGTCATGCCTATCGCGATCCGGCCACCCATCACCCGCCCGTCCCGCACGACCGCTCGACGGAGAAACGTGTGCGCCGGGGCCGGGTGGAGATCGATGCCCGGCTCGACCTGCACGGGCTGACCCAGGACCAGGCCCTGTCCTCGCTGCGCCATTTTATCACGATGGCCCACAGGGGGGGATATCGCACCGTGCTGGTCATTACCGGCAAGGGGCTGAAGACGCGCGAGCGCGATGCCGAGCCCTGGGATTATGTCGAGGAACCCGGCGTCCTGCGCCGCAAACTACCGGAATGGCTGGGCAGTCCGGAATTTCGTCAGCAGGTGTCAGGAATAGCGCCCGCCCATATCCGCCATGGCGGCGGCGGGGCCTTCTACGTGACGCTGCGGGTCAAACCTAAAGAATAAACTTCGACAGATCGGCATTCCTGGCGAGTTCGCCGACATGTTTGGCGACATAGGCCTCGTCGATCGTGATCGTTTCGCCGGAGCGGTCGGAGGCGGTGAAGGAGACCTCCTCCACCAGTTTTTCCATCACGGTCTGCAGCCGCCGTGCGCCGATATTCTCGACGGTGGAATTGACGTCGGCGGCCAGCTTGGCCAGCGCCTTCACGGCATCTTCGGTGAAGTCCAGCGTCACGCCTTCCGTACCCATCAGCGCGGTGTACTGCGTGATCAGATTGGCTTCCGGTTCGGTGAGGATGCGGATGAAATCGGCCTCGGTGAGCGCGGACAATTCGACCCGGATCGGCAGGCGGCCCTGCAATTCAGGCAGCATGTCCGAGGGTTTGGCGACGTGGAAGGCGCCCGAGGCGATGAACAGGATGTGGTCGGTCTTGATGGCGCCGTGCTTGGTGGTCACCGTCGTGCCTTCGATCAGCGGCAGAAGATCGCGCTGCACGCCCTCGCGGGAGACATCGCCGCCGCGGGCGTCGGAACGCGCGGCGATCTTGTCGATCTCGTCGAGGAAGACGATGCCGTCATTCTCGGCCAGCCGGATCGCCTCGGCGGTGATCTGGGCGTCGTCGAGCAGGTTGTCGGCCTCTTCCTCGATCAGCGGCTCATAGGCGTCCTTCACCTTCATGCGCACGGTCTTGGTCTTCTTCGGGAAGCCCTTGCCGAAAAGCTCGCCCAGATTGAGCACGCCGGCCCCGCCCGAGGGCATGCCCGGAATGTCCAGCATCTGCATGGGCGAGGACGTCTCGGACAGCTGGATCTCGACATCCTTGTCGTCCAGTTCGCCGGCGCGCAGACGCTTGCGGAAACTGTCCTTCGTGCTCTCGGACGCCCCCGGACCGACCAGCGCTTCGAGAACGCGGTTCTCGGCAGCCGTATGGGCGCGCGCCTTCACTTCCTCGCGCTTTTTCTCGCGTACCAGGGAAATGGCGATTTCAACCAGGTCGCGGGCGATCTGGTCGACATCGCGGCCGACATAGCCGACCTCGGTGAACTTGGTGGCTTCCACCTTGATGAAGGGCGCCCCGGCCAGTTTGGCCAGGCGGCGGGAGATCTCTGTCTTGCCGACACCGGTCGGCCCGATCATCAGGATATTCTTCGGCGTGACTTCCTCGGCGAGTGTCTCGTCCAGCTGCCGCCGTCGCCAGCGATTGCGCAGCGCGATGGCCACGGCCTTCTTCGCGTCGGACTGGCCGACGATATGGCGGTCGAGTTCGGAGACAATTTCGCGGGGAGAAAAATCGGTCATCGATAGCTTTGCGTTGCCTGTTGGTCAGCATGATGTAATCAGGGCCATGGTCTGAAACCAGTCCCGAAAGGCAGAACGCCCATGAGCCGTCCCCGTTTCCACCTGGCTTTTCCTGTCAACGATATTGCCGAGGCGCGCCGTTTCTATGGTGGTCTGCTCGGGTGTCCGGAAGGCCGTTCGGCCGAGAACTGGGTCGATTTCGACCTCTATGGCCATCAGATCGTCGCTCACTACGCGCCGGATGAATGCACCCCCGCCCCGACCGGTGATGTCGACGGTCACCAGGTTCCATGCCGCCATTTCGGTCTTTTGCTGGACTGGTCAGACTGGGAAAGCCTGGCCGGAAAATTCCGCGATGCCGGCTTCGAATTCGTCATCGAACCCTATGTCCGCTTCGAAGGTCAGCCGGGCGAACAGGGCACATTCTTCGTCCGCGATCCGGCTGGAAACAATCTGGAATTCAAGACCTTCCGAAACGAAGACCAGATTTTCGCGGCGTAGGGCCCGTTCCTCTTGTCATCCCGGTCGCATGGCCTGCGGAGGCAGGCCGGAGGGCCGGGACCCATACGCTCGTTGTGCCGCGTAGCAGGCGCGATGTCCGCGACAGCTGGATGGGCACCGGGATTATGGGTCCCGGACTTGCGCCCCGTCTGCGCGGGGCAGAAACCAGCGCCCGCGTATGCGGGTGGCCGGGATGACACGCTGTTGTGTTTGAAGCAAAAGCGCCACTTCCCCGGAACGAGGTCCGGGGAAAGCATTGTGCGCGCGGGGGCAGGCCCGGCCGGCGCAGGGGCGGGCATGAAACCCTTGCTAGCAAGAAGGCATGGAAGGGATGGGCAGGCACCGCCCCCTCTGCCGAAATTCGCTTCTATTCCAGGCGCCCTCGCAGACTGGCCCGAACCATCACCTCGCCATCCGCATTGCAGCTGCGCGCCAGCAGGACGCGGTCGCCCGTCTCGAAGGCACCAGCCTCGGCCGAGAACAGAAAATAGCCGCCGCCCACGCTCTCCGCGCGGTAAAGCCGGCGGGTCGTAGGCACGCCGTATCGGCGCGTCCTCGGGCCACCGGCAACGTCTTTCACCTCGGCTTCGACGTCGCCGCAGCCCTGCAAACCGGACCGGGACGCCGCTGCGAGAATAGGAAAGCCGATCAGACTGCCGACGAGGAGTAACACGAAGGCAAGCCACCCGGCTGCGACGAGTACGCGTTTCATGGTGTCAGGATAGAAGGGAAGGCTGAAGAGTACGAGTGCCAAAGCGGGAATGAGTGTCCGTCCCCGCTTCTCCACCCGCAGTGCCCCGGACCGCCTCCTACTGCCGCCGCTCCACGGCGGTGACATCGGGGTTGGTGATCCAGCACAGGGATTGCGGATCGGCGCTCTCGCCCACGGCGATCTGCGGCCATTCCTTGCACAGGGCCTGGTCGGACCCCGCGGCCAGCTATTGCAGATGATAGGACGGGTCGGTCCCGAACGGCGGCGCATCGGACAGGCCGTCCACGCCATTGCCCGCGATCTCGACGAAGCCGCTGGCATGCCAGCGGCCGCTACCGCCCGGCTCGCCATAGCCGTCAAACCCGTCCGGCCCGCGCGGGGGCTCGGAGGAGATCGCGGAACCGGCATGGAATGTATAGACCACGGTCATCCCGCTGACCGGCGGACTGTCCCCGAACGTCACGGCATAGACCTGCCCGGCCCGGAATGAAGACGGTATGAATGAGGGTGGCTGGCGCTTCTCCCCCACCGGGGAGAAGGTGCCGCGAAGCGGCGGATGAGGGGCCGCGCGCCAGCGCCGCAAAGAGTCTCTGAGTGGCCGCTGTCGCGGCCGCCCCTCACCTTTGATTCCTCTCCCCGGCCGGGGAGAGGAGGCGCCTGCCGCAACCACCAGGCTCCACTTTCCCTGGACCCCGTTCCAGGCCCCGGCACAGGGCGGGGAAGAGTGGTTCTGCTTCTGCATTGCTTGTGGCCTGCGCAATTCGCCGCGGCTAGAGTGCCCACAGGCACATCGGGGGATGGGTCGATGCGGGTGTTTCCTTGACGGGGAGATGACCCATGACCAGACCATGCCCGACGCCCTTCACCCGGCGATTTTCATTTGTCCGACTGGCCCTACCGGTGCTCACCGGTGTGCTGGCCGTAACCCTTCCAGCCCCTTCACCGGCTTTTGCGCAGCAGGACGACCTGCAGGCCCTGCTGTCGGTCCCTGTGGGGATCGAGCGCCCGGCGCCGGTCTCCGGCGTGCCGGTCGAGACGCGGGTGCGGAAATTCTATCTCGACGCGTCGGTGAACGGCGAGACGCATGAATTCATCTTCGATACCGGTTCGCCGACCATCCTGTCGCGCCAGCTTGCCGATGCGCTGGGGCTGGAAATTGTCGGCCGGAATACCGGCCGCGATGCCAATGGCACGCCGGTCACCATGGATTTCGCGATCATCGACCGGCTGACCCTGGGCGATGTCACCTTCACCCGGGTGCCGGTGCTGATCCATGATTTTTCCGGCCTGGCGACCGGGGCCTGCCTGATCGATGGCGGGGTGATCGGATCGGAAATCCTGCCCGGCAGCGCCTGGCGGATCGACGCAGAGGCCGGCCGGCTGGAGATCGCGGAAAGCGCGGCGGCGCTGGCGCCGCTGGAGACGGTTCTGTCTGCCCCTCTTCATGATTTCGGCTATCCGCACGCGCCCGTGCTCGACTATGCGCTGGGCGAGATCGCCGACAAGGCGCTGTTCGATACCGGCAGCGAGGAAGAGGTGGTGCTGTTCAACCAGGTTGCGGACAGTCGTCCGGCGCGGTCGCACATCATGCGCGGATCGGTGGTTACCGGTCAGGGCAGTGAAGGCGAAAGCGCGGGCGGGCGGTCAGAAAACCGCGAACTGGTGCGTTTCACGCTCGAGGATTTCCGTATCGGCGAGACCTCGCCCGGCCCTGTGCGCGCGACCACGCGCACCGCGCCGCCCAGCCTGGTGGGTGCGGGAATGACGGATCGTTTCATCGTCACGCTGGACTATCCCGGCGCGGCCTTCACCCTGTCCCCGCGCGACGCGCCGGCGCCGGACCGGGTCGAGCCGGGCTTTGCCCTGGCCTTTGCCGGAGAGGGTGTCGAGGTGGTGCAGCTGTTCGAGGGCTCGCCGGCGGACGAAGCCGGCCTGCGCCTGGGCGACCGGGTGATGGCGATCGACGGGCGCGCGTTGCGCAGTGACGGCTGCGGGGACGTGCACTGGCTGATGGGCGAGTACAGCGAGGCCGATGGCGGCGCGCTGACGGTGGATCGCGGCGGCGAAGCGATGGTGATCGAAGTGCCGCCGGTGCGGTGAGGGGTTGGGGGCCTTCCTTTTCTTCCCCACGATGTGGGGAAGTGGGCCGCGGCATCAGCCGCGGGTCGAAGGGGCCGGCGCGCAAGCGCCGGGAGGCGGTGGCACTAGTCGCTGCCATTCCGCCGCTACGCGGCGCCCCTCCGTCTCGCCGCTTTGCGGCGATCCACCTCCCCATGAAATGGGGAGGAAAGGCGGGAACACCCCTTAATCGCTGCCCAGCACTTCTACCGTCAGGTTTTCATTCGTGTAGACGCAGATGCGGGCGGCGATGGCCATGGATTTGCGGGCGATGACTTCCGGGTCGTCTTCGTAGTCGAACAGGGCCCGGGCGGCCGAGAGGGCGTAATTGCCACCGGAGCCGACAGCGACGATGCCGTCTTCCGGTTCCAGCACATCGCCGGCGCCGGTCAGCAGGTAGGTTTCCACGCTGTCGCCGACGATCAGCATGGCTTCCAGACGGCGCAGATAGCGGTCGGTGCGCCAGTCCTTGGCGAGCTCGACGCAGGCGCGGGCGAGCTGGCCGGGATATTGTTCCAGCTTGGCTTCCAGGCGTTCGAACAGGGCGAAGGCGTCGGCCGTGGCGCCAGCGAAACCGGCCACGACATTACCGCCGGCCAGGCGGCGCACCTTGCGGGCATTGCCCTTCATCACGGTCGGCCCGATCGACACCTGGCCGTCGCCGGCGACCACCAGCTTGCCGGCCTTGCGGACCGCGACAATCGTGGTGCCCCGCCACTGGCTGGCATCGGCATAGTCGGTCGGGGAAGTCATGACGGTCTCTCCGCAATCAGGATGAGAACAGGATGTGGCCGACGCGACGGGCAGGATCAACCCCCGGGGTCTGCTGAAACCAACCGCAATTGTCATCCCAGCCGAATGCCCCGCGCAGGCGGGGCGCAGGGCCGGGACCTATAGACGCCGCGGCTGGCCGGAAGCAGGCGCGTTGCCGGGACCGATATTTGTCTGGAGACGCACCGTGCCCATGGGTCCCGGACTTGCGCCCGGCACAAGGCCGGGCATCCATCCGGGATGACAAGCAGGCTTTGCCGTATCGGGCGCCCCGGACGCCGGGCGCGGCTATTCGTTGACGGCGCAGTCGCTGCTGGAATCGGTGGCAAATTCCACCAGATCGGCACCCGGCATCGGCCGGCCGAACAGGAAGCCCTGGGCCAGGGTGGCACCCTGGACGCGCAGCATGTTCATCTGCTCGGCGGTTTCCACGCCTTCCGCGACGGTTTCCAGTTTCAGCGACTTGGCCATGGCCAGAATCGTCTCGACGACGATGCGGGCGTGCGGGTCGGTCGCCATGTCTCGCACGAAGGACTGGTCGATCTTGAACACGTCGAACGGCATGCGCGTCAGGTAGGACAGGGAGGAGTGGCCCGTACCGAAATCGTCAATGGCGAAGCTGACACCGCGATCACGCAGCGGCTGCACCTGTTCGATCACCCGTTCCGGGTTTTCCATCGCGATCGATTCGGTGAGCTCCAGCTCCAGCAGGTGCGGCGGCAGATCGGCGGCCTGCAGCGCGTCAAGCACGGAGTCGGAGAAACCCTCGCGTTCGAACTGCATGGCCGAGACATTGACCGCGACCGGCATTTCCAGCCCGCGGGCGCGCCATGAGGCGGCTTCGCGGCAGGCGGCACGCAGCACCCAGTCGCCGATCTCGCCGATCAGGCCGCATTCCTCGGCCGCCTCGATGAAGGCGCCCGGCGACAGCAGGCCTGCCGTCGGATGCTGCCAGCGCACCAGCGCTTCGGCCCCGGCACACGTGCCGTCCTTCATCAGGACTTTGGGCTGGTAGTAGACGACCAGCTGGTCTTGCTGCACGGCGTCGCGCAGCTCGTTTTCCAGCACCAGGCGCTCGAAGGCGGACTGGTTCATCGCCGGTTCGAAGAATTGCGCGGCCGAACCGCCGGCGCGTTTGGCGTGGGCCATCGCCAGGTCGGCATGGCGCATCAGGGTTTCCGGGTCGGCCCCGTCCTGCGGGAAGACGGCGACGCCGATCGACACGCCCAGGAAGACGTGGTGGCCGGAAATCTCGAACGGCATGCGGATCGCGTCGACCAGCTTGTTGGCAATGCGGGCCGCATCGGCGCTGTCGGCAATCTGCGGCAGCAGAACGGTGAATTCATCGCCGCCGAGACGGGCGACCATCGAGGATTCCTCGCCGCCGCCGGAAGCCATGTCACAGCCACGGGTCACTTCCGACAGCCGGCGCGCGACCATTTCCAGCAGGCGGTCGCCCTCGCCGATACCCAGACTGTCATTGACGCGCTTGAAGCGGTCGAGATCGAGGAAAAGAACGGCACCGGACGTGCCCTCTTCCAGCGCCTTGCGGGCCATGCGTTCGGTTTCCTTGCGGAAGCGCTCGCGATTGGGCAGCTCGGTCACCAGGTCGACATAGGCCAGCCGGTGGATGCGTTTGAGATTACCGTCCAGGCGCGCAAACATGCGATTGAAGGCATTGGCGAGCACTTCCAGCTCGTCGCCGGTCTTCACATTGATCCGCATGTCGAGATTTTTCGACGAGGCAAGGCGCGCCGCATCGGTCAGCGTCTGCACCGGCTTGAGGGCGCGGCCGACAATGAGGGCGGCCAGCGGCAGGAAAATCCCCAGGGCGAACAGCGCGATCAGCGTCTGGCGCTGGATGGCTGCATTGCGCGAGGCGATCAGTTCGACAAGTTCGCGCTTGGCATAGACAACACCGACCAGTCGGCGTTCGGCCGTATAGACGGGCGCAGCCATTTCCAGGAAACCGTCATGCACGGAATAGCGCAGATCGCCGGCGCCCAAGGCCATGACGGCCATGTCGGCGGCGCGCAGGCGGCCCTGTTCGCGATCGTCGTCATAGGCTTCGCCGAGCACTTCGCGGCGATTGTTGAGGACGTACATTTCCTGCGCGCCGAGCGAGGCGATCAGTTCCTCGACATACAGGTCGACGAAACCGTTATTATTCTCGGACACTGCGTTGGCCAGCCGGCTCGCCGTGGTCTGCAGCGAAGCTACAGAGCGGTCGATCAGCAGGTTACGTGTTTCCCGTTGCGCGGAAATGCTCTCCAGCGTCATCAGCATGAGTGTGGTCGCGAAGATAAGAGCGCCGGTGAGGAGCGTGAATTTCATCACCAGCGAACGCATTACCCGCGACACCGCTTTGCGGATGGGTGCCATGTCTACCCCTGAGCGCGCTCCGGTTCCGGAACGCGTTTTCACCACCAAATACGCAGGCAAGAAGACCTTCTCACCCGTTCTCAAGGATCACGGTGACACCAAGCACTTGAATTGTGGTTAAAATGCCGGAGTTTTTTCGTTAAGTTTTTAGTCGAATACCGGAACCGCCTTTACTCGAAGGCGATTCCGGCCTCTTCGGCGAGGTCTTTCAGACTGCAGTCGGGACGCGCGCCGTAGTGGGAGATGATCTCGGCGGCGGAAATCGCCCCCATTTTGCCCGCTTCGGCCAGTGGCCGGCCCTGGGCGATGCCCAGAAGGAAGCCTGCGGCGAACAGATCGCCCGCGCCCGTCGTGTCGACGAGTTGCGAAACCGGTTCGGCCGCAACCGTGACGGTCTCCTCGCCGGCAGCGATGACAGCACCCTTTTCCGAACGGGTCACTGCGGCAATCGCCACATCCTGACGCACGGCCTTGAGGGCGGTGTCGAAATCCTCGGTCTCGTAAAGCGCCAGCAGCTCGGCCTCATTGGCCAGCAGGATGTCGATATGGTTGGCCACGAGATGGCGGAAGGAGGCGCGGTGCCGGTCGACGCAGAACACGTCGGACAGGGTCAGCGCGGTGCGGCGATTGGCAGCGGCGGCCATTTCAGCGGCGGCGACATAGGCGCGCTTGGCCTCTTCGCGATCGAAGAGATAGCCTTCCAGATAGATGATCTCGGCGGCCTTGAGCGCCTCGGCGCCGGCCTCGACATCGTCTTCCGTCACCAGGGCAGCGGCGCCCAGGAAGGTGCACATCGAGCGCGCCGCATCCGGGGTGACATTGATCAGGCAACGCGCGGTGGCCGGACCGTCCTGCAGGGCCGGCGTGTCGAAATGCACGCCGATTGTGCGGATGTCGTGGGTGAAGATTTCGCCCAGCTGGTCACCGGCCACCTTGCCGATATAGGCCGCCTTGCCGCCCAGCGAGGCGACACCGGCAACGGTGTTGGCGGCGGATCCGCCGGAGGCTTCCTTGCCCGGCTGCATGCGCGCATAGAGCGAACGCGCCCGGTCCTCGTCGATCAGTGTCATGGCATTCTTGGCGATGCCCTCGGCGGCGAGAAAATCATCGCTGGCCGGCGAGAGAACGTCGACAATGGCATTGCCGACGGCGAGCACGTCAAAACGGGCTTGGGACATGGAAAATCCGTTCAGTGGCTGAAAGACAGCGGGTTCGTCCGTGACACCTAACCGCAGCGCCGCGCGAGAACAAGGCTTGCGACCCGGTACCGCTCTGCTAAAGCCAGCGCCATGACCCGTATCGCCTTTCTGACCGCGGCTTGCATGTTCCGCGACAATCCCGCCGCCCGCGCCGACTGTTTCGAGTACGAGCTCGAGATTGCCGCGCTGCAGCCGGCTTGCGCCGCCGCCGGTTTCGACCTCGTACCGGTGATCTGGGACGATCCGGACTTCGACCCGGCCGCTTTCGACGGCGTCATGATCGGCACCTGCTGGGACTATATGGAAAAGCCGGACGCCTTCATGGCGAAGCTGGAGGCGATTGCCGCGGTCACGCGCCTGTTCAACCCGCTGCCCATGGTGCGCTGGAACAGCCGCAAGACCTATCTCAAAGACCTCGCCGAACGCGGCGCCCCGATGATCCCGACCGTCTGGGCCGAGCGCGCCACGGCGGACACGATCACGGCAGCCTTCGAGACGCTGGACTGCGACGATATCGTGGTGAAACCGGTCCTGGGGGCCGGCGCCTGGCGCCAGGCCCGGATCCGCAAGGGCGAGCCCGTCCCGGCCGCCGAGGCCCTGCCGCCGGCGGACTGCATGATCCAGCCCTTCCTGCCGGCCGTCGCCGAGGAGGGTGAATATGCCTTCCTCTTCTTTGGCGGCGAGTTCTCGCACTGTGCCCGGAAAATCCCGGCGAGCGGCGATTACCGCGTGCAGTCGGAATATGGCGGCCGCGAGGAAGTCCATGTGCCCGGCGAAGACGAGCTGGCGCTGGCCCGTTCGGTGCTCGACTGTATCGAGGGCGAGCCGCTCTATGCGCGGGTCGACATGCTGCGCGGGCTCGATGGCCGGCTGGCGCTGATCGAGATCGAGCTGATCGAACCCTATCTCTATCCCGAACAGGGCCCGCAAATGGGCGAGACCCTGGCCCGCGCGCTGGGGCGGATGCTGGCCGTGCCGGCCTAGAAAAGCGGCGGTCCGGGGAACGCGCAGGCGCTCGCGTACGTTGGTGTCACGACTTCGCCATCGACTGCGTATAAAGCCGCGCCCATGACCGAGAAACTGCGCAATGAAGACGATCTGACCGGCGTGACGCGTCTCGTCCGCCTGGAGATCGCCAATGCCCGCCGGGCGCTTGACCGGATGGGTGAGGATCCGCTGCTGGCCGTCCATGAGGCGCGCAAGGGCATCAAGCGCGCGCGGTCGATT
Organism: Maricaulis sp. ABE4_448; assembly: GCF_056160825.1. Lineage (NCBI taxonomy): Bacteria > Pseudomonadati > Pseudomonadota > Alphaproteobacteria > Maricaulales > Maricaulaceae > Maricaulis > Maricaulis sp. ABE4_448. The sequence continues at coordinate 184,429 of NZ_JBSWXX010000001.1, forward strand.
GCGCGCCTGCTGCGCGAGAGCGATCGCGAGGTGGCCAGCCTGGTCAATGCCGCCGCACGGCGTGCCGGGCATGTGCTGGCCGAAGCGCGCGATGCCGACAGTCTGGAACAGCTGGCCCGTGCGATGGTGCGTGAATGCGACGATGAGGCGGCGCGCCTGGCCCTCTCGGAGCTGGCGGCGCAGGCACGCGCTGACCGTGAACGTATCGATCGCGAGACAGCGGCCCGGCAGGCGGCCCGTGCGCTGGACGAGATGGACCGGGCGCTGGCCGGCCTGCCCATGCCGGATGATGTGCCGGATGTGGTCGCCCGCGGCATGGCGCGCACCTATCGCCGCGCGGCAAAGCGGCTGGACAAGGCGCAGTCGGTAACGGATGGCGAACGCCTGCACGAATTGCGCAAGCGCACCCAGGACTGGCGCTACCAGGCCGTCGCGCTGAAGCGCGCCTGGCCGGACGAGGTGGAGCGCCGCAAGTCGCAGACCGAAGCGCTGGCCGATCTTCTCGGCCTGCACCACGACCTTTCCCGTCTCGCCCGCCGGCTGGACGATCTGGCCGAAGCCGATGCCGCGATCGAGCAGGTCGAGGCACGCTGCGAGGCGCTGGCCGCCGAAGCTCTGGAGCGGGCCGAAAAGGTCTTCGATCGCAATCCGAAAAAAGTGAAGAAGGCTCTGAAATCCGGCCTTCAGGAAGCCGGCTAGCGCTGACCGTGAACGGGGCCCTGAGCCGGGCCTTGAAACGGCCCGGATTGCCCGGCCTGATGATTGCTTTCTTTCCGGCACGTTTGCGCGAGGCTGTCATGATCCGTCACGTTTTCTCCGCCCTGCTTCTGGCGTCCGGCCTGTCGGCCTGTGCGGCTACGGCAGACCCGCCTGCACCGGCGGCCTATCGCGCGATCAGCATCACCGAGACGCCCTGTTTCGGCTTCTGTCCCGCCTATACAATCACCGTCACGCCGGATGACCGCTATGTGCTCGAGGCGCGCAGCCACACGCGGACGCAGGGGCGCACCACGGGCGCGCTGGACACGGGCAGTTTTGCGCGCATGACGGCCGTTCTCGAGCGCGAGGATGCGGCCGGCCTGCCCGTTTCGGTCAGCCGCACGGACGAGGACACCTGCCCGCTCTGGCATACGGATGCGCCGGGCTATGAACTCTCCATCACCCGCGCCGATGGTCGTCAGGATGTGAGCTGGTATCGCGGCTGCTCCGGCCACCCGGCCATCGAACGCCTGCAACGCATCAGCGACGCGCTGCGGGCGCAGTATGATTACGACACGCTGATTGCTGTGGAGCGGTAGGGGCGGAAAACTCAGCTCAACCGGTTTCCCCGGACTCCGTTCCGGGGAAAGTGGTGACGTTGGGAAAACGGAGAAGGTTTCAGGGGAAGCAAGGGCTCGCCCCGCTTGCGGGGGAGCTGTCCGCGTAGCGGACTGAGGGGGCGGTGCGGAGCACCGCAGAGCGCGCAGCGCGCATCGGACTCACCCCCTTCGACCTCACCCGGCCCAAGGGCCGGGCTCGGCCACTTCCCTCAAACCCCTTTCGGGGCCGGTGTCTTGTCCTTGAACTGGCAGATATCCTCGATCGGGCAGCGCCAGCATTCCGGCTTGCGGGCCTTGCAGACATAGCGGCCGTGCAGGATCAGCCAGTGGTGGGCGCCCTGGCGGAATTCGTCGGGCATGATCTTTTCCAGCCGCAGCTCCACCGCCAGCGGGTCCTTGCCCGGGGCCAGTTTTGTGCGGTTGGAAACGCGGAAGATATGCGTGTCGACGGCGATGGTGGGCACGCCGAACGCTTCGTTGAGCACCACATTCGCGGTCTTGCGGCCGACACCCGGCAGCGCTTCCAGCGCTTCGCGTTCAGCCGGCACGGCGCCGCCATGGCGTTCGATCAGCTGGCGGGACAGCGCGATCACATTCTTCGCCTTGTTGCGGAACAGGCCGATCGTCTTGATCCGGTCGCGCACATGATCCTCGCCCAGCGCGACCATTTTCTCCGGCGTGTCGGCTTCCTGGAACAAGAGCTTCGTCGCCTTGTTCACGCCGACATCCGTGGCCTGGGCCGACAGGGCGACCGCGACCAGCAGCGTATAGGGATTGGTATAGTCCAGCTCGGTGCGCGGGGCGGGCCGGTCCTGCGCCAGCCGCGCCATCAGATCGTGGGCCTGCTCGCGCGAAAGGCCGCGCGGCTGGGGCTTGCGGCGGGGTTTCGGCTTGGCGGCGGTCTTGCGGGGGGTAGATGTCGTCATGACGGCAGGTATAGCCGCTTCGCGCAAACTGTCATCCGCCTGCGACCCCGGGCGCCATTGCCTCGGCCACGGGAGCGACTATCTTCCCGGTCATGCGTACGATCGTGGAAAGCTGGCCCGCCGAGGCGCAGGCCGTCGCGCCGCATGAGGGTCCGGCCTTCATGGAGGCCGAACTGGCGCCCAACCGGTCGCTGCCCAATCCCGCCTTCACGGCGCTGATGATCGCCATCGCCATCATCTCCTTCAGCGCCGGAATTCTCTTCATCACCATCGGGGCCTGGCCGGTGACGCCGTTCTTCGGGCTCGATGCCTTCCTGGTCTGGCTGGCCTTCCGCATTTCCTATCGCGATGGCCGGGCGCGCGAATGGGTGACGGTGAATGCGCGCGATATCGAGGTGGTGCGCCAGCACCCGACCGGGCATCGCCGCCGCTATCGCCTGCCCACGGCCTGGGTGCAATTGCGCCTGATCGATGCGGGCGAACACCACGCCCAGCTGGCGCTGAGCGCTCATGGGCGCGCGCTGGTGCTGGGCAGTTTCCTCAGCCCGCCCGAGCGCGGCGAGTTTGCTGCGGCGCTGGGGGCGGCCATCGAAACGGCGCGGCGCTCGCTCAATCCGGCCCGCGAGGCGCCGCACGACACCCCGCAGGACCCGGCGCAAGAACCGGGTGGAGCGCTGCCGAGTGGTGGCTAGACTGGCCGCATGATGACCGCACAAATTCTCGATCTCGACACGGCCTGCCGTGATTATCGCCGCATCGCTTCGGCCCTCGCCTGGCTGGGCGAGAACTGGCGCGACCATCCCGATCTGGACGCCGCGGCGCGCTCGGCCGGTCTGTCGCCGCACCATTTCCAGCGCCTCTTCACGCGCTGGGTGGGGCTGAGCCCGAAGAAATATGTCGGCGCGCTGGCCCATGGCGCCGCCCGCGAGGCGCTGGAGGATGGCGCCAGCATGCTCGACGCTGCCTTTGATGCCGGCCTGTCGGGCCCTGGCCGGCTGCATGATCTCTTCATCGCCCACGAAGCCGTGACCCCGGGCGATGCCAAACGGCGCGGTGCCGGGCTCTCCTTCATCTGGGGGGCAACGCCCACGCCCTTCGGCGAGGCGGTGCTGCTGATCGCGCCGCGCGGCCTCTCCGCCCTCGCCTTCGCCGAACCGGATGTCGACACGGCCTTCGACGATCTGCACGCCCGCTTTCCCGCGGCGGACTATGTCCGTGACGACGCAGAGGCGCGGGCCTGGGCCGTGCGTATCTTCCAGGGTGGCGGGCCCGGCGCGCCGGTGCCGCTGGCGCTTTATGGCACGCCCTGGCAGCGCCAGGTGTGGCGGGCGCTGCTGGACATCCCGGCCGGCGAGACGACAAGCTACAAATCGATTGCCCAGCAGGTCTGCACACCGAAGGCCGCGCGCGCCGTGGGTGCCGCGGTCGGGGCCAACCCGGTCGCCTGGCTGATCCCCTGCCACCGTGTCATCGCGGCGGACGGCCAGCTGACCGGCTATCATTGGGGTGTGGAACGCAAGCGTGCCATGCTCGCCTACGAGGCGGCAGCGAGCTAAACTGGGTCCATGGACCTTTCACACCCCTTCGCCATTGCCGGCATCACAGGCCTTGTTGCCGCCGCCGCCTTCCTGATCCGCTGGGTCGCGGCGCGCCGGCGGCTGATGGAAGACGCGCGGATCGAGTATGCCGAGCGCTGCGAGAGCAAGCCGGCGACCGTGCGGGGCGTCGATGCGGCCGCGTTCGAACGTCTCTATGTCGCCGCCTACGAGCCGCGCTGGGCGCTCTATGCGGCGGGCACGCTGGTGCTGGCGATCGGTATCACGCCGCTGGCCGCGCTGGGCCTGGTGGCGTTGTGGCCGGTTATCGTCATGGGGCTGGATGGCGGGCCCTGGTATGATGAGGGCTATTATCCGTGGATGTTCTACATGTTCTTCGGATTCTGCCTGATCTGGGCGGCCTGCGGGGCGCTGATGGCCCGCATCCACCACGCTCGCTCGCCGGAAGGCTTTGTGCCGGCGCTGGCCCGCGCCCGCGGCGAACCCTTCGATGACATTGTCATTCCGCGCAAACGCCCCAAATGGGCGGTAAGAGCGGTGCCCGATCCGAAAAATCCCGGCCAGCGGGACACGGGCACCGAACCCGCCAACGAGACGAATTAGGACGGATTGCCATGCGTTACCTGCACACCATGGTCCGGGTTTCGGACCTGGACGCGAGCCTGCGTTTCTACTGTGAGGGCCTGGGCCTCAAGGAAATCAGCCGGATGGACAGCGAGAAGGGACGTTTCACCCTGATCTTTCTCGCCGCGCCGGACGACGTTGAAGCCGCGGGCTATCCGGGCGGTGTCTATACCGGTGGCAAGATCCCCGAAGGCCTGCCTTGCGTCGAGCTGACCCATAACTGGGATCCGGAGGAATATTCCGGCGGCCGCAATTTCGGGCATCTCGCCTATCGCATGGACAATGTCTACGACACCTGCGCCCACCTGCAGGCGATGGGCTACACCATCAACCGTCCGCCGCGCGACGGCCATATGGCTTTCGTGCGCTCGCCGGACGGTATCTCGGTGGAGCTCCTGCAACGCGGCGACAACCTCCCGCCGCAGGAGCCCTGGGCGAGCATGGAGAATACCGGCAGCTGGTAGAGCTGGCGGGGCGGTTGCCTACCGTCTCCGCTCCACCGTCATTCCGGCGAAAGCCGGGACCCAGCTCGTAGAGCTGGATGGTCGCTGGTTTTGATGAGCGTGCCCTGTGGACCGGGCCCTGACGGACACTTGCGCCCGTTGAGGCCGGTGTCTGGGCTTTGACAGGCTCGCGCTTTGTGCAAACCAACCCATTGATTTCATGCCGGGATGTCGCCGCAGGCTGGCAAGAGATCAATGGATTAAAGGGGCTGCTTCAGGCCTGCCTGGTCATTGTTTGTCATCCCGGATGGATGCCCGGCGAAAGCCGGGCGCAAGTCCGGGACCCATAGCCCCGCTGCTCATCCAGTTCTCACAGATGTCGAGCCTGCTTTCGTCCGGCAGCGGGGCTATGGGGCCCGGCCCTACGGCCCGCCTGCGCGGGCCATTCGGCCGGGATGACAAGAGATGAGTGATCTCTACGCCGCGCGCCGCATGTCTTCGTAGCGCTTGCCGGGCTCGTCTTCATAGCTTTCGGCGAGGACGGTGAGGCGTTCGATGCGGTCGGTGCGGAAGTGGCGGAAATCATTGCGCAGTTCGCACCAGGCCGAGAGCAGCCAGACGCGGCCGAAACAGGTCAGCGCGAGCGGGCGGATGACGCGCTTGCTCACCTCATCCTGCAGCGAATTGTAGACCACGCGCAGCTTGCGCTTCGAAGCGATCGCGTTGCGCACGGGACCGAAGGCTTCCGGCCGCACGGTTTCGTCGAGGAAGGCGGCAAACAGGGGCGTGGAGCGCAGGCGCTGGCGATGCGTGTCGGGCAGGGCGTGCTCGATCTTTCCCAGCGCCTCGGCGGCGGACATGGCCAGGTCCTTGTCGCCGGTCGCCTTGACCAGGCGGGCGCCCAGGGCGAGCGCGTCGAGCTGTTCATAGGAGAAGGTGAGCGGCGGCAGGTCGAAACCGGGGCGCAGCACATAGCCGACACCGGCCTCGCCGTCGATGGGCGCGCCGGAGCCGATCAGATGGGCGATATCGCGATAGATGGTGCGCTCGGAGACCTCGAACCTTTTGCCCATGTCATGGGCGGTCACGGCACCGGGCGCGGCTTCCCGCAAAGCCTGCACGATGCGGATCAGACGTTCGGCCCTGCGCACTGACACCTCCTGAAATCCGGCCTGAAGACCGACGGAACTGGCGGGATGATGTCAGGATTTCTGGACCAGCGCAAGCACGACCCGTCCAGGCGATTCTTCGGGTATGTTTCACGTGCAACGCCGCGGCAGCCCTGTCACGCAAATACTGACATTCCCTGTCATGCCCCGGCGATGACATCCTGCATGGAGTAGAGCCCGGCCGGCCGCCCGGCGCCGCCATTCGACATCCAGCGCGCAGCTTCCAGCGCGCCGGCGGCGAAGATCGAGCGGTCGAAGGCACGGTGAGAGATGGAAATCTCTTCCATATCGCCCAGAAAACGCACGGCATGTTCGCCGATAATCGTGCCGCCGCGCGTGGCGGAAAAACCGATCGTGCCCGGCTTGCGCGGGCCGGTCGTGCCATGGCGTCCCGGCGTGGCGACGGCATCGAGATCCTCGCCGCGTCCTTCAGCGGCCGCCCGGCCCAGCAGGAGAGCGGTGCCCGAGGGGGCGTCGGGCTTCATGCGGTGATGGGTCTCCTCGACCTCGATATCCCAGTCATGGGCGCGCAGCCGGCCGGCAGCCTGGCGCACGAGGGCTTCGGCGAGGGCGACGCCGAGCGAGAAATTTCCTGTCGAAAGCAGCGGCAGGCGGTTGGCGGCGTCGGCCAGCCGGGCCAGCTCCTCCGCGTCGAACCCGGTCACACCGCTGACCAGGGGCGGACCATTCCAGCCGGCCAGGCGACTGGCCGTTGCGATGGTCATGCGCGGCAGGCTGGCATCGAGCACGATATCGGCGTCGCGGATCGCGTCCTCGAGCGCGACCGTCGCGATGCACTCGCACGGGGCGCCGGTCAGCCATTCGCCGACATCCTCGCCTTCTGAAGGCGATCCGGCGCGTACGACGGCGCCTGTCAGGGTGAAATCGGGTGCCTGCAGGACGGCCCGGCCGATGGCCCGGCCCAGACGCCCGGTCACACCCAGAAGCGCTACACGGATGACCTGGCTCATATTCCCCCTCCGGCGACAAACTGATCGGCCAGCTTTTCAAACACATAGGACCCGATGATGGGAATGACCGGGATCAGTACATAAAGCGAGAAACGCGTTGTCACGCTCGCCGAGACGGGCCATTCCGGCCGCGCATTCACCCAGACCTCGTAATCGGTCAGACCGGCCAGGGCCGCGGCGGCTTCCGCATCGCCGGCCAATGCCTGCTCGCGCACGCGGGCCATCTCGGCATGGATGCGGTCGAGCTCGGTCTGTTTGGCGGCGCGGATCTTGGTGTGTACCGGGTGCAGCGCGCTGGTCAGCAGGAATAGACCGCCCAGGATGGATATGCCGACGACCGGGACCGTCACGCCCAGTTGCTCTGCGGCGAACAGATCGGGATCGTTCGGATTGATCAGGAAGAGCAGCAGGATGGCGGCCATGATCATCCAGGTCTGCGCCGAGCGCAGGCCGATCCGGCCAAAGACCTGCAGGCGGTCGAGATGAAACAGATCAACGGTCAGGTGTTCGCGCGTGATCCGCCGCAACGTGCTGCTCTCGCGGGCGACATCCACCCCGGCCCGGAAACCGACACCATAAAGCACTGGCGAGACGATCAGGAACCACAAGCCGATCGAGTTGAGATAACCCAGGACGGGAAAGTCGTTGGCCAGCATCATGAACAGGTTGAAGGCCAGGCCTGCGGCAGCGCCGACAAAGAACATGATCATGTAGAGCCGCCGCCACGACACAGGAATACCGCGGTCCAGCGCGAGGGCATCGGCGGCGCCGGACGGGCCGAGGGCCAGCGCAAGCGGGCGGGCCTCCTGTGCCCACAGACGCCGGCCGGTTTCGGTAAAGGCCGTGCTGGCTGTCAGGATCAATGTCAGGACGAAGGCGATCCAGGCCACTTGGGTAAGCAGGATCTCCCCGTCCGGCCCCGTCTCGAACAGACGGGGGCCGAAGGTCAGCTGGGAAATCAGGATGTAGAGGCCATAGGTCGCCAAAAGCACGCACAGCGTGGTCGGCACAAGACCAAGCGGCGAGGCGCGATAGAAATGCACTTCCGCCGGCTGGTAGAAACCGGATGAAGACGCCGCGCCGGGGGCCGTATCACGCTGAGCAGTCGTCATGATGACACAGGTAAGCCGTTCCGGCCTGCCCTGTCATCCCAAACCGTCCGTGATCAGTTGGCGTTGGGACGACCGTCATCCGTCGTCACATCATCCCAGAACTGTTTGACCTTGTTGAAAAAACCCGCGCTGTCGGGATTGCAACCCTCGCCGGAGAGGTCGCAGAACTCCTTCAGGAGCTCTTTCTGGCGGTCGCACAGATTGCGCGGGGTTTCCACGAACAGCTCGACGATCATGTCGCCGCGCGGCCCGCCGCGCAGGCGGGGCATGCCCTTGCCGCGCAGACGCATGCGGCGTCCGGTCTGGGCGCCCTCGGGGATTTTCATCTCGGCCTTGCCGCCCTCGATCGTGGGCACTTCGATGGAACAGCCCAGCGCGGCCTGCACCATGGAGGCGGGGGTGCGGCAGTAGAGATTGGGTCCGTCGCGCTCGAAAATCTCGTGCGGCCTGACGGAAATGAAGATGTAGAGATCGCCGCGCGGACCGCCACGGGCGCCGGCTTCGCCTTCGCCGGCCAGACGGATGCGCGTACCGTCCTCGACGCCGGCCGGAACGGTGACATTCAACGTGCGGGTCTTGCGCACCCGGCCGACACCATCGCAGTCCTGGCAGGGGGTCTTCACGTACTGGCCGCGTCCGCCGCAATGCGGGCAGGTCTGTTCCATGGTGAAGAAGCCCTGGGACCGGCGGATCCGTCCGGCGCCGCCGCACGTGCCACAGGTTTCCAGCTCGGTTCCCGGCTCATTGCCCTGCCCGTCACAGCGTTCGCAATGCATGGCCGTGGGGACCTTGATCGTCGCTTCCTTGCCGTTGAAGGCATCTTCCAGGGCGATCTCGAGATCGAAGCGCAGATCGGCACCGCGGGCCGGGCCATGGCTGCGTCCGCCGCCGCGACGGCCGCCGCCCATTCCGCCCATGCCGAAGGCTTCGCCGAAGACCTGTTCGAAAATATCGGCAAATTCGGCCGCTCCGGCGCCGCCGCCGAACGGACCCTGGCCGCCGCCCATACCGCCCTGTTCGAAGGCAGCGTGACCCATGCGGTCATAGGCGGCACGCTTGTCCTTGTCGGACAGGATGGCGTAGGCCTCGCCGACTTCCTTGAACTTGGCCTCGGCCTCCGCATCGCCCGGATTCTTGTCCGGGTGATACTGCATCGCCAGCTTGCGATAGGCGCTCTTCAGCGCCTTTTCGTCTGCCGAACGGTCGACACCGAGTGTCTCGTAATAGTCGCGTTTACTCATCAAGCTTCACCGTGGGACAGAACCAGTACCGCGTTCTGCCGCATTTGCCGCGCCAGCGTATAGCCCTGTGCAAGACACAGGCCCGCGGCGCCGTCATGGATTGCGGCTTCATGCCGCGTTTCGATCAGGATCATGCCGGGCCACAGCGTGCGCGGCGCCCGGGCAAAGAAAGCCTCCAGAACCGGAGCCTCATAGCCCTCGATGTCGATCTTCATGACATCGACGCGCGCAATGCCGGCCTCTTCCAGCACGGCCTGCAGCGGACGCAGGGCGACCGTATCGCCCTCGCCGCCGGTTTCGACATGTACTTCGCCCCGGTTCTTGCCGGACTGCACCATGCGGACTTCGCCCGCCTCGGCACCCAGCGCACAGGGCACGACCGTCACGCCTTCGGCGCCCGACGATCGCAGATTGAATTCCAGCCGCCGCCGGTTCTCCGTGTCCGGCTCGATCGCCACCACATTGACCGGCCGCCCCAGCGTCTTTCCGTCTGCCAGAACCGACAGGGTGTAGAGACCGGCATTGGCGCCGGCATCGACGAAATTGAAGGCGGTATCGGCGTCGTGGGCGGCAATGCGGGCGCGGATCTCGGCCCGTTCCGCATCGTCCCAGGTGCGTGCACCGGCAAAGACACGCTTCTCGCAGCGATTGTCGCGCAGGTGCAGGCGCGCGAACTGGCCGGGAAAGACCTCGACATCGGCGATGTCGCGGCCGCCGGACATCAGGGTGCGCCGCACCACGGTCTCCGCACCGCGGCGCAGGCCGTCGAGTGGCAGAGACATGGGGAGGCGCCGGAATCGCTCCGCCAGCTCGGGGAGCGCAAAGGCACCGAAAGGTGCGGAAATCGGGTCGGGACGGGCCATGTGGCGCTCCTGGGCCGCGGGCCCGGAGCGGCCGCGGTTTGCCGCGTGCCGCTCCGGATCACCGGACCTTAGCCGTCCTTCTTGTTTTCGTCGTCGACTTCGGAAAATTCCGCGTCGACCACATCATCGTCCGAGGCGTCCTCGGAGGCGGTTTCACCACCTTCGGCACCGTCGGGCTGCTGGGCGGCATACATCGCCTCACCCAGCTTCATTGCGGCCTGGACGAGGGCCTGGGTCTTCTGCTGGATGGCTTCGACATCTTCGCCATCCTTGACCTCTTTCAGCTCGCCCAGGGCCGTTTCGATGGCCTGCTTGTCTTCGGTGGGAACCTTGTCACCGAATTCCTCGAGCTGTTTCTCGGTCTGGTGGATCATGGCTTCGGCACCGTTATGGGCCTCGGCCAGCTCCTTCTTCTTCTTGTCGGCCTCGGCGTTTGCCTCGGCATCCTTGACCATCTGTTCGATATCGTCGTCCGTCAGACCGCCGGAGGCCTGGATACGGATCACCTGTTCCTTGCCGGTCGCCTTGTCCTTGGCGGATACGTTGACGATGCCGTTGGCGTCGATGTCGAAAGTGACTTCGATCTGCGGCAGGCCACGCGGGGCCGGCGGGATGCCGACCAGGTCGAACTGGCCCAGCAGCTTGTTGTCGGCCGCCATTTCGCGCTCACCCTGGGAAACCCGGATGGTCACGGCGGTCTGGTTGTCGTCGGCGGTCGAGAAGACCTGCGACTTCTTGGTCGGGATTGTGGTGTTGCGCTCGATCAGGCGGGTGAAGACACCGCCCAGCGTCTCGATGCCCAGCGACAGCGGGGTGACGTCGAGCAGCAGCACGTCCTTCACATCGCCCTGCAGCACGCCGGCCTGGATGGCGGCACCCATGGCAACCACCTCATCCGGGTTCACACCCTTGTGGGGGTCCTTGCCGAAGAAGCCCTTCACGGCTTCCTGGACCTTGGGCATGCGGGTCATCCCGCCGACCAGGACGATATCGTCGATGTCGGAGGCCGACAGGCCGGCATCCTTCAGCGCCTTCTTGCAGGGCTCCAGAGTGCGCTTGACCAGATCTTCGACCAGCGCTTCCAGCTTGGCGCGGGACAGCTTGATGTTCAGGTGTTTGGGACCCGAGGCATCGGCCGTGATGAAGGGCAGGTTCACTTCATAGGAGGTGGCCGAGGAGAGTTCCTTCTTGGCCTTCTCGGCTTCTTCCTTCAGGCGCTGGAGGGCCAGCTTGTCCTGCTTCAGGTCGATGCCGTTTTCCTTTTTGAACTCGTCTGCGAGGTATTCGACGATACGCAGGTCGAAGTCCTCACCACCCAGGAAGGTGTCGCCATTGGTCGCCTTCACTTCGAAGACGCCGTCGCCGATTTCCAGGATGGAGACGTCGAATGTACCGCCGCCCAGGTCGAACACGGCGATCGTCTTGTTCTCGCCCTTGTCGAGACCATAGGCCAGCGCGGCCGCGGTCGGTTCGTTGATGATGCGCAGGACTTCCAGGCCGGCGATCTTGCCGGCGTCCTTGGTGGCCTGGCGCTGGGCGTCGTCGAAATAGGCCGGGACGGTGATGACCGCCTTCTCGACCTTCTCGCCGAGATAGCTTTCCGCGGTTTCCTTCATCTTCTGCAGCGTGAAGGCGGAAATCTCGGACGGGGAATACTTCTTGTCGCGGCCCTGCACCCAGGCGTCATTGCTGTCCGACGGCACGATCTTGTAGGGCACCATGTTGATGTCCTTCTTGACCGTGGGGTCATCCATCATGCGGCCGATCAGGCGCTTGATGGCGAAGAAGGTGTAGTCCGGGTTGGTGACGGCCTGGCGTTTCGCCGGCTGGCCGATCAGGCGCTCGCCATCCTCAGTGAAAGCCACGACGGACGGGGTGGTCCGGGCGCCTTCGGAATTCTCGATGACCTTGGACTGGCCGTTTTCCATAACGGCCACACACGAGTTGGTGGTACCCAGGTCGATGCCGATGACCTTGCTCATTGATCGTTTCTCCGTTTTTTCCAAGCGGGACCGGTTCGGCGCATCAGGACCTTGTCGCAAGCGTGCCGGATGCCGTTTACCGTCCCCTTCGGGATCGTCATTGAATATCCGGTGATGCCGACACCGGAGTGGTTCACGCATGTTCGGGAAATAACCCCGCGCTTGGTGGGCGATTTAGGGAGGGATGGCCGCAAGCGCAAGGCCGCAGACGCGTCCATTGCAGGGGCGGGGTACCGCCGCGGCGCGGACCGCAGAAAATCCCGCGCGCCTTCGTCGATCGCCGAATGGCCTGTGCTGCAAGTCCGCAATAAACCGTACGGGTTTTCGTGGACAGGGCCGGACGGCCCGAGGGGGGATAATGATTGCCCGACGCCTGATGCTGCCCGTTGTCGCAGCTGTCTCATTAATTATGTCGGCCTGTTCGGTGATTCTGCCGCAGCAGACCTTCATCGTCACGACGCCCGAACCGGGTGCAGAAGTGTACATGTCGCTGTCCGGCCACCGCTCGGTCGGGGTCAATTCGATGGATGTGATGGGCTCGATCCCCGCCGGCCGGGACACGACGAACATGAACTTCATCGGCACGACACCGCTGGAGCACACATTTCACGTTACCCGCCATCGTCCCGGCGTGGGTTCGCCCGGCGAATTCTCGACCAGCATGAACACGGTCTACACCGAGGCCTTCGTCGAGGTGGTCTACCCGGACGGCCGCCGGGAATCCCGCAATGTCCAGCTGAACAATGGCGAGATCCGGCTCGACTTTACCGGTTCCGGCGCGCGTTAGGCGTTTGGGACGGCCGCCGGCGGGTGTCGCAGCAACGCGTCCGCCGGCGGCCGGTATCCGGGATGTCCGGGGGTGAATTCCGGGTGGAAGCGCGGCCCGCGGCACGCCACGTTGGGGGCATGGACGAGCCCGCCCCGCCTCTGCCCGGTTTTCGCTTTCTGCCCGGTCATTTTGATCGCCAGGCCCAGTCGGACCTGATGGCGGCTGTTGTCGAGGCGGCGGCGACAGCGCCTTTCTGGCGGCCCTCCATGCCGCGCACGGGCCAGCCCCTCTCCGTGGAGATGACGAATTTCGGCCCGCTGGGATGGGTCACTGACCGGCGCGGCTATCGCTATGAGGCCGCGCATCCGGAAACCGGCGCATCCTGGCCGCCCCTGCCGGCCGCCCTGCTGGAACTGTGGAATTCCGTGTCCGGTTATCCCGCGCCGCCCGAGGCCTGCCTGGTGAACTGGTATGCGCCGGGCAGCCGCATGGGCCTGCATGTCGACAGCGACGAGGCGGCAACCGATGCGGCGGTCGTCTCGGTCTCGCTGGGAGACAAGGCGCGCTTCCGGATCGGCGGCACGACGCGGCGCGGCAAGACAGCGTCCATGGTGCTGTCCTCGGGCGATGTCGTTGTGCTCGGCGGGGCGTCGCGGCGCAGCTATCACGGCGTCGACCGGATCTATCCGGGCACGTCCACTCTCTTGCCGGAAGACGTCTTCCCCGGCGGCGGACGCATCAATCTGACCATGCGGCGCGTGACGCCGGCCTGACCGCGGCGGCCGGGTGAAATCGTGCGTCCATGGAACGGGTCCTGCGTCCGGGCGTTGTAACCAGTGTTGAACAACACACGGGAGACTGGACGCCATGATGAAGACACTTCTGATCGTCAGTGCTGCCGCCCTGACCGTTACGGCTTGCGGTGCCACCACGCGAAATGCGGCTGCAGGCGGCGCCATGGGCGCGGCAGCGGGCGCGATTATCGGTAACAATACCGGCTCGGGCGACGCCCAGACCGGTGCCCTGATCGGCGGTGCCGTGGGTGCCGCAGCCGGCGCTTATGCCGGGTGCCGCGAGGAGGGTGGTTGCCGTTGGAATGAGAGCAATTCCAACCATTCGCAGCTCTATCTCGATCGCCGCGCCAACCGGTATTACTATGTCAACGACCGCGATGGCTGCACCTATTGGCGCAATGGCGAATACCGCGCCTGCTAGACATCGCACGCCACCAACATCACCGGTACCCCTTGCCGGTCGAACGCCGGGAGTTTCCGCTCCCGGCGTTTTTGTGCGTTCTGCGACCTATCGGTTCATGGCGCAGTCATGCAATTGCGGTCAGAATGGCCTCTCCACCCGTTCGCGATGCCCCGGCACATGGCCGGACCGCGCCGGGTGTGACAGGGAGACGAGCATGATCTCGAAAGCGTTTGCAGTAAGTGTTCTCGCACTGGGCCTGACGGCCTGTGGGGCGACGTCGCAGGGCGCGATCACCGGCGGTGCGCTGGGCGCGGCGGCGGGCGCCATCATTGGCAATAATACCGGTTCCGGCGATGCCCAGACGGGTGCCATCATCGGTGGCGTGATCGGTGCAGCGGGCGGTGCCTATGCCGGTTGCCGGTCGCAGGGCGGCTGTGCCTGGAACCAGAGTAATCCCAGCCATTCCCGCCTCTATTATGATGAGCGCGCGCGCCGCGAATACTATGTCGACGAGCGTGACGGCTGCACCTATTGGCGCGATGGCGAATACCGCGCCTGCTGATCTTGCCGGTACAGATCTCTGCCGGTGCCGGTTCAGCGGGTGCCGGCAGAGACAAAATGGGTGCCGAGCTGGAAGGGCTGATCGAAATAGCCCGCCCGCCAGTCTGCGCCCCGGCGCTCGAGCAGTTCGGCGTCGGCCGAGCCAAGCGCATAGAAGGCGACACGCCGCCAGTCCGGCAGTGACAGGTCGCGCAATTCACGGCGCAGGCGGGCCTTCTGGCGCACGGTCTCTTCGGTGTCGCCCTCGAGCCGGGCCAGGGCCAGCTCGGTCCAGCGTGCAACGCCCTCTTTCCAGGCTTGGAATTCATAATAGCGTGTATCGGCGTCCGACAGGCCGGCGATGAAAGCCGTGCGCGCGGCGGCATAGGCATTGAAGGTCGTGTCGAACCCGTCTGCATCCGCGTCCAGCGCGGCGAGTGCGGCATCGGCCAGGGTGCGTGCGGCTTCAGCGGTCGCCGGATTGTCGTAGGCGAAAGGATAGTTCAGCATCCACATGCCGGTCTCGTCACCGCCATGCAGGTCAAGCGCCTGAACGGCGGCATAGCTGGCGGCCGGATGGCTGTCCTGGAACTGGTGCATGTGCTCGTGCAGGACGATCTGCTGCCAGGCGCGCGGGGTCTGCCCGGTCTGATCCGGCGTGCCGATCACGATCGTGCTGACTCCGAACAGCGGGAAAGTGGCCAGCAGGTTCGGCCCGAACCGGGCCTCGCGAGAGGCGAGCGAACAGCCGGTCGCCGGGTCCGTGCCGGCCGGTTCGAACCCGTCCGGCGTGCCGCCGCACACCAGAAACTCCCGCTCGCCATCGTTCAGCAGCATCCGGAAGGGCGCGTCGGCGAGGCCCGGCCAGAGTGCGTCGCCATGGGTCTCGATGGTCTGCCGGGCGCGGGCGTAGAGCGCCAGCGGTTCCGCCGGCGGCGCCTCAAGCGCGAGAAGTGCGATCAGCCCCAGCATGTCTGCGTCCCCCAAAAGACAGATCAATTCTGTCAAACTGGCGGTCGAGGCCTGTCACGCCCGTGTAGGGCTGATTACGCTTTCGTCAGGGCTGGGAGGGCATGTCGCCGGGACGGTTGCGGCCATCCGGCGGCGGCATGAAGTCGATTGCCGTCATCGGCAGTGAACGGCCGTGCTCCTGGACGATCCGCACATGCTTGCGGCGCAATTGCCGCGGTTCGGCGACACCGCAGGAATGCGCGATCATCTCGACATGGCTGCGGATCGTGTCGGCATAGCGCGCGACGCGTTCGGCCTTGTCAGTGACCACGAGACCGCGCTGCAGGCGCTTGTCGTGCGTGGTGACACCGGTCGGGCAGGTATTGCGATGGCATTTCATCGCCTGGATACAGCCTAGCGAGAACATGAAACCGCGGCCGCACTGCACGAAATCGGCGCCCGCTGCCAGGGCCCAGGCAACCGCGCCGGGAACGAGCAGCTTGCCGGTCGCGATCACCCGCACCCGGTCGCGCAGGCCGTAGCGCTCGAGAATATCGACCACCATGGGCAGGCTCTCGCGGATCGTCAGGCCGACATTGTCCATCAGCGCCATCGGCGCTGCGCCCGTGCCGCCATCGCCGCTGTCGATGGTGAAGAAATCCGGCGCGCATTCGGCACCGCGGCGCGTGATCGCCTCGCACATATCCTCGATCCAGCCATAGGCGCCGATCACTGCCTTCAGCCCCACCGGCTTGCCGGTGACCTCGCGGATATGCCCGATCATGTCTAGGAGGCCGTCGACATCGTCGAATTCGGGGTGGCGGTTCGGCGAGATCGAGGCCGCGCCGACCGGAATGCCCCGGATCTCCGCGACTTCCGCCGTCACCTTCTCTGCCGGCAGGATGCCGCCCTTGCCCGGCTTGGCGCCCTGGGAGAGCTTCAGCTCGAACATTTTCACAGCCTCTATGGCCGCCATGTCGCGCAGGCGCTGGTCATCCAGTCCGCCGGCTGCATTGCGCACGCCATACTTGGCGGTGCCGATCTGGAAGACGATGTCGCAGCCACCTTCCAGGTGCCAGGGCGAGAGCCCGCCCTCGCCGGTGTTCAGCCAGATCCCCGCCTTCGCGGCGCCACGCGAGAGCGCCTGCACCGCCGGCTTCGACAGGGCGCCATAGCTCATGCCGGAAATATTGAAGAAAGAGGGCGCATCATAAGGCGCGCGGGCATGCGGCCCGATGCGCAGGGGTTCGGTCGCGGCGGCATGATCGTCGAGCAGCGGGAAGGCGCAATTGACGAAGAGCGCCGTACCGACCTTGTCCATCGGCTTGGTGGAGCCGAACGGCACGGTGCCGCCCTCACCCCGGGCCGACCGGTAAACCCAGTCGCGCTCGGCCCGGTTGAAGGGCAGTTCCTCCCGGTCCATGGCGAAGAAATACTGGCGGAAGAACTCGCCCAGCGTGGTGAACAGGTTACGGAAGCGGCCAACCAGGGGATAGTTGCGGCGCACCGCATCGGCGGTCTGGGCCCGGTCGGCGATATACAGGGCGATCATCGCCAGCGCCGCAGCCCCCAGCGCCAGGATGAAGAGCTGGGTCAGGATGTTCAGCGCGTCCATCGCCCATTGCGGCAGCATCGACATGATTTTCAACCCCGTTTCATCACGCGGCTATCATGGACTGCCGCCGCGCCCCTTGCGAGGGGGCCCGGCGAAAACAGGCGATGTTTGATCCGCGGTCCGGTCAGGCCGTGACGTCGACGCCATTGCCGCCGGGACTTCCGCCCTCGCCATGGCCGCCGCCGGCGGACACGGCCACCATGGCAGCGCGCAGGGTGCGGTCGCCGATCAGATAGCCGGTCTGCATGACGGCCGCGATCGTGCCATTGGCGTGCTCGGACGGGATCTGGGCGACGGCCTGGTGATGATGCGGGTTGAAGGCATCGCCCGGCTGCGGGTCGATCTTCTTCACCCCGTGACGCTCCATCTTGGATAGCAGCGCCTTTTCCGTCATCGCCACGCCTTCGACGAGGTTTTTCACCGCGTCCGGGGCATCGGCGAGGGCCGCCTCGTCCACAGCGCCCACGGCGCGGGAGAGATTGTCGGCCACGTCGAGAATGTCCTTGGCAAAGCTGGAGACGGAATAGGCGCGCGCATCGGCGACTTCCTTCTCCGCCCGGCGCCGCGTGTTCTGGGCATCGGCCAGCGCGCGCAGCTTGTCGTCGCGCAAGGCGTCGATTTCGGCGGTCAGCTTGGCGATGACATCCTCGGTCGAGGTTTCGCTCGCGCCGGTATCCGCCTCATCGCCTTCGGCTGCCGCCTCGGGATTCTTCGAGGCGTCCATGTCCAGCTCGTCCTGCGGGGTCTTGTCGGTCTCGCTCATTCGTCTTCACTCTCAAGATCGCGCGCCGTCGAGGATCTGCCCGACAACGCGTGCGGTGTAGTCAACCAGGGGGATAACACGCGCATAGTTCAAACGGGTGGGGCCAATTACACCCAGCGCCCCGATGATTTCCTGTTCCGAGTTCATATAGGGAGCCACGATCACGCTTGAACCCGACAGACTGAAGAGCGGGTTCTCGGCTCCGATGAACAGGCGCACGCCATCGCCGTCGCGGGCCTTGTCCAGCAGGGTGATCAGCTCTTCCTTGCGCTCGATGTCCTCGAACAGCAGGCGGATGCGTTCCAGATCGCCGGCGGCATCGACACTTTCCAGCAGCCGCGCCTGGCCGCGCACGATCAGGGCGCGCTCGGCCGAGCCGCCGGACCAGTCGGCCAGGCCCTGCTTGACGAGGTCCTCGGCGGCGCTGTCCAGCTGCGAGCGGCGCTGGGCGATCTCGGCCTCGATCGCCTTGCGCGCCTCGGCAAGCGAGCGTCCCTTCAGCCGGGCCGAAAGATAATTGCCGGCCTCGATCAGTGTGACCGGCGGCATGCCGTCCGGCGCGTGCATCAGCCGGTTCTCCACCGTGCCGTCCTCGAAGACGAGCACGGCCAGCACTTCCTGCGGGGAGAGCGGCACGAATTCGACATGCCGCAGCGGGGCTTCGCGCTTGGGCGTAACCACCAGGCCGGCGCCGCCCGCCAGGCCCGACAGCAGGGAGGAGGCTTCGGACAAGAGGTCCTGCTGGGTCCGGCCGGTACGCGTCACCTTGCCTTCGATCGCCTTGCGCTCGTCCTCGGTCAGCTGGCCGACCTGCAACAGCCCGTCGACGAACAGGCGCAGACCGGCATGGGTCGGCATGCGGCCGGCGCTGGAATGCGGTGCGGTCAGCAGGCCCATATGCGCCAGGTCGGCCATGGTGTTGCGGATCGAGGCCGGCGACAGTGACAGATTGCCGGTCTGCGACAGGGTGCGCGAACCGACGGGCTCACCGGAGCGCAGATAGGCTTCCACGATCTCGCGAAAGATCGTGCGCATCCGTCCGTCCAGGGCCGCCAGGGTCGATTCGGGTCGCATATCAGCCATGCCTCTCAATTAATCGCCGCTTTGCGCCGGTTCAATTCTCTATTCCTGTCTGCGATCCCTGCCGCGGCGCTTGAAGCGATGCGCACATGCCGCTAGGAGCGGCCGGTATCAAGACGTGGAGAGATGCATGAGACCCTTCGGACGCGCCCGTGACGCAATGCGCGAGATCAGCCTGGAAGCCGGTGTTTCCGTCTATGCCGAAGGCTCCTGCATGGCCCGCTTCGGCGGTACGCATGTGCTGTGCACTGCCAGTATCGAAGACAGTGTTCCGCCGTGGCTGCGCGGTGGCGGCAAGGGCTGGGTGACGGCGGAGTACGGCATGCTGCCGCGTGCCACGCACACACGGGGACGCCGCGAGGCGGCGGCGGGCAAACAGTCCGGCCGCACCCAGGAAATCCAGCGCCTGATCGGCCGTTCCCTGCGCGCCGTCGTCGACCTCAAGGCCTTGGGCGAACGCCAGATCACCGTCGACTGCGATGTCATCCAGGCCGATGGCGGCACCCGCACCGCGGCCATCACCGGCGCCTGGGTCGCCCTGAAACAGGCCACCGGCTATCTGATCGAGGAAGGCCTGCTGAAAGCCGATCCGGTGCACGGCCAGCTCGCCGCCATCTCCTGCGGCGTGGTCGACGGCGAGACCCGTCTCGATCTGGAATACGAGGAAGACCGCCGCGCCGGGGCCGACGCCAATTTCGTCCTCACCAATACCGGCGGCATTGTCGAGATCCAGGCAACCGCCGAGGACAAGCCGATCCCGGAAAGCGATTTCCACGACCTCTTCGCCCTCGCCAAGGCCGGCGTGACCGACCTGTGCGCGGCACAGCTGGCGGCGTTGAAAGGGTAGGGCCCTTTTCACTTTCCAGGAGGCACCCAGCGCATTCCGGGGGGAAAGCGGTGTGGCGGCTATTCTGCGGATTGCGGCACGCAGTCCTCGTCTGCCGGGAAGGTTGCTGCCAGCGCGCGCGCGAACTGCTGTTCGTAGGCCAATGGTGAATGGCCCGAAACATAGCGTGTCAGGTGGGCGGTGCCGCCTGCCGCGTTGATTTGTTCGACCGCAGCTTCGCTGTCGGGCAGGAAACGGGGCTCGTAGTATCCGGCGCTGATGTGGAAGATGACGCGATCATCCGGGATCTCGGCGGCGTCGAGGGCTTCGATCCAGCCGAGCGATGCGGCACTCACGGTTGCAAACATTTCGGGGTGCAGCAGCGCAGTCGAAACAGCCCAGGCAGCGCCGTTCGAACTGCCGGACAACATCCGGTCCCGTGGGTCGGCCGAGGCTCCGAAATGGCTCTCCGCCAACGGCATGACATCCTCCAGCAGGAAGGCGTCGTGCGCGCTGAAGCGGTCGGGGTCAAAACCCCACAGATAATCTGCGGCCCGCAATTCGGACGGGGAGCGTTCTTCTTCTGGACCGGGGTCTTCATTCCAGAGGCCGACCAGTATGACAGGCGCGGCCGTGCAGGTATCTGCCAAGGCTTCGGCTATGGGGCCGTAGCTGTAAACATTCCCGCCATCAGCGACATAGGCAACAGGCAGTGGCGTTGATGGATCTGAGCCGTGGGGAACGTAGACGGTCACTCTACGCGGTTTTCCAAGCGCTTCGCTTTCCAGCTCAACCATCTCCAAGCGTCCGCGAAGCGCGTCGTCAGGCACACTCTCGACCGGCGGCAGAGAGTGTGGGCCGCGATAGACCGGCCGGTCCCGCCATACCAGCTCATCCTGGTCCAGAAGGGGTGCCGGCCAGACTTCGACGAAAGCCTCGTCAATTCGCGACAATTGGTAGGCCACGCCCCAGATGCCATCGCCCAGAAGCTCCATATCGGTCTGGAGGGCACAGCACATGCGCACCTGGTCCGTGTCGGGCGATCGCCGCGCGGCGATAAACAGGGTGTCGCCCTCGCGCCAGAAAGTCTGGTTTGTCTCGGCCAGTCGTGCCTCGGCGGCCTGTAGATCGATGGCGCCGATGAGGCGACAGTAGTCGTGTGCCTCGAGCGTGCACCCGTCTTCCCCGTCCGGCGTCAGCGACACCTGTTGATCTGCCAGATAAGCATTTGATTGCATAAGCAAGAACAGCCCGGCTACCGCTATGGTCGAGTCCATCATATCCCTCCGGCGCATCAATCATGGCGCGTTTCATCGGGATCATGCGGCTTCAGGCTGTGGTGTTCAAGTTGTGCGGCTTGTCACGAGGGATCAGCGGGCTATTCTGCGTCCCGGGCTTCGCTTGAAGCCGCGTAAGAGACAGACGGCGGGAGTGCGCTGGGGGGCTGGAAATGGCCCGCACGGGCTCTTTGGGAAGGGCCCCTCTTGAGGGAGGGTCTACCGTGCAGGCCCACCCCCGCCGTCTGCTTCGCCGGTATGAGGGACGGCGAAGTTTCGTGTTCTGCCAGGGTTTTCGCGCCTATTCGGCGGCGTCGCGCCCGTCTTCATCCTCATCATCATCGAAGCTCAGCAAGTCGCCCGGCTGGCAGTCGAGTTCGCGGCACAGCGCTTCCAGCGTGGAGAAGCGCACGGCCTTGGCCTTGCCTGTCTTGAGGATGGACAGGTTGGCCATGGTGATGCCGACACGGTCGCACAATTCGGTCAGCGACATGCGGCGCTCGAGGAGCATACGGTCCAGGGTGACGCGAATGGGCATAAGCGGCGCCTCCCTAAATCGTGAGTTTTTGTTCTTGGCGCATTTTCGCACCTTCGCGGAAGATCTCCGCCAGTACCAGCAGCGCGATCACCGCGAACCAGGCGCCCAGGTCGATATTCGCCGTCGCCTTGAGTTCCAGACCGCCCAGAACGGGCTGATCCATGATCGTCAGCAGCATCGCAACGGCCCCCTGCGTGACGTGACGCAGAACCTGGTAGCCGCCGATGGCGATCGCAATGACCCGCAGATGTCCGGCGTTTTCCGGCACAAAGGGATCGCCCGCGATCAGGGTCGAGGAAATGCGGCGCAGCCGGTCGATCACGATCATGAAGGCGATGATCTCGGTGACCAGCAGCGGGAAAAGCCAGCCGTGTTCGCGGATCGACTGGAAAAGCTCTGTGACAACACCCGGCGAATAGCCGAGAAAATCCATGACGAGCGTGGCAGCGGCAGCCAGCAGGACCAGCGCGGCGAAACTCAGCAGGACCCAGCCCAGATACCAGACGACATCCAGGATGATCTTCACAATGGATGCGAGCGATCCTTGGCCCAGTGTTTTCATGCCCGCCCCTTCCCATAGGCAATGCGGCTTGCGAATGAGGCCTGTGAGCGGCGCGTCCGCCCGTCAGGCCTCACCCGTCAGTAGCAATCATGCAGCAACCGGTGCAATCGCGTAGAACGCGCCGGCAGCAACCGCGATCAGCAGCATGGCATTGACCGCGATGGACGCGATGACCTGCATGCTCGAATTTCCGGACCTGACCATTTGACTGTTTCCTTTCTGCTTTAATCTGACCAATTACCGTTGTCATTCGTGGTACGCGGGACGGTGTCTCCCGTCCTTGTTGTTTATCGATAAACGAGAGGCGGCGGGTGCGCAAGCGAAAAATATCGTTTTTCGATATGAATTTTTCGAAAGGCGATAAAAGAGGACCGGAATAATGGCGATTTCTGACGGTGAAACCTGGGTTCTTGCAAGCCATAATACGGGCAAGATCAAGGAGTTGCGGGACATTCTCGCACCCCGTGGAATTGTCCTGAAAAGCGCTGCCGAACTCGATCTTCCTGAACCCGAAGAAACCGAGCCGACATTCGAGGGTAATGCTGCGCTGAAGGCACAGGCCGCCTGTGAGGCGACGGGCCTCGCCTGTCTGGCCGATGATTCCGGCCTGGCCGTCGATGCGCTGGACGGGGCACCCGGCATCTATTCGGCCCGCTGGGCCGGCGAGCCGCGCGATTTCGGCCGGGCCATGCAGCGGGTCCATGACGAACTTGGCGAGGCGGCCGACCGCACCGCGCGTTTTGTCAGCGTGATTGCCCTCGCCCGTCCCGACGGAACGCTCAGCCATTATCGCGGTGAAGTGACCGGCAGTATCGTCTGGCCGCCACGCGGCACGGGCGGTTTCGGCTATGACCCGGTCTTCTGCCCGGCCGGAGAGAGCCGGACGTTCGGCGAGATGGCGCCGGAAGAGAAGCGCGCCCTCAGCCATCGTGCCCGGGCCCTGGCCGCGATGATCGCAGCGGAATTCGGATCGTGAGCGAGGGGCCGGCCCCTGGCCTCGGCAATGCACTGGGGCTGTATGTGCACTGGCCCTACTGTGCCCGGATCTGCCCCTATTGCGATTTCAACGTCTACCGGCCGAAGGGCGATGACGAGGCGCTTCTGGCGGCGATGCTGGCCGATATGGCGCACTGGCGTGCCCGCACCGGTGCCCGGCCGCTCGCCAGCCTGCATTTCGGCGGCGGCACGCCATCCTTGATGACCCCGCAACAGCTCGCCGCCGTGATCGGTGAGGCGGAGCGTCTGTGGGGCTTCGCCGGCGGCGCGGAAATCGGGCTGGAAGCCAATCCCAAGGATATCGACGGATTTTCCGGCATGGCCTCGGCGGGTATCAACCGGCTGTCGCTGGGCGTGCAGAGCTTTGACGACAAGGCGCTGGTCTCGCTCGGCCGCGACCATGACGCGTCACTGGCGCGCCGGGCGATCGACGCAGCCCAGCGCGACTTCACCCGCGTCTCGCTCGACATGATTTATGCCCGCGCGGGCCAGACGGCGGACGACTGGGCAGCCGAGCTGGGCGAGGCACTGGCCAGCGGTGCCGGGCATATCTCGCCCTACCAGCTGACCATCGAGCCGGGTACGGCTTTCGGAAAGCGCGCCGGCCGCGGCGAACAGCTGGACGCGCTGCCGGACTTTGCCGCCGACCTCTACGAACTGACCGAAAGCCTGTGCGCTGCGGCCGGGTTTGAGGGCTATGAAATCTCCAATCATGCGCGCAGCCGTGCCGACCAGTCGGTGCATAACCGGCTCTACTGGGAAGGCGGTGACTGGATCGGTATCGGTCCGGGCGCTCATGGCCGGATCGGCCGGGCGAGCGCCGGCGGACGTGCGGCGACAGAGGCCGCCCGGCGGCCGGCCGACTATATCCGCCGTGTCGCAGAGACCGGTACCGGCATTGCGGGCGAGGAGGCGCTTTCAGTGGCGGACGAGATCGCCGAACGCATCCTGATGGGAATGCGGCTGGCGGACGGGCTGGAGGTCGATCATCTGCGCGCCACCACAGGCGGCGGGGCCGACCCGGACGGGCTGGCGCGCATGATGGGCCAGGGCATGGTGGACCAGGCCGGTTCCCGGATACGCCTGACGGCCGCCGGCCGTCTCCTGGCCGACGGCGTGTCCGGCGAACTTGTACCCTAGAAGGCCTGCGGTTCGAAGCTCAGCGGTGCGGGTTCGATCTCGCGCAGGCCGCGGGGGCGGATCTCGAAAATCGCCAGACCGCGCTCGATCAGCCCGTCAGTACGGAAACGGAACAGGCCGTCCGCGCCCATGAAGCCCTGCTCCTCCTCGATCGCCGCGCGCGAGAAGCCGCGCTCGCCGCCATCGAGGTGTGCCGCCAGGGCCATGGCGTCATAGGCCAGGCTGGCGATGCGTGAGGGCGGGCTGTCATAGGCGTCGCGATAGGCCGTTTCGAAGCGCTCACGCGCGGCCTGGTCGGGGCCGGCAAACCAGCCGCCATGCAGCGCCGGCTCGCGCAGCAATTCCGGATCGTTCCACAGCCCGGTGCCCAGGAAGCGTACGACCAGCGGATCGACATTCTGCGAGACCAGCAGCGGGCCCAGGGCCCGCAGGCGGGTACTGCCTTCCGGCAGGATCACGGCCTGGAAAGCGGCGTCCGGATCCGGCACCCATTCCTGGCGTTGCAACTCGAGCGCGTCTTCCGGGGTGAGCGGCTCGAAGACACCGCTGGCCAGGCGTGAGGAGGCCCGGGCCATGGCTTCCACATCGCCCGTATAGAAGGAATCCGCGGCGACATAGCCGCCATTCTGCCCGGCGCTGTTCTGCAGGGCATCATAGACTGCCATCCCGTAACGGTCCTGCGGGCCCAGATAAGCAAAGCGTTCGACGCCCTGGCGGGATGCGTATTCCACAATCCGGGCGACTTCGATCTCCGGCGGGAAGCTCATCAGGTAGACGCCGTCGCCTGCCACCGTGGTGTCCGTGGTGAAGGCGATCACCGGAATATTGGCCTGGCGCGCAATCGAGGCGGCACCTGAAACGGCCGGGCCGAACAGCGGGCCGATAATCATGTCGGCACCATCGCCGGCTGCGGCAAGTGCGGCGGCGCGGGCGCCTTCGGGCGTGCCCTGGGTATCCTTGGGGATCATCAGGAGATTGCCGCTGCCGCGCTCGAACAGGGCCAGTTCCGCGGCGCGCAGCAGGCGCAGGGCCTCGGCGCGAGCACCGGCATTCTCGGCCGAGAAGGGCAGCAGGACGGCGACACGAACGAGATCGCGATCGGCCATGTGCGGCGGGATGAGCCCGGTGCGTAACTCCGGCTCGGGTTCAGGCTCCGGCGTGGGCTCCGGCTCAGGTTGCGTGACGGGTGGTTGCTGGACCGGCGGCGGGGGCGGAGGCGGCGTGGTGCTGCAGGCTGCCACGGCGATGCCGACAAGGCCGATGACAGCGAAGGCGCGCAAGCCCGCACTTTGTGTCATGTTGGAAAGACAGGAATGAAAACGCGAAAGAATGACGGACGGCATGAGCGGACTACCCGGTGACATTTCTCGCGAAGCTATCTGGCCGGGTGGAAAGGGGCAAGCACTGGAGCCGGGCCTTTATCTGGTTTCCACCCCGATCGGGAATTTGCGCGACATCACCCTGCGCGCGCTCGACGTACTCGCAGCCGCCGAGACCGTTCTGGCCGAGGACACCCGTGTCACCCGCCGCCTGCTCGACGCCTATGGCATCCGGGCCGAACTGCAGCCTTATCACGACCATAATGGCGAGAAGGTCCGGCCGCACATCCTGGCGGCGCTGGAAGCGGGCAAGCGGATCGCGCTGGTCTCCGATGCGGGCACGCCCCTCGTCTCCGATCCCGGCTTCAAGCTGGCGCGCGAGGTCATCGCGGCCGGTCACCCGGTGATCGCGATCCCCGGCGCGTCCGCGGTACTGGCGGCGCTGGCTATTGCCGGCCTGCCGACCGATTGTTTCACCTTTGCCGGCTTCCCTCCGCCCAAGACCGGTGCCCGCGAGACCTGGCTGGCGCAAATGGGCCGGTCGCCGGGCAGTCTGGTTGTCTATGAGGGGGCGTCGCGCCTGCCAGCCTGTCTGGCGAGCATGGCAAAGGTGCTGGGCGACCGGCCGGCCGCCGTCTGCCGCGAACTGACCAAGCTGCACGAGGAAGCGCGCCGCGGCACGCTCGCCGGGCTGGCGGAATATTATGCCGAGGCCGGCCCGCCGCGCGGCGAGGTCGTGATCGTGATCGGACCGCCCAGCGAGAGCGGCTGGGACGAAGCGCGCATCGATGCAGCACTCAAGCGCGTGCTCGCCGAGATGCGGGTCAAGGATGCCGCGGCAGAGATCGCCGCCCAGTCCGGCTGGGCCAAACGCGATGTCTATGCCCGCGCCCTGGCGCTGCGGGAGAAGGGGTGAGCCGGGCCCGGCAGGCGGCAGAAGCGCGCGGCCGCTGGGCGGAATGGCTGGCCATGGCCTGGCTGGCGGCCAAGGGCTATCGCCTGCTCGACCGCCGCGCCCGCACACCGGCCGGCGAGGTGGATCTCGTTGCCTGCCGCGGTGAATACATCGCCTTCATCGAGGTCAAGCTGCGCGCGTCGGTCGCCGAAGCGCGGGACTCCGTCGGTCCGCGCCAGCGCCAGCGCATCGAACGGGCGGCCAGTCTCTGGCTTGCCCGGCACGATGCCCGCTTCCGCGCGCTGTTTGTACGCTATGATCTGTTTCTGGTCGCGCCGGGGCGGCTTCCGGTGCATCATCGCGCGGCCTGGGTCCCCGGCGATGGCGCGGTCAGCCTGATCTGACGCGGCGCGTGCAGCCGGGCCGGGAACCGGGGCGTGGTCTTGCGCGCCCCATCGCGTAGAGTGAACCGCACGATTCGACTGGAGAGTGTCCCCATGTTCCGCATTCTGGCCCTGCCTGTCTTCGCCCTGTTGACCGCCTGTTCAACGGTGCAGGACGAGCGCTCCATCGGCCGCCAGCTCGACGACACCAATGCGTCCGTCTCGATCAAGGCGGCGATGCTGCGCACCGAAGGTTATGTGCTTGACGGGGTCGATGTGGAGGTCACCGAGGGGATCGCGCTTCTGACCGGCGCCGTGCCGCGGGAATCCGACCGGCGCATGGCGGAATGCCTCGCCTGGTCGTCGGTCGCCGTGCGCAATGTCGCCAACGAGCTGGAGATCGGTCCGGGAGACGGCTTCCGCAACCGGGTGCGCGACGGCCAGATCACCGCGCGGGTGAATGCGCGCCTGGCAGCCGATCGGGAGATCCGTTCGATAAACTTCAATGTCGAGACCCGGGCCAGCCGTGTCTACCTGCTTGGCGTTGCCCGCAACCGGGCCGAGCTCGAGCGTGCTGCCGGACACGCCGCGCTGGTTGAGGGTGTGGAAGAAGTGATCACATATGTGCGCATTGACGGCGTGCCCACAGATCTGCCGGCCCGCGGCGAACTGCGGGCAGAAGTGTGTGAAGGGGAAGCGCGTCCGGCTCTTGATCCGGCGGTGGAAACCCCTAACTCCGGACCGCAATTGCTGGGTGCCCCGGAGACACGTTGATGACCATGCGCGTTGCGGTCCAGATGGACCCGATCGAGACGGTGAATGTGGATGCAGATACCACGTTCGCCCTTATGGAAGAGGCCCAGGCCCGCGGCGCCGAGCTCTTCGTCTACCATCCCGACCAGCTGGTCTGGCTGCAGGGCCGTGTGCTGGCGCGGGCGCGTCCGGTGACTGTGCGGCACGAGCAGGGCAATCATGCCGATCTCGGCGAGCCGGTCATGCTGGACCTGGCCGAGGATGTCGATGTCGTCCTGATGCGCCAGGACCCGCCCTTCGACATGGCCTACCAGACCGCCGCGCACATCCTGGAATTTCTCAAGGGCCGGACCCTGGTGCTCAACGACCCGGCCTGGGTGCGCTCCAGTCCGGAAAAGATTCTGCCGCTGATGTTCCCGGACCTGATCCCGCCGACGCTGATCTCGCGCGATATCGGCGCGCTGCGCGCCTTTCGTGACACGCATTCCGACATCATCATCAAGCCGCTCTACGGCAATGGCGGCGCGGGTGTCTTCCGGCTGCGCCCCGGTGACGGCAACTTCTCCTCGCTGCTGGAAATGTTCTTTGCACAATCGCGTGAACCCGTCGTCGCCCAAGCCTTCCTGCCGGCGGTCGAGAAGGGCGATAAGCGCGTTCTGCTGATCGATGGCGAGCCGGTTGGTGCGATCAACCGCGTACCGCAAAAAGGCGAGACCCGATCGAACATGCATGTCGGCGGTGTCGCCGAGGCGTCCGATCTTGATGACGCCGACCGCGCCATCTGCGCTGCGATCGGACCGATCCTGCGCGAGCGGGGTCTGGTCCTGGTCGGGATCGATGTGATCGGCGGCCGGATGACGGAAATCAACGTCACTTCGCCGACCGGTGTGCAGGAGCTCAAACGCTTCTCCGGGATCGATACCTGCGCCGTTTTCTGGGATTGTGTCGCGAAAAAGCTGGCGGCGTAAAATACACGCTTGACGTGTCAGGTGTATTCGTTCACTCTGTGTTCCTGTTTTGATCCGGGTGTGGACAGGGTCTGTGGAAAACCCTGTCATAATAGGCCTTTAGGGTGGTCGACGGGTGGTTGTGGCAGAATGGCACGATGAGTGGGATTCTGCGACACATGCGGCTGCTCGCCGATTCTGTTTCCCGGTTCGTCAGGGAGAAAGCATGGCGGCGCGAACGACATCGGTGGCGTTCGACGGGGCCGAAGCGGGCCTGGTTGACGTACAAGTTCAGGTGGCAGGTGGCCAGCAGCCGATCTTCTCGGTCGTCGGTTTGGGCGACAAGGCGGTCACTGAAAGCCGGGAGCGGGTGCGAGCGGCGTTTGCGGCGCTGGGGCTTTCGCTGCCGTCCAAGCGGCTGATCGTCAATCTCGCGCCGGCCGACCGTCCCAAGGAGGGCGCGCATTTTGACCTGCCGATCGCTGTCAGCGTGCTCGCGGAAATGGGCATTCTGCCCAAGGACGCGGTCGAGGGGCATCTCGTGTTCGGTGAGCTGGGCGCGGATGCGCGCATCCGCTCGTCGCCCGGCGCGCTGCCGGCGGCGGTTGCCGCCAACGCGGCCGGCCTGTCGTTGATCTGTCCGGAAGCGAGCGGTGCCGAAGCGGCCTGGGCCGGCGGCGATCTGGCCATTCTTGCACCGGCGACGCTGATCCAGCTGATCAACCACTTCAAGGGCACCCAGGTGCTCGCCCGCCCGGTACCGGGTGAACTGCTCGATGCCGGCACGGGACCCGACCTCGCACAGGTGCGCGGCCAGGAAGCCGCCAAGCGTGCGCTCGAGATCGCTGCTGCCGGGCATCACAATCTCCTCATGGTCGGTCCGCCCGGCTCGGGCAAGTCGATGATGGCCGAGCGCCTGCCGGGCCTCTTGCCCGCCCTGGCACCGGAAGAACTGCTCGATGTTTCGATGATCCACTCGGTCGCCGGCCTGCTCGAGCGCGGCCGGCTGACGCGGACCCGTCCCTTCCGCTCGCCGCACCATTCGGCCTCGATGGCAGCGATGGTGGGCGGGGGCATGCGCGCCCGGCCCGGCGAGGCCTCACTGGCGCATCGCGGGGTTCTGTTCCTGGACGAAATGCCGGAATTCCATCCCCAGGTGCTCGACAGTTTGCGCCAGCCCCTGGAAACCGGCTCGATCACTGTCGCCCGGGCAAATGCCCACATCGTCTACCCGGCACGCTTTCAACTGGTTGCTGCCATGAATCCCTGTCGCTGTGGCGGCGGCGGGGATGGCGGAACCGGCTGCCGCCGCGGTCCGCGCTGCGCCCGCGACTACCAGGCGCGCATCTCCGGTCCGATGCTCGATCGGATCGACCTGCAAATCCACGTTCCGGCCGTCACGCCGGCCGATCTGGCGTTACCGCCACCGGCCGAAGGTTCAACCGAGGCTGCCCGGCGTGTTGCCCGCGCCCGCGACATCCAGACCGCGCGCGGTTTTCTCAACGCGCATCTGCCAACCGACATACTCGACCATGTCGCCACACCGGACCGGCCGGGCGAGGCCCTGCTCAACGAAGCCGCGACGGCGCACAATCTCACCGCCCGCTCCTATCACCGCGTCTTGCGCGTTGCCCGGACCATTGCTGACCTGGAAGGTCAGGAGGGTGTGCGCCGGGTCCATATTGCCGAAGCGCTGGCCTGCCGGCGCGGCCTGTTCGAGGCGACGCAGGTGTCTGCGGGTGGGATGCTGGCCGCGCAGTAGGCAGCATGATCAAGCGGATCGCCGTGTTGTGGCCGGTCCATCTTTGGCAAGGCAGAGGGCGCCGTTGTGAGCGCCAGCTCAGAGCCGGGCTCCGGAGGCCCGGGCGCAATCCGGTGCGGCGCAACCTCCTGCCAATGCCGGATTGCGCCCGGCGTTGGACCACGCGCGGCGTTGCGCTGCGCGCGGGCGCGGGCCGGTCACGACGCTTCGTTAACCGTCCCCTGTTAGACAGGAGGGCATGAAACGGGACGGCGAAGACGGATCCTCCGGGCTCCTGCCCGGGGCGCCGCCGCGGGATGGGTCCCGCGCCGGCGCCCCGGGCGAGGGTGACAGGCAGGACGACACAGGCCGGCGCGCGGGCGCCGGGGCTGAGCTTGCGTCTGCGAGTGACCCCAAGTTCCGGCGTGCGGCGGGCTGTGGCGTCGACCACGCCGGCCAAGCCAGAAAAACCGAGCCGCGCCGGCTGCAGGCCGAACCCTCGCTCGATGCCGTTCTTCTCACAGCGCTCGACGCGGCCGGCGAGCTGATGCTGGTGCGCGGCCACAGCGGCCGCGTGCTCTACGTCAATGCCGCCTTTCTCAAGGCCTTTGGCGGCGAGCGCACCGACTGGGTCGGCCGCTGGTTCTCCGTCGCGCCGCCGGTCTCAACCGCCGACCAGCGCCGCTATGAAATGCTGATGCGCACGCGCTCCGGTCCGCTCTGGATCGAATGGGACGAGCGCCTCCTCCCCGACGATGGCGGTGTGATCTCCGTCGGCCGCGATGTCACCCGCCGCCGTGAGGCGCATGACGATCTGGAAGCGTCGCAGCGTGCCAAGTCCCTGTTCTTCGCCGCGGTCACGCATGAATTGCGCACGCCGCTGGCCGGCGCGCTCGGCGTTGCCCGCCTGCTGGAAGCCACGCCGCTGCGTCCGGACCAGGCCGACTATGTCCGCTCGATCGCCACATCGGCCGATCATGCATTGGCGATGGTGGATGACATTCTCGATTTGTCGCGCCTTGAGGCCGGCAAGCTCGACCTGCGCCCCGAAGCGGTTGATGTCGTCGAACTGGTGCGCGAGACCGTCGAACTTGCCGCGCCGCCAGCCCGGGAAAAGGGCCTGGAAATCGGGGTCGTCCATGCCGCGGGTGCGCCGGTGCGTGTCATCGGCGACGCCGCGCGCCTGCGCCAGATCCTCTTCAATCTGATCGGCAATGCAGTGAAATTCACCCGGTCCGGCGGTGTGCGGGTCGACATTAACGGCACACCCGGCGCGGATGGCGCGGTACGTCTGGCGCTCTCGGTCAGCGATACCGGGCCCGGCATCGCCGAAGCCGATCAGCAGACCCTGTTCGAGCATTTTGAACGCGGTGCTGCGGAACGTGATGGCGCCGAGGGGGGCGCGGGCCTGGGGCTCGCCATGGTCCGCCGCCTCGTGGAAGCCATGGACAGCACGATGGGTCTGGAGAGCCGGCTGGGCGAAGGCGCGAAATTCTGGGTCGTGTTCGACCTGCCCGTCGAGGCGGTGATGGATGCACAGCCGCTGATGGGCCATCGGGTCGCGGTCGCGGCACCCAATGCCGTTCTGCGGAACAGCCTGTGCGACCAGCTGCAGGCGTTCGGCGCCGACGCGCTGGCGATCGACTCGCCCGACATGCTGGCCGCGGAGGCCGATGGCCGGGAACTACTTGTCGAACCGGTCTGGGCCGCGGCGGCAGCCGAAACCGGCGTCGTGCGGACCTGGCACCTGGTCACGCCGGACCAGAAGGAAGCGGTCATTGAAGCGGCCGGGCCCGGCGAGGGCTGGTTCGTCAAACCGGTGCGGCCGGCAACCCTGATCGACCGGTTGACGGGCCGGGAGGACGCGCCGGACACCGACGCAGCCGGGCGGCCATCCGTGCAGCCCGATGTTTCCGGCCTCAGCCTGCTGGTCGCCGAAGACGATCCGGTCAACGCGCTCATCGCCCGCAAATGCCTGGAAAGCCTGGGCATTGCCGTCACGCTCGTGACCGATGGTGAAGCCGCCAGCGAAGCGCTGGCGGTGCAGGAATTCGATGCGGCCCTGCTCGATCAGCGCATGCCCAAGCGCGACGGGCCGGATGTCGCCCGAAAGGCGCGCGAAGCCGGGCTCACCCTGCCGCTGATCGCGCTGACCGCCAATGCCTCGGAAAGCGACCGCAAGCTGTGCCTTGGTGCCGGGATGGACGAATTCCTCTCCAAACCCCTCGACCCCGACCGCCTGACCGCCGTCCTCGTTAACTTGTGCGGACGGCAAAAGCGGGCCAGCATGGGCTGATCTCAACCCCGCTGGAGTTTCAGGGACATGGCCGACAGCAATGCGGAGATCGGTGCGGCTGGCCGCACCACCTGGCTCAAGACGCTCACCGTCTACTTCACCCCGGTCATGATCTCCATGCTGATCCTGGGTTTCGCGTCGGGCCTGCCGCTCTACATGGTGTTCCAGAAACTGTCCTACTGGCTGCGCGATGCCGGTATCGAGCGCTCGACGATCGGCTTTTTCTACTTCGTCACCCTGTCCTATACGCTGAAATGGCTGTGGGCACCGATCGTCGACCGGATGAAGATCCCGGTCCTGCACAGCCTGCTCGGCGCGCGCCGCTCCTGGATTGTTACGGCGATCTCCGGAACGGTGATCGCGCTGGTCATCATCTCGCAGACCGACCCGCTGGTCAGCCTTGTCCCGGTCGCCATCGCCGCACTCCTGCTGGCCTATTCGGGTGCGACGCTGGATGTGGCCATCGATGCCTGGCGGATCGAGTCTGCGCCGAACGACATGCAGGCCAACATGGCGGCCGCCTACTCCTTTGGCTACCGCATCGCCTACATGACCTCCGGCCTGGGCCTCGCCATTTCAGAATGGGCTGACTGGGACGTGTCCTTCCTCGCCATGGCCGGTGCCATGCTCGTTTCTGCCGGCCTCGTCTTTGCAATGAAGGAACCGAAGGCCGGGGCTGGGAAGCGTGAGTTGGAGGGTGGTTTCGGGCTGAAGGTCGCCAAGGCCGTCTATGAGCCCTTCAAGGCCATTTTCGGCCGGTTGGGCTGGTGGATCATCCCGGTCTTTGCGCTGATCTCGCTCTACCGGATGAGCGACTTCACCATGGGTGTGATGGCTGCCCCGCTCTATTCCGACCTGGAATTCGACCGTGCAGTCGTCGGCGGTATCCAGGGCGGGCCGGGGCTTGCGTCAACGCTGTTCGGCCTGTTCCTGGGCGGTGTGGTGGCCTATCGTATCGGCATGATGCGGGCCTTGATGGTCGGCCTGGGCATTACCTTCGTGACCAATGGTGCCTATGCTTGGCTGGCCGCGACGGCACAGCCTGACGATGCCTGGAAACTTGCCATCGCC
Source organism: Maricaulis sp. ABE4_448 (assembly GCF_056160825.1). NCBI lineage: Bacteria > Pseudomonadati > Pseudomonadota > Alphaproteobacteria > Maricaulales > Maricaulaceae > Maricaulis > Maricaulis sp. ABE4_448. Next base: position 218,294 of record NZ_JBSWXX010000001.1, read on the forward strand.
ATCGTCGGCGACAATCTGGCCGGCGGTTTCGTGACCACCGTCTTCATTGCCTATCTGTCCAGCCTCGTCGATCCGGCGAATGCGGCGACGCAGTACGCGCTGCTCAGCTCCTTTTATGCCCTGTTTGCGAAATTCCTGTCGGGCTTTTCCGGCGTGCTGGCGGATGCGGTCGGCTGGGTGATGTTCTTCGTGCTGACGGCGGCCTGGACGCTGCCCGCCGCCGCCTTGCTGGTTCTGGTCGCTTTCCGCGGACCGCCGGGTGCGCGCGGCGAAGAGAAATTCGCCGAGCGCGAGACGGTGGAGGCGGAGTAGCCCTACTCCGCCAGCGTGCTCTCCACCTCGTGCTTTTCCGGGTCGTAGGCGGCGAGGGCTGCCAGTGTGGTGATTTCGCTGACCGAGGCGCCGAGGCGGGCGATCTGCACGGGTTTTTCGACACCGACCAGCATCGGGCCGATCACGGTCGCCCCGCCGGCCACGCGCAGCAGCTTGGTGGCGATGGAGGCGGCGTGGATGGCCGGCATGATCAGCACATTGGCCGGCCCCTTCAGACGCGAGAAGGGGTAAAGGAAGCGGTGTGACGGGTCGAGCGCCACATCGACATTCATCTCGCCCTCGTACTCGAAGTTCACGCCCCGCTCGTCGAGCAGACGCACGGCTTCCTGCAGCTTGTCGGAGCGCTGGCCCTGCGGATTGCCGAAGGTGGAATAGGACAGGAAGGCGACGCGCGGTGTGAAGCCGAAGCCTTTTGCGGCCGCAGCGGTTTCCGTGGCGATATCGGCGAGCGCCTCGCTGTCGGGGAACTCGGCGATATTAGTGTCGGCAATGAACAGCGTACGGTTTTTCGCGAGCGCGATGGACATGCCCATAACGCGCTGGCCCGGAGCGGGGTCGAGCACGAGGCCGACATCGCTCAGCGCCGCGGCATAGGAACGCGTCGTGCCCGTCACCATACCGTCGGCATCGCCCAGCTTCACCATACAGGCAGAGAAGACGTTCCGGTCATTATTGACCAGGCGCTGCACGTCGCGGCGCAGATAGCCCTTTCGCTGCAGGCGTTCGTAGAGGAAGTCGGCATAATCGGCATTGCGGTCCGAGAGGCGGGCATTGACGATCTCGATCGCGTCTTCCGGCACACCGACCTGGCGCATGTTGGCGCGGGTGATCTCTTCGCGACCGACCAGGACGGCCTTGCCTAGCTCCTGGTTCTGGAAGGCATAGGCGGCGCGGATCACCGACGGCTCCTCGCCTTCGGCAAAGACGATGCGGCGCCCATGCCCCATCACCGCGCCCTGGATGCGCTGCAGCAGGGCAGCGGTCGGGTCGAGGCGCCGGGCCAGCGAGGCCCGGTAGGCGGTCATGTCGGCGATCGGCTTGCGCGCGACGCCGGTATCCATCGCAGCCTGGGCAACATAGGGCGGCACATAGTGGATGAGCCGCGGATCGAAGGGCGAGGGGATGATGTAGTCGCGGCCGAATGACGGGCGCGAGCCGTGATAGGCGGCGGCCACCTCGTCCGGCACGTCCTCGCGGGCCAACGCCGCCAAGGCGCGGGCCGCGGCGATCTTCATCTCTTCATTGATCGTGCGGGCGCGCACATCCAGGGCGCCGCGGAAGATATAGGGGAAGCCGAGGACATTATTGACCTGGTTGGGATAGTCCGAGCGGCCCGTGGCGATGATGGCGTCATCGCGCACGGCGCGCACGTCTTCCGGCTTGATCTCGGGATCCGGATTGGCCATCGCGAAGATGATCGGGTCCTTGGCCATCGACTTGACCATGTCCTGGGTCACCGCACCGGCGACCGACAGGCCGAGGAAGCAGTCGGCGCCGTCCAGCGCTTCGGCCAGCGAGCGGCGATCCGTGTCGGCGGCATGCGCCGCTTTCCACTGGTTCAGCCCGTCGCGCCCGGCATGGATGACCCCCTTGGAGTCGCACAGCAGCGCGTTCTCGTGTTTGACGCCCATCGCCTTGAGAAGCTCGAGCACGGCAATACCGGCCGCACCGGCGCCGTTCACCACGACTTTCAGATCGCTGATCTTGCGGCCGGTGATGTCACAGGCATTGATGATGCCGGCAACGGAGATGATCGCCGTGCCGTGCTGGTCGTCATGAAAGACCGGCACGTCGAGCAGTTCGCGCAGGCGCTGTTCGATGATGAAGCTTTCCGGCGCCTTGATGTCTTCCAGATTGATGCCGCCGAATGTGTTGCCGATGCGCTTGACGCATTCGATGAAGGCGTCGGCATCGGTTTCCTCGACCTCGATGTCCATCGCGTCGATATCGGCAAAGCGCTTGAACAGCACTGCCTTGCCTTCCATCACGGGCTTGGACGCCATGGCGCCCAGATCGCCCAGGCCGAGAATGGCGGTCCCGTTGGAGATCACCGCGACCATATTGCCCTTGGAGGTGTAGTCGTAGACCGCGTCGGGGTTCTCCGCGATCGCCTTGACCGGCGCAGCCACGCCCGGCGAATAGGCCAGCGAGAGATCGCGCTGCGTCGCCATCGGCTTGGTCGGAGACAGGGCGAGCTTGCCGGGAACGGGCTCCTTGTGAAAGGCGAGCGCTTCTTCGTCCTCGACGTGGCTGGTTCTGTCGTTCATCCCCGTTTTCCCTGCTTTATTTTGATTATGGACAATCGTATGGGCTCTAGCCGCTTCCCACCCTTGCACGCAAGGTGAAACCTCGCCACCGTCTGCGCCGATGAACGTCCTGTCCAGCCTTCCCATGCCTGCCGATCGTGCCTTTCCCTCAGCCGAGGGCGCCACGCCGATGATGGAGCAATTCCTGGCCCTGCGGTCGCAGGCGCCGGGTGATGCTCTGCTTTTCTACCGCATGGGCGATTTCTACGAGCTCTTCTTCGACGATGCGGTGCGGGCAGCGGCCGCGCTGGACATCGCGCTGACCAAGCGCGGCGAACACCAGGGTGAGCCGATCCCGATGTGCGGCGTGCCGGCGGCCACGGCCGAGGCCTATCTGGCACGGCTGATCAAGGCCGGCTTCAAGGTCGCCGTGGGCGAACAGATCGAGGACCCCAAGGCGGCCAAGGCGCGCGGATCCAAGGCGGTCGTACAGCGCGCGATCACCCGCATCGTCACACCCGGCACGCTGACCGAGGACAGCCTGCTCGACCCGCGTTCGGCCAACCGTATCGCCGCCCTGGCCCAGCTGGCGACCGGCGAGAACGCCATCGCCTGGGCGGATATCTCGACTGGCGAGTTTGCGGTCTGCGCCGTTGCGGGGGACGCCCTGACGGCGGAGCTGGCGGCGATGAATCCGGCCGAGCTGCTGGTCGAGGAGAGCCGGTTCGGCGAGGCGGCAGGCCTCCTGCCGCGCGCCACGCTCACGCCTTTGCCGCGGGCCAAGTTCGATGTCGCCTCGGCGGAGCGGCAGCTCAAGGCCCAGTTCGAGGTGCAGGAGCTGACCGCGTTCGGGGATTTCTCGAAGGCCGAGCGCGCGGCGCTGGGGGCGCTGCTGGACTATCTCGCCCTCTCCCAGGCCGGTGCTCCGGCCAAGCTCTCGCCGCCGCGCCAGGCCCGTGAGGGCAGTGTCCTGGCCATCGATCCGGCGACCCGGGCCAGCCTGGAAATCGACCGCACCCTGTCCGGTGACCGCCACGGTTCGCTGCTCGGTGCAATCGACCGGACTGTCACCGCGCCGGGTGCGCGGGCGCTGGCCGACCGGCTGGCGCGTCCGTTGACCGATGTCGCCGCGATCGAGGCGCGGCTGGACGCCGTCGCCTGGTTCGAGCGCGAGGCCGGTTTGCGCCGGCAATTGCGCGACCGTCTGAAGTCCGCCGGCGATGCCGAACGCGGCCTGTCGCGCCTGCTCGTCGGCCGCGGTGGTCCGCGCGATCTCAAGGCGCTGAGCGGTGCGCTGCAGGAGGGCGAGGCGATTGCTGCACGCCTGCTGGATGCCCAGCTCGACCGTCCCCCGCAACGCATCGTCGAGGGGATCGCGGCGCTGACCCTGGCCGACAAGCCCGAGCTCGCAGCCCTGGTCGGCGATCTTGACCAGGCCATTGTCGACGAGCCGCCCTTGCTGGCACGCGATGGCGGGTTCGTGGCGGAAGGCTGGATGCCCGAACTGGATGAGACCCGGCAATTGCGCGACGCCTCGCGCCGCATCGTTGCCGGTCTGCAGCAGACCTATGCCGAGGCGAGCGGCGTTTCGAGTCTGAAGGTGAAGCACAATAATGTGCTGGGCTATTTCGTGGAAGTGACGGCACGTCATGCCGATGCGCTGATGGGCGACGACACCTTCATCCACCGCCAGACCATGGCGAATGCGGTGCGCTTCACCACGACCGAGCTGGCGGAGCTTGAATCGAAGATCGCAAGTGCTGGCGAGCGGGCGCTGGCGATGGAGGTCGAGACCTTCGCCGGCCTGCGCGATCGTGTGGAGGCGCTGGCAGGCATTATCCGCCTTGCGACGGCCGCTCTGGCAGAACTCGATGTGTCTGCGGCGCTTGCGGAATGGGCTGAAGAGGCCGGGGCGTGCAGGCCACAAATTACTGATTCATTTGTGTTTTCTGTCGAGAGCGGCCGCCATCCTGTGGTCGAGCGCGCGCTGGCCAAATCCGGGGAAGGACGCTTCACCCCCAATTCCTGCCAACTGGACGGTTCTGGGGAAAATGCGGCTCGTCTGACCTTCGTTACCGGCCCCAACATGGCGGGTAAATCGACCTTCCTGCGCCAGAATGCCCTGATCCTCATGCTGGCCCAGGCGGGCTGCTATGTCCCCGCGGAACGCGCCGAGATCGGCGTCGCCGACCGGCTTTATTCCCGCGTCGGCGCGGCCGACGATCTGGCGCGCGGCCGTTCGACTTTCATGGCCGAGATGATCGAGACGGCAGCCATCCTCAACCAGGCGACATCGCGCAGCTTTGTCATTCTCGACGAGATCGGCCGCGGTACCGCGACCTTTGACGGCCTCTCCATTGCCTGGGCGGCGGCGGAACACCTGCACGAGATCAATCGCTGCCGCGCCCTCTTTGCGACGCACTATCACGAGCTGACCCGCCTCGCCGAGGATCTCGATGCGGCCGGAAACGTGTCGCTCAAGGCGAAGGAGTGGAAGGGCGAGCTGGTCTTCCTGCACGAGGTCGGAGCCGGGGCGGCCGACCGCTCCTACGGCATTGAGGTCGCGCGCCGGGCCGGTCTGCCGCGCAAGGCGATCAGCCGGGCCAAATCCATCCTCAAGCGCCTGGAGTCCGACGGGGCTCCGGCCGCGGCGCTCGACACCCTGCCGCTCTTTGCCGTTGCCGAGCCGGAACAGGCGCCGATCGTGGAACCGTCGGAGGTGGAAAAGCGGCTGGACGGGATCGACCCGGATGCGCTGACGCCGCGCGAGGCGCTGGACCTTGTCTATGCGCTAAAATCGCTGGTGAAGAAGGCGTGACGCCGGTCCGCGCCACGCGTAGATTGGCGCCGTCATGACACGGTCCGCCCTGCCCGCCTCGCTCGACGCCCTGAAACTGCGGGCGCAACTGGCTGCTGCCACGGCGCAGTCGGGCTGGACCTCGCCTGCGGCACGCTCGGCCGGGCTGGCGCATGTCCGTTCGGCGCTGGACGGCTTCCGTGAACAGGCCTTTGCACGCCTGTCCGGCGCGGGCGGCGGTGCTGCGGCAGCGCAGGTCCTGTCGGACGGGATGAGTGTCTGCCTGCATGCCCTGTTCGACTCCATGGCCGCCGGCGATCCGGTCGGGTCAGCTGGCATCGCCCTGTGCGCCCAGGGCGGGTTCGGGGCCGGCGAGCTGGCCCCGTCCTCCGATGTCGATCTCCTGCTGGTCAAGCCGGAGGGCGAGCGGCCGGAGACCGACGGATTCCTGCAGCAAGTCCTCTACGCCCTGTGGGATCTGAAGATCGATGTCGGCGGCGGTGCCTGCCGCACGATCGACCAGACCCTCGATCTGACGCGCGAGGATGCCTCTGAACGCACCGCCCTGCTCAGCCTGCGTCATCTGGCGGGTGACGAAACCGCGACCCAGTCGCTCGCCCAGCGTTTCCGCGAGGAGATCGTGGCCGGCGACCTGCAGGGATTTGTCGAGGCCAAGCTGCGTGAACGCGATGCGCGGATCGAGAAGGCCGGGCGCTCGCGCTATACGGTCGAGCCCAATCTCAAATCCGGCAAAGGCGGGCTGCGCGATCTGCAACTGATGCGCTGGCTGGCGCAATTCCTCTATGGCGCGGACGCCTTCGAACGCTGGGTCGGCTCCCGCCTGCTCTCGGTCGAGGATGTCAGCCGCTATGTGGCGGCGGATGATTTCCTGTGGACCGTGCGCTTTCACCTTCACGATCTGGCGGGCGGCAAGGACGAGCGGCTGACATTCGACCTGCAGCCGGAGATCGCGGCCCGCATGGGTTATCAGGACAGCGAGACGGAAAGCGCCGTCGAGCGTTTCATGCGCCGCTATTTTCGCACCGCCATGGCCGTTGGCGCGCTGACCCGCCTCGTCTGCGCCAAGCTGGAGGCCGATGCCTGGAAGGCCAAGCCGAAAGGGCTGGCCCGCTTTCTGCCGCCGGGCATGGATCACGAGGAAGGCGCCGATGTCGGTGAGTTCATCATCCGCGAGGGCCGGCTGGACTTTGCCCACGCCACCCAGATCCGCGAGGACCCGGTTCGGCTGCTGCGCTTCTTCCACATGGCCGCCTCCCGGCGCCTCGACCTGCACCCGGAAGCTGTCGCCCGTATCGGCCGCACGCTCTATCTGATCGATGACGAATACCGCCGCGACCCGCGTGCGGCGCGCGCCTTCTTTGCCGTCCTGCTCGACAGTCCGGCGCCGATGGCAGTGCTGCGCATGATGACCGAGGCGGGCGTTCTGGGGCGCTATATCCCGGAGTTCGGCGATATCGTCGCGCGCACCCAGTTCAACATGTATCACCGCTATACGGTCGACGAGCATACGCTGCAGGCGCTCGGCCTGCTGCGCGAGATCGAGGACGGGCTGCACCCGCTCGATCACCCGCTGTCGACGCGGATTGCGCCGCTGATCCAGAACCGCCGCGCGCTTCACCTCGCCATCCTGCTGCACGATACCGGCAAGGGGGCGGGCGACCAGTGTATCGAAGGCGCACTGCGGGCGTTGACGGCCTGTGAACGCCTGGGCCTGGGCCATGACGATACCGAGCTGGTGGCTTGGCTGATCCGTTCGCACCTCCTGATGAGCGATACTGCCCAGCGGCGCGATCTGTCCGATCCGCGCACCGTCGCCGATTTCGCGGCGGCTGTGGGATCGGTCGAGCGGCTGCGCCTGCTCACCGTGCTGACCGTGGTTGATATCCGTGCTGTTGGACCCGGCGTCTGGAATGGCTGGAAAGGCCAGCTGATCCGCGAACTCTATACGGCCACAGAAGCGGTACTGCTCAGCGATGGTGACGCAATGGCGTCGGCCCGGCGCAGCCTGTCGGACCGGGCGCGGGCCGAGCGCGAGACCGTGCTGCCGCGGCTGGACCGGCTCAATCCGGAATTCGCCGCCTGGTGGATTGCCGAGCTGAATGACGCCTATTGGGTGTCCTTCGGCCGCGAGGACCGGTACCGCCATGCCGCCTTTGTCCGCCGGGCATTCGAGGCGGGGGAGACGACAGCGGCCGGTGTGCGCGTGGACCGCCGGCGCGCCGCGACCGAGGTGATGATCTGGTCGCCGGATCGTACGCGCATCTTCGCCGATATCGTGGCCGCCTTCGCCGAGATGGGCGCCGACGTCGTCGGCGCGACGATCAACACGACAGCATCGAGCCAGGTCTTCGACATTTTCTACATCCAGGACGCGGCCGGTCAGCCCTATGGCCAGCAGGATGAGCGTCAGCGCCAGGCGCTGGTGGCCTATCTGCGCGAGGTCGCGACGGGCGAGCTCACGGTGCGCCGCCGCAAATCCATGCCGCTGCAGCGCCGTGATGCCGCCTTCCGCGTCACGCCGTCAGTGGCGATTTCCAATGAGATTGCCGAGAACGCCACGGTGATCGAGGCCTCCGGCCGCGACCGGCCGGGCCTGCTGGCCGATCTGGCAGACGTGCTGGCCGATGAAGGTCTGGCGCTCAATTCCGCCCAGATCGACGGCTATGGCGAACGGGCGACCGACGTGTTCTATGTCAGCCACGGACAGGCCAAGCTGGAAGATGCCGAGGTCATCGAGCGGGTGGAAAAAGGTCTGATGGCCGTGCTGAGCGAAAGCGAGACAGCCGCAGACGAAAAAGCCGCCCAGCGTGGTATTGCGCGAGCCCGCGCCAGCGTTCTGAGGTAACGACATGCGTCTTCTTCGGTCCTCGGCGGTGGTCGGGATTTTCACCATGGCCAGCCGGGTCCTGGGTCTTGTGCGCGAGATGATGCTGGCGGCGGCGCTGGGTGCGGGCGCGGTTACTGACGTATTCCTGACAGCCCTGCAATTTCCCAATCTTTTCCGGCGTATTTTCGCCGAGGGCGCATTCAACGCCGCCTTCGTGCCACTCTATGCTGGCAAGCTGGAGGCTGACGGTCTGACCGAGGCCCAGCTGTTTGCCCGTCAGGTCCTGTCGGTTCTCCTGACAGCCATGCTGGTCCTGGTGGTTGCGGCACAACTGGTCATGCCCTGGCTGATGTATGCGCTGGGGCCGGGTTTCGTCGGTGATCCGGATCTGTTCGGTCTCGCGGTCCTCCTGACACAAATCACCATGCCCTACCTCATGATGATGTCGCTCAGCGCCATGCTCAGCGGCGTCCTCAACTCGCATGGCAAGTTTGCCGTGGCCGCTGCAGCGCCGGTCCTGCTGAACCTCACCCTGATCGGCATTCTCGCCTTTTCCCCGACTGAAGGCCGCCAGCTGGCGCTCTGGTTGTCAGTCGGTGTCAGCATATCCGGCGTGGCCCAACTGATCTGGCTTTGGGCGGCAACCCGGGCGACCGGGGTCCGGCTGTCCGTGCGCCTGCCGACACTCACTCCGGATGTGCGGCGGTTGATTGTGCTCGGCGTGCCCGGCGCGATGGCGGCCGGTGTCACCCAGATCAATATCCTCGTCACCTCCTCCATCGCGACATTGCAGGAAGGCGCGCGGTCCTGGCTCTATTATGCCGACCGCCTCTACCAGCTGCCGCTGGGCGTGGTGGGGATCGCAATGGGTGTGGTGCTGCTGCCGACGCTGAGTGCACGCCTGCGGGCGGGCGATCTGCCGGCGGCGGGCAATGCGATGAACCGCGCGCTGGAAATTTCCATGGCGCTGACCCTGCCCGCCGCGGCCGCGCTGGCGGCGATCCCGGTCTTCATCGCCACAGGCATCTATGAGCGCGACGCCTTCACGCCCCAGGATGCGCAAATGGTCGCCCAGGCGCTGATCGCCTTTGCGGCCGGCCTGCCCGCTTTCGTGCTGATCAAGGTGCTCTCGCCCGGCTTCTTTGCGCGCCAGGACACGATGACGCCGATGAAGTTCGCGACAGTCGGGGTGGTGATTAACCTCGCACTGGGTCTGACGCTCTTCTTCGGGCCGCTGGGTTTTGCCGGGCTTGCCATTGCCACCTCTGTCGCCGGCTGGGTCAACACGCTGTTGCTTGCAGTGACATTGCACCGGCGCGGCCTGTTCGAGCCGGATGCCCGTCTGCTCAACCGCGTGCCGCGCATTGTCGTGGCCAGTGCGATCATGGCCGGCTTCCTGCTGCTGGCGCACCAGCACCTCGACTGGCTCTATCCCTGGCTGTTCAATTCGACCCTCCTGGTGCTTGCCGTGGTATGCGCGGCAGGCCTTGTCGTGTTCGCGCTTGCCGCGGTTCTGACCGGTGCCCTGCGCTTGTCCGAAGTGCGCACGGCGCTCAAGCGCTCTTGAGGCGCGGGCTCCGGCTGGGTAAGACGCGCCGTCCGACCCTTTTCTGCCAAGGCATGATACCATGAGCGAAACGCCCACCGACTACACCGGTCCCAAGCGCATCTTTTCCGGCATGCAGCCCACCGGTCGCCTGCATCTCGGCAATTATCTGGGCGCGCTGAAGAACTGGGTGGCGCTGCAGGACGAGGGCGGTGCCGAGTGCATCTATTGCGTGGTCGACATGCACGCCATCACCATGCCGCACGATCCCAAGGCCCTGCCCGGGGCCGTTCGCGCTGCGGCCGCGGCTTACATCGCGGCCGGCGTGAACCCGGAAAAAAGCATCATCTTTGCCCAGTCTGCCGTGCCGGCGCATGCCCAACTGGCCTGGATCTTCAACTGCGTGGCGCGCCTGGGCTGGGCCGAGCGGATGACCCAGTTCAAGGACAAGGGCGGCAAGGACAAGGAGCGCTCCTCAGTCGGCCTTCTGACCTATCCGGTACTGCAGGCGGCCGACATCCTCGCCTACAAGGCAACTCATGTGCCCGTAGGCGAGGACCAGAAACAGCATCTCGAGCTGTGCCGCGATATCGCAGCGCGCTTCAACCGCGACTATGGCGACGGCCAGGCCATTTTCCCGCTCACCGAGCCGGTGATTCAGGGGCCTGGCGCGCGCATTATGAGCCTGCGCGACGGCACGTCGAAAATGTCCAAGTCCGATCCGTCGGACAATTCGCGCATCAATCTGGAAGACGATGCCGACACGATCGCCCGCAAGATCAAGAAGGCGAAGACCGATCCGGAGCCGCTGCCGGAAACGGTGGAAGGCCTGGAAGCCCGCGCCGAAGCGTCCAATCTGGTCGGCATCTACGCCGCGCTGACCGGCAAGACCAAGGCGGATGTCCTCGCCGAATTCGGCGGTCAGGGCTTTGGCGCCTTCAAGCCGGCGCTGGCAGATGTGGCGGTGGAATATCTCGCGCCGATCTCGGAGGAATTCCGCCGGCTGATCGATGACCGGGCCGAGATCGATCGCATTCTGAAAAAGGGCGCGGAACAGGCCGATGCGATTGCCGCGCCGATCATCAAGGAAACCAAGGAAATCATCGGCTTCTGGCACTAAAATCGATCATCTCATCGTCCGTGATCGCGATGAAACAGCACTGACGGACAATTCGCCGCATGGCGGGCCCTTCCAGGGAACGGTCCTGTAGCGACTGGAGGACAGCAATGAAGCTTTATGCCCTGATCGCTGCTGCCGGCCTCAGCCTGGCAGCCTGCAGCGAACCGGCCGGCGACACCGCCGCCCAGAACTCCGCGATGGACCATGGCGGGATGGATCACACAGCACCTGCCGAAACGGCTGACGCGGCCGCGCCCCTGCCCGACGATGGCGTTACCCCGGTGGTCGAAATCGCCGATGCCTGGATCCGGCCGCACCCGCAGGGTCGCGATGTGACGGCGGCCTATTTCACGGCAACGCTCTCGCAGGGCCATGCCGACCGCCTGGTCGAGGCGCGCATGGAGGGCGCCGGCCATATCGAGCTGCACACCCACACCATGAATGACGAAGGCATGATGCAGATGCGCCAGGTGGGTCCGCAGGACATCACCGATGCCGGCGCGCTGGCCTTTGCGCCGGGCGGGTTGCACCTGATGGTGTTCGGCATGGACCCGGTCGCCGAGGGCGATATGGTCAACGGCACGCTCGTCTTTGAACGGGCCGGCGAAGTGGCGGTCACTTTCCAGGCACGCAATACGGCACCGGGCGGGCATTCCGTCCACTAGACACCGTCGGCCGGGTCCGGTTCGCGTAGTGTAGTGGGCCGGGCATAGGTTGCCGGATCATAGGGTTTCGGGCCGCGCGGCCAGAACAGGCGGGTCAGCCAGACGCCTGCAACCACACCGGCGATCAGGAACAGGCCGGATGCCTGCTCGCGTACCAGGAAGAGCAGGGCGAAGAAGAACAGGCTGATCGCCGTGAGCGCCACGCCCAATCCGAACATCACGAACAGGAAGACCATCGACGAGCCTTCGATGAAGCGTATGCCGTCGCGATAGGGCAGCAAGGCCAGGTGCAGCTCGCGCAACAGGGCGCTGAATGTGTCGGCTGCAGGCTCCCAGTGGCCCACGCCCGTCCAGCGCATCGAGCCGAAAACCGTCTCCTGCCCCTGTGTGTCGGTGACGCGGCAGACGACCTGGCTCTGCTGACCGGCCATTTCCACGCTCAGCCTTACCTGGGCGATATCGGCCAGTCCGACCTGGCCGCCCGGGGCGTCTTCACCCTCGCCACGCCAGACCAGCGCCGCTTCCGTCAGGCTGAAGATCCTGGCCGGTGTTGCGGCATTGCGCCGGTCCCGATGTTCGCTTGCAGACATGCGCCCTCCCTTGCCCGCGCGGTGTTAGCAGCATTCTCTGGACGAGTCGCCCGTGAGACGCCAAACTCCGTTCCCATGCCTCAGAGCTCACGAAAATTCCTGGTCGTGGCCGACGACAGCAATGAGTGCCGGACGGCACTCTACTTCGCCGCCCGCCGCGCCGTGTCGACCGGTGCTCATGTCGCCATACTGGCAACGCATGAGCCCAGCGACTTCAATCACTGGATCGGCGTCGCCGAGACCGCCAAGCGCGAAGCGGAAACGGCCGCCGAGACGCTGCTTGAATCCATGGCCGAGGATGCCGAGGCGGTGACCGGCGAGCGGCCGGAACTGCTGTTGCGCGAGGGGGACCGGCTGACGGTGCTGGCCCGCTTGCTGGAGGAAGATCCGCTGATCTCGCTTCTGGTGCTGGCGGCGTCCTCGTCGAGCGAAGGTCCCGGTCCGCTGGTCACCGCACTGGCGCGCGGCCGCGGCCTGTTCGACAGCCGTGCGGTGCCCGTGACCGTGGTGCCCGGTGACATGGATCCGGCGGAAATTGACGCGCTGGTGTGAAACCCACACGCCGATCATGGTTGAAAGCCACGGCCGGGTGGGCCAAGTGACGGGCAGGAGACCCGAACCATGTTCATCCAGACTGAAGCCACGCCTAATCCCAACACACTGAAATTCCTGCCGGGCCGGGAAATCTCGCCCGATCAGCCGCGGGAATTCGAGAATGCCGAGGACGCCGAGGCGTCGCCGCTGGCGGCCGACCTCTTCCTGGTCGACGGGGTGAGCGGTGTGTTTTTCGGCGAGGACTTCGTCGCCGTCACCAAGACCGATGATTATGAGTGGGACCATATCAAGCCCTTCCTTCTGGGCGCGATCATGGACGGTCTGCAGTCCGGCCGGCCGCTGTTCGAAACGTCGCAGAGCGGGGTCGACCATGCTGAATACGATGGCGCCGATGCCGAGGTGGTGAAGGAGATCATCGATCTCATCGACACCCGCGTCCGCCCGGCCGTGGCGCGCGATGGCGGCGATATCCTGTTCCATTCCTATGTCGCCGACAGCGGGCTCGTGCGCCTGCGCATGCGCGGCGCCTGCTCGGGCTGCCCGTCCTCGACGATGACGCTGAAGGCCGGGATCGAGAACCTGCTGCGCCACTACATTCCCGAAATCCAGGGTGTCGAAGCCGTCGAATAACGGTTTCCGTCCACCAGAAAGACTTTTTCCATCTGGGAAATTCAAAAGCCAGTTCGCCCGGATTATGTTCCGGCGAAACTGGTTATTCGCACAGGAGCGACCCCATGGCCGACGAATTGTCGAGCAAGCCCACCCATAACGATCCGATTGGCGAGGCCGCGCTGAAGCAGATCCTGCTGGACGCCCGGACCTATAATGATTTCGACGACACCCGCCCCGTGCCGGCCGAGACGCTCAAACAGCTCTACGACACGGTTCGCATGGGCCCCACCAGCGCCAACTCCTCACCGGCGCGTTTCCTCTTCCTGACAACGCCCGAAGCCAAGGCCCGGCTGGAACCGCACCTGTCCGAAGGCAACCGGGCCAAGACCATGAAGGCGCCGGTCACGGTGGTGCTCGCCTGGGATACGGAGTTCTACGACAAGGTGCCCCAGCTGATGCCGCACAATCCCGGTGCCCGGGACTGGTTCACCGCTCCGGCCTCCACGCTCGACAATGGCAAGCGCAATGCCGTGCTGCAGGGCGCCTACCTGATCATCGCGGCCCGCGCGCTGGGCCTGGATACCGGCGCGATGACCGGGTTCGAGAATGACGGTCTGGACAAGGCATTCTTCCTCGACGATCCGGAGATGAAGACCTGGCGATCCGACTTCCTGATCAATCTGGGCTATGGCACGACGAAGAACCTCTTTCCGCGCCTGCCGCGCCTGGACTTCGACGAGGCCGCGAAAATCCTCTAAAGGGCTGGCATGACCCTGTTGGCCATCGATACCACCGGTCCGGACTGTGCTGTCGCGCTGCGCGCTGGTGGCCGGCCGGACCGTGTCCTTTGCGAGCGGATCGGCCGCGGCCATGCCGAGCGCCTGGCGCCGATGGTCGAGCAGATCCTGGCTGATGCCGGTATCACGCCCGGCGAGCTGTCGCGCATAGGTGTCACGATCGGTCCGGGCAGTTTTGCCGGCACCCGTGTTGGCACGGCCTTCGCCCGCGGTCTTGCCCTGGCGACCGGTGCGGCAGCGGTCGGCATCGGCAATCTCGCCGTGATTGCCCGCCAGCTTGAGGACGTGCGGCCCCTGGCAGTCCTGCACGACGCCAAGCGCGGCGAGGTCATCCTGCAGGTCTGGGCCGGACCGGATGTCTCCGGGCCGCAGCGTCTCACCGTCGATGCGGTGCCTGCGCACCTCGAAGCCCTGGCTCTGGACGGTCTTGTCCTCACAGGACCGGGGGCGGCGCTTGTCGATCCCGCCGGCATGAATGTTCGCGACGTCACCGCGCTTGACCTTCACGCCCTGCTCGACCTGGTGGCCGAAGCAGACCCGGCGCAGGCGCCGGCCTCGCCCTTCTATGCCCGCCCGCCGGACGCCAAGCTGCCGGGCGGGATCGAGCCGGCATGAGCGTCGCCATCGAGCGTGCCGCGCCGGATGCCGCCGGCGAGCTGGCCGCCCTGCACGCGGCCTGTTTTGCCGCCGCCTGGTCGGAACGCGAATTCGCCTCGCTCTTGCAGACGGCCGGCGTGACGGCGCTGATCCTGCGCGGGGATGGCGAGGCGCGGGGCCTGGTTGTCGTGCGCCAGGCGCTCGACGAGGCGGAAGTCCTGACCATCGGGATTGCGCCGCACGCCCGGGTCTCCGGCCGCGGCGGCCAATTGCTTGCCGCCGCCCAGGACGGGTTGACGCAGGCGGGCTGTAACAGGGTGTTCCTCGAGGTTTCTGTCGCCAACACGGCGGCGCAAAGACTCTATGCCCGGGCCGGCTACCGGCAGGTGGGGCTGCGCAAGGCCTATTATGCGGACGGGACCGATGCGCTTGTCCTTGAAAAATGGCTGCGCGAAGATGGACAAACCCCGGCGTGAACGCCTATCTCTGCGGTAACAAGGACGAGGACGATGATGCCTGACCGTATCGAACAGATCTGCATCGCGAAGGGACTTCGCATGACTGATCAGCGCCGGGTCATCGCCCGTGTGCTGTCGTCTTCCGACGATCATCCGGATGCCGAAGAGCTGCATCGCCGGGCGTCGGCGGAAGATCCGCGGATCTCGCTGGCCACGGTCTACCGCACGGTCCGCCTGTTCGAGGAAGCCGGCATTATCGAGCGGCACGACTTCCGCGACGGAAGGTCGCGCTATGAGGAAGTCGGCGACGAGCATCACGACCACCTGATCGACCTGAAGTCCGGTGAAGTGGTCGAATTCGTCAACGAAGAGATCGAACGCCTGCAGGAAGCGATCGCGCGCAAGCTGGGCTACAAGCTTGTCGATCACCGTCTGGAGCTTTACGGCGTGCCTCTGAAGGGCGCCGAGGACTAGGGCGTCCGCCTCCCGCAGGAGACGTCATGTCCGCCCGCAAGCCCGGCAAGCACGCCATCTTCTTCATCTTCATTACCGTGCTGATCGACATGATCGGCTTCGGGTTGATCATTCCCGTCATGCCGGATCTGATCAATGAGCTGACGGGTCTGCCGGCGAATGAGGCTGTGCTGCTGGGGATGGTACTCATCATCTCCTATGCGGCCATGCAGTTTGTCTGTGCACCGGTGGTGGGAGCGCTGTCGGACCGGTTCGGCCGGAAGCCGGTCTTGCTGGCGGCTTTGGCCGGATTCACGATCGACTATCTCATCATGGGCTTCGCGCCGTATTTCTGGCTGTTGCTGGTCGGCCGGTTGCTGGCGGGCCTGTTCGGGGCCAGCTACTCGACGGCCAATGCCTTCATCGCGGACATCACACCACCGGAAAAACGGGCCGGGCGCTTTGGTATGATCGGTGCCGCGTTCGGCCTCGGTTTCACCTTCGGTCCGATGATCGGCGGCTATCTCGGTGATTGGTTCGGTCCGCGTGCGCCCTTCCTGGCGGCGGCGACACTCGCCGGAATCAACTTCCTTTACGGGCTGATCGTTCTGCCGGAATCGCTCGCGCCGGAGAACCGCCGCCGGTTCGACTGGTCCCGCGCCAACCCGTTCGGCGCACTGATGCAGATTCGCAAGTATCCCGCAGTGCTAGGCCTGATGGGCGCGGTCTTCCTGATGCTCGTGGGTCATGCTGTCTTCCCGGCAACCTGGTCTTACTATGCCGCCTTCCGCTATGGCTGGGATTCCGGCGATATCGGCCTGTCTCTCATGGCTGTCGGAATCTCGTCCGCTATTGTCATGGGCGGCTTGACGCGAATTCTCGTGCCGAAGCTGGGCGAGTGGCGTGCGATCACCCTTTCCTTGCTCCTGGCTTCGGTCGCCTATGTCGCCTACGGTTTGGCCAGTCAGGGCTGGATGATCTACGCGATTATCGTTGCAGGGGCCCTGGGCGGGATCGGTCAGCCGGCCCTGCAGGGTGTGATGTCGCGGATCATTCCGCCCAATGCACAGGGCGAGCTGCAAGGCGCCATGACAAGCCTGCAGAGCCTGTCGATGATCTTCGGGCCGCTACTGATGTCGCCGCTTTTCAACTATTTCTCGAACGAGGCGGCGCCGGCCCGTATTCCGGGAGCGGCTTTCTTCCTGGCGGGTTTGCTGACTGTGCTCGCCCTGGCTGGTGCACGTATCGCGCGCCGTTCCGATGACGGGCGTGCGAACGAAACCACACCGGCAAGCGAACCTTCACCGGTTGCGGCCACAGAGGCGGAATAGTCTTGCGGGCCTTGCCTATCGGCCCCATTTCCATCATAACGCCCCGCTTCCCGGCCGCGGGCCGGATGACGCTGATTGGGTGAACCGCCGGATGCGGTTTTGAAGGTTTCATGAGTTCGACGCGCAAACGTCTCTTCATCAAGACTTACGGCTGCCAGATGAATGTCTACGATTCCGAACGGATGAGAGACGTGCTGGCCCCGCTTGGCTACGAGCCGGCGGAAGAGCCCGATGGCGCCGATCTGGTGATCCTGAACACCTGTCACATCCGCGAGAAGGCCGCCGAGAAAGTCTATTCCGAGCTGGGCCGCCTGCGGCCGCTGAAGGAAGAGAAGGCGGCATCCGGCGGCATGACGATCGCCGTGGCGGGCTGTGTTGCCCAGGCCGAAGGCGCTGAAATCATGAAACGCGCACCGGTCGTCGATCTCGTCGTCGGACCGCAGACCTATCACAAGCTGCCCGAACTGATCGCCCAGGCGCACCGCGCCCGCGGCGAGGCGCTGGATACCGAGTTCGAGGTTGAGGACAAGTTCGACCGTCTGGCCGGCGAGCGCCAGGTCGAGGGCTATTCCGCCTTCGTCACCGTGCAGGAGGGCTGCGACAAGTTCTGCACCTTCTGTGTCGTGCCCTATACGCGCGGCGCGGAATGGTCGCGCCCGGTCGACCAGATCGTCGCCGAAGTGCGCGGTCTGGCCGCCAAGGGCGTGCGCGAAGTCACGCTGCTGGGCCAGAACGTCAATGCCTTCCACGGCGCGCCGCCGTCCGGCCGCGAGGCGGACGGACCCTGGGGTCTGGGGCAATTGGTGCGTCATATCGCCCTGATCGGCGGTATCGAGCGCATCCGCTTCACCACTTCGCATCCGCGCGACATGGATGATGACCTGATCGCGGCCTTTGCCGACGAACCCAAGCTGATGCCCTATTTCCACCTGCCGGTGCAGGCAGGCTCGGACAAGATCCTCAAGGCCATGAACCGCCAGCACACGGCGGCGGAATATATCGCCATCATCGAGCGCCTGCGGACGGCCCGGCCGGACATCGCGATTTCCGGCGACATGATTGTCGGCTTCCCCGGTGAGGCCGATGCCGATTTCGAGGCGACCCTCGATCTGGTGCGCGAGGTGAATTACGCCTCCTGCTTCTCCTTCAAGTATTCGCGCCGTCCGGGCACGCCCGGGGCCGCGATGTTCAACCAGATCGACGAGGCCGTGAAAGGCGAGCGCCTGGGCGTGCTGCAGGATCTGCTCAACGCCCAGCAGGTCGCCTTCAATGAAAGCCAGATCGGGCGCACCCTGCCGGTCCTGTTCGAGAAGCCCGGCCGCCAGGACGGACAGCTGCATGGCCGCAGCCCCTATCTGCAGGCCGTCCATGTCGAGGCGCCGGCCGAAATGATCGGCCATATCGGCCAGGTCGTTATCGAACGCGCCAGCCGCAATGCGCTGGCCGGGCGTCTGGCGGGCGGAGAACGGAGCGCGGCGTGAGTTCAGCCAAGACACCGCCCCGTAACCGGGCCACCAAGCCGCGGCGCGAAGCCTCGGAAACGGTCTTCTTCGACGACAAGGAACGCCTGCGCGGGATGGCCGGCGCCGGCGACCGCTTCCTGATCCTGATCGAGCAGGAACTGGGTGTGCGCCTGTCGGCGCCCGGCGGGGGCCAGATCGTCATCACGGCTGGCGACGGTGCGGCGCGCGACGAAGCCAAGCATGTGCTCAAGCGGCTCTATGCCTCGCTGGAACACGGTCTGACCTGTGACGAGGCCGCCGTGCGCGCGGCCCTGCGCCTGCGCGACACTGACGAGCGCGCCGGCGAGAACGAGGATGGCGTGATCCGCGTGCCGCGCGGCTCCAGCCTGATCGCCCGCACCGAAGGCCAGCGCGAATACGTACGCGCGCTGAAGAATGACACGGCCTATGACCTGATCTTCGGCGTCGGCCCGGCCGGTACCGGCAAGACGCTGCTGGCGGTCGCCTATGGCGCCTCGCTGCTGGTCCAGCGCAAGGTCGAGAAGCTGATCATCACCCGTCCCGCCGTCGAGGCCGGCGAGAAGCTGGGCTTTCTGCCGGGCGATCTGACCGAGAAGGTCGATCCCTATCTCCTGCCGGTCTGGGATGCGCTGGCCGACACGCTGGGGCGTCATCAGCTCGAAAAGATGCGCGAGGATGGCCGGATCGAGGTCGCGCCGCTCGCCTTCATGCGCGGCCGCACGCTCAATCGCGCCTTTGTCATCGTCGACGAGGCGCAGAACACGTCAAAGCCGCAGATGCAGATGGTGCTGACCCGCCTGGGCGAAGGTTCGCGCATGGCGGTGACCGGCGATCCCAGCCAGATCGACCTGCATCCGCGCGAACCGTCCGGCCTTGGCCATGCCCTGGGCATCCTGTCTGAGACGAAGGGTGTTGCCATCTGCCGGTTTTCGCGTGTTGATGTGGTCCGGCACGATCTGGTGGCCCGGATCGTGGAAGCCTATGAGGACGATGCGCGCCGTGTAAGCGGCACGGCGAAACCGGACCGATGAACGCTGTCGACCTGATCGTTGAGGATGAAGCCTGGAACGGGCTGGAGGGCAAGACCCGTCTCGCCGAGCAAGCGCTTGAAGCTGTCTGCGAAGAACTCGACGAACGCAGCCCGGGCGTGGTGGCGATCCTGCTCACCGGCGACGACGCCGTGGCGGCCCTGAATGCCGAATTCCGCGGCCGGGAAGGCCCCACGAATGTGCTCTCCTTCCCCTCCGGCGGTCATGCTGACAATCATCTCGGCGACATTGCCCTGGCCGCCGGTGTTGTGGCGCGTGAGGCGCAGGCGCGCGAAATCGCGTTCGCCGATCATCTGCGGCATCTTATCATCCATGGATTCCTGCACTTGCAGGGGTATGATCATCAGGATGATGACGAGGCTGAAATCATGGAAGGTCTGGAGCGGCGTGCGCTGGCCAGACTGGGGGTGGCTGATCCCTATGCCGCCTGAGCGACAATTTCCCGATCGAAGACACAATGGCTGACAATCCTACCACGCCGGGCCCGGAGGGCCGCTCCTGGTTCCGGCGCATTCTGGGTAAAAGCGGTCAAACTCCTGTTGAAGCCGTGGCCTCACCGGCCATTCCGGCTGCGCCGCAACTCTCTATCGAGGCGGATGCGCTTGATCTGCTGCGTGTGGCCGACGTGATGGTACCGCGTGCCGACATTATCGGCGTCGAGGTTTCCACCCCGCTCGACGAGCTGGCGCAGCGCTTCGCTGAAGCCGCCCATTCACGCCTGCCGATCTACCGGGAAACGCTGGACGATCCGGTCGGGGTCGCTCACATCAAGGACGTGGTCGGCCATCTCGCCCCGAGCGAGGATGGCGAGCGTCTGCCCGGCTGGCTGCAAAAACAGATCCTGCCGGCCATCAGCCGCCCGCTCCTCTTCGCCCCGCCCTCCATGCGCGCCAGCGATCTGCTGCGCCGCATGCAGGGACGCCGCATGCACATGGCGCTGGTGGTCGACGAGTATGGCGGCACCGATGGTCTGGTGACGCTGGAAGACCTGATCGAACCGATTGTCGGCGATATCGAGGATGAGCATGACGACGAGGATTCGCCGGCCATCCTCGCCCGCGGTCCCGGCGTCTGGGATGTCGATGCGCGGGCCGAGATCGACGATTTCGAAGCGGTCGTCGGCGAGGAAATTGCCGCCGAGGACGAGGACGAGGATGTCGACAGCCTGGGCGGGCTGGTCTTCACCCTGATCGGCCGGGTGCCAGAGCGCGGCGAAGTGATCCGTCATCCCACCGGCTACGAGTTCGAGGTGATCGAGGCCGACAGCCGCCGAATCAAGCGGATGCGCGTGCGCGCCGCGCATCGCAAGCCCAAGCCCGCGGCCGCGCCGCCGGCAGAGGGAGCCGGACCCGCATCATGAATTGGCGCCGGCTCGCTCTCTGGCGTCCGCGGGCCTGGCTGGCCGCCCGTCAGGGCTGGCCGCATCTCGCCGTGGTGTTCGCGGCCGGCGCCCTGTCGGCGACGGCGATGGCGCCATTGCATCTCTGGCCGGCGCTTGCGGTGGGCCTGTGCGTGCTGGTGTGGAGTCTGGACGGTGCCCGGCGTCACCCCAAACGCACCCTGGCCGGCTTCCTGCGCGGTTTCGTCTTCGGCCTCGGCTATTTCCTCGCCGGCACCTACTGGATCGCCTTTGCCTTCCTGACGCGTGGCGAAGGCTATGGCTTCATGGTGCCGCTGGCCGTGCCGGCCTTTGCCGCGATGCTGGCCGTGTTCTGGGGGCTGGCTGGTGTGCTGCAGGCCTGGATCGCACCGCGTCTGCCCTGGCGGGTGCTGGTCCTCGCCGCCGTGATCACCGTGACCGAATGGCTGCGCGGGCATCTGTTCGGCGGCCTGCCCTGGAACTTGCCCGGCTATGCCTGGCCGGCCGGCGGGGCGATGAGCCAGGCGGCAGCCTGGTTCGGGATTTACGGCCTGTCCTTCCTGACGGTTTTCGTGCTGGCGTCGCCGGCGGCCGCGATCGGACGGCCCCTGCGCCTTGCGAGCCTGGCGCCGGTGATGGCCGGCGCGGTGATTGGCCTGATCGTGCTGTGCGGCGGAGCGCTGCGCCTGTCCGGTGCCGATGCGGGCTATCAGCCGGACATCCGGCTGCGTCTGGTTCATGCCGATATCCCGCAGCGCGCGAAATGGGCTCCCGGCGGGGCTGCCATGACGCGCGACCGCTATATCGAACTGACCGGTGCGCCGGGGCTGGCGGATGTCACCCATGTGATCTGGCCGGAAGGTGCGCTGCCCGTCTTCATGCTGGAAGACGACGCGACGCTCGCCCTGATCGGCCAGCAATTGCGTGCCGGCCAGACCCTGGTCGCCGGCATCAACCGGCGGGCTGAAGCCGAGAATGGCGAGTATGCCTATTACAACGCCCTGGTTGGCTTGCGTTTTGCCAATGGGTCGCCACGGGTGGAGAGCCTGTACGACAAGGTGCGGCTCACGCCGTTCAGCGAGATCGTGCCGCTGACCGGCCTTCTGCGTGCGGTCGGGCTGGACGAGTTTGCGCGCTACCAGTTCACGCCGGGACCGGGTGCAACAACGCTGGACCTGCCCGGCGCGCCGACGGTGATGCCGCTGATCTGCTACGAGGCCATTTTCCCCGGCTTCGTCCACGCCGTGGCTGACCGGCCGGCCTGGCTGCTGAATATTTCCAACGATGCCTGGTTCGGGGTGACGGCCGGTCCACGGCAGCATTTCAACCAGGCGCGTTACCGGGCGATCGAGACGGGTGTGCCGATGATCCGGTCCGCTGCGCGGGGCGTGTCCGGCGTGGTCGATGCGCATGGCCGGACCGGGGTGGAAATTCCTCCGGGTGAGGAAGGTGTTCATGATGTGAACCTTCCGCGGCCCATCGGCGTTCCTCTATACGGGTGGTGGGGCGATGTGCCGGTCTGGATTGTCATCCTGACAGTGCTGGCCGGCGTGCTGATTCTGCGCCGCCGGGCGGTGGTCCGACTGCTGTCGATGCGAACATGAACTGAAAGTGATGTGAAATCACGCAAGGGTTGTGCTAGCGTCATTGGGGCACCGCGGGGTGGCAAACCGGTAATGAGGTAATTGAATGCCCAAGGCGAATCCCAGAGGCCCCAACCCGATCGACGTCCATGTCGGCGCTCGGATCCGGTTGCGCCGCCAACTGGTCAAGATGAGTCAGGAAAAGCTCGGTGACGAATTGGGTGTCACCTTCCAGCAGGTCCAGAAATATGAGCGCGGCGCCAACCGCGTCGGCGCCAGCCGGCTCTACCGGCTGTCGCGCGTGCTGGACGTGCCTGTGCAGTTCTTCTTTGAAGGGCTGGGCGAGCGATCGGCCGCCACAGGCATGGCGGAAGGCGACCAGACGCCCGTTGTCTACGACTTCATCCAGAGCGCCGACGGGGTGTCGCTGGCCGAAGCCTTTTCGCGCATCCAGGACTCCAAGGTCCGGCGGCGCGTTCTGGAACTGGTCCGCACGCTGGCGAGCGAGGCCGGTGAGGGCGCGCTCACGCAATGATGCGGCGGGTCTGCGACGCAAGGGATGCCAAGCGGTCGCAAAACCGCTAAATGCCCGCGCATGAGCAAGACCGCGAAACCGGACGCACCGGAATTCCGCCTGTATGGCCGTGCCCAGGGCAAGCCGCTCTCGGCACGCCAGCAGGGGCTGGTGGACGATCTCCTGCTGCGCATCGGCCTGCCTGAAAGCGGGCCGGTGGACGCGGCTGTCCTGTTACCGCATTGCCGCCGGCAGGTGCTGGAAATCGGCTTTGGCGGCGGCGAGCATCTCGCTGCCCAGGCCGCCCGTGCACCGGACACAGGCTTTATCGGCATCGAGCCCTTCCTCAACGGCGTCGCCAAGGCGCTGACCTATATCGACGAGCAGGGGCTGGAAAATGTCCGCTTGGCCCGCGCCGATGCGCGCGAGCTGCTGCCGCGCTTTGCCGATGCCAGTCTCGATCGGATCTTCCTGCTTTTCCCGGACCCCTGGCACAAGAAGCGCCACGCCAAGCGCCGCTTTGTGCAGCAGACCACGCGCGACGCCTTTGCTCGCCTGCTCAAACCGGGTGGCCAGCTGCGCATTGCCACGGATGTGAAGTCCTATGCCGACCACTGTATGAGCGAATTCCGGCAGGATGACCGCTTTGTCTGGCAGGCTTCAAAAGCCGATGACTGGCGCACCGCTCCCGCTGACCACATCACCACACGCTACGAGACCAAGGGCCTGGGCGATTGCGCGCCGGTGTTTATGGATTTCGTGCGGATCTGACCCTCCCGCCGGGACGCCTTCCTGCCGGCCTCGCCCGTGCCCCGGGTCATGGCGCGCGGGCGAGGTCATGGCGTCGGGGCGGGCTGCCCTTCAACGGTGCGCTAGGTGCTTGCGGCAGGCTTTACGGCCGCGCCGCGGGTTCTGATGCCGGCGAAGAGCAGCCACAGCGCAGCGACCCATTCGAACAGGGCACCGGGCAGGAAGAACAGCATGACCCGGCTTTCCAGGGCGGGGAAGAGAATGACCAGCACGGCCACGCTGCCGATCACCAGATAGGTGACGACACCCCAGCCGGCCAGCCAGCGCGGCAGGTAGCCCGCGCGGCAGAACAGGCTGAAGAACAGCACACCGCCCACCGCCATCGGGATCAGCAGGAAATAGATCGCCGAGCCCGCCATGTCGCGAAGCAGCGCGACAAGGGACGCGCTTTGCTCGCTGGAGAAGCCCGCGGTCAGCTCCGGGTTCACCACCGCGGCGAAGACGGCGTATTTGAAGAGGATGAAAGTTGCGCCCATGGCGCCCTCGGCCAGCCGGCAGAAAGCGGCGACCAGCGCTGTGCCCCGGCTCACCGATTGCAGCACGGCATACATCGCCGCGGCGGACACGCAGACAAAGGTGTACAGAACCGCCTCGGCGAGAAGCCCGGTCCGGAACAGGAATTCCAGCGTTTGCGACGTCGTATCGGCATCGCCAAGGACGCTGAGCGCGGGAATGGGGCCGAAGGTGATGTAGAGCCCCGTTGCGCTGTAGATGACATAGGACAACCCGGCCAGCCGCGCCATGCGGCGCTGGGATGTGTCGGAAGGGTATGTGGAAGACATGGCGTTGCGCCCCCGTCAAAATCAGTGATCCAGGCCGGTCTCGAGCGCCGGCCGCCTGAAGCTGACGGGAACGTGGTGGCGTGTCGTCCGGATGGGGCTATTCGGACATGACCGGGGCGGGTTTCTCCGGTTTCGCCGGATCATCCGGCCCGATCTCGCGGGCATGGGCGCGATAGATGCTCGGGGGCGTGCCGACATGTTTCTTGAAGGCGGCATTGAAGGTCGAGCGCGAGTTGAACCCGACCTCCAGCCCGATCTCCAGAATGCTCAGCTCGGTCTCGGCCAGGAGGCGCCGGGCCTCGTCGGCGCGATGCCGGTTCACGAAGTCGAAGAAATTGACGCCGAGATGCTGGGAAAGCGTTTCCGAGATGTGGTTCTTGGTGGCGCCGGTGACATCGGACAGTTTGCGCAGTGAGAGGTCGCAATCGGCATAGAGCCTGTCGGTGCCCAGCGCGGTTATCAGCTTGGCAGCGGTTCTGCCCATGCGCTGTTCGGAGAGGATGGGGCGGCGCGCCGGCGCGTCCGCCGCGGCCGTCTTTCCGGACGGCAGGGCGGGCTGGTGCAGACCGAGATAG
This sequence comes from Maricaulis sp. ABE4_448, assembly GCF_056160825.1. Classification (NCBI taxonomy): domain Bacteria; kingdom Pseudomonadati; phylum Pseudomonadota; class Alphaproteobacteria; order Maricaulales; family Maricaulaceae; genus Maricaulis; species Maricaulis sp. ABE4_448. The sequence goes on from NZ_JBSWXX010000001.1 coordinate 243,399, forward strand.
GCGAAGGCCGCGATCGCCAGCGATTCGATGAAGGCCAGCACCACGTTGAAGGCGGGTACCGAGCTGCCGCTCAGCCAGAGCGCCTGTTTGACGGCAAAGAACATCCAGGCGCCGGCGAAGACGAGCAAAAGAGTGCGCAGCCAGTCCAGGGAGCGGCGCTCGATATTCGCGTAGGCGTCCATCATCTCGTGCCGGTGCCGCATTTGCAGCCGCAGGGCGCCGACGAGATAGACGCCCGTGGAGACGAGAAACAGGGCCAGCGATGCAGTGCAGGTGAAGAGTGCGATCCTGAAATGCTCGGGATTGCGGGTTGCCGGATCGGCCAGGGCCAGCTTCTCCTCGGCGCTCAGGCCTGCGAAGGGCAGGCTGGCAAGAATGACCAGCGCCGGGGCGAGAAATGCCAGCCAGTCGAGCCCGCCGAAGCCGGGCTTCTCCGGCGAGATCAGTGAGCGGGTGTAGAAGAAGACGGCGGGACCGAGCAGCGTCTTGATCGACAGGTCCAGACCCACAAGGTGCGGGGCGAGCCGGTAGGCATCGGAAACCAGCAGGAGCTGGCCGAGCACGTGCACGAGCAGGGCGATCAGCGCCATGCAGAAAAAGAAGACCCGGTCGCCGCGCTGGCCGGGTCTTGCCAGAGCCATGGCCAGTGCAAAGCCGATGGATCCGGCTGCAATGGCGTAGGCGATTGTCAGAAACGTCTGCAGCATCCAGCCTGTTTTCCGATGTATTGCCGCCGGACGCAATCAGGGATCCGGGCGGGATGCCGCAAGAGCGCTAAAGGGCCGCGCCGGAACAGGCGTCGCGGTATTGCGTACATCTCTTGCCAATTCGTGCTGCCAGGCGTATAAACCCATCATTACATGTTCGATCGCATCGGATGATGCTATCGAGCGGTCGCTTCCGGCGGCCGCTCTTTTTGTTGATGGAGACACGGGTCCCTTGAAGACGAAGACCCCGCAAGACACCCGCATTCTCGCGCTTGCCGACCCGGTGGCTGCCGGGCTCGGCCTGGAAATCGTGCGTGTACGCGTCATGTCCGGCAAGAAGCAGCGCCTTCAGATCATGACCGACCGGCTGGACGGCACCGGGGTGGATGTCGACGACTGCGCGCGCCTGTCGCGCGGCCTGTCCGACGTGTTCGAGGTCGAGGATCCGGTTTCCGGAGAATATGATCTTGAGATATCCTCTCCGGGTATCGACCGGCCGCTGACCACGCTGGCGCACTTTGCGCGCTGGGACGGTTACGAGGCCAAGATCGAGCTGGACCGCATGGTGGAAGGCCGCAAGCGCTTCCGCGGCATGCTGGCCGGTGTCGAGGACGGCAATGTCCTCCTCGACATGGACGGCGAAGAGGACACGGCGCTGATCCCGTTCGACTGGATCGCGGATGCCAAACTTGTACTCACGGACGCCTTGATCGAGGCGGATTTGAAAGCGCGCGGTGGTGATGCGCCCGCGCAGACTGAAGGAGACGAATGATGTCGCTGTTTACGGCAAAAGGGATTGCCCGATGAGCATTGGTGTTAGCGCCAACCGGCTCGAGCTGCTGCAGATCGCCCGTGCGGTCGCTGCCGAGAAATCGATCGACGAGAGCATCGTCATCGAGGCCATCGAGGAAGCGATCCAGAAGGCCGCGCGCTCGCGCTACGGTGCCGAGAACGACATCCGCGCCAAGATCGACCCGAAGACGGGCGAGCTGTCGCTGACCCGTAACATGACGGTCGTCGAGGAAGTCGAGAACGAGAGCCAGGAGCTCACGCTCGCCGACGCGCAGAAAATCGACAAGACCGCCGAGATCGGCACCGTCTTCTCTGACGAGCTGCCGCCGATCGAGTTTGGCCGCGTCGCCTCGCAGACCGCCAAACAGGTCATCACGCAGAAAGTGCGTGAAGCCGAGCGCCAGCGTCAATTCGAGGAATACAAGGATCGTGTCGGCGAGATCGTGTCCGGCATCGTCAAGCGCGTCGAATACGGCAATGTGATCATCGATCTGGGCCGCGCCGAAGGCATTATCCGCCGCGCCGACGGCATTCCGCGCGAAAACCTGCAGAACAATGAGCGCGTGCGTGCCTACATCTATGATGTGCGCGAAGAGGTCCGCGGTCCGCAGATCTTCCTGTCGCGGGCGCATCCGGACTTCATGGCCGCCCTGTTCGCCCAGGAAGTGCCGGAAGTCTACGAAGGCATTATCGAGATCCCGTCGGTGGCCCGCGACCCGGGTTCGCGCGCCAAGATCGCCGTGATTTCCAATGACAGCTCGATCGACCCGGTCGGCGCCTGTGTCGGTATGCGCGGTTCGCGCGTGCAGGCCGTGGTGTCCGAACTCGCCGGCGAGAAGATCGACATCATCCCCTGGTCCGACGATCCGGCCACCTTCATCGTCAACGCGCTGCAGCCGGCGGAAGTCGCCAAGGTGGTGCTGGACGAGGAAGACCAGCGTATCGAGGTCGTGGTGCCGGACGAGCAGCTCTCGCTCGCCATCGGCCGCCGCGGCCAGAATGTCCGACTGGCCTCGCAGCTGACGGGCTGGTCGATCGACATCCTGACCGAGGAAGAAGAGTCCGAACGCCGCCAGAAGGAATTCGCCGAGCGGACGCAGCTCTTCATCACGGCCCTTGATGTTGACGAGGTCATTGCCCAACTTCTGGCTACGGAAGGTTTCTCGGACGTCGAGGAAATCGCCTATGTCGACCTCGGCGAGATCGCCGTGATCGAAGGCTTCGACGAAGACACCGCCGAGGAAATCCAGGCCCGCGCCCGCGATTATCTCGACCGTCTGGCAGCCGAACAGGATGCCAAGCGCAAGGAGCTGGGTGTCGAGGATGGTGTGCTCGAGATCGAGGGCGTCGAACTGCCGATGGCCGTGAAGCTCGGCGAGAACGACGTCAAGACGATCGACGATCTGGCCGGCCTGGTTACCGATGACCTGCGGGGCTGGTTCGAGAACCGCAATGGCGAGCGCGTGCGCGAGCCGGGCATTCTGGAAGACTTCAACCTGTCTGCCGAAGATGCCGAGATGATGATCATGCGCGCCCGCGTCGCCGCCGGCTGGATCTCCGAAGAAGACCTGCCGCAGCCGGCGGTCGAAGAGGTCGAGGCTGACGACGAGGACGACGGCGTGTTCGACGTCGAGAACATGGACCTGGAGGCTCTTGAAGCCGAGGCCGAGGCCCTGGGCCTCGATCTCGACGAGGCGGCCGAAGAGGAGAAGGAGACTGACTAGGTCTCCTGCCAGCGGCCAGGCGCGTGAACGGCGCTGTGTTGCCAGTGGCGAGGTGAGGGATGAGGCGGATCTGGTCCGCATCGCCCTTGCGCCCGATGGCAGCGTGGTGCCCGACCTGGCCGCGAAACTCCCGGGCCGCGGCGCCTGGGTTTCCGCCGACCGTGCGTCGGTGGAGCGGGCGGTGGCCCGCAAGGCATTCAACCGGGCCTTTGGCGGTCCGGTCACGGTTCCGGAGGGTTTCGCCGGGACCCTTGAACGGCTTCTGGCCGAGCGTGCGCTGAACCTGATCGGTCTGGCGCGCCGGGCCGGGGAACTTGCAGCGGGGCAGGACGCGGTGCGTCTCGCCCTCAAGGCCGCCCGCCCGGCCTGGCGCATCGAGGCGTCGGACGGGGCGGCGGATGGCCGGTCGAAACTCGACCGGCTGGCACGCGCAGCCTGGGGCGATGTCCCGGTGGCGGGGTGTTTCGAGGCGGAGGTCATCGGTCTGGCGCTGGGGCGCGGTCCGGTGGTCCATGCCTCCTTGTCGGAAGGACCGCAGGCGCGGGCCTTTTCGGCGGTGATGCGGAAGCTCTCGGGCTTCCGGCCGCTCGACCCGCACGGGGCGGGTCTCGCGGCAGATGCGAAATGAACCGCCTTCGCGGTTGCGTCCGGGCCTAAGCTGGCTAGTTTAGCGAGCCTTCAGACCGGACGAGCAGGTTTGAACAGTGCGCCGCACCGGCATTCGGCTACCGGGGCGGAACGTGGAACGAAAGCCGATTTGGAAGGCTCGCATGAGCGACGCAGACGACAACAAGTCCGGCCGCCGGCCGCTCTCTTTGAACCGATCCGGCTCCGGCACCGTGCAGCAGAGTTTTGCGCGCGGACGCTCCAAGGCCGTGGTGGTCGAGAAGAAGCGCAAGCGTGTGGCGACACCGGGCAAGGACGGGGCTCAAGGGTCCGGCAAGGGCGCCGGCGGCGCGGCCAGGGGCGGCGAAAGCGCGCTTGCGGCCAAGGCGCGCCAGCTCGGCCTGTCCGAAGAGGAACTGGTTGCCCGTCAGCGCGCCATCGCCCGGGCCCGGGCCGAGGCGGCTGATCGCGATGCGCTGAAGAAGAAGGAAGCCGAGGAGCGCGCCCAGCGTGCGGCTGACGAACAGCGTCACCTCGAGGAACAGCGCGAGCGCGAGCAACGTGAAGCGCGCGAAGCCGAGGATGAGGTTCGCCGCAAGGCTGAAGAGGAAGCGCGCCGCAAGGCCGAGGAAGAGGCCGCCAATCTGGCGGCCCAGGACACGCCGCGCACCGATGACGAGCCGCGCCGCAAGGCAGCGCCGGCCAAGGACAAGGACGAACCGCGCCGCGACCGCCGGGGTGATGGCGAGGATGCCGCCTCGGCCCTCGAGGCCATGGGTGGCCGCGTCAAGCGCAAGGGCAGTGCCGGTCCCGGTCCGGCCAAGGCCCAGCCGGCCCGTGCCAAGACTGACAATCGCCGCCGCGGCAAGCTGACGATCCAGAATATCGTCGATGGCGACGAGGAGCGGCAGCGTTCGCTCGCCTCGGTGCGCCGGGCCCGCGAGCGTGAAAAGCAGCGCCGCCAGGATACCGGTGCCGGCCGTGACAAGATCGCCCGTGATGTGGTCGTCCCGGAAGCCATTACGGTGTCCGACCTGGCCAACCGTATGGCGGAACGCGCTGTCGACGTCGTCAAATACCTGATGAAACAGGGCCAGATGGTCCGCGTGAACGATGTGCTCGATGCCGATACGGCCGAGCTGGTGGTCGAGGACTTCGGCCACATCGTGAAGCGCGTCTCCGAGTCCGATGTGGAAGAAGGCTTCATCGCCGAGGACGATCCGGAAGAAAGCCAGGTCACGCGTGCGCCGGTCATCGCCGTCATGGGTCACGTCGACCACGGCAAGACCTCGCTGCTCGATGCGCTGCGCGCCACCGATGTGGCTGCCGGCGAGGCGGGCGGGATCACCCAGCATATCGGTGCCTACCAGGTGCAGCTGAAGGGCGGCGAGAAGATCACCTTCCTCGACACGCCGGGCCACGCGGCCTTCTCGGCCATGCGTTCGCGCGGTGCCGAGGCGACCGATATCGTGATCCTGGTCGTGGCGGCTGATGACAGCGTCAAGCCCCAGACGATCGAGGCGATCCATCACGCCAAGGCGGCGGGTACGCCGATTATTGTGGCGGTCAACAAGTGCGACAAGCCGGATGCCAATCCGCAAAAGGTCCTCACCGACCTGCTGCAGCACGAGATCGTCGTGGAAGCCATGTCCGGTGACGTGCAGTCGGTGAATGTCTCGGCCAAGAAGCGCGAAGGTCTCGACGAGCTGACCGAGGCGATCAACCTGCAGGCCGAACTGCTCGACCTGAAGGCCAATCCCGACCGGGCCGCCGAAGGCATCGTCATCGAAAGCCAGGTCGACAAGGGCCGCGGCTCGGTGGCCACGGTGCTGGTGCGCCGCGGTACGCTGAAGCGCGGTGATGTCGTGGTCGCCGGTTCGCAGTGGGGCCGTGTGCGCGCGCTCGTCAATGAACGCGGCCAGCAGCTCGATTCCGCCGAACCGTCCGTGCCGGTCGAGATACTCGGTCTGGCCGGCGCGCCGGAACCGGGCGAGGTCTTCGCCGTCGTCGAGAATGAGGCCCGGGCCCGCGAGATCGCCGACTACCGCCAGCGCAAGGAGCGTCAGGCGGCCGGTGCGGTCAGTGGCGGCGGTGCGTCACTCGAGCAGATGATGGCGCGCCTGAAGCAGGACAAGACCCAGGAAATGCCGCTGCTGGTGAAGGCGGATGTGCAGGGCTCGGCCGAGGCGATCAAGCAGTCGCTCGAGAAGCTGGGCAATGACGAGGTCCGCGCCCGTGTTGTCCATGCTGCCCCCGGCGGTGTGAACGAGAGCGATGTGCTCCTGGCCAAGTCGTCCGGTGCTCCGGTCTTCGCCTTCAATGTCCGCGCCAACAAGCAGGCCCGCGAGCTGGCCGAGCGTGAAGGTGTCGAGATCCGCTATTATTCGGTGATCTACGACGTGCTGGACGACGTGAAAAACACGATGGAAGGCATGCTGGCGCCGGAGAAGCGCGAGAACTTCATCGGTTACGCCGAGATCCTGGAAGTGTTCAACATCACCAAGGTCGGCAAGGTCGCCGGTTGCCGCGTGACCGAAGGCGTGGTGAAGCGTGGCTGCGGCGTGCGCCTGCTGCGCGACGACACGGTGCTGCACGAGGGCCATCTGAAGACCCTCAAACGCTTCAAGGACGAGGTTCCCGAGGTCAAGAGCGGCATCGAGTGCGGCATGGCCTTCGAGAATTATGACGACCTGCAGAAGGGCGACCAGATCGAGTGTTTCGAAGTGGTCGAGATCGCCCGCAAGCTGGACTGATCGTCCGGCTCTCCATGACCTGACGAAACGGGGCGGCCTGCCGGGCCGCCCCGTCTTGTATCGGCCTCTCTGTCGGCCGGCCGGTTGAGCGGAACTATTCTGCGGGCACCAGACCCGTCTGCGGCGCTGCATAATTGGCGAAGTCATCCTGCCGGACGATCTCGCCGTCCCGCACCGTGATGACCGTCACCTGTTCGGCCCGCCAGCGGAAATGCTGGCCCGGTTCGCCCGTGGGGTAACGGGCGTTGACGTGGCCCATGAAGACAACGCGGTCATTGCTTTCAAACACGGTGTCCCATTCAAAGCCGAGCTCGACGGGGTTGTAGCGTTCGTCGAAGGCGCGCAGCGCCGTCATGATGGCCTCGCGGCCGTCATACCGGTGACCGTCCGGGCCGGCATCCTCACCCAGCGCGGTGGGGTCGGAAAACACCACATCCTCCGCGAGGTAGCGCTCCATCCCGTCCCAGTCGGCGGCGCTGTAGTGCGCCATATAGGCGCGTGCCAGGGCTTCCGGGGACAAGGTCGCACGGTTTTCGCCGCTATCGGCGTCCTCCGCCAGGGCCTGGGCCGTGCTGGCCAGAAGCAGGACGAGGCCTGCCGCCATGATGGTTTTCATTCTATCCCTCGTGTCTGATGATCCCCGATATGTTCTGCCCGAAGACTGTGATGGCGGCCACTCACGTCCGGGCGAGCTTTCTGACGGATTGGACAGGAAGCCCGCCGCATGTCTTGCATCGCGGCGGCAAGAGGCGTACACCCCCGCGCCCCGGACCCGAACCGATGGAGCGCGTCATGGCCAGGCATCAAAATCGCAACGAAACCAAAGGTCCCTCGCAGCGCCAGCTGCGCGCGGGCGAGCTTATCCGTCATGCGCTGGTCGACATCCTCGCCCGCGAGGAATTGCGCGACCCGGACCTGGACGGCGTGCTGATCTCGGTCACCGAGGTGCGGCCCAGCCCGGATCTGCGCCAGGCGAAAGTCTATGTCGCCCCGCTCGGCCAGGGCGATCAGGAGCGTCTGGCCGGAGCCCTCAACCGCGCTGCCAGTTATCTGCGTGGCAAGCTGGGGCGCGAGATCGACATGAAGTTCACGCCGCAGCTCAACTTCCATCCCGACAACAGTTTCGACACGGCCAGCCATGTCGACGAATTGCTGTCGCGGCCGCAGGTGAAGCAGGACCTCACACACGATCATCCCGGCGACGAAGAGGACTAGCCTCGCCGCCCTTTCAAACCGCTCTTGCGCATCCGGGTCCGACCCCCGGCGAAAGAAGGAGACTTAAATGGCCCGTCGCCGCAAGGGGCTGGACGTCCATGGCTGGATCGTCCTGGACAAGCCGCTCGACATGACCTCCACCCAGGCCGTCTCGGCCGTACGCCGCATCTTCAATGCGAAGAAGGCCGGCCATGCCGGCACGCTGGATCCGCTGGCCTCGGGCCTTTTGCCGATCGCGCTGGGCGAGGCGACCAAGACCGTACCTTTCGCCGTCGAGGGCGAGAAGATCTACCGTTTCACGGTGAAATGGGGCGAGCGCACGGATACGCTGGATACCGAGGGCGAGATTGTCGCCACGTCGGATGTGCGCCCGGATCGCGGGGCAATCGAGGCGGCGCTGGCCGGCTTCATCGGCGATATCGAACAGGTGCCGCCGGTCTATTCCGCGATCAAGGTGGATGGCGAGCGCGCCTACGACCTCGCCCGCGACGGCGAGGCCGTGGAGCTGGAGGCCCGCCAGGTGCACGTCTCAGCGCTGAGCCTGATGGACTGCCCGTCGTCCGATATGGCGGTGCTGGAGATGCGCTGCGGCAAGGGTGTCTATGTGCGCTCCCTGGCCCGCGATCTGGCCTTCGCGCTGGGCACGGAGGGGCATGTTGCGGCGCTTCGCCGGATCCGGGTCGGACGTTTCGATGAGGCTGAATCCACAAGACTGGACGTATTGGAAGAAATGGCCCATAAGGGCGCCGCTTCGGAAGCTCTGCTCCCGGTTCAGACCGCGCTGGACGACATCCCGGCCCTGGCCGTGACCGAGGAGGAAGCCTTCCACTTGAAGCAAGGACGCTCGATCGTCCTGCTCCCGCGTCAGGCGCAAGAGCTGAAAACGCAGCGACGCCCGCTCTCGATTGCGGGTCGGGACTGCAGCTTCTCGGCTTTGGCAACCTGCAAGGATCAGGCAGTTGCGATCGGCGACGCCAGAGCCGGAAAATTCCAGCCCTGGCGCGTTTTCAACCTCACCCCGTGACCGGGGCGACATAACGAGTTTTAGGAGAACACGATGTCGATTACGCAAGAGCGCAAGACCGCGCTCATCAAGGACAATGCTCGCGGCAACACGGATACGGGTTCGCCCGAAGTCCAGGTGGCTATCCTGACCGAACGGATCGCCAACCTCACCGAGCACTTCAAGAGCCACAAGAAGGACAACCACTCGCGTCGCGGCCTTCTCAAGATGGTTTCCCAGCGTCGCCGGCTTCTCGACTACCTGAAGAATAAAGACGAAGCGCGTTACACGGCGCTTATCGAGAAGCTGGGTCTGCGCCGCTGATCCGCGACCACATCCGTACGAAAGACGATATGTTCGATATTCAGAAAGAAACGATCGAGTGGGCGGGTCGTCCGCTCACCATCGAAACCGGGCGGGTCGCCCGGCAGGCAGACGGCGCGGTCATGGTGACCTATGGCGAGACCACGGTCCTTGCCACCGCCGTCGGTGTCAAAGCCGCGAAAGAGGGGCAGGACTTCTTCCCCCTCACCGTGAACTATCAAGAGAAATACTTCGCCGCCGGGAAAATTCCTGGCGGTTATTTCAAGCGCGAAGGGCGTCCGACCGAAAAGGAAACCCTCACCTCGCGCCTGATCGACCGTCCGATCCGTCCGCTGTTCGCACCGGGCTTCAAGAACGAAGTCCAGGTGATGATCACGGTCCTGTCGCATGACATGGAAAACGATCCGGACGTGGTCGGCATGGTTGGCGCCTCGGCGGCGCTGGTCCTGTCCGGCCTGCCCTTCATGGGCCCGATCGGCGCAGCGCGCGTCGGCTATATCGACGGCGAATACGTCATCAACCCGCATGTCGACGACGTTGCGGACAGTGAGCTCGACCTGGTGGTCGCGGGCACGACCGATGCCGTGATGATGGTGGAATCGGAAGCCAAGGAGCTGTCCGAGGAAATCATGCTGGGCGCCGTCATGGCCGGCCACAAGGCTTTCCAGCCGGTGATCGAAATGATCATCAAGCTGGCCGAAAAAGCTGCCAAGGAACCCTGGGACTACCAGCCGGCCGACTACTCGGCCGAGGAAGCCAAGGTTCGCAAACTGGTCGAAGCCGACCTCGCCAAGGCCTATACCATCACCGACAAGACCGAGCGTTATGCAGCGGTTGGCGCGGCGAAGGAAAAGGCTGTGGCCGAGCTGGCCCTGACCGAAGAGCGTCCCGACGGTATCCCGGGCACGGTTCTGAAGGATGTGCTGAAGTCGGTGGAAAGCTCCATCGTCCGCGGCGGCATCATCAAGACCGGCAAGCGGATCGACGGCCGTTCGCTCGACCAGGTTCGTCCGATCGTGTCGGAAGCGGGCATCCTGCCGCGCACGCACGGTTCGGCGCTGTTCACCCGCGGTGAGACCCAGGGTCTTGTCGTGGCCACGCTGGGTACCGGCGAGGACGAGCAGTTCATCGACGACCTGACCGGCACCTACAAGGAAAAATTCCTGCTGCACTACAACTTCCCGCCCTATTCGGTCGGTGAGACGTCCTTCCGTCTCGCTCCGGGTCGCCGGGAAATCGGCCACGGCAAGCTGGCCTGGCGTGCGGTGCGGGCTGTCCTGCCGAACCATGAAGACTTCCCGTACACGATCCGTCTCGTCTCCGAGATCACGGAATCGAACGGCTCGTCCTCCATGGCCACGGTGTGCGGTGCCTCGCTGGCCCTGATGGATGCCGGTGTGCCGATCACGCGTCCGGTTTCCGGTATCGCCATGGGTCTGATCAAGGATCCCGAAGGCGTTGCCGTCCTGTCCGACATCCTGGGTGACGAAGATCACCTGGGCGACATGGACTTCAAGGTCGCCGGCACGTCCGAAGGCATCACGTCGCTGCAGATGGACATCAAGATCGCCGGTATCACCGAAGACATCATGACGACGGCCCTGGAACAAGCCAAGGGCGGCCGCATGCATATCCTCGGCGAGATGGGCAAGGCGCTGGGCGAAGCCCGCACCGAGCTCGGCGAATTTGCACCGCGTATCGAGACCATCACCATTCCGACCGACAAGATCCGTGACGTGATCGGTTCGGGCGGCAAGGTGATCCGGGAAATCGTCGAGAAGACGGGTGCCAAGGTCGACGTCAATGATGACGGCGTGATCAAGGTCTCCTCTTCCGACGGTGCCTCGATCAAGGCTGCTCTCGACTGGATCCACGGTCTGACCGCGGAACCGGAAGAAGGCCAGATCTACAAGGGCAAGGTCGTCAAGGTGATGGACTTCGGTGCCTTCGTGAACTTCTTCGGCCCGAAGGACGGTCTCGTCCACGTGTCGCAGATGAAGAGCGAGCGCGTGAAGCACCCGTCCGACGTCGTGGCCGAAGGTCAGGAAGTCTACGTCAAGCTGCTCGGCTTTGACGATCGCGGCAAGGTCCGCCTGTCGATGAAAGTTGTCGACCAGGAGACCGGCGAAGAAGTTCAGGAAGAAGCCGAAGCCGAATAAGGCGACGGATCTTTTTTCCGGGTTGGAAACCCCCGCGGCCGGCGCTGCGGGGGTTTTTCTTTGCCAGGGTGCCGAAAGGGCAGCCGTGGGCCGCAATGTTCGGGAATGTTTTCATTGCTCCGAACCAGGGGTTGATCTCGCCGTGCCGCCGTCGAAGAATGTCGCCGGAGCCAGCCGAGGGGGAGCGCGTGGCTAGTAGAGGGACGGCCCGTGACGGGGAGCGGACAGAGGGGGCAATCCGGCCTGTTTGCCGGCCCATGTCTCGGGCGGAGTACGCCGGATGGCAATGCCGGGAGACGCCGGCATGACCTACGGTCTTTCACTGCGCGCCTGGGCCTCCATCCTGTGGCGGGCGCTTGTGGCAACGGGAATCCTCGTCGCGCTGCTCACCTGGCCGCCCGTGGCCGAGGATCTCCTCGGGCGGATTGAGCCGTTCTGGGTTGCGCTGGCCCTGTTTCCCCTGGGCCTGGCGATAGCCAGTGTCTGGATCGACATGTCCATGTCGGACCATCGCGCGGCCTGGCGTTTCCGGAGTGCGGAAAAGCCGGTCAGCCTGAAGCGGCGTTTTGAACGCAGTCTCGTTCTCATCGTCTATCCGCAGATACTGATCCTCGTCCTCGCCTTTTTCAGGCTCACTGGAGCCGAAGGCTTCCGTCCTGTCGATCTGGGCCCGCTCTTTATTCTCATAAGTGCGATCATGGCGTCGATCGGCTGGGTTTACACGAACTATACCGGAGCGCTGAAGGACCGCCAGTCCGCGGCGATCGAATATCTCGCCCGCATGGTTTCGGAGGACCGGCATCGCATCTATGCCCGGGCGCTCAAACTATTCATCGCCAAGGCGCATCCCGATGGTCTGGACAGGCTGGGCAGTCACACCTTCACCTTGGACGATATTGACCGCTTCACGGAAGCGGGCGAGACGGTCGTCGTCGACGACAGGACGCTGAGCTTCGGCGATGTCTGCCGTTATCTCATCGCCTATCTCGAGCACCTCGCGCTCAGTATCCGCGTGGGCATGTACGACTACGACATCATCCAGCGCCAGCGACGGCGGCGCTTAATCCTGTATTACAACACGCTGTTCAATCTGATCGTGTCGCAGTCCGCGGCGACCGGGACGCGGTTCTCGCGGCGCTATGCCTACCGGCGCGGAAACGACATGTGGGAGAACTTCATCTGGCTGATCGATCACATGGAGGATGGCAGCCGGATCAACTCTCAGGCACGGGCGGTCCGCCTGATCGACCCGCGCCGCCGTGCCGCGCCGACATCGGCGTCGGCCGCGCGTCTTCCGGCCGGTGCGCCGATGGAGCTGGACGACGTATAGCGCCGCAGCCGAGCGATCCCGCCCTGTTCCGCGCCGCGGCGCGGGCTCAGGCTGCGGCCAGCCTGTCGCGATAGCGGCGGCTGCCGGGGATCCGCGCGCCGCTCTCCAGCGTGATGGCGACATCGCCTTCGCCGGTCGGCGCGATCTCGGCGATCCGGGCGCGATTGACCAGCCAGGAGCGATGTACGCGCACCGCGTCGACCCCCGCTTCCGTCAGCTGTTTTTCCAGCTCCGACAGGGTAATCCGCGCCAGATGTTCGCCGGCGGGCGTGTGAACCTCGACATAGTTTCCGGCCGCCCGGGCACTGTCGAACCGGTCCGCTTCCAGCCGGATGATCCGGCCGCCGCATTTCAGGGTCAGCCGGTGGGTCCGGCGTGCTTCGGCCCGCGCGCCGATGGCCTCCATCCGGTGCGTCTCGATCGCCCGGAAGCCGGACAGGACCAGGAAATGCGAGGCATAGGTCAGCACATCCTTGCGCAGCTCGTAGACGAATTCGCGCACCGGGTGTTCGAAGAAGCGATACTCGAAGCCGAACAGCAGCGGGGTCAGGGCCTCGCGTGTCCAGGCCATGGCGAAGACGTGGATCGTCGCATAGGCCAGCACGCCGGCGATGTGGACCGGAATAGCGACCGTCCAGCGGGTCGAGGCCAGCGGGAAGCGCCGCTCCAGCAGGATCAGGCCGATGAAGAGCAGCAGGATGTAGACGATGCTGGTCGCCTCGATGAACCAGGAAAAGGCGGGGGCGATTTCCCGGCCGATGCGCTCGAAATCGGTCACCCGGGACGCCGAATTCACGGCCAGATGGCCCAGCGTCATGGAGCAGGTGAACAGGCCCGCATACAGCGCAACGCGCCGGTCGGTGCCGTCCTCGATCTGGCGTTCGGTCCGGGTCATGCCGTGTTCTTGCCCCTGTACGCGCCCGGCGCAAGAGGCAGGCGCGCCGCTCGTCCCGGAGAACCGCCGCCTGTCCCTGCCCTGCAGTCGCTTATCCCGCCGGTCCGGATATCATCCCGCACCACTGGGGCGATTGCGGCGGACATGCAGACTGGCGGCGAAAGGATATCGCCATGACGCCGCTCTCCCATCCCGTTTCCGGGACCGCTTCTACTCGCCGCCACGATCTCGACTGGCTGCGCATCATCGCCTTCGGACTGCTCATCTTCTACCATATCGGCATGTTCTTCGTGCCCTGGGACTGGCATGTGAAGAGCACCCAGGCCAATGACGGCCCCGTCTACGCCATGCTGTTGCTCAATCCCTGGCGGCTGGCCCTGCTCTTCTTCATTTCCGGCGTGGCGATCCGCTATCTCTCCGACAAGCTCGGCGCCGGCCGTTTCGCGCTTGATCGCACAGGGCGGCTCTTGCCGGTGATCGTGTTCGGCATGATCGTCGTCGTCATGCCCCAGACCTGGGCGCAGCTGCGCCAGGCGGGGGTGATCGAGGAGGGGCTTCTCGCCTTCTGGCCGCGATATATCCTCGGGTGGGAAATCGGTGGTATAGAAGTGCCGACGTGGAACCATCTCTGGTACGTCGTCTATCTTTTCGTCTACTGCCTCATACTGTCACCCTTTGTGCCGCTCATGAGGGCCTTATGCGACGGTTCTGTCAGCCCTATGCTGCAGGTATTGAACCGTCCCGTGACGGGCCTCATCCTGCTCGCCCTGATCCCCGTCCTGCCCTTCTGGGCCTACCGGATTTTCCTGGAACCGCATTTTCCGACGACTCATAATCTTTATTGGGACTGGGCCAATCACGCCCATCGCCTCACCATCCTGCTGATCGGCTATGCCGTCGCGAAGAATGAGGCTTTCTGGCGCGCTGCCGACCGCATCCTGATCCCGGCCCTGATCTACTGCGCTCTTTACGCCGCCGCGCTCTGGTGGGGGCTGGAACGACCGGAGGCCGACTGGGAGGGGCAGGCCTGGCTGAGCTGGATCTTCCGCCTGGGCCGTATCCTCTACGGCTGGCTGGCCATTCTGGCGCTGATCGGTCTGGCGCGCCGCTATCTCACTGGCGACGGTCCCGTGCGCCGTTATCTCACCGAGGCGATCTTCCCCTATTATATCCTGCATCAGACGATCACCGTGCTGACGGGCTACTGGATTGCGCCCATGGGTTTGCATGTCTGGGTCGAGTTCGCCATCCTCGCAGGCGTCACCATAGCAGGCTGTGTGGCGGGTTATGAGATCCTGCGGCGCATCCCGCCACTCCGGCCCGTAATGGGACTGAAATGGCGGTCCGCTCCGGTACGCTGAAGACCGGACATTACGGAATTTTCAGCGACCGGACGGGGTGTTCGCCCTATTCTCCCCGTCATCAATCAGGATGACGGGGAGACCTCATGAAACCGCTCGCACTTCACATTGCGCTGCGCCGTGCCGCGCCGGCCCTGGCGCTGGCCGTTTTTGGCTTGGCGCCGGCCGCAGCGCAGGAGGCCTATCGCCTGCCGCCTCAGGACATTGTCGATATCGTCGACGCAGCGCCCGCGCCCTACACTTCGCTCTCCCCGGCCCGCGACACGCTGTTGCTGATGCATCGCGAAGCCCTGCCGCCCGTCTCCGAACTGGCCCGCCCGATGGAACGCCTCGCCGGCATGCGTCTCGATGCCGCCACGAATGGCCGTCACGGTCCGCGCACGGTCACCGGGCTCAGCCTGATCGATCTGGAGACGCAGGAAGAGCGCACGATCGAACTGCCGGACGATGCCGGTATCAGCTCGATCTCCTGGTCGCCGGACGGCTCGAAGATCGCCTTCACGGTCACTCGCAATGACACGATCGGGATCTGGGTCGCCGATGTCGAACGCGCCCGGGCCCGCGCCGTCGTGGAACGCGGCGTCAATGCGGTGTTCTCGCCCTTCACCTGGATGCCCGATGGCGAGCGTCTGCTGGTCAGCCTGACCGATCCGGATCGCGGTACCCAGCCGCAGCGTCCGCGCGTGCCGGCCGGTCCGGTGATCCAGGAAGCCAGCGGCTATGAAGCGCCGGTACGGACCTATCAGGACCTGCTGAACGACGAACACGATGCCGAGCTCTTCGCCTGGCTGGCGACCAGTCAGCTGGCGATTGTCGGCGCCAATGGCCGCGGCCTGCGCAATGTCGGCGAGCCGGGCCTCTACTTCATGGCTGACCCGGCTCCGGGCGGCGACTACATCCTGATCGGCGAAATGCGCCAGCCCTTCTCCTACCAGGTGCCCTGGAGCCGTTTTCCCGACCGGACCTTCGTGATCGACCTCAACGGCAACGAGATCGCCCAGATCGCCGAACAGCCGCTGGCCGATAATATCCCGATCGGTGGTGTGGTGACCGGCCGCCGCTCCGTTGGCTGGCAAGAATCCCATGAAGCCCGCCTAACCTGGGCCGAAGCCCTGGATGGCGGCGACCCGCGGGTCGAGACTGATGAGCGCGACAGTGTCTGGACGCTGGACGCGCCGTTCGACGGTGAGCCCGTGGAGCTTCTGCGCACCGAGGACCGCTATTACGGCACACAATTCACCGAACTGGGCGAGACCGGTTTTGCCGTCGAATATGACCGCGATACGCGGGTTGTGCGCCGCTGGCTGGTCGACTTCTCCGATCCCTCGGTCGAGCCCCGCCTGGCCGAGGAACGCAACATCCAGGACAGTTATGCCGATCCGGGCGAGCCGATCATGACGCGCAACCGCTTCGGCGAGAGCGTTGTCGCGGTGACGGACGGCTACATGTATTTCACCGGTGACGGTGCCACGCCGGAAGGCGACCGGCCCTTCCTCAACCGGGTCAGCTTCGACACGTTCGAGACCGAGGAGATCTGGCGCAATTCCGGCGAGAATTACGAGGAAGTGATCGGCCTGACCGCTCCGGACGCCTCGGCCTTCCTGACCTCCTGGGAAGACCCGCAGACGCCGGCGAATGTGCGCTGGCACCGGGCGGATGAAGAGACCGTGCAGATCACGGACTTCCCCAATCCCCACCCGCAGCTCAACGCGATCTCGCGCGAGCTGATCACCTTCGACCGTGCCGACGGCGTACCGCTGTCTGCCACGCTCTACCTGCCGGCCGATTATGAGGAAGGCGACCAGCTGCCGGTCGTCGTCTGGGCCTATCCGCGCGAGTTCAACAATGCTGAAACCGCCGGCCAGGTGCGGGGCTCGCCCTATGAGTTCACCCGCGTTGCCGGCACCAGCCCGCGCTTTCTGGTGACCCAGGGCTATGCCCTGCTGGAGAACGCCACCATGCCGATCGTCGGTGACGATCCGGAAACGGTGAATGACAGCTTCATCGAACAGCTCGTCATGTCGGCCGAGGCCGCCCGTGACGTCACGGTGGAGATGGGCTTCGGCGATGGTGAACGCTTGGCGATTGCCGGTCACTCCTACGGCGCCTTCATGACCGCTAACCTGCTGGCCCATTCGGATATCTTCCGGGCCGGTATCGCACGGTCGGGCGCCTATAACCGCACCCTGACGCCCTTCGGCTTCCAGGCCGAGCGCCGCACTTTCTGGGAAGCCTCGAACATCTATTTCGAGCTCTCGCCCTTCATGCAGGCCGACCAGATCGACGAGCCGATGCTGATGATCCACGGTCAGATGGACAATAATTCCGGCACCTTCCCCATCCAGTCGGAACGCATGTTCGCCGCCGTGAAGGGCAATGCCGGCACGGCCCGCCTGGTCATGCTGCCCTATGAAAGCCATGGCTATCGCGGCCGCGAGAGCGTGCTCCACGTGCTCGCCGAAAGCTTCGACTGGCTGGACCGCTGGGTCATGCCGGAAGAAGACCCGATGGGCGGTGGCGAAGAGGCCGCTGCGGACTGACGCAGCGCACCAGGACCCGACATGAAAAACCCCGCCGGAGGCGCTCCGGCGGGGTTCTTTCTTGACTGATTGTCGCGAGACCTACTCGTCCGCGATGTCCGGCACGGCCACGGCGTGGAAGCCGGCGTCGACGTGCAGGGTTTCGCCTGTGCAGGAGAAGCCGAGATCGGACAGCAGGTAGAGCGCGGCCCCGGCCACGCCTTCCATCTTGGTGTCCTCTTTCATCATCGACCATTCGCGGCCCGTCTTCATCAGCGCCTTGCCGCCGGAGATACCGGCCATGGCCAGGGTGCGCATCGGGCCGGCCGACAGCGCGTTGACGCGGATGCCGCGCGGGCCGAGATCGCGGGCCATGTAGCGCGTGGAGGCTTCCAGCGCGGCCTTGGCGACGCCCATGACATTGTAGGACGGCACGACGCGTTCGGAGCCGAGATAGGTCAGCGTCACCATCGATCCGCCATTCGGCATGAGATGGCTGGCGCGCTTGCCGGCATCGACGAAGGAGAAGGCCGAGATTTCCATGGCCCTGCGCCAGCCTTCGCGCGTGGTGTTTTCAGTAAAGGAACCGACCAGCTCGTCCTTGCCGGCAAAGGCAATGGCGTGGACCAGGAAGTCGATCGTGCCCCACTTGTCTTCCAGCTGCTTGAAGCAGGCATCCATCGAGGCGTCGTCGGTGACGTCGGCCTTGATCATGAAGGGCTCGCCCAGGCTTTCCACCAGCGGACGCACACGCCGTTCCAGCGCATCATCCTGGTAGGAGAAGGCCAGTTCCGCGCCCTGGGCCGCCAGCTGCTGGGCAATGCCCCAGGCGATGGAGTTCTTGTTGGCCACACCCATGACAAGCCCGCGCTTGCCTTTCATCAGGTCTCCGGCCGGAAACACGGTCTCGCTCATCGCTCGATCCCCTTATGAGTTCCGATGCACTATCAGATTTTTTCGACGACGACGGTGCCGTTGGTGCCGCCAAAGCCGAAGGAGTTGGACATGGCGACCTTGATATCGGCGTCCCGGGTCTCGGTGACGATCGGCAGGTTCAGCGCCGCGATATCCGGGTCCATGTCGACCACATTGATGGACGGCGCGACAAAGCCGCCGCGCATCATCAGCAAGGTATAGACCAGCTCGTGCACGCCGGCAGCGCCCAGGGAGTGGCCGGTCATCGACTTGGTCGCCGAGATCATCGGGGCATTGTCGCCGAACGTCTTCTTCACCGCAGTCATTTCGGCGATATCGCCGACCGGCGTCGAGGTGGCGTGCGGATTGAGATAGTCGATCGGCTTGCCGACCTGTTCGATGGCCTGTTTCATGGCGCGTTCGGCGCCTTCGCCGGACGGAGCCACCATGTCATACCCGTCCGATGTGGCGGCATAGCCGGTCACTTCGGCGATGATATTGGCGCCGCGCGCCTTGGCCCGCTCGTATTCTTCCAGCACCACAACGCCGGCGCCGGAGCCACCGACGAAGCCGTCACGGTCCTTGTCGAAGGCGCGCGAGGCGAGTTCCGGGGTTTCGTTATACTTGGTCGACAGGGCGCCCATGGCGTCGAACAGGTTCGACAGGGCCCAGTGGATTTCCTCGCAACCACCGGCAAACATCACGTCCTGCTTGCCCCACTGGATCTGCTCGGTAGCAGCGCCGATGCAGTGCAGGGAGGTCGTGCAGGCCGAGGTGATTGAGTAGTTCACGCCGAGGATCTTGAACGGCGTGGCCAGCGTGGCCGAGGCCGTCGAGCTCATGGCCTTGGGCACCGCGAACGGGCCAATGCGGCGCGGACCCTTGTCGCGGGTGATGTCAGCGGCGTTCACGATCGTGCCGGCAGACGGGCCGCCCGAACCCATGATGATGCCGGTGCGCGGATGGGAGATATCGCTCTCTTCCAGGCCGGCTTCCGCGATGGCCTGTTCCATCGCCATATAGTTCCAGCCCGCACCTTCCGACATGAAGCGGTAGACGCGTTTGTCGACGTGTTCGGCCGGATCGACCGACGGCTTGCCGCCGACATGGCATTTGAAATTGTATTTGACGAAATCGTCCATGCGGCCGATGCCGCTCTTGCCATCCCTGAGGGATTGCGTGACTTCCGCGGCATTGTTGCCGATGGGAGAAATCACACCGAGTCCGGTGATAACGACACGACGCATGTCAGGTCTCCTGGGGTGAGGCCATTTCGCCGGGCTTGAACAGGCCCACGCGCAGATCTTTCGCTATATATATGGTCTTACCGTCGGCTTCGACACGTCCGTCGCCGATGGCCATGATCAGGCGGCGCTGGATGACGCGTTTCAGGTCGATGATATAGCGGACCTTCTTGGTCTCCGGCTTGATCTCGCCCTTGAACTTCACTTCGCCGACGCCGAGCGCCCGGCCCTTGCCCGGATTGCCCTTCCAGCACAGGAAGAAGCCGACCAGCTGCCACATGGCGTCGAGGCCGAGGCAGCCGGGCATCACCGGGTCGCCCTTGAAGTGGCAATCGAAGAACCAGAGATCGGGGTTGATATCCAGTTCCGCGACGATATGGCCCTTGCCGTATTCGCCGCCGTCTTCGTCAATATGGACGATGCGGTCCATCATCAGCATGGGCGGTGCAGGGAGCTGGGCGTTCTCGGGACCCCACATCCGGCCTTCGCTGGATTCAATCAGATCTTCGTAGCTGAAAGAGCTTTGGCGTTCAGTCATGTAGCCGATCGGTTGCGCCGCGTACGACCGGAAGAAGGTGGCCGCCGGGCTGGTCACTGGGACCCGGTCCGAAGGCCGGCCGGGTGGATCAGGGCAGAGCGGTATCACGCGGGCGGGTGGTGCTCAAGACGGCGCTGCCGTCACCCGTCTGCGTCTCGGTGTCTGCTCTTTCCTCCGGATACACGCCCCACAGCGTGTCCGTCCTTGCCCAGCCTCGATAACCCTGGGCCTCGACACGGCACCAGCCGGTGCGGCAGCGTTCGAGTGACAAAACCACGCCCGGCTCCGCAATGGCCTCGACGGCCGAGTCTGCGTTGTCGCGCGCATGCAAGGGCGTTTCGTCACGCGTCCAGACCGAACGGCGGCCGGACAGGATCGAGCGGTGCATCCAGGTGACCTCGCCATCGGGGTCTCGGACACGGCGCCAGTCCGGTGTTTCCGCGATCACTTCCATCGGCAGGCCCGCCCGTACATAGCGCCATGCAATGGGGTGGGAGCGTGACGGTCCGGAACGGCCGTTGGCAACATCCACTTTCAGGCTGACAAAGCGCGGTACCTGCTGGCCTGACGGCGTGTCGGCACGATCATTGTCGTCCTGAGCAAACGCGGTAGCGGATGCCAGTGTCGCGGCCGAGAGGGCAAGGGCAAGCATGGTCGAGCGGCGCATGAACGGACTCCTTCCACCAAGCCTGTGCCCGGCTTCGGTGAACAGGCCGTAAAAGCGGTGCGTCCCAACGCGCACCCAGCATGAACCGGCTGTGTAAAACCGGCAAAGGTGAAATCGCAGCGCGCCTTCCTATATCTTCAGACAGGCAGCCGGATCGGCTGCACCGATCCAGGGAGGGACAGGATGAGCTTTCGTCTTGCGATAACGAGTGTTGCGGCGCTTTTGGCTGCAGGAAGTGTCGTGCCCAGTGCGGCCGAAGCCACCGTGAGGGTGCGTCAAAGCGAGGATGTCCAGGTCGAGACGACCGACATGGGCGACGGCATCTTCATGATGTCGACCGGCATTGCCGGCAATCTCGCCGTGCTCGCGGGCGATGACGGTGTGGTGATGGTCGACGACCAGCTGCCGAACACAACGTCCGTGATCGAGGGGGCCGTTGTAGCGGTTACCGGCACGAATGCGCCGCGCTTTATCGTCAACACGCACTGGCATGGCGATCATACCGGCGGCAATGCGCACTTTGCCGAGCTGGGCTCGACCATCGCGGCGCATCACAATATCCGCCGCCGCCTGGCCGATGCCGATGATGAATGGGCACAAAGTCCGGCGACCCTGCCGATCATCACTTTCGGTGAGGATCTGACCTTCCACATGAACGGGCAAACGGTCGAGGTTACCCACGTGCCCACCGCTCATACCGATGGCGACGCGCTGGTCTATTTCCGGGAGGCGGACGTGCTGCACATGGGCGATGTCATGTTCTCCGGCCTCTTCCCCTTCATCGACCTGTCGGCCGGCGGCACGGTCGACGGCTATATCGCGGCCATGGAGCGCGGGATGGAGATCGCCGGTGACGAGACGCGCATTATTCCGGGCCATGGGCCGCTCTCGACCCGCGCCGACCTGCAGGCCTCGATCGAGATGTTGCGTGAAGCGGCGTTCCGGGTGCGCACCCTTGTCGAGGGCGGTGCCGATCTGGAAGCGGTGCGGGCGGCTGAACCTCTGGCCGATCTGCATGATGACTGGAACTGGGGTTTCATCTCCACCGACCGCATGGTGCAGACACTCTACAATGATGCCGTCGGCAACGCGTTTGCCTACGAGTAAGCTTGGATCGTGACCAAGATTTAAACCTGTGACCAGTTTCCGGTCAGCCTTGACGCTCTAGATCATATGTTATGGCAAAACCGGAAACACCCCCTTCCGGGTCGCATGGCCCAGCCCCGTTCGGATCCCGCCTGGGACGCCCCTTGGGATTTGCTGCGGGGCTGGGTATCGGCCTGCTGCTCTGGCTGATTATCGGCCTGGCGACCTCCAATCTCGTACTGGGGTTGGCCTTCGGCCTTGCGCCCGGCGTTGCCATCGGACTGGGACTGCAGCTGACGGCAAGGCGTTGAAGGGGAGAGTGTCATGGTGTTGAGCGCGTGGGAGGCCGGGCATCTTCGGCTCGCAGCTGTTGGCGTGATCCTGTTCGGCTTGCTGACCTGGGCAGCGATCGGCGCGCTCAGTGGCAATCTTGCCCTGTCCCAGCTCTTCACCCTCGTCCCGGCGACCGCTGGCGGGGCAGCCTTGATGGTCAAAGCCCGCCACAGCGAGCAGCGCCAGTCTGACAATCTCTAGCCGCCGCACACCGGACAGTCAGGGTCTCGCGGCAGCTTCACCGTCCGGCTTTCCATCGACAGCCCGTCAAACAGCCAGATACGCCCGTCCAGTGTGTCGCCGGCCATGCAGGTGTGCTTGATGGCTTCCAGCGCCATGATCGAACCCACAACGCCGACAAGAGCGCCGACGATGCCGACGCGGGCACACGTCTCGGCGTCCGGCGGGATTTCGGGCACCCAGCATCTGTAACAGGGTGCGTCCGGTGAGGCGTTGAACAGTGAAACCTGCCCGTCCCATCGGCCAACAGCGCCCGAGACCAGCGGAATGCCCAGCCTGCGGCTGGCCGCATTGACCGCGAAGCGGGTCTCGAAATTGTCGCAGCCATCCAGTATCAGGTCGGCGCCTGTCAGCAGACGTCCGGCATTGCTGTTGTTGAGGGCCTCGCGGATCGCGACAACCTCCGTGCCGGGATTGAGGGCATTCAGGACCTGCACACCGGTCTCTACCTTGGATCGTCCGACATCCGCTGTGCGGAACAGGATCTGCCGCTGCAGATTGTCCAGGCTCACCCCGTCCGGATCGATCAGCGTGATGCGGCCGATGCCGGCTGCGGCGAGGTAGAGCGCTGCCGGTGCGCCCAGTCCGCCTGCACCGATCATGGCAATATGGGTGCGCGCCAGAGCCTGCTGGCCCGGTCCGCCGATTTCGCGAAGCACGATGTGGCGCGCAAAGCGCTCGATATCGATCTCGTTTGTCATGCGGGAGAGGTGGCGGATTGCCGGGCGGTTATCAAGCATGCTGCCGCTTCACACTATGCTTTTCGCCCGAACCCGGCCAGTTTGCGGGCATGTCCACCGTCTCTCAGCTTGCCTCGGTCCAGCCGACCCTGTCCGACCAGCAATCGCGCCTGCTCGACTGGCTGACGGGCACGCGGCCGAATGTCTTCATCACGGGCCGGGCGGGCACGGGCAAGACCACGCTGATGCGTGAATTCCTGCGCCGGGCAGGCAATCGTGCCGCGGTGATCGCGCCGACCGGCGTGGCGGCGATGCAGGCCGGCGGACAGACCATCCACTCCTTTTTCCACTTCCCGCCGCGCATGATCGGTGCGCGCGATATCCGCAAGGTCCGTCACCGCCGCGTGGTGCAGGCGCTTGAGACCTTGGTGATCGACGAGATTTCCATGGTGCGGGCCGACATGATGTGGGCGATCGACAAGGCGCTGCGGGTCAATCGCGAACGCGATGAGCCGTTTGGCGGCGTGCAGATCGTGCTTGTCGGGGACCTCGCGCAATTGCCACCGGTGATCCAGGGGGCCGAGGCGGAGTATCTGGAGAGCACGTTCGGCGGGCCCTTCTTCTTCAACCCGGAACCCTTCCGCCAGGCCGGTTTCTCGCTGGTCGAGCTTGAGCAGGTCTTTCGCCAGACCGACGAGTATTTCATCAACATCCTCAATGCCGTGCGCGATGGAGACCTGACGTCCGACGAGGCGGCGGAGCTGAATGAGCGGGTGACGGGCCGCTCCGGTCTGGAAGCCTCGCTGACCCACATCGTGCTGACCTCGACCAATGAGGCCGCCTGGCGGATCAATTCCGCGCGGTTGGAAGGCCTGCGCACACCGGGACGGGCGTTTGAGGCCAAGGTGGAAGGCCAGTTCGACACGCGGCTGTTTCCGGCAGAGGAGCCGCTGACGCTGAAGATCGGCGCCCGCGTCATGCTCACCCGCAACGATCCGGCGGGCCGCTGGGTCAACGGCACGCTGGGGGAGGTCGAGGGTTTCGACGAAAAGGCGGTGCGGGTGCGTATCGGCGATACGACCCATGCCGTCGAACCCCAGAAATGGGAGCGCAACGCCTATGCCTTCGATCCGGAAGCCCAGGCGCTGACCAAGACGACGGCGGGGTCTTTCACTCAGTATCCACTACGCCTGGCCTGGGCGATGACGATCCACAAGGCCCAGGGGCTGACGCTGGACAAGGTCTATCTCGATCTCGCCCGCCGCCTCTTCGCCCACGGGCAGGCCTATGTCGCCCTGTCGCGGGCCCGCTCGCTGGAGGGGCTGGAACTGTCGCGCCCGCTGACCCCCGGCGACATCATCTCCGACCCGCGCATTTTCGACGTCCGCAGCTTTTGCGACCCGGCGCCGGCGAGCGTGGAGGCTTAGCCAGTCACCCGAACCCCTTCTCCCTGGGGAGAAGGTGCCCGAAGGGCGGATGAGGGGGAAATCCCGTTCAGGGATTGAAGGGCGAAAGACGGTGTCTTCCCCCTCTCCCTCGATCCCTCTCCCAAGGGAGAGGGAGGAAGGCTGCGCAGTCCGGCCCTACTCGTCCTCGAACAGCGCGGTCGACAGATAGCGTTCCGCACAGCTGGCGAGGATTACGACGATGGTCTTGCCGGCCATATCCGGGCGTTTGGCGATCTCCAGGGCGGCCTTGAGGGCGGCGCCGGAGGATATGCCGCCGGGCACGCCGTCGGTGCGGGCGGCTTCGCGGGCGGTGGAGAAGGCGGCGGCATTGGAAACCGCGACGATCTCGTCGATCAGATCGGTCTCAAGGATTGACGGCACGAAGCCCGCGCCGATGCCCTGTATCTTGTGCGGACCGGGATCGCCGCCGGAGAGGACGGGGCTGTCTTCCGGCTCGACCGCCACGACGTGGAAGCCGGGCTTCTTCTCTTTGAGCACCTGGGCGCAGCCGGTGATCGTGCCACCGGTGCCGACGCCGGCGACCAGCACATCGGCCTCGCCGCCGGTATCGTTCCAGATCTCCAGCGCCGTCGTCTTGCGGTGAATCTCCGGATTGGCCGGGTTGGCGAACTGGCTCGGCATCACCGCGCCGGGCGTGGCGTCGATGATTTCCTGGGCCTTGACGATGGCGCCCTTCATGCCTTTGGCCGCCTCGGTGAGAACCAGCTCGGCACCAAGATATTTCAGCAGCTTGCGGCGCTCGATCGACATCGATTCCGGCATGGTGAGGATCAGCTTGTGACCGCGCGCAGCGGCGACGAACGCGAGCCCGATCCCGGTATTGCCCGAGGTCGGTTCGACCATCACCGCGCCCTCGCCCAGCTTGCCGGCGGCTTCCAGCGCATCGATCATCGCCACGCCGATCCGGTCCTTGACGCTGGCCAGCGGGTTGAAGAATTCCAGCTTGGCGAGGATGCGGGCCTTCACGCCATGGGCCTTTGCCAGCCCGCTCATCTCGACGAGGGGTGTGCTGCCGACCGTGTCGGCGATAGAGGCGTAGACGCGTCCGCGTCCGGGTTGGTCGGTCATTTTCTGGATTCCCTGATCAATCGTTGTTCGCGATGGGATATTGGAATTCTGTCCGCGGTCTCGGTCAAATCGCCAAGTCTTCTTCGGGAATGCAATCCAGCAGGCAGAGTTGTCGCGAGAGCCGCGTCAGGCCCTTGCATGTTGAGATGGTCTGGAAGAGACCGGCAAGTCGATACTCATCCCAGTCGCGCGCCAGCAGGGCAATCGCTATTCCCTCGCATCGGTGAAGTGCGTCGAGATGGGGGTGTTTCAGATCTGCCGGAAGCTGAAAACCGCGTAGTTGTCGGCAGTGCTCGACCCATCCCACGAACCAGACAAAATCAAACTGAAGGAGCGGGGCTTTGCTTTCGCATATATCCATCAGGTAAGGCGTTGCGGCCAACGTAGCGCTGTAGACGACGCCTTGATGGACCAGCGTGGTCAGTATCCACTCCCATAGTTCGTCGTCCGCACCGGCGTTCGGTGTCTGGCGAGCGTACAGTTCTGCCAGCTTTTCAGGAACGTCGGTCGCAGAGCCGAAGCAATGCGAGAGGCTGGACCAGTCGGTACCGGAAAAGTCCATGTCTAAACGCCGGTCGATCCGAAACCGCCCTCGCCGCGCGCAGTTTCGTCGAGCGTGTCGGCGACTTCCCAGAGGGCCTGGGTCACCGGGGCGATGATCATCTGGGCGATGCGGTCGCCGCGATTGACGACGAAATCGGCCTTGCCGTGATTGATCAGGTTGACGCGGATCTCGCCGCGATAGTCGGCGTCCACCGTACCCGGCGTGTTGACGCAGGAAATGCCGAACTTGGCAGCCAGGCCCGAACGCGGACGCACCTGGGCCTCGTAGCCGGCCGGCAGGGCAATGGCGATCCCCACCGGGATCAGCCGCCACTCGCCCGGCGGAATGGTGACGGGCGCGTCTCCGGCGACTGCGGCGCGCAGGTCCATGCCGGCAGACTGGGCCGTCTCATAGGCCGGCAGGGCGAGGCCTTCATAGTGCTCAAGCGGTTTGATGCGAACGAATACGGTCATGTGCGGCGGCCCTCATGGTCTGGATGCTGCCCTGTTTTCCGATGCGTCGCGGTGCGAGGCAAGTCAGGCGAGGGCTGTGGCGATGCGGTTTGCCAGCTTTTCCGCAATCACGCCCTTGGGCGCGCGCTCCCACGCCTCGGACGTTTCGGCGGTGACCAGCAGGACGGCGTTCTCTGCACCGCCCATCACATCGCCGGAAACGTCATTGGCGACGATCCAGTCGCACCCCTTGCGCTCGCGCTTGGCGCGGGCGAGCGCTTCGACATCGTGGGTCTCGGCAGCAAAGCCGATGACCAGGCCCGGGCGGTCTGTGTCGCGGCGGGATATGGTTTTCAGTATGTCCGGATTCTCGACCAGCGGCAGGCTGGAGAAACTGGCCTTGTCCAGTTTCAGCTTGCGGTCGGAGGGCTGGGCCGGGCGCCAGTCGGCCACGGCGGCCACGGCGATGAAGACGTCTGCAGGCAGGGCCATCTCGACAGCCTCGAGCATGTCGCGCGCCGTTTCCACATGGATCGTCGTCACGCCGTCCGGGTCGGCCAGGGCGGTCGGTCCGGCGACCAGCGTCACCCGCGCGCCCAGCGCGGCGCAGGCCGCGGCAATGGCATAACCCTGCTTGCCGGAGGAGTGGTTGGAGATGAAGCGCACGGGATCGATCGGTTCGCGCGTCGGTCCGGCCGTGACCAGGACGTGGCGGCCGGCCAGCGGCTCAGACATTCAGCAGGCTCTCGATCTTGCCGGCAATCGTCCCCGGCTCGGCCATACGGCCCGGCCCGTATTCCCCGCAAGCCATGTCGCCCTCGTCCGGACCGATGAAATGAACGCCGTCGCCCGTCAGCGTCGCCAGATTTCTTTGGGTGGCCGGATGCAGCCACATGCGCACATTCATCGCGGGCGCCATCAGGACGGGCTTGTCTGTGGCGAGCAGCGTGGTGGAGGCCAGATCATTGGCCATCCCCGTGGCGGCCTTGGCCATCAGGTCGGCGGTGGCCGGAGCGACGACAACGAGGTCCGCCGACCGGGATAGCTCGATATGTCCCATCTCCGCCTCGTCCGTGAGATCGAACAGGTCGGCATAGACCTTCTCGCCCGACAGCGCGGAAACGCTTAGCGGCGTGACGAATTCAGCGCCGGCCTTGGTCAGGATGCAGCGGCTGCCAATCCCCCGGCGTTTCAGGTCGCGGATGAGTTCGAGGGATTTGTAGGCGGCGATACCGCCGCCGATGATCAGCAGGATGCGCGGACTGGACAAGGCTCATCTCCCGTCAGGACGGGAAGACAGGTAGCGCCTCCGGGCGCAAATCCCAAGAGCAAGGGTGTGCCGGGCCACTCAACTCGCCGCGAGCGAACTAGAACAGAGCCTGTGCGGCAAAGGCACCGGCCGCTGCCGCGGCGGTCAGCCAGGCAATGCGCAGGGCCCACGGGCGGATACGCGGACCGCCGCCCAGCTTCAGCTCGCCGGCCTTCAGCATCGCACCGACCTCGGCCCAGTCATCGATGGCGCGAGGCAGCTGGCGGGCGGCATCGCGCAGGCGTTGCAGATCTTCGCCCAGATCGCGGATGCGGCCTTCAGGACCCAGTTCGCGCTTCATCCAGCGTTCGACCACCGGCGCCGCAGCGCCCCACATGTCGTGCTTGGGGTCGAGCTGGCGGGCGACGCCCTCGCACTGGACCATCGTTTTCTGCAGCATGACGAGTTCCGGGCGCAGGCGCATGTCGAACAGGTCTGTGATCTCGAAGAGCTGCAGCAGCACGCGCGACATCGGCACTTCGTCGGCCCGCTTGCCGAAGATCGGCTCGCCGACGGCGCGCAGCGCGCTGGCGAAGTCCTCTACCGAATGATGCTGCGGCACATAGCCGGCCGCAAAATGGGCGCGGGCGGCGGCCGTGTAGTCGCGGGTCAGGAAGCCGTGAAGGATGAGGGCGAGGAAGCGCCGTTCGGCCCGACCGATCCGCCCCATGATCCCGAAATCGACAGCCCAGACGGTACCGTCCTCCGCAGCGAAGAGATTGCCGGCGTGCATGTCGGCATGAAACACGCCGCGATCGAGGGCGGTCGCCAGGAAGGCCCGGGTGAGGCGTGTCGCCAGGGCAGGCCGGTCCAGATCGCTCCCCGCCACGCGCTCGATATCGGACAGCGGAATGGCATCGATCCATTGCGTGGTCAGGACACGCTTGCTGGAACGTGACCAGTCGACCGCCGGAATACGGTAGCCCTCGGCGACGGCTGCGGCTTCAGAGAGTTCGGACGCTGCGGCGGCCTCGAGACGCAGATCGGTCTCGACCATCAGCGAACGGGACACAGTGTCGACGAATTTGCGCGGCTCGAGGCGGCGTGAAGCCGGGGCGAAACGCTCGGCCAGTGACGCGCCGAGTGAGAGTGTCCGGATGTCGCGCGCAATGCGGCGCTCCACGTCGGGCCGAAGAATTTTGACGGCAACGTCGCGTCCGTCGGCCGTGCGGGCTTTGTGGACCTGTGCGATCGAGGCCGCCGCGACCGGCGGGCCCAGCTCGGCGAACAGTTCCTCGGCCGGCGCGCCGAATTCCTCTGCCAGGACCTTGCGGGCTTCGGCATCGCCGAAGGGTGGCATCTTGTCCTGCAGGCGGGCCAGACCGCGCGCAAAGCGCTCGCCGACGACATCGCCGCGTGTGGCGAGGATCTGGCCGAACTTCACATAAGACGGTCCCAGAGACTCCAGGGCCCGGGCGAGGCGTTCGCCGGGATTATCGGCACCGCCACGCCGCGCAAACAGGCGCGTCATCCGGCCCAGCATGCGCGCCGAGGCCGGATAGACCGCCTGGTATTCGGCCGGCAGGATCGCGTCGTGCCGCGCCAGGGTGACCAGGGCGCGCACAAGACGGAAAAAGGAGGCGAGGGAGGCAAGCATCGAAAGCCGGTTTAGTGTCTGCAGCGCCGTTTGGCGAGCGTGGCGTGAAGTCGCGCGGCAGGCTGCCAGCAAGAATGCTTGCCTGCGCGCAAAGGGTATCCGATTGTTGTGCTGTGAAACATACAATTGACCTCGACCGGGAAAACCAGTGGGCCGTCATTCGCTACCACGATGAGGTAGTGATCGAGGATGCGCTCGACGTCATGCAGCGCCTGGTGGCGATGCCGGGCTGGACGCCGCATTGCGATCGGATCGTGGTGTATGATGACGGGTTGCTGGGCGGTCTCACGGCCGAGGATTTCCGGAGGGTCCGGGACGATCTGGTCGCGTTTATTGCCGAACATTATGGCGATACGCCGAACTTCTCCGCCCAGGTCTGCGGAAATTCGGTCCAGAAGCCGCTGGTTGAGTACTGGGTCAATTTCGGCCGTGATGCCTACGTTCCGGACCTCGAAATCTTTGACACAGTGAAAGCCGCCAAGACCTGGTTGCGTCGCAAGCGGGCCGGCGCAACGGACGACATCTAGGCCCAGCCCGTGTGAAGAGCCGCTATGCCGCCGGAAAAATTGGTATAACCGACGCGGTTGAAACCGGCCTCGCGCAGTTCCGCGGCAAATGTTTCCTGATCGGGGAAGCGCCGGATCGACTCCACCAGATACTGATAGCTTTCGCGATCCTTGGCGATGTGGGCGCCGAGTTCGGGGATCACGTTGAACGACCAGGCGTCGTAGATCTTTTCCCAGGCCCGGCTCGTCGGCCGCGTGAATTCGAGGCAGAGGAAACGGCCGCCGGGTTTGAGCACGCGCCGCATCTCCTTGAGTGCCGCAAGCCGCTCGGTGACATTGCGGATCCCCGTCGAGATCGTCACGCAGTGCGCCGAGCGGTCGGGCAGAGGCAGGCATTCGGCATTGCCGGTCACCCACCGGATGCGGCCGGACTGCCGGGCCGACACGCCGCGCTTCACGCCGGCGCGTAACATCTGCTCGTTGATGTCCAGCACAATGGCTTCGGCATACCTCGGGTCGCCGCGGCGGGCAGCCGCGCGATCGGCCTTCGCCAGGAAGCTGCGTGCAAGGTCACCCGTGCCGCCGGCGACATCGATCAGGCGCTCTCCCGGCTGCGGATTGGCGCGTGTGATCACCATATCTTTCCACACCCGGTGCACTCCGACCGACATCAGGTCGTTCATCAAGTCGTAGCGCCGCGCCGAACGATCGAACACGCCGCGCACAAGGCCGGCCTTGTCCTCGCGCGCCACATCGTTGAAGCCGAAGGAAACG
This sequence comes from Maricaulis sp. ABE4_448, assembly GCF_056160825.1. Classification (NCBI taxonomy): domain Bacteria; kingdom Pseudomonadati; phylum Pseudomonadota; class Alphaproteobacteria; order Maricaulales; family Maricaulaceae; genus Maricaulis; species Maricaulis sp. ABE4_448. The sequence goes on from NZ_JBSWXX010000001.1 coordinate 274,209, forward strand.
GTGGAATGGGTCTGGGTCTCGGTCATGGCCGCGACCATAAACCCGGGCGCGATGCGGATAAAGCGGCCCGGGCGGTTCGCAGTGTCGCAGCGGGAGCGCGCTTGCCCGCAAGGCCGGAACGGGGCGATACAGGCCGAAAGGACGGATCGATATGCCCGAACTTCCCGAGGTTGAAACCGTAAGACGCGGTCTTGTACCGGCCCTGGAAGGACGCCGGATCCTGTCTGTACAGCAGAACCGGGCCGATCTGCGTTTCCCGTTTCCCGCCGGCTTTGCCGACAGGCTGACCGGCTGCCGGGTGGTCCGCATCGACCGCCGCGCCAAATACCTGCTGATCCGCCTGGAAGGCGAGCTCACTCTGCTCTCGCATCTGGGCATGTCCGGGCGCTATTCGATCGAGGCGGAACAGGGTGCGGTGCAGCCGGGCGATTTCGTGCATGCCGCGCCGGCGAACCCTCGCCACGACCATGTGGTTCTGTGCATCGAGGGCGGGGTGACGATCCGCTACAATGACCCCCGCCGCTTCGGCTTCATGGACTTGTTCGAGCGGGATAGCGATAGCCCCTATCTGGCCGGGCTTGGCCCGGAGCCCAATGAAAACCGTTTCTCGGGCGCCTACCTTTCGGAAGCCTTGGCGGGCCGGCGGACGCCGATCAAGACGGCGCTGCTGGACCAGAAAATCGTCGCAGGTCTGGGCAATATCTATGTCTGCGAGGCGCTGCACCGGTCGGGTATCAGTCCGCGGCGACTGGCTTCCAGTATTCCGGGGCGGCGGGCAGAACGGCTGGCCCCTGTGGTTCGAAGCGTGATCGACGAAGCGATTGCTGCAGGCGGATCGACCTTGCGCGATTTCGCGGCGGCTGATGGCGCGCTGGGTTATTTTCAGCACCGCTTCCGGGCCTATGGACGCGAAGGCGAAGCATGTGTGACCGAGGGGTGCTCCGGTACGATCGGCCGGATCGTGCAGTCTTCGCGATCAACCTTCTTCTGCCCGTCATGCCAGCGCTAATTTTGGTTGCGCTGTCTGTGATGGTGCGGTCACGTGGGGACCGCTGTTCGGACAATCCCGGATAACACGTGCCGCGATCTTGCCTAGAAAACCTGTCATTGATCTGCGCTCCAAGGAGAAAGACCTCATGCTTCCTGTTTCCCGACTGACCCGCATGCGTCCTGCGCTCGCAGCCGGAACCGCCGTTCTGGCCGGGTTCCTGGCCAGTGCTACCATGGCGCAGGCCCAGCCCGCTGCCATCGACTATTCGGACGTTCAGGCAGACCCGGCGCTGTGGCGTGTTTCTGACGCGGACTCGGACGTCTACATCTTCGGCACTTTCCATATTCTGCCTGATACGCTGGACTGGCAGACCGATGCCCTGATGGAGGCGGTCGACTCTGCGCAGACCCTCTATCTGGAAGCCGATGTGCACAGCCCCGAGGCCCAGGCCCAGATGCAGGCGCTCATCCCGCAATACGGCCTCAATCCGCAAGGCGTGACGCTGTCGTCGATGCTGGACGAGGAGACGCGCGAGCTTCTCGCCGAGGTCGCTCCGAGTGTTGGGGCTGCGCCGGCGGCACTGGACCCGCTGCGCCCCTGGCTTGCCCAGCTCATGCTCAGTGTCGCCAGGATCCAGCAGATGGGCTTCAACCCGGCAGCCGGAACCGAGATGCAGCTGATCGCTCGCGTTGACGGCACCGGCACCGAGTTTGGCTATTTCGAAACCGCCGCCGAGCAAATCGGCTTCCTCGCCGGTATTCCCGAAGAGGTTCAGGTTCGTGGTTTCGCGGAGACGCTGCACGAACTGGAAGATTTGCCACAGGAAGTCGACGACATGGTGCGGGCTTGGGCGACCGGCGATGTCGAAGCGCTCGACCAGTACGTCAACGGTGATATGCGTGAGGACGAGCCGGAAGTTTACGAGGCGGTCATCGTCCAGCGCAATCGCAACTGGATCCCGCAGATCGAGGCGATCCTCGACGGGGAGGGCACGGTCTTCATCGCGGTCGGTGCGGGGCACCTGCCCGGCGATGAAGGTGTGATCGAGCTGCTGCGCGGCCAGGGCTATGAGGTCGTCCGGCAATAGCGGATCGCGGACTGGAGGCGCGAGCGGGTGACTCCGGCGAACCTGCCGGTATCGACGCTCGCGCCACCGTGCGTTATAGCGGCGCGGATTTTTCCCGCGCGGGGGTTTCCGCGCCGTCACATGGAGTGCCGAATGGCCTACAAGACGATACAGGTTAAGACCGAGGGACGGGTCGGCGTCATCACGCTGAACCGCCCCGAGGCGCTGAACGCGCTGTGCGACGCTCTGACCGGCGAGCTCTCCGAGGCTTTGGCGGCTTTCGAGCGCGACGAGGATATCGGCTGCGTCGTGCTGACCGGCTCGCGCAAGGCCTTCGCCGCAGGCGCGGATATCAAGGAATTGCAGAGCCGCGACCAGGTCAGCCTCTATCTGAACGATCCGTTCGCCCAGACCTGGGAGTCCGTTGCTCGTTTCCGCAAGCCGATCATCGCGGCGGTGTCCGGCTATGCGCTGGGCGGAGGGTGCGAGATCGCCATGATGTGCGATTTCATCATCGCGTCCGAGACTGCGAAGTTCGGCCAGCCGGAAATCAATCTTGGCGTCATGCCGGGCTCCGGCGGAACGCAACGCCTGCCGCGCGCTGTTGGCAAGGCCAAGGCCATGGATCTGTGTCTCACGGGCCGGATGATGGACGCCGAAGAAGCCGAGCGTGCCGGGCTGGTCTCGCGCGTCGTGCCGGCTGACGACCTGATGGACACGGTCATGGAGGCGGCTGAAGCGATCGCGACCAAGTCGCTTCCTGTCGCCATGATGACCAAGGAAGCGATCAACCGGTCCTTCGAGGTCGGCCTCACGGAAGGTGTTCTGTTCGAGCGCCGTGTCTTCCAGTCGCAATTTTCCCTGGAAGACCAGCGAGAGGGCATGGCGGCATTTGCCGAGAAGCGCGCTCCGCATTTCAAGCACCGCTAGCGATGAAAGCGCACTACGGCGGTTGACGGCCCGGCTGCAAGGGCCTATACGCCGCCGCTCACGGATTTCGCCGGTCGCCTTGAGCGCCCGGCCGCATGAAGAGGTTAGGATCCATGGCCAACACAAACTCGGCCAAGAAGATGGTTCGCAAGATTGCGCGCCGCACGGCTGTCAATAAGGCGCGCCGCTCGCGCGTCCGGACTTTCGTGAAGAAGGTTGAGCTGGCGATCTCGGCCGGCAACCAGGCCGAGGCCAAGACGGCCCTGGTGAAGGCAGAGTCGGAAATGATGCGCGCTGTCTCCAATGGCGTGTTTCACAAGAACACCGGCTCGCGCAAAGTGTCGCGTCTGTCGGCCCGCGTGAAGGCGATGTCGGCCTGATCGGCTGTCGCTGAAACGACGAAAAATGCAATGCGCCCGGAACACACGTTCCGGGCGCATTTTTTTTGGCCGGGCTCCGTCTGGCTCTGGCAGGCGCGCTCCGCGGCGCGGTGCTTGAGGTCTAGGCCATTGATATTTTATTCCTGATACGGATGAGCGAGTGCTCATTGACAAACCGGAATTGCGGTTCGTGAAACGGGTCGGTTTTGTCGCAAAAAGAGACTGTTTTGAAGCGCGCAAAATCGTCGTAAATGGCAAGCTTCGATCCGATCACGGATTTCTCGTGTCAAGCGAAGAATCTCCAGAATCAGGCGTTGAATCCGGTTGACCATAATCGGGGAAGGCGTAACCTCTGGGCTCCTGAGGGCGACCAATCCCATGCGGATAAATTTCCGATATCGACGAGGCGATTCACCTCGTTGCGTGAGCGGATTATTGCCTAAAAAACAAACACCTGAACCGCGCAATCGCGTGATAAAAACAAAAGTGTGGCGAACGATGGCGTTGAACAAACTGGCTGTGGCAGAGGCGAAAGCAGCAGGCTTCGAAGTCGATGGAACCGGTGGCGTTTCGGCTATCTGGCGGCAGGTGAGATCCCGGCTTCGGGATGAGTGCGGTCAGGCACTTTACTCGCAGGAAATCGCCCGCTTGCGGGTCAGTGTTTCGGACACGGGGGCGATCGTCATTGTCGCGCCGAGCCAGTTCAATCGTGACTGGGTCGAGGATCATTGGGGGGCGCGTATTCGCGCAATCTGGTCCGAGCTCGATACGACGCTTCGTCCAATCCATCTCGTCGTTGAAGGTAGTGCCCACGCTCAACCGGTGGTTTCAAGGCCTGCCGAGCTGGTTAAAAAAGCTGTTTCGGACGTGCCCGTGAAGGAGGCGCGGACATCGCGGGAAGCGGACGCCGCACCAGCGATCGGCGAGACGCGCTTCACCTTCGACAGTTTCCGGGTCGGTCCGGCCAATGAAGTTGCGGCTGCCGCGGCGCGAACTGTGGTCGGTGCCCAGACGCCGCCCTTCAACCCCGTGTTCTTCTATGGCGATTACGGTGTCGGAAAAACGCACCTCATGCACGCCATGGCGAGCGCCTTCGAACACGCCTCCCGTCCGCGCAAGGCGCTCTATCTGACGGCCGAGGAATTCCTGTCCGGCTTCGTGACCGCGATGCGGGCGCGCGACACGATGTCCTTCAAGGAAACCGTGCGCGGTGTCGATGTGCTGCTGATCGATGATGTCCACTTCATCGCCGGCAAGCTGAAAACCGAAGACGAACTTCTGAACACGATCGCGGCGCTGATCGCCGAGAACAAGCAGGTGGTCCTGGCTTCGCACCGGCCGCCCGCCGAGCTGCAGGTGTCCGATGACCGGTTGCGTTCGCTGCTGACGGGGGGGCTGTCCTGTCCGCTCGGCAAGCCCGATCTCGACCTGCGTCGTCAGATCCTCGACTGCAAGATTGCCCAGGCAAAATGCCACTATCCGGTGCTTGATGTGCCGGAAGCCGTGCGCGACTTCCTCGCTGCCCGTATCACGACCAGCCCGCGCGAGCTGGAAGGCGTTCTGAACAATGTCATCTGCCGTACGGCTCTGCTCGGCCTGCCGGTGACGATGGAGGCTGTGTCGACCGCGCTGCGCGAATTGTCGCTGAATTCCGAGCGGCGCCTGACAGTGGACGACATACAGAAGGTCGTCGCCAGCCATTATGGCGTGACACCGGCAGATATCTGCTCCAAGCGCCGTACCCAGAGCGTCGTGCGGCCGCGGCATGTCGCGATGTATCTGGCCAAGACGATGACGACGCGTTCGCTGCCGGATATCGGCCGACGCTTTGGCGGGCGGGACCATTCCACCGTCATTCATGCGGTCAACAAGGTCACGGCGCTGCTGGAAGCCGGGGATCCGGTGGGTGACGATATTGATCGGCTGACCCGCGAGCTTCAGAGCTAGGTCCGGATCTTCCGGCGAGTGTCAGATGTGGAGAAGGCGCGTGCGCTGGAGAAATCTCTTGCGAACGCGCGTTTTCATGTATCCTCTTTGACCCACCTGTTTCGGCACGGGGTGATTTGCCCGGTGCTGTCCCGACCGACCCCGGTGTCACGCTGCGGTGATGCCGCCAATGTGCAAGCGGACGTAAGACATGAAGCTGACGATTGAGCGCGCAACGCTCCTGAAGGCCCTGGGCCATGTTCAGGCCGTCGTCGAAAAGCGCAACACGATCCCGATCCTGTCCAATGTCCTGATTTCGGCCGGGCCGGATGGCGCGAGTTTCGCGGCCACCGATCTTGATATCGAAATCCTGGAAACGACGGACGCGACCTGCGAGGGCGAAGGTCTGGTGACCGCGCCGGCGCACACGCTGTATGACATTACCCGCAAACTGCCGGACGGCGCCGATGTCACGCTGGAGATGGCGGGCGGCGATCCGCGGCTGACGCTGAAGGCCGGCCGGTCGAACTTCTCGCTGCCCTGCCTGCCGCCGGGCGATTTTCCGGTCATGCCGACCGAGGATCTCGAACACCGCTTTTTGGTCCCGGCAAGCGAACTGGCCCGGGTTATCGACAAGACCCGTTTCGCGATCTCCACCGAAGAGACCCGCTATTATCTCAACGGCATTCATCTGCATGCCGCCGAGCATGACGGCCGCAAGACGCTGCGTGCTGTCGCGACCGATGGCGTGCGCCTGGCGCTGGCCGAGATCGATCTGCCGGACGGAGCCGATGGCATGCCGGGCGTGATCGTGCCGCGCAAGACCGTGCAGGAAGTCCGCCGTTTGCTGGAAGACGCTGACGACGATGTCGAGGTCTCGGTCTCCGAAGGCAAGATCCGTTTCCGCTTGGGCCGCGCCGTGCTGACCTCCAAGCTGATCGACGGCGCCTTCCCGGACTATGAGCGCGTCATCCCGCGCGGCAATACCCGGGTGATGTCGGTCGAGAACAAGCGTTTCGCCGAGGCCGTCGACCGCGTCGCCACCATCTCGGTCGAGAAGTCGCGCTCGGTGAAGCTTTCGCTGGGTCAGGACACGCTGACGCTGGCCGTCAACAATCCGGAGAGCGGTCAGGCCGAGGAAGAGCTCGCCGTGTCCTATTCCGATGAAGGCTTCGCCATCGGTTTCAACGCGCGCTACATGCTGGATGTCGCTTCGCAGATCGAGGGCGACGAGGCGCGCTTCCACTTCGCCGACGCGGCCTCGCCGGCCCTGGTGACAGACAGCGGCGATGAAGATGCGCTCTACGTTCTGATGCCGTTGCGGGTGTGACGGACGGGTCTGCCGAATTCGAGACTCTGACGCCGCCGCCGGTTCCGCCTGCGGCGGTTCGTCGTTTGCGACTTACCGATTTCCGCTGCTACGCCGCGCTCGATCTGGAGCTGGGCCCGACGCCGGTCGCGCTTTACGGCGCCAACGGGGCGGGCAAGACCAATCTCCTCGAAGCGCTTTCCTTTCTTGTGCCCGGGCGCGGCCTGCGCTCGGCGGGGGCTGACGGTGTTGCCCGCAAGGACGCGTCCGGTCCGGCCGAGGCCTGGGCTGTGTTCGCCGAGATGGAGACGCGCGATGGCGAGGTCCGTCTCGGCGTCGGTGCGCGCAATGGCGGGCGTCGCGAAACCCGGATCGACGGCGAGCCCGCACCCCAAGGGGAACTGGCGCGGCTGGTGCCGATGATCTGGCTGACGCCGGCCCAGGACCGCCTGTTCGCCGGTCCCCGGGCCGACCGGCTGAAATTTTTCGACCGGCTCGTCTACGCCGCGGATCCCGCCCATGCCGAAGCGGCGACGGCCTATGACAAGGTGCGCACGCGCCGTCAGCGTCTGCTGGACGAGGGCCAGGCGGACCCGGCCTGGCTCAACGCGCTGGAAAGCGAGATGGCCGGTCATGGCGTGGCTATGGCGGCGGCGCGGCTCGATGCGCTGATCCGTCTGCAGGGCGAGATTGATGCCCGTCCCGAGGGCGCCTTTCCGCAAGCCGATCTGGCACTCGACGGCGCGGTCGAGGCCGATCTGGCCGACGGGCTGGATGCCGGGACAGCCGAAGACAGGTTTGCCGCGGCGCTGCGCGACGGCCGCCGGCGGGACGGCGCGGCGGGCCGCACCCTGACGCGCGGCCCCCACCGGACAGAACTGGCCGCCCGTCATCGAGAGAAGGACCAGCCCGCCGGCGATTGTTCGACCGGCGAGCAGAAGGCACTTATCCTCACCCTCGCTCTGGCCCAGGCCCGGGCGCTCGCCCGGCAGGGTGGCGTGGCCCCGCTCCTGCTGTTCGACGAGGCCTGCGCCCATCTGGACGCCCCCCGCCGCGAGGGCCTCGCCCGCGAAATTCTCGCCACCGGCTCCCAGGCCTGGCTGACCGGTGTGGAGCGCGTGTTGTTTGAGCCCTTTGGAGGGCAGGTGCAGTATTTCGAGGTCGATGCGGCCCATGTGGAGTGCTCGGCATGACACCCGAAAACCTCCTTCTCTTTGCCGGTGCGTTGCTGGTTCTGTTCATCACGCCGGGCCCCGGGATTGCGGCGATGGTGGCGCGGACGCTGGATGCCGGGCCGGTGAATGCGGCGATCTACGGATCCGGTATCCTCCTGGGCGACATGTTCTGGTTCACCCTGGCGGTGACGGGGCTGTCGGCGCTGGCGACGCAATTGTCCGGCTTCTGGCTGGCGGCCAAGCTGGTCGGGGTGGCCTGTCTGTCCTGGATGGCGTTCCGGGCATTCTGGAGTGCCTGGACCGGTGCCCGGCCGAAGCCGGTCTTCAAGGCAGGCTCGAAGCGCAGCCATGCCGCGACCTTCATTGCGGGTGTCGCCATGCCCTTGTCCAATCCAAAGCCCATCGTTTTCTACCTGACCCTGGTGCCGGCCTTCGTGCCGCTCGACGCCATCACGCCGCCGACCTACGCGCTGATGCTGGCCATGATGACCGTGCTGGCCGTGCTTACCGCCGGGGCTTATATCGGCGGCGCGCACCGGGCTCGCGAATGGCTGGTGACGCCGGCGGTCCGGCGCGGAGCGGACATCGTAACCGGGCTGGTCATGACCGGTATTGCGATCCTGTTGCTGGTCGCGCGCTAGCATGCCGGTTATCGGACGGAAGATGCGGCGATTGAGGTTTGTAACCGGCGCCGAAGCGGCACACACTCGCGGCGCAATGATCGGGGCAGGGAAATGAGCGAGCCGACAAGCATCGATTTCCGGCGGCCGGAACGGTCCGGCGAGGGGCCGCGGGCCTGTGTCGTGATCGCCGTGCTCGACGAGGCGGAGAATGTTGCCGCCGTGTGCGAGGAAACGCTGCGCGAAATGGAACGCGCCGGCGCGTTCGAGATCGTTTTCGTGGACGATGGGTCGCGCGACGCTACACCTGACATCCTGCAGGATATCGCCGCAAAGGATCCGCGCGTCCGTGTCGTCCGCCATGACCGTCGCTGCGGCAAGTCGCAGGCGGTGCGCTCCGGCGTTCTGGCCGCCCGCGCGCCCTGGATCGCGACCATGGATGGCGACGGGCAGAACGATCCGGCCGATCTTCCCGGCATGCTGGAAAAAGCCTGGGCCGCCGAGGGTGAGGCGCCGCTGGTTGCCGGCACGCGTGTGCGCCGCAATGATCCGGTCTCGCGGCTTGTGGCGACCCGCATCGCCAATGGTTTCCGCGCTGCGGTGCTGGGCGATCACTGTCCGGATACCGGCTGCGGCGTGAAGGTTTTCCCGCGCGAGGCCTTCCTGTTGCTGCCTTGTTTCGAGGGCATGCACCGCTTCCTGCCAGCCCTGTTCCAGCGCTATGGGCATCCGTTGATCAATCATCCGGTGCGCCACCGCGCCCGCCATGCCGGCCAGTCGAAATACACCAATATCGGCCGCGCCTTTGTCGGCATATTCGACACGATGGGCGTGATCTGGCTGGTGCGGCGGACCAAGGCGCCCGGCCGCATCCAAGAGCGCCGCCCGTGAGTGAGGCGGCTCGCCGTCTGGGATGGAAGGACTGGCTCGTTCTGGTCCTGCTTTCCTGTATGGCGCTGTTGCCGGGTATCTCCTCCATCCCGCCGGTGGATCGCGATGAGGGCCGCTATGCCGTCGCGACCAGCCAGATGGTCGAGACCGGCGACTTCATCGACATCCGCTTCCAGGACGAGCAACGCTATCTGCAGCCGGCCGGAATCTACTGGCTGCAATCGATCGCGGTGACTGTGACCGGCACGGCGGACGACCGTGCGATCTGGGCGCATCGTATTCCCTCCTTTCTCGGGATCCTTGCTGCGGTCGCCATGACAGCGGCCATTGCGGCCGGCCTCTTCGGACGCACCGCGGGGCTGGGTGCTGGCCTGCTCGTCGCGACGGCCCTCGCTGTCGGGTTCGAGGCACGGATCGCCAAGACCGATGCCGTGTTGCTGGCGACGATCACGGCGGCGCACCTCTCCCTGATGCGGGTCTATCTGCAGCCGCAGGGGCATTGGTGGCGGCCGGCCCTGTTCTGGGCGGCGCTGGGTGCTGGCATGATGATCAAAGGGCCGATCATCCTGCTTTTCATCGGCCTGGCGCTGGCCGCGCTGCTGGTCTGGGACCGCAGGTTTTCCTGGCTGGGGGGACTGAAACCGCTCTGGGGCGTGCCGCTTTTCCTGCTCATCGCCCTGCCCTGGTATGTCGCCATCGGTATCGTGTCCGACGGTGCTTTTTACGCCGAGGCCGTCGGCGACAGCCTGATGGGCAAGGTGGGCGAGAGCCAGCAATCCCATGCCGGCCCGCCGGGCTATTATCTCGGCCTGTTCTCGCTGACCTTCTGGCCGGGCTCGCTGTTTGCGGTTTTCGCCGGCTGGTGGGCCTGGGCAAACCGGACCCGGCCGGCCGTGCGCTATCTGATCTGCTGGATCGTGCCGGCCTGGATCGCCTACGAACTGATCGCGACCAAGCTGCCGCACTATGTGATGCCGACCTATCCGGCCCTGGCCGTGCTCGCCGTGGCAGCGATCTTCGCGCCGGGCGACAGAAAGGCGCCGCTCTGGCTGAAGATTGCAGCCGGGCTCTACGCCATCGTGTGGCTCGGCTTTTCCGGACTGGTCGCCGCTGTGCCTGCGGCCGGGTTTCACTGGTCCGAGGGCAGTGTCTCGCCGCTGCTCGTCGTGCTGGGCGCAGCCATATTCCTCGCTGCAGCCGCAGCGCTGGCCCTCTATCTCACCGGCCGCCGCCCGGCCTCGCTTGCGGCCGGACTGGCCGGCGGGGCGCTGGCGGTGGTCACGGTCTATGGCGTGACCATGCCGCGGCTGGAAACATTGTGGCTGACGCCGCGCATCGTTGCGGCCGTCGATGCGCATGCGGCGTGTGAACCGACCCATCTGGTCACCTCCGCCTTCCGCGAACCCAGCCTGGTCTATCGCCACGGCCCCTATGACACCGTGCTGGCCGCAGATGCCGCCGATGCCGCGACCCGGCTGGCGGCGGATACGGCCTGCTCGCTGGCCCTGATTGACGCCTCCGAAGCCGAGCCCTTCCTCGCGCAGGCCGGGGCGCTGGGGATGTCCCTGCAAGCGCTGGAAACGATCGAGGGGCAGAACTACTCCAATGGCGACGAGATGCGGCTGACGCTCTACCGGGCGCAGCCATGATCCCTGGAGCGCTGGCCGGTCTCGTCCGGCGCCATCCGGGCCGGGCGGCAGCCCTGATTGTGCTCATTGCCCTGTTCTCGCTTGGCGGGTTTGCGGCCTTTCTTCTGCCTGAAGACGTCACGCGGCGTGGTTTGGACATGCTCGACGCGGCAGGCGGCACTGTCTGGGCGCCGCCGGTCGCGCTGGTGCTCTTCTTGGTGCTGATTCTGCTGGGCACGCCGCAGGCGGTGCTGATCGCCGCGATGGTGGCAGCCTTCGGGCCCTGGGCGGGCTTCGCATACAGCTGGGCGGGCAAGCTGGCCGCCTGTGCGCTTGGTTTCGCCCTCGGCCGCAGGCTCGGCGCGGGCTGGGTGGAAGAGCGGGCGGGCTCTGACGCCGCCATCGTGATGGACGAGCTGGCACGCCACGGCTTCTGGGCCAGCGCGGTGATCCGCCTCGTGCCGACCCTGCCCTCTATCGTGATCAATGCTGCGGCCGGCTGCACGCCGATGCGCTTTCGCGACTTCATCGCCGGGACCGCGATCGGCAGCGTGCCGAAAATGGCGCTGATCGCCTTTGCCAGCCATGCCGCGATCCGGGGCCTCGAGGGCGCCGGGCTACAGGCCTGGACCGCGGTCGGCGGAGCGGTTCTGTTGCTGGTCCTGATCGGCGTGATCGGCCGCAACTGGCTGAAGCGGCGGATGGCCCGTCCGGAGGCTGGAGACGCCGCGATCTGACTCACGCGCGTACGTACGCGCGCGTGTGCGCGCGAGTGGTCACAGGGCCGCGAAACCTGTACAATAATCCCATGACGGAACAAGCGAATCAGGAATACGGCGCGGAGTCGATCAAGGTCCTCAAAGGGCTCGACGCCGTGCGCAAGCGCCCGGGCATGTATATCGGCGACACCGATGACGGTTCCGGCCTTCACCACATGGTCTACGAGGTCGTCGACAATGCGATCGACGAAGCGCTCGCCGGCCATTGTACCGAAGTCGTGGTGCGCCTGCATGCCGACGGGTCGGCCTCGGTGCGTGATGACGGTCGTGGCATTCCGACCGATATCCACAAGGAAGAGGGCGTCTCTGCGGCCCAGGTCATCATGACCCAGCTGCACGCCGGCGGTAAGTTCGACCAGAATTCCTACAAGGTGTCCGGCGGCCTGCACGGCGTGGGCGTCTCGGTGGTGAACGCGCTGTCCGACTGGATGGACCTGACCATCTGGCGCAATGGCAAGAAGCACCACATGCGCTTCCGCCGCGGCGAGGCCGAGGAAGATCTCAAGGTCATTGGCGAGGCCGAGGGCCAGAAGGGCACGGAAGTGCGCTTCATGCCCTCCGAGGACACCTTCACCATGACGGAGTTCGATCGCGACACGCTGCAGCACCGGCTGCGCGAACTCGCTTTCCTGAACTCCGGCGTCAAGATCACGCTGAAGGATGATCGCGGTTCCGAGCCCTTCTCCGACACGATGATGTATGAGGGCGGCGTGGCGGCCTTCGTTTCGCACCTCGACCGCACCAAGACGCCGCTCTTCACCCCGCCCGTCCTGATCCAGGGCGAACGTGACGGTGTTTCGGTGGAAGCGGCGCTGGAGTGGAATGACAGCTATCACGAGAATGTGCTCTGCTTCACCAACAACATTCCCCAGCGCGATGGCGGCACCCACCTGGCCGGTTTTCGTGGTGCGCTGACCCGTATCATCAACAATTATGCCGGCTCCTCCGGCCTGGCCGCCAAGGCCAAGGTCGCCATCTCCGGCGATGATGCCCGTGAAGGCCTGACCTGCGTCCTGTCGGTGAAGGTGCCGGACCCCAAATTCTCCTCCCAGACCAAGGACAAGCTGGTTTCCTCGGAAGTCCGTCCCGCCGTCGAGGGCGCGGTCGGCGAGGCGCTGGCCGAATGGTTCGAGGAGCATCCCAACGAAGCCAAGATGGTCGTCTCCAAGATCATCGAGGCCGCCGCCGCCCGCGAAGCCGCCCGCAAGGCGCGCGAGCTGACGCGGCGCAAGTCGGCGCTGGACATCACCTCCCTGCCCGGCAAGCTCGCCGACTGTCAGGAGAAGGATCCGGCCAAGTCCGAACTCTTCATCGTCGAGGGTGACTCGGCCGGCGGTTCTGCCAAGCAGGGCCGTCACCGCGAGAACCAGGCTGTGCTGCCGCTGCGGGGCAAGATCCTCAATGTCGAGCGCGCACGCTTCGACAAGATGCTCTCGTCCGACCAGGTCGGCACGTTGATCACGGCGCTGGGCACGGGTATCGGGCGCGACCAGATCAACTACGAAAAGCTGCGCTACCACAAGGTCATCATCATGACCGATGCCGACGTGGACGGCGCCCACATCCGTACGCTTCTGCTGACCTTCTTCTACCGGCAGATGCCCGAGCTGATCGAGCGCGGCCACCTCTATATCGCCCAGCCGCCGCTCTACAAGATCACCAAGGGCCGTTCGGAGCGCTATGTGAAGGACCAGGCGGAAATGGACGCCTACCTGATCGAGGAAGGCGCGTCCGACGCGACGCTGACCCTGGCCGGTGGCGAGGTGATCTACGGCCAGGACCTGGCCGGCCGTGTCGCTTCGGCGCGCGGCGTGAAACTCTCCGTCGACCGCCTGACGGCACGGGCTCCGGGCTTCGCCCTTGAAGCCGCCGCCCTGGCTGGTGCGCTGGTGCTGGAGCCGTCCGAGGAGGCTGTGAAGACGGCTGCCGAACGCCTCAACGCCGTTGCCGACGAGGGCGAGGATGGCTGGACGGCACGTCTGGGCGAGGAATACCAGCTGATCTTCCAGCGCGAGGTCCGCGGTGTCACCGAGACCGTGGTGCTCGACGCCAATCTGCGCGAAAGCCCGGAAGCGAAACGCCTGTCCGAGCGCGCCCAGGCAATCGCCGGCGACTATACCGGCCCGGCCGTGTTCGCACCGAAATCCGGTGCCGTGCGTATCCATTCGCCCAGCCAGCTGGTCGACGCCGTCACCACGTCCGGTGCCAAGGGCATGAAGATCCAGCGCTACAAGGGTCTGGGCGAAATGAACCCCGGTCAGCTCTGGGAAACCACGCTCGACCCGAATGCGCGCTCCCTGCTGCAGGTCTCGGTCACCCATGCCGATACCGCCGACGAGCTCTTCACCAAGCTCATGGGCGACGTCGTCGAACCGCGCCGCGACTTCATCCAGGAGCATGCGCTCGAGGCCGAAGTCGACGCCTAGACCGGCGACAAGACGCATTGCAGCGCCCGCCCTCCCGGGGGCGGGCGTTTGTGTGTTTTGGTCTGATTGTGCCCACACACTCTCTCTCCTCTTCCCCCGGCCCCCGTGCCGGGGAAAGCGCGCTCTGCCTTTCTTCCCCACCGTGTGGGGAAGTGGGCCCTCCATCGCCTTGGCGAAGGAGGGGGCGAAGGGGCCGGCGCGCGAGCGCCGGGAAGCGGTGGAGCTTGTCGCTGACACATCGCCGCTGACGCGGCGCCCCTCCGTCTCGCCGCCTCGCGGCGATCCACCTCCCCATTCCATGGGGAGGAAAGGCTCCCAGCGGGAAATCCTCCACGGGCTAGCGCCCTGGAGCGATGAGAGGGGTGCGGGATGCACGGCGGACATCGTGTCCGGATTTGAAGGTTTGGTGGTGATGCCCGAGGCATCCCGCACGCGGAGATTTACCCGGGTCCCTTGCGGGCCCCGTCTCGAAACCTGCAGGCACGGGCCGGTCGAGCTTTTTGCCGGTGTCCCCGCAGATGGCCACGCCGGAGCCTGATGCTGTCACCCACCAGGCGCGGACGAGCTCCGCACGCTCCCGGGCACAAGGGACTGAGCTCATGCCTCCCATCCCGGAAACCGCTGACGATGGTAAGGGCAAATGAGAGGGTGGGGATAAGTTTCGGATATCCGTCCCCACAAACCGTCATCCTGACGAAAGTCAGGACCCAGATCGTAAAGGGAGATTTGGGCTAGAGGGGCTCGGCCTGAGCGGTGACGGTTTGCGGGATAAGTGCGAGATCGCGGCCACCGCGCTCTATGAACTGGGCCCTGACTTTCGTCAGGGTGACGGTGTCTATTGCGGCTTCAGCTCACCATTTCTCCCGGCCACCCGTGTGCGCGGGGGCTTCAGAACCGCCTCTCCCTGATCGCGGACAAGGGGTCAGTGCGCCTCCGCCCAACTCTTACCCTTCTTCGCGTCCACATCCAGCGGCACGCTCAACTCCACCGCCGGTGCGCACGCCTCGCCCATTACTTTTGAGGCCAGGTCGATCAGGCGGTCGGCCTGGTCTTCGGGAACTTCGAAGACGAGTTCGTCGTGGACCTGGAGGAGCATGCGGGCGTCGAGATTGGCGGCGCGGAGGGCGTCGTCCATGCGGATCATGGCGCGGCGGATGACGTCGGCGGCACTGCCCTGGATCGGGGCGTTGATGGCCTGGCGCTCGGCGAACATGCGCATGTTGGGATTCTTGTCGCGAATGCCCGGGAAGTGGCAGCGGCGGCCGAACACGGTCTCGACATAGCCGGTGTCCTTCGCCTCGGTCTTCATGCGCTCCATATAGTCGGCAATGCCCGGGAATTTCTCGAAATAGGCGTCGATGAAGTTCTTGGCCTCCTCGCGGGAGACATCGATCTGGTTGGCCAGACCGAAGGCGGAAATGCCGTAGATGACGCCGAAATTGATCGCCTTGGCCTTGCGGCGGACCATCGGGTCCATGCCCTCCACCGGCACGCCGAAGACTTCCGAAGCCGTCATGGCGTGGATGTCCTGGCCGTCGCGGAAAGCCTGTTTCAGGCTCTCCACATCGGCGATATGGGCCAGAAGCCGCAGCTCGATCTGGGAATAGTCGGCCGCGACCAGGCAATGACCCGGTTCGGCGATGAAGACTTCGCGGATCTTGCGGCCGGCCTCGGTGCGGATCGGGATATTCTGCAGGTTGGGCTCGGTCGAGGAGAGCCGGCCGGTCGTGGTGGCGGCCAGCGAGAAGGAGCCGTGAATGCGCTTGGTCTTCGGATTGATGTGCTCGAAGAGCGCGTCCGAATAGGTCGATTTCAGCTTGGCATATTGCCGGTATTCCAGCAGTGCGACGGGCAGGTCGTGTCCTTCCGCCGCCAGCTGGTCGAGCACGGCCGCGTCGGTCGACCAGGCGCCGGTCTTGGTCTTCTTGCCGCCGGGCAGGCCCATCTCGCCGAACAGGATCTCGCCGATCTGCTTGGGCGAGGCGACGTTGAATTCATGCCCCGCTGCTTCGTGGGCCGCGGCCTCGGCGGCGGCCATTTTCTGGGCGAAGTCGGAGGACAATTGGCGCAGCTGATCCGGATCGACCTTCACGCCCACCCGTTCCATGTCCGAGAGGACTTTGGCCATCGGGCGTTCCAGCCTCTCGTAGACCGTCGCCTTCTTCTTGGAGACCATGGCCGGCTTGAGGATTTCCCACAGGCGCAGCGTGACGTCGGCATCCTCGGCGGCATATTGCGTCGCCTTGTCCAGCGGCACCTTGTCGAAACTGATCTGGTTCTTGCCGGTGCCGCAGATCTCCTTGAAGGCAATGCATTGATGGCCCAGGTGAAGCTCGGCCAGCTCGTCCATGCCATGCCCGTGCAGACCCGCCTCCATGACATAGGAGATCAGCATCGTGTCGTCATAGGGCGCGACATCGATGCCGTAGCGGCCGAGGACGGAGAGATCGTATTTGAAGTTCTGGCCGACTTTCAGAACGGCGGGATCTTCCAGCAGGGGTTTGAGGGCGGCGATGGCGTCGTCCATCGGGATCTGGTCGGGTTTTTCGCCCGTATCGAACATGTCGCCGGAGCCCTCCGGATCGACATGGGCGAGCGGGATGTAGCAGGCCTCGCCCGGCGCGGTGGCGAGGCAGATGCCGACCAGGCCGGATGCGGTGGCGGACAGCGCGTCGGTCTCGGTATCGACAGCGATCACACCGGCTGTGCGGGCCTTCTCGATCCAGGCCTGCAACTGCTCCATCGTGGTGACGCATTCATAGCTGTCGCGATTGATGGGTGCGGTGGCATCGCCCGTCTCGTCGGCGACCGGACCGCCCAGGGCTTCCTCGACCTTGCGTGTGAAAGTGCGGAATTCCATCTCTTTCAGGAAGCCGACAAGCGTTTCCGCATCCGGATCGGTGATGCCGAACTCGTCCATATCGTCGGTGACGGGCGTGTCGGTCTTCAGCGTGACCAGCTGGCGCGAGATACGGGCATCCTCGGCGTGGGCGAGGAGTTTTTCGCGCCGGCCCTTCTGCTTGATCTCTTCGGCGCGCGCCAGCAGCGTGTCGAGGTCGCCGTATTCATTGATCAAAAGAGCGGCGGTCTTCACGCCGATACCGGGCACGCCGGGGACGTTGTCGACGCTGTCGCCGGCGAGCGACTGGATATCGATAACCTTGTCCGGCCCGACGCCGAATTTCTCGACCACCTGTTCCGCTTCGATGCGCTTGTTCTTCATCGCGTCGAACATGTCGATCTTGTCGGAGACCAGCTGCATCAGATCCTTGTCGGAGGAGACGATGGTCACTTTCGCGCCCTTCGCCTCGGCCATGCGGGCATAGGTGGCGATGATGTCGTCGGCCTCGTAATTCTCCCGCTCGATACACGGCGTGCCGAAGGCGCGCGTGGCGTCGCGGATGATGGAGAATTGCGGCACCAGGTCTTCCGGCGCCGGCGGGCGGTGCGCCTTGTACTGGTCGTAGATCTCGTTCCGGAAAGACTTGCCGGAATGGTCGAAGATCACGGCCAGGTGCGAGGGCGCGTCCTCGCCCTTGAGATCCTCGAGCAGCTTCCAGAGCATGTTGCAAAAGCCCTGCACCGCGCCCACAGGCGTGCCGTCCGACCGGGTGAGCGGCGGCAGGGCGTGATAGGCGCGGAAGATATAGCCCGACCCGTCGATCAGGTAGAGGTGGGAGGTCTCGTCGAGGGGCTTCTTCTCGGCCATGGGGCTCTCTCTGGCTTGGATCGCCGCGAGGTTAACGCGGTGCGCGGGGAAGGTCATCGGTGGAGTGCGGTGACCTCTCCTAGCCCCCGAAACCCAGCATCGCCGCCACCGAGCCGACGCTGGCGATCGCCAGCACGGCGAGCAGGTTGAGCCGGAAGCCGGCCTTGATCATCTGGCCCTGGGTCACGGCGCCGGACGCATAGACGATGGCGTTGGGCGCTGTGGCGACCGGCAGCATGAAGGCGGCCGAGCCGGCGATGGCGACCGGCGCGATGAGCTGTTCGGCGGGCACGCCGGCTTCCACCGCGATAATGCCCAGCACGGGCATGAAGCCGGTCACGGTCGCGACATTGGAGGTCAGCTCGGTCAGGAAGACGATCACCGCGACGATCACCAGGATCAGCAGCGGGGTGGGCAGGTCGGTAAGGAAGTGCATCTGCCCGCCGAGCCAGTCGGCGAGGCCGGTGGCCGTGAGTGCAGCCGCGAGGGAGAGCCCGCCGCCGAACAGGATGATGACATTCCAGGGCAGGCGGGCCGTGTCTTCCCAGGCCATCAGGGCGGTGCCGCGGCCTTCGGTGCGGCAGCCGGACGGGATGAGGAAGGCCGCCAGCGCCCCCATCACGGCGATCTGGGTATTGCCGAGGCGGATATCGACGGGCAGACCCAGCGTATCGCCAATCCAGCCGAGAAGCGGATTCCAACCCCAGCTCCACTCGCCGGCGGGGATCCCGGGGACCCAGGAGATCAGGAAGCTGGGGAGGGTGGCGCCCATCCACAGGATGGCAACCGTGCCGAACAGAGCGGCGACGCGCAGTTCCGGCACCGTCATGCGGCCCAGCTTGCCCAGCTCGTCCTTTACCAGATCGTGCGCGGCGCCACTGGCGCGTTCGCCCTTGAGGGAGAAGGCCCAACGCGTCAGCACGAACCAGGCGGCGGGGATGATCAGCGCGACAACGGGCAGGCCGACACCCATCCAGCTGGCGAAATCCAGCGTGCGGCCGAATTCGTTCTGCAGGAATCCCAGCCCGATCAGATTGGTCGGCGTGCCGACCGGCGTGGCCATGCCGCCGATCGAGGCGGAATAGGCGATCCCCAGGGCCAGGGCCGGCGCGAAGAATTTCGTCGTCACGCCTTCGCGTTCCACTTCGGCCGCAACCCGCAAGGCGATGGGGATCATCATCAGCGTCGTTGCCGTATTGGAAATCCACATCGACAGGAGGGCAGAAGCCAGCATGAAGCCGGCGATAAGCGCCGCCGGCTGTCCGCCGAAACGGGCGACGACATTGAGCGCGATGCGCGTGTGCAGATTCCAGCGCTCGATGGACAGGGCGATGACGAACCCGCCCAGCAGCAGCATCACGATCGGACTGGCATAGGGTGCCGTGGCAGCCCCTGTGGAGGTGATGCCCAGAAGCGGGAAGAGGGCGATGGGGATGAGCGCCGTGGCGGCGATGGGTATCGCTTCCGTCGCCCACCAGCTTGCCATCAGCAGGGCGAGCGAGGCCAGCAGCCAGGCTTCACGCGAAAGCCCGTCCGGAACCGGAATGAATTGCAGGAGGACCGCCAGCACGAGGCCGGTGATCAGCCCGATGCGCTGGCTGGCGGTTTGACCCAAAGACGCCTCCCCAGTCGTCTTGTGTGATCGGCGTCTTGCGGCCCTTGCGGGCTATGCCCACCCGGTCAGGCGGTCGGATCCTGCGCCGAACCCTTCTTCACGAAGCGGCGGCCGCAGTATCCGCACTCGACAAAGTCGTCCTCGCCCATTTCCAGATAAATCTTCGGATGGCCGAGCGCACCGCCGCCGCCATCGCAGGCAATGCGATGGTCTTCGGTGACGATGACTTCCGGCGGCGGAAAGGCATTGCTGGCGTCGGCCATTGAAAAGCCCTCATGGACAGACAGCGGGACGATCCCTAGGTATGGCGCCTAGTTATGGCGCTTGACCCCGTCCCGTCAATTCCGAGGCGACATGTCCGACAGTTCTTCCATGCCCGAATACGCCCTTGAAGCGATCGATCTTCGCAAGACCTATGGGAAGGCGGGCAAGGCGCCGCCGAAGGAAGCGCTCAAAGGGGTCGATCTCAGAGTCCGCCGCGGATCCATCTTCGGCCTGCTCGGCCCCAATGGAGCGGGCAAGTCGACTTTCATCAATATCTTCGCCGGTCTGGTGAACAAGACATCCGGCACGGCGCGGACCTGGGGCATTGATATCGACCATGACAGCCGGGCGGCGCGGGCCGCGATCGGCGTGGTGCCGCAGGAGATCAATACCGATGTCTTCTTCACGCCGCGCGAAACGCTGGAACTCATGGCCGGCTTCTACGGCGTACCGAAGGCCGAACGGCGGACCGACGAACTGCTCGATGCCGTGGGCCTGTCCGACAAGCGCGATGCCTATGTGCGGCAATTGTCCGGCGGGATGAAGCGCCGCCTTCTGGTCGCCAAGGCGATGGTGCACACGCCGCCTGTTTTGGTGCTCGACGAGCCGACAGCCGGTGTCGATATCGAGCTGCGCCGCCAGCTCTGGGAGTATGTGCGCGAACTGCATGCGCGCGGCACGACGATTGTGCTGACGACGCACTATCTGGAAGAAGCCCAGGAGCTGTGCGACGAGATCGCCATCATCGACCAGGGCGAGGTGATTGCCTGCGAGCCCAAGGACACCCTGCTCAAGCGGATGGATTCCAAGACGCTGGTGATCGAGCCGGTCGATGCGTTGAGCGCCGTGCCGGCGGAGCTGGCCGGGTATGATGCAGAGATCCGCGAGGATGGATCGCTGGCGATCACCTATCGCTATGGCGAACAGTCGGTCGCGGAAATGATCGAGAAATTCCGGGCCTCCGGCAATCGCATCGACGATCTGCGCACCGAGGAGGCCGATCTGGAAGACGTCTTCCTGGCGCTGACCTATCATCGCGAAAGCGCCTGAGGCGGGATGCGGCGGCGGCCAGTCCCCCGGCGGCTGCCCCTTTTCCGGCATGATTGCGGCGCAGGGTTGAAGCCGGGTCCGCGATGGACCGAAGGGAGGTCAACATGCGCACTCATCCAGTCCGCCGCTTTTTCGCAATCCTTGTTGCTGCGCCGGTCTTCGTATTCCTCGCCTGGTTTTTCGGAATATTCCTGCAGCCGCAGGGGCAGCTGGGCGCCGGTTTCGCAGCCGGGCTGATCGCGGTCAGCGCTCTGGCCGCCTTGTGGGTCTATGGCTGGCTTGTCCGTCCGGGGCCGAAAATGCGTTTCCGCAACCGGGGCGTCGACGGGATCGACAAGGACTGGGGTGTCGGCCTGACCGGCTATGCCCAACACCAGGACGGCCGCCGCCGGCGCGACGATACGGATGGTGACGATCTGGGCGGGCGCCGCTCCTCCGACGACGTGGACGGCGATGGCGATATCGAGGATGGCAGCCTCGCCTGAGGGCAGCCGGTTTGACTACAATTAGATAATTCGCTAATTATCTAAATATGAACGATGTCTTCAAAGCCCTCGCCGACCCGACTCGCCGCCAGGTTCTCCAGGCGCTCAAGGCCGGCCCGCAATCGGCGGGTCGGCTTGCGTCTGCCTTTCCCGTGTCCAAACCCACAATGTCCGCACATTTCGCCGTTCTTCGGCAGGCTGGCCTGGTGACCACGGAGAAGGACGGCAAGTCGGTGATCTATCACCTCAACGTCTCGGTACTCGAAGAGGCGCTGTTGGGCTTTGCGGGCGTGTTCGGCCTTTCGTCACAGACCCAAGATCCCGGAGACCCATCATGATCACCCGCCATATCGGCTTCGCGGTGGCCTATGCCGCCATTCTCCTGACCGTGTCGCTTTCGCTGGCCTTTGCCGATAGCCAGGGCTGGGTGGGCACGGGGCTGCCGGACCGCATTGTCGGCATCATGATCGGCATCACGGTAGCCGTTTTTGCCAATCCGGTTGCCAAACGTCTGCCAAGTGCGCCGGGCCCCGAAAGGAACCGTCCGGGTCATGCCGCCTTCCAACGTTTCACCGGTCTTGTCATGGTGCTCGCGGGGATAGGCTATGCGCTGGTCTGGGTCGTTGCGCCGGTGGGGCTGGCGCCCTGGATGGCCGCTTCTTTGGTGATGCTCGGCTTCGTTATCATCCTGGCGCGCCGGGTTTTGGCGGGGTCAGGAAAGAGCGGCCCCTCATCGGTCGAGTAACCGGAATCAGCGATGGTGGGCGGCTCTCGGCCCGATGGCCCCGCCCCTGCACCCAGACAATAGAGCGCAATCGGAAACCTGCCTTGAAACGGTCGGAAATGTGACGTTATAACATCAAAAAATATAGATGATTAAGGCAGGCGACACCGATGCAGACCGACAAGCTCCCCGTCACCGTTCTTTCCGGCTTTCTGGGCGCAGGAAAGACAACCCTGCTCAACCGCATTCTCAACACACCGCACGGCAAGCGTGTTGCCGTGATCGTCAATGATATGAGCGAGGTCAATATCGATGCCGAACTCGTCAGGGCCGGCGGTACTTCTGTGTCCCGGACCGACGAGAACCTCGTCGAAATGTCGAATGGCTGTATCTGCTGCACCCTGCGCGAAGACCTGCTCGAAGAGGTGACGGCGCTCGCCCTGTCGGGCCGGTTCGACTATCTGCTGATCGAGTCGACCGGCATTTCCGAGCCCCTGCCCGTCGCTGCCACCTTCGAGTTCCGCGCCGAGAATGGCGCATCGCTCGGCGACATCACCCGGATCGACACGATGGTGACCGTGGTCGACGCCGCCAACATGCTCAATGACTATTCCAGTTCTGATTTTCTGCGCGATCGCGGTGAGGTCGTTGATGACGAGGATGACCGTGCGCTCGTCCAGTTGCTTGTCGACCAGATCGAGTTTGCCGATGTGATTGTCTTGAACAAGGTTTCAAGCGTGCCTTCAGGCCAGCTGGAAACCATCCGGGCGATCCTGGGCGGGCTCAACCCCGATGCGCGCGTGATCGAGACCGACTATGCCGATGTGCCGCTAGAAGATGTGCTCGATACCGGCCGGTTCGACTTCGAGCGTGCGCACGAACACCCGCTCTGGGCCAAGGAATTGTACGGGTTTGCCGATCATGTGCCGGAGACCGAGGAGTACGGTATCGGGCATTTTGTCTATCGCGCGCGCCGTCCCTTCGATCCGGTGAAGCTGCAGGCCGTGTTCAACACGCCCTGGCCGGGCGTCGTGCGGGCAAAGGGCTTTTTCTGGATCGCGACCCGGCCCGACTGGCTGGGCGAGCTTAGCCAGGCTGGCCCCCTCGTGCAGAATGAAGGCATGGGCCGCTGGTGGGCGGCTGTTCCCCGCGAACAATGGCCTGACGGGGCACAGTTCACGACTTATCTAGAGACCCAATGGGACAAGGACTATGGCGACCGGCGCCAGGAAATCGTCTTTATCGGTATCGGCATGGACGAGGCGGCCTTGCGCGCCATGCTGGATGCCTGTCTGATCGATCCGGGGCGGGATGAAACAGGGCGCATTATCGCCCGCAGGGATTTGCGCGATCCTTTCCCGGCCTGGGGCCAGGCGGCTGCCTAGGCCAGGCACCACAACCCGGTGCAGACGCTGAAAAACACCTGCATAGCCAGGTCGAGCAGGCCGGTGATCACGAGCAGCGGGACGCCGACATAAAGAAAGACCAGCCAGACCGCCATCGGGGTCGGGCGCGGCTCTGTGATGCGGTGTCCCATCACGCTCTGGGCTTTTCTGGAAAACACGGTCAGTCTCCCGCGGGCAGTTCGGATCAGTTCCTGTTAACCGTGATTCCCTAACGCTTTGCCCATGCGACTCGACCCCGACATCAACCGGATCACCTGGGACATTGCCCTCATGAACCGTCCGGCTGCGCTGCAGCAGGACTGGAGCTATGGCGAAGCGGTGACGGCCCTGGGCGGTGAGGTCAGGCGCGTCGGGATTCTCGACGGCAACACGCTGGTCGGGCTGGCGCAATTCACCACGCGCCGGATCGGCGGTGTCGTGCAGATGGCCTTGTGCACGCGGGGCCCGGTCTGGCTTGAAGAGGTGGATCCGTCAGGCAAGGCTGCCGCAATCCGTGCCCTGCGCAAGGGGCTGGGGCTCGGCTGGCCGCGCCTCACCCTGGTCTCGCCCGATACTGAAACATCCCAGGGCATGGCCGGCCGTAGCCGTGTCATGACCGGATACTCCACCGTGCTGCTCGATCTGACGCAGGATCCGGAAGCCCTGCGCGCCGGGCTCGACCAGAAGTGGCGCAACCGGCTGAACGCGGCAGAGAAATCCAAGCTCAAGATTCAGCAGAATGGCACCAAGCTCGCACAGTATCGCTGGCTGCTGGAGACCGAGGAAGGCCAGCGCGTCAGCCGCGGATACCGCGCGACGCCGGCTACGCTGGTGCCGGCCTATGCCGATGCCAAGGGTGACCGCAACAGCGTGCTGATCCTGCGGGCCGATGAAGGACGCACCAAGATCGCCGGCATGCTTTTCCTCGTCCATGGTTGCGCTGCTACGTATCACATCGGCTGGAACGATCCGTCGGGCCGGGCATCGGGCGCGCATAACCTCATGCTCTGGCAGGCACTCGATCTGCTTCGCGAGCGCGGCGTCACACAGCTCGATCTGGGCGGCGTGAACACCGTCTCGGGCGCCGGGATTGCGCGCTTCAAGATCGGTACGGGCGGGCGTGTGGTCACCCTTTGCGGCACATTCCACTAGTATTCGCTGGCTCAATTCCCCGTGATCGGCCTAAAATGCTCCAAGGCTCTGGGGACACACTATGAAAAAGACGATCGCCGGTCTTGCGGCCTTTCTGTTGCTGGCCGCTTGCGGCCCCGAATCACAAACTGCCGCCGACATGCCAGTCATCACGGTTTTCGGTGTGATCGAAGCCGAGCCGACCCGCGCCGCGACGGATCCGGACATCGAACCGCTTTTTGCCCGGTACGGCCTTGCGTTCGAAGCGGCTGCCGAGCTGAGCTGGTCCCAGTTGGCCGCGCTTGAACAGTACCGGATCGATACCGATTTCCCGGCGGGCGGCCCGGTGCGCAGTTTTTCCGGTCCCTTGCTTCGGGACGTACTCGACCTGGTCCAGCCGCGCGACGAGCAGATCGTCGTCACGGCCCTGGACGGATATCAGCGCTCCATGGCGCGCATGACGCTTGATGTGCACGATGTGATCCTGGCGATCCGTCTCGACGGCGACCCGATCCCGCTGGGCGGTCTTGGCCCTGCCATGATCGTCTGGCCACGCGCGCAGGATCAGGCGCTCAACGGCATGCCCGACGATGACTGGGTGTGGGGTGTGTTTGCGATCGAAGTGCGTGCTGAAAACGCGTCGCTCGGCCCCTGATCGTCCGGGTACCGCGGACCTTTTGCATAAAGCACCTCCCCAAAACCGGCCGCAGTCCCTAAGGTGGCGCAAACCGGTTTCGGGGGAGAGACATGGACGCATTTTTCGACGGGGTCACCACTTTCAGTGATTTCCTGTGGGGCGGGACCTGGGGCGATACGCGCATCCTGCCTGTCGGCATTATCACCATCGCCCTTCTGGGCACGGGCCTTTTCTTCATGCTGCGGCTGGGCTTCCGCCCGCTGCTGCGGGTTTTTCCGGCTTTCGGCGAGCTGTGGAGCGGCCGCAAATCGACGGGTGAAGGCGAGATCACGCCCTGGAACGCGCTGTCGACGGCGCTGTCCGGCCAGGTTGGTACCGGCAATCTTGCCGGTGTCGCGACCGCCATCACGCTGGGCGGTCCCGGCGCCATTTTCTGGATGTGGGTGACGGCCCTGTTCGGCATGGCTGCGGCCTACGCCGAATCCAGCCTTGCCGTGCGTTTCCGCGAGCGTCACCCGGACGGCCAATTTCACGGCGGGCCGATGTATTACATCAAGAACGGTCTCGGAAAGAACTGGGGCTGGCTCGCCGTCCTGTTCTGCATTGGTACCGTTCTGTCGGCCTTTGCCACCGGCGGCATGATCCAGGCAAACTCGGTCACCCAGTCGGCGCTCGAAGCGGGCACGTCGCTGGGCTTCGAGCTGCAGAACTGGATGGTTGGCATCGTGCTGGCCGCGCTGGTTTTCCTGGTTATCATCGGCGGCATCAAGTCGATCGGTAGCCTGGCCGGCAAGGTCGTGCCGGTGATGGCGGTGGCCTATGTGCTGTGTGCCCTGTTCGTGCTGATCACCCATATCGACCATATCCCGGGCGCTTTCGGCCAGATCTTCGGCCAGGCCTTCGGCTTCGGTCAGGCCGCCGGTGGTCTTGCCGGCTATGGTGTGCTCGCAGCTGTGCGGGCCGGTGTGGCCCGCGGCCTGTTCTCCAACGAGGCCGGTCAGGGTTCCGCCCCGATCGCCCACGCGGCGGCGCAGACCAAGAACCCGGTCAAGCAGGGCGAAATCGCCATGCTGGGTGTGTTCATCGATACGCTGGTGATCTGCACCCTGACGGCGCTGGTCATTCTGGTCGTCGAGGGCGCCTATCCCAATGATGACGGTACGACGGCGTCCTATGCCTGGCAGGCGACCTCGCTGGAAGCCTCGGCCATCACCACGGCGGCGTTCTCCACCGGTATGTTCGGCGGCGCCTGGGTGATCCTCGCAGCGCAGGCCTTGTTCGCCTTCACCACCATTATCGGCTGGTCCTACTATGCCGAGACGTCGCTGACCTATGTGTTCGGCGACTGGGCGGCCAAGCCGTTCCGCTACCTCTGGGTCGTGATCGCCTTTGTCGGCACGCTGATCGTCAATGTCGACGGGCTGTGGCGCTTCGGCGATGTGGCGAATTCCTGGATGCTGTTGCCGAATGTGGTGGCGCTGCTGATGCTGTCGGGCGTGGTGGTCTCCATGACCAAGCGCTTCGACAAAACCGGCGAGCTGCCGCCGAACTGGGCCGGCGATGACTGGGGTACGACCGAGACTCCGGAAGACACCATCACCGCTGTATCGCCTGATGGCAGCGGCGAAGACAGCAAGCCGAACGCCTGATTTTCAGGTCTTTGGTGAACAGGATCAGGCCCCGCTCCGGCGGGGCCTTTTCTTTTTGCCGGTCAGGATGCTGTGTGGTCCCAGCGGCGAAGACCGTTGAACAGGCGGATCAGGGCAAATCCCACCAGAATGCCGACCGCATCGGCGACCAGATCGGCCAGAGAGGCAACGCGGCCCGCGTTCAGAGCCTCCTGCGCGGCTTCGATGCCGAAGCCATAGGCCAGCAGGAGCAGCGCGATCAGCCAGCCTGGCAGCCTCGGCCAGGCCAGGCGGGACACAATTGTCAGCACCAGAAAGGCGGCCGCGTGTTCGATCTTGTCGGAACCGAGCAGGCTGCCTGGCAGGTCTGGGGCCGGTTGCAGGGCGAGGTCGGTGATGACCACCACTGCCACGGCCAGTACGATCCGTGCTGCCCAGCGCAGTGTCATGTCTGGACGCGGCGCGCCACTGTTTCTAGGTTCCCTTGTCATTTTCCGGGACTGACCTTTCATGACCACACTGCTCAGCGATATCGACCTTCTGGCACAGCCCCGCATGGACTGGACGCGTGAAGACGCGGCCCGGATCTATCGCGCACCGTTCGGCGATCTCATCTTCGCCGCCCAGTCTGTGCACAGAAAGTGCCATCCGGCCAACCAGGTCCAGACCAGCCAGCTGCTTTCCATCAAGACCGGCGGTTGTGCCGAGGATTGCGGCTATTGCAATCAGTCCGCCCATTTCGATACCGGGCTTAAAGCGTCCAAGCTGATGCCGCTGGATGAAGTGCTCGACGCGGCGAAAAAGGCCAAGGATGGCGGCGCGACGCGCTTCTGCATGGGCGCCGCCTGGCGCGAGCTGAAACCGCGCGACGAGGACAAGGTCTGCGACATGATTACCGGCGTGAAGGCGCTGGGCATGGAGACCTGTGTGACGCTGGGCATGCTCGCCGACGGCCAGGCCGAACGTCTGCGCGATGCGGGGCTGGACTATTACAATCACAATCTCGACACCGCGCCGGAAGATTATGGCCGGGTGATCTCGACGCGCACCTATCAGGACCGTCTCGACACGCTGTCGCGCGTGCGCGGTGCGGGTATCCATGTGTGCACCGGCGGGATTGTCGGCATGGGCGAGGACGAGAGCGCCCGGATCGGGCTGTTGACCGAGCTCGCCTCGATGGACCCCCATCCGGAAAGCGTGCCGATCAACCATCTGGTCGGCGTGGCCAATACGCCGCTGGGGGATTCAAAGCCGCTGGACGGGATCGAGTTTGTGCGCACCATCGCCACGGCGCGCATCCTGATGCCGGAATCCATGGTCCGTCTGTCGGCCGGCCGTGAAGGCATGAGCCAGGAATTGCAGGCGCTGTGCTTCCTCGCCGGCGCCAACTCGATCTTCGTCGGCGAGGAATTGCTGACCACGCCCAATCCGGGCGAGAGTGAGGATTTCGATCTGTTCCGGGCCTTGGGCATCGAGCCGATGGCTCTGCCGGCCGCGGAATAGATCAGTGCGCAGAACGGGAGGTCGAAGATGGAGCGTATCGGAGCAGAAGCCGCCCTCAAGGCGCTGACCGGCTGGTCTGCGGTCGAAGGGCGCGATGCCATCCGCAAAGTGTTCGAATTCGAGGATTTCAACGCCGCCTGGGGCTTCATGAGCCGGGTCGCGGTGAAGGCCGACAAGGTCGACCATCACCCCGAATGGTTCAATGTCTACAACAAGGTGGACGTGACCTTGGCGACGCATGACGCCGATGGCGTGACCGAAAAGGATATCGATCTGGCATCCTTCATGGACGCCATCGTCTGAGCTGCTGCCGTCAATCGGCGTGGATGATCACCATGCCGATCAGCACTTCGGCGCCTTCCTGGCCAAGAGTGATATCGGTTGCTTCCTGCAGGATCTGCGCGATGCGGTCGGCATCCGGCACGTCGCCGAAACGATAGCTCATGCCGGTATAGGCGCTCAGACCCGAAACCCAGGCATTGCGCAGGCGCGGCAGGTAGCGTTCGGC
This sequence comes from Maricaulis sp. ABE4_448, assembly GCF_056160825.1. NCBI lineage: Bacteria > Pseudomonadati > Pseudomonadota > Alphaproteobacteria > Maricaulales > Maricaulaceae > Maricaulis > Maricaulis sp. ABE4_448. The sequence goes on from NZ_JBSWXX010000001.1 coordinate 302,969, forward strand.
GCGGCGGCGCAGTTGTGGATCCTCGATCTCCAGCCCGGCCTCGATCTGCAGCAGGCCGCGGGCGCGGTGATTGGCCTGCACGGTCGCTGTCAGCGGCGGCAGGGGCATATAGGTCTGTGACGGGGTGATCATCCGCCGGCGCGTTTCCTCGCCCTGGGCCGGTGCATGGCTGCCACCGCCGCCACCCCCGCCACCGGCGGCAATGGCCGGACCGGTTGCCGAGGCCAGCAGGACGGCCGCAAGGCCGCAGGTCAGAAGTGAGCGCGAGCGTGTCATGCCCCTGTCCTAGCAGGCGGCGGTAAAGGAAGCGTTCCTGTAGCAACTGCCGGGACCTTGACTCTTTCCGGCATTGGAACAAAAACAGAACAATGAGATCGAAGCCGGATATCCTGGCCCCCGAAGCGGGGCATGAGCTGCCCTTTCCCTACGGGCTGGGCGAGGCGGGTGTGCACGAGCTGGCCGAGGCCGGGTTCGGGGACTTTCCGGCGCTGACCGGGCTGGCCCTGGCGGCGGTCCGCGATACGGGCCGTACCGGCGGGCTTGTCTGGATCCGCCAGGCGGCGCTGGCGCGCGAGCACGGGCGGCTCAGCGGGCGAGGCCTGGCCGGGTTCGGGATCGATCCGGGGCGTATACTCCTGGTCGAGGCGAAGGGCCGAATGGAGGCCCTGCAGGCTGCCGAGGAGGCCTGCCGGGCGTCCGGTCTCGCGGCCGTGATCGCCGAACTGGACGATATGGATTTCACGGCCTCGCGGCGGCTGGGTCTGGCCTGCGAAACCAGCCGGACGCCGCTGCTCCTGATCTTCCCCCATACGCGGTCGGGGGCAACGGCCGCGCAGGGGCGCTGGCGGGTCTCGGCCCGGCCATCCGCTCCGCACGAACACGATGCGCGCGCCCCGGGGCGGCCGGCCTGGCGCGCCATCCTGGAAAAGTCCCGCCTGCAGCCGGGCAAGGCGGGACGGGTCTTTGACCTGGAGTATGATGATGCGACGCCATGTCTGCGTCTGGTTTCCCGACTGGCCGCTCGACCGGCTGCACCGCAGCCGCGCCGGATCGGTGCCGGCTTTGCCGGCGTCTGGCGTGACGCCGGATGACGCGGCCGGGGACATCCCCTTCGTCCTGACCGAGGCCGGACGGAACGGCCTGCGTGTGGTCGCCGCCACTGATGCGGCGCGCAGCGCGGGTGTGGAGCCGGGCCTGCGTTTTGCCGATGCCCGTACCCGGGTGCCCGAGCTGGCGGCCGAACCGGTCGACCGGACTGCCGACGCGCAGGCACTGGAAAAACTGGCCCTGTGGATGGAGTGCTGGTCGCCTGCGATCGCCGTGGCCGGGGCCGACAGCATCCTGATCGACATGACCGGCGGGGCGCACCTGTTTGGCGGGGAAGACGCCATGCTGGACCATATGGAGATGCGGCTGAAGCGGGCGGGCCTGCCGGTCCGGCTGGGTCTGGCACCGACCCCGGGCGCGGCCTGGGCGCTGGCGCATGAAGCGTTTGGCGGCCGGGCTGGGCGGCGTGTGGACGAGGCCGGTCTGAAGCCGGGGCTGGCCGGTCTGCCCATGGCGGGGCTGCGCCTGTCCGATGCCAGCCTTACCCTCCTGCGCCGTTTCGGCTTGACGCGCATCGGCCAGCTCTACGGCATCGACCGCAAGGCGCTGGCGCGGCGCTTCCATTCTGTCAGTGCGGCCGATGCCGTGCTGACACGGCTGGACCAGGCGCTGGGGCTACGGCCGGAACCGCTGGATCCGCTACGTGCGCCGCCGGATCATTCCGTGCGCCTGCCCTGTCCGGAACCGCTGCTGCATCCAGACGGGATACGGACGGGGCTGGAGCACCTGGCCCCGGCCCTGTGCGAACGGCTCGAGGCGCATGGTGAAGGCGCCCGGCGTTTCCGGCTGGCGATTTTTCGCAGCGATCAGAGCGTCGCCGCCGTGACCGCCGGTGCCGCGCGCCCGGTACACGATCCGGCTCACCTGCTCACCCTGTTCCGCGACCGGCTGGACGGGCTCGATCCCGGCTTCGGTGTGGAGTTGATGGAGCTGGAGGCTGCCCGCACGGGCCCGGTCACGCCCCGGGCCCGGCCGCTGGATGCGGTTCTGGCCGGTGATGGTCCGGACTCGGCCGCTCTGGCTGTGCTGGCCGACCGGATCACGGTCCGGCTGGGTGATCGCGTGGTGAAAATCCTGCAGCCGGTGGAAAGCCATCTGCCCGAGCGCGGTGAGGCGCTGGCCATCTATGACGGTGAATTGCCCGACTGGCAGTCCGCCACACCGCCGGGACCGGCCCCGCGCCCGCTGCGCCTGTTCGAACGGCCGGAAAGCCTGGAGGTGATCGCCGAAGTTCCTGACGGCCCGCCCATGCGTTTCGTCTGGCGCCGCATCGTGCACCGGGTGCGCCGTGCCGACGGACCGGAGCGGATCGCACCGGAATGGTGGCGCGCCGGCGCGTCCGGTCCGGGCGGGCGCCGGGCGCGCGACTATTACCGGATCGAGGACGAGGAAGGCCGGCGCTACTGGATCTTCCGTGAAGGTCTCTATGGCGATGGCCGTGGCGGGCCGCCGGCCTGGTTCATCCACGGCCTGTTTGCGTGAGGCGGCAGCAATGACCGGTTATGCCGAACTGCTCTGCCTGACGAATTTCTCCTTTCTGCGCGGGGCCTCCCATGCCGAAGAACTGGTAGCCGCGGCCAAGGCGCTGGGGCTGGACGCGCTGGGCGTTTGCGACATCAACACGCTGGCCGGCGTGGTGCGGGCGCATCTGGCTGCCAAGGAACAGGGGCTGCGCCTGCTGGTCGGCGCCCGGCTGCGTCCGTCCGACGGGCCGGACCTGGTCTGCTATCCCACCGACCGGGCTGCCTATGGCCGCCTCTCGCGTCTGCTGTCGCAGGGCAAGACGGGAGACGTGGAGGGCGAGGTGCCCAAGGGCGAGTGCCATATCACCGTCGCGGACATTATCGAGCACGCCGAAGGGCAGATCTTCATCGCCGTGCCGCCGGATGTGCCGGGGCCGGATTTCGAACCGCTTCTGGTCCGGCTGGCCGGTCTGTGGGGCGACCGGCTCTATCTGGCGGCCGTACATCGCATGACCGGTGGCGACCGGGCCCGTCTGGGGGCGCTGGAGGCCCTGTCCGGCCGCACCGGTGTACCGCTCGTCGCCAGCCAGGATGTGCTCTACCACACGCCGGCGCGGCGGCCGCTGCAGGATGTGCTGACCTGTATCCGCGAGGGCTGTTCGATGGAGGCAGCCGGCTTCCGGCTTGCCGCCAATGCCGAACGCCATCTCAAGCCGCCGGAGGAAATGGCGCGCCTGTTCACCGGGTTCGCCCCGGCCCTGGCGCGCACCCGCGAGATCGCCGCGCGTTGCCGCTTCTCGCTGGACGAGTTGTCCTATGTCTATCCCGACGAGCCCGTCCCCCCTGGCCGTACGCCCCAGGAGCATCTGATTGCCCTGACCTGGGCCGGTGCCCACACCCGCTATCCCGACGGTATTCCCGACAAGGTCTCACGGCTGATCTCCCGGGAGCTCGCCCTGATCGAGGAACTCGACTATCCGGCCTATTTCCTCACCGTGCACGACATCGTCGCCTGGGCCCGCGCCCAGGGCATTCTGTGCCAGGGACGCGGATCGGCCGCGAATTCGGCCGTGTGTTACTGCTTGGGCATAACCGAGGTCGATCCGGCCCGGTCCAGCCTCCTCTTTGCCCGCTTCCTGTCGAAAGAGCGCAAGGAGCCGCCGGATATCGACGTCGATTTCGAGCATGAGCGGCGCGAGGAGGTGATCCAGTATGTCTATCGCCGCTATGGCCGCGAGCGGGCAGCGCTGACGGCGACGGTGATCTGCTACCGCCCCCGCTCGGCCCTGCGCGAAGTGTGCAAGGCGATGGGCCTGTCCGAGGATGTCGCCACGGCCATGGCCAGCACGGTCTGGGGTAGCTGGGGCCGCAAGGTGGATGGCGAGCATATCCGCAAGGCCGGGCTGGATCCGGATAATCCGGCGGTGCGTCTCGCCCTGCGCCTGGCTGGCGAGCTGATCGGCTTTCCGCGCCACCTCTCCCAGCATGTCGGCGGTTTCGTGCTCACCCAGGGCCCGCTGGTGGAGACCGTGCCGATCGGCAATGCCGCCATGGACGAGCGCACCTTCATCGAATGGGACAAGGACGATATCGACGCGCTGGGCATCATGAAGGTGGATGTGCTGGCTCTGGGCATGCTGTCCTGCATTCGGCGTGCCTTTGACATGCTGTCGCTCTACAAGGGCGAGGACTGGACCATGGCCGCCCTGCCGCCGGGCGACGAAGCCGTCTATGACATGTTGTGCCGTGCTGACAGCCTGGGCGTTTTCCAGGTGGAAAGCCGCGCGCAGATGTCGATGCTGCCGCGCCTTCGGCCGCGCAATTTCTACGATCTGGTGATCGAGGTGGCGATCGTCCGGCCCGGCCCGATCCAGGGCGATATGGTTCACCCCTATCTGCGCCGCCGCAAGGGCGAGGAAAAAGTCGTCTTTCCCAGTCCCGACCCGGAGCACGGACCGCCGGACGAGCTGGAGCAGATCCTCCGTCGCACGCTGGGCGTCCCGCTCTTCCAGGAACAGGCGATGCAGATCGCTATCGATGCCGCCAAATTCACCCCCGACGAGGCGAACGGGTTGCGCCGGGCGATGGCGACCTTCCGCAAGCTGGGCACCATCGCGAATTATGAGGCCAAGATGGTCGAGGGGATGACCGCGCGCGGCTATTCCGAGGACTTCGCCCGGCGTTGTTTCGACCAGGTCAAAGGGTTTGGCGATTATGGTTTTCCGGAAAGCCATGCGGCCAGTTTCGCGCTTCTGGTCTATGTCTCCTCCTGGCTGAAATGCCATCATCCCGACGTGTTCGCTGCCGCGTTGTTGAACTCCCAGCCGATGGGGTTCTATGCCCCCGCCCAGATCGTGCGCGATGCGCGCGAGCACGGGGTCGAGGTGCGGGCTCCCGACATCAATCACTCCGGCTGGGACTGCACGCTGGAGCCGTCCGAGACCGGTGATTTCGCGCTGCGCCTGGGTCTGCGGATGATTGACGGGATGCGCGAGGCCGACGCGGTGCGGCTGGTGGAGGTGCGGGGCGCGGGCTATGCCGATCCGGCGGCCTTGCGCCGGCGGGCGGGACTGGACCGGGGCGCCATGGAGCGCCTGGCCGCGGCCGATGCCTTCCGCTCGACCGGCCTGGATCGCCGCCAGGCCCTGTGGGCGGTGCGCGGCGGGGCGAAGGATGCCGGCCTGCCCCTGTTCGACCGGGCGGATACGGACAGTTTCGGCCATGAGGACCGGGTCGCCCTGCCCGCCATGCCGCTGTCGGAACATGTGTTGCAGGACTATCAGACCACCGGCCTTTCCCTGAAAGCCCACCCCATGCGCTTCCTGCGCGAGCGCTATGCGGGCATGGGGCTTGTGCCGACCCGGTCGGCCAATGCCCGGCCCAGTGGCAGCTGGGTGAAGACCGGCGGCGTGGTACTGGTGCGCCAGCGTCCGGGCACGGCCAGCGGGGTGGTCTTCATCACCCTCGAAGACGAGAGCGGCATTGCCAATCTCGTCGTCTGGCCGCGCGTTTTCGACATCTACCGCCCCGTCGTGATGGGCGCGCGCATCCTGGCGGTGCGAGGCCGGGTGCAAAGCGCCGACAATGTCACCCACCTCGTTGCCGAGGAGCTCGTCGATTGCACCGACGATCTTTATCGCCTGTCCGAGGATGCCCAGCGCGCCGCCCTGGACCGGGCCCTGGCCCCGACCGACGAGGTCGCCCGCCCCGTCAGCCGCGACCCGCGCGGCCGCCATCCCCGAAATGTCCGCGTGATCCCGAAGAGCCGGGATTTTCATTGAAGGGGGGGAGCGTGTGGCCAACGCGCGCTCCTTCGTCACGGATTCGAAGGGCATCTCTTCGCCCCGGAGTGCGCGCTCCGGATGGCTTGCCATCCGAAGCCCGCAGGGCGAAGGATGGTGGAGCCGAGGGGAATCGAACCCCTGACCTCGTCATTGCGAACGACGCGCTCTCCCAACTGAGCTACGGCCCCGTCACCTTCCCGCAAACGCAAGGCGCAGCGGGTTTGGGAGCAATTTATGTGTCACCGGATTGCGGACACGTCAACGCGTCTGTCGCAGAAGGGCATTTCATGCCGGACCTGCCCGTCCAGCGCGGGGGTGTATGCCGGCGAGCGCACACGCTTCTGGACCTTCCCTGCCTGGCCGGGCTAGAAGCAGGGAAAGCGAGCGAATGCCGAGGAAAACCCGCCCATGTCCCCGATTGACGGCCTCATTGTCTACATCATCCACCCGTTGCTGAACCTGTTGTGGATCGTTGTCCTTGTCAGCGTGATCCTCAGCTGGCTGATCAGCTTCAATGTGGTGAATGCGCACAATCAGTTTGTCTCGACGATCTGGCGCGTGACTTCGGCGATCACCGAACCGCTCCTGTCGCCGATCCGGCGCGTCCTGCCGCCACTCGGCGGGATGGATTTCTCGCCCATCGTCCTTCTTCTGCTGATCGGCTTCGTGCAGGGCTATGTGCTCGGAGAGCTGATGCGCATCTTCTAGATGAGCGGCCTGCAGAGCGACGCAAGCGGGCTTGTCCTGCATGTCCGCCTGACGCCCAATGCTTCGGCGGACACGGTTGAAGGCTGGCAGGACAGCGCCGATGGCAGCCGGCATCTGGCGGTGCGCGTGCGCGCCGTGCCCGAGAAGGGCAAGGCCAACACCGCGCTGATTGCGCTTCTGGCGAAGCATCTGGGTCTTCCCAAACGCGATCTGGATGTTATACGCGGCGCCACATCCCGACTGAAGACCGTCCGCATCGAGGCCGAGGGCCCGGCGCTGGCGCGTATCCGGAGCCTGCTGGAGGGCCCAAGCGATGAGCGCTGAACTGATCGATGGCAAGGCCGTTGCGGCTGAAATCGACGCCAAGGCCGCCGAGGCTGCGGCCGGACTGGCCAAATCCCTGGGACGCGTGCCCTGTCTTGCCGTGGTGCTGATCGGCGACGACCCGGCCAGCGAAGTCTATGTCCGAAACAAGGGACTTCGTACGCAAGCGGCGGGCATGCGCTCGATCGAGATCCGCAAGCCGGCGGAGACGTCCGAGGCCGAAGTGCTGGAGATCGTGGCCGGCCTCAATGCCGATGACGGTGTGGACGGCATCCTCGTGCAGATGCCGCTGCCCGACCATATCGACGCCAACCGCGTCATCGGGGCAATCCATCCGGACAAGGATGTCGACGGACTGACCGAAGCGTCGGCCGGACGTCTCGTCTTGGGCAAGCCCGGCCTTCGCCCGTGCACGCCGTCGGGCTGTGTGTTGCTGGCCGAGCGCGCGATGGGCGATGTGTCGGGCAAGTCGGTGGTGGTGATCGGTCGCTCGATCCTGGTCGGCAAGCCGACCGCCCTGCTCTTCCTGGAAAAGAATGCCACCGTCACCATCGCGCATTCGCGCACCAAGGACTTGCCCGCTCTGGTCCGTACCGCCGATATCGTGGTGCCGGCCGTAGGCCGTCCTGAAATGGTCAAGGGTGACTGGATCAAGCCGGGCGCCTGTGTGCTGGATGTCGGGATCAACCGTATCCCGGCGCCCGAACGCGGCGAGGGCAAGACCCGCCTGGTCGGCGATGCGGCCTTCGGCGAGATCGTGAAACATGCGGGCTGGATTACGCCGGTTCCCGGCGGTATCGGGCCTATGACGATTGCCATGCTCCTGCGAAACACGGTAATCGCAGCAGCGCTGCGTCACAGCGTGAAGTTGCCGGCCGGATTTTGACGGCAAAAGGGGCGTCATAAACAGTTCGGTAAGGCAACCGGGCTAGTCTGGCGGTCGAGGGAGGAATTGATGGCGAACCGCGCACTCAAAGTGCTGCACGTCGAGGATGATTTTGCGGATGCGATGCTGGTCCAGCATGCTGTCTGTGAAGCCGGCGACCTGGACATCGCTTTCGAGGTAGCCCGCACGCTTCGGGATGCCAAACGCCTGCTCGATCGCAATGAGTACGACCTTGTCCTGCTCGACCTGCGTTTGCCGGATTCCATCCACCCCGGCGACACTCTGGAAACCACGCAGAGCCATGCCGGCGACACGCCGATCCTGATCCTGTCGGGCTCGATGAGTGTCGACGCGGCGCGCTTGCCGGACGATATCGCCCGCCTCGACAAGAATGAGAGCTTCCGCAAGAGCTGCGGCGATGTACCGGTGCATCTGGCCCATCGCATCCGCGAAGCGGTCGGCCAGACCGATATCCAGACTATCTGATCCGTTTTCCGACCCGGCATGAAGGACGGCGCCCCGGGAAGGGCCCCGGCACAATACCGCTTGCCCGGACGGTCCGTCGCCCTAGGCTGTCCCTTCAAATTGCATGCGAAGGGGATTGTGCATGAGCCAGACGGACGTGATCGACTACAAGATCGGCGGCGGCGACATCCAGTATGTCGAGATTGAACTGGATCCGGGCGAGAGCGTCGTCTCGGAAGCCGGTGCGATGATGTACAAGTCGCCCAGTATCGGCATGGACGCCGTGTTCGGCGACGGTTCGTCGAAACAGTCAGGCGTCTGGGGTGCTCTGGCCGGCGCCGGCAAGCGGCTCCTGACCGGCGAGAGCCTGTTCATGACGGTCTTCACGCACCAGGGGCAGGGCAAGGCGCATGTTGCCTTCGCCGCGCCGTTTCCGGGCACCATCATCCCGGTTCACCTGCCGGATATGGGCGGCGAGCTGATCTGCCAGAAAGACAGTTTCCTGGCCGCCGCCAAGGGCGTGTCCATCGGGATTGCACTGCAAAAACGCATCATGACCGGCCTGTTTGGCGGTGAAGGCTTCATCATGCAGCGTCTGCAGGGCACGGGCTGGTGCTTTGTGCACGCCGGCGGCACGCTGATCGAGCGCGAACTGGCGCCGGGTGAGGAACTGCACGTCGATACCGGCTGCGTGGTCGCCTATACGCCGGGCGTCGATTTCGAGATCGAGCGGGCCGGCAATATCAAGTCGATGATATTCGGCGGTGAGGGCGTGTTCTTTGCGCGTCTGCGCGGCCCGGGGAAGGTCTGGCTCCAGTCGATGCCGTTCTCACGCCTCGCGGGTCGTATCCTGGCGAATGTGCCGCGCACCGGTTCCGGTCAGGGCGAAGGCTCGGTCCTCGGCCCGATCGGCGATATCATGCGCGGCAGTTAGCGGCTGGAGCGCCTGCCGGCCTGCCACAGGGGCGGACCGGCGGCGCTCCTGTAAACAGGGCGTGACTGACTCTGCATTGATTATGAAGTTGACAGTCATTCGCATTCGCGGGACAAGTTTCTTTACGACCTCCGGGAAACGAGTCCGCCCATGTATGTCTGCATCTGCAACGCCCTGCGCGACAAGGAACTCCAGGCTGCCGCTGCTGATCCGGCGGTGAAGGAAGTCGGTTGCGTGTTCAAGCGCTGCGAAGCCAAGCCGCGCTGCGGGCGCTGCCTGCCGGATGTGGCCGACATGATCGCGATGCACCGCCTTGGCCCGGAAGGGCTTGCCACGGCAGCCGAATAGCCGCGAGCGCTTCCCACTTTCACTTGCAAAGATAGCGGTTGGCCGCAGGCCGCATTTCCGTACAGTACGGCGCATCCAGTCACTACGGGAGATGCGCCATGAAGGGCGATGCCAAGGTCATCGAATATCTCAACCAGGCGCTCAAGCTCGAGCTGGCGGCGGTAAACCAGTATTTCCTGCATGCCCGGATGTACAAGGACTGGGGCTTCGGCAAGATCGCCGAGGTCGAGTATGAGGAATCAATCGACGAGATGAAGCACGCCGATCTCCTGATCGAGCGCATCCTCTTCCTCGAAGGCCTGCCCAATGTGCAGGACCTGTCCAAGATCTATATCGGCGAGACCCTGAAGGAATGCATCGAGTGTGACCTGAAGATCGAGAAGCGGGCCCACCCCTTCTATGTCGAGGCGATCGCCTATTGCGAACAGGCCCAGGACTTCGTCTCCCGCAAGATCTTCACCGACATCCTCGCCTCCGAAGAAGAGCATATCGACTATCTGGAGACCCAGCTCGGCCTGATCGAGAAGATCGGCGAAGAGCGCTACATGCAGTCCCAGTTGAAGTCCGGCGAATAGGGCGGCGGCGCGGCGGGCGCCTGCAAAGAAGATTCTTCAAGCGGAGGAATGAAGCGGTTGGTGTCTGACGCCAGCCGCCCTCCTTCGCAAAGGCTTCGGAGGGCACCGCTTCGCCCGCAGGGCGAAGGATGATGCCAGTCTTCGGACCAAGCTTGAACCCCGCAGCCTTGAGCGCGTTCCATGTGAGCATCGACCCCGACACCGACTGCGGTGACAGGCTCGGGTCGAGCGGAGCGGGAACAAAGGAAAAAATGGTGCCGCTTGCGTGACTCGAACACGCGACCTACGCATTACGAATGCGTTGCTCTACCAGCTGAGCTAAAGCGGCCCATTGCATATGCTCCGGCCCGTCTGGCTGGAGGCGGCGGAAACTAACCGCGAAACCGGGCCCGGGCAAGTCCCGCTGCAGCAGGAAAACCACTTATTTGCGGCGCTGCGCCTCGACCGTGTCGATGACCGGCCGCGCGAGTGCGTCGAAATCCGGTTTGCCCATGTTTTCAACGACGATATCGGCGTGCGCGCGCTGGGGTTCGACGTGTCGTTCATGCATCGGCTGAACGATGGTGTTGAACTGCAGCGTCACGGATTCCGGTGTGCGGGCGCGTTCGCTGACATCTCGGGCCATGCGTCGCGCGAAGCGTGTCTGCTCGCAGGCATCGACGAAAACGGCCAGATCCAGCGTGCGGGCAATATCCGGGCTGGCCAGCAGGTGCAGCCCCTCCACCAGAATAATTGGCGCCGGCTCGCGCTGTGCGGTCTCCGCACTCCGGCGGTGCGTCCTGAAGTCATAGAGCGGTGTATGCACCGCTCCGCCCGCTTTCAGCTGGCCCAGATGCGCGGCCAGAAGATCGTGGTCCTTCGCTGCCGGCTCGTCAAAATTGAACGTGTCAGCATTGAAATCGGGGATCGCTGTCGCGTCGATATAATAATCGTCCTCGGGGATGACATAGGTGCCCTGCGGCGCGAAATGACGGGCCAGCGCCTCGGCGAGGCGCGACTTGCCGGAGGCTGAACCTCCGACAATGCCGAGCAGGAAAACGGGATCCGTCATGCGCCGCGGCCGTCGCCGTCCTCGTCCGCCTCGACACCGGGATCGTCGGGCATGCGCGGCGGGGCGTCGGCAAACTGGGCGCTGCGCGAGGCAGCAGCCCGTTTCGGCCGGGGTGCTTCCAGCAAGGCGGTCTCAGGCACGGTCTCGGCGATGCGCTCGAAGCGCTCATAGCGCGGATGGGTCAGCCGATTCTCGTCGCCATAGACATAGACCATGCGTTTCCAGTCATCCGGCGTGTAGGCGAACAGCCGCCCGTCCGGATCGATGTCGGTCCAGTCAGCCTCGGCCGTGGCGTGGGAAGCGCGGGTCATCCAGCGCCGGGCCTGCTCGTCGCGGCCTTCCAGGCGCGCGAGGCGGGCCGCGAAGGCGCACAGGCGCGAGGACGGCGCCTCGGTCTTCGCCAGGATCGGGTCCAGCAGTTCGCGGGCGGCCGGCGCATCCCCGTCCTCCAGGGCCGTCTGGATACGGATCAGGCGGCTTTCACGATGATCGGGGTGGAGGGCTGCCAGCGCGTTGAGGCGTTCCAGCCGTTTGGCCTTGCTGTCGGACTTGCGTAGCTCGCGATAGGCCTGCGCCAGCGCCGGGTGAGGTTCTGCGGCCCAGGCGGACTCGATCACTTCAGACGCCTTCTTGTGGCGCCGGCCCTCGGCCAGGAGCCGTGCGGCTAGGGCCGCAGCGGGGGCGAAAGCGGCGGCCGCGCGATGGGCCGAAAGCGCCAGCTCGCGCGCCTTCTCGGCATCGCCCTGCTCGCAGGACAGCGCAGCGGCGGTCAGCAGGACGGCGCGGCGGCGCTTGGCGATGTCCGGCGCGACATGCTTGCGCTTTTCCCCTTCGCTCAGGGTCGCAGACGCGTCTTCCCAGCGTCCTTCGGCCACCTGGGCATCGAACAGGGCATCAAAGGCCCAGCGCGCGCCCTTGGCCTGGCTGAAGGCATCGGCGGCATGCTCGGCCGTTGCCTTGTGATCGCCGCGCTCATGGGCCAGCTGCGTAAGGCCGCGTCGGGCAACCACACGCGTGCGCTGGTCTTCCAACAGGGCTTCATACTGGGTCTGCGCGCCATCGAGATTGCCGGCAGCTTCAGCGGCGCGGGCCGCCAGCAGGCGTGACAGGGCGGGCCGGTCCAGCAGGGCGTCGGCGCGGGCAGCCTGGCGGACGGCGGCTTCGCCATCGCCGGCAGCCGAAGCGATCAGGGCGCGTTCCAGCGCGTCATAACCCTGTTCCCGGCGGCGGCGGGATAGGAAGGCCTTCACCTTGTCCGGCGAGGTCCACAACATGTAGATGCCCCACCACACGACCAGAAGCAGGAAGGCGAACAGGATCGTGCCACCGGCCGCGACCACGAAGGGCATCTCCATCCGCGTGCCGAGGAATTCAAAGGTCGCGCGGCCTGGATTGAGGGCCAGGAAGGCGCCGAGTGCGGCGGTGAGCACGGCGAAGGCGACGGCGAGGATCAGGCGGATCATAGCGGATCGGCTCCCAGCGCGGTGGCATCGTCGGCGAGCGTCTGCCGCAGCCGGGTCAGGCGAAGGTCGAGATCCTGGCGGGCCCGCGCCGAGATCAGCCAGTCGCGCGCGGCTTCGAGCGCCTCGCCCTCCAGACGTTCGGTCAGGGCGATGGCGCCTTCCAGATCGTCCTGTGACAGCCGGTCTTCGGCCAGGGCGGTGATCGCCAGCGCGCCGGTCTCGTCATCGCCGGCCTCGGCCTGGCGAACCTCGATCAACCCGAAAAAGATGCGGCCGGGTCCGGCGGCTTCGCGAATGGCGCTGCCGGGATAGTTGGCGGCCAACTGGTCGAGGGTTGGCACGCCGGCACGGGCGACAGGCGCCAGGGCCTCCAGGTCGGCATTGTCGCGCCACAGACGCGCGAGGGCGGCGCGTTCGGCTTCGAAACCCTCACCCGTCATTGCGACTTCTCGCAGGGCTGTAAGCGCCAAGGCGCGGGCCGCGAGTGTCCGTGACGCCCGCGCATCATCGCCGCCGGTACTCTGTGCGGTGCGCGTTGCGGTGTCGGCCGCCGACTGCGCTGTTTCGGCCAGGGAGCGGGTTTCTCCCAACCGGCCGTCGAGGGCGGAGAAATCGCTTTCCAGCCCGGCAATTCGGGCATTGAGCGCTTCGATCTGCGGTGCCGGATCTTCGAAGCCGATGCCGGGTGCGGCGTTGCCTGTATCGCCGGCCTGCTCGAGCGCAGCGAGGCGCTGGGTGATGTTCTGCAGGACTTGCGGGTCGATGCTGTTGGCAGTCGAGGCCTGGGCACCGTCCAGCGCCTGGTTGGCGAGGGCGTCGATATCGGCGATGGCGGCTTCCAGCTGGTCGAGCCGGCGTTCCAGCGGCGCCGGGTCAAAAGCGCTGCCGGTTGTGGCTGCAGGCGCGTTTTCCAGAGCGGTCAGCCGCGCTTCCAGTGGGGCAATATCGGTCTGACCGCCGGCTTCCAGGGCCTCCATGATGGCGGACAGATCGTCCTCGGGAAGCTGCGCCTCCATCGAGGTCAGCCGGGCTTCCAGTGCCGTGATCGCATCCGTCAGGGCGGCCCGTTCTGCCGCCGCGCCATCGTCAGACGGTGCCGGCACGCCGAAATAGGTCTGCCCGGCATAGCCGATGGCACCGCCCGCTGCGCTCGCCAGCAGGAAGACCGCGAACAGCGACGGCCAGCCCGGACCTTTGCGCACAGGCTTTCCGGCCGGGCGGGAATCGTCCGCCGGCTCGAACTCGGCATCGACGGGTTCGGGATCGAGAGTGTCGTTGGGATCAGCCATGTCGGCCCGTGATTCGCGTGTTTCGACCAGCTTAGGACGCGTTCGAGGCGCGCGCCAGTTCCGAGGTCTCGTCCAGCAGGGCGAGGAGCGCGTCCTCATTGGGCCGGGGCGCAGCGATGAGGGCACCGAAACCCGCGCCTTCCAGCGGTGTCAGCGCATTGGCGGAGATGCCGTAGACCGTGACCGAGCCCAGCCAGTGGTGCAGCCCGAATTTGCGCAGCAGGTCGAGGAAGGTTTTCGCGCTCCGGGCAGAATGGATCAGCACCGAGACCGGCGCGCCGGAGACAATCGCCGCGATGGCCTCCTCGCCTAGCGTATCCACGGCGACGGCGCCATAGCCGATCGCGTCATGCACCCTGAACCCGTGCGGTTTCAGTGCGCCGCCCAGATCACCGGCGACATGGATGCCGCGCACATGCAGGAGGTCGCCATCGGCCGGTTTCAGCTTGCGCAGGATCAGCCGGGCAAGCGCCTCGACATCGCCCTTGGCGGTGAAGACCTTCTTGAAACCGATATCGCGGGCTACGTCCGCGGTTGCGTCACCGACTGCGAGAACAGGCAGATCGCGCTCCGGCCGGCGCGGGCCCCACGCCCGCACGCCATTGGCGCTGGTAAAAACGAGCGCCTGAGTTCCCGTCAGATCGACATCGATTCGCGCCCGGAAATTGATATCGAGCACCGGTGACACAATGGGGTCGATGCCCATCCGCCGCAGACCTGCAGCGGTGCGTTCGGCGCCGGGCCATCCGCGTGTCACCAGAACCGTCATGCCGTACCGAGAACCTCTGAAAGCCGGTCTCCGGCGGCAACGCGCACGGCTTCTCCCAGGGCCTGGCCGGCCGTGTCGGCGTCGGTGAGGGAGGCTGTCATCATCTCGATCCGGGACTGTTCGCGCCAGCGATACTGGCCATCAGGTGTCAGGACTTCGCCGGTGAAATCCATTGATTCATTATTAAGATGGGCCGCAATCGGGGTGCGGCAAGACCCATCCAGTTTTCTTAGAAAAGCACGTTCTGCGACAATCGCAAGCTCTGTCGCGGCATGATTGAGCGGCGCGAGCCAGGTGCGGGCGTCGGCATCGTCCGTGCGGACCGCAACACCAATAGCGGCCTGGGCCGCCGCTGGCAGCATCTCGTCCATCGCCAGCGGTTCGCGCCGTGCTTCGTCCCGTCCGAGACGGTTCAACCCGGCGCGCGCCAGAAAAGTCGCGTAGATCTCGCCATCGCGCAACCGGCCCAGACGGGTATCGACATTGCCGCGCAGAGGCACGACGGTCAGGTCCGGGCGGGCGTGCAGCAGCTGGGCCTGGCGGCGCAGGCTGGCCGTGCCGACGGTCACGCCTTCCGGCAGATCGGCCAGGCGGCTCTCTCCGCCGCGGGCGAGCAGCATGTCGCGCGGATCCTCCCGCTCGAGAATGGCGCCGAGGGCCAGCCCGTCGGGCAGCTCGGTCGGGACATCCTTCATGGAATGCACCGCGAAGGTCGCCTCGCCGGCCAGCTGGGCCTCATCGATCTCCTTGGTAAAAAGCCCCTTGCCGCCGGCCTCCAGAAGGGTGCGGTCCTGGATCCGGTCGCCAGTGCTGACCAGGCCCAGAATGGGGAAAAGGCGTTCGCCCTCTTCCGTGTCGAGGCCGCAGGCGGCAATGAGGCGGGCCTGCACATCGCGGGCCTGGACCAGGGCGAGGGGCGAGCGGCGGGTGGCGATGGGCTGGGGCGTGGACGGCGGCTTCACGTTGCAGGATCCCGGTCTTGAGGCTATCGGTCTGCCATGGACTTAGCCCCCGCATCCGCATCCGCGCAACCAGGCGAACTCACCGTGCTCGGTCTGGAGTCGAGCTGCGACGAGAGCGCTGCAGCAATCCTGCGCCGCCATGCCGACGGCCGGATCGAGGTTCTGGCCGACCTTGTGCTCGGCCAGACGCAAGCCCATGCGCCCTTTGGCGGCGTGGTTCCCGAGATTGCGGCCCGGGCCCATGCCGAGGCGATGGACGGTCTCGCAGCGGCGGCGCTGGCTGAGGCCGGTCTGTCACTGGACGCGTTGGACGCGGTGGCTGCGACATCGGGTCCCGGTCTGATCGGTGGCGTGATGGCGGCGCTGATGACGGCCAAGGGATTGGCCTTGGGCGCGGGCAAGCCGCTGATCGCGGTGAACCATCTCGAGGGCCACGCCCTGTCGCCGCGGCTAAGCGAGAAGCTCGATTTTCCCTATCTGCTGCTGCTGGTGTCCGGTGGGCATACCCAGCTACTGATTGCCGAAGCTGTGGGCGTCTATCATCGCCTCGGCTCAACCCTGGATGATGCCGCCGGTGAAGCCTTTGACAAGACTGCAAAAGTTCTGGGTCTGGGCTTTCCGGGCGGTCCGGCGCTGGAACGCTGTGCCGAAGCTGGTAATGCGGACCGTTTCGACCTGCCCACCCCGCTGAAGGGCAAGCCGGGCTGCGATTTTTCCTTTGCCGGTCTGAAGACGGCGGCCCGGCAGATCTGGGATGGGCTGGATGCGCCATCCGCACAGGACAAGGCCGATCTGGCCGCGTCGGTCCAGACCGCGATCGCGGCCTCTCTGGCATCCCGTACCCGGCGGGCGATGGCGCAGTTTGCCGAGGATTATCCGGATGTTGTGGCGCCGAGACCGCTCGTCGTAGCGGGCGGGGTCGCGGCCAATCGCGCTGTGCGAGGGGCGCTCGAGGCGGCGGCCGCACAGGAAGGTTTCCGCCTGGTCGCACCGCCGATGAAATGGTGTACCGACAATGCCGCCATGATCGCCCTGGCAGGGCTGGAGCGGCTGGTGCGCGGCGAGATCGACGGGCTGGACGCACCGGCACGGGCGCGCTGGCCATTGGACGCGGCCTCGGCCAAGCTGGCCCCCGTGATCGGATCCGGACGGAAAGGACCCAAAGCGTGAGCGACTATCAGACCATCGGCGTCATCGGCGCCGGCGCCTGGGGAACGGCCCTGGCCCAGACAGCTGCCAAGGCAGGCCGCGACGTGCTGCTCTGGTCCTTTGAGCAGGATGTGGCCGATGCGATAAACACGAAACGCCAGAACACGGTTTTCCTGCCCGAGGTGACGCTGGAACCGTCGATCGAGGCGGTGACGGCGATTTCCGATCTGGATGCCTGCGAAGCCGTCCTTGCTGTCGCGCCCGCGCAACATTTGCGTCGCGTACTGGAAACATTTGCGCCCTATGCGCGTGACGGTCTGCCCCTCATCCTGTGCGCCAAGGGGATCGAACAGTCCTCCCTGTCGTTGATGACGGATGTGCTGGGCGCGACCATTCCGCGAGCGGTGCCGGCGGTGCTGTCCGGGCCCAGTTTCGCCATCGACACCGCCCAGGGCCTGCCGACGGCGGTGACCCTAGCCTGCGCCGACGAGACGGTCGGCAATGATCTGATCGCGGCGCTGGGGACCAGCCGGTTCCGGCCCTATCTGGTGACCGACCTGGTCGGTGCCGAGATCGGCGGGGCGGTGAAGAATGTTCTGGCGATCGCCTGCGGGATTTCCGAAGGCAAGGGTTTGGGCAAGTCGGCGCATGCGGCGCTGATCGCGCGCGGCTTTGCCGAGATGACGCGGCTCGGGATCGCGATGGGCGCCCGGCGTGAAACGCTGGCCGGGCTGTGCGGTCTGGGCGATCTGGTGCTGACCTGTTCCTCGCCGCAATCGCGCAACATGTCCTGCGGGCTGGCGCTGGGGCGTGGCGTGACGCTGGACGATATTCTCGCCAGCCGCCGGGCGGTCACTGAAGGTGTGGCCAGTGCACCGGCGGTCGTTGCGCTGGCGAAACGGCATGGCGTCGAGATGCCGATCTGCGAGGCGGTGGATGATATCCTGGCCGGCCGCACCGGTGTCGACGACGCGATCGAGGCGCTGTTGTCGCGCCCCTTCACTCTGGAGACCGCCTGATGCTTTTCCTCATCCACACCTGGGACCGGCCCGGTGCGCTGGATGTGCGCCTGGCCAATCGCAATGATCATATCGCCTGGCTGAATTCGGCCGGGGATGCGGTGAAGGCGGCCGGGCCCTGGCTCGACGAAGCGGGTGACATGGCCGGGTCGCTGATCATTGCCGACATGGCGGACCGGGACGCGCTGGATGCCTGGCTGGCGGAAGACCCCTATGGCCGAGCGGACTTGTTCGAGCGGGTCGAGATTGCGCCCTGGCGCTGGCTGGTCAATCCGCCCTTCGACAACGCCGCATGAGGCCGAAACCACCGGCAGGAACCGAACTCGCCCGGTTGGACGAGATCCCCGACCCCGGTGCTCGCGCAGCGGCCTGGGAGAAGGGTGCGGTGCTGCTCGTACGCCGGGGGAGCGATATCACCGCCTGGTCGAACCTGTGCCCGCATGCCGGCCTGCCGCTGACCCTGCCCGACGGGCGGGGCCTGCTGCACAAGGGCGAGACGCTGGTCTGCCCGGTCCATGGCGCCAGTTTCGACGTTGAGGACGGACACTGCACCGGCGGCCCGGCGGCGGGCGACCGGCTGGTCCCGATTGCCGTCGAGGTGACGGGCGGCGTGATCCGCGCCGCCTGACCCTATTCGTCCGCCGTTTCCGGGCGGGCCGCGTCAACCGCTTCGGCAGCATCGACGAGCGCCTGGCCGGCCGCGTCGTCGCGGATCACCGCGCAGAAGGATCCGTCGCGGGTGCGGTGGTAGATGACCGCGTCTGTGGTCACGTCGTAGAGCTCGCCGGCGGCGCGGAAGAAGTCGGCGGCTGCGGCGTCGATCTGCTGGCGCTGGGCCTCGGGCAGGCTGACAATGTTGAAGTCATAGTCGGCTGGCGCGCCGCCGCGGGCATGGGAAACCAGCACCACGCCGGAGGGGCCCCGTTCGATCAGCGTCTGGCCGGGCTCCAGATGAGCCGAGGGCGTATCGGCGAAACAGGCCTGGGATGTTGCCAGATTGTCAGCGTCATAGCCGCCGGCGGCAGCCGTCCCGCCATCCTCCTGCGGCGCGGAACAGGCAGCGATCACCATGGCAAAAGCGAGGCAGTAGACGGTCTTCATGGCGTGTCCCCTTCGTGAGGTCATATCCGCCGGGCCTATATCGGATCAGCCGTGGACGGAGAAATGAAACTTATGTGTCGCCGTGCCCGCCAGCCGGACGGCCCGCCTTCGGCTTCGGCTGCGAGCTAAGCGCGCGGGGCGCCTGGATGCAAGCCGCGCCGGAACGGGCTGCGACACTATGCGTTGTCAGGATCCGTGCCGGGTGCAGGCACAGATGCCCAGGTGTCCGGCGTAGCAAGGAGTTGGACGTCCATGAAAAAGCCATCGATAGACACCGTGACTTGGCTTGCCGCTTTCGACGGCGGCAAGGCGTTGATCTGGCACAATGAAGGCTTTGACGATCAGCCCAATCTGAAACTGGTCGAGACGCTGGGCATCGACAATCCGCCCGATCGCGACCAGGGCGAGGACAGGCCGGGGCGTTTCCCCGATCCTGCTCATGGCCGGTCGGCGGTCAGCGAGACCGATTTTCACCAGCAGGCCAAGGAGCGGTTCATCGACAAGGTTGTCGAGCATCTCAACAAGGCTTGTGAGGCGAAGAAATTCGACCGCCTTGTTGTCATGGCGCCGGACAAGGCGCTGGGCGAGGCGCGCTCGCAATTCTCCGAAGCGCTGGCGGAATGCCTGATCGAGGAGCCTGTGGATGTGATCAACGAGCCGGTCGACAAGATCGAAAAACGGCTCGCCGGTCTTCTGACAGCTTAGGGGCGGGACGACCTATTCGGCCGCGCGCGCCAGAGGCTGGACGCCGAAGAAGGCGGATAGCTCGGCGATCAGTGCGCCTTTGGAGACGGCAACGATCTCGGCGCCCTTTTCCGCCGTCGCCTGGGACGGGTCGGAGCCGATCCGGCCGTCCGGGAAGGTACGCCGATAATCAGCGGCATCGGTGAAGCTGCCTGTCGGCGCGATCTTCGGCGTCATCTCCACCGTCTTAACGGCGTGGGGATGCGCATAATAGGTCACGGCGACCTCCGATGCGGTGGCATGCATGCCATCGCCGACCGGGAAGAGATTGCGGCAGGCATCGCCCACGCCGGGCAGTTCCCACCAGTTGCGCTGGCTCAGGCGGATCGGACAGGCCGCCGCGTCGAGCGAGAAATTGGCGTAGTATTCGGCGAAGGCGGCATTGATCGTGGTGATGTTGCCGCCATGGCCGTTGAGGAAATAGATCCGGTCGAAACCGTGACGGGTCAGGCTCTCGATCCAGTCGTTGAGCGCGGCGATCATGGTCGAGGGGCGCAGCGTCATCGAACCGGGAAAGGCCAAATGGTGCTGGGCAATGCCGACATTGAAGGTCGGCCCGATCAGGAAGCCGCTCTCGGCGCCGGCTTCCGCGGCGATCACTTCCGGACAGATCGCGTCCGTGCCGACAAGCCCGTTCGGCCCGTGCTGTTCCGTCGAACCGATCGGAATCACGATGCCCTTGCAGCGTTTGAGATAGGCCTCGACTTCGGGCCAGGATGCGTGGTGCAGGAGCATGTCGGCCTCCCCGGATAACTGTTCCGCAGGAGCTAAACCGGACAGCGGCCCGCACGCAAGCGCGCGTTACCGGTGTTGCTGCCGCCGGCTTTCGCGACGGTAGACAAAGGCGGCGAGTCCGGTGAGCACAACCGCAAAGGCCAGGATGAATTGCATGTCCCCTCCATCGGACCCTTCCCCCTGGGCCCTGATGGATTAACCCTATGCCTGAAAACCCCTTAGCAAGCGTAAACTCGCGTCAGGCGTGTCCCGTGCCGCGTCACGGGTTCGTGATTTTCGCGGAGCGGCCCGCGGCGGCATGATCCGCCGGATTTCGGGGAGAGGCCTGAAGGATGAGGGAGAAGTTCATGCGCCAGATGATTTCAGCGACAACAGCCATTGCACTGGTCGCGGCGATGACGGCAGCGATGCCGGCCATGGCCCAGGACGAAAGCATGGCGGACGGCGCCGTGCAGCAGGATGGCATGCACAGCCAAGCCGATGCCATGCCGCGGAATTTGGAGGATGCCGTTTCCGACGAGACGCGTCCGGAAGAAGACCGGCAGCTCGACGTCAACCGGCATCCGGCCGAGATCCTGTTGTTCGCCGGGCTGGAACATGGCTGGCGTGTCGCGGATCTGACGGCGGGTTCGGGCTATTACACCCGCGTGCTTTCAACGGCGGTCGGTGCGGAAGGCCATGTCTACGCTCACAATCCCCGCTGGATTGCCGAACGTTTTCCCGAGCCGAATGAGGCGCTGGGCATGCTGGCCGCGGACCGTGCCAATGTCACCCATCTCGTCTCGCCGATCGAGACATTCGCCGCCGGTATCGATGAACCGCTCGACGGCGTGATGATGGTACTCTTCTATCACGATACGGCCTGGGACGAGACTGACCGGGATGCCATGAACCGGGCCGTCTACGACGCGCTGCGGCCGGGCGGGGTCTATCTGGTGATCGACCATCACGCGCCGGAAGGCAGCGGGTTGGAACACGTCAACACGTCCCACCGGATCGAGGCCGGCGTCGTGCGCGCCGAGATCGAGGCGGCCGGCTTCGCCTTCGACGGTGAAAGCGACATGCTGGCCAATCCGGACGACCCGCGTGACATCTCGGTGTTCGACGATTCCATCCGCCGGATGACGGATCGCTTCGTCTACCGTTTCCGCAAGCCGGAAATGTAGGCCGGAAGCAGGCAAGGTCCGGGCGGACGGCGCGCGGACTTCACCCGGACTGCCAGTCGCTGCGGGTGACACCGTAGATCAGGCTGTCGCGCACGCCGATATGGGTTTCCCAGGCCTCGCGCAGCCGGCCTTCCAGCTGGAAGCCCAAGGCCTCCGTCAGCCGGATCGAGGCGGTATTGTCCGGATCGATATCGGCATAGAGACGGCGCAGGCCGAGCGTGTCGAAGGCATGGCCGAGCAAGGCCTGCACGGCTTCGCGGGCATAGCCGGAGCCGCCGGCATCGGGGCGCTGGATATAGCCGATTTCGGCGGTGCCCTCGCGGCGGTCGATCAACACCACCCAACCCAGTGCATCCGCCGGTGTTTCGGCGCGGGCGAAGGCCCAGCAGCACACGCCATCGCCCTCGACATTCCAGCGCATATAGCGGCGCATGGCGTCGAGGTCTTCCAGCGCCGCGGAGGACCAGTAGCGCATGGTCTCCTCATCGGCGAAGGCCGGGAAGAGCGCCTCGGCGTCATCCATTGTCAGCGGGCGCAGGACGAGGCGATCCGTGGCCAGTACCGGCAGTTCGGGACGGTCGGCCGGCGGGCTAAGAACCAGGCTCTTCGCATCCAGCCGGATTTCCTCGAACCGCTCGTCGATACAGTCCTGCATCGTGACGAAGCAGTCCTGGGAGAACCAGTCATTTTCCTTGAAGCAGGCCTTGCGCTGATCCTCGGACGGCCAGAGCGCATAGGACCAGTAGATCCCGTCCTCATCGCAATGCAGGGCCGCACCGTGCGAGCCGAAGGCCTCGTGGATCCGGCGCGTGCCCTCGGTCCAGGCGTCGCGGAACTCGGCGTCGCGCCCGGGTTTGAGGCGCCAGCGGTAAAGAACAGCAGAAGTCATGCGCCAGCCCTATCCGGCGCGGCCCGGCTTGCCAAGCCATCCTGCGCCGGATGACCGCGTCAGGGTTCGAACCCGTAGGTTCCCAGCGATACGGAACTGGCGTGAGACGGGTCGGTCTCCGACGGGGCCGCTGCGAAGTGGATGCCGCGCTGCTCGTCTTCGGACTCCAGGTAGATCTGCAGGCGCGGGCCATCCATCCGCCAGGCGATCGGCCGGAAGGGGCCGAAATCATTGGCGATCCGCACATAGGCCTGAGCGAAGCCGGTGAAGTCTTCCAGATCGGACGCTTCGGCGGTGGCCGGGTCGTAGCCGTGCAGCCGCAGGACTGCGTCGCGCGTCTGCATTACATCGCCTGACAGGATTGCGGTCACGGTATCGGCCAGACGCGGCAGGACAGGATGGTGCGGAATGTCCGAAAGGCGCGAGACCGGCGCCCAGCCATCCTGCGGCGTCGGACGGTAGCGGTCCTGGCGGCCCGCCATGCCCGGATGCAGCGCCGCGGCTGCGGCGGTGACAATGCCGGGCACGTCGCGCTCATTGCCGGCCAGCCGGTTGTTCAGGCTGATAATGGTGAAGGCCGGGTCGCGCGCGATCACCCAGGTGTGGGTGAAGCCGGGCACATGGCCGGTTGCCAGGAGGTAGGACGGGTCACGGGCATCGGGCCGGCCAAACTGGGTGAAGAGCTCGCGTCGCGATGTCTCGCTGAGAAAGCCGGGTTCGCGGATCGCATCGCTCAGGCGTTCCAGATCGTGCAGGGAGGCATACAGCCCGCCGGTGCTGTAGCGCTGGGAGATCGGGTGGCCGGAGACCCGCTCCAGCGACGCGCCGGCATAGCCGTGCAGGTGGCGGTCCTCACCCAGCACATCCGCGCCGAAGCCGGTATCCGTCAGGCCCGCCGGTGCGGCGACCAGTGCATTAATCGCGTCGGCATAGGTCCGGCCGGTTACCGCCTCGATCACCGCACCCAGATGCATATAGCCCAGATTGGAGTAGGCCGTGCGGCTGCCCGGTTGCGACTGCGGAGCCAGATCACCCAGCGTATCCATGAAAGCCAGGGCGTAGCCGTCTTGGTCGAAGAAGACGCCCTCGCCCTCGGCGCCCGGCTCCCGCGGCAGGCCCGAGGAGAAGTTCAGCAATTGGCGCAGGGTCACGGTGCCGGCCCAGTCGGCATCGAGACCGGGACGGGCACTGGCGAGCGTCTGGTCGAGATCCAGAACACCGGCGTCTGCGAGGCGCAGGATGGCGATCTGGGTGAAGAGCTTGGTCAGCGAGGCGATGCGGAAACGGCTGGTCTCGTCGACGCCGTCCGCGAAGATTCGATGCGGCGCGTCATCGCCGGTCCGCAGGCTCTGAGCGCCCGACAGGCGGCCGGCCTGCGCCGCTGTCTCCAGCGTCGCGATGGCCCGGTCCTGGGGCGACTGGCAGGCTGCCAGCCCCGCGACCACAGCCAGGGTGATGATCAGTCGCTTCATGGCAAACCCCCGTTTGATCCCGGCGCGATCATGCCAGACCCCAGCCTGCGTCAGGCCTAACGGGAAATGGCTGTTTGGTAAGGCGGGCGCATTGCGGGCGGACCCTGCCACATTCTGCCCCGAAATCACCCCAACTGCGGCGGGAACGGATGTCCGGGGGCGGGCATTTCTAGGTCATTCGCAACGGGTGAGCTGCCCAGGCAGCGCCCGGAAAGCAACGGAAAGGAAATTTGCCATGAAAACGTTCCTGATGATTTCCGCCGCGACGCTGTTCGGTGCTTCCGCCGCGCTCGCTCAGGACAACCAGACCTTCATCACGCTGGATTCCAACCAGAATGGTTCGGTGTCCTTTGACGAGGCCGTGATCGCCGATCCGTCCCTGGACCGCGCGTCCTTTGACGAGCAGGACAGCGATGGCGACGGCTCGCTGAATGTCGCCGAGTTCGAAGCCTGGCTGGAAGGCCGCGCTGATGCGGACGCCGGCATCGAGAGCGATCCGGTCGAAGACAATCCGGTCTATGACGAGCCGCAGGACAGCGCGATCGAGTCCGAAGCCGAAATCGAGGCCGAAACGGGTCTGGAATCGGAAACCGGGATCGACCCGCTGGAAGATCCGGTCGACGACCCGTTCCAGGACCCCATCACCGACCCGGAAGTCGGCAATGATGCCGAGCTGGGTGTCGACACCGACATCGATGCCGAAGGCTCGCTTGACGATCCGATGCGCGGGTAATCCTCCCCGAACCCGACATCGATACCTGGAAACCCCGGTGCTCCCGCACCGGGGTTTTCTTTTGCAGGGTTTTTCTATCGCGTCAGGCTTCGCCTGCGAGGCGCTGCTTTTTCAGCACGCTGGCGCGGACCTTTTCGCTTTCCGAGCGCAATTGTCCGCAGGCGGCGAAGATGTCGCGGCCGCGCGGGGTGCGGATCGGCGAGGCATAACCGGCGCGGTTGACCACATCGGCAAAGGCCTCGATCTGGTCCCAGTCGGAGCACTCATACGGGCTGTTCGGCCAGGGGTTGAACGGGATCAGATTGATCTTCGCCGGCACGCCCTTCAGCAGTTTCACCAGCGCCCGCGCTTCGGCCAGGCTGTCATTGACGCCCTTCAGCATCACGTATTCGAAGGTCACGCGCTTGGAATTGCCCAGGCCCGGATAGGCGCGGATCGCGTCCATCAGCTGGGCCAGCGGGTATTTCTTGTTCAGCGGCACCAGTTCGTTGCGCAGATCGTCATGGGTGGCGTGCAGCGAGATGGCGAGCATCGTGCCCGTCCGCTCGCCCAGTTCCTGGATCTTCGGCACCACGCCGGAGGTCGACACCGTCGTGCGCCGGCGGCCGATCGCCATGCCGTCCCCATCGGAAATGATGTCGATCGCGTCGGAGACATGGTCGAGATTGTAGAGCGGCTCGCCCATGCCCATGAAGACGATATTGGTGATCTTGCGGTTCTCGTTCGAGGTCGGCCATTCATCCAGATCGTCACGCGCGATCATCACCTGGGCGGCGATCTCGGCCGCGGTGAGATTGCGCACCAGCGCCTGGGTGCCGGTGTGGCAGAAGGTGCAGTTCAGCGTGCAGCCGACCTGGCTGGACACGCACAGCGCCCCCGAGCGCGCCACGTCCGGAATGAAAACGGTCTCGCACTCCACGCCCGGCGCCAGCCGGATCAGGTATTTGCGCGTGCCGTCAACGGAGACGAGGCGTTCCACGATCTCCGGCCGGTGCAGCGTGAACTCCCGCGCCAGCACGGCGCGCAGGTCCTTGGAGACATTCGTCATCTCGTCGAACGAGGTGACGCCATAATGATAGATCCAGCGCCAGAGCTGGTCGGCGCGCATCTTGGCCTTCTTCTCGTCGACGCCCGCGCGCTCGATCAGCGCATCGCGCAATTGCGTGCGCGTCAGGCCGGCGAGCGAAAGCGGTCCGGCCGGCGCGGCAGGGCGGCGGGCAGCGGACAGGTCGAGGGAATGGCGGGTCTGTAGGTTCATGGCGGCGTCACATACAGGAAAACACTGCACTCCGCGAGGGGGCAGAACGCATGACGGGGTTGCGCGCGCGGGGCAGGCCGCGCTGTGATGGGGGCATGAAACTGATCTGTCACCCCCTCACCGCCGAAGCGCCGACGATCCGCCCGGCCGGAAGCCGCCGCGACTGGATGGACGCCACGCCGGAAAGCTCGGCCTATCGCTGCCTGCCGCTGGCGCTGGCCAATCAGCACGGCTGGGAGGTGTTCACCCCGACCGGCTTTACCGCCAGCTGGAATGGCGGCGAGCGAGTCGAGGATGTGACGGTGCGCATGGACGACCCGCTGGCGATGGGCAAGCCCGGCGCGCCGATGGCGAATTTCGGCTCCGGAATTCTCACCTTCGAGACGGGCTTCCTGCTGCGCACGCCGCCGGGCTGGAATATCTGGGTGATGGGACCGGTAAATGCGCCCAAGGACGGGATCGCACCGCTCAACGGCGTGATCGAGACCGACTGGAGCCCCTATGCCTTCACCATGAACTGGCGCTTCACCCGGCCCGGCGAGGTGCGTTTCGAGGCAGACGAGGCGATCGCGCAGCTCTTTCCGGTGCGCCGCGATCTCTTCGACAAGGTCGAGACCGAGATCCGCCC
Source organism: Maricaulis sp. ABE4_448 (assembly GCF_056160825.1). Lineage (NCBI taxonomy): Bacteria > Pseudomonadati > Pseudomonadota > Alphaproteobacteria > Maricaulales > Maricaulaceae > Maricaulis > Maricaulis sp. ABE4_448. The sequence goes on from NZ_JBSWXX010000001.1 coordinate 329,491, forward strand.
GCTGCACGCCGATCCCAAGACGTTCGAACAATTCGAGACCTGGCGCGTCAGCCGCGCCGACTTCGCCACCCGCCTGCGCGAGGGCGACAAGGACGCGGCCGAGCTGAAATGGCAGAAGGGCTATTATCGCGGCCTGATGCCCGACGGCTCGAAAGGCCCGCCCAGCCACAAGACCAAACTGCGGCCGAAACCGTTCGGGGATGGGGAGTGAGGTAAATTTCCCTTGTCATCCCGGCTGAATGCCCCGCGCAGGCGGGGCGCAGAGCCGGGACCCGTACGCTCGCTTTTGGCCGGAAGCAGGCACGATATCGAGGCGGCTTTTCCAGCACTGCGATTATGGGTCCCGGACTTGCGCCCGGCCCAAGGCCGGGCCTCCATCCGGGATGACAATGTTTTGGGAAACGAGCTACCCGCAGAGCGCTTCGACGCGTTGCAGGGCCGCCGTCACGCCGGAGAGCGAGAACTCGTAGGCCGTGGCGACGCCGGCGGCGGTGGTGGCGGTCACGTTCATGGCCGAGCCGCGGCGCATCTGGCGCACCAGATCGCTCTCGTCCGACAGGTCGTCCAGGAAGGCTTCGCTGCCATCGGTGAAGGTGTCGAAACGCGACGAGCCGACCCGCACTTCCGGCGGGCTGGTGGGGCGCAGATCATAGCCGGTCAGCAGGTTGGGCTGTTCGTTGACGGCGCCGTTCTGCCAAGAGGCGACGATGAAATACACCGTGCCGTGGTCGAAGGTGCGCGGGGCGCTGTCGGTGGGCCGGCTGAGCGCATAGCAGACCAGCCCGGCCTCGGTCGGCCGGGTGAAGACGCGCCAGTCGGAATATTCGCCGCGGAATTCCGGCTCGTCCTGGGCGAGAGCCGGGGCGGCGCTGGCGAAGGTGAGGGTCAGGGCGGCAAGGCAGGGTCGCAGGAACACGGTTGAGGTCATCCTCTGTTCGGTAGCCAATCGGACTGTGCGCGTCGAAACCGGTAAGGCGGTGAGGGTTAAATCCCCCCTAATCTGGCATGCCTGTGGCCGCGATCAACGATGCATGCCGAACTTCTTTTCCGCATCGTCCGGTGCGGTCTGCGGACCGCCCGGCATCAGCGGCCGTTCGGGAAATCCGCCGAAGTTCAGCGTGCGGTCGTAGAGCGTGATCGCGCAAGCAACCGAAACATTGACGCAGAATTTCGTCGGGATCTTGACGATGTGCTGGCAGCGCGCCTGCATCTCCTCGGTCAGCGAGCCGCGCTCGCGTCCGAACACATAGGCGGCGCATAACGGGTGGCGGAAGGCCGGCAGGTCGACGGCCTCCTCGGTCAGTTCGACGCCGACCAGCTGGCAATTGTCCGGCAGGGTCATGGCATCGATATCGGCCCATTCATAATAGGGCACATGGCTGACGGATTTGGCGGTATCGGCCTGGTAGACATCGCGGACCCGGTGACTGGCATTCACCGAAAAGGCAAAACTGGCGCCGAAAGCGTGCGCCGTGCGCAGGATCGCGCCCATATTCATCGGTTTGGAAATGCCTTCCGCTCCGACCGCAAAATATCCGCGCATTCCCGCTCCTGCCCTGCTGCGTGATCCCTGTCGCTCAGTCGACCTCTACAGTGATCCGCCCATTGGGGTATACCGCGGCGCGCTTCATGCCGGGCGAGTTGAAGGGCTGGGCCAGATTGCCGTCGCGATCGACACAGATCACGCCGCCCTCGCCGCCCAGGCTGCCGACATCGCCGATCGCGCCAGCGGCGGCTTCGGCAAGCGTCTGGCGGCCATAGGCCATGCGGGCGGAGATATCCTTGGCGGTGGCTTGGCGCAGGAAGAACTCGCCCTGACCGGTACAGGAGACCGCGACATGGCCGTCCGCCCAGCAGCCGGCCCCGAGGATGGGGCTGTCGCCGACCCGGCCTTCCAGCTTGTTCAGCGTGCCGCCGGTCGAGGTCGCCGCGGCGAGGCGGCCGGACATATCCAGCGCCACGCAGCCCACCGTACCCGTCGCGATCTCGCGATCATCCGGAGCCGCGGCGGGGGTGTAGTAGTCGTTGACGCTTTCCACCCGCTCGAGGCCCTGCAGGCCGGCGAAGCGTTCCGCGCCGCGCCCGGCGAGCATGACATGCCGGGTCTCCTCCATCACGGCGCGGGCCGCATGAACCGGGCTGATGAAGCCGGTCAGGCCGGCGACCGACCCGGCGCGCCGGTCCGAACCGTCCATGATCGCGGCATCGAGCTCATAGCGGCCGGCCTGGTTCGGCGAGGCGCCTTTGCCCGCGACGTAGAGGCCGGAGGCCTCCAGGCGGCGCACGATCTCTGTCACCACGTCCAGCGCCGCGTCGCCGGCTTCCAGCATCGCCTTGCCGGCCTCGGCCAACTCGCGCATGTGGGTGCGTTCGGGATCATAGCTGCGCGGTGCAAGCACGCCGGCGCCGCCGTGCAGGAGAAGGGCGTAGGTCTGGCTCATCGGATCGTCCGTCGGTGGGGTTGCAGTGCCAGCTCTAGCACCGGGCAGGGGCTGCACCCAACCGGGATTTCCAGCCGCGACGATGCGGGCGATTTTCTTTTTTGCGCCGACGCGCTATGCCGCAGGGCAAGTCGATAAAGGGGAAGACACATGAAAATTGACAATTCCATCGCTGCAATCGTCACCGGCGGCGCTTCCGGTCTTGGCGAAGGCACAGCCCGCCGCCTGGCCGCCGATGGTGCCAAGGTCGCGATTTTCGACATGAATGCCGAGAAGGGCGAAGCGGTCGCCAAGGAGATCGGTGGCGTGTTCTGCCAGGTCAATGTGGCCGAGGAAGACAGCGTGGATGCGGGTTTCGCCAAGGCGCGCGAGGCCCATGGCCAGGAACGTGTACTGGTGAATTGCGCCGGTATCGGCTGGGCCGAGAAGACAGCACGCCGGTCCTCCTCGACCGGCGAGATCAGCCCCCACTCGGCCAAGGGTTTCCAGACCGTCATCGCGATCAACCTGGTCGGTTCCTTCCTGTGCGCTTCCAAGGCGGCGGCCGGCATGATGGCGCTCGACCCGGCCGGCGACAGCGGCCGCGGTGTGATCGTCAACACCGCTTCGGTGGCAGCGCAGGACGGTCAGATCGGCCAGCTGGCCTATTCGGCTTCCAAGGGCGGTATCTACGGCATGACCCTGCCGATGGCGCGCGACCTGGCCCGCGAAGGCATTCGCGTCAACACCATCCTGCCGGGCTTCTTCGAGACGCCGATCTATCAGCAGATGCCGCCGGAAGTGAAAACCTCCCTGGCCTCGCACCTGCAATTCCCGCAGCGCTTCGGCACCCCGGCCGAATATGCCGATCTGGTCGCCTTCATGGTGACCAATGACTACATCAACGCCGAATGCGTCCGCCTCGACGCCGGCGCCCGCATGCCTCCGAAATAGGCATCGGGAAACACCAGAACGGAAAAGGGCCGGCGCATGCGCCGGCCCTTTGTTTTTCTTGCATCTGTCGCGCCGGTCAGCCCGCTTCGGGCCGGACGATGTCGTCCGACAGGTTGGCGATCACGTCGCGGGCGTCGAACGCACTGGGATCGTCGGGCTTGGTGCCGCGCCCCAGGAATATCTCGGCGCTCGCCTCATAGCGGGTCGTTTCGCGATAGCGCGTGTCATCCCAGAACGGATCCCGCCAGCCATGCCAGCCCCAGCGGGGATGGTAGTAGGAATAGTGCACCGGGAAGGCGGAATAATGGGACGAACCAAAACCGCTCGCCGTGACGCGCGTGTCCTCGTCGGTCGCGCGGGTGACCACGGTGAAATAGTCATAACCCTGTTCCACCGTCAGTTCGGCGGCGCGGTAGAGCAGGTAGGTCTCCACGGTTTCGCGGTCGGTCAGCGAATTCCCTTCGAAGGAGAGCCGGAACCGGTTGGTCTCGATCTGCTGTTCTTCGAAGCCCCGGCGGCTGCCATCGGCGGCTTGATAGGGGGTGGGCGATGCACAGGCGGCCAGCATCGAAATGGCTGCCAGTGAAAATAGTACGCGCCTCATGTCGGGCTCCTTGGGACTCGTGTTACCCTCGCTGTTTGAATTATGACTCGTCTGTCCCCGGTTTAAAGGGGCATCGTCGCAATCGGGGCAAGATTTGATCGGCAGTATCGCGGAACAGCGAGCCGGTAGCACCGGGGGTGGAGCAGGATGACCGGTATCATGCAGGGGGCAGGACTGGTTGCAGCGCTGTTGTTGACGGCGCAATCCGGCCCGGACCCCGAGCCCGTTCGGGGGGCGCTGATCGAGGCCTGCGAGGCGGCTGGAGGATCGCCCGGCGCCTGTGCCTGTGTATCCCGCGAGGCCGGCTCGCGCTTCAATGAGCGCCAGATGCGCGTGATTGTGGCGGCTATGCCGGACATGCAACGGGTCGGCGAACCGCAGGCCCTGGCCGACGAACTCGGCTTTTCCTTCGACCAGATCCTCAATCTGCGCCAGCGCGCCCTGCGGGCCGATACCGTTATCCGCTCGGCCTGCGGCGCAGGGCTGTCGCGCGCCGACTGAGCCGGACCGTCCTCGCCGAGCGACACCTCAAAAGTCGCACATCGCAGGACAGACGGGCGTCAGGGCAGATCTATTTCCAGGATCACGGTGGCTGGCTGTTCGCCGTCCGGGGTTTCGCCCTCCGCCGGGAAACGCGGCCAGGCTGCGTTTGCGACCAGCCAGGCGCGGCCGTCTGCCGGGTCGATCAGCGTGGGTTCGGCCAGCTCGCCGGTCATCGCCGGATGGCCGCGCAGCAGGACTTCGGTGCTCGTCACGGCATGACCGTCTGCATCGAGATCGATCGCCATGACCTGGTGGGGCCGCGTGCCGTTGCGCACGGCCAGGATCCGGCCGTCGCGAGTCTGGCGCAGCCCGTCAATGCCGATCAGGCTTTCCGTCCCGCTGCGCACCAGCGAGACCGACCGGTCGCCCAGATCGATCCGCCACAGGCCCATCGCATAATCGGCGACGAAGAGCGCGCCCCGCGCCAGCGCGATCCCCTGCAGGCTGACAAAGCGCGGATCCTCTGCCAGGACTTCCAGTTCGCCGGAGACGCTGTCGAGCACATAGACCCGCGGCGCCTGGCTGTCGGAGGCATAGACAGTGCCGTCGCGCACGGTGAAGTCGGCAATCTGCACGGCGTCGTCGATCTGGTAGCGGCGATAGAGGTCGCCGGTAACCAGGTCGAAGGCGAACAGGGCGGTGCCCCCGGTCTCGCCGTCTTCCAGCGGTGTCTGTTCGATCGCCGCCGATCCGGCCCAGACGACGCGCGTGCGGTCATCGACCGCAAGGCCGAACACCGACCACAGCCCGTCTTCCCGGTCGGCAAAGACCTGGGGGGCGTTGCGGGCGAAGGGTTCAAGCAACAGGATTTCCCGCCCGGTGACCGAGGAGACAAAGAGGCGGTCTGTCTCGATATCGATCGCAACACCCTCGATCAGCGCGCCGGGCCGGTCGATTCGTGCGGCGATTTCCGCCTGTCCGACCTGGGCATTGTTGGCAGCGAGTTGCCCGGCGACCGCCTCGAAGCGCGCCGTGTTGGCCGTGCGCAGCAGATCTTCCAGGGGCTCCGGGTCAAAGGCGATGCCGGCCCGGGCCATGCGTTCCAGGGCCCGGAAACCGTCTTCGGGGTTTTCCGCCCTCAGGGCGACGATGGCGAGGCCGCGCAGGATGGCGGGGTGGGCGGGTTTGAGGTCGAGGGCGGCTTCCAGCAGGCGCCGCGCCGCTTCGTAATCCGCATTGCCGATGGCGGTGTTCGCCTCGGCGAACATCTGCTGGGCCAGCGCTTGCGGCGTGGTCGCGGTTTGCGAAGCGCCGGGCTGGGCCGCAGCCGGAGCAGCGAGCAGGGCAAGTGGCAGCGCAAGGCGCAGGATCGTGTTCATGGACATGTCCCCCAATCTGTCCCCCCCAACCGTGTCACGATCACGGCATCAAACGGATTATTATGGGAAATCTCACAGGCGAAAAGATGGCTTTGCGGTGCAAGGCGCCGGCGGTTCAAATCTGCGGATCAGATCTGCGGTTCAGATCTTCAGGGCGAGATCGACCTCGCCCTCGTCTTCCACGGGGCCGGTCAGGATCACGTGATCGTCGGCGATGCGCCATTCCACATGCAGTTCGCCGCCATCGGCCATGATCGAGGCCGAACGATCTGCCAGCCCGCGCCGGTGTGCGGCAACGAGCGCGGCGCAGGCGCCGGTCCCGCAGGCGGCGGTGATGCCGGCGCCGCGTTCCCAGACGCGCAGGCGGATATGGGTCTCGTCATGGATCTGGGCAAATCCGGCATTGACCCGTTCGGGAAACAGCGGGTCGAATTCCACTTCCGGCCCCAGCCGGGCGATCGGCAAAGCCTCAACCTCGCTGACGAAGAAGACGGCGTGAGGATTGCCCATGCTCACCGCGCCCGGGCGCTCGATGCGGATGCCACCCGCTTCGGCGACATAGTCCAGCGCGACCGTGTCCATGTCGCGCGCCAGCGGGATATCCTGCCAATCCAGCCGCGGTTTTCCCATGTCGACGCTGATGGTCAGCGCGCCGGCGCGCACCGCCCGCAGCAAGCCGCTGGCCGTGCCGATGCTCACCGCCGGCTGCCCGCTTTCCTCCATCAGGAACCAGCCTGCCGCCCGCGTTCCATTGCCGCAGGCACCGACCTCATCGCCATCGGCATTCCAGATCCGCATGAAGGCGTCGGCACTGTCGCTGTGTTCGAGCACGAGCAGCTGATCGAAATGCAGCTGGTCCGCCCAGTCCCGCACGGTATTGCGGGACAGGCCGAGGAAGCCGGCGTGCGCGCGCGCGTCCGCGAGGACGAACTTGTTGCCGGCACCATTCATCAGTCGGGCTTTCATGCTGTCCCGATAGCGCTGTGACGCCTTTACGTCCAGCACCAGTCCGGGCTTAACTGCGCGCGACACAAGTCAAAGGGGTGACTGACATGACGTTTAAGAAGCAGTTCTGGGCGTTGAGCGCAGGGGCGCTCGCGCTCGCCGCCTGCTCCCAGCCCGCGAGCGAAGAGAGCGATACCGTGACGACCCAGACACCGGACACCACCAGCGAGCGCCAGATCGTCCAGATCGATCCGGAAAACGATCCGCGCGTCTGGCTCGAAGAGGTCGAAGGTGAGCGGGCGCTGGAATGGGTCGAGGGCCAGAATGAGCGCACGTTCGACCGCCTGCGCGGCGATGCGCGCTATCAGGAACTCTACGACCAGGCGCTGGCCATTTATCAGAGCGAGGACCGGATCCCCTATGGCGCCTATTATGGCGGCTATGTCTGGAATTTCTGGCAGGACGCCGACAATACCCACGGCCTGTGGCGCCGCACCTCGCTGGCGAGCTATCTCTCCGAGGCGCCGGAATGGGATGTGATCCTCGATCTCGACGCGCTGTCCGAAGCGGAAGACCGCAACTGGGTCTGGCGCGGCGCCAACTGCCTGGCCCCGGATTATGACCGCTGCATGCTGACCCTGTCGGACGGCGGCTCCGACGCGGCGGTGCGCCGTGAGTTCGACGTCTCCGACCGCGCTTTCGTCGAGGGCGGTTTCGAAACCCCGAATGCCAAGGGCGGTGTCAGCTGGGTCGACGAGAACACGCTGCTGGTCGGTCTGGCCACCAGCGAGGAAGATTCCACCGACAGCGGCTATCCCTCGGTCTCCTACCGCTGGCAACGCGGCACCGACCTGTCCGAAGCGACCGAGGTCGTGCGCGGCGATCGCGAGGATGTCGGCCTGTTTGCGTTCCGCGCCGAGGACAGCGACGGCACCGTCTACATGATGGCCTCGGAAGCCGACACCTTCTACGACACGACCTGGTGGTACCTGCCGCTGGACAGCGATCCTGTGGCGCTGCCCATCCCGTCAAAATCGGACATCCAGGATCTGTACCAGGGCGAGCTGGTCTTTACGATCAACGAGGAATGGACGCCTGTCGAAGGCGGCGAGACCTATCCGCAGGGCGCGCTGCTTTCCTTCACCATGGCTGATTTCGTCGCCAGCGGCGAACTGCCCGAGGTGAAGACGGTCTATGTGCCGGGTGCACGTGAATCCATCGGCGGTGTTGGTGCCACGGCGTCGGCGCTCCTGGTGGCGATCGACGAGAATGTCGTCGGCGGTCTGGAAGCCTTCCACTACGAGAACGGAAACTGGAGCTCCGATACGGTTCCGGTGCCCGGCAATATGACCATCGGCCTGGGTTCGACGAATTCGAACGAGGATATTGCCTTCATGAATGCCGAAGGCTTCCTGACGCCGGACTCGCTCTACATGGTCAATGCGGCAGAGCTGACGGTCGAGCCGATCAAGTCCATCCCGGACCGGTTCGACACGGACGGTCTGATCGTCGAGCAGCACGAGGCCGCCTCGACCGATGGCACGATGATCCCCTATTTCGTCGTTCGCCGTGAAGATGTGCCCATGGACGGCACCACGCCGACGCTCCTGTATGCCTATGGCGGTTTCCAGGTCTCCATCCGTCCGAGCTATTCCGGCTCGCGCGGCCAGCTCTGGCTGGAAAACGGCGGCGCCTATGTCGTGGCGAATATCCGCGGCGGCGGCGAATTCGGTCCGGCCTGGCACCAGGCGGGTCTGAAGATGGATCGCCAGCGCATCTATGACGACCTGATCTCGGTTGCCGAGAATCTGCATGAACGCGGTCTCACCAGCCCGCGGCATCTGGGCGTCTATGGCGGTTCGAATGGCGGTCTGCTGACCGGTGTGATGTACACCCAGCGCCCCGACCTGTGGAACGCGGTCGTTTCGGCCGTGCCACTGCTCGACATGCTGCGCTTCAACCAACTGCTCGCCGGTGCGTCCTGGATGGGTGAATACGGCGATCCGTCCGATCCGGACGAGGGCGGTTTCCTGCGCTCGATCTCGCCCTATCACAATGTCGATGCGAACGGCGATTACCCGGAAATCTACCTCTTCACCTCCACCAAGGATGACCGCGTCCATCCGGGTCATGCCCGCAAGTTCGCGCATCTCCTGGAAGAGGCCGGCCACGATTATCTCTACTACGAGAACACGGCCGGCGGTCACTCGGCCGCGGCCAATCTGGAAGAGACGGCCCGCCGCGACGCGCTGCTCTACACCTTCCTGATGCAGAAGCTGATGGATGATGTGGACCCGCTCGACGCTCAGGACGAGGCGCCGGCAGAGGAATAGGCTCCGCCGGCCGGACGGCCACAGAAAAGCCCCCGGAGCCTGGCTCCGGGGGCTTTTTGCTGCACGCTGATCTGTCCGGTCAGTCGAACGCCGCCTCGACCGGCCAGTCCTCGTCGGCCGAGCGCCAGAGGAGGGAGGCGATCTTCCATTCGCCTTCGATCTTGAACAGGGTGATGAAATTCACGCCCGTCACGAAGACTTCTCCGGTCGCGCCGTTCATGCCCTCATAGGCCGAGCGTACATAGGCCAGCTCGCCATAGATCGTGGTCTCGCTGCGTGTGGGCCGTTCGGTGAAACCGTTCTCCACCAGCCAGGGACCGGAGCGTTCGATATAATCGTCCAGCGTGATAACACGGCCGCGGCCCTGCCCGTCCTCGCCCGGCGAGACGGCGCCCATGGCGGCGCCGGGCAGGAAGAGCTCGCGCATGGCATCGAAGTCGCGGGCCTGTCCGACGGGACCGGAAATCACGTCATACACCGCCTGGACGGTGGCCTCGACGTCGGCCCGGTCGTCGGCCTGGGCTGGCGCGATGACAATGGCGGCAGTGCTGGCGGCGAGGGCCGCGCGGATCAGATGTTTCATGAAACCTCCCCGGATTGATGGGGCAGAGTTTCACCGCTCCTGCCGCCAGGGCAAGTTACTCATCGGATAGGCGGGCGCAGGTGAAGCCCCGGCGTTCCGCCTCGGCGGTGGCCATATCCGTGTCCGCATCGATGACGCGGCGGTAGAGAATGAGCCCGCGTGAGGTCGGGGCGAGGACGAGCCTGTCCTGATCTGCATCATAGGAGCGAATAGTGACGGGAGTTGCCGCTCCTGAACCGTCGGACTGCAGCAGGATACGGCTGGATATTGCGGTGCCAGCATCCCGGTCGCTGAAGACGGCGAAATTATTGGTCCGGGCGTCATAGAAGCTCACCGAGGCGTAATTGCCGTCGGCGGGCCAGGGCGCCTCGACGATCACCGGTTGTTCCGAAACGTCATAGACGCAGATCGAATAGAGCATGTCCGGACTGGCGCGGACGATGGTCTGGTTGTCCTCGCGCAGGCGCGGCGCATGGCGGACATCGCCGGCCTCGCCGCCCAGTGCACCGATCCGGTCCATCGCCTTGCCCATGATCACGCCGGGAAAGGCGTTCAGTGCCAGCCAGAAACCGGCGATGGCGGCGACGACGAAGAGGCCGAGCGGAAGAAGCCAGCGCATCAGCTTGCCTCCCCGCAGCCGACCCGCTCGATCTCCGGCAGGTCGAGCGTTTCAGGGGCTTCCAGAACGACCGGGCCGGGATGATAGAGACGCAGTGTGATCGAGAAGGCGCCCGACCGGCGGGTCGACAGCCAGGGCGTGCCGGCAGGGCGCCGGGGACCGGCGATGAAGGTCCAGTCCCTGTCGCTCAGGTCGGTTTGGGTCAGGGCATGGGCTTCGTCGCCATTGACCGGCAGGAAGTTGTCCTCGCCGTACAGGGTGAAACTCCACCAGCGTGCCGGCAGGGCGCCGCCGCTCACGCGGTACTGGCAGGTCTCGCGAAGGCTCTGGCCGGCACTGTCCTCGAAAGCAGTGAAATAGACGGTCTCCGAGCGGTTGAGCGCGAGCAGGCCGCGGCGCGCGACGATGGCACGCGTCACCGGTCCGGCATCACTGGCACCGATCAGCGGATTGGTCGCCCAGGGACCGACGCGCATGCCCCCGATCTCGAGCGGGCCGAAGACCAGAAAAACCGCAAGCGCGGTCCCGGCGGCAAGGCCTGCAAGGACAGGAATGAGCGAACGCCAGATCATGGGCTCACTCTAGGGCGGCGTACCGGGCTTTGGAAGCGGTTCGCGTCAGGCGGCCTTGTCAGCCTGGGTGGCGAGTTGCTGCAACAGGCCGTGAATGGCTTTCAGCTTGGGGCGGCCGTCTTCGGTCTGCGCCTCGCTGAGCCCGGCCGCCGACTTGATCTGACGCAGTGCGCGGGCCTGCGCGTCGGTGGAACACCGGCCGAGCGGCAGTGCTCCGCCGGTTGCCAGGCGCAGGAAGGCCGACGCCTTGTCCAGGGCCGGACGATCGCCGGCCTCGACCATGTTCAGAATCTTGCTCTGGTCGATGATCTTGACGCCGAGCTCGTCGAACTTGGCCGACAATTCCTGCTTGGCATCCTTGGGATAGGTACCCTTGAGCACTTTTTTCTGGTGCGCCGCCAGCCGCGCCAGCCGTTCCAGCGGCTGCCCACCGCCCCGGACATAATAGCCGTCCGCCTGGGACGAGCCGATGGTCGCACGGACATAGCCGGCAAGCTTGCTCTTGTTGGCTTCGCCAACGAGGTTTTCTTCGAGCATGAGCAGGCGGCTGACCTCTTCATCGATATCGGCCGAGTGCTTGAGCAGTTCGTCGATGACTTCCGGCTGCAGAAGGCGGGCCGAGCGCGCCGCGAACGTCTTGATCAGACCGTCAGCTGGGAGCAACGAGTCCGAGGAAATCACCAGGCGGCTCGCCAGATCCCGCGCCAGCCGCACCTCTTCGCGCACGCTCGTCGGGCGCAGGCGGGCCGGGCGTTCCAGCTCCTTGAGCAGACATTGCGCGATCACTGCCCTGCAATTGTCGAACTCGCGTGAATGAGTCCATTTCGCCAGACGGCGGGCACAGTTCGGCGCCATACGCAGCGCGTCGGCCTTGCCGTCACCATCGAACAGGCAGGTCAGACGCTCGATGGTCTCGCCGAGATCCTTGCACTTGCCCAGCAGGGCCTCGCGCCCGGCATCGAAGCTGATGACTTCAGAGATATAGCTGTCCACCTCGCCCAGGGCGAAGGCGCGCGCATCCTCGGCCCCGGGCAGCGTGTCCGCCATGTCGAGCAGGGCTTCCAGCTTGTCGGCGAACTTGCGCTCGTGACGCAGGCGATCGGCCATCGCGGCGCGCAGCGTGTAGGCGCGCTTGTCGCCGGCAAAGATGCCATCCGCGATATCGGCAAACTTCGCTTTCCTGGGATATTCCGGCAGCTTGGCGTCGCGGGCATCCTTGTAGATGCGGCCCAGCGCTTTCTGCACCAGCTCGTTGAGCTGCTTGACCAGGGTCTGGACATTGGCGTCCTGATCGCGCGCGCTGGCAACAGCCACTTTCTGCACCGCATGTTGCAGCTCGGTGCCCGAGGCTTCCAGGCTCTCCACGAGATCGGCGCGGTGCAGAAGCTCCATGGGCAGGGCCTGCATGCGTTCCAGCCAGCCGGTCAGCACCCGCTTGATCGTGTGCCGGGCGTGCGGCTTGGACAGGTCGTCCGGGGTCAGGCACGGCAATTGCGCTTCACTGGTCTTTTCTTTGATGGCGCCGTAGGTCTCTGCCCCGCCCTCGAAAACTGTCACCGAGCGGAATTTGCGCGCCTCCTGGCAGAAGGTTTCCTTGCTGACCCGTGCAGAACCATCCTTGTTCTTGGCCAGCAGTGTATGGGCGAGCTTCAGCGCGGCATCACGGCTGTTGTTCGCCTCGGCCAGGGCCCAGCCTGCCTTCCGGTTCTTCTTGAAAAAAACCTCGTAGTGGATGTCGCCCGGCATGTACCCAGTCCCTTTGAACAGGGGGAATACTGTCGCAAGAGACTTAAAACCCGGTGAACCATGGGGATAATCGGCGCTCGATGCTTGGCGTGATGTGCAGTGCGTGTCTATTGTCGCCACAAATTCAGGTTTCCATGACGGCCTGGAGATAACCGAGCCCGGAGACAGCATGGCTACGATTGCACTGGTCGACGACGACGAAAACATCATCACGTCGGTTTCCATCTTCCTCGAAGGCGAGGGCTATCATGTGCGCACGTACAATGATGGTGCGTCGGCGCTGACAGCCCTGGCGGAAGATCCGCCGGATCTGGGTATTTTCGATATCAAGATGCCGCGCATGGACGGTCTGGAGCTTCTGCGCCGCCTGCGTCAGTCCTCGAATATCCCGGTCATTTTCCTGACCTCCAAGGATGACGAGTTCGACGAGGCTCTGGGCCTCAATCTCGGTGCTGACGACTATATCACCAAACCCTTCTCCCAGCGCTTGCTGGGTGAGCGTGTGAAGGCGGTGTTGCGCCGCGCCCGCGGGCAGGATGCGCCGGTTGGCAGCGGTCCGCTGGAGCCGGGAGACAGCAAGCCGCTGGAACGTGGCAGCCTGGTGCTCGATCCCAATCGTCACGCTTGTTCCTGGGGCGGTGAGCCGGTGCGCCTGACCGTCACGGAATTCCTGATCCTGCAGGCCCTTGCGACACGCCCGGGCTATGTGAAAAGCCGCGACAACCTGATGGACGCGGCCTATGACGATCAGGTCTATGTCGATGACCGGACGATCGACAGCCACATCAAGCGCATTCGCAAGAAGTTCCGCGAAGTCGACAAGTCCTTCGACGCCATCGAGACCCTCTACGGGGTGGGTTACCGCTATAAGGAAGACTGATACGGCATCCTGGCGAAGCGGATTGCACCGGGCCGGCACGGTCCTGCGCAATCTGACGCCGCGGCCCAGCTCGCGGCTGGCCCAGCTGATCCTTGTCGCCAATTTCGTGGCGCTGGGGGTGCTGGTTGCCGGCATGCTGGCACTGACCGAGACCCGCCGCGGCCTGGTCAATGCCAAGCTGGATTCGCTGCGGGCCCAGGGTGAGCTGATCGCCAATGTCCTCGCCGAGGGCGCGTCCGACGGGGCGCCGGCGCCGGTGCTGCGCAATGACGATGCGCGGGCGATCCTGCGCCAGCTCTATGTGCCAGAAGAATCGCGTGTGCTGGTTTTCGACAAGGGCGGGCAGATCGTTGCCGACAGCCATTTGCTGGCCGATGTCTTCGAGGAAACAGTGCTGCCGCCGCCCGGCCAGCCGCGCCCGGATCTGGCTAATACGGCGCGCAGCCTGCCCAGCCGCATTCTCGATACGGTGTCCAACCTGTTGCGCTCGCCCGAGGAGCGCGCTGCGCTCGACCGGGATCTGGGAGACGAGGTGCTGCAGGTCATCAATGGCGAGATCGTCGCCGGCGTGCGGCGCGAAGCCGATGGCCGCCGTGTCGTGTCGGTGTCCATCCCGATCCAGCCCGTCCGCGCGGTCGTGGGCGTCGTCACGATCGAGAGCTATGACCTGGACCGTCTGATCGAGGCGGAACGGCGCGCGCTCCTGCCCTTCGTGCTGATCGCCGCCCTGGTAACGACGATGTCATCGCTCGCACTGACGGTCTTCATCGCACGGCCGGTACGGCGCCTGGCCCGCGCTGCGCGCGAAGCCCGGCGGGCCGGCGGCCGCCGGGTGAAAATGCCCGATCTGCGCTCGCGCAATGACGAGATCGGCGAGCTTGGCGTTGCGCTCTCCGACATGACCGAGGCGCTCTATGACCGGCTCGATGCGATCGAGAGCTTCGCCGCCGACGTGTCGCACGAGCTGAAGAACCCGCTGACCTCGATCCGCTCGGCTGCCGAAGTCCTGCCCAATGCGCGCGATGCGGAACGCCGCGACAAGCTGCTGGCCGTCATTCTTGCCGATGTGCGGCGGCTGGACCGGTTGATCTCGGACATTTCGCGGGCCTCGCGCGTCGATGCGGAACTGGCGCGCGAGGATGTCGGCCGGTTCGATCTGTCCGGCCTGCTGTCCGAGCTGGCGGATACCTATAACGCGATGGATAACCGGCGGGCCGAGATCCTGGTCGAGAGCAAGGTGCGCAACGGGCTGGTGCTGGGCCGTGACGGACCGCTGGGTCAGGTTTTCCGCAATCTGCTGGACAATGCGATGACCTTCAGTCCCGAAGGCGGCAAGGTGTGCGTGCAGCTGGTACGGGGGCATCGCAATGGCCGGCCCAGCCTTCTGGTGCAGGTCGATGATGAGGGTCCGGGTATTCCGGAAGCCAATCTGGAGACCGTCTTCCAGCGCTTCTATACCGAGCGCCCGCGTGGTGCGGCCTTCGGGACGCACTCCGGCCTGGGTCTGGCGATTGCACGCCAGATTGTCGAAGCGCATGGCGGCCGGATCACGGCCTCGAACCGCAAGGTCGAGGGGGGCGGGGTCGCCGGTGCACGCTTCACTGTGGAGCTTCCCGCAGCGTCACCGGACTGACAAATTGATCCGACCGTTGCAAAAAGACGCTTTCCCGCCGTTCAAAGGCGCGGTTAGATATCCGTCATGATCGGAGTTGTCGTAGTCTCTCACGGCCGTCTGGCTGATGAATTCGTGGCCGCCACAGAACACGTGGTGGGGCCCATGGATGCGCTTCTGGCTGTCTGCATCGGGCCGGATGACGACATGGAAAAGCGCCGTGCCGATATTCGCGAGGCGATTGCCGACGCGGATCGCGGCGAAGGCGTGCTTGTGCTGACCGACATGTTCGGCGGCACACCGTCCAATCTTGCCATCTCGCTGCTGGATCCGGGCAAGGTCGAGGTCATCGCCGGGGTCAACCTGCCGATGCTGATCAAGCTCGCCGAGGCCCGCTCACGGGCCGATCTGGACAGCCTGGCCCGCATGGGCGAGGACGCTGGCAAGCGCTATATCGCGATTGCCTCGAATGTTCTGGAAGGGGCCGGCAAGTGACCCAGATTGCCCGGCGGGCCGTGATCCGCAATGCCCGCGGCCTGCACGCGCGGGCGGCTGCCAAATTCGTGGAGATGGCCCAGGGCTTCGACGCCGAGATCCACGTCTCGCGCGATGGCGAGCGGGTGAATGCCGACTCCATCATGGAATTGCTGATGCTGGCGGCGGGCAAGGGCTCCGAGATCGGTATCGAGACGTCCGGTCCGGATGCGGAGAGGGCGGCCGCTTCCCTGACCGAGCTGGTCGAGGCCGGTTTCCACGAGGAAGACTGATCCCGTCTCAGCCAAGCTGTGCGCATGAAAAAGGCCCGCACAATGTGCGGGCCTTCTCGTGTCAGATCGGGGCACCGTCAGGAGGTGGTCGTCTCCGCGTCGCTGCGCTCGACATCCAGGTCCGGCGTGCCGGGGGCTGTGTCGCCCGCCTGGCGGGCCGGCAGCATCGGGTCATTCCCGTCATCGTCGAACAGCGGGTCGTCGACTGGCGCCGCCGCGGGCGGTGTGGCACTGCCTGCCGCTTCCACGGCTGCGGCCACGCGCGACTCGACTTCATCGAGCGCCGGTGAGGCCGGCGTGGCTGCGGGGTCTGCAGGCGCCGTGTCGACGGCCTCGTCCGATGCCGCGGCCTGAACGGCTGCCTGGTCGGAAGCCGGCATCGGCGGCGGTGATGCGAGCGGCATGGTCCGCTCATCCTCCACCGACGCGGTGTCTTCTGCTTCACCGGCATCAGTTGCCGGTGTGCCATCGTCCGAGCCTTGCTCGGCCGCATTCAGCGCGGCAGCAGCGGCAACGGCGTCGAGGCTGGGAAGATCGTCATCTTCTTCCGGGGCTCCCTCGGCTTCGGCCGGGGCATTGGTTTCCGGCTCAACTGCGTCAGAGGGCTGTTCGGCGGGCTCGGCAGCGCCGGCCTGCGGTTCGGTCCCTTCGGTTTCGGGCCCCGCGTCGTTGGCGGCAGCGTCATCGTCAGACGCGACAGTCGGCTCCGCCTCAGTCGCGGCCGGCGGTTCTGTGCCATCCTCGGCAGACGGCTCGACCGCAGCGATCTCGGCCGGCAGCACGGCTTCAACCGGGACCGGGGGCGTGTCGCCGCCTTCCGGCTCGGTCTCGGCCGTCACAGGCGTATCGTCCGCTACTGCCGGAAGGGGGGCAGCCTCGGCGTCCGGGACAATTTCATCGCCGGCGCTTTCCGCCGCGTCGTCCGTTTCAGCATCGGCTGCAGCTGCACTGGCGGTTTCGCTTTCAGCATGCACGGCTTCGACTTCGCCGGCGTCGTCGGGGCGGGCGCTGGTTTCGGCTGTCGGGCTGGGATCGCCGTCAGCCGCGGCGGGCGGCAGTTCCAGCTCAGGCCCGGCTTCTGCTTCACCATTCGCGGCATCATCGGCGGGCTCTGCCGCTTCCGCGTCGTCCGTGGCCGCTTCCGTATCGTCCTCCGGTTCGGTGCCGGTGTCGGCGAGTGTCGTGGCCGCGACCGCAGCCGTGGCGGCTGCAGCTGCGGCGGCGCCGGCGTCGTTGCCGCGGACGCTTTCTTGCGGCGGATTGCGCAGCACGTGTCCGGCCAGGCGTTCGACGCGCGCATTGAAACGCCCGGCATCGCGGACCCGGTTGAAGAAGCCGGCCGCAAGGAAGAGAAGAACAGTGCCGCCGATCAAGGCGAGTGTTGCCCCGACGCCGCCGACGATGACACCGGCCATGACGGCGAATGCGGCAAAGGCGGGCACGTAGAGCAGGCGCCAGGAGCGCGCGAGGTAGGCGATGAGCGCGAGTGCGCCACCGCCCAGTGCGATACCCCATTCGGTCAGCTGATCCATCGGTATGAAGCCGAGGCTTGCGATCGCGTCGCGCAGGCCGGCGGGCAGCGCGGCCTCCAGCCGCCAGCCGGCCAGGCCGGGCGCGAAGGCCAGCGATTCGTCCATGATGCTGAAGGCGGGAATGCCGACCATCATGCCGCCATTCATTTCCGTCAGGAAAGCGTGCAGCAACGGCCACACGGCAGCGAGCGCCGTCAGCGCCAGCAACAGGACCGAAAGCCACCAGTTGAAGCCGCGTGTCACGCCGGAGCGGGCCAGCAGCGTCGTTGCGTCCGGTGTCGTGCGCACCCAGGTCTCGCGGGTGTGGTTGATCAGGGCGGCCGGGCGGGAGCGGCGGTTCGGGCCGGCCTGCACGCGCAGGATGGTGGCGCTGTCGCCCGGCGTCAGGGCGTTTGACGCCTCGGTCAGCCGGACATCGTGATCCATGCCGTCATCGTCACGCAATTGTCCGGACGCACCGTCGGCCTGTCTGATTTCTCCGGAAATCGTGAAGAAGTCGATCCGGCGGGCACCATAGGCCTGCCCGGCATGCGCGGTTGGTAACAAAGACATAGTTCAACGCACCTCTGACATCAGGTCATACACCGGGTACGCGTACCGGAATGGTTCAAATCGGCGCGCCCCTCACCCAATTGGTGGAGAACCCTACAAGTTCGGGGCCGGAAATTGAACGCCTTAATCCTCGCTTAACAAAATGTTCGTCTCGCCGGGCCGTGAGAAACCGGCTTGAGTGACCGGTATAAAGCGATAGCTTGCCGGTCATGCGCGCAATCCTGATCCCTTTCCTGCTTGTTCTTTCTTCCTGCACCGCTGTGCCGCAGGCGATACCGCTACCCGGAACGGGCGCGACGCGCGGCCCCTTCATTCCGCGCGACGAATTCCCGGTTCCGCCCAATGTCGAGCGCCTGATCGGTCCGGAAGACTGCCGCGGCTCCACGCTCGCCGCCGCTTCGGCCGACATCCCCGACTATCCGGTGCGTGCCTGGTCGCTGGGGCGGCAGGGCTGGGTCGTGGTGCGGTTTGACGTCGAGTCCAATGGCGATGTCGATAATGTCCGTATAGCGAGGGCCGTGCCGGACGGCCCGTTCAACCGGGAAAGCCGGCAGGCGGTCAGGGCCTGGCAATTCCGGCCGCTCGACAATGGCGTGGACCGGTTGGACAATTGCGTGGTCATGTTCGAATTCCGCGCCGGCGAAGTCGCGCTGCGCTAGACGCGTGCCCTTGGGGCTGTAGCGTTAATTATTTTTGCGGCCTCAGGCATCGCCCCGGCCTTGCGCGCCCGGTATCATGCTGATTCGCGCGGACCCGACACGGGTGGGCAAAGGGCCGCGCCCAGGACAGCTTATGACGGGACAGACATTTCAGATCGTGACGCTCATTGTCACCGTCGGCGCGATGGCTTTCGCCGTCGCCGTCGGGCTGTGGGCCTACCGTCTCACGGCCGGCGCCCGCACGGCCCAGCTGGTCTGGCGCCGCAAGCTGTCCGAGCTGGAAGACCGTCTTGCCCGCGCCGACAGCGTGTTCGGCGCTCACCCCGGTCTGGTGCTTGTCTGGGACGACGCCACGTTCGACGAAAGCGATACGGGGTGGGGCCAGCCGCGCATCTTCGGCTCCTCCGTTGCCCTCTCCTCACTGCTGCGCTTCGCCGAAGCCACCGACGGCCCCAATCCGGCCGGCATCCTGATGGAAGGTCTGGCGGATTATGAGGCGCGCTCCGCAGGCGGTGACGAAACCACGCTGCGCCGGCGTTTCAACGAGCTTGCGCAGAAAGGCCAGCCTTTCTCGTTGACCATTCTCGGGCCGTCCGGCCGCTTCCTGGAAGCCGACGGCCGCGCAGCGGGAACCCAGTTGGTGGTCTGGTTGTCCGACACGACCATACGCGGGTTGGAGGAATCCAATGCCCGCGGCCGGATGGAGGAGGCGCGCCGGCTTGTCTCGAAGGATCCGATGGCCTTCCTCGACATGCTGGGCCGCGCCCCGGTTCCGGCTTGGCGGATGAATGTGTCCGGCCGTCTGGAATGGGTGAACCTGGCCTATGTTGCCGCCGTCGAGGGCAAGGACCTCGATACGGTGCTCCAGAAGCAGACAGCACTGGATGCGGGCATGTCCGACCAGGCTGTGCAGGCCGCCGAGCAGGGCGAGCCGGTGTCGGAAACCCGCACGGTTGTCATCGAAGGGCGTCGCCGCTCGATGCAGTTTCTCGTTTTCCCGGTGTCTGGCGGCGCAGCCGGCTTTGCGATTGATTCGACCGAGGCCGAGGAAGCCAAGTCCGATCTGGCGCGCTTCCGCCGGGCCCATGACGAAACCCTGAACCACATGGCCGAGGCTGTGGTGGTGTTTGACCGCTCCAAGCGCCTCAACTTCTACAACACAGCCTTTTCGCGCTTGTTCAAGCTGGATGATGCCTGGCTGAACGAGCGCCCGGGTCATGGCCAGTTCCTCGACCGGATGCGCGAAAAGCGCCTGCTGCCGGAACAGGCGGACTATTCCGGATGGAGGACCGACGAGCTGGCCCGCTACGACCTGCCGCCGACCGACGAGACGCCGGACGAGCTGTGGCCTCTGCCGGATGGACGCACCCTGCGCGTTGCCCGCCAGCGTCACCCGCTGGGCGGTCTGATGCTGATTTTCGAGGACAAGACCGACGAACTCGCGCTGCGCGCCCGCTACAACACCTTGATCAATGTCCAGCGCGCCACCCTGGACAAGCTCCACGAAGCGGTTGCCGTGTTCGGCGCGAATGGCCGCCTGCAGCTGCACAACAATGCCTTCGAGGATATCTGGGGCTTCGAAGCCGAAGAGCTGGACGGCCAGCCGGAGTTCGACCAGGTCGCCGAGACCTGCGCCGCCCTGTTTGCCGACGACCGGGTGTGGAACGACATCAAGGCACGCGTCACCGATCCCAGCCCGCAGGCCCGCAAACAGGTGACCGGCGAGATGCGCCGGTCCGACGATCGCGTGCTGACCTATCTCACCCGTCCTCTGCCCGATGGTGCGACGCTGATCTGCTGGGATGATGTCACCGATAGCCGCCGCATCGAGGAAGCCTTGCGCGAGCGTGCCGAGGCGCTGGAAACCTCCGAGCGCATCAAGACCGAATTCGTTGAGCATGTGAGCTATCAGCTGCGTACGCCGCTCACCACGATCAACGGCTATGCCGACATGCTCGCCCAGGGATTTGCCGGTGCCCTGAGCGATCGTCAGAAGGAGCCGATGGCGGCGATCCAGACGGCGGCCGAGCATCTGGCCAAGCTGGTCGACGATATTCTCGATGTCGCGGCGATCGATGCCGGTCAGCTCGAGCTGGATCTGGGCGATGTCGATGTGGGCGACGTGGCGCGCGAGGCCGCCGAGCTGATCCAGGCGCGCGCCGACCATCAGTCGATCAAGCTGGGTATCGATGTCGAGGGTGCGTCCGGCCTGATCCGCGCCGACCGGAACCGCATCAAGCAGGTTGCGATGAACCTCCTGTCCAACGCGATCCGGCATGTCCAGACCGGTGGTGAAGTGACAATCGGGGTCAGCCGCTCGAAAGACCAGCTGACGCTCTGGGTGGCCGATGACGGTGAAGGCATCGCGCCGGAGAAACAGGCGACCGTGTTTGAGCGCTTCTCACGCGGCGAGCGCGGCGGCGCCGGCCTTGGCCTGTCGCTGGTGAAGGAAATCGCCCAGCTGCACGGCGGCTGGGTAGAGCTGCAATCCGAGCCGGCCAAGGGCACCAAAGTGTCCTGCCACTTCCCGTCCGAGCCGCATGGCAATGCCGTTCCGCCGGAACTCGACCTGGCCCGCCGTCCGGCGTCGGGCCGCGCCTGAGGCAGGGGCTATGTGGCCCTTCCGGCGCACCTCCCGGCTGATCGAGCTCGACGATATCCCCGAATGCGATTTCGGTGCGCCCTACCCGATGCTGGCGGCGCTCGAGGGCGGGCTCAGTCTCGTCTACCTGATGCCGGACGCGGATCCCGACTGGGACGGAGAGACGGCCCGCATCGTCGGTTTCGACACGGCCGATCTGCCGGTTGCCGCTATTCGCTTCGTGCGGCCCCATACTCACAAGGCCGGTCCGCCGGATGAGGAAACGCTTGCAGGACACCCACTGGCGTCCCGGGGGCTCTATCCCTGCGGTGCGTTTGAAGTGCGCCGGTCGGACTGGATCGATGACCTGCGGCAGTTGGACAGCATTCACCCGTCGCGAAACGGTGAGCGCTTCCGCCAGCTGCGGCACTTCATCTTCACCTTCCGCGAATCCACGGTGGAGGTAGCGGCCGACGGGTACGAGGTCGCGCTCCTGGGACCGCTGTCCATCCGCGAGGCGCTGCAACTGGAAGCAGGACGCCTGGCGCGTTAGCCCTCGTCGGGAGACGGCAAGCTCAGCGCCAGCTTTCTCAGCAAGCCCGCCAGCTGGTCGCGGTCTTCCTCGGACAGCGCTTCGAGCAAGCTCTTCTCGACGGTCATGTCTTCGCGAAAGGCGCGTTCGGCGAGCGTGCGGCCTGCCGGTGTCAGTTCGACCGGCAGGCTGCGCTTGTCCCCATCCGTTGCCGGCCGGCAGATCAGGCCCGCGCGTTCCAGACGCTTGAGCCGGTCTGTCATCCCGCCCGACGAGACCATCAGCGAGCGGTAGAGTTCGGTCGGGCGCAGCCGGTATGGCGCACCTGCACGCAGCAGCGTGGACAGCACGTCGAACTCGCCGGTGTCGAGACCGTGCTGCGCGAAGACTGCTTCGATTTGCGGCCGGACCCTCAGCGTGATCCAGCGGGCCCGGCCCAGAATAGCCATTCCAACCGTGTCGATATCGGGCAGTTCCGCATCCCATTGCTTGCGCCGGGTATCGATATGGTCCGGCGGCGCGTCCGGAAATTGTCTTGACATCAAGATATCTCGCGATTTATCTCGACATCAAGATAACTGGATAACTTCAAGCATCAAGGGTAGCGCTCATGGATCAGAAGGCTCAGGCCTATTTCGACGGGCTGGCAGATATTCCACGGCCGGTTGCCATGCGGTTGCGCGACGCCGTACTGGCGACGCAGCAGGTGACGGAGGCCTTCAAATGGGGGCATCCCGTCTACCAGGCGGATGGTCTGGTATGCCTGATCAAGGCAGCCAGCCGGCATGTCACCTTCGGCTTCTGGCAAGGCCGTGCGCTGACCGGGCTCGAGCCGCGCCTGGAGCCGTCCGGCGGCGCGGACATGGCGATGATGAAACTCGTCGACCCAGGAGACGTCGATGCCGACAGTATCGCGCGCCTTGTGGCCGCGGCGGTCGATCTGGACCGTGCGCAGGCCCGGTCGTGAAACCCGTGATGGAAAAGGAAACCGAAATGACCGGAACCGAAACGCCCCGCTCCGGGCTGCATTCCGCCCTCACATGGACCGGAAGGGTCCTCAGCGGACTGCTGATCGCCTTCCTCCTCTTCGACGCGGTCATCAAGCTGATGGCGCTGCCGGTGGTCGGAGAAACGCTCCAGGCCATGGGGTATGCGCCGGACCTGGCCCGCGGGCTGGGTGTCCTCACCCTTGTCGGTGCCGTGCTATATGCCGTACCGCGCACATCCGTGCTGGGTGCCATTCTGCTCACCGGCCTCTTTGGCGGTGCCATGGCCTCGCATCTGCGCATCGACAGCCCGTTGTTCAGCCATACCCTGTTCGGCCTTTATCTCGGCCTGATGGCATGGGGCGGTCTTTTTCTCAGAAATCCGCGCGTGCGCAGCATGCTCCCGATCCAGCGCTAGAGCCAGTGCCAGGGCGTCAGCCTTGGTGCTCCGGCATCCGGACGATCAGGCCGTCCAGTGCGTCGCTCACCGTGATCTGGCAGGACAGGCGCGAGGTCTCCTGGACGTCTTCGGCGAAGTCCAGCATCGATTCTTCCATCGGTTCACGCGAGCCGGTCTTGTCGGCCCAGGCCGGGTCGACATAGACGTGGCATGTCGCGCAGGCGCAGGCACCGCCGCAATCGGCGTCGATACCGGGGACAAGGTTGCGCACCGCGCCTTCCATGACCGACAGGCCGCTGGGGACGTCGATCTCGTGCTCGGTACCGTTGTGCTCGATATAGGTGATCTTCGGCATGCGTAACTCCGTGAACCGCCATGGACATGAACAGCGTTCACAGCAGAGTCAAGATACAGCCTCACCGCTTGCCGGTACGCGCGGGCTTCGCTAATCGCATGGCATGGGGTCTTCACGCACGCATCATCTCGATGGACTGGAAGCCACACATAGCCTCGGCGCCCGCCTGGCAGCGGTACTAGCGCCCGGCGATGTCGTGCTTCTGACCGGCGATCTGGGGGCGGGCAAGACCACGCTCGCTCGCGCCGTGATCGCGCAATTGTGTGGCATCGAGGATGCGCCCAGCCCGACCTATACGCTCGTCCAAGTCTATGACACGGATACGGGCGAGGAGGTCTGGCACGCCGATCTCTACCGCATCGAGGATCCGTCCGAGCTTGACGAGCTGGGACTGGACGACGCGTTCGACACGGCGATCTGTCTTGTGGAATGGCCGGACCGCCTGGGCGACAGGCTGCCGCGGGACCGGCTGGAAATCCTGTTGAGCGGTGAAAACACCGACTTGGAGTCAGGCCGCAAAGCCCGGATAACGGGGTATGGCCGGTGGGAGGAGAGACTTGATGACATCTGATCGCGATCGCGCCCTCGACGCGTTTCTCGACCGTGCCGGCTGGGCCGCGGCCGAACGCCATCCTCTCGCCGGCGATGCCTCGACGCGCCGCTATGTTCGCCTCGTAGACGGCGCGCGGACAGCCATGCTGATGGATGCGCCGTCGGGCGCCGAGGCGCCGGCCTGTCCGCCTGATGCCAGCCCTGAAGAGCGCAAGGTGCTGGGCTATAATGCCGAGGCGCGCCTGGCCGGGCCGAACCTGACGGCTTTCGCCGGCCTGTCGGATGCGCTGTGCGAGCGCGGCTTTTCTGCGCCCTCTGTCCTGGCGAGCGATCTGGAGCACGGTTTCCTCCTGCTGGAAGATCTGGGCGACGCGCTGTTCGCGCGGCTGCTGCCCGACCAGATGCATGAGGGCTCGCTCTATGCCGCCGCCGTCGACACGCTGGCGGCGATCTATCGCTCCAGCTTCCCCGATGCAGTCGAGGCCGGCGGGCAGAGCTGGCCGTTGCAGAGCTATGATGCGACGGCGTTGATGGCCGAGGCCGATCTCTTCGTCGAGTGGTTCCTGCGCCGGCATGCGGGGGTGACCCTGTCCGAGGCGGCGCTGGACGAATGGCGCGCGATCTGGGCGCGGGCTTTCGGGCGGCTGGAAAACTGCCCGCCCGGCCTTGTGCTGCGCGATTATCACGCGGAAAACCTGATCTATCTGCCTGAGCGCGAGGGCGAGGCCTCGGTCGGCCTGCTCGATTTCCAGGACGCGCTGATCGGCCATCCGGCTTATGATCTGGTCTCGTTGCTGGAAGACGCCCGCCGCAATGTCGACCGCAAGCTTGCCGTGCCGCTGAAAGCCCGCTTCGTCGAGCGCGCCGGCCTGCGTGATGCGGCCGGGTTCGATGCGGCCTATGCCGTTCTCGGGGCCCAGCGCAATGCCAAGATCCTCGGTATTTTCGTGCGGCTCGCCGTGCGCGACGGCAAGGTGCGCTATCTCGACATGCTGCCGCGTGTCGCCCGCCACTTCGCCGGCGATATCCAGCATCCCGCGCTGATGGAGTTGAATCTGTGGATCAAGGCGCATGCCGGCGCCGTATTGCTGGAAGCGCACAAATGACCCGGATTACCCGCGGCATGGCCCTGGCCGCCGGGCTGGGCACACGGATGCGGCCGATCACGAATGACCGGCCCAAGGCACTGGTCGAGGTGGGCGGCAAGGCGCTCGTCGACTGGGCGCTGGACCGGTTCTCCGCGGCGGGTGTCGAGGCGTGTGTCGTCAACATCCATCACTTCCCGCAGCTGATGCGCGACCATCTTGAGCGCCATACCGGTATGCCGGACGTCACCATCTCCGATGAAACCGGCGAAGTGCTCGAGACCGGTGGCGGCGTGGTGAAGGCACTGCCTGCCTTGGGCGATGAACCCTTCTTCGTCTCCAACATCGACGCGGTCTGGATTGATGAAGGCGCGCGCGAACTCGACCGCATGCAGGCGGCCTGGGATCCGGAGCGGATGGATGTGCTCCTCCTGCTCGCGCCGATGGAGCGCACGCTCGGCTTTGACGGTGCCGGCGATGTCTTTCTCGAACCGGACGGGCAGGTGCGGTTCCGAGGCGCGGCTGCATCGGCGCCGTATGCCTTTGCCGGTGTCCATATCGTCCATCCGCGCATTCTTGCCGGCCGCAAGGCCGAACGCTTCTCCATGATGGAGATCTGGAAGTCGCTGGAGCCGGAGGGGCGCGTCCACGGCATCGCCATGGAGAGTTTCTGGATGCATGTCGGCGATCCGGGCACCCTGCAAGAGGCCGGGGCGCGGCTGAAAGGGTGAGCGCGCGGATCTTCGATACGCCGGCCCCGCGCCTCTTCACCCTGCCGCCGCAGGACGATTTCCTTCGCACCGTTGCCCGCACCTTGCGCGCCGAATTCGATGCGGCGGGCAATCCGGACGCCCTGACCCGTATCCTGATCCTCACACCGACCCGCCGGGCGGCCAAGGCGCTGGGCGACATCTTTGCCGAGGAAGCCGGCACCGGCGTCGCGCTTCTGCCACTGATCCGGCCGATCGGCGATGTCGATGTTGACGATCCGCCCTTCGAGCCGGGCGAGCTGGCCGGCATCGCTCCGCCGCCCGTTTCGCCAGCCCGCCGCCGGTTCGAACTGGCGCGTCTGATCCTCGCCAAGGAAGCGGCCCTGGGCCGGCCGATCGGGATTGGCGGCGCGCTGGCGCTCGCCGAACCGCTGGCCGCGCTGATGGACGATCTGGCAACCGAAGAGGTCGAGGACCTCTCCGCCATTGACGAGGCGATGCGCGATCATCTGCCCGCCGACCGGCGCGAGGCCGTCGAGTTTATCGATATCGTCCAGCGTGTCTGGCCAGCCCGCCTGGCCGAGCTGGGCCTCAACGACGCCGCCGCACGGCGCTCGCTCGTCCTGCGCAAGCTGATCGAGCGCTGGCAGACCAGCCCACCCGATCATCCCGTTCTCGCCATCGGTTCGACAGGGTCGATCCCGGCAGCCCGCGACCTGATGCAGGTGATCGCCGGCCTGCCGCAGGGTGCGGTCGTGCTGCCCGGTTTCGACTGGGATGCCGATGACACCGCCTGGGCTGCTGTCGATGACGTGCATCCGCAATGGGCGATGAAGGAGTTCGTGGCTCGATGCGGGGTGACGCGGTCCGATGTTCGCGCCTGGCCGGGGGCCGCCGAGGCGCGTCCGGCCGAGATGCGCCGCCGCCTGATCGCCGAGGCACTCAGACCTGCCGGCACCACGGATGAGTGGATGTCGCGTATCGAGCATCTGCGCGGGCGTTTTGGCGAGAACTTTTTCGAGCGGGCATTGTCGGGCCTTGCACTGATCGAGTCACCGGATCCGATCAGTGAGGCGCGAGCCTGCGCGCTGATGCTGCGCGAGACGCTGGAGACGCCCGATCGGACAGCCATCCTGGTCACACCGGACCGCGCGCTGGCGCGGCGTGTCTCCGCCGAGATGACCCGGTTCGGCGTCAGGCTGGACGATTCCGGCGGGGCTTCGCTGGCCGAGACACCGGCCGGGGCCTTCCTGACCCGCCTGCTCGATGTCGCCGAAGACCCCGGCAGCGTTGTCGCCCTGTCAGCGCTGTGGAGCTCGCCCCTGTTCAGTGCCGGTTATCCGCGCGGGACGGTCCATACCGTCCTCGCCAAGTTCGAGGCCGAGGCTCTGCGTGGTGCGCGGCCCGGGCATGATTTTGCCGCCGTGCGCCAGCGGCTGGACGGCAAATATGTCGAGCTGTTCGATGATGACAAGGCGCTGCTCCGGACACTGCTCGACGTTGTGGAACAAGCCTTCGCGCCGTTGATCGATGGCGAGAGGCGCAGCGCTGCCGCCTGGGCGGAAGCGCATGCCCGTGCCGCGGAGGCCCTGTCCGCGACACCGCAGGGCGAGGGCGCGCTGTGGGGCGGGGAAGGCGGTGAGGCGGCGGCCGGACTGGTCCGTTCGCTGCTGGAAGAGAGCGACAGCCTGCCGGAAATGTCGCTGGCTGACTATGCCGCCGCCGTGCGCGAACTGATCGGCGCACGGCGCGTGCCGCCCAAGCTGGGCGTGCACCCGCGCCTGCAGGTCCTGGGTCCGCTGGAGGCACGCCTGATCTCGGCCGATCGGGTGATCCTCGCCGGGCTGAATGAAGGCGTCTGGCCGGCGGGGCTGGGCGCGGACCCCTGGCTTTCTCGCGGCATGCGGATCGCGGCGGAACTCGGCGCGCCGGAGCGGCGCTATGGTCTGGCCGCACATGATTTCGCCCAGCTCGCGGCCGCACCCGATGTGATCCTGACCCGGGCCGGCAAGGCCGATGGTGCGCCCACCGTCGCCTCGCGCTGGGTCTGGCGTCTGAAGACGCTGACCCGTGGCGCGCTGGGCGAAACCGGGGCCGAAGCCGCGCTGGCGCCGAAGACGGACTATCTCGCCCTCGCGCGCGTGCTCGACGAAACAGGCATTGCGCCTGTGCCGGCGCCGAGACCCGCCCCGTCTCCGCCTGTTGCCGAACGGCCGCGCAAGCTGTCGATCACGGAAATCCGCACCTGGGTGCGCGATCCCTATTCGATCTTCGCGCGCCATGTTCTCGGCTTGCGCCGGCTCGATCCTGCCGACATGCCGCCAGGCGCGCGCGAACGCGGAACGGCTTTGCATGCCGCGCTGCAGGATGTGGTGCCGCTCTGGCGCGCCGCCGTGCCCGCGGATGCGGAGGACCAGCTCGTCGCGGCTGCGGAACCCTACCTGCTTGAATGGGGATTTCAGCCGGGCGAGATGGCGGTGGAGCTGGCCCGCTTCCGCCGGGCTGCGGCCTGGCTGGTCGCCTGGGAACAGAGCCGGCGCGATCTCGGCATCACGGTCGATGAGGTGGAGATCCGGGGCGAGCGGCGACTGGACGGGCCGGCCGGCGATTTCGTGCTTTACGGGCGGGCTGACCGGTTCGACCGTCATCCCGATGGCCGGATCGATGTGATCGACTACAAGACCGGCTCCAGCGCCTCGCCCAAGGAAGTCGCGGCCGGGTTCGATCCGCAATTGCCGCTGACGGCGGCGATCGCGGCGACCGGGAACGGCTTTCCCGATCTGGCGGCTGCGCCCGTGGCGGGGCTCTACTATCTGGCTTTGCCCGGCAATGCGAAGGGCGGCGAGGAGCGGCGTGTGGACAGTGGCCGCAACCAGCCAGACGCCATGGAGATGGCGGAGAAGGCGCTGGAGGATCTCACCGGCTGGATCGCCCGTTTCGATGACGAAACGGTGCCGTATGAAAGCCAGACGCGCGCCAAGTACACCAATGATTACGGCGATTTCGACCATCTCGCCCGCCGCGGGGAATGGGCGAGTGCGCCGGACGGGTCGGAGGGTGATACATGACCGCGCCCGGTTTCGACGATACGATCCGCGCGGCCGCCTCCGACGCCCAGAAGCGGGCGGCGCATCACGGCGTCAGCGTCTTCGTGGAAGCCAATGCCGGCTCAGGCAAGACCCGCGTCCTGGTCGACCGCGTGGTGAACATCCTGCTCCAGGGCGTCGCGCCGGAGGAAATCCTCTGCGTCACCTACACCAAGGCCGCCGCGGCGGAGATGAAGGATCGTCTCTTTACCCGTCTGGGCCGCTGGTCGGTCGCGGGGGCGGAGGAGCTCGGGCGTGATCTGAAGGAACAGCTGGGTCATGACGATCTGCCGGTCGGGCAGATCGAGGATGCGCGTCGCCTGTTTGCCCGTGCCCTGGAAACGCCCGGCGGCCTGAAGATCCAGACCATCCACGCCTTCTGCGAAAACCTGCTGCGGCGCTTTCCGCTGGAAGCCGGCGCACCGCCCGGCTTCGACACGCTCGACGAGGCCGAGGCGGCCCGGCGGATTGATGCGGCGCGCCAGCGCGTGCTGTGTGCCCTGCCGCCGGAAACGGTCGATCTGGTCCTGCGCACTGGCGGGCCCGACGCCTTTGCCTCCATCATGGGCTGGGCCCGTGGCCGCCGGCATGATTTCCGCGATGCGCTGGACCGGGCGGGCGGTCCGCACGGGCTGGTCGACACGCTCTATGCGACGCTCGGTCTGGAGGCCGGTGCAACGGCGGATGCGCTGAAGACTGAAGCCTGGGCGCAGGCGCCGCGCGATCGTCTGGAAGAGACGGTCATCGTCCAGCGCAATCATGGCAGCAAGACCGATGTGGGGCGCGCCGATCTGATCGAGCAGGCCCTGAAATCCGACCGGGCCGAAGGCGCGTTCGATCTCTACGTCCAGGTTTTCTTCACCGACAAGGGGCGCGGAACACCGGCCAAATCGCTGATCACGGCAGGCTGTGACAAGGTCGCGCCGGGTGTGAAGCCGATGCTGGAGCGCGAGTGTGCCCGGCTGGAAAAGGTCCGCGACCAGGTCCGGGCGGCGGCGGTTGCGGAAGCGAGCGCGGTGGCGATCGATATCGCGGCGCGCTTTGTCGAAGCCTATGAGGACGAGTTGCAACGCCGCCGGGCGCTTGATTTCGACGACCTTGTCCGGCTGGCCGGCAACCTCCTTCGGCCTGAGAACGCGTTTTCCGGCTGGGTCGGCTACAAGCTCGACGGCACGCTGTCGCATGCACTGATCGACGAGGCCCAGGACACCGCGCCACGGCAGTGGGACATGATCCGCGGTCTGACGGCGGAATTCTTCGCCGGTGCAGGCGCGCGCGAAAGCGGGCGGACCCTCTTCATCGTGGGCGATGAAAAACAGTCGATCTATTCCTTCCAGGGCGCCGAGCCGGCGCGCTTCATGGAAGAGGGCGACCGCCTGGCCGCGGCCGCCAGCGCCGCCGAGCTGGGCTTTGAACGCCCCGGCCTGGATGTGTCCTTCCGCTCGGCACCGGAGATCCTTGCAGCGGTGGACCAGGCCTTCGCGCCGGAAGCGGCTGCCTTCATGGCGCCGGAGACGAAATTCCAGGCGTCGGACCGCCCCTTCGCCCGCTATCAGAGCCATCGGGCCGCGCGCATGAACACGCCCGGCTGTGTCGAGTTCTGGCCTGCCGTGCCCAAGCCGGAAAGCGTCGAGGAAGCCTCGATCTTCGACCCGGTCGATGCGAGCGCGCGCGGTTCGGCGCGGGATATCTTGGCCGAGACCGTCGCCGAGGAGATCCGCGCCATGCTGGCGCGTGGTGACGGGATCTGGGAAGAGGCGCGCGGCGCGTTCAGCCAGCGCCCCGTCCGGCCCGGCGATATCGCCATCCTGGTCTGGCGCCGCACGGGCGGCTTCTTCGAGGAAGTGATCCGTCAGCTCAAGCTGAAGGGCGTGCCCGTGGCGGGTGCCGACCGCATGGTGCTCAAGGAGCAGACGGCGGTGAAGGACATGCTGGCGCTGGCGCGTTTCGCGATCACGCCGGGTGACGATCTGGCGCTGGCCGAACTGCTCAAGTCGCCCTTCTTCGATCCTGCAGACGGCAGTCCGCCGGCGATTGACGATGATGTGCTCCTCGATCTGGCCCGCCGCCGCACCTCCACGCGCCGCGGCACGCTGTGGAGCGCGCTCTTCACCAGCGACGATCCGCGCCTGTCCGAAGCGCGCGACGCCCTGAAGGCCGTGCGCGATGCCGCTGACAGCGACCGGCTCTACGATCTCTTCGCGGGTTTTCTCAATGCGCGTACGCCGACCGGCGAGACACGCTGGGCGCGGGTCAATGCACGCCTGGGCGAGGAAGCGCGTGATCCGCTGGAGGAGTTCCTGGCGCGGGCGCTGGATCATGAGCGCGAGGGCGGCGGGGCGCTGTCCTCCTTCCTTGCGGCGATCGGGACCGAGGATACCCAGCTCAAGCGCGAGATGAGCCATGACCGGGACGAGGTCCAGGTGATGACGGTACACGCCTCCAAGGGGCTGGAGCGGCCGGTCATCATCTTGCCTGATACGACGCGTTCTCCGCTCACCGGCAAGGGCGATGCGATCCTGCCTCATCCCGAAGCCGGCCTGATCTGGTCGCAGCGCAAGGCCGAGGATCCGCCGGCCGTGGCCGAACTGCGTGAAACCGCCGCCAATCGGCTGAAGGCCGAGCATGGCCGCCTGCTCTATGTGGCCCTGACCCGCGCGCGGGACCGGCTGATCGTGTGCGGCTGGCGTCAGGGTGCCGGCGCGCTGGGCCAGATCTCCGAAGACAGCTGGTATGCGCGCTTGGCCGAGCACTGGGGCGGCGAGGGCTGGGACGAGATCGAGACGCCGCTGTCTGCCCGTATCGAGGATATCGGCAGCGGCTTGCGTTTCGGGCCTGCACCGGTGGCGCTGGGTGCGGCCGAACGGACCCGCCGTGCGGTCATCGACATCCCGGACTGGGCGCGCATTCCGGCCCGCAGCGAACAATCCGGCGTACGTGGCGTAGCACCGTCGAGCTTTCTGGGTGGGGATGAGGCGGATTTCGAGCCGCCGGTTCTCTCGCCGCTGGCGGATCCGGGCGCGCACCGTTTCCGGCGCGGCGATGTGATCCACAAACTCCTGCAGACCCTGCCGGACCTCGCCCGCGAGCGCCGGCGCGAGGCGGCCGAACGCTTCGTAGCGGCCCAGCCCGATTTCTCCGATGCCGACCGGAAGGTGATGATCGAGGAAACGCTGGGCATTCTCGATGATCCGGACTTTGCCCCCCTGTTTGGTCCGGGCAGCCGGGCGGAAGTGTCGCTCGTCGGCCGGGCACCGGATCTTCCCGGAAATGTGATCGTGCGCGGTCAGGTCGACCGGCTGGTGGTGACGGACAGCGAAGTGCTGATCGTCGACTACAAGACCAATCGCCCGCCGCCGGAAGACGTTGCTGCAGTGGCGAAAGTGTATATCGGCCAGCTGGCGACCTATCGCGCCCTGCTTCGCGCGGTTCATCCCGGAAAAACGGTACGTTGCGCCCTGCTCTGGACGGATGCAGCACGGCTCATGGAAGTGGCAGATGACCTCATGGACGCGGTTCTGGACGGGGCGACGGCTTGACGGCGGCGGCGGGTCTCCTTACCTCACGCGCCATCCATCGTGTCCGGACCTTCGGGCACATGTTCTTTTAAGGCCCGAAAAAAGGAGTTTCCCATGGCGACCAAGGCGGTCAGCGATGAATCCTTCGAAAGCGACGTTCTCAATGCACCCGGTCCGGTCCTCGTGGACTTCTGGGCCGAATGGTGCGGGCCGTGCAAACAGATCGCCCCGGCTCTCGAGGAAATCTCCGAGGAACTGTCAGGCGAGCTGACCATCGCCAAGGTAAATATCGACGATCACCCGATGACGCCCGGCAAGTATGGCGTGCGCGGCATCCCGACCATGATGATCTTCAAGGACGGCCAGGTCGTCTCCACCAAGATCGGCGCCATGGCCAAGGGCAAGATCTCCGAATGGGTGAAGGAAAGCCTTTAGCCTTCCCGACGCTTTTCGAATGCTGAAACGGGCGCCCCACCGGGGCGCCCGTTTTCGTTTCGGCTGGCCGGGGAACGCTGGTCAGTCCCGCGCAAGCGCAGCCAGGGCGGTGTCCATCGCCGCGTCTGCGGGCACGGCGATATGGGGAGACACACCGGCACCTTCGATCCGGCCATTGGCAAACGAGTAATAGTCGGCGATCGGCAGAGCGAGGTGCAGATTGCCCGGCAGCTCGTACATCGTTTGTGACAGCATCTGTCCGGCCGTGGTTTCACCGACAAGCCGCGCCCGATCCGAGGCCTTGAGCGCATCGGCGGCCATTTCCGCAGCGCTGGCGGTGCGTGCGCTGGTCAGGACATAGACCGGGCCGTCGAACTGCGCCTCGTCCGGCACAAAGCGGATACGGGTAATCTCCGCGGTCTGGACATGCTCCCAAAAGGAGCGCACCGACCAGCCCTCCCAGGGGGAGATGCCGTCGACATCGTCCAGCCCGGGTGCCCGTTCCATCCGGGCATTCCACGGCTGAGACACGAACGCTCCGGCGTCCAGAGGCTCGGTCAGGACATGTTCGACCAGCGGCTTCACCGCAAAGGCTCCGCCGGCGTTCTCGCGCAGGTCGATAATCAGGCCGCGCGCGCTGTGCGCGGCAATTGTGTCATAGGCGGCATCGATCTCCTCGATCGTGTCCTGGCCCATCATCGTGTTGACCGTCAGTACCGCGATGTCGTCCCGCCAGCTCAGGACGGCACCCCCGCCGCCCACGCGCATCGTATCGATATAGGTAATCATCTGCTCCAGCGGCATGGGGGCTTCGCTGAGCTGGACATGGGAGAACGGGCCACTGCGCCAGATATCGCGGAAACCGGTGATGAATGCCTCCCGGCTTTCTGCGGTTTGCGCCAGATGCTCAACCTGTTCCGATACGCGGGCATAGGCCGGCGACGACAAGGCCTCCGGATCATAGACATGATCGCGCAAGAGCCGGTCGATATCGTCGGCCAGCGCTGGCAGGTCGAGCGGCGCATCGGTTTCCTGTGCGAGGACAGGCAGAGAGAGGAGAAGGCTTGCGGCGAGGCCGCTGATCAAAAGTCTCATGAAAACTCCGGGCAGTGTGGATATGTCCGGTAGATGCTGCGACCGGACGCGCCGGATGCAGGTCTCACAGCTTCGTGATCTCAGCCCGGCGTCCGATGCGGCGGGGCGTCACCGAGGGCGAGGGCTTCGCCGGCGAGGTAAAGCGATCCGCCGATCAGGATGCGCGGTGCGGGGTGTTCCTTGGCGGCATTCTTCATGGCCGGGATCAACCCGCTGGCGATCTCCGCCTTCACGCCGCCGGCCTGGCAGGCCGCGACCACATCGTGTGCGGACTGCGAGCCGCCGCGGCCGGACTTGAATTCCACCGCTATGAGGCGCCGGGCCAGGCCGGAGAACTGGCTGCACCAGGCGGTGACATCCTTGTTGGGCGAGAAACCGGCAATGATGACCAGCGGACGCTCGTCACGCTCGTCCATGTCGGCGAGGGCGTGGGAGAGGGCCTTGGCGGCGGCTTCATTATGGCCACCATCGAGCCAGAGCTCGGCACCGGCCTTGCGCGCGATCTCGCCGAGCGGACCCCGGGTGATGCTCTGCAGGCGGGCCGGCCAGGCTGCATTGGCAATACCGGCGGCTGCAGCGCTCTCGGGCCATTGCAGCACGGCGGCGGCGGCGGCTGCGGCACCGGCATTGAGGATCTGGTGCGGGCCCAGCAGGCCAGGAGCCGGCAGGTCCCAGACACGGCTTTCATCCTCGTAGGTCAGCCGGCCGTGCTGGATATAGGCGTTGTAGTCGCGGCCCCAGACAAAGGCCGGAGCGCCCACCTTGGCGGCCTCGTCCAGAATGGCGGCTTCGGCGTCGTCGGCCTGGTTGCCGACCACGACCGGAACGCCGAACTTGCAGATGCCGGCCTTCTCGCGGGCGATCTGGCGCAGGTCAGTGCCCAGGAATTCCTGGTGATCGAGACTGACCGGTGTGATCACGCTCAGGGCCGGCCGGGCGATAACATTGGTGGCGTCGAAACGGCCGCCCAGACCGACTTCCAGGATCAGCCGGTCGGCGGGATGTTCGGAGAAGAGCAGCAGGGCCGCCGCCGTGGTGATCTCGAAGAAGGTGATCGGTTCACCGAAATTCGCCGCCTCGCAGCGGGCAAAGGCCTCGATCAACGTCTTGTCGTCGACCGGGGCCGAGTCGAGCAGGATGCGCTCGTTGAAATTTACCAGGTGGGGCGATGTGTAGACATGCACCCGCTCGCCCTTGGTGCGGGCCATCTCGGCCAGATAGGCACAGGTCGAGCCCTTGCCGTTCGTTCCGGCAACATGGACGGTCGGCGGCAGATGGTCCTGGGGATTGCCCAGCGCTGTCAGAAGGCGCTGCAGGCGTCCGAGGGAAAGATCGATTTTCTGCGGGTGCAGGCCGGCGAGGCGCACCAGCGCGTCATCAAGATCCTGACGGCGCGTGCTAATGGCTGCCCCCGTCGCTGGCCACATGGTCGGCCGGCGGCGGTGTGAGAGACGCCGGCATCGACGTTCCGGGGCGCTTCATCATGACCCTCAGCATGCGCGCCAGTGTACCCGGAATGTCCCGGCGATGCACGACTTTGTCGACCATGCCCTTTTCCAGCAGGTATTCGGCGCGCTGGAAGCCTTCCGGCAGTTTTTCGCGGATCGTCTGCTCGATGACGCGTGGTCCGGCAAAGCCGATCAGGGCGCCCGGCTCGGCGATGTGAACATCGCCCAGCATGGCGTAGGACGCGGTCACCCCGCCCGTGGTCGGATCGGTCAGCACCACGATATAGGGCAGGCCGGCATCCTTGAGCATTTCCACGGCAATCGTGGTGCGCGGCATCTGCATCAGGGAGAGCGTACCCTCCTGCATGCGCGCACCGCCGGCGGCCGTGTAGACGATCAGTGGTGCCTTGCGGGCGATCGCCTCCTCGGCCGCCTTGATGAAGCTCTCACCGGCCGCCATGCCGAGCGAGCCGCCCATGAAGGCGAAATTCTGCACCAGGACGACGCTTTCCAGCCCGCCGATACGGCCGACCGCAATCGCCATTGCGTCGTCGCGCCCGGTCTTCTTGCGGGCAGCGGTCAAGCGCGACGTATAGGGCTTGTCGTCCTTGAACTTCAGCGGGTCGCGAGGAACTTCCGGCGTGTCCAGCTCGGTATACTCGCCATCGAAGGTGAACTGAAAGCGCCAGGCCGGGCCGATGCGCATGTGATGCCCGGCGGGCGTCACGAACAGGCCGGCTTCCAGATCCTTGTGGAACACCATCTCGCCCGACTTGGGACATTTGATCCACAAATTGTCCGGCGTGTCCCGCTTGGAGAAGATTTTCGACATGCCCGGCGGGGTAATCTTGGACAGCCAGTTCATTCCCGTATCCTGATCGCTCATCGGCTTGTCTTCCTCAGCGGCGTGCAGCGTGCACAGCGGACGACAGGCGCTTTACCAACTCTTGTGCTCCGGCAACACCGCCTGAATGCATTGCATCGACGATGGCCGAGCCCACCACGACCGCGTCGGCCGTGCGGGCAATGGCGGCGGCCTGGTCCGGTTCCTTCACGCCGAAGCCGACTGCAACGGGCAATCCGCTGGCGCGCTGGACGCGGGCAACCGCCTCGCCGACTTCGGTTGCCGCGCCGGACCCGGCACCGGTCACCCCTGTCGTGGAAACGTAATAAACGAAGCCCGACGTGTTGGCGACAACGGTCGCCAGACGCTTGTCGTCGGTGGTCGGGGTCGCCAGGCGGATCAGGGCGATGGAGTATTTGCCCAGCGCCGCGCGCAGCTCGTCGTCTTCTTCCGGCGGTATGTCGACGCAAATCAGACCGTCAACGCCGGCCTTGGCCGCCGCCTTGGCAAACGCCTCCCAGCCCATGTGATGGATCGGGTTGGCATAGCCCATCAGGACGATCGGCGTGTCTTTGTCCTGTTTGCGGAAGACGGCGGCCTGGGCCAGCGTGCCCTTCAACGTCATGCCGGCGTCCAGCGCCCGCAAAGCGGAGGCCTGGATCGCCGGCCCGTCGGCCATCGGATCGGTGAAGGGCATGCCCAGTTCGATCACATCGGCGCCGGCTGCAGGCAAAGCGTTCAGAAGCGCCTGGCTGTCGCCGTCCCCGGCCATCATGTAGGCGACGAAGCCGGATCGGTTATAGGCGGACAGTTCGGCAAAACGGGTGGTGAGACGATCAGTCATCTAGAGCTCCACCCCCAGCACGCGCGCCACCTGGGGCACGTCCTTGTCGCCGCGGCCGCACATATTCATCAGGATGACGCCGTCCTTGCCGAGTTCCTTTGCCAGATCGCGCACACGGGCCAGGGCGTGGGCGGGTTCAAGGGCCGGGATGATGCCTTCCAGCCTGGTGCAGATCTGGAACATCTCGAGGGCTTCCTGGTCGGTGGCGGAGACGTATTCCGCGCGTTTCATGTCGTGCAGGAAAGCGTGTTCCGGGCCAATGCCGGGATAGTCGAGACCGGCCGAGATCGAGTGCGCGTCGATGATCTGGCCGTCATCATCCTGCAGGAGATAGGTCTTGTTGCCGTGCAGGATGCCCGGCTTGCCGCCTTTCAGCGAGGCCGCATGCTTGCCGGTTTCCACGCCCTTGCCTGCCGCCTCGACGCCGATCAGGCGAACCTCCTCGTCCTCGATGAAGGGGTGGAAGAGGCCCATCGCGTTCGACCCGCCGCCGATACAGGCGACGCAGGCATCGGGCAGGCGGCCCAGGCGTGCCTTCATCTGGGCGCGCGCCTCGCGGCCGATGATCGACTGGAAGTCGCGCACCATGGCCGGATAGGGGTGCGGGCCCGCGACCGTGCCGATGACGTAGAAGGTGTCGTGCACATTCGTCACCCAGTCGCGCAGGGCCTCGTTCATGGCGTCCTTCAGCGTGCCCGTGCCCGAGGTGACCGGCACGACCTCTGCGCCCAGCAGCTTCATGCGGAAGACGTTCGGTGCCTGGCGTTCCACATCCGTGGCGCCCATGAAGACGGTGCAGGGAATGCCGAAGCGTGCCGCAACGGTGGCCGTCGCCACGCCGTGCTGGCCGGCGCCGGTCTCGGCGATGATGCGCGTCTTGCCCATGCGGCGGGCCAGCAGGACCTGGCCGAGGCAGTTATTGATCTTGTGGCTGCCGGTGTGGTTCAGCTCGTCGCGCTTGAACCAGATCTGGGCGCCGCCGAATTCCTCGGTCAGGCGTTCGGCGAAATAGATCGGGCTGGGCTTGCCGACATAATCCTTCAGGAAGAGGTCCATCTCCTCGCGGAAGGCCGGGTCGGCCTTGGCCGCCTCATAGGCTTCCTCGAGTTCCAGAATGTTCGGCATCAATGTTTCGGCGACGAAACGACCGCCATAATCGCCAAACCGGCCACGCGCATCCGGCCAGGCCGAGAGCGCATTGGGACGTGTATCGGCGGACACGGGTTCGCTCATGGCTCGGCTCCTTGGTTGGTGCGCATTGGCGCGGTCAGACCGCCAGGGCGGCGGCAAAGGCTTGCATCTTCGCGGCGTCCTTGACGCCCGGTGCGCTCTCTATGCCGGAA
The DNA here is from genome assembly GCF_056160825.1 of Maricaulis sp. ABE4_448. Lineage (NCBI taxonomy): Bacteria > Pseudomonadati > Pseudomonadota > Alphaproteobacteria > Maricaulales > Maricaulaceae > Maricaulis > Maricaulis sp. ABE4_448. Next base: position 367,945 of record NZ_JBSWXX010000001.1, read on the forward strand.
GACACATCGACCGCGCCGGCGCCGGCAGCCGCGACAGCGGCGCAGACATTGGTTGCATCCAGCCCGCCGGACAAGAGCCAGGGCACGGAAATCTGCAGCGATTTCAGCAGAGCATAATCATAGCCCGCACCGTGACCGCCCGGGCGGTCGGCGCCCTTCGGCGGTTTCGCGTCGAACAGGATCATGTCGGCGATCCGGTCAAAGGCTTTGACGGCGTCCAGATCGGCCGTTTCGGCGACGGGCAAGGCCTTGATAACGCCGCGCTTTGCATAGGCCCGGGCCTGTACGACGCGCTGCGGCGTCTCGGCGCCGTGCAGCTGGATCCAGTCCGGATGCATGGCGTCGCGGATGCGGGCGAGCAGATCGTCGTCCGGATTGACGGTTACGGCGACCGTCTCGCTGGTCTTCGCCAGATGCGCCAGTTCGCCGGCCAGCGACGGGCTGACATGGCGCGGGCTTTTCTCGAAAAAGACATAGCCGGTCCAGCGTGCACCGACCTGCTCGGCAGCCGCCACATCCCGCCCGGTCTTCAATCCGCAGAACTTCATATCCGTCATGCCAGACCGGTTAACCTGTCCGGGGCGGCTTGGGAAGCGCGATACAGTGTTGCGCTACACGGTCTCTCCCGCTTCCGGGAAGGCCGGGACGGGCTGGTTGAGGCAAAAGGCCATTGGCTGGAACAGCATCCACTCAACAAAGGACCGGATTTTCGGTTCCCGCGAGCGGTTGCGGTCATAGACGAGGTAGTGGGCCACCTTGTGGTCGAGTTCGGACTCGAAGGGGCGGACCAGTATTCCGGCGGCGATCTGTTCGGCAAAATAGAGCGGTGACACGGCCACAGCGGCGTCGCCGGCGGCAATGGCCGCGGCGATCTCCATGGACTGCGTTTCCAGCTCGAGCGCGGCACGCTCGGGCAGACCGGACGGGTCGGCACCGGCATTGTCGAACCAGTCGCGCCACCAGGACATCGGCCCGAACAGGCGCAGCTTCAGGAGGTCGGCGGGCGTTTCGATCGGGCCGAGCCGCTCGACCGCACGCGCCGGAACCAGCGGGGTGATCGTGTCGGCGAACAGGAAGCGCGCCTCCAGCCCATCCCAGCGGCCATGACCCAGACGGATGCCGATATCGGCGTCGCCGCCGGCGATGTCGACCACTTCGGAGCGGCTGTCGATACGCACAGCGAATTCGGGATGGGCAATCTGGAAATTGCCGATCCGGGGGACGAGCCAGTTCGAGCAGAAGGTCGGCAGGGCTGTGATGGTCAGCACGCTGTCGCGATCCTCCCGGACATCGCGGAAGGTGCGCTCGAGCATGCGGAAGGCGTCCGACGTGCCCTGTGCCAGCTGGCGGCCGCGTGCCGTCAGCTCGACATGCCGGGCCTTGCGCTCGAACAGGGCGAAGCCCAGCCGGTCTTCCAGCAGCTTGATCTGGTAGCTGACCGCAGCCTGGGTCATGCCGAGGGCCTCGCCGGTCCGGGTGAAGTTTCCCAGCCGGGCGGCGGCCTCGAACACGCGGACGGCGTGAATGGGCGGGAGCGGGTGAGTATCAGTCATAAGCTGTCTTTATAAAAGACCCTCGAGATCGCGTTGGTCAAGGCGGTTCTGGCCTCTTAAATCATGGTCATGCTTATGACGGAGATGGTCATGACCCTCGCTGAACTGATGATTGAACACACCCCGCCCCGGATTGTGGGCAGCACCGGGGAGCGCCGTTACTACGGCGATTGGACAGGTTGGCTGGTCCGCCGGTTCGACTGGCTTGACGGCCATGCGGACTGGAACCGCAAGATCTGACGGCTTGCCGGTGGCCCGATGCCGATGGGCTGCCGGCCGGGCGGCGGGATCCGGACTTTCGTGATGCCGATGACGAAGGGCCGGTGTTCTGCCCGGACACCGGAAGACCGGACCCGCCGCCAAATCCTCCCGACCCTGAAAGCTTTATTCCCTCCGAAGGGTTTCCTTCCCCCGAAGCGTTTCCCGCCAACGACAAAGGGCCCGGCAATGCCGGGCCCTTTGTTCATGCAATCGGATTGTCGTTTATTCGGCGAGTTCGGGATGGGTCTCCCGGGACGCATCCACCCGCTCGCGCAGCTCCTTGCCGGTCTTGAAGAAGGGTACGTGCTTCTCCTTCACGGCAACGCTTTCACCGGTCCGCGGATTGCGGCCGACACGGGCCGGTCTGCGGCGAACCGAAAACGCACCGAAACCACGCAGCTCGACACGGTCGCCTTCGGCGAGCGCGTCCGTGATCCCGTCAAGGATCGTATTGACCACGCGCTCGACATCGCGGTGGTAAAGATGGGGGTTGGCTTCGGCTAGTTTGTCGATCAATTCCGATTTGATCATTGAGCACCTCCGCACCAGAAAATCCGATCCTTGCGCCTGCGGCCCCGGCCGTCAATGCGCAGGTATAAAAAAACGGCCGGAGCGAGAGGCTCCGGCCGTTCTTCTGTCCGGGTCAGGGTGACTAGTTGTCGCCCTGCTCGCCCTCTTTCTCGCGCAGCGCGGCGCCGAGAATGTCGCCGAGCGAAGCGCCGGCGTCAGAGGAACCGTACTGTTCGACGGCTTCACGCTCTTCGGAGATCTCCAGTGCCTTGATGGACAGGGAGATGCGGCGCGAGGCCTTGTCGATGTTGGTGATGCGGGCATCGACCTTGTCACCGACGGCGAAGCGCTCCGGACGCTGTTCCGCACGATCACGGGACAGGTCGGACTTGCGGATGAAGGACTTCATCGAGGTGTCGTCACCGAAGGACACTTCGATACCGCCCGAGGTGATCTCGGTGACCGTGCAGGTCACGGTATCGCCGCGGGACACGCCGGAGCTGTCCATCGGGTCGCCGCCGAGCTGCTTGATGCCCAGGGAGACGCGTTCCTTCTCGACGTCGACATCGAGCACCTTGGCTTCGACGACGTCACCCTTCTTGAAGCTCTCGATGGCTTGCTCGCCGGACTGCTCCCAGGAGATGTCCGACAGGTGAACCATGCCGTCGATGTCGCCTTCCAGGCCGACGAACAGACCGAATTCGGTGATGTTCTTGATCTCGCCCTTGATGGCCGTGCCGGACGGGTGCGTTTCCGCGAAGACTTCCCACGGATTGCGCTGCGTCTGCTTCACGCCCAGGGAGATACGGCGCTTCTCGGCGTCCACGTCGAGCACCATGACCTGAACCTCCTGCGAGGTGGACAGGATCTTGCCCGGATGGACGTTCTTCTTGGTCCAGGACATCTCGGAGACGTGGACGAGGCCTTCGACGCCCTCTTCCAGTTCCACGAAGGCACCGTATTCGGCGATGTTCGTGACGCGGCCTTCGAACACAGCACCGACCGGGTATTTGGCGGCAACGCCTTCCCACGGGTCGGACATCAGCTGCTTCATGCCGAGCGAGATGCGCTGGGTTTCCTTGTTGATCTTGATGATCTGGACTTTGACGGTCTGACCGACTTCCACCACTTCGGACGGATGGCCGACGCGGCTCCAGGACATGTCGGTGACGTGCAGCAGGCCGTCAATGCCGCCAAGGTCAACGAAGGCACCGTAATCGGTGATGTTCTTGACCACGCCGTCGCGGGCTTCGCCCTCGGCCAGCTGGCCGACGAGTTCGGCGCGCTGTTCAGCACGGCTTTCTTCCAGCACGGCGCGGCGCGAGACCACGATATTGCCGCGCGGACGGTCCATCTTCAGGATCGCGAAGGGCTGTTCCTGGTTCATCAGCGGGCCGACATCGCGCACGGGGCGGATATCCACCTGCGAGCCCGGCAGGAAGGCCGAAGCGCCGCCCAGGTCGACGGTGAAGCCGCCCTTGACGCGGCCGACAATGGCGCCGTTGACCGGCTCTTTCTTGTCGAAGGACTTTTCCAGACGATCCCAGCTTTCTTCGCGGCGGGCTTTGTCGCGCGACAGAATGGCATCGCCGAGCGCGTTTTCGATGCGCTCCAGGTAAACTTCGACTTCGTCACCCGCCTTGGGGGCTTCCGAGCCCGGGCCCGTGAATTCGCGCAGCGGGATACGGCCTTCGGTCTTCAGGCCGACATCGACCACCACGAAATCGTTTTCAATCGCGGTCACGTTGCCTTTGACGACCTGGCCTTCCGCGAGATCGCGGCCGGCGAGGCTCGCCTCAAGCATTGCGGCGAAATCGTCGGTCGTCGGGGTGAGGGATTCTGTAGACATGTTAAAGGGTTGCTCCGATGCAGCGACAGTATTGCGTGTGTCTGTCCTGTCGCCGCTTGCCGTTTCCGGCCGGTTGGACGTTATAAAAAAGGCGCCAGATCGAACCGCCACAACGATCGTCGTCACGGAAATCGCGTCTGGAACACCCGGCTATTTTGTTGCGCTAGCGGAGGAAGCGTCACGCCTTTTGGCGCTTTTCCACAATACGGATCGCTGTTGCAACGGCCGCGTCTATACTCAAGGAAGACGTATCAAGCAAGGTCGCGTCGTCGGCGGGCTTCATCGGCGCGTCAGTGCGCTCGGCATCGCGGGCATCGCGCTCGCGGGTCTGTTCGAGCATCGTCTCGAAGCTCAGCGTCTCGCCCTTGGCCCGCAACTCCTCCCAGCGCCGCCGCGCGCGGGTCTCGGCATCGGCCGTCACGAACAGTTTCACCTCGGCATCCGGACAGATCACCGTGCCGATATCGCGCCCGTCCAGGATCGCCCCGCCGGGCTGTTGGGCAAAGGCACGCTGCAGGTCGAACAGCGCCTCGCGTACCTGCGGGATCGCGGCGATGCGGGAGGCCATGGCGCCGGCCTCGGCCGTGCGGATCCGGTCTTCGTCGATCGCGGACAGGTCCAGCAGCGCCGCCAGCCGGGCACAGGCCCCGGCGTCGGCCGGATCGACCCCGGCCTCGATGACAGCCAGACCCGTCGCCCGGTAGAGCGAGCCGGTATCCAGATGCGGCAGGCCGAAACGATCCGCCAGCGCCCTGGCGATCGTGCCCTTGCCCGAGGCGAGCGGTCCGTCGACGGCGATGATCATGTCACGCCGGCTCCAGCTGCACGCCCAGCTCGGCCATGTGCGCAAAGAAATCGGGATAGCTCGTGGCGATCATGGCGATATCGTCAACCGACGCGCCCTCGCGTGAGGCCAGGCCGAGCACGAGCCCGCTCATCGCCAGGCGGTGGTCGTGATGCGTGACCGTGCGGCCGCCCCCCTCGACACCGCCCAGACCCGCGCCATGAACGGTCAGACTGTCCTCACCCGTCTCGACGTCGACGCCGCTGGCACGCAGCAGCTCTGCCGTCCCGGAGAGGCGGTCGCTTTCCTTGGCGCGCAGTTCGGCCAGGCCCGGCATGAAGGTCGTGCCTTCGGCGAAGGCGGCGGCTACGGCGAGGATGGGATATTCGTCGATCATCGCCGGCGCGCGTTCGGCCGGCACCTCGATGCCGCGCAGCGTGCTCGCACGGGCCGTCACCGTCATGGTCCGTTCGCCGGCCATGTCTGGGCCCGGCTCGACCGTCAGCTCGGCCCCCATTTCGCGCAGCGTCTCGATCAGGCCGGTCCGGGCCGGATTGTCCATGACACCGGTCAGCGTCACCTCCGAGCCGGGTGTGACGAGGGCCGCCACGATCGCAAAGGCCGAGGAAGACGGGTCGCCGGGGACATCGATGTTGCAGGCGATCAGCCTCTGCGGGCCGGCAAGACGGATGGTCGAGGCCGGTCCGTCGCGCTGCACGTCGATTTCAGCGCCAAAGGCGGCGAGCATGGTTTCCGTGTGGTCGCGGGTGATCTGCGGTTCGTGCACGCAGGTTTCGCCGTCGGCGCCCAGCCCGGCCAGAAGAATGGCCGACTTCACCTGGGCCGAGGCGACCGGCGGCGTGTAATCGATCCCGTGCAGCTGGCCGGGCGAAAGACGGGCCGGCAGGCGGCCGTCACTGGTCTCGAACAAGGCGCCCATTGCTTCCAGCGGATCGGTCACCCGGCGCATGGGGCGCGAGGACAGGCTTTCATCGCCGACGAACTCCGCTGCCACACCAGTGCCGGCAACGGCGCCCATCACGAGGCGCACACCGGTGCCGGAATTGCCGAAATCGAGCGGTGCGTCGGGCGGCGCAAGGCGGCCGCTGGTGCCCAGAACGGTCCAGGCACCCGGGCCTGTGCGCTCGACGCCGGCGCCGAGTGCCGCCATGGCCTTGGCCGTGTTCAGCACGTCTTCGCTTTCAAGCAGGCCGGTAATCCGGGTTTCACCGCGGGCGAGCGCGCCGAGGATCAGGGCACGGTGCGATACGGACTTGTCGCCAGGGGCCTTCAGGCGACCGGACAGCGCTTGTGCAGGCAAGGCCCTGAAAGGCCCGCTTCGGCGGGACGGAATTTCGCTCATGAAAGGAAAAACTGGGTTTGAGGTGACAAGACGGCGATCAGGTTTTGACAGAGCGCGATGATCGTGGCAACGGGTCCCGCCGAAATTGAAATCTGGTTGTGAAGGGAAGTCATGGCCAAGCCAGAACTGGGAAGTAAGCGCGCCTGCCCGAGCTGCGGCGCCAAATTCTACGATCTGGGCCGCCGGCCGGCCCGTTGCCCGAAGTGCGGGACCGAGTTCGATCCCGAACTCGAGGACCCGCGGCTGAAGGCTGCGCCGGCCCCTGCGCCGGAAGAAGACGAGACGCCGGTCAAGAAGGCGCCTGCCGAAGATGACGGCTATGGTGACGAGGACGACGACACGCCGGAAGTCGACGCCGAAGCCGATCGCATCCCCGATGATGATGACGAGGATGACGACGAGAACGGTTCGGGGCTGAGCGACGATCTACCGGACGATTTCGAGGATGACGATGTCAGTGACGACGATAGTGACGACGACTCGACCAAAGTCCTGATCGACGAGGAAGACGACGAGGATTTCGCCGGCTTCTCGATCGAGGATGAAGAGGACATCTAGGTCGTTCCGGTCATCTGCATTTGACACGCACAAGAGGCTTGATCCCGGGGAAAACCGGGACTAGTTTCCGCGCTCCTCGCCGGGACCCAATCCGGCGGACAGGATAAGGGGCCATAGCTCAGTTGGGAGAGCGCTTGAATGGCATTCAAGAGGTCGGCGGTTCGATTCCGCCTGGCTCCACCACCCTTCGCCCTGCTGGCTTCGGGTGGTAAACCACCCGCAGCGCGCACTTGGGGCGAAGCGGTGTCCCCCGAAGCCTCGGCGAAGGGGGACTGTCGAGGACAGGCTCTGCGGCCGCACCATCAAACCCCGCCCTCTGGCGGGGTTTTTGCTTTTGCGGTTGAATTTAAACAGATCGCGTTGGCGAACAGCCAGAAGGGCCTGAGAGCCCGGACGGAGTGAACTCCGTCCGGGCCGGTTATCAGGCTGCGTCGGTCGCCGGCTCGCCGGCGAGGACGGCGTGGATTGCCTCGTTGTCCGGTGCCGCGCGAAGCCGCTGACGCACATCCTCGCGGCGCAGGAGCCGGGAAACCCGGGCCAGCGCCTTGAGGTGTTCCGCGCCGGCGTCTTCCGGCGCGATCAGCATGAAGATGAGATCCGCGGGGCGGCCGTCGATCGACTCGAAATCGACCGGCGTGCGCAAGCGCGCGAAAATGCCGACCACGGAATCAATGCCGGCCAGACGGGCGTGCGGGATCGCAACGCCCTGGCCGACACCGGTCGAGCCGAGCCGTTCGCGCTGGAGGACAGCGTCGAAAATCGCGCGCGCCGGCTGACCCGTCAGGTCGGCCGCCAGGTCGGACATGGCCTGCAGGGCCTGTTTCCGGCTGGACGCACCCAGATCGACATGCACCCCCCCGCTGGGGATCAAATCAGCTAACGCCATACTTCGCTTCTCGTTGCTGGGCCGGTTGCTACTCGGCCGGCTCCGGTCGGTCAACTCGGGAGGGGTCAACCCAGCCGATATGCCCGTCAGGGCGGCGATACACGATGTTCAGACCGCCATTGGCCGCGTTGCGGAACATCAGGAAGGGCGAATCCGCCGCATCCAGTTCCAGCGAGGCCATGCCGACGGTGAGTGTCCGCACCTCGCCCGGCCGCTCCGCGATCACGATGGGCTCCGGAGTACCGCTTGCGGGGGCTCCGTGATCCTCGTCATCGTCGAAATCGTCTTCGTTCCAGGTATCGGGACTGCCCTTGAGCACGACAATCTGAAGCGACTCGGCCGGCAGTTCGGCCTTGTTCGCATTGTGGTGGTTCTTCAGTTTCCGCTTGTAGCGGCGGAGGCGCTTCTCCAGGCGCTCCATCGTGTTTTCCGCTGCCTTGTAGGCGTCGTCGGCTTCGCCGTGAGCCTGCAGCATGGCGCCCGAGGGCAGATGCACCGAACAGTCGACGCGAAAGCCGATGCCTTCGCGCGAAATCGATACATAGGCTTCGCCCGGACGGTTGAAGTATTTGGATACGCCGTCTTCAACCCGCGACAGGATCTGTTCCCGCAGCGCGTCGCTGACGTCGATACCCTTGCTGACCACCTGTATTTGCATGCGCTCCTTCCCGCTGGCCATACACCAGCACGTGAGGCGTTGACATCACGGTGCCGCCCCTCCCCGGAAAGCGGGCGGAACCTAGTCGCGGGGTAGGCCGGGAGTCAATGCGTGTGTGCTCCGGGCAGCCGACGAACCGCGACGGCGGCGGATGGGGGTCCGCCGGGGCGCTCGTTCAGGCCTTCCCTAGCCAGCACGTTTCAAAATTCGACGACGCTGGACCGAGGAGGGGATGTTGAGCGCCTCCCGGTATTTGGCCACAGTCCGGCGTGCGATTTCAATCCCTTCGTCACGCAAATGTTCGACAAGCTTGTCGTCGGACAGCACATCTTCCGCAGTTTCATGGTTGATCATGGTCTTGATCCGGAAGCGGACGGCTTCGGCAGAGTGGGCGTCCCCGCCTGCGGCCGACGGGATGGCGGAGGTGAAGAAATACTTCATCTCGAACATACCGCGCGGTGTGGCGACATATTTGTTCGAGGTGACCCGGCTGACGGTCGATTCGTGCATGCCGATCGCGTCGGCCACGGTCTTCAGGTTCAGCGGACGCAGATAGGCAACGCCATGGGCCAGGAACATGTCCTGCTGGCGCACGATCTCGCTGGCGACCTTGAGGATGGTGCGGGCGCGCTGGTCGAGGCTCTTCACCAGCCAGCTGGCATTCTGCGAGCACTCGGTGATGAAGGTCTTGTCCGACTCCGAGCGGGCGACCGCCGTGATCTCGTTGAAATAGCGGTTGTTCACCAGGACGCGCGGCAGGGTGTCGGAATTCAGCTCGACCTGCCAGCTGCCGTCCGGCGACTGGCGGATGAACACGTCCGGTTCGACGGCGCGGGTTGTGTCCGAGGTAAAGGCGAGGCCCGGCTTTGGCGTGAGGTCGCGGATTTCCGCGATCATCTCGTCCAGATCTTCATTATCGACGCCGCACAGGGATTTCAGGGCGGCATAATCGTGCTTGGCCAGGCGTTCGAGATTGTCCAGCAGCGTGGCCATGGCCGGATCGAGCCGGTTCTTGTCCTTCAGCTGCAGGGCCAGGCACTCGGTCAGGTCGCGGGCCATCACACCGACCGGGTCGAAACCCTGGGTCAGTTCGAGGACCCGTTCGATGCGGGCGCGCTCGACGCCGAGCTGTGAAGCGATCTCGTCGAGATCCGCGCGCATATAGCCGTCATCATCAGCCAGATCGATCAGATGAGCACCGATCAGCTTGTTGACCGGATCCGCCGTGGCGGTCGCCAGCTGGGCGTGCAGGTGTTCGGACAGGGACAGTTCACGCGAGGAATTGGCGATTGCGTCATAGTCTTCGCCGGCGGCACCGCCGCCGCTGCCCGTGGGCGACCAGTTTCCGGCCCCCAGCGCATCGCCGGTGCTGGAAGCGCTGTCGACACCGGACAGGTCGGATTTCGAATCGTCACCATGAATGACGTCCGAATCGGCATCGATGGAATCATTGGCATCGGCAGACGGGGCGGACAGTTCCAGCTCGCGCGGCTCGCCTTCGCCTTCCTCGCGCAGCGATTCGCTCGAGCTTTCGCTTTCGTCGCGTTCGAGCAGCGGATTGCGTTCCAGTTCGCCTTCGACGAACTCGGCCAGCTCGATATTCGAGAGCTGCAACAGCTTGATGGCTTGTTGGAGCTGGGGCGTCATCACCAGGGACTGGCCCTGGCGCATGTCCAGCTTCTGCATCAATCCAGCCATGTGAACCTCTGTTTGGTACGTTTCCTGCAGAGGTTAATCAGGCAAAACTTTCTCCGAGATAAACGCGGCGCACGTCCGGGTCGGCCCGGATCTCCGCCGGCGAGCCCTCGAACAGCACTTCACCCTCGTGGATGATCGTCGCCCTGTCAGTGATTTCAAGGGTTTCGCGGACGTTGTGGTCGGTAATCAGAATGCCGATTCCGCGCTCGCGCAAAAAGCGGATCAGGTCGCGGATATCGGTGATTGCAAGCGGGTCGATACCTGCAAAGGGCTCGTCGAGCAGCATGAAGGAGGGGCGAGTCGCCAGGGCGCGGGCGATTTCCACCCGCCGTCTTTCACCGCCCGACAGCGAGGGCGCCGGGGCGTCGCGCAGGTGGGCGATGCGCAGCTCCTCCAGCAGCTGGTTCACCAGTTCGTGGCGTGCATCCCGATCCTTTTCAACGACTTCCGCGACGGCCAGCACATTCTGCTCGACTGTCATGCCGTGAAAGATCGACTTTTCCTGGGGCAGGTATCCGATGCCCAGACGGGCCCGCTGATACATCGGCAGGCGGGTGATATCCTCACCGTCCAGGAGGATGCGGCCGTAATCCGCCTCCACCAGCCCGGTAATCATATAAAAGCACGTGGTCTTGCCGGCGCCGTTCGGCCCGAGCAGTCCGGCGACCTCGCCGCGCTCAAGCGAAACCGACACGCCTTTCACGACCGGGCGCTTGCCATAGGCCTTGCCGATCTTCTCGACAACGAGGCCGTTACCGGTCGCGGTTTCGGGCGCGGGGGCCGGATGGAATTCGCTGAAGGCCATGCCGGTTCTATCCATCCGTCTCTTCGGTGCCGCCGCCGGCATTGTCTTCACCCTCGTCCGTGGCGGCGGTCTCTTCATTGCCGCGCGGATGGATGACCATGCGCACGCGCGCGCCGTCGCCGGCTTCGCCGAAGGAGGAGTTTCCGGTCACCAGATCGGTCACGAACCGCGTCGCGGTGAACACGTCCTCGCCCTGGGTGATGACGACATCGCCGGTCAGGGTGATGGTTTCCTCGGCCAGAAGATAGACGCCGCGATCGCCGCGCGCCCGCTGTTCCGGCGTAGTGTAAAAGACATTCCCGGTCGCCACGATGCGCTCGATATTGCCCAGATTTCCGGTCGGGCCCGAGCCGGTGCTCTGACCGTCGAAAAACACCTCGATCCGGTCGGCACGCAGGCTGCTGGTCCCCTGCACGGCGTTGACATTGCCCGTCCAAATGGCCCGGTTCTCCGGGTTCAAGAGCTCGGAATGGTCGGCCTCGATGTCCAATGGCAGGCGGGAATCGCCGATCTGTGCCAGGCTGGCCGATGTCAGGGCTGTCGGGGCCAGGACGAGAGCGACCAGTACGGCGGCGCAGGCCCGGAGTGCTGTCAGTCGCATCATTCGCTTCCTTCTTCTTGCGCGGCGCGCGACAGGTCGGTGCGCTCCTGAACGAGAGTCATGCGGACATTTCCGTCAAAAATCAAAAGATCACCGCCTTCGCGGATTTCATAGCTGTCGGCGCGGATCGTGCCCATCGGTCCGGAGCCCTCGACGGGAAGCTCGCCAACCACCCGCGCCTCGCGCAGGAAAATCCGCGCATGCTCGGAGGCAAAGCTGTAGCCGTCATCGGTGTCCAGATTGACGTCGGAATAGAGGTCCAGCACGCGGTTATTGGCGTCGTACCGGCCGGTCTGTGCCAGCACGCTGGAGGCGTCTGTCTCCAGGAAGTCATAGTCCAGGCGCGGGCGTTCCAGATCGGTGATGTCCGGTGCCCCGCCCCGCTGGCGGATCGCAGCGTCGGCCGTCAGCACATAGGGGATCAGCGCGTCGTCACGGCCCACAAAGCGCGGATTGACCATGCGGCTGTCCGCGCTGACCATTTCGGTCTCGCCGGCGACGCTGCCCTGGCTGCCCATGACCAGTTGCACGACCAGCAGGACGGCAATCGCCGCTGCGGCGATCATGAAGCCCAGGCGCAGCCGCCGCACGAACGCCGTGCGCCGCCGGGCAACGCCGAGCGCCAGCGCGCGGCGCGGTTCCCAGCTACCGTGATGGGGGGGCTGAAAGGCCTCGAGGCCGGGGTTGGCAGTCACGCTCATGAGCCGTCAATGGTTGGCGGCGTCCGGCGCAGTGCCGGGCGCGGCAGTAGAAAGACCAGTCTTTGCAGGCCTTTTCAAGGCAATCCGGTTCAGGTGTGCGCGAAAATGTCGGTTTCCGGCCAGCCGGCCAGATCGAGCCTTGCGCGCGTCGGCAGGAAGTCGAAACACGCTTTGGCGAGCGCCATGCGATCCTCGCGTTCCAGCATCAGGGTCAGCCGGTCGCGCAGGGCGTGCAGGTGCAGCACGTCGGAGGCGGCATATTCCAGCTGCGCCGGGCTCAGCTCGTCCGCGCCCCAGTCCGAGCTCTGCTGCTGCTTGTTCATGTCGACGCCGACAAGTTCGCGCGTCACGTCCTTCAAACCGTGACGGTCGGTATATGTACGGCACAGTTTTGAGGCAATTTTGGTGCAGAAAACGGGTGCCAATGTCACACCAAGGTAGCGCTCGACCATCGCCACATCAAAGCGGGCGAAGTGCAGGATCTTCTCGGTGCCCGGGTCTGACAGCAGCGCCTTCAGGTTCGGGCAATCATAGGTCTTGCGGTCCATCTGCACGACATGCGCGTCGCCATCGCCGGCCGACAATTGCACCACGCACAGCATGTCCCGAGTCAGCGACAGACCCATCGTCTCGGTGTCGACGGCAACGGCCGGGCCGAGGTCGAGGCCGGCGGGCAGGTCGCCCTTGTGGTAGTGCACGGTCATGATCGGATTTCCTTGCTCGTGAAGACCGGTCCTAGCGCCGCGACGCCGCCGGCGCAATGCGCTCGAGCTTGTCGTCCAGGCTGCGCCGGTCGTCGCGGTTCAGGAATTGCGGGGGCGACACCTCGGGCTCCGGCCGGGTCAGCTCCAGATCGTCGAACAGAGCGGTTGCCGCTTGCCCGTCCGGCCGTTCCAGCCAGGCCTGTCGCCGCTCGCGCAAGGCATCGGCTGTTGAGGCGGCGGCGTGGGGTGTCAGTCGCACGCCGAACGGTAGTGTGCCCGACGGGGCTTCCATCCGTTCCAGGCGCATGCGTTCCAGCATCGCCTGGCCGACATGCGGCAGATAGTGCGAGGGCTCGTAGAAGGCCGGGTGCGCGCCGGTCTGTTGCGGTCCCGGCGCCGGTTGGCGGGCAAATGGCTGGAAGCCGGAAAAGTCCCACAATACGGCGCCGCCGCCCGGAACACAGGCCTCGACGGGTTCGCGGTCGGCATAGGCCTCGAAGGTTTCCGCCAGCAATTGCCGGAAGGCCAGATACTCGTCCAGCTCGCCGGAGCGGACCAGTGCTTCCTCGCGCCAGGCGTGCAGCGGATGGATGAAGCCCGTCACCTGGACACCCGAGGCGGTCAATGCATCGAGCACGTCCTGGAACATCGTCAGGCGTTCCGGGTCGAAGGTGTAGCCCTGGTACCAGGAATAGATGCCGCGCGCGCCGCTTTCATAGCGTTCGCGCTGGGCGCCGGCCGGGTAGGTATCGGCCCAGGGCACGCGCGGTTCGCCGCCGGTCAGATTGTCGGCGATCAGCTGCAGGGAAGCGCCGAATGTGTTGGGCGACAGCGAGACGCGGGCAAGCGACAGCCAGCGACGACCGTCGGTCAGAGCCGACAGCCAGTAGGTCGCCTTGGCCTTGGAGTGAACGCCGAACTCGTCGAGATCGAGCCCGATCACCACGCAGCGCAGTTCTTCATTCCGCGCGGCCAGGGCGGCTGCCTGGGACAGTTCGAAGATATTCGTGCCGCGCATGCCGGCATTATAGATTCCGCCGGGCCAGTGCTCCGGCTCGTGCGGGAAACCGTCCACCGTGCGCGAAGAGCCCAGCAGGATGGCCCGGTCACCACCGCGCGCCAGCCGGTCGGCAACATGCACCCGTCCGCCATCTTCCAGCAGGCGCGTGTCTCGCGCCGTCAGGCCGGGAATGTCCGGTGCGCCGGTGATGCCGAATGGATCAACAAGCGCATTGAACCCGCCGAACAGGGCCAGGCCGGCGAAAAGGGCGATCAGCAATGTCGAGGCGTAGCGCGTCATCCCTGTCCCCTCAGAATGTGTAATAGATGAATTCGGACGTCTTCCAGGCGTTCAGCACGGACAGGAAGAGCAGCGCTGCTGCAGCGATTGCCGTGCCGCGCGAGAATTTCCAGCGCGGACCGGGCTTGGGCCGGATCTCCGCATCCTTCATCGTCTGCTCATCGATCACGTCGGTGAAGACTTCCGGCGTATCCGGCAGTGACCAGACAATGCCAAGGCCCAGCACGATCCAGGCAATCGCCTCGACGGTGACGCCCTCCAGCCCCAGACCGGAAAAGCCGAACATTCCGGCCAGGATTCGGCCCGCGCCGGACCAGCTTTCGGCCCGGAAGAAGACCCAGGCAATCGTTGTAAACGCAAAGGTCAGACCGATCGCCATCACCTTGCGCCGGCCGGCAAACCAGTTCTTCGGGCCCCATTTCGCCCAGAAGTGGTTCACTGTCAGACCCAGCCCGTGCAGTCCGCCCCATATGACAAATGTCCAGGCAGCGCCGTGCCAGAGCCCGCCCAGAAGCATGGTGGCAAACAGATTCACATAGCGGCGCACCTCGCCCTTCCGGTTACCGCCGAGCGGGATGTAGAGATGGTCGCGCAGGAAATGGCTGAGCGTGATGTGCCAGCGCCGCCAGAACTCCACCACCGAGGCCGACTTGTAAGGCCCGTTGAAATTCACCGGCAGGCGGTAACCGAGGCAGCGGGCGAGGCCCAGCGCCATGTCGGAATAGCCCGAGAAGTCGAAGAAGATCTGCAGCGCATAGGCCACCGCGCCGATCCAGGCGGCGATCAGGCCCGGTTCCCCGCCGCGCTCGGCCATTGCGAACAGCGAGGACGCGAAGGGCTCTATATTCTCCGCGATCAGCACTTTCTTCGCCAGACCGATCGAGAAGATGGTCAGGCCGATGCCCAGATTGGCAGACAGGTCGTCCTTGCGCGTGTCGTCGGCAAACTGCGCCGCGATCTGGTGGTGTTGCACCAGCGGGCCGGCGACGATGTGCGGGAAGAAGCTGACGAAGAGTGTGTGCGAGAAGATGTGGCCGGGCGCCGTCTTCTTGCGGGCGATATCGACCAGGAAGGAGATCTGCTGGAAGGAGAAGAAGGAGATCGCCAGCGGCAGGCCGACATTGAGCAGGGGCAGTTCCAGCGGGGTTAGCGCGTTGACATTGCCGATCAGGAAGTCGGCGTATTTGAAGAAACCCAGCAGGGCCAGGTTGAAGATGATGCCGATCGCGAGGAAGGGCTGGTTGCCCCATCGGGCCATGGCGCGCGCGACGATGTGGTTCATCGCCACCGAGAACAACAGCAGCGGCAGGTTCCGAACATCCCACCAGGCATAGAAGACCAGCGAGGCGAGGTTCAGGATGAACAGCGCGGCCAGATGGCTCAGATAGCGCCGCGCCAGATAGTAGGCCGCCAGCACGCCGGGCAGGAAAAGAAACAGGAATTCGAACGAATTGAAGAGCATGTCGCGGCCCGGCCCCCGAGGTCCGGGGACGCTAACGGCCCGGGCCCCGTGCGGCAAGACAGGCCTGCACGGTAGCAGGGGATGCGGGGGAGGTGTCCACCAGTCTCAATTTTGTGACGTTTACGTGTCGAACTTGCAAAAATCACAGAGTTAATGCACCGTAAATTCACGAAATGATTGTCTTATAATCGTTAAAATTAAGCGCATGCAGGGGTTTGCGTGAAAGTTCGTATGATCCGTATACGGACTTTACAGGGGCTGTGAGTTCTGTAACATAAGCGTCATGAAAACGCAGTTTCAGATTCTCACAGGAGGAGAAGTCATGAAAAAGACAAGCATGATGATCGCTGCTTCCCTCGCTGGCGCGCTCGCCCTGGCCGGACAGGTCACGGCTCAACGCGCCCCGGTCCAGGGTGAAGCCTTTGTTCTCGAAATGCTCGGTCAGCGCAGTTGGGAAGTATCCTGCCGCCTGACCCAGGGTGATGGCGATGCCATCGAGGCCCGTGATCGTGGCCGGGGCCTGCACGATAATGGCCGCTTCGCCATCGGCGATGTGACCGGTGGTCTGTGCTCCTATTCCGTGCCTGAGCGCGGCGAGTTGCGCCTGACGATGAATGTCGAGCACACAGGTTTCAACTGCCCGTTCACGGTGACCGAGGCCGGCTTCTGCCGCGCTTACCTTCAGCCGGGCGACCATGGCAGCTTCCAGATCACCCGCAGCCAGATGGCGACGACCGGTTCGTAAGCACCGGCAACACAGTCCCCCAACCTGTACGAAGCACTTACAGGTCAGTGAAACGCCCGGCAGGTTCACCTGCCGGGCGTTTTGCGTCTGACCGGGTGCTGCCGGGATGGCTAGAAGGTCTGGGCGATCGTCACCTTGATGTTCCGGCCCGGTTCGTAATCGTCCAGGTGCAGATTGCCGAACACCGGGTGGAACGTGTCGCCGCTGCGCGAGGCGTGCGAGGTGTAGAACTCGTCGAACAGGTTATCGACACCCAGATTGAGCGACAGGCCTGCGACGTCGAACGGCTGGTTCCACTGAGCCGACACATTGTGGATCGTATAGCCCGGCTTCACCTGACCGGTCTGGGTCGTCAGCTCCTGAACATTCTGCACCGCCCAGTTCACCAGAAGGTCAACCTGTTCGAACTGATAGGTGACATCGAAGGTCGCGGTGTCGCCGGCTTCGCGGAAGTCCGCATCATCCGGCGTCAGCCCGGCGGACAGGGCGGAGGCGTCCATGTCCCAGCCGGAATAGGTTGCCAACAGGTCCCAGTTGCCGTGCACGAGGTTGGCGCTGAGCTCGAACCCGTCGATCACGGCCTCGCCGAAATTATCGTCCCAGCGCTCGCCGGTCGTGGTGCCGGGCACGGCAACTTCCAGCATGTAGTCGTCAAGCGTCGTTTCGAACACGTTCGCGCCGATGTGAAGATGGGCGTCCCCGATGCGTGTCGTCCAGCGCAGTCCTGCTTCCAGGTGCTGCCCGGTCTCCGCATCGAGATCGGGATTGATGACTTTCGTCGCCCCGCCACCCGTGAAGGGCTCGGCCGGTTCGGGGCCCCGGAACAGCGTGGAATAGCTGGCCAGCAGGACCAGGTCTTCCGTCACATCCCATTCACCCGCGAGTGCGTAGGTGAACTCGTCGAATGAGTCTCTCTCGGACAGCGAGTGATAGCTGATGTCGTAGGTGTTGTAGCGCACACCCGGGCGGATGCGGACGGGGCCGAAATCGATCTCGTCTTCAATGAAGTATGCGGTCGACTCTGCCGCTTGCTCGACGATGCCTGCCGATCCGCCGATCAGGTCGCCGTCGAAAGACAGGTTTTGGTCGAAATACTGCACGCCATATCGAAGCGTGTGCGAGAGTGGCGCTGTTTCAAGGCGCGAAACGGCAAGCACGTTCACGCCCTGATTGTCCGAGGTGGCTTCCTTCACGAAACCACCGCCGCGGATCGGCGCCCGCTCGTCGCGCCACAGACGCATGTCATTGGTAAAATAGGTGGCTTCCAGCGTCATCGCGTCACCCAGATCGAGCTGGTAGGACAGATTGATCGACTCGCGGCTGTATTCTGTGGGCAGCAGGATGTCGGCAGTGATCGCTTCATTGGTGCGCACGCCCATATCGGGCCGCTGGATGTAGTCACCGGCGTCTTCCAGCAGATCATAGCTCAGTTCGACGCGCTGGTTGGCGGTCATGTCGAGGCCGAGCTTGAACAGCACATTTTCAGTGGTGCCGTCGGAGCCGATCGTGCCGATGCCCTCGCCGTCGTCGAAATTGCCGCGGTCGACATTGTGATAATAGGCCAGGACATCGAAACGGTCACCCAACTGGCCATAGCCGGTGAGCGAATAGCTCGTCTGCGCATTGCTGTGATGTGAGGCCATGAGGCGGCCGCCGAAATCATTGCCGGTCGCATCGAGAAGATCGGCTGCGTCGCGGGTCTCGAAGCGTGCGACGCCGCCGCGTCCGCCGGCGATGACAGAGTTGTTGCCGAGCTGGATGTCCGCCGAGCGCAGGATATCCGGATTGATCAGCAGATTGCCCATGTGGTGGTAGAGATAGTTGGTCTGCAGGGCGCCATCGACATAGACGTCGAGGTCACGATCGGAAATGCCACGGAAGCTGATCCGCGTGTTCACCGAGTGCGTGCCGCCAATCTCGACGCCGGGCAGCGCGCGCAGCAGGTCGGACAGGTGGTCGGCCTGCTTAAGCTGCAGATCCTGTTCACCCAGATAGAGCGAGCTTGACTGCACCGCTGTCCCCCACACCGTGATCTCGTCGGCAATATCGTCCTGGGCCAGCGCGGCGCCTGTCAGGAGTGCGATGGCCGAGACTCCGGTGGTAAGCCGCGCGAGGATGCGTGTCTGATAAGCCTTCATGGGGTTTGTCCTGTCCTTCTTGCAAATGCGTTGCGGCTGCGATTACGAAGGCGCGGCCGGACAGTCAATGCTTTTGCGAAGCGTTTGCAGAAAATGTGACAGTGTGTCTCAGATGTTCGGGAAGCGTGCCTGTAGCGGCCGGCTCGGCAGAACGGTGCCATCGTGACCGAGTGCGAGCGCGCAGATCCCGAAGGTCTCGGTCAGATGGCCCGCCTTTGCTGCGCCGGCCGCACAAAGAGCCGTCGCCCAGCCGTCAGCCATCATGCAGGTGTCGGCAACAACCCAACATGCCGGCCAGGCGGTTGCAGTCCCTGTCCCGCCGTCGCTGTCCAGTATGTGAACACCGCCGGGACATCCAGCGCGTGCCCGCGCCGATCCGGCAAGGGCCTGGTCGACCAGCGCCAGCCGGGCCACAACCCCGTCGCCCTCAGGGGCTAGGTCGACCCACCAGGGTGTCAGATCGTGACGTATGCCGCGGGCAATGAACTCGCCGCCGATCTCCAGCAGGAAGGATGACAGGCCGAGCGCGCCCAGCACGCCGGCAGCCCTGTCCAGGGCATAGCCCTTGGCGATTGCGGACAGGTCCAGCAGGCCTTGATCAGGCCTTCGGGCGCGCACGGAGGCCGTGTCGATCTGGAGTTTCCGGCCGTCCCCCCGTGGCCCGTCGGTCAGACCAGCGCCGGGCAGCGGATCGAAGGCGAAGGCCGCCGTCTCTGCGCCGAGAAGCGGATTGAAGGCGCCGCCGCTGTCGATGGCAAGTGTTCGCGCAGCCTGCAGCACTGTCAGGAAGTCCGCAGAAACGCCGGCCCAGCTGTCAGGCGCCAGCGCGTTGAAGTGTGACAGTTCGGACGCGGCATCCCACTGGCTGAACGTCGCGACGGTCTGCGCAAAGACCGCAAGCAGACCGTCTTGCAAACGGGTCTCGTCCAATCCGGCCGGCCGGTAGCCTGTCAGGCGCCAGACCGTGCCCATTGTTTCGCCCCGCAGGGCAAACGGGCGCTCGCCGGGGGGCGGAGCGGCAGGCAGGGCGCGCCCGTCCAGGTCCGGGACCAGAACAAGCAGCTCCCCGCCGCCGGCCGTCAAAACGGCAGCGCCTCGACCGTCGCGGTGTATGAGGAAACCTGCACGATGCCATCGGCGCCCGGCCCGGGACGCGTCCCATCGCCGCGGCCGGCCGAGATCCAGTAGCGGCCGGCCTCGTCTGGCGTGAAGGAGAAACGGCCGTCTGCATCCGTGACAGCGTGAACAGCACCGGCGTCATCCCGATAGCGGTCGTTGCCGCGCACGATTTCCACTACGGCACCCTCGGCAGGGCTGCCGTTCAGGAAAATGCGAAATTCCGCGGCTTCCCCGGCATAGACGTCATTGGGGTGGGTCACCGGTTGCAGCTCATAGCCATTGCCGTCGAGTTCGAAGGCCCCGGTCGTCGGCGCGCCCAGCGTGACGAATGTCTCGACCCGCCGGGTGGCGTGCATCAGGCTGACCCCGTCGATCGCGGTGATACCCTCGGTTTCGAAGCTCTCCAGCGTTCCGCGGCGGCGCTGGGTTTCGCCCCCGGCGTCGGTCCAGGATGCGAAATAGAGACCGCCGGTCTCGGAGATTCGGTACGTGCCTTGCTGCGTCAGCTCGACGTCAAAGGTCGAGCGGAAACGCCCCGTCGCGCCATTGTGCAGCGGCACGGCCTCTCCGTCCGGTGCCGTGACACGGATGTCCTCCAGTGGCAGGGCGACATGATTGGGGAAGAACAGGTCGTTGGAAATGGCGCCGTCTACCGTGATCCATTGCGTGTCGCCGGACAGGGTGAAGGTCGAAGGCAGCAGCCACATTCGGTGAGCGTTGGCTGCGCTCGTCGCTGCCGCCGCCATTGCCGTGGCGCAGAGCATGCCGGTGATGAGCTTTTTCATTCCTCTGTCTCCTTGTCAGTTCGCGGTCAATCGCAGGGTGACACGGCCGAGCTCGGTCTCGCCCTCGATCATGGCCTCCGAGGACGCATCCGGCGCCCATTCGAAAGGGACTTCCAGCAGTTCGCGGCCGCCGACCTCTCGGCTGGCCTCGACGAAAAGGGAATACCGTCCCGGTTCTAGATCGACGAGGCGCGGGTCGTCCTGCGGGATCTCGAGCGTGTGGGTGGCCGGCGGACGGGTCGGCCCGGACACGCCGTCGACGGGCATGTCGAGTGTGCGCCCGATGCGGCGCCACCACATGCGGATATCTTTCAGCCAGGTCTTGCCGTCACCCTCGGGGCCGGTGGTCAGCTGGTACCAGACAGCCAGGTTCGCCGCGACGCTCTGGTCTTCGCGCGCAATCCAGATGGCAACATAGGGACGGTGATATTCCGCGACACGCAGACGGGGAATCTCCAGCTCGATCTCCATGTCCGAAGCGGACGCGGGGGTGGCGAACAGGGCCGTTCCGGCCAGGCTGAGAAGGGCGCGCATATCGACCTCACAAGTGTACGAAAAGAATGACGAGCAGGACCGGAAGGGCCGTGCCGCCGGCGACAAGCGGCCAGGTGATGGCGCGCTTGCCGGCATGGATCTGCAGCAGCCAGAGCCCGGTCAGGCAGAACAGGATGGTCGCAACGGAAAAGATGTCGAGAAACCAGGCCCAGACCGTCCCGGTGTGGCGGCCCTTGTGCAGATCGTTCAGCAGGGCGATCGCGCCGCGTGAGGTCTCCTCGTAGAGAACCTCGCCGCTGTCGAAATCGATACTTATCCAGGCATCGCCGCCAGGCCGGGGCAGGCTGACATAGACGTCGACAGGCGACCATTCCAGCATTCCCCGGTTCGGCCACACGCCAAGCTCCCGGCGGATCAGGACAGCCAGGTCCCGCGGCAGGCGTTCGGCCGTGCCGTCTTCGGCCAGGCTCGCCAGTCCGCTTCTCGCTGTCTCGGGCAGTTCGAAAGTCAGGCTGCGTGTCTGCGGGTCGGCCTCGATCTGGCCGGCGTGATTGAGGGTTATGCCGGTTGCCGCAAACAGCAGCATGCCGGTCAGGCAGATCGCACCGGATATCCAGTGCCAGATCCGCGCCTGACGTTTCCAGAATTGCGCTTTGGATTTACGGGGCTTGGGCGGCATGGCTGGGCGCGTACGAGAAAGAAGCTAAACAACTGCTTCCTAGCCGCTTCCAGTGCTTTTGCAAATCATTCTTACTCGCGCAACCTGGGGAATGACAGCGCGCGCACGCTCAAACCCGACCACTGGCCAGGCCAAAGGGCACTGTTTCGCGTTGTTCCGGAGAAGATGGTGCCCAGGAGAAGACTCGAACTTCCACTCCCTAACGGGAACTGGCACCTGAAGCCAGCGCGTCTACCAATTCCGCCACCTGGGCAGGTGTCGAGGCGCGGTTCCT
The DNA here is from genome assembly GCF_056160825.1 of Maricaulis sp. ABE4_448. Lineage (NCBI taxonomy): Bacteria > Pseudomonadati > Pseudomonadota > Alphaproteobacteria > Maricaulales > Maricaulaceae > Maricaulis > Maricaulis sp. ABE4_448. Next base: position 389,873 of record NZ_JBSWXX010000001.1, read on the forward strand.
AAAGCCGCCATGCAGCCAAGTCAACGGGGCATGCGCAATTTGACGGCGCTTTTTGCAGCCTGCGCCGAGGCTCGCAGGATCGTGTCTTGAACGCTGCCTGCGTCCGCGCCAGAAAATGCTGGTCAGGACCGCCGAGCGTTCCGGAAACGGGTCAGAAATTCCGCAAGAGGCGATGGTCGGGGTGAGGGCCGGGTGCCGTTCAGGCGCAATGCCGCATGGACAGGCGGGCGGTTTTTTGGTCTATCCGCACCAAGCCCATTTTTGCGGGGGACAGCCATGCTGCGAGACGAAATCATCACCGTGTTCGGCGGATCCGGCTTTGTCGGACGCCATGTGGTCCGGGCTCTGGCCCGTGAAGGCTATCGGGTCCGCGTCGCATCGCGGCGGCCGCATATCGCCCAGGACCTGCGTGTGATGGGTGTTGTGGGACAGGTGCAGCTGGTCCAGGCCAATCTGCGCGTTCCCGCCTCGGTCGAGCGTGCGCTGGAAGGGGCCAGCGGTGTGGTGAACCTCGTGGGCGTGCTCAACGAGAATGGCCGTCAGACCTTCACCCGTCTTCATGCCCAGGGCGCCAAAACGGTGGCCGAAGCTGCTGCGGCTGCGGGCATCGAGCGGATGGTGCATGTTTCGGCCATCGGCGCGGATGCCGAAAGTGCATCGCGCTATGCCCGCACCAAGGCCGAAGGCGAAGCCGCCGTGCGCAAGGCGCTGCCGGGCGCGACGGTGCTGCGGCCCTCCATCGTCTTCGGAACGGATGACGGCTTCTTCAACCGTTTCGGCGCCATGGCGCGCTTTGTACCGGCCCTGCCGCTGTTCGGTGGTGGCAAGACCCGTTTCCAGCCGGTCTTCGCAGGCGATGTCGCGGCCGCGGTGGTCAAGTCGCTGCAGAGCGACACGGCTCGTGGCGAAACCTTCGAGCTTGGCGGTCCGGGCGTTTACACGTTCGAACAGCTGATGCGCTTCATCCTCGACGAGATCGACCGGCCGCGCCTGCTGCTGCCGCTGCCGTGGGCAGCCGGTCAGATAATCGCCTTGCTGTCCGAGATGGCGGCGATCCTGCCCTTCGTGCAGCCGGTCATCACCCGCGACCAGCTCACCCAGCTCAAGCGCGACAATGTCGTCGCCGACGGTGCGAAAACGCTGGCGGATCTGGGCATCGAGCCGGAAACCGTGGACGCGATCGTGCCCTCCTATCTGGTGCGCTACCGTCGCTACGGCCAGTTCCACGAGCGCCAGGCCAGCTGATCCGTCAGGCGACCTTGCGCGCCTGCCGGTAGAGGGCGATCAGCACAAGACCGGCCGCGAGCACCGTAAAGCCGCCCAGGCCCAGAAGTCCGTTCCAGGGCCAGTTCTGCTCCGGCAGGAAGATGAGCCCGACGCCGGCGACCGCATTGATGGAGCCGTGAAAGGCGCCGGCGGCATAGACACCGCCGCCCCGCTCGCGCGCCAGTGCGAGATAGGGCGTCAGCAGGACGGTGAAGAGCGTCATCGCGGCCACGCCGCCCCAACCCAGTCCCGGATAATTGTATCCCATCAGTATGAGCGGCGCGTGCCAGACGCCCCAGATCACGCCGATCACCAGCGACTGCACCCAGAAGCCCAGACCCGACAGGCGCGGTTGCAGCCAGCCGCGCCAGCCCAGCTCCTCGCTGATGGTCAGCAGAACAGTATTGATCAGGACGCCGACCGGCAGGCCGATGGCCAGCTGCAGGACAAGGAGCATTTCCGGCGACATCGGAACGTCCTGGCCCGAGGCTTCGACCACTGCGGCCAGGGCCGCTGCGGCATCGGCCGGCTCGGACCGGGTCAGCACCAGGGTCACGATCGAGGCGAGCGCTACCAGCGCGACAGGAACGAGCCAGCCCCAGATCGTCCAGACGATCACCGGGCCGGCGCGGCCGGGCTTGAAGCCCAGAGCGGTCAGGGCGCGGCTGCGGTCGAACAGGAGGGTGGCCACGATCGCGCCGATGGCCGGACCGAACATGAAGCCCGTCATGTAGAGCGTCGCGAAGGCGCCGGCGCCCGCAAGCCCGCCCTCACTGTACAGCCAGGCCGCAATCGCCCAGCTGACACCGAAACTTACAGCCAGAAAAACACCGATTGCCCGCATGACATCCTCCGGAGCGTGTCAGCGGCACAGTGCCCGCGAAGCTAGAGGTTAATCAAGCCAATCAGAACGAGGCCGAGGGCCAGCCGATAAAGGACGAAGGGCAGGAAACCGATCCGGTCGACCAGTTTCATCATCACGGCGATCGAGGCCCAGGCCGCAAAGAAGGACAGCACCGCCACGATCAGGCCGGCTTCCAGAGAGGCGCCGGCATCCTCCGCGCCCGCGAGGTCGATCACGGACACCAGGGCGAAGGCGGCAATCACGGGGATCGCCATCAGCATGGAGAAGCGCGCGCTTTCCGAGCGCTTCAGGCCAAGCGCCCGGCCTGCCGTCATGGTGACGCCGGAGCGGGACGCGCCGGGAATAAGGGCAAAAAGCTGGGCGACGCCGATCAGGGCCGCATCCCTGAAGCCGAGCGTTTCCAGCGTGCCGGTCTGCTTGCCATAGCGGTCGGCGAGCCAGAGTGGCAGGGCAAAGACCAGCGTGGCGCCGGCAATGACGGCCGGCGAGCGCAGCGCGTCGACCAGGTCGAAGGCATAGAGCGCGCCGGCAAAGATGAAGACTGGCGGCATGGAGGCGGCCACCAGCAGCGCGACCCGCCCGCCCGGTGTGATCCGCCCGGTCAAAAGCGCCAGCTTGCCGCGCGCCACCTCGAATATGTCGCGCCAGAAATAGACCAGGACCGCAACCAGCGAACCTGCATGCGCCATCACATCGATCAACGGGCCCTGGTCCTCCACACCCAGCGCACCGGGTGCCAGGATGAGGTGGGCCGAGGAAGAGACCGGCAGGAACTCGGTCAGCCCCTGGACGAGTGCGAGAACAATCAGATGTATGAGCAGCATGCCGTCTCCCCCAAGCGGACCGGCGCCATACTCCGCCAGTTCAGGGCAGTTGGCCAGAGCCCGGCTGCGGGGCGGCGGGCCGTCATTGACGGTGCAGCACCGGGCGCCCTAAACCGGTTCTGGAAGGATCGCGCGCATGCCCCATGATCATGTCGGTTCGCCGGGTGGACCCGGACGCCTGGAGCCCCGGGAAGCGCTAAGCCATACAGGCCGCGCGACGGCCGCGTCCGTTGCCGTGGCGCTGGTCCTGACGATCACCAAGGGCATTGTCTGGTACCTGTCCGGTTCGGTCGCTCTGCTGGCCTCTGCCGCTGACAGCTTGCTCGACCTGACCGCCTCCCTCACCGTGTATTTCTCCGTGCGCTATGCTGCAGAGCCCGCCGATGCGGAACACAGGTTCGGGCACGGCAAGGCGGAAGCCTTTGCCGGCATCCTGCAGGCGATCCTGGTGGCGGTTTCTGCCGCGCTCCTGGTGCGCGAAGGTCTCGCCCACCTGTTAAACCCGCAGCCGATCGAGGCGAGCGGCTGGGCGCTGGGGGTTATGGGGCTGTCGATCGCGCTGACCCTGGTTCTGCTGGCCATCCAGACCCGGGCCCTGGAAAAGACCGGCTCGATCGCCGTGGAAGGCGACCGGGCGCACTATTTCTCCGACCTCGGTTCGAACATTGCCGTGATCGCGGGTATTGCGGGAGCCACGCTGCTCGGCTGGCTCTGGCTCGATGCGGTGGCAGCGCTCGGCGTGGCAGCCTGGCTGGGCTGGACGGCCTGGAGCGTCGCCCGCGGGGCCGGTAATCAGCTGATGGACCGGGAGCTGCCCGAGGAAGAGCGCGACCGCATCATGCACATCGCGGCTGAAGATCCGCGCATCATCAATATCCATCAATTGCGCACCCGCGCAGCCGGCCCGCTCCTGCACATCCAGTTTCACATGGCGCTGAAGCCGGACATGAGCCTGCGGGACGCCCACCACATCCTGGTGGATTGCGAACGGCGCATCATGAAGGCCTACCCGGCCGCTGATATCATCATTCACGCCGACCCCCACGGGGCGGCCGAGCCGCATGGCGCTGAATTCTTCAAGGGCGACGATCCGGTCGAAGCATATGATCCTTAGACCGCGCCCCGAAACAGGCTAGCCTTGCATCATGCGCATTCTGCATTTCTGGCCACTCGATCCGTTTTCCCGCCAGGTCCGGCTGGCGCTCGAGGAGAAATCCCTGCAGCACGACCTGCAGCTGGAGGTCCCCTGGGAGCGTCCGGACGATCTCGTCTCGCTCAATCCGGCGGGCACGACCCCGGTACTGATCGACGAGTCCGGCGGCGGGCGCCGGGTGATCGTGGAGAGCCGCGCCATCCTGGAATACCTGGAAGAAACGACGCCGACGCCTTGCCTCCTGCCTGGTGGTCCGGCCGAGCGCGCCGAGGCGCGGCGGCTCGTCGACTGGTTCGACCGCAAGTATGATGGCGAGGTCAACGCCTACCTCCTGCACGAAAAGCTGGAGAAGCGGGCCCAGGGGCTGGGTTCTCCGGACCCGGCTGCACTGCGGGCCGGCCGCGATCATCTGCGCTGGCATCTCGACTATATGGCCTGGCTTCTGGAAAGCCGCGACGGTCTGGCCGGCCCGCGCTATACGCTGGCCGATATCGCCGCTGCGGCCCACCTGTCCTGTGCCGACTATCTCGGCGATGTACCGTGGGACGCGTTCGAGCCGGTGAAACACTGGTATCAGCGCGTCAAATGCCGCCCGGCCTTCCGCGGCCTCCTGACCGACAAACTGCCGGGCACGCCGCCTTCGGCACATTACGCGGATCTGGATTTCTAAAAAGGAAGGTTTTCGTCCCGGGTTTTCGTCCGGCGGTAGCGACCGACCGGCGAGCGGTAGTGATGGGCTTCTCCGGATCAGGTACGCCTGCGCTACAACTGCGGCGCAGCCCGTCGCGACAGCATGGAAAGACCTATCGATGAATCGAATCGTGATCCCCGCTCTCCTCGCGGCACTCGGAACGTGTTCTGCCCAAGCCGGAACGCCACTGCCGCCAATGGCCCAGCTTAACGTGCTCGGTGCTACGACCCGTGAATGGGCCCGGGAACACGATTTCAACGGGGTCATTATGGCCAGCGCTCCGGGCCGTCAGCCCTACGAACTGACACGGGGAATAGCTGGGCCGGAAACGGAACGGACTCTTGCACCGGACACGCGATTCCAGACGGGTTCGGTCGAAAAATACTTCGCGGCGGTCGCCGTCTTCGCACTGATCGACGAGGGTGTGCTGGAGCTCGACACACCGATTTCTGCGTATCTTCCCCACTACCGGAGCGATATTGGGGATCGACTGACCTTGCGCCATCTTTTGAGCAACCAGTCCGGGCTTCCCAACGATATTCTCCAGGCTTTCCGGCGCGCCGCGAATGGCGAGCGGGAGGCCGTTGACGCGATCGGAGTTGCCGAAGCCGTTTCGCTCTTTGCCAGCGGCGATCTGGGTTTTGAACCCGGTAGCCAGTTCGACTACGTCCTGTCGAACTGGCTTCTTGTCCAGCACCTGCTGGAAACCGTGACGGGCATATCCTACCCGCAGGTCCGGGCCCGCTATGTTTTCGAACCGGCGGGAATGATCGGCAGCGGCGGCTATATTCACGACCTGTACGAGACCGATCCCCCGGTCGACAACGTTGCGATCGGGTTCGATCCGCGCGATCCGGAGGGGCGCGGCGACTACTGGTCGCCCCGCTTTTTCAAGGGCAGTTATACGACTGCTGCGGACATGATCGCACTGGAGCGCGCTCTCGACGAGGGTCGTGTGCTAAGCGAACCGAGCCTCGACCTGTTCCGTACGCTGCAGGCGCCCGGCAACGCCTATGCCTTTGGCGGACGCTACAGCGATTGGGATGTGTGCGGCGAAAGCCACTACATCTCGACACAATCGGGATCCAATGGCGCCACCACGATAACATCGGCCTTCGACACTCAGACCGGTTACGCTGTGGCCATAATGAGCAATGCCGACGAAAGCCAGGGCGAGATGTTCGCCCTGTCAGAACAACTGATCGAGACAATGGCGGGCTGCCGCTGACAGTGGTCTTGCGGCGCGAAAGCGGGGATAGGGAAGATGGGGGCTGGCCGTAGTTGTGGCCGCCCGGTTTGTCCGGTATCCGGCCCCTGACCCTCCAACTATCCCCTGCACCCCTCTCTCCGCTAACATCCCCCCATGCACACCGCCGCCCTGAAAGCCGAAGCCCTCTCACTCGGCTTCACCGACGTCCGCATCTGCCGGGCCGATGAGGCCTGGGAGGCGGGGGAGCGGCTGGCGCAGTTTGTCGGCGAAGGGCTGCACGGCTCGATGGCGTGGATGGAAGACACGCTGGAGCGGCGCAAGCACCCCACCGCCATGTGGAATGCGGCGAAATCGGCTGTTGTCGTGGCGATGAATTACGGCCCCGGTTTTGACCCCCTGCCGCTGTTGGAGCGGCGGTCGGAGGGCGTGATCTCGGTCTATGCCCGCAATGCCGACTATCACGATGTGATGAAAAAGCGCCTGAAGCATCTGGCGCGGGCCTTTGCGCAGGACACCGGCGAGGATGTGAAAGTCTTCGTCGATACCGCCCCGCTGATGGAAAAGCCGCTGGCCGGCAAGGCGGGCATGGGCTGGCAGGGCAAGCATACCAATCTGGTCAGCCGCGAGCACGGCTCCTGGCTGTTTCTGGGCGTCATGCTGACCACGGCCGATCTGCAGCCCGATGCCGCCGAGACGGATCATTGCGGCTCGTGCCGGGCGTGTCTCGACATCTGTCCGACCAACGCCTTTCCGGCCCCCTACCGGCTCGATGCACGGCGCTGCATTTCCTATCTCACGATCGAGCACAAAGGACCGATTCCGGAGGAGTTCCGGGAGCCGATGGGCAATCGTATCTATGGTTGCGACGACTGTCTGGCGGTCTGCCCGTGGAACAAGTTCGCGGCCGTCGCCGAGGAGACCGCCTTCCATCCGCGGCCCGAGCTGAAAGGGCCCCTGCTGGCCGAGCTGGCAGCGCTGGATGATGCCGAATTCCGGCAGGTCTTCACCGCCTCGCCGGTGAAACGGATCGGACGCAACCGGTTTTTGCGTAACGTGCTTATAGCGATTGGCAATTCCGGTGATGCGGCGCTCATTCCTGTCGTGCTGGACCGCCTTGGGGATGCAGCACCCGAGGTGCGGGGCATGGCCGTCTGGGCTCTTGGTCGGCTGGATCCGGAACTCGCTCTCAGTGCGGCTGACCAGCGCTCGGAAAGCGAGACCGATCCGCATGTCCGTGAAGAATGGGCGCGCGTGAATAAGAAACTTACCTCGGGTTGAGAGCTTGTTAGTTTTTGGGGTCTAAGGCTCCGCCCCTTGGAGGGGCTGACGCACGGGGAGCGTCTGACACAATGCAGGTCGACAGGCCGAGTGGGGACTCGCATCTGGCAGGACAGGTTTTCTCGAACCGGACATCCGTTCTGGTGTGCGAGAACAGCCAGGTGCAATTGCGTATACTGAGCGAAGCCGTGCGCGATGCCGGCTATGAAGTGCACACGGCAAGCAATGCCGATGACGCGCTGACGCTGCTTAATCTGATGCCGGTCGATATCTTTCTGACGGGGATCGAGGTCGGCGCGACCAGCGGGCTGGAAGCCTGCTGGCTGCTCAAGTCCAATCCGGAAACCGAGACTGTCTACACCATCGTCGTGACGGCATCCGGTCAGGAAAAACGCCTTGAGGAATCGCTGGATGCCGGGGCGGATGATTTCATCCGCAAACCCGTCAACATGACCGAGTTGCGGGCCCGCCTGCGGGCGGCGACGCGCCTGGTGCGGATGCAGAAACAATTCCGCCATATGGCCGAGACCGATGCGCTGACCGGCGCCGCCAATCGCCGCGCCTTTATGCAGTATCTGGACACGCTGGTGGATCGCGCCCGGCGCCAGGATGCGCCGCTGGCCGCCATCATGGTCGATCTCGATCACTTCAAGCGCACGAACGACACTTATGGACATGCCGTCGGCGACAAGGTGCTGGTCCAGACGGTGCGCCAGGTGCAGTCCTGTCTGCGCGATTGCGACATGCTGGGCCGGCTGGGTGGAGAAGAGTTCGCCGTGGTCCTGCCCGGCGCTACGGCTGCGTCTGGCGTGGCCGCAGCGGAACGTATCCGCGAAGCCATCGCGGCGGTGGATGTTCGCGTGGACAATGGGGACCGGATCCCGGTCACGGCCAGTCTCGGTGTCGCGGTGCTGGAAGGCGACAAGATGATGGAGACGGCCGAAGGCCTGCTGCATGCGGCCGACGAGGCGCTCTATGCTGCCAAGGCAGGCGGCCGCAATCGTGTGGCCGGGGCTGTTTGCCGCCGCAATGAAACGCCGGTGCGCGCGGTCGGCTAGAAATCAGCCGCCGCTGGCAGCCAGCCGGCGTGCCTCATTGATCTGTCCGCGCAGCACCAGAACCTCGATACGTTCGGGCGCGCGTTCCCGAGCCGCTTCGATGTCGGTGGCTGCGTCATCCAGATCGCCGGTGTTCAGGTGGAAGGCGGCGCGCAGATACCAGCCTTCGGCGCTTTCCGGCACCAGATCGACCAAGCTCTGCGCGTCCCGGGCGAGACCGCCCCAGTTTTCCTCGGCCAGATACAGGCGTCCCCGGCCGGACAGGGTGAGGATGGAATAGGGGGCCAGCTCGAGCGCGGCGGCATAATTGTCTAGGGCGGCGTCTGTATTGCCATTGCGGGCGCGGGTTTCGCCGGCGAGCGTCAGGAAGTCGACCCGTTCGGCATCGACCATGCCGGCGCGTCTTTCCGATGCCAGCTCCTCGAGGATCCCGGCTGCCACGTCGAAATCGCCGAGCGCGATATAGGCGTGCGCCTCGCACACTTCGGCCGGCCAGCCGCCGCCCTCGATGCGCCAGATCTGGGCTTCTTCCAGCGCCTCGGCCGGATCGTCGCCGCTCATCGCGATACAGGTTTGATAGCGCATGCGTTCGGCGTTGCGGGCCTCGCTCTGTGCGGCCGATGCGGAGGTACACAAGGCGAGCAGGACAAGACCCGTTGTAAGACGCGTGAACATGCACAAATCCTGTGGTGACAGACGCCGCCACGCTAGGGCGTGCGCGCGGCGGCGTCCATCGGCTTGCGCGTTACAAGGCTGTCAGGCCTTGGCGAAGTGCAGGACGCCCCAGTTGAGATAGCCCTTGTCGGCGCCGTCGACCCAGTGTTTCAGCCCGTCGATCATGCCGTCGACATACTCCGCGCCGGATAGCCGGGTGAGCTCCTCGCGGCGATCCAGCAGAACCTCGCGCACCCGGTTGTAGTGCGTGCGCAAATTCATCGGCGTCTCGTCGAGATCGAGCGCTTCGAAACCGCGCTTCTCCAGCGCGTGCCGGTAGAAGGCGACCGAGCCGAAGGTCTGCAGGTGGATGCGGCGCAGGATGTGGTCCAGCACACCGTCGGGACAATCATCCGCCTGCATCGGGTCAGTGAAGATCAGCTCGCCGCCCGGGCGGGTTATGCGGGCAATCTCGTCCATCACCTTCAGCCGCTCGCCCGAATGCAGAAAGGAATCCTGCGACCAGACGATGTCATAGCTGTCATCGGGATCGTCGAGCGCTTCGAAGGAGCCGTAGACCACATCGATCTTGTCGTTCATGCCGGCCTTGGCCGTCAGCTCCCGGTTGAAGGCGTTCTGGGTCTCCGACAGGTTCAGACAGGTGACGTGACAGCCGAAACGGTCGGCGAGATAGCGCGCCGAACCGCCGAAGCCGGCGCCCAGATCGATCACCTTGCTGTCCGGCCCGATCGTTTTCAGGCGGTCGGCCATCGTGGTTACGGTGCGGCGGCTGGCCCGGGCGATATCCTCGTCCGGTGTCGCATACATCCCGACATGGATGTCCTCGCCGCCCCACACAGCGCGGTAGAAGGCATCGGCGGGTGCACTGTCGTAGTAGGTTTCCGCCTCGAGGACGGCCTGTGACTTACTGCTCATCTGCCAGTTTCTCCGCAACGTGGACGAAAAAGTCCGGATCGTTTTCCTGGTAGGTCTCCTGGAAATCGCCGTAGGTTTTCACCTTCTTGAACCCGACATCGGTCAGCAGTTTGCGCGTATAGGCCTTGCGCAGCGGGAACATGTTGAGGTGATAGACGGCCCCGTCCGGAAAGGCGTAGCGAAAGCGCGCCAGCCCGTCATCGACGTGTTCCGGTTCGGCCACGACCTGGTCGCCGCAGTAATAATATTTGTGCTTGGTCGAGAAATCGCCGTCGAGGATCGAGTCGTAATTGCGCTGATCGATGATCAGAATGCCGTCCCATTTCAGGGCCGCATAGAATTCCGCGAGGGCGCGGCGGCGATCGTGTTCGTCGAACAGGTGGGTAAAGGAATTTCCCAGGCAGATGATGGCGTCGAACTTGCCGTGAACATCCTTGTTCAGCCAGCGCCAGTCGGCGTGCACTGTGTTGAGAACGAGATTGCGCCGGCGGCCGTTTTCAAAGGCCTTGCCCAGCATTTCCGCACTGCCATCGACGGTCGTGACATCGAAGCCGGCCTTGAGCAGCTGGATCGAGTGGAAGCCTGTGCCCGCAGCGGCATCGAGGACTTTCTTCTTGTCGCGGGCTTTGAGGATGTCGATGAAGAATCGTCCCTCGCTATCCGCGCGGGCATCCCAGTCGATCAACTCGTCCCACTTGTCGACAAAGCCCTCGATATACTCTTTTTGGTAGTGGTCCGTTTCGCGGGTGGCGATGGGATCCGTCCCGAAATCCTGAACCAGCGTGCCGTCAGTCATTCACATCTGCGCCGGACTGCAGGCACAGCTCGCCCGCAGCTCCCCAGCGTCCCTGTTTGAGCGTTTTCGCCCGCACGCATACCGGCCGCGTGCAGATACACGGCGGGCGAACTATCGTCTTGATCGGTTTCGGCGGTTACGGGGGCTGGGGGATCTGGTCTCCCCGGCCGCACCCGCAGGCGCGTTTGTCATTTTTGTGTGCGTGGCTCCCGGTCACAGACCGGACCGGAAAGATCACGCTGCACCCACCGCTCAGGCTAGCCACACCGCAGCCGTTGGCCGTCGGAAGCCTGCCTTGCTCAACCGGCCTAACAAACTTCCGGTAGAGCTGCAACAGCTGCCGGGGTGCCACAATCTTTGCGGGCCAGCCCCCCGGCGTTTGTTTTCGGTGCCAAGGTGTGAAAGAAGAGGGGGAATTCAGGTCCGGCCCGGTTTCCCGCTCCCATGATCGTTCTCCAGGTTATTCCCGAACTCGATGCCGGCGGCGCCGAGCGGACAACGATCGAGATCGCCGAGGCCGTGATTGCCGAGGGCGGGCGGGCGCTGGTCGCATCGGCCGGCGGGCGGCTGGAGGATGAGCTGGCGTCGGTGGGCGGAGAACTCATCCGCATGCCGGCGGCCTCCAAGAATCCGCTCGACCTCTGGCGCAACATGCACAGACTCGTGGCGACGATCCGCAGCGAGACGGTTGATATCGTCCACGCCCGCTCACGTGCACCGGCCTGGAGCGCAAAATGGGCCTGCGACCGTACAGACGCTCATTTCATCACCACCTATCACGGCACCTACAATGCGCGCTCAGCGTTGAAGCGGCGGTACAACTCCGTCATGGCACGGGGCGAGCGGGTGATCGCGAACTCGGAATTCATCCGCGACCACATTACCACCGAGCACCCTTTCGCGACGTCGCGAATACGCGTCATCCCGCGCGGCGTCGACCTGGTGCGTTTCGATCCCGAAGCGGTCGGGGAAGACCGGGTTGCTGCCCTGCGGCAGGCCTGGGCGCTGGACCCGCAGGATCAAAGCCCGCTCCTGCTCCTGCCGGCCCGCCTGACCGGCTGGAAGGGACAGCGCGAAGCGATCCGGGCGCTGGGGCGCCTGCACGACGATCCGGAAGTGGAAACGCCGCGCCTGGTGCTGGCCGGCGACGCCCAGGGGCGCCAGACCTATGTCGAGGAGCTGCAGGCGCTGGCCGCGTCGGAACATGTCGCCGAGCGGGTTTCCATCGTCGGGCATTGCAGCGACATGCCGGCCGCGATGGCGCTCAGCGATCTGGTGCTGACCCCGTCCAATGAACCCGAAGCATTTGGCCGGACAGCAGCCGAGGCCGGGGCGATGCTGAAGCCGGTGATCGCAGCCGATCATGGCGGCGCCCGCGAAGTGGTTCTGCATGGTGAAACCGGCTGGCGCGTGTCGCCAGGCGATCCTGCGGCGCTCGCGGCAGCTGTCGCCGGCGCGCTTGCGCTGGCACCGGAAGACCGTGAAACGGTGGGTCAACGGGCCCGCGCGCATGTCATTGCGGAATTTTCTACCGCCAGCCTGCAAGCTTCGACTTTGCGCGTCTATCACGAGGTCCTAAACTCACCGTCATGAGCGAACCGCAGCGCGACATCACCTATATCCTGCACTGGGGCGATTTGGCCTCGACCGTCCGGATGCTGGCGGCAGCCCGGCTGTTGCGCGACGTGCACAAGCGCGACCGCATCATCCTGCTGACCAAGCCGGACTTCGAGAGCTTCCTCAAGCATTGCCCGTATTTCAACCTGATCGAGACGGACGCGCTGCCGGATGCACGGCCGATGGCCGGCTTGCGTGACAAGCGGATCAAGCTGAACAAGCCGGTCCGCGTCTACGATCTTGTGGGCGATGCCGACAGCCGCAAGCTGAAGCGCCTGTTTCGCTTTTCCAAATGCCGCTGGACCGAGGTCGCGGCGGACCCGCGAACGGGCGAGCACCCGGTGGACGCTGTCGCCGGCCGTCTCAATGCGGCGCTGGGTCTGACACCGGAACACTTCCCGCTCGGCGCCGCGCCGCCGCCGGATACCAGCTGGGTCGACTATCTCGCCAAGCAGTCCCGCATGCTCGACCCGGAATATTTCGGCCTCAACGGGCGTTTCGCCCTGCTGGCGCCGTCGGGCGATACGGTGAAGCCGGCCCTGCGCTGGCCGCAGGAACGCTGGGCCGCACTCTCGCACGAATTGCTGCAAGCCGGTGTGACTCCGGCTCTGATCGGCGGTCCGGACACCCGCGAAGTCGGCCGGTATGTGGCGCATGTTGCGCCGGGCGCCCGTGATCTGACGGGCAAGGCCAAGCTGGCGCAGCTGGCCGGTCTCGCCCGTCATGCCCGCTTCGTGTTCAGCGAGGACACACCACTTCTGCATCTGCTTGTGGCATCCGGCCCGCCGGCGCTGGCGCTCTACGGCGATGTGGGCGATCCGGCGCTGATCGCGCCGCGCGGTCCGAGCCCCGTCATCCTCATGCACGCGCCCACGCTGGCCCAGGTGACGCCGGAGGAAGCGGTTGCCGCGATGCGCTTTGCCGGCGGGTTTGATCGCGAGCCTGAAGCCGCCTGACTGGTTGAAACCGCGCCTGCCTTCCCCATATACGCCGCTCGCGCAGCGCCATTTCGGGAACTTTCCCGGCTCGCCGGGGTTTCCGACAGTGCGCCGTGCTTGCCAAATGTGATCATTTGACCATAGTGCGCCGCTCCCGTCCGGACAGGCGCCTGTTATGCCCACTTTGGGCTTGATCCGGTCCTGCCGCCGGGAGATTACTAAGTTTCAGTACGTGGGCCACAAGGGAGAAGAGGCCATAGCCCGTAGACCGCACGCCGCGCAACCGCCCAAAAAGGAAGGGCCGCGCACCAACAGGGATATCCGCGTTCCGCGGGTTCTCTTGATCGACGAACACGGCGAAAAACAGGGCATCATGCCTGTTGAAGCTGCTCTGGAAGCCGCTGAGGAAGCGGGACTCGACCTTGTCGAGGTGTCTCCCAATGCCGATCCGCCCGTTTGCAAGATCGTCGACTACGGCAAGCTGAAATACCAGGAACAGAAGAAAAAGGCCGAGGCGAAGAAGAAGCAGAAGATCGTCGAGATCAAAGAGATCAAGATGCGTCCGAACATCGATGTGCACGACTATCAGGTGAAAACCAAGGCGATGCACCGCTTCTTCGAGGCTGGCGACAAGGTGAAGGTCACGCTGCGCTTCCGTGGCCGCGAGATGGCCCACCAGGATCGCGGCATGGATATCATGAACCGCGTCAAGGAAGACTTCGCCGAAGTGGCCAAGGTCGAATTCGAGCCGAAGCTTGAAGGCCGCCTGATGGTCATGGTGATGGCGCCGCGCTGACGGCGACGACATTGGCAAACATGCAAAACGGCGTCCTTCGGGGCGCCGTTTTGTTTTGTGCGGCCGGCTAGGCCGTGTCCGGGCCTTTGCCGGGCGCGAGCGATGCGGGTGCCGGCACGGCTTCCTCTTCAACCTCGTCCAGCGCGTCGGTCTTCGCCAGTTGCGGGAAGAGGCGGAACCAGGCGGCAGCCGTCACCAGCGCCATCACACCACCCAGCAGGACGGCACCAACCGGGCCGAGGAAGCGCGCGGCGACGCCGGACTCGAATTCGCCCAGCTCGTTCGACGCCGAAATGAAGATGAACTCCACCGAAGAGACGCGCCCGCGCATCGCGGTCGGCGTTGCCAGCTGGATGATCGACTGGCGGATAAAGACCGAGATCATGTCGGCTGCGCCGGTTATCGCCAGGGCGATCAGCGACAGGAGCAGGAGTTTGGACAGCGCGAACCCCAGCATCGCCACGCCATAGACGGCGATGGCGCCGAGCATCCAGGCGCCGATGCGCCGGGTCAGCGGCCGTGTGGCCAGCATGAAGGCGATGATGGCGGCACCGATGGCCGGCGCCGTGCGCAACAGGCCGAGCCCCACAGTGTCGGTATGCAGCACGTCGCGCGCGAAGACTGGCAGTAGCGCGGTTACGCCGCCGAACAGCACGACGACGAGGTCGAGCGAGATCGCCCCCAGAACGACCTTGTTGTGCCGCACATAGCGCAGCCCCTCGACCGCCATGCGCCAGCCGGACTGGCCGTGCACCTTCTCGTGCGCCGGCGTGCGGGCGGTGGCGATGGCCAGGGTGGCGAAGACCAGCAGGGCGGCGCTGGTCAGATAGACCGCTTCCGGACCGGCGATGTAGAGCAATCCCCCAACGGCCGGACCGCCGATTGCCGCGCCCTGGAAGCCCAGCGAGTTCCAGGCGATCGCCTGGCGCAGATCGGCCCGCGGCACGATGCGGGGCAGCAGCGCGCTCGCGGCTGCGGGCGAGAAGGCGTGCATGCAGCCCAGAATAATCGCCGCCGTGAACACGATCCACAGCTGCACCGGGCCGGAGAAGAACGGGCTCGCCGCCAGGGCCAGGGCGCAGATCACGCGGACCACATTCGTCACGATGAGTATCAGGCGCCGGTCGAGCCGGTCGGCTGCCTGCCCGCCGACGAGCGAGAGCAGGAAAACCGGTGCGAACTGGGCGAGGCCGACGAAGCCCAACATCAGCGCGCTTTCCTCGATCGAGCGGGTCTCGCGGGCCACGTCATAGACCTGCCAGCCGATCGCGACCGCCTGCATCTGCCGCGCAGCGGAGATCGATTGCCGCATCGCCCAGTAGTGGCGGTAGGGCTGGTGGCGGAAGATGTCGAGAGACGGTGTCAGCACGCGCGGGAGAGATAAGCGGGTTCGTGGCACCGGGCAATCCGCCGCATCGGACGCGCCGCAAAGATGCCGCATGCCGGGCAGATTGCGGGCTACCCTGTTCAGGCGATATTCAGCGGCTAGGATTTGTGATGAAATCACTTGAAACTCATGGATGTGTTCGCGCGCCGCTCCGCAGGGGCCTCTGCGCCGGATACGGTCGAACAGTCCGACAGACAGGGGGAATGACATGAACAGCAAGCTTCTGGCCGGTGTGGCGCTCGCGGCGCTGATTGCGAGCGGTATGGCCCAGGCCCAGGATCCGGCGTTGCCGCCGGCCTATGGTTCGGTGCGCCTGTCCTCGGGCTTCGAGCCCGATCCGGCATCGGTCGGCGTCCGCGCCGGTGGTGCGATCTATGCGGGCAATGCTTCCGATTTCTGCTCGGGCTATATCACGCCGCAGGCGTCCTACGCCTTCGACTATGACGCTGGCAGCTATGATCTCTTTGTGTCGGCCGCGTCCGATGTCGACGCGACCCTCCTGGTCCGCGCACCGGATGGCAGCTGGCACTGCAATGATGATGGCGAGGGGATCGGCCTCAATCCGGGCCTGCGCTTCGACAATCCGCAGTCCGGGGACTACCAGGTCTGGGTCGGCACGCTGAGCCCTGGCGTCGGTTACGAGCCGGCCATGCTGCACATTTCCGAGATCGGCTTTTCGTCGGCGAATGCCTATTCGCGGGCGCCGAATCCCAATCTGGCGCCGGAATCCGGTTCGCTCGACCTGCGCGCAGGCTTCGCCGACGATCCGCGCACGGTGCGGGTGACGGCCGGTGGTGAAATCGGGGCTGACCGCGGGACTTCGCCGATGTGCCGCGGGCACGTGAATTCCGCGCCGGACCTCTGGGTCAACTACACCGGCTCAAGCGAATTCGACCTCTATCTGTCGATGGAGGCCGACAGCGACACCACGCTGCTCGTTCAGGACCCGAACGGCAACTGGCTGTGTGACGACGACACCGCCGAGAATCTCAATCCGGGCCTGCGGATCGAGGCCCCCGCCGCCGGACGCTATGCCGTCTGGGCCGGCCGTTTCTCGCGCGGGCCTGACGTGCCGGCGACGATCTATGTGTCGGAGCTCGGCTTCCTGGGGAATATCGATACCCCGGCCGAACTCGACTATTCGCTGCCGTCCAATTACGGCTCGGCCGAGCTGGTGTCCGGCTTCACGCCCGATCCCTACACGGTCAACCTGATGGCCGGCGGTGATGTCGATGTGAACGAGGCGGTGGGACAGAATTGCCGCGGCTATGCCACGACGGCGCCCGACTTCGACATCACCTATGACGCCGACAATCTGAACCTCTACATCTCCGCCACATCGGATGGCGATGCGACCCTCGTCGTCAATGCGCCGGACGGGACCTGGTGGTGTGACGACGACAGCGCGGGCAGCCTCAATCCGGGCATCCGTTTCGACAATCCGCTGGATGGCCGCTACGACATCTGGGTCGGCACCTACAGCGAAGGCGCGGCCGAGCCGGCGACGCTGCACATTTCCGAACTCGGCTTCGGCGACGAATTCGTGGGCGGCAGCTCCTCGCTTGATTTCTCGCTGGAGGCCAATTTCGGTTCGGTGAGCCTGGAAGGCGGATTCTCGCCCGATCCCTACACGGTCGACCTCATCGCCGGCGGTCCGGTCGATGCGGGCGAGGCGGCGGACCCGTTCTGCCGCGGCCATGTTACGGAAGCGCCTGACTTCGAACTGACGTTCGCGCCTGATGTGCTGGATCTTTTTATCTCGGTCCTGTCAGACGCCGATACGACGCTGGTGATCAATGACCCGTCAGGTCGCTGGATCTGCGACGATGACGGTGCGGGCAGCCTCAACCCCGGCATCCATATCGAGGACCCCGCCGCTGGCGTCTATGATATCTGGGTCGGCACCTACTGGTCCGGCGACAGTCAGCCGGCACGCCTTGGTATTTCCGAGCTCGGCTTCCAGGAAGACTAGCCGCGCATCAGGGAGCTGAATTGCCAAGGGGCGGCTCATCGGGGTCGCCCCTTCGCATGTCTTATGAGTGGCTTGCGTATCCGATATGCAGGATTCACTCTTTCGTCGCGGCGGGTGTTACACTATATCATCGTGCGATGGCCGACCCGCAGGTGCCCGATGAAAATGACCGCCAACAGGCATAGATCCCTCGACGCGACGGGCGTCAGCCTTTCGGTGGTCTGTATCCTGCATTGCCTGCTTGTTCCCGCAGCGGCCTCGGCTGCGCCCCTGTTTTCGCCGGAGCTGGGCTCGCTGTTCGGTCTCAGCCATGACTGGCACATCGTGATGCTCGCCCTGGCGGCACCGGTCTCGCTGGTGGCGCTGGGCTGGGGCATGAAGTCGGTGGAAGCCGGCTGGCGGATCTTTGCGGCGGGCCTGTTCGGCCTCGTGCTGATGGCAATCGGTGCCTCGCACGTCTTCGGCCCGCTGGCCGAAACCGTGCTGACCCTGACCGGTGTGACCGTGCTGGCCGGCGCCCACTTGGTGAACTGGCGCGCCCGGGCCCGGGCCGGCCATGTCCATCGCCGCGATTGCGGCCTGTGCGAGCACGAGCCGCACGCCTGAGGCGGAGTCAGCTGCGCCCTTGCAATAGCGCCGTTTCCGCGTATAAGACCCCGCTTCCAACTCCAGCCTGACGGGCCCGTTCGACATGCCCGCTGGCTGCAACATCCACAAGACCGCTCCGGCGGTCCTGCAAAGGAGATGAAAATGTCGAAGATGAAGACGAAGAGCGGCGCCAAGAAGCGCTTCAAGCTCACTGCCACGGGCAAGGTGAAGGCCGGTCAGGCCGGCAAGCGCCACGGCATGATCAAGCGGACCAACAAGCAGATCCGCAATAAGCGCGGCCTGACGACCCTGTCGCCCCAGGACGCGCGGATCGTGAAAAAATACATCCCGAACGGCCTGTAAGCCGCGGCAGCTGAGTTAGGAGCACACCCATGTCTCGAGTTACGTCCGGACCGGCGACCGCCAAGCGCCACAAGAAAGTTATCAAAGCGGCCAAGGGCTATTACGGCCGCCGCAAGAACACCTTCCGCGCCGCCGTGCAGGCTGTGGAAAAGGCTGGCCAGTACGCCTATCGCGACCGCCGTGCCAAAAAGCGCAATTTCCGCGGTCTCT
Source organism: Maricaulis sp. ABE4_448 (assembly GCF_056160825.1). NCBI lineage: Bacteria > Pseudomonadati > Pseudomonadota > Alphaproteobacteria > Maricaulales > Maricaulaceae > Maricaulis > Maricaulis sp. ABE4_448. The sequence continues at coordinate 408,475 of NZ_JBSWXX010000001.1, forward strand.
GGATCCAGCGCATCAATGCCGGTGCCCGCGAGCACGGCATGACCTATTCGGTCTTCATGAACGGTTTGAACAAGGCCGGCATCGAAGTCGACCGCAAGGTCCTGTCCGACATCGCGATCCGCGAACCGGAAGCCTTCAAGGCGCTCGTCGATCAGGCGCGCGCTGCGCTGGGCTAAACCCGGTCAAACCGACCCGATTGAAAAGGCCCGCCAGCGCACCGCCGGCGGGCCTTTTTCTTTTGGCCCTTCGGGCTGCCCCTCATCCGGGCTCCGCCCACCTTCTCCCCGGTCGGGGAGAAGGCAATGGCAGCCCTGTCACGCTCCCCCTCTCCCCCGCCGGGGAGGGGGATCAAGGGTGAGGGGCGCGCGGCGGAGCCGCCCAAGAGAGACGAGTGCCGCCACTCCCTGTCGACACTGCATAATCCAGCCGCTAAACCCACCTCGACCGCGAGGGACTGAGAACACCATGACCGACACATCCAATCTCGACACGCTGGAAGCCGAGGTCCGCAGCCAGATCGATGGCGCGGCCGACGAGGCGGCGCTGGACGCCGTGCGCGTGTCTGCCCTGGGCAAGAAGGGCTCGGTTTCGCTGATGATGCGCGAGCTGGGCAGGATGAGCCCGGAAGAGCGCCAGGTGATGGGGCCGGCGCTCAACGGTCTCAAGACCCGCCTCAACGACGCCCTGGAAGCGCGCAAGGCCGATCTGGAAGCGAAGGCGCTGGACGCGGCGTTGGCTTCGGAGACGGTCGACATCACCCTGCCGGTGCGCCCGGAACCGCAGGGTTCGCTGCACCCGATCACCCAGGTGATGGAAGAACTGGCGGTGATCTTCGCCGATATGGGGTTCGAGGTCGCCGAAGGGCCGGATGTCGAGGACGACTTCCACAATTTCACCGCGCTCAACTTTCCGCCCGGCCACCCGGCGCGCGACACCCAGGACACCTTCTTCATGCAGCCGGACGAGAACGGCGAGCGCAAGGTGCTGCGCACCCACACCTCGCCGGTACAGATCCGCACCATGCTGACGGGCAAGACGCCGATCCGCATCATCGTACCGGGCCGCGTCTATCGTTGCGACTGGGACCAGACCCACACGCCGATGTTCCACCAGGTCGAAGGCCTGGTGATCGATCGCGAGGCGAATATGGGTCACCTCAAGGGTACGCTTCTGGACTTCATCGCGGCCTTCTTCGAGACCGACCAGGTGGAAGCCCGTTTCCGCCCGCACCACTTCCCCTTCACCGAGCCGAGCGCCGAGATGGATGTGCGCTATGAGCGTGTCGGCGATGCGGTGAAAGTGGGCTCGGGCGACAAGTGGATGGAAATCCTCGGCTGCGGCATGGTGCACCCGAATGTGATCCGCAATTGCGGTTTGGACCCGGACGAGTTCCAGGGCTTCGCCTGGGGCATGGGTGTGGACCGTCTCGCCATGCTGAAATACGGCGCGCCGGATCTGCGCGACTTCTTCAATTCCGACAAGCGCTGGCTGAACCATTACGGCTTCACACCGCTGCTGCAGGCCAATCTGGCTACGGGGCTGAGCTGATCCGATCATGTGGCGCTGGCTGAAATCCAACATCCAGTCACTGGGTTCCCTCGCGGCAATCACCGTCTCGGTGGTGGCGCTCTACGTCGCATGGGATCAATCACGGGTGATGCGGGCGCAGCAGCATGCCGATGTCTGGCCAGCACTGCAGATCAGCACGCAATACATCACGACTGATGATTATCTGACCATCGAACTCGGTGTGGAGAATGACGGGATCGGTCCGGCCCTCGTCGAGTACGTCTCCGCACGCATCGACGGACAGGACCTGGAAAACTGGGAAGAGGTTGCCGGGTTTCGCCCCGAAGGCTTGTCACGCCCCGGCATGTGGACCGGGGCAGTTTTCGGCGAAATACTGGCACCGGGTGAGGACTACACTCTGGCCCGGCTGTTCTGGCAGAACCTGCCGGAGACCCGGTCTGGTGTGGACGGTTTCCGCCAGGTGGCGTCATCTCTGGAAGTCGAAATCTGTTACTGTTCAGTCTATGGCCGGTGCTGGACGGTAACGCTGGACCGCGATAGTAGCCGTCCGGCCGATACCGACACCTGCCCGGCGCAAGCGAATGGAAGCGCTCTGTGATGTGGCGCTGGCTCTCCCATAACCACCAGACGCTGACGGCGGTCGGCGCGATGCTCGTGGGCGTCGCGGCACTGTTTGTTGCCTGGGACCAGGGGCGGGTGATGCGGGCGCAGCAGCATGGCTCGGTCGTGCCGGTGCTGCAGATCGACGGTTTCATCCGGTCCACACCGGATGCGCGCCATCTGGGTTTGCGGATTGTCAATCATGGTGTCGGCCCGGCCATGATCGAGCGGGTCACCTTGGTACGTGACGGCGTTGAGCAGACTGATTTTGCCGGCCTCATCGAACTCATGCCGGAAGGCTTCGACCGCTCCTGGTCCAGCGTTAATGGCCGCGCTCTGGCTCCGGGCAGCGAGGTTGAGCCGGCAATGTTCTCATGGAGCCGGGGCGATCTGGATGACGCCGCTCTGAATGCTCTGCTGATGGAGTGGAGCCATTGGGGCGTTGAGGTCTGCTATTGCTCCGTCTTTGACCGGTGCTGGCTTTCCACCTTCGTCAATGAGGAGCGAGAGCCCGTGCCTGAGTGTACGCCCGGTGACCGCTACGATGTCTTCGAGCGCTTGGGCGCCGCTGACCGCCCCGAAGCGCACGACGACCCGCAAAACGATACCAACTGAAACGCATTTGACGGCAGGAGCCGACAATGAAATTCCCGCTTTCCTGGCTGAAATACCATCTCGAGACCGACGCTTCCCTGGAGGAGATCGCCGAGGCCATGACCATGGCCGGGCTGGAGATCGAGGACATCGATAATCCGCTGGAAAAGTTCGCGGATTTCTCGATCTGCCATGTCATCGAGGCGGTGCAGCATCCCGATGCCGACAAGCTGCGGGTCTGCCGTGTGGCGACGAAGGACGGCGAAAAGCAGATCGTCTGCGGCGCGCCGAATGCCCGCACCGGCATGTATGCCGTCTATGCGCCGCTGGGGGCGTACATTCCGGGGCTCGACTTCGCGCTGGACAAGAAGCCGCGCAAGATCCGCGGCGTGGAAAGCCATGGCATGATGTGTTCGGCCCGCGAGCTGGAGCTGGGCGAGGACCATGACGGCATCATCGATCTGCCCGAGCCTTTCGAGGTCGGCACGCCGGCCGTGGTGGCGCTGGGCATGGCCGACCCGGTCATCGATTTCGAAGTGACGCCGAACCGGCCGGACTGGCTGGGTGTGCGCGGCATTGCCCGCGACCTTGCGGCCACCGGCCTGGGCACGCTGAAAACGCATGACATCGACAATATCCCCGGCAACTTCCCCTGCCCGGTGACGGTCGAGCTCGACTGGCCTGAGGTTTGTCCGGTCTATGCCGGCCGCGTGATCCGCGGCGTGAAGAATGGCGAGAGCCCGGACTGGTTGAAAAAGGCGCTGACGGCGATCGGCCTGCGTCCGATCAACTTCCTGGCCGATATCACCAATATGATCTCCTACGATCGTTGCCGGCCTTTGCACGTCTATGACCTTGCCAAGCTGGACGGCCCGATCCGGGCGCGTCGCGGCAAGGGCGAGGCCGACCGGTTCGAGGCGCTGGACAACAAGGAATACGTGCCGGGCGAAGACCAGTGTGTCATCGCCGATGACACGCATTGCCTGGGCTTCGGTGGTGTCATCGGCGGCACCTATTCGGGCGTGTCCGAAGAGACCACGGATGTCTTCATCGAAAGCGCCTGGTTCGATCCGCAGACGACCCGCGCGACCGGCAAGGCGACGGGCATCGACTCGGACGCAAAATACCGTTTCGAGCGCGGCGTCGATCCGGCCTCGCCGCAGGCCGGTATCGAGCAGGCCACAGAACTGGTGCTGAAATACTGTGGCGGCGAGGCGTCCGAGACGATCGTCGTTGGCGAGACCCCCGCGCCGCCGGCCGATATCGAATTTCCGCTGGCCGAGGTGAAGCGCCTGACCGGGCTCGACCTGTCGCGCGAAGAGATCGTGCGCATCCTGGAAGCGCTCGGCTTTGTGCCGGAGGGCGAAGGCGATGTGCTGGCGGTGGGCGTGCCTTCCTGGCGCATGGACTGCACCCAAAAGGCCGATCTGGTTGAAGAGGTCGCGCGTATTCACGGTTTCGACAAGCTAGACGCGGTGTCCCTGCCGCGCCCGCCCGTGCGCCGTGAAGCGCCGGCGACCGTGATGCAGCTGCGTGCGCGCTATGCTCGCCGGGCGCTGGCAGGCCGCGGCTATTCGGAAACCGTCACCTGGTCCTTCTGTGAAACGAAGCAGGCGGCCCTGTTCGGCGGCCATGGCGAGGGGCTGGCACTGGAAAACCCGATCTCGTCGGAGCTCGATGTGATGCGGCCGACGGCGCTGATCCATTTGCTCACCGCGCTGCAGGCCAATGCTGATCGCGGGCAGGCCGATCCGCGCCTGTTCGAGGTGGGGCCGGTCTATCTTACCGACAAGCCGGACGGGCAGCGTCTCGTGGCGACCGGTGTGCGGCGTGTCGAGACCGGCCGTCACTGGGCCGGGACCCGTATGCCCGACGTGTTCGATGCCAAGGCCGATGCGCTGGCCGCGCTGGCTGCTGCCGGTGCTCCGGCCGACAGTCTCCAGGTCGCGGCCGAGGCGCGGGAGTGGTGGCACCCGGGCCGGTCCGGCGTCCTGCGCCTTGGGCCGAAGAATGTGCTCGCTGAATTTGGCGAGATCCATCCCGGCATCCTCAAGGCGCTCGACATCGACGGACGCGTGCTGGCCTTCGAGATCGTGCTCGACAACATCCCGCAGCCCAAGAAGGCTTCCGGCCTCAAGGCCCGTGGCCAGTTGAACCGGGCCGAGCTTCTGCCGGTGCATCGCGACTTCGCCTTCCTCGTCGGCAAGGACGTGCCCGCCGATACGCTTATTCGGGCGGCGAAGGGCGCGGACAAGGCCCTGATCTCCGACGTCACCATGTTCGACGTCTATGACGGCAAGGGTGTGCCGGAAGGCCAGGTCTCGCTGGCTCTCGAGGTCACCCTGCAGCCGCGCGAGAAGACGCTGACCGACGAGGAGATCGACGCTGTCGCCGCCGCGATCGTGTCCAAGGTCGAGAAGGCGTCCGGAGGCATGCTGCGCGGCTGAGCAGTTCAAGCTCCCCCCTCAGGGGAGTGCCCGGGCGTTATTTCCCCCGTTAGGGGAAAGTGACGTCTTCGTGCTCCGCGAGACCAGAAAAAACAAAAATCGCGCCTCAGGCGTATGGCCGCGGAACGCTGCAGCCGCTAGTATGGTTAATGAAATCTTGCTAGCGGCAGAGGCGGTGGGGGCCTCGGAGAGGCGGACCGAATGCTTGAAAGAGTGACGGCCCTGCTGGCCCAGTCGGCGGCGACGCTCCTTGTCGTCATCGGGCTCGTGGCCATTCTCGGCTTTACCCATTCGCGGGCCTACCGGGCCGGCTATTGCGCAACCCAGTACTGTTCCGACGAAGGCCGCAGCTGGTGGCCATTCGGTCGTGATCGAGACCGTGACCGCTACTACAGCGGCCCGACCCGTGTGACAGCCGCCCCGCCGTCCAGCACGTCGCCGTCTGCCTCTCATCCTCCGGCCTATACGGACACGTCCGGCACTTCCTACACGGCCAACCCGTCGACCCCCTACGCGGAGAGTCCAGCCTATCCCTATGGCGATACCGGCCCGACGGGCTTGCCGCTCTCCACAAGCGTGACGGGCACCGGGGTGGTGGCAGGCACGCCGCGGTATCGCTATGGCGGGCCGGGCTTCGGCTTCCGCCCGGGCCGGCAGATCTGTTCAGCACGCGGTCCGGAAATCGAGGACGCCGACATTGCCCGTTGCTGGCTGCGTGTTGGCGATGCCTATCAGGCCGTCGGTCAGATCGAGCGCGCCCGGGAAGCCTGGGATGAAGCCTTGCTGGTCGGCTCCTCCGTTGGTGGCGCCCAGGCATCGCTGGTTGCCCACCGCCGCTTGCAGGCCGCTATCCTGGAGCGCTCCTGCCCGACCAGTCAGCGCAGCCTGGAACGTATCGCCTACGGTTTCAGCCAGACCGAGGATTCCGGCGATATCGTCGATCTTGACCTGCGCCAGCGGGCCCTGTCGGCGCTGGGCTATTACAATGGCGTGATCGACGGCACCTATGGGCCGATGACCCGCCGTTCGGTGCGCGACTTCCAGGGCGATATGGGATTTGACCAGACCGGCGCCCTGACGCCGGCCCAGACTGTGACGCTGGCCTGCCATGCCGCGCTGACCGCACGCGACACCCACGCCCAGAACCTGGTGGGCATCATGTTCGCGACCGGGCTGGGGCTGGAACAGAACATCGATACGGCGCTGGAATGGCTGGAAGAGGCCGCCGAACGCGGTCATGGCGGTGCCAATTTCAACCTCGCCCTGATCTACGGCACCGGTACGGTGCAGGGCAGCTACCGGCTGTGCGGCATCGTTGAAAGCCCCGAACGGGCCGACAGCTATCTGCGCCGTGCGGCCGATCTCGGCCATGACCGGGCGATTGCTCTGCGGCGTTTTGCCGGCCGGTCCGAAGCGCCCGCCGAGCGCTGGTCGCGGATATCCGACCAGCTGCTGCGCGAGGCCGAGCGCAATGGCGATCGCTTTTATCTGGCCTGGCAGAGGCGGGTCGACGAAATGCGCCGTGCCAACGGCCAGCAACTCGACCAGCCCGGCTGTTACCAGGCCGCACTCGATGGCACCCGCACCGCCCAGGGCGGCAGCGGCACCCGGCGCTGAGGCCGGGCACGCGAAATGACGAGAGGAAAAGTGCAATGAAAAAGGCGGCAGTCCTGCTCCTCGCGGCCACGGCCCTTTCGGCCTGTGGTCACGGCTATTCCGGACATCACGGCCCGTCGGCGCCCTATATTCCGCCGCCGCCCAGTCACCCGCCGTATCACCACATCCGGCCGGTCGACACGGTCAGCCCCGCCATCGCCATGTGCGAGGTCGACACGCTGGCGGAACAGCGCTTGGCGATGCTGGAGGAAGTGCATGGTTATCGCGAGGCGATCCGGGCCGAGCCGGGGCGCCGTTCCGACATGGCCGATACCGAGACACAGGAAATCATCGCCGCCTTCGAGACCGATCTGGATGCCTCCTACCGTTTCGCCACTGCTTCCTGCCGCACTTATAATCGCTGCCTGGAAGAGAACCGGTTTGCCGAGGCTGCCTGCCAGGATTCCGCGACAATGTGGCATGATGGCCAGGATCGGTTCCACGACCTGTCCGAACGCCTGTCAGTCGTGCGCGAGCGTATCGCCTCGGACTGCAATGACTGCCGCCCGGAGCACTGGCGCGACCGTGATCGTCATGGACGCCGCGATCACGGGCAGCGCCGGGATCATCGCCGCCATGACCGCGACGATCTGATGGGCTCGGTCTTCTCGACAGGTAATCACTGAGAATCCAAGCATTTCCAGGGAAAGTGGGGACCGGTTTCGCGGTTCGAAAATGCGCCCTCAAAGGCCGCGGCAGTAGGCTATTCGCCCGGCGCCGCATGCGCGGCAGCGTGGCGCCGTTCCGCCAATGCCCGGGACAGGATCTGCATCGCTGACCACACGAACAGCCCCGCCATGCCGGCCGCGACAATCACGTCGGGCCAATGCGTGCCGGTGAAGGCGACCAGGCCCGCGGATCCGAACACGGCGACATTGCCGATCGCATCATTGCGCGAGCACAGCCAGACGGATCGGACATTGGCGTCACCTTCGCGCCAGCGCATCAGGATCACCACACTCGCCAGATTGGCAGCCAGTGCGAGAATGGCGATCGAGCCCATCAATGTAGCGTCCGGCTCGGTCTCGAAAAAAGCGCGATAAAGCGCCAGTGCCAGGATGAAGCCGCCCATCACGAACAGGCTGCCCGCCTTCACCAGCGCCGCATTGGCCCGCCACATCAGCGGCTTGCCAATGACCCAGAGTGACAGGCCATAGGTCGCGGCATCGCCGATAAAGTCCAGCGCGTCGGCCTTCAGAGCCTGCGAGTGGGCCGCGGCGCCGGCCAGCATCTCGACAGCGAACATCCCGGCATTGATCGCAATGACGATCCACAGCGCGCGGCGGAAAGCGCGCGACGTACCGTCGAATTCCTCATTGTGGCAGCATCCCGCCGACATGGGTATCTCCTGACTTGTCACCTGACGATTCGAACCCTAATTGCTATAGCGACTAGAGGTTCAAGGTGAAAATGACAGATCTCTCCATCGGCCGTCTGGCAAGGCTCTCGGGCGTCAAGGTACCGACAATCCGCTACTATGAATCCATCGGTATGCTCGACGCACCGCCGCGCTCGCCGGGTGGGCAGCGCCGTTATGGCGACGATCATCTGGAACAATTGCGCTTCATCCGTCACGGACGCGAACTGGGCTTCGGGCTGGATGATCTGCGGGCGTTGCAGGACCTGTCCGCGCGGCCCGGCCGCTCCTGCGAGGAGGCCGACAGTATCGCCCGCAAGCAGCTGGCCGAGGTCGAGCGCCGGATTGCCGGGCTGGAAGCGGTGCGCCGCGAGCTTGAGCGCATGGTGGAGCGCTGTTCGCATGGCGTGGTCGACGAGTGCCGGGTGATCCAGACCCTGTCCGACCATCATCTGTGCGCCGGCGATCATGCGCCGGACCATCAGAGCGTGCCACGGGACACGTGACGCCGCGTTCCCGCTGTCGCGCATAGCGCAGGCATGGCCTCCTGCCGCACGAAAACGGGAGGATGCATCCATGAAACATCTCGCTGCCGGCCTGGCGCTGTTTGCGCTGGCCGTACCGCCGCTCGCTGCCCAGTCCGGCGATACAGGCGATCTTGAAACCGTCTTCGACACGCTCGACCGGCGCCTGTTCGATATCGGCTTCAACACCTGCAATCTGGACGAGTCGGCATCGCTGGTCGCCGAAGACCTCGAATTCTACCACGACCAGGGCGGCGTGACGCACGGCCGCGATGCCTTCATCGCCACGATGGAGCAGAATATCTGCAACGGGCGGCAGACCGTCCGGCGCGAGCGTGTGGACGGCAGTTTCCGGCTTGAGCCGCTCCACGAAAACGGCACGCTCTACGGCGTCATCCAGTTCGGATCCCACCGCTTCCTGATCGTCGACGATACCGGCCATGCCGAGCCGACCGGCCTGGCCGAGTTCGCGCATCTCTGGCTGCTCACCGATGATGGCGCGTGGGAATTGTCGCGCGTCCTGTCCTACGCGCACCGGCCACCCGAATAAGACGGCTCAGACCGTATCGAAAGCCGGATGATAGTGGACCCGGCAGGGCCCGGCGGCGGGATCGGCCGGGCGGTCGCCCAGGGCGAGGCGCTGAAAGGCGTCGGCGTACTCGCCTTCAGGATCTCCACTCCAGTACCAGTCCTTTTGCGCCGCGGGCTCGAAACCGAAGCGGCTGTAATAGCCCGGATCGCCCAGCACCACGCACCAGGGAACGCCCAGCGTGCGCAGATAATCCAGCCCGGCATTGATCAGCGCCTCGCCAATGCCGCGCTTTTGGTGTTCCGGCGTCACCGCAACCGGTGCCAGCCCGACCCCATGGGCCTGCGACCCGTTCGCCGCGATCGCGGTGACCGGCGAGAACATCACCGTGCCCACGACGCGTCCGTGATCCTCGGCGACGAGCTCCAGCGTGTCGGCATCGGCGGCACGCAGGCTGACAACGAGCCGGGCTTCGGCAGGCGTCGGGAAGGCTGCTTTCAGAATGGCATCGACCCCGGCGTGATCATCGGGGTCGCAGCTGCGGATCTGCATCGTGCCGCCGCTCCCTAGAAGGGCAGCCAGGCCCGGCGGCGCGAATAGGCCAGATAGCCCACATTCGCACCGGCGCGCAGGCCGACACCCGACCGGATCGGGGCAAGGGTGACATTGTCGGCGCGCTGATAGTTCACGCCCATGCCGGCGACCAGATAGGCCGAACCCTCGACGCCGGGATAGCGTTGGAAGAGACGATCCGGATCGTCCAGATTATAGACCAGAACGAAAACCCGGCTGGCATTGCCGCCGGTGTCGAAGCCGATCGACGGGCCGCGCCAGTAGACCTTCTCGCGCACGCCGTTCTTCATCGTCAGATAGCCCTCGCCATAGCGCAGGCCCACACCGACAGCGCCGGCGATCTCTTCACCGGCGACATAGCCGACCGGACGGCCCAGATCCGAAAAGACGCGCTCCAGCACGCTGGCGGCCGCTTCGGCGGTGACGCCGAAAAAGTCTGACACGGCATCGACGAGCTCGTCCTGGGAATAGGTTTCGACGGGTTCGGAATACTGGCTCGGCTGTCCGTAGTCCGGATCCTGGGCCAGAGCCGGGCCGGCAACACCGAGGGCGAGGCTGGTGGCAATCGTCAACAGGGCACGCATGGGTATCTCCGTTCAGACCTGCGGTCCCGCCAAATGTGGTGACCGATTGGGGCGAGACAGCGGCGAAACGCTTTACGTCCGGTTAAGTTGCACAGGATTGCCAGCAATGCAGACGTCAGATCGCGTCCGGCACCAGGGCTGCGGCAGCGTTGCAAGATGGTGAATTCTTCATTTTTACGAAAGGCGCGCACCCGTTAGGCTGCCGGCTGAATTTCTTCTTGGGGAGACCAGACATGCGCAAGATTCTCATGCTTACGGCCAGCGCGGCGGCAATTTTCGTTGCCGCCTGCGCGCCGCAGGGTGCCGACAGCGAAACCGAGACCACGGCGAGCGGGCAGGTCCCGGCGGAGACTGCCGCCAACGCGGCTGCGGAAACCGAAACGGCTGCGGCCGACAACCCGCTCCTGGCGGAATGGACCGGCCCCTATGGCGGCGTGCCGGACTTCCAGTCAGCCAGCCTGGACGATCTGATCCCGGCGCTCGAGGCGGGCATGGCGCAGAATCTCGCCGAGATCGATGCCATCACGGCCAATCCGGAACCGGCGACCTTCGAGAACACGATCGTGGCGATGGAGCGGTCCGGTGACGCGCTCGGCCGTGTCTTCTCCTATTGGGGCATCTGGTCGTCCAACATGTCCTCGCCGGAATTCCGCGCGATCCAGGCCGAGATGGCCCCGCGCCTGTCGGCCTTCTCCTCGCAGATCACGCAGAACCAGGAATTGTTCGCCCGCGTCCGCGCCGTCTATGAAGGTGAGGAAATGGCGAGCCTGCGCCCGGACCAGCAGCGTGTCGTGCAGCTGACCTATGACAGTTTCGCCCGCAATGGTGCCACGCTGGAAGGCGAGGCCGCCGAGCGCTATGCCGCGATCAACCAGCGCCTGGCCGAACTGCATACGGCCTTCTCCAACAATGTGCTGCACGACGAGGAAAACTACGTCACCTATCTCAGCGCTGACCAGCTGTCCGGCCTCCCGCAGGGTTTCATCGATGCTGCCGCTGCGGCCGCGACCTCGCGCGATCATGACGGCGAGTACGCCATCACCAATACGCGCTCCTCGATGGATCCCTTCCTGACCTTTTCCGACGAGCGCGAATTGCGTGAACAGGTCTGGCGGAACTATTACAGCCGCGGTGACAATGGCGGCGAGTACGACAACAACGCCATCATCATGGAAATCCTCGAACTGCGCGACGAGCGCGTCGAGCTCCTCGGCTACGACAATTACGCCCAGTGGCGCCTGGAAGACCGCATGGCGGGCAATCCGGAAAACGCCATGGCCCTGATGGTTCCGGTCTGGCAGGCAGCTGTCGGCCGGATCGAGGAAGAAGTCGCCGACATGCAGGCGCTCGCGGACGAGCGCGGCGACGACATCACCATCCAGCCTTGGGATTACCGCTATTATGCCGAGAAGGTCCGTCAGGCCCGCTACGAGCTCGACAGCGACGAGGTGAAGCAATACCTGCAGCTGGATAATCTGCGCGAGGGCATGTTCTACGTCGCCGGTGAGCTGTTCGGCTTCGAATTCCGGGCCCTGCCGGAAGGCGAGGTCTCGGTCTGGCATCCCACCGTGCGCGTGTGGGAAGTGACCGACCGCGAGAGCGGCGAGAATATCGGCCTGTGGTATCTCGACCCCTATGCCCGCCAGGGCAAGCGTTCAGGTGCCTGGGCGAATTCCTTCCGCTCGCACACCACGTTCGATGGCGAGGAAAACGTGCTCGCCACGAACAACTCGAACTTCATCGAACCGGCGCCGGGCCAGCCGGTTCTGGTGTCCTGGGACGATGCGACGACCTTCTTCCACGAATTCGGTCACGCCCTGCACTACCTCTCCTCGAACGTCGCCTATCCGACGCTCAATGGCGGTGTGCGCGACTACACCGAATTCCAGTCGCAGCTGCTCGAGCGCTGGCTGATGACCGATCCGGTGATCGAGAATTATCTGGTGCATGTGGAGACCGGCGAGCCGATCCCGCAGGAACTGATCGAGCGCATCCGCGCGGCGGCCAATTTCAACCAGGGCTTCTCGACCGGCGAGTATCTGGCCTCGGCGCTGATGGACATGGTCTATCACACCACGCCGCCGGCCGAGATCGGCGATCCGGACACGTTCGAGCGCGAGACCCTGGCCGAGCTGGGCATGCCCGACGAGATCGTCATGCGTCACCGTTCGCCGCATTTCGGTCACGTCTTCTCCGGCGAAGGCTATTCGGCCGGCTATTACGGCTATATGTGGGCCGACGTGCTGACCTCTGACGCCGCAGAAGCCTTCGAGGATGCTCCGGGCGGTTACTATGACGCGGAAATGGCCGGCCGTCTGGTCGACTATCTCTTTGCGCCGCGCAACGCCATCGACCCGGCCGACGCCTACCGCCAGTTCCGTGGCCGCGACGCCGACCCGGCCGCCCTCATGCGCGACCGCGGCTTCCCGGTCCCCGAAGGCATGGGCGACACCGAATAGGCCCCCGCCTGTTCAATGCACGACAAACGGCCGGCGGAACCCTCTGCCGGCCGTTTTTGTTCGTTCCCTCGTCCTGCTTGGGGAGAAAATGGAGACTGTTGCGGCGGCAACATCCACCGTCACCCTGACACCCGCTTTCGCGGGCGCAGGCTTCGGTCAGGGCCCAGTTCACAGGGCTGGGTAGTCGCGAATACGCACTTATCCCGCACATCGCCGGCATTCGATCCGAGCCCGCCTGGTGAAAATCTCCCTTTACGATCTGGGTCCTGACTTTCGTCAGGATGACGGTTTGTGGGGACGGATATCGCAAACTTATCCCCACCCTCTCATTTGCCCTTACCATCGCAGACGGTTTCCGGGATGGGAGGCATGAGCTCAGTCCCTTGTGCCCGGGAGCGTGCGGAGCTCGTCCGCGCCTGGTGGGTGACAGCATCAGGCTCCGGCGTGGCCATCTGCGGGGACACCGGCAAAAAGCTCGACCGGCCCGTGCCTGCAGGTTTCGAGACGGTCCCGCAAGGGACCGGGTAAATCTCCGCGTGCGGGATGCCTCGGGCATCACCACCAAACCTTCAAATGCGGACACGATGTCCGCTGTGCATCCCGCACCCCTCTCATCGCTCCAGGGCGCAAGCCCGTGGAGGGTTTCGTGCTGGGGGCCATCACCAGACACCGCTTTCCCCGGATTCATTCCGGGGTCTGGCGGCGTTTCAGGCGGAGGCTCAACCGGGCCCCGGCACGGGCGCCGGGTGAAGTGGCGCGAGGGGAAAAGGCGTATCAGCGCACGGGCGTGGCAAACTTCGCGAAGGCGGTGGCGACCTGTTCGTAGACGTCGCGTTTCCAGGGGATGATCAGGCCGGGGATTTCGTCGAGGGCCCCCCAGCGCCAGGCGTCGAACTCGACCTCGCCGTGCTGTTCCAGGTCGATGTCGCTGTCCGAACCGGCAAAGCGCAGGGCGAACCAGCGCTGTTTCTGGCCGAGATGGCGCTTCTTGTGAAACTTCGGATCCTCGCGCACTTCGGGCGGATAGTCATAGGCCAGCCAGCCGGGGATCTCGCCGATTATGGCGACGCTGGCGGCTGCAATGCCGGTTTCTTCCTCCAGCTCGCGCAGGGCAGCTGTCTGGGCATCTTCGCCCGGGTCTATCCCGCCTTGCGGCAATTGCCAGTTCCAGGGCGGCGGTGTGCCTTCGCGGCGGCCCAGCCAGACCTGGCCGGCGGTATTGAACAGGGCCACGCCGACATTGGCGCGGTGATGGGGCCAGATATCCTCTGCGCCGGCCATCAGTGATGGCCGCTGGAGGCAGCCGGCGCGTGATCGTCGGCGCTTGCCGTACGGCGGGGGGCGGCCGATGACGGCGAGGTTTCCGGCTGGGCCTCGGCGGCCAGCCGGGCTTCCAGGCGCCGCCGCGCCATCACGGCAGAGGGCGGTGCGAGCTGATAGCCGCGCAGGTCCAGATTGGCAGCCCAGTCGCGCAATTGCTCGACGGTGGCCGGATAGGCGAAACCGGTACCCAGGGCGGCGCCGTTCTGGATCGCCAGGGCCTCAAGCGCGAGCAGGCGCTCGTCGATCGAGGCCGGGCTGGGGTCCTCGTCAAGAATGCGGTCTGCAATGGCATACTCGATGTCGGTCGCGTTGGCGGCGGCCTCGATCGTCGAACGGCGGCCGGCACCGTCATGCAGGAAGGCGACGCCGCGCTGTTCCAGCGTGCCGAAGACCTGGCGCAGGGCGTCCTGGGAGGCCGAGAAGCGGGCGCCGAGATAATTGGTCACGCCGAAATAACCCGTCGTGCGGCTGAGCAGCCAGGCCAGGCGGCGGCCGTTTTCCTCCGCCGCGCCGTCGGCCAGAAGGGTGTGCGGGCCGGGGTCATTGTTGGGATAATCGAACGGCTCCATCGGCGCCTCGATCAGCACTTCATGACCGGCGGCGCGGGCCCGGTCGATCCAGGCCTGGAGGTTTTCGGTATAGGGCGCAAAGCTGAGCGCGACTTCGGGCGGCAGCTCGTCGATCGCAGCCTGGGTGACGGTGCGGTTCAGCCCCATGCCGCCGATAACGATGGCGATGGTCGGGGCGGCCGGATCGCCGTGGAAGGGCCGGGCATAGGCGCGTGAGGGGCGGGTGCCGTCGGGGCCGATCACCGGCAGCAGTCCGCCCGGCCCCGGCTCGGTCAGCCCGGCAATCGGCGCGGCACGAAGGGCATTCGGATTGCCCTGCCCGGTCGATGCAGCGTGACGGGCCTCCGCATCGCCCGGATCGGATCCGGCGGGTGCGGACGGGGTGGCGTGGCCGGGGGGCGAAGCGTTGTTCGGGGAGCCACCGAAGCCGTCACGCACGCCGGCGAGGCTCGCATCGGCGTGATCTTCCGGTTCCAGGAAGCGGATCGGGCGGTCGTCAGCGCGACGATCAGTACGCAAGCCGTCAGAGCCGGCCTCGGCCGCTTGCTGGGGCAGGGTGACCGGCTCGAAACCGCCACGGGCGGCGGGTGGTGCCGTATTGGCCTCGCCGAACAGGGCGACACCGGCAATGACGAGCGAGAACAGACCGGCCGTCGCGAGCCCGGCGATCACGGGCGCGCGGATGGTCAGCAGCGGCTGGGCGTGGCGAAGAACGGCGCTCGTCATGGCTTCGGGCCTGTCAGGCAATTCCACAAGCGTCCGGCAGGGTGCGGACGCATTCACTGCCTATGTGATCGATTCGGCCGTAAAAAACGGTTAACGGCGCCCCCTTCGGAAGGCGCCGCCAACAATTTTGCCTTGGCAGGCGGCAGGACCGCTATTGCAGCGAGGCCTGCTGGCTTTCCATCGTGCCGCGCAGGATCTCCAGCGCTCGGTGGAGCTGATAGTCTTCGTCTTCGGACCAGTCGGCCGGCGGCTGTTCGACGGAGGCGATATCGGTCTCGGCCCGATGATCGCCATTCTCGTTCTCCAGCGCACCCGGCAGGTCGGCTTCCGAAGCGATTTCCGGCACGTCATGCTCTTCGTCTTCTTCCAGCGCCCAGGCCGAAATCTGTGTGTCCGGAATGATGCCGGTGGCCTGGATGGAACGGCCGGCCGGCGTGTAATAGCGGCCCGTGGTGAGGCGCAGGGCGCCGTCGCGGCCGCCGCGCAGCGGGATGATGGTCTGCACCGAGCCCTTGCCGAAACTGGTCATGCCGACGAGTTCGGCGCGTTCACGGTCCTGCAGGGCGCCGGCGACGATTTCCGCTGCACTGGCCGACCCTTCATTGATCAGCACCACGATCGGGGCGCCGTTCAGCCGGTCGCCCGGGCGGGCATTATAGCGCTGGGTGTCACGCGGATCGCGGGTACGGGTGGAGACCACTTCGCCGCCATCCAGGAAGACATCGGTCACGCCGATCGCCTGGTCCAGCAAGCCGCCCGGATTATACCGCATGTCCAGGATCAGGCCCGGCAGCGGTGCACCGTATTCGTCCTCAAGCTCGGAGATGCCTTCCTGTACCATTTCGGTCGTGCGCTCGTTGAAGCCGGCGATGCGCATATAGGGCGTGCCCTCTTCCAGCCGGGTCGCGACCGTGCGCAGCGGAATGGTGTCGCGCACCAGGGTCACGTCGAACGGGTCATCGTCCTCGCGCGATACGGTGATGGTGACCGGCTCGCCGACAGCGCCGCGCATCAGGGCGACCGCATCGTCGACCGAGATGCCGACAATGCTTTCGCCGTCGACGGCGATGATCTTGTCATTGGTGCGCAGGCCGGCGCGCTCGGCCGGGGTGTCGGAGATCGGCGAGACGATGGTGATGAAGTCGTCGCGGCGCGTCACTTCCATACCCAGCCCGCCGTACTCGCCGCGGGTGGAAACACGCAGGTCTTCATAGCTGTCGGGGTTGTGATAGGTGGAGTGCGGGTCGAGCGAGGTCAGCATGCCTTCGATGGCGGCCTCGATCAGCTGGGCCTGGTCGGTGTCGGAAACATAGTCCGACTCCACCCGGCTGAGCACATCGCCGAAGAGCTCCAGCTGGCGGAAAGTTTCCGTCCGATTGTCCTGGCTGCCCTCGGCCGAGACCGCAATGGCCACCGCGCCTACCGCGAAGGCAACCATTGAAGCGAAGACATTGATACGCATGCGAGCTCGCGTCCTTTGAGCGCGATAGTCCTGTGCTGACGAGGTCACCGGCTCCGTAGCCACGGGGCCGGATCGATCGCCACTCCGTCACGTCGCAGCTCCAGATACAAATCCGGTGCCGGTTGGGACTGGTCGGGCATTGCGCCGACGGGTTCACCCGCCAGGACACTCTGGCCCACGCTGGCATAGGTCACCGCCATGCCAGCCAGTACGATATAGTAGTCATCGCCGACATTGAGTATCAAGAGACCGCCGTATGTGTTGAACGGTCCCGCGAACTCGACACGGGCATCGAAGGGCGAGATTACCTGCGCCCGCGGCCGGGTCCGAATGAAAATTCCTTCAGAAGCTGTGCCATCTTCGCTCACCTGGCCGAAGCCGCGTTCGATCTCGCCGGCAGCCGGCGGCCGCAACCGGCCCCGCGCATCGGCAAAGCGCAGTGTTTCCAGCGGCGTTACCGGAACCCGGGCCGAGACGAGTTCACGCGGTGGCCGGATGCGTGGCTCGGGCACAGCGTTCTCGATTTCGCGGCGGCGCGGGCTGACTGTGGGAACCACCTCCGCCATGCTTGACAGCTCGCCGATCAGGCTGCGGATCGAGCGGGCACGCGCGCCGGCGGAGCTTGAGGCTTCCAGCAGGGCCACGGCCTCATTGCGGCGCCGCGCTTCCAGCGCGCGGCGTTCGGCGATCAGGGCCTGCAGTTCGAGACGCTGGCCGGCCAGCGTATCTTCGCTCAGGGCAAGGGCGGTCTGCTCGCTCTCGATATCCTCACGAAGGACGCGCAATGCCTCCAGCTGGATGGACAGTGTGTCAGCCCGTTCCTGAAGAGCCGGCGCGACGTCCGCCATCAACGCCGCTGCCCGGGCAGCATCGGCTGCATCGCCGGGGGCGGCCAGCACGGCCGGCGGGGTCTGGGTCTCGATGCGCTGGATCGCTGCCAGCAGGCCGATCAGCGCTTCGCGGTTCTCTCCGAGTCGGGCCAGAAGATCTGTCTCGCGGGATTGCAGATCGTCGAGCGATGCCTGCGCTTCCAGGGCAGCCTGCTCGCTGGCCCCGACACGCTGGCCCAGTTCGACCAGTTGACGCTGCATCAGGGCCACTTCGGCGGCCAGTTCCTCGGCCTGTCTCTGCATCGCTTCGGCCCGGGCCGCCGCCTCGCGCTCCTCTTCCTCAAGGCGCGCGGCTTCCTCCGGATCCGGCGGCACGTCGCCGGTCTGGGTCTGCATCAGGACAAGGGCAGCGATAAAGCTCAGCATGATGCCGCACGCGGGTCAGGGGCCATCGGTTCAGTCGCGGTGATAGGGCGTCCCGGCCAGGATCGAGACAGCCCGGTAGATCTGTTCGGCCAGCATCACACGGACCAGCTTGTGCGGCCAGACGGCAGGTCCGAAAGCGAGCATCAGATCGGGCTGGGGCAATTGCGTGCGGTCATGACCGTCTGCACCGCCGATGCAGAACACGGCTTCGCGCACGCCTTCATCGCGCCAACGGGCCAACGTGCGGGCGAAATCGCGCGAGGTTATCGCCTTGCCGCGCTCGTCCATCAGCACGAGCTTGCAGCCGGCGGGCAGGGCCGCAGCCAGCGCACGGCTTTCGTCGCCGGCCGATGTCAGGGACCGGTTGTCGATTTCCTGTTCGCCTGCGGGGCCCAGGCCGATCGCCCGGCCGGTCGAGCTCGCCCGCTCGATATAGGTATCGACGAGTTCGCGTTCGGGCCCGGCCTTCATGCGGCCGAGCGCTGCGATAGTGAGCTTCACCTACTGGGCCGTAGCTTCCGGCGATGCGGTGGCGTCGGGTTCGACGGACCACATCTTTTCAAGATTGTAGAAGCTGCGCACTTCCGGCCGGAACAAGTGGACGATGACGTCTCCCGCATCGATGAGCACCCAGTCACAGGTCTGCAGACCCTCGACCCGGGCCTTGCCCTGACCGTGCTCCTTGAGCTTTCGCACAAGGTGATCGGCCAGCGCGCTGACATGCCGCGCCGACCGCCCGGAGGCGACGATCATGATATCGGTGACGGAAGATTTGCCACGCAGGTCAATAGCCACGACCTCTTCGGCCTTGTCGTCTTCCAGCGAGTCGAGAATGAGTGTCTCGAGTTCCTCGACATGCGCGTCGTCGCCGGTGACGCGAACTGCAGCGGCCGTTTCTTGCTCTTTACGGCGCGATAATTCCGTAGACAGGGCTGGTGTCCTCTCTGACATCCAAAAACAAACACGTCTTCCATAGCACGCTTTGCCGTGGCGTTCGAGACGCCAATCCGCGCTGAATCAGACCTACCGCGTGCTCCGGTGCCGCAGCGCGGTGGAGGAGTGCGGATGGTAGGGCTCGGTCAGATAGGTCCAGGCCGGCGCTGCACAGCCGGCCAGGTGCCGGGCCTGGTCCTCATTGAGCCGGTCGCGGGCATGGATCTGCGCCGCCGGCGACAGGCGGGCGCGAACCGCGTCGGTCGGGCGGGACACGACGGCGATCGGATAGCTGGCGAAAATCTCGCGCCAATGGCCCCAACGGTGGATGCTGGACAGGTTGTCGGCACCCATGATCCAGACGAAACGGACGCCTGGATGCCGGACCTTCAGTGCGCGCATCAGGTCGACGGTGCGATTGATCCCGAGCCGGGCCTCGATATCGCTGACCACCATGCGCGGTTCGTTGGCCAGCTCCGCGACGGCATCCATCCTTCGGGCGAGATCGCCGGCCTGGCGCTGCTTCAGCGGATTCTGCGGCGAGACCAGCCACCAGACGCGATGCAGGTCGAGACGGCGCATGGCGGTGCGCGCCACATGCAGGTGGCCGGCATGGGGCGGGTCGAACGTGCCGCCGAACAGGCCGATACGCATGCCCGGGGCCAGAAGTTCGGATTTCAGGGGCGCAGAGGTCATGGCGTCCCCCGCTCGAGCACCAGATCGTCGACATGAATAAGCGCGGCCGCCCGGCGATAACCCAGCCGGGTCTCGATCTCTTCGGTACGGCAACCGGCAATAAGCCGTGCGTCTGCCGCGCTGTAGGCGCACACGCCACGGCCGACCAACGCGCCCTGCGGGCCGAGGATGCGCACCGTCTCGCCACGCTCGAACCGTCCGGCAACAGCGGTGACGCCGACTGGCAATAATGACTTACCTGCCCGCAGCGCGGCCGCGGCACCGGCATCGACATGGATTTCGCCGGTCGGGCTTTCCGCGCCGGCGATCCAGCTTTCGCGGGCGCTCGATGCCGTCCGGGCCGGATGGAACCAGCTGCCATGCGCGGCGTCGCGCAGGCTGACCAGCGGATGCGGTGCCGTGCCCAGCGCGATGGCGGTGGCGCAACCCGAGCGGCCCGCCAGCTCGGCGGCAAGGATTTTCGTGCGCATGCCGCCTGTCCCCACAGCGGCCTGGGCATTCGCCTCGCCCGCCATCGCGCGGATGCGATCGTCGATCACGGGAATATCGTGCAGGCAGGCGGCTTCGGGGTGCTTGCGCGGATCGGCCTCGTACAGACCGTCGATATCGGACAGGAGGACCAGTAGGTCCGCGCCGATCAGCTGGGCGACACGGGCGGCCAGACGGTCATTATCGCCATAGCGGATCTCGTCGGTCGCGATCGTGTCATTCTCGTTGACCACCGGCACCGCGTTCAGTTCGACCAGCGTGTTCAGCGTCGCCCGGGCATTGAGCCAGGAGCGCCGGTTTTCGGTGACGTCCAGCGTCATCAGAGCCTGGGCAGCCGTCAGCCCGTGCGGCTCCAGTGCGGCGTCCCAGGCAGCCAGCAAGCGGGGTTGCCCGGCCGCGGCAGCGGCCTGTTTCTGCTCAAGCGACAGGACGGGCTGGGTGAGGCCGAGGCGTGACCGGCCCAGCGCGACAGCGCCGGACGACACGATCACCACGCGGCAGCCCTTGGCATGCAATCGAGCGAAGTCGTCTGCGATCGCGGTCAGGACGGCAGGCCCGCCCTGCAGCAATGAAGAGCCGACCTTGACGACCAGCGTGCCGACAGCGTCGAAAGCGGGCCGTGTCACGGCGTCCAGCCGTCCTCGCCGGCTTGGGCTTCGCGGGCGGCCTCGATGCGGCGGTCTTCCAGGACAACATCCCACGCCTTGCCGCAAATCTCCTTGATGCCCGTCCCGGCCACGCCGGAAATCCGCATCACCTTGCTGCCGCTGACCGCTTCGAGCGCGGCGACCTTCTCCGCGATATCGTCCTCGCTCATCGCGTCGATCTTGTTGAGCGCCAGGATTTCCGTCTTCGTGTCGAGCCCCGCACCATAGGCTTCCAGCTCGCCGCGCACCGTTGTGTAGGCCGCCGCGACATCCTCCTGGGTGCCGTCGACCAGATGGATCAGCGAGGCGCAGCGCTCGATATGGCCCAGGAAACGGTCGCCGATGCCGGCGCCTTCATGGGCGCCCTCGATCAGGCCGGGAATGTCGGCGACGATAAAGCGCGAGCCCGGACCCAGATCAACCACGCCCAGATGCGGATAGAGCGTGGTGAAGGGATAGGCCGCGATCTTGGGATGGGCGCGGGACACAACAGACAGGAAAGTCGACTTGCCGGCATTGGGCAGGCCGACCAGGCCGACATCGGCGATCAGCTTCAGCCGCAGCCAGACCCAGCGCTCCTCGCCGGGAAAGCCCGGCGTCGATTTGCGCGGCGCCTGGTTGGTCGAGGATTTGTAACGGCTATTGCCCTTGCCGCCATCGCCGCCGCGCGCCAGCAGAACGCGCTGTCCCACTTCTGTCATATCGGCGAGAATTTCGTCCTTGTCCTCGTCGAGGATCTGGGTGCCGGCCGGCACTTGCAGCACCACGTCCTCGCCGCCGGCGCCGGTGCGGTTCTTGCCCATGCCGTGCTGACCGGTATCGGCCTTGAAGTGCTGCTTGTAGCGGTAGTCGATCAGCGTGTTCAGACCGTCCACGGCCTCCACCCACACATCGCCGCCCTTGCCGCCATCGCCGCCATCGGGACCGCCATATTCCACATAGGCCTCGCGCCGGAAGGACACGCATCCCGCGCCCCCGTTTCCGGAGCGGACATAGACTTTGGCCTGGTCGAGGAATTTCATGATGAGGGCTTCTTGGCTGCAGCGTCAGTGTGAACCGGATGTCCATATAGGAAAACCCGGCGAAGATCAGTGGCCTTGTGCGGCAATTTTTGATGTCCGGACACGGCTTTTCTTGCACCTGTCTCCTGCACACGCTCAAATCGCAATGTCCGGACACGAAAGGCGGGCCGTATGCGCGCGATATCCCTGGCTCTGTCCGGCGCTGGTGTCACGGTCGGAGCATGACAATGCAGCCGAAAAAGCGGCCTCCGAAAAAGACGGCAATGCTCGAAGTGCGAGTGTCGCCCGAGGACAAGGCGGATTTTCTGTCGGCCTGTCAGGAGAGCGGTCAGTCGGCCAGCGCTGTTATCCGCAAGGCGATGCGCACCCATGCGCGCCGCATCCGGGAACGACCAGGGAGACTGAAAATGATGATGACCATGATGGTGATGCTGCCCTTTTTGGGCATGATCGGCCCGGCCCAGCCGGTGTCGCAGACAGGGCCCGTGACCACCGAGCCGCCGGTTTGCAACGGCGAGACCATCCGCCGGGCGCCGATCTGGCCGGTCGGGGCGGCGGGGGGCGATTTGGAGCTGCCGGAGGATGGGATCGAGTTCATGCTGCGTTTCGACAGAGCCGCGGATGGCAGGGCGACGAATATCCGGCCAGTGGCGCCGCAAGGGCATGATGCCTTCGTTACCGCGGCCGTCGCGGCGCTGCGGGAGTGGTGCTTTCCCGTTGGGGTGCCTCTGGCGGATCAGGAGGTCAGCTTTGAGTTCAGTGAGACGACGACCGTGACCGAATAGGCAGTCCCGCGCACCGAAAAGTGTGCCCGGACACGATTTTCCTGGGCCCGGGCACGCTTTTTCTGGTGGACTTCAAGACAGTCGGAATTCTTGGGGAACGCATGAGCCAGTCTGAACGGAAAGCCAAACGCAGGTCGAAGAAGACCGAAGCTCTGGAAATCCGCCTGTCTCCCGAGGAGAAGACGGCCTTTCTGGACGCCTGCGGGCGGGCCGGGCGGACGGCGAGTGCGGTTATTCGCGATGCGATGCGCGCCTACGCCCAGTTCGGTCCCATGGCGCGCCTGCCAGGGAGTCCTATCATGATTGCATCCGCCTTTATCGGCGCCTCTGCCGGCGCCTTTCTCCTCGTCCAGGCAACACAGCCTGCTGAGGGCAGCGAGGAGGCCCGTCTGTACGGATACCGGACCTTCTCCAGCTATGCCGGTTCCGGCCCGTATGACAGTGAGCTGACGCTGGACGAGTATCTGCAGCGATCCTATTCGGTCCGCGAAACTTTCGATCAGCTGACGATGTGGGAGGCCGATCCATCGCGGCTGGACCCGCGTGACCGGGAGACATTGCCGGGCCGCGCCGGGCGGATTTTCGGCCTGCTTTTCATTCCCTCAAACCTGGATCCGGACGCGTTCAGTACGCAGCCGGAGCGGGTCAGCGCGAGCTGTTGGGCGGCGATGGATGCGGTGCGCCGGGAGGCGCTGACGCGCGTGTTTTCCGGCTGGGACGCTGACGGCAACGGTGCCGTGACGGCGCGTGAATACAGCGACAGCGCGGTGGCCCGGTCGCAGCACGCTTTCGACAGCCTCGATGTGTCGGGTGACGGGATGCTGACAGTCGCCGATTTCGATCCCGCACAGATGCAGGCGGCGCACAGCCGGGACACGGAAGCGGGCGAAGCGCAGCCGCCGCGTCTGCGTCTCTCCGTAACGGCGTGTCAGGACGAGCGGGGCTGGGCGGCACGGGCCGCCCGCGATCCCGCGGCCTCCGTTCGCGCCGGGGAGGACCGCAACCCGCCCCCCTACAATTCGGCAGAGGGGACGATCCGGGCGTTCGACCTGGACGGGAGCGGTGCGGTCAGCTTCGCCGAATATCTCGCAGCATCCGGTCTGTAGCCGGCTTCGACCCGGGGGCGGGGCGGCTAGACTGCCGCCTCGCGCACCATGTTCAGACTGTTCGCCTTGCCCATGCGGGCCATGGCGAAAAGGTGCTCCGCCTTGCCTGTATAAGCAAAGCCCAGCTTTTCCAGCACGCGGCCCGAAGCCGGGTTGTCGTCATAATGGCCGGCAATGAGGCGGGATGCGCCCAGCGTCTGCGTGCCCAGCTCGACCAGGGCCTCGCCGATCTCGGTGGCGAATCCCTGACCCCACCAGGGTCGGCCGATCCAGTAGCCGATCTCCCAGTCGGCGTTCCGCGTGCGCCGGAACACGCCGCCGCCGCCGATGACGTCACCCTCATGCTCCACCGTGAGCGACTGATTGCCCTGCGGCGTCCAGGCTGCACGGGTGATCAGCACCCACATCTCGGCGCCCAGCGACGGGTAGGGATGGGGAATGCGGGCGGTGTTCTTGGCCACATCATACTCGCCGCAATAGCGGGATATGGCGGGGGCATCGTCCAGCTCGGGCAGTCTGAGCAGACATCTGGCCGTTTCGATCCGGGGTCCCATGGCCGGCGTCTCCGGGGGAAAAGAAAAAGGGGAGGCGGTGGCCCGTCTCCCCTTTTTGCGCGTCTGGCGCTTCCGGACCCCGCTTTACGCGGTCGGTCCGGCTATGTCCCGGACCGCCTTACTCGGCTGCGTCGGCAATCGGTTCAACCGATACGAAAGCCTTGCCGCCGGATTTCTTGGCGAACTTCACGCGGCCTTCGGTAAGGGCGAAAAGGGTGTGGTCCTTGCCCATGCCGACATTGGCACCCGGATTCACCTTGGTGCCGCGCTGGCGCACGATGATGTTGCCCGGAATGACCGTCTGGCCGCCGAACTTCTTGACGCCAAGGCGCCGGCCTTCTGAGTCGCGACCGTTACGGGACGAGCCGCCTGCCTTTTTGTGAGCCATGGAATAGCCCTCCTATAACGTTACGCGAGCGACTTTGCCGCTTCGATCCAGTTGTTAGCTTCAGCCTTGGCCTTCAGACCGGAGACGGTCTCGTTCAGGCTGTCCAGGTCGGCTTCGGTCCACGCCGCGATCTGGGCGAAGGACGTCACACCGGCTTCGTTGAGCTTCTTGGCGAAAGCCGGGCCGACACCGTCCAGCTGGGTCAGGTCGTCATTGCCGGCCTTGGCAGCCGCCTTCTTCGGAGCCGCCTTCGGCGCTTCGGTCTTGGCTTCAGCCTTCGGAGCCGCAGCTTTCTTGGCTTCGGTCTTCTTCGGCGCAGCTTTGGCTTTCGGAGCCGCTTCGGCCTTGTCGGCCGTCTTCGGCGCAGCCGTGGTCGACTTCAGCTTCGTCTTGGCGGTTTCGCCCGGTGCCACGATTTCCGCGATGCGCACGAGCGAGCCCCACTGACGGTGGCCCTTGGTGCGGCGGTAGTTCTGGCGGCGGCGCTTCTTGAAGACGAGAACCTTGCGGGCACGATTGGTGTCCAGCAGCTCGCCGATCACCTGGGCACCGTCGACGAGCGGCGCACCGACCGTGACACCCGAGTCCGAGCCGAGCATCAGCACATCGCCCAGCGCCATCGTGTCGCCGGCAGCGCCGTCGATCTTCTCGATGCGAATTTCGTCTCCGGCGGCGACGCGGTACTGCTTACCGCCGGTCTTGATCACTGCAAACATGATCTCTCGATCCTTTTCTGCGACACGTCCGGCCCTTGTCTGGCGGGTCCGGCGGGTCCTTTTTCTTCACTCCGTATGCCCGGAGCGTTGTTCACTGTTTATGGGCCCGCACAGACGGGTCCGTGCGAGCAGGAGCGGGCGTTATACGCATGCGCAGCCAAGAGTCAATGAAATGAGCAGTCACAGCATGCGCACCGCCGTACTGCGGGCCCGCAGTACGGCCCCTTGATTTTGTTCGACCACTCAGTCAAAACGCCGCTCCCTGTGCGGAGAGGTGCCGGAGTGGTCGCCCTCGCGCTGGCATTTGCCAGCGCTCTCCTCTTGATTTTGTTCGACCACTCAGTCACAACCCGCATCCCCGCGGAGAGGTGCCGGAGTGGTCGAACGGGGCGGTCTCGAAAACCGTTGTGCCTTTACGGGTACCGAGGGTTCGAATCCCTCCCTCTCCGCCAGCTTTCCCTGTTCTCACTTAATGATGAACGCCCTGGCGTTGGCTGCGGCCCGGCCGCGGTGCGCCGGTAACGGCTGTGCTTGTGGTTGTCAGCCTGGATGCTGGTCCGACCCCGGTTTCTTGCGGGTTTCGCAGGCTTCAGCGCGATGAGGCGTCAACGCCGCTGGTGCGCAATTTGGTATTCTCGAGAAACAAGGGGCGAGCCGCTCCCCGTATGCCCTTTCCAGTTATCGTATGAAATTTGAACCGGGTGTATATTTTCTTGTTGACAGTGTTCAGCGCGATTGCTCTCGTCGTTTGTATAAAGAACGGGAGGCAAGGAATGTCGTTCAGGGGAATCTTAAGGTCGGGAATCGCGCTGGGTGCGCTGGCAAGCGGGGGGGGCGCGCTCGCTCAGGACGCTGTGCCGTCCCAGGACGAGGATGTGATCGTCGTAACGGGTACCAACATCCAGGGCGCGCGGATCAATGAAGCGCTGCCGGTGACAATCATCGGCGAGGCGGATATTGCCGCGATCGGGGGCGTGGATGGTGAGGATTTGATCCGCGCCCTGCCGGCCCAGGGCAGTGTGCAGTTCCGTACGGACAACAACACCACCAATAATAATGCGCGCGGCGACGTCGCGTCGATCAACCTGCGCTCGATCGGTTCAAGCGGCACGCTGGTGCTGCTGAACGGCCGCCGCGTGGTCAATCACCCGTCCACCCAGGCGGAACTGTCGACCCCGGTCACAACAACGAATGTGAACGCGCTTCCGGTTGCCGGCATTTCGCGGGTTGAAGTGCTGAATGACGGCGCATCGGCCATCTACGGCACCGACGCAGTGGCGGGTGTGTTCAACACCATTCTCGATGACGACTATGAGGGGCTCTATGTCCGGGCGCGGCATCTGTTCGCGACCGGCAACGGTCTCGACGAGCAGACGCTGACCGTCAAGGCCGGCGACAACTTCAATGAGGGCCGGACCAATATCTCCATCTCGGCGGAATATTCGCGCCGTGACGGCCTGTTCGCGTCGGAGGTGCCTCTGGCGGCCAGCGAGGACACGCGGCCCTTCCTGGTGGGAACGAGCTTTGAGGGCGACGCCTCGTTCAACAACCGCGCGACGCAATCCCCGTGGGGCCAGTGGACGCTCAACACGACGTCCAGCAACCGGGTCCGTCAGAACGGTACGACTCTGACATCAACCGCGGGTGTATTCCACTTCCAGCCAACCAGCTTTGCCGGCTGCCGCGCCGATACCGCCGGGGCCCTGTCGGTTGCCGATCTCTGCATTGATGATGGCAGCCTTGATAGTGATCTGCGGTTTGACGGTGCCTATGAGCGCTCGATCATTTCAGACCGGGACCGTTTCAACGGCTTCGCCTTCGTCAATCACGATCTGGACAATGGTGTGCGCCTGTATGCCGAGTTCGGTTACTACTATGCTGAAACCCGGTCGACCAACGAACCGCGCAACGGTATCGCGGCGACGGAAATCTCCGTGCCGGCGAACTACTATTACAACCCGTTCGGCCCGGTCACTTTCTCGGACGGTTCGATCAACCCGAACCGCCTGCCGGGCCTGACGAACGTGCCCGTCGAAGGCCTGCCTGTCTTCACCGATGGCGGCCGCTATCGCTTTGTCGATGTCGGCTTCCGGGACATTGTCGTGGTCAACACGCAGTGGCGCGCCCTTGGCGGTGCCCGCGGCGAGTTTTCCAATGGCTGGGACTGGGACAGCGCGCTGCTCTATAACCGCGGCTATGCGGAAGACACGGCGAACAACTCGGTCTCGCGGACCCTGTTCCAGCAGGCGCTCTTCAACGAAACGCCCAATGTCTACAATATCTTCAATGGCGGCGATCCGAACAATCCGTCGATCGGCGACGCAACGGCCAACTCTCGCGACCTGATCGAACCCTTCCTGGTTGATGTGGTTCGCGAGAGCACGACCGAGCTCGCTCTGATCGACTTCAAGGTCTCCAATGGCGACGTTTTCTCGCTGCCGGGCGGTGCGATCGGCATCGCGGCCGGTGTCGAGGCACGCTACGAGGCCTATGACGAGAACCGGGATGATCGGCTCGACGGCACGATAACCTTCACCGACATGGTGACAGGCGAGGTCAGTGAAACCGACATCTACGGCACCAGCCCGACCCCGGACTCCAGCGGTTCGCGCGACGTGCTCGGCGCCTTCATGGAAGCGTCTATCCCGCTGGTCAGCCCGGACATGAACATCCCGCTGGTGGACACGTTCGACGTCCAGATCGCGGCGCGGATCGAGGACTATTCCGACTTCGGCAGCAGCGGCGTGAAGCCGCGTATCGCTGCCGCATGGCGGCCGTTCGAGGGTCTGATGTTCCGCGGCGCGTACTCGGAAGGCTTCCGGGCACCCAACCTGGTCGTCATCAATGAAGGCGTCGACCGGTCGAATGCCCGCGAAGACAGTTATTTCTGTGAAGCCGGTGTGCGCAACGGCACCTTTGCGACTTTCGCCGATTGCACGGGCTTCTCGGTCGGCCGTACGGAACGCCGCTCGGTGGCTGACGATATCGGTCCGGAAGACGACACCAATGTCACCTTCGGCCTGGTTCTGGAGCCGCGCGGTCTGAGCGGCCCGATGAGCTTCCTGAATGCGCTGACGGTCACCGTCGACCGCTGGGAAATCGAGCGTGAAGGCGTGGTCGGTGTGTTTGGCGCAGAAAACCACATCAGCCTGGACTACCTGCTCCGCTTGCAGGGCTCGTCCAATCCCAATGTCGTACGGGACGCGCCCGACCAGGATGACATCGACTACTTCACGGCGGCTGGCCTCGACCCGGTTGGCGAAATCCTCTTCATCCTGGACACCTACGACAACAATGAAGAGATCGAGGTCGCGGGTATGGACTACGCGCTCTACTACGATCTGGAAGACACCCGTTACGGTGACTTCAATCTGAAGATCAACGCGTCCTATCTCGACACTTACTTCATCGCCCTGTCGCCGGGTGCCCAGCAGATCCGGGATGCCGTCGACAGCGGTCTGATTGCCGACGAGATCACCGTTTCCCAGGAAGGCGACATCATCATGCAGGACGGCCAGCCGGAATGGCGGGTCGGTGCCAGCCTGAGCTGGTCGCATCCGAACGGTCTGGGGGCCGGTATCCGCGCTGATTATACCAGCGAGTTCATCGATACCGGGGCTGGTCTGAACCCGGATGGTGATCCGTTCATCGTGGAAGCCTGGACCCAGACCAACGCCTATGTGGAGTACGAGTTCGACCGCCAGGGGCCGCTCGACAATCTTCGCATCCGCGTCGGTGCCAACAATATCTTCGATGAAGACCCGCCGCTTGCCGACGAGACCAATGGCTATGATGCCGCCTATCACAGCATCCGTGGCCGTCAGGTCTATTTCGACATCCGCAAGGTCTTCTAGGGAAGGGGTTTATGGGGGGCGCTGTCCTGCGGCGGCGCCCCATGCCCCCTGTATTCTGTGCGGCCCGCCATGTTGCACACCTGGTTGATTACACCACGCTTTAGACACCATAAGCGGTACATAAGGACGACATAGAAGCGGCATTGAGCGCCGTTATTCCTATGTTGCGCCCCGGTGTCTGCGGCAGAGGACCAAGCCGGTTCCCCCGGCCAGGATCAGTGCAAGACCGGCCAGCCAGGGCCAGTAGAAGCTCAGCTGGCGGCGGATCGCATTGCGAAAAATCTGCCGGTGCACGCTGTAGCCCTCAGGCATGGGCAGGACGCCGGCAGCCTGCGCCCAGTCATTATACGATGCAATCATGCGGGCGAGGATAAGGGGCTCGCTATCCCCCATATCGGTGGTCTCGCCGGGATCGGCCTCGATATCGAATAATTGCCACTCGCCATTGCCCCAGGGCGCCAGATTGCGCACGAGTTTCCAGCGCCCCTGCACGAAGGCGGCATTGCCGGAGACCTCGAACCCGATACTGCGTTCGGTGAAACCCGCGTCCGGCGCTCCGGCGAGCAGGCCGGCCAGCGAGCGTCCGGCGAAGCGCGCCGGATCGGTGTCGAGCCCGGCGGCGTCGGCGAGGGTGGGGGCGATATCGGCGACACTGGTCGCGGCATCGACACGCCCGCCCTGTGCAATACCCGGTCCGGCCATCACCAGCGGCACGCGCAGCCCGCCTTCCGAGGCGTAGAATTTGAACAGGTTGAAGGGCGACGCGGCAGCGAAGGCCCATTCCGGCCCGATAAAGGCGGTCGTGCCCGGCTCGCCCAGCGTCTCCACATCCCAGCTGATACCGTTGCGGGCCATCCAAAGGCGGAAGCCCGGCTCGCCGACCGGATGGCTGGGTTCGGGGCCGTTGTCGGAGGTGATGACGATCAGCGTATTGTCCAGCGCGCCGGTTGCGTCGAGATGATCGATCAGCCGGCCCAGATGGGCGTCCATCGCCTCCAGCATGCCGGCATTCACGGCCATGGAGCGGGTGTAGAGGGTGCGTTGCTCGCCGGTCAGACTGTTCCAGGGGCGCAGCCTGCCGGGTGTTTCCGCCAGCGCCGTGTCCGGTGCGACGAGGCCGAGATCGATGGCGCGTTGCAACCGGTCCCCGCGCAGCGCGTCCCAGCCGCCGGCATAGGTGTCGATGTAAGCCTCGGTATAGGCCGGGGCGACCTGCAGCGGGATGTGGATGGCCTGGAAGGCGACATAGGCAAAGAAGGGCCTGCCATCGCGTTCCGGCGCTTCGAGATAGTCGATCATGCGGTCGACGATGAAGCGCGAGGAATAGAAGTCCTCGGGCAGCGTCGCCGGTTGCCCGTCCTCGAACCAGGGCGCGCCGCGATAATAGGGCATGTAGGACTTCTGTTCCCAGTTGTCGGCGCCGGAGGCGTCGAGTGCAAAGGAACGGTCGAAGCCCTGGGCGTCCGGCGTCTCTCCTGCGCCATGGCCCAGATGCCACTTGCCGGTCATCGCCGTGAAATAGCCGGCCTCCTGAAGGCTTTCCGCGATCGTGGCGACGGCCGGATCCAGCGACAGGCGATAGCCCGGCGCGCCGCGATGTTCCGGCGGGATCACTTCGGGAATGGTGCCGACGCCGGCCCGGTGTGCGTCCAGACCGGTCAGCAGCATGGCCCGCGAGGGCGCGCAAAGGGGTGTCGAGCGGTGGGCGGTGAACAGCATGCCGCGCCGGGCGAGGGCGTCGATGGCCGGTGTGCGGGCCTCCCCGCCATAGGCACCGAAATCCATGAAGGCCGCGTCGTCCACCACCACGACCAGCATATTGGGGCGCAGGGGTTCGCCGGCGCGAGGGACGTCTGCTGCAGCAGCGGCGCCTTGTCCTGCAACCAGGCCTGTGACCAGCGCAAGCAAGGCGCCAAGCCGGAGCCTCCGGGCCCCTGATTGCGGCGGCGTGACGAGCGGAGTATGCGCCAGACCCCGCGCCACCGGGTTCATCGTACCCCGCCCTCATCCTCGACCGGCGGAATGCGGTCCAGCGTGTCAAGGATGGCGCAGGCCGACATCTCCATCACACGGGCAGCCCCGGCCCGGGTCAGATTCAGATCGAAGCGCAGGCGGCGCCAATAGCCGAAGCCGGTGACGGCGGTCAGTGCATCGAAAAGCTCAGCGGACAGCACGCCGTCCGGATTGATGGCGATCTCCAGGCGCTCGCATTCCTTGGCGATCAGGAAATGGTAGTCGTCCTCGAAAGTCTCGTAGCGGTCGCGATAGTTTTCGGCGGCCAGGCGATAGGGCTCCATCTCGCCGAACATCATCACACGGTTGGCCACGAGGCGTTTCAGGCGCTCCATCCGGTCGGCGGTGTTGAGATCCAGTACGGCGCGCGGCAGGAATTCGGCGCGCACGGCCGCGGAGAGTTCCTGGTAGAGCGCTTCCATGTCCTCGAAACAGCGGAAAACGGTGCGTACGCTGACACTGGCGCGTTCGGCGACGGACTGGGCGCTGGGTTCATTCACCCCTTCGCGGACGAATTCCAGGAAGGCGCGCGTGATCTTCTCGCGGCTGGCATGGCGGCGGGCATGACGTCCGTCGGTGGAAGCCGGCCGGGTCATGCGGCCGCTCCGGCCGGGCGCAGCCAAAGACGGGCGGGCATTATCAGCGCGAAGAGAAGCAGACCTGGCGCGAGGGCGGTGGCGTGCGCCATGGCGCCGGCATCCAGCACCAGTCCGACCAGGCGTCCCACGATCACGAGGCCGGCCCAGGCAAGCGGAATGTCCAGACGCCGGCCATCGCCCACCAGCGCGGCGCGCAGGACGAGAAGCCCGATCAGGCCCAGCGAGGCGGCGACATCGCCGCGCATGAAGTTGAGGCCCAGCGCCTCAGGGCTTTCCAGCCCGACATGGGGCATCAGCCGCATCGGCACCAGCAGGGCCAGAAGGCCGAGAAAAACAAGACTGGCGCCGGCCAGGCCGGCCGTCGCACGAAGGATGGGTTGCAGCATGCCAGGCGTCTCCCGCTCGAACGCAAACAATTGACACGCACAATGCCACAATCTAGCGTCACGTCAAATCGCCTGCGAGAGCAGGGCGAAACTCCGGGGAGGGCCGCAATGATCGATCTCTACACAGCGCCGACGCCGAATGGCTGGAAAGTGTCGGTCATGCTCGAGGAGACGGGCCTGCCCTATGAGGTACACCCGGTCGATCTGATGAAGGGCCAGCAGAAGACCCCCGAATTCCTCGCCCTCAATCCGAACGGCCGCATCCCGGTCATCGTCGATCGCGAGGCCGATCTGACGATCTTCGAGTCCGGCGCCATCCTGATCTATCTGGCCGAAAAATCCGGCCGCTTCATGCCGCCGGACACGAAACAGCGCATGGCCGTGCTGCAATGGCTGATGTTCCAGATGGGCGGGCTGGGCCCGATGATGGGCCAGGCGAATGTCTTCTACCGTTACATGCCCGAGAAGATCGAAGCGGCCATCCAGCGCTATCAGGCCGAGACGGCGCGCCTGTTCGGTGTGCTCGACGGTCAGCTGGCGCAGAATGAATATCTGGCCGGGGATTATTCCATCGCCGATATCGCCAACTGGTGCTGGGCGCGCACGGCCTTCTGGTCCGGTGTCGACCGCGAGCCCTTTCCCCATCTCAATCGCTGGATCGCCCAGATCGAGGACCGGCCCGCCGCGCAGGCGGGTATCAAGGTGCCGGCCGATATTTCCGAACTGCTGGGCGGCAGCGAGGCGAAAAACAAGGCCGAGACCTTCGTGCGCGGTGCGCGCACCATCGTGACAACGGGCAAGGACGACTGAGATGCGCTGGCTTTTCATCCTCGGCGGCATTGTCGTTCTTCTGGCTGGCGCGCTGGCGCTGGCCTGGCCCCACCGGATCGCGCTGCCCGGCATAATCGACCGCTGGCGCGACCCGATCGGCGAGACGCAACAGGTGGTCTGGGGCCAGGGGCCGCAGACGGCCGATACCGCTCCGGGCGAGCGGTCGCCGAATGTGATCGTCATCCTGGTCGACGATCTGGGCATCAATGACATCGCCACATTCGGCGGCGGGCTGGCCGCCGGCGATGTGCCGACCCCGAATATCGACGCCATCGCCGCCAATGGTGCGGTCTTCGTCAACGGCTATGCCGGCAATGCCACCTGTGCGCCCTCGCGCGCGGCGATCATGACCGGGCGCTATGCCACGCGGTTCGGCTTTGAATTCACACCGGCGCCGGTTGCCTTCCATCGCCTGGTCGGCTCGTTCGACTATGGCCCGCGCGAGGCGATCTTCCATGATGACCGCGTCGCCGAAGCGATCCCGACCGACCAGCAGGGCCTGCCGCCGGACGAGATCACCATGGCGGAAATCCTGCGCGACAGCGGCTACCGCACCCTGTTCATCGGCAAATGGCATCTGGGGGCCGCAGAACCCTTCCAGCCGCACAACCAGGGTTTTGACGAATGGGTCGGCTTCTATCCCGGAGCGGCGCTTTTCCTGCCGCCGGATCATCCCGACGCGGTCAATCTGCGCCAGGATTTCGACCCGATCGATCCTTTCCTGTGGGCCAATCTGAATTACGCCGTGCGCTGGAACGGCTCGCAGCGCTTTGCGCCGGACGGCTACATGACCGACTATTTCGCCGATCAGGCGGTCAGCGCCATCCAGGCCAATCGCAACCGGCCCTTCTTCCTCTATCTCGCCCTCAACGCCCCGCACACGCCGCTGCAGGCGTTGCGCTCGGACGTCGAGGCGCTGGGCCATATCGAGGATGAGCGGCTGCGCATCTATGCGGCGATGATCCGGGCGGTCGACCGGGCCGTGGGCCGCGTGCGCGAGACCCTGGCGGAAGAGGGGCTGGCGGAGAATACGATCATCGTCTTCTCCTCTGATAATGGCGCACCGGGCTATATCGGCTTTCCCGATCTCAACGCCCCCTATCGCGGCTGGAAGGCGACCTTCTTCGAGGGCGGTATCCGCGTGCCCATGCTGGTGGAATGGCCGGCGCGGGTGATGCCGGGCACCGTCATCGAGGCGCCTGCGGCCCATGTCGATCTCTTCACCACGGCGGCGCGCGCCGCCGGGGCCGATCTGCCGGGCGACCGGACCATTGACGGTATCGACCTGATCGATGTCGCCACCGGTGGTCCGGTGCCGGAGCGTGCCCTGTTCTGGCGGTCCGGCCATTATCGCGTGCTGCTGCACGAGGGCTGGAAGCTGCAGGTCTCCGAACATCCGCAACGCATCTGGTTGTTCAACCTGGCCGAGGACCCGACCGAGCAGACCGATCTGGCCGCCGCTGAGCCGGCGCGCCTGGCGGC
This sequence comes from Maricaulis sp. ABE4_448, assembly GCF_056160825.1. Lineage (NCBI taxonomy): Bacteria > Pseudomonadati > Pseudomonadota > Alphaproteobacteria > Maricaulales > Maricaulaceae > Maricaulis > Maricaulis sp. ABE4_448. Next base: position 443,165 of record NZ_JBSWXX010000001.1, read on the forward strand.
GATGATGACGCGGCTGGACGAGCTGGATGCCGAACAGGCCCGGCCGATCTGGCCCAGCCTGGTCGAGCCGCCCGTCTTTATCGACCGGCATCTGCTGGAGCCGCTTTCTGAGGAAGACGACTATGTTCACTGGCCCAATTGAGGACCGGCATGCGTAACTGGATCAAACGTCGCGTCTATCGCCGGATCACCAGCCTGAAGCGGCGCGATGCGGCCCGCCTGTTGGCCCAGCGCAAACGGCAGGCCCGGGGGGCGCGGCGGCAATTCCTCTACTTCCACCGCTTCGGCGATCCGGCCAGCGTGCTGATGCCGGGCCTCGTGCGCGCGCTCGCCGAGCGTTTCGATGCCGACATTATCTGCCATCTCGTCGGCCTGCCCGAAGCCGCTGTGGCGCCGGAGCCGGACCAGCTCGACGCCTTCGCCCTCGCCGACAGCGCCCGGCTGGCGCAGCGTCTGGGCCTGGATGTGCCAGACCTCACCAACCCACCGTCTGCAGACCGGATCGCGGCGGCCGAAGCGGCCGCGGCCGAAAGCCTGGGGGGGCCGGATGCGCTGGGGCGGATTGCGGTCATTGATGCGGCCCTGTGGAGCGGCGGTGATCTGCCGCCGGGCGGGATCAGGGCCGCGGCGGCCCGCCAGGCGGGCGAGGCCCTGCGTGACCGGCTGGGGCATTTCCAGTCGGCGACGCTCTGGTATGAGGGCGAATGGTATTGGGCGGCCGACCGGCTGCACCATCTCGAGGCGCGGCTGATCGGCGAGAGTGGCGGTGCGGGCCTCACGCCGCAAATTCCCGTGCTGCACGAGAGCAGCCGGACGGGCGATTGCGGTGGTGCGCGGCTGACTTTCTACCCCTCCCTGCGCAGCCCCTACACCTATCTTGCGGCCGAACGCGTGTTTGCATTGGCGCGGCGCTGGAATGTCGAGGTCGATATCCATTTCGTCCTGCCCATGGTGATGCGCAGCCTGCCGGTGCCGCGCCGCAAGGGCGTCTATTTCCTCAAGGATTGCGCCCGCGAGGCACAGCGGCTCGGCCTGCCCTTCGGCGATATCTCCGATCCGCTGGGCCGGCCGACCGAGCGCGGCCTGGCCGTACTGCATCGCGCGATCGGACAGGGCAAGGGCGAGGCTTTCCTGCTGAGCTTCCTGCGCGGGGCCTGGTCGGAAGGGCTCGATGGCGGCAGCGATCGCGGCCTGCGGATCATGGCCGAACGCGCCGGGCTGGACCGCGCCGATGTCGATGCCGCCCTGGCGAACGAGAGCTGGCGGGCGGTCGCGGAACGGCATCGCAGCGAACTGGCCGGGCTCGGCCTGTGGGGCGTGCCCAGCTACCGGGCCGGCGATTGTGCCGTCTGGGGTCAGGACCGGCTCTGGGTGGTCGAGGACGCCCTTCAACACATGGCAGAGCCGGGCACATGAAACGTCTGATCATGATCGCGGCGGTGGTTCTGGGTGTGCTGGCGCTGCTGGCCGTGTCGGCGAAGGTCTTTCTGCCCGGCCTGGGCGAGCGCGCCTTTGCCCAGCAGGTCTCCCAGCGCGTGGGCCGCGATCGGCTGGGCGGCTTGCCCGACGGGCTGCATGTGATGTTCTGCGGCACCGGCTCGCCGCTGCCCGATCCGACGCGGGCGCAGGCCTGTGTCGCGGTGATCGCGGGCGAGCGGATCTTCGTGGTCGACAGCGGGTCGGGATCGGTGGCGAACCTGCTCCTGTCCGGCCTGCCGGCCGGCGCGATCGAGGCGGTCTTTCTCACCCATTTCCACTCCGACCATCTCAGCGATCTGGGCGATCTGGGCCTGCAGCGCTGGATCGGCCGTGCCGCCGAAGCGCCGCTGCCGGTATACGGCCCGCCGGGCGTCGAGGCCGTGGTCGACGGGTTCAACGCCGCCTATGCGCTCGACAGCACCTATCGCACCGGCCATCACGGCGCCGCCATCGCCCCGCCCGCCGGGCGCGGACTGACGGCCGCGGTCTTCGAGCCGGGCGACGGCTCGGTACCTGTCACGGTTTATGAAGACGCCGGTCTGGTCGTGCGCGCCGTGCGGGTCGATCATGCGCCGGCCGATCCGGCCGTGGCCTACCGGTTCGACCATGCCGGCCGCTCGCTGGTGATCAGCGGCGATCTGCATGCCGGGCGCTCGCCGGGCTTTGCGGTCTTGGCTGAAGGCGCCGATGTGCTGATCGTCGAGGCGCTGGAGCCGCGCATGGTGGCACCGATCACGCAGGCCGCATCCGATCGCGGTCTGGACAATCTGGCGACGATCACGGTGGATATTCTCGATTATCACACCACGCCGGCCGGCGCCGCCGAGGCCGCGACCGCCAGCGGCACGCGCGCCCTCGTGCTGACCCATGTCGTACCGCCGGTGCCGTCGCGGCTGATGGAGCCGGCCTTCCTGCGCGAGGCGCGGGCGCGGTTCGACGGGCCGGTGCGCCTCGCCCGCGATGGCGATGTGATCCGGCTGCCGGCCGGGTCGGATGCGGTGGAGTTTGCGCATTGGCGATGATCTTCCGCCTGCCGCCAGTCCCGGGTTTGGCCGGAGTTCTGGCCTTTGTGATGGCGGGGTGCGGCGCGGGTGGCGGCGGCTCCGCGCCCGCGCCGCACGCCGAAGCCTGCCGTCCGGTGACGCCGGGCGAACGCGTCGCCATTCCGGCCGGCGAGTACCTGATCGGCGGGCCTGTGCGCAATCGCGAGGAACGGCCTGAACGAACCGTCTCCACGCCCGGCTTCGGTATCGACGCGCACGAGGTCACCAATGCCCAGTTCGCGGCCTTCGTGGCGGCAACGGGCTATGTCACGATTGCCGAGCGCCAGCCCAACCCGGCCGACTATCCCGATATCGATCCGGGCCTGCTGGAACCGGGTTCGGCCGTGTTCGGCGTCGATGCCGGGACGGGATACTGGTGGCGCTTCGTGCCGGGCGCGAGCTGGCGTCATCCGGAGGGGCCCGGCAGCGATATCGAGGGCCGTGCGGGCTATCCGGTGGTCCATGTCGCCTATGCCGATGCGCGCGCCTATGCCGGTTGGGCCGGGGCCGATCTGCCGGACGAGGATGAATGGGAGATCGCGGCGCGCGGCGGCGGTCACGGCACCGATTATGCCTGGGGCGAGGAATTCCGGCCCGGCGGGCAATGGCGGGCCAACACCTGGCAGGGCGTCTTCCCGGTCATCGATCGCGGCGATGACGGGTTTGCCGGCCTGTCACCGGTCGCCTGCTATGAGGCCAATCCCTTCGGTGCCTTCGACATGATCGGCAATGTCTGGGAGTGGACGGCGAGCCCGTTCGATGCGGGGGGAGCGGCAGGCACGATCCGCGGCGGTTCCTATCTGTGCGCCTCGGATTTCTGCGCCCGCTTCCGCCCGGCCGCGCGTCAGCCCCAGGAATGGGACTTCTCGGCCAGCCATATCGGCTTCCGCACGGTCACGCGCGAGCCCGCCCCCGCCGGTTAGCGCGCCGCGCCCGTGTCCGGCGCTTCCACGCTGTCGCCGTGGGCGAGGTGACGCTGGCGGTAGTCGGCCCACAGGCTGGCCCCGTAGTCGACCGGTGCCGGGGCAGCCGGAACCGGTTCGGGGACAGGCCTGTAGACCTCCAGTGCCGCCGCCAGCAGAATGGACGCGCTTAACACCGCCATCATGGGGACTTCCGGCCGCATCATCCTGGCTCCGCCGGCGTGAAGGGCGTCATGTCGGCATTGAAAGCCTGACGCGAGACGCCGCCCTCCTGGTCACGCTCGAAACGCAGCATGGCCGCACCGCCCAGCGCGCGGTGCGCGACCGGCTCGCCCTCCGGCGTCAGCGACCGGATGGCGGTGACACGGGTGCCATCCTCCGACCAGGTCCACTCGAGGCGGATGGTTTCGTTCCAGTCCGGGCCGTAATTCCATATCCCGACGCGATTGCCGCGTTCGTCATAGCGCACGCGGTTGAGCACCGTGCCCCAGGAGAAGGTCTGGACATTGCCGTGCCGGTCAAAGCCGCGCATGCCGATCTTGTTGCCGTTTGCGTCATAGAGATGCTCGCCCAGATGCACGCCGGGGGTATTGCCCTCGACCGCATTGCCAGCATGGTCATAGACCTGCCAGCGGATGAAGTTTCCGTCGAGGTCATAGGTGATGCGGTCGATACCGGCACCGGTGGGATTGTTGGTTGGCTCGCCATTGCGGCCATAATTGCGCATGAAGGCCAGGCGCCCGTCGCGATCGTATTCCAGCTTGATCTCGTAGAATTCCAGCTCGGGCCGCATCGCCACCATCTCGCCGGCCAGATCGTAGCGATTTTCGAAGATGTGCCCGTCATCGGAGGGGCGCCAGCTATAGCGGTGAACGCCCCAGGCGTTCTGGGAGGGCGCGCCGCTTTCGTCGAAGAATTCCAGCGCCGTGCGGGCGCCGGTCTCGTCGAGCGTATAGACCGCCCGGTAAACATCGCCATGGGCCGAGATCTGCTCGCCGCCGCGGCCGTAGTAGGTGTGGACCTCGCGGCCGTCCTCCCAGGCAATCCGCACTTCCGGTGCGAACCAGATGAAGGTGTCGAAGACGCCGTTATCGCCGATCGGCGTGTCGCCGATCTGGTAGGCGATACGGGTCACCCGCCCCTGCGCATCGTAGGAGAAATCATAGTGCGCCACCGTCTCGGCCTGTTCCGGGTCAATCGGATGGATGCCGCGATAGGGAGCGTAGGGCGTTTCGCGGAACATCAGATGCCGGTAGTCGGCATTGTCCTGGGCGAAGGCGGGCATCGAGGCGGCCAAGGACAGAACGGCGCCGGTCAGCAGGCGGGTCTTGAACATGATGGGTCTCGCTGGGGCAGGAGCGTCAGGGATGTCACCTGTGCCCGGCGGGCGATGCGCGCGGGATAAGCTGGATTGAATTTAACGACGCGCGCGGCAATGAGCTGATAATCTCGGTGGGTGTTATCGGCTGCCGGCATGGCGCTCCTAGAGAGGGGGCAGGCTGGCCGCTATTCTCGCGCGCGCCGGTCCGGTGCTGCAGCCAACCGGGTGCCCATGTATCTGACGACGCTCGATATCGCCCAGCTGATCGCCGCCTATCACTGCGCGATCCTGGCCTGTCTTCTGCTGTCGCGGCCGCGCCTGCGCGGGCTGACCCTGTTGTGCGCCACCTTTTCCGTCCACATGGCCTTCAATCTGGGCGTCGGCTTGGGCGTGATCGGACCGGCCTTCGACATCACCAGCGCGTTCGGCCTGGTCTACGGTCCCGCCTTCTACCTGTTTGTCCGGGGCGTCGCGGCAGAGGCTTTCCGCTGGCAACCGGTCACGGCGCTTCACGCGCTGCCTGCGCTCGTCATCGCGATCTGGCAGCCTGAACCGCCCATCCCCTACCTGTTCGGCTTGCCCAGCCTGGTCATCTATATCGGCCTGGCGCTGCAGCAGCTCTACCGGCACGGGCGGCAAAGGGCAGAATGGCGCTCGGACGATCTGGCCATCTCGCTGGACTGGGTCCACGCGGCGCTGGTCGCCTTCATTGCGCTGGCGCTGATGGATATCGGCCGTGAAGTGATCGGTTTCACCTCGCAGGCCATCCCGGACGATCTGGCCCTGGCGGTGATCATTGCCGCGGTCGTCGCCCTGTTGACCCTGATGACGGGTGCCGCCCGATCGCATGATGACAGGCGGGGCGCGCTGCCCGACATCGCCCTGACGGCGCCGCGCGCGCCGGCCGACGAGGACGAGGCGCGCTATGCCGAGGCGTTTGCGCGGATCGGCCAGCTGATCGAGCGCGAGGCGGCCTGGCAGGAGCCGCGCCTGTCGCTGACCGATCTGGCGACCCGGCTCCGGCTGAGCCCGCGCGACGTCTCTCGGGCCATCAATCTGCGCGGCCGGGCCAGTTTCGCCCGCTTCATCAACGGCTACCGGGTCCGCGCCATCGATGCGCTGATGGCGGACCCGGACAATGCCGGCCGGACCATCATGGAGCTCGCCTACGAGGCCGGCTTCAATTCGAAATCCACCTTCAACCGGATCTATCGCGACGTGACCGGAAAAACCCCGACCGAGGCCTTCGAACTGGCGCGGGCCGGGCGAAGCGGGAGCAACGAAAAAGAGCCACGGAGCAACTAATCGGTCCCGAAACAGGTTTCGGGACGACCGGGATCGCGCAATGGGACGACAGGAGGGGCAGGCCGGCCCGAAAACCGCCGGCGTGTTCAAACGCGATCCTCGCGAAAGGAAAATCCATGCGTCCTCAAAACCTCCTCAGCCTTGCCGCCCTGTCCCTGGCCTTCTTCAGCGCGGGCTGTGCCACGGCCCATGCCGAAGGCGCCGCTCTGCCCGCCGATGTCAGCTTCGGCGCCGGCCTCGAGGCGATGTCGCCGGTCTTCGACCGGCTGTGCGACGACTATGACGTCCGCACGCTCGATCCGGCCGACCTGCCAGTCGCCGAAACCAGCCATGTCCAGGTCGATTGCCGCGGCTTCGATCACGCCGGCGCCGGGCGTCTGGCCGAATTCGTCTTTGCCGATGACAGCCTGGTCTTCATCTGGGTGCTGACCGATGCGGCCGAAGAAGCCACGCACCTGGCCGCCCTGCATGCCGCACACGGCACGCCGACACACGACACGCCGGTCTTCGTGGCCTTTGCCGACGACAATGTCGCCCTGCGCCGCGATGAGCCGGAATTCCTCTACTACGGCGATGCCGTGGCGCCGATGTACCGCGCCTGGTTCGACCAGATGGCCTCGCAATAGACCGCGAGGACATAAGCGGCGGGCCGGCCACGGTATCCCCACTCTCGGGCCGGCCCGTCGCACCGCTTTTCTGATGCCACTGAAGAAGGAAACGGCGTGATCTCCACGCCCGGCCCGTCGCAGCATGAGCGCGATCGCCGAGATCCGCTACGCTCCCGGGCCCGACTACGGCGAGCAGCGGGCCGATTTCATCGATGCCGACGGGTCGCCGCAGGCTACCCGCTGGGGCTCTCATACGGTCGAGTGGCGCTTCAGTGATGCGGCCGGCCGTTCCGTCGATCATGCGGTCTGGGGCTTTGCCGAGGTCCGCTACAGTCATGACGGCCGGGAGCTGACCGGCGTGGCCTATCGCAATGCAGCCGGCGAAACGGTGCAACCTGCGTGGAACCCGGCACATTGATGCGCACCACGCCGGGCCGGCGCGGCTGAAATATGGCCGTCGAAGACTGACATCAGGGGGTTGCACGCCGGTGCGATACCCCTGACGCCGCCATTGCGGGCGGTGCGGCGGCTTGATATGGGCAGCGCGACCGGCGGGAGCCCTGTCCATGAAGGCCGCACTGGAACGTCTCTACGCACAGCACAGCGCCGCGCTTGGCCAGGCGTTGCGCTGGCGTTTCGGAGACGGCCCGCCCGATCCTGATGACGCGATCCAGATCGCTTTCGAAAAATATATCGAGCTGGGCGCAGCGGCGCGTGTCGAACGGCCGCGGGCCTTCCTGTTTGCCATGGCGCGCAACTGGATGATCGACGAACTGCGCAAGATGGGCGTGCGCCAGCGCCATGCCGAACGGCAAAAAACCGATCCGCTTCTTCCCCGGGTGGAAGAAAGGACGGCTGAAAACGTCTTATCTTCCAAGGAGCGGTTTTCGCGTCTCAACGTGGCGATCCGGGCTTTGCCCGAGCGTCAGCGCACACTGATCGTGATGAGCCGCATTGAGGAGTTGAGCTACCGGCAGATTGCGGAAGAGACCGGTCTGTCGCAAGCGGGTATCAGCCGCGAGATCGCCAGGGCCCTGACGGCCCTGCAGGCCGCGCTCGCGACGGATGGGGAAGAATGAACGCAGCCGACGACACCCTGATCGCCTCACAGGCGCGCGACTGGCATGTCCGTCTGCTCGACGGGCTGACCCCGGCCGAGGCCAAAGCGTTGCGCGACTGGCTCGATGCGTCGGCGGCGCACGCCGAAGCTTTTTCGCAGGTCGGCGCGCTGTGGTCGGATCTGGGCTGGGACGAGACACTCAATGCGAAGGCGCTGGACCGTGCCGCCGCGCGCGAGCGGCGGACGGAGTACGGGATCACTGGCACGCGCTTGCGGTCCTGGCTGCAGACGGTTCTGCGTCCCCGGGGCCTGTTGGCTGCGGGCGGGGCAGGCCTGCTGGCTGCGGCGCTGGCGCTGGCGGTGCTGTTCACCCTGCCGGGCGATCCGCGTGTGGCAGGGCCGGGCGCCGGGCGGATGGAGGTCTATCAGACCGCCATTGGCGAAATCCGCGAGGTCGAACTGGCCGATGGCAGCCGGGTCACGCTGGGCGGGCGTACGGCGATCCGGGTCGATTTCGGCCGCGATGCGCGGGCGGTGCGCCTGGTGTCGGGCGGCGATGCGCTGTTCGACGTCGCGCGCGATGAAAGCCGGCCCTTCACGGTGCAGGCCGGTACCCTGTCGGCGACGGTGCTGGGCACGGTGTTCGAGGTCAATCGCTCCTCCGGCACGACTGCAGTGGGGGTTGTGGAAGGCCGGGTGAGGGTGCAGGGGCAAGGCGGCGCCGATGCCGTTCTGCAGGCTGGCGACCGGATCGTGGCCGAGGCCGGCACGCCCTGGCAGCGCGAGGAGATGCAGCCGGATCAGGCGGCCCGCTGGGTGCAGACAAGGCTCGCCTATCGCGACACGCCGCTCTCCGACATCGTCGCTGACGTGAATCGCTATCACGCTGGCGGTGTGCGTCTGGGCAGTGCCGATCTCGGCGCTCTGCGCGTGACCTCCTCCTTCCGCATCGACCAGCTCGAGGCGGCCCTGTCCGGCATTGCGCTGAGCCATGGTCTGGAGCTTGTCAGGACGGGGGATGGGAGCTTTGTCCTGCGGCGCCGGGATGCTGTTGAATAAGAAGTTTTTGCGAAACTTCTCTCCAGCGTGAAAAGAGCTGACACAGCTCGCCGTCAAAAGGAGGCGGACCGGATGGCAAGGCCGGTCCGCCTGGTTTCGATCAAGCCCGCCGGGCTTCCTTTTGAGAGGGGTTTCACCATGAGTAACGGACACACGGGACGGCGCGTCCGGCTTCTTTCCACCGCGCTGGCGGCAGCCCTGCTGGCTGCAACCAGTGCCGCCGCGCAGGATGCGCCGGCGGCCAATAGCGAGATCCGCATCGCGGCACAGCCGCTGGACAGCGCCATCGATGCGCTGGCCTCGCAGACCGGCCTCGTCATCGTCGCGCCGGGACCGCTGCTGGACGGGCTGCGCTCGGCCTCCGTATCGGGGGTTTCCGAGCCGTTTGCAGCGCTGGGCATCCTGCTGCGCGGCACCAATCTGGGCTATCGGGTCACCGCTGATGGCGCCGTGGTGATCGAGCCGCTGACGGTCCAGCCCACGCGCGAGACCCGCGCCGGCGAAGTCGAGACCATCCAGGTCACCGGCACCCGCGTCGATCCGCTCAACCAGCTGCAGACCGAGGCCACCGACTCGCTCACCGGCCTGTCGCGCTCGCTGCTGGAAACGCCGCGCTCGGCGAGCCGCGTCAGCGAGATCACCATCGACCGTTTCGGCATGGAAGACGTCGACGATCTGCTGGCCGCCGTGCCGGGCACGTTCACGGCCAGCTTCTTCGGCGTTCCGGGCAATCTGAATGTGCGCGGCACCCTGGCTGATACCTATTTCCAGGGCTTCAAGCGCATCGAGAACCGCGGCAATTTCTCGTCCAACCTCAGCGCGGCGGCCTATGTGGAAGTGCTGCGTGGTCCGTCCTCCCCGATCTATGGTCCGGGCAAGGTGGGCGGCCTGCTCAACTTCATTCCGCGCACCGCGCGTGACGGCGTCGACGGCCGCTATGTCGATGCCGTGACCGGTTCGGTGACCGTCTCGGGTGGGTCCCATGACCGCCGTGTGGTGTCGGGTGAAGTGGCGATCCCGGCCGGCCAGGGTGGCTTCCACCTGTTCGGCGAGTTCGAGGATTCCGGCTCCTACTACAATTTCATCGAGCCGGAACACACCAATATCCAGGGTACCTATGTGTCGGATCTGGGCGGTAACTGGACCGTCGAGCTCAACGCGATGTATTTCGATGAGTCCGGCCAGATCCAGACGCCGGGCTGGAACCGCGTCACCCAGGCGCTGATCGACAACGGCACCTATATCACCGGCCGGGATACAGACCTGCAGGATCTCGATGGCAATGGCTCGCTGAGCTATTCGGAGATCGACGCGGCCATCGGCGCCAGCTGGGGCCTGTCAAACCTGCGCCAGATCAAGGAATTCGGCGGCGCAAACCGTCCGGAGTTCGCGCTCGATACCGGTGTCGGCACGACGACGCTCGACGGCAGCAATATTTTCGCCGATCCGGGCGATTACAATGACAGCGAAACCCTGACCGGCTACGCCTCGCTTGCGCATGAGGCCGAGAACGGCAACCGTTTCGCCGTCGAGATCTTCCGCGATCACATCGAAAACCAGCGCTATAACAGCTTCGGCTTTGGCGCGGACTACGAAGCGACGGCTGTCGAGCTGCGCGGCAGCTACAGCTTCCACTCCGAGATGGGCGAAAACCTGCGCGCCGACAGCGTGGTGGGAGCCGCCTATCGCACGCATGAAGCCCAGCAGTATGAGAGCTTCCTGTCGGGCTATATCGCCCTGGACCGCCGCGATCTCTCGCAAGGCCCGACGGCAACCGACCGGATCGCACTGCCGCGCGATGCCAGCGGCGAGATCATCTGGGACTCGCGCCATGACATGGAGTGGAATTCGCAGGCGGTCTTTGCCGTCTCCGACATCACCCTGTTCCAGCGTCTGAGCTTCCTGGCCGGTCTGCGCTACGACCATTTCGACGTCGAGGCGATCAATACCGGCGCCACGGTGTTCGGCACGGCCAACACGCTGGTCTCGGACAGTGATGGCGCGATGACCTGGTCGCTGTCGGTGCGTTACGAGACGCCCTTCGGCCTGACGCCCTACATCACCTATGCCGAGCCGCGTGCCCTGGAATCCACCCAGACCGGCGGTGTCAGCGTCGGGACGATCGAGGCCGGCCTCTACATCTCGCCGTCCGAACTGCGTGAAGTCGGCGTGAAGTTCTCGCTGCTGGACGGCAATCTCTTCGGTGGCCTGGCTTATTACGAGCAGCACCGCCGCCAGGCCGACATGTTCGGCAATATCGACGGTACGACGGCGGAAGGCTTCGAGGCCGAGGTCCACTGGCTGGCGACCGACAATCTGGCCTTCATCGGCTCGGCCACCCTCCAGCAGACGCGGGTCGATGCGCCCGGCGCCGGCAATGGTGAGTACCTGCAGGTGCGTCCGGACCTGTTCGGCGTCGATCCGGTGGCCGGTTATGGTGGCACTTTCGCCTTCAACAATGCCGGTTATTTTGCTGATCTCGCCGACGGCTACGAGCTGAACACCATCCCGGAAACCGTGCTCAGCGTGTTCGGGACCTACACCACCGACCCGTTCAGCTATGGTGGTCACGACATGCTCGCCGGCATCACGGCCGGTGCGACCTATGTGTCGGAAACCGGCGGTATCATGACCGGTGACATCGAGCTGCCGGCCTATACGCTGGCCCGCGTGTCGGGCTTCCTGGAAGTCGGCGCGTTCACGGTCTCGGCCAATATCGATAACCTCTTCGACGAGCGCTACTTCACGCCGTCGGCCGAGGTCTACAAGGAAGTGGCCGTGATGCCGGGACTGCCCCGCATCTTCCGCATCAATCTCAGCTACGACTTCTGATCCGGCCGGGCCGGGCGGTTCGCCGCCCGGCCCGCCTTTCCCTTTGCCTTTCACGACTTCCGGAGACTGCCATGACCGGCTCCCGTCCGACCTCTCCTGCCCTCCTGTCTGCCACACGCCGCGGCGTGCTGGGTGTTCTCGGCGGCGGCTTTGCCGTGCTTGGCGGCGGACTGCCCTCACAGGCACGCGCTGACAGTCCCGCCCGTTTCGACTGGGGCGTGGCCAGCGGCGATCCGCGGTCCGACAGTGTCGTCCTGTGGACGCGGGCCGTGCCGGAAGACGATGTCCGTTCGCTGACTGTCGGGTTCGAAGTGGCCGAGGATGAGGGCTTCGCCCGCATCGTGCGCCAAGGCGCCGCGGAAACCTCTGCCGCCCGCGACTTCACCGTGAAGCTGGACGTGCGCGGCCTGGCTGCGGGCCGCACCTATTTCTACCGTTTCCATGCCGGCGGGACCGTCTCGCCCACCGGCCGCACGCGGACCCTGCCGGCTGGCGGGGATGCGCCGGTCCGCCTCGCGCTGGCTTCGTGTGCCAATTATGTCTCCGGTTTCTACAATGCCTATCGCGAGATCGCCGAAGCCGGCGAGCTGGATGCCGTGATCCATGTCGGCGACTATATCTACGAGTACGGGCAGGACGGGTATGACGGCGCTACCGGGCGCGAGCTCGGCCGCTTGCTGGAGCCGCAGCACGAGATCGTCACGCTGGACGATTACCGCGCGCGCTTTGCGCTCTATCGCCGCGATCCGGACCTGCAGGCCGCCCATGCCGCCGCGCCCTTCATCACCATCTGGGACGATCATGAGACGGCCAATAACAGCTGGGTCGACGGTGCCGGCAATCACGATCCGGAAACCGAGGGCCGCTGGCTGGCGCGCCGCGATGCGGCGCTGACCGCCTATTTCGAATGGATGCCGATGCGCGACCCCGAGGCTGGCCAGGCGGCCGAGCGCCTCAACCGGGTCTATGATTTCGGCCAGGTCGGCACGGTGCTGGTGATCGAGAGCCGGCTGACCGGCCGCGACGAGCAGCTCAGCTATAGCCGCGACATGCCCATGCTCGACGGCGAGCCCGATATCGCCCGCTTCGAGCGCGACGTGCTCGCCGATCCGTCACGCAGCATGCTGGGCGCGCCGCAGGAAGCCTGGCTGGCCGCACAGATGCAGGCATCGCGCGAGCGCGGTATCAGCTGGCAGATCCTGGCCAACCAGACCGTGATGGCCCAGATGCGTTCGCCGGACTATATGCGCCACTTCCCCGAGGATGTGGTGACCGCGACGCTGCAGGCCGGTGGCTATGCCGCGGCCTGGCTGGAGCGTTCGCGGCTTGGCCTGCCGATCGGCCTGGACAGCTGGGACGGGTATCCGGCCGCGCGCACCCGCCTCTACGATGCAGCCCGGGCTGCGAATGCCAATCTCGTCGTCCTGTCCGGCGACAGCCATATGTTCTGGGCCAATGAACTGCACCACCCGGCGGATGGCGAACGGGTGGGGATCGAGTTCGGCACGACCGGCATCACCTCGCCGACCGGCTACAGCTATATCAATGGTGACAAGGACACGATCTACGCCATTGCCCAGCGCGCACTGGTGGAGACCAATCGCGATATCCGCTTCACCAATGTGCGCGATCGCGGCTTCATCCTGATCACCGCCCGCCGCGACGAGATCGAGGCCGACTATGTCGGCGTCAGCACGGTGCGCGAACGCGACTACACGGCTGCCCGCCTGCTGACCGCCCGCTCCCGCATCGGCACCGCCGGCCTGGATCTGGAGACGCCCTAGCCAGGCATCCGACTCTTGCGGAGGGGCAGTTCGCCCGTATATGTTGCTTGCAAAACCATACTTACTTGGGCGACGGAGTTCCGGCGTCCGGCTGCAAGGACATGAATGATGGCGTCTCCCTCCGCACGGGCACTTTACGAACAGCACAAGGCACATCTTGAAGCCGGGCTGGCTGCGTGTGCCAGCCGGGCATATTGGAGCCCCTTTGTCGAATCGCCGAGCGGCAAGCTGCATGCGCCGGGCCGCGCCGAGGAAGGGCTGGCCCGCTTCCAGGCCCTGCTGGGCAAGCCCTATGATCTCGACCAGCCGGGCGAGACGGGGCGGATCGGACACGAAGTCTCGCCCTATACCGGTCAGCCGCTGGGGATCGACTATCCCGACTGCGATCCTGATGCGCTGTTCGCCGCGGCGCGCCGGGCGATGAAGGCCTGGCAGGCGCTGGACGCGGAAGAGCGGGCCGGGATCTGTCTGGAGATGGCCTTTGCGCTGGAAGAACAGGCCTTCGCCAATGCTCACGCCACCATGCATACGGCGGGGCAGGCCTATCTGATGGCGTTTTCCGGCAGCGGTGCCAATGCGCTTGACCGGGGCGTCGAGGCCCTGGTCTATGCCTACAAGGCGCTGCGGGATGTGCCGGCCAGCGCGGGCTGGAGCAAGTCCTTCGGCCGGAGCGGCGTGGTGTCGCTGGACAAGGCCTACCGCACGCGCGGCCGCGGCGTTGCGGTCGTGGTGTGCTGCGCCACCTTCCCGCTCTGGAACGCCTATCCGGCCGTGTTCGCCAATCTGATGACGGGCAATCCCGTCATCCTGAAGCCGCACCCGAACGGCATCCTGCCGGTCGCCATGGCGGTGACGCGGATGCGCGAGACGCTCGTCAGGGCCGGTCTCGACCCCGACATGGTGCTGATGGCGGCCGACGAACGCGAAGCGCCGGTCACTATCGCCCTGTTGGAGCATCCCGACTGCGCCATCATCGACTATACCGGCAGCCAGCGTTTCGGACTGTGGATCGAGCAGAATTGCCGCGACCGGCTGGTCTATACCGAGACCGCCGGCTGCAATGGCGTCGTGGTCGAGTCACTCGCCGATCCTGACGGCATGATCGGGGGGCTGGCGAACGGGTTCTGCGGCTTCTCGGCGCAGATGTGCACCAGCCCGCAAAACGTCCATATTCCCGCCGACGGCGTCGGATTGCCGGACGGCAGTTCGATGAGTTTCGAAGCTTTCGGGCAGGCGCTGGCCGACACGATTGCGGCGCGGACCGCGGATCCGGCGCGGGCCGCTGCCCTGTGCGGTGCGGTCCAGGCGCAGCAATCGCTCGACATCCTGGCGGATATCCGCAGCCGCGTTCTCGCGGCGGGCGGCAAAGTGGTGCTGGAAAGCCGCGCCTATGCCCATCCGGACTTCCCGGATGCGCGCACGGCGACACCGCTGGTCGTTGAGGTCGAGGCCTCGCAGGCCGAGCTGTTCGGTGAGGAGCTGTTTGCGCCGGTCTGTTTCCTGATCCGCGAGCCGGATCGTGATGCGGCACTGGCCCATGCTGCCGAGCTGGCGCGCACACGCGGCGCCATCTCCTCCTATCTCTACTCGTCCGACCGCGACTTCATCGAGCGCGCGCAGGACGCGTTCACCGATGCCGGTGCGTCGCTGTGGATCAATATGGACCAGCGCATGCCGATCAATTTCGCGGCAGCCTATTCGGATTATCACGTCACGGGGCTCAACCCGGCCGGCAATGCCTGCCTCGCCGACCTCGCCTTCGTCGCCCAGCGTTTCCGGATCGTGCAATTCCGCGAGCCGCGCCCGGCGGAGGCGGCTCAATGAGCCTCGATCTGGCCGTGCGCAATGGTCTGGACGGTGCGGAGATCCTGCGTCGCTGGATCGATGAGGGGCTGGCGCCGGGGTTTGCCGGCCTGCTGGGCTTCCAGGTGGTCGAATTCGGTGAAGGGACTGTGCGCCTGGAATGTCCGGTGTCTGCCCGTCATGCAAACCTGATGGCGGGCGTGCATGGCGGTGTCATGGCGGGCCTGGCGGACGCCGCGACCGGTTGTGCGCTCCTGTCACTCGTCGGGTCCGACGAGCAGTTTGCGACCACCGACTTGCAGATCCGCTATCTGCGGGCCGCGCCGCTGGATGCGGGACCGCTGACCGTCGAGGCGCGCATTGTCCACAAGGGGCGGCGCATGGCCGTGGCCGAGTGCGAGATGATGACGGGTGAAGGCCGGGTGCATGCGCGCGCCTCGGCGAGCATGATGATCACGCCGCGGCCGCGCTGAACCGTTCCGCGACCTCGCGCCGCACGATCTTGCCGACCGCATTGCGGGGTAGGGCATCGGTGCGGTGCCAGGCCTTCGGCACGGCAACGGCGCCAATGGCGGCGCGCACGGCATCACCGAGGGCTGCATCGCTGACATGCGGATCGGCGACGATGGCCGCCTCGATCCGCTCGCCCCAATACGCGTCGGTCACGCCGAAAACACAGACGTCCTGAACACCGTCAAGACCGGCGAGGATGCGTTCGACTTCAACCGGATAGATGTTGAACCCGCCCGTGATGATCATCTCGCGGCTGCGGCCGCGAATGTGCAGGAAGCCCTCATCGTCCAGGAAGCCGCGATCGCCCGTGTCCAGCCAGCCCTCGTCGAGGGGGAAGTTTTCGCCGGTCAGATAGCGGGTGGCGACCAGCGGGCCGCGCGCCTGGATCGCGCCCGTTCCGTCCGGGCCGGGATCCTTGATGCGGACCTGTGTCGAGGGGCAGGGGCGGCCGGCGCTTTGCAGCCGCAGGCCGGCTTGCATGTCCAAGGCCGTCATGGCGGTGATCGCCATCGGCGCCTCGACCTGACCGTAGAGCGCTGCGATGCGCGGGCCGAAGGCGGCCTGTGCCGCCTCGATCTGCGCCGGCGGCATCGGTGCGGCACTGTAGATCAGCTGGCGCAGGGCCGGGAAGCGGTCCGGGCGGGCCTCACCACTGGCGGCCAGCTTGTTGATCAGGGTGGGCGGCATGAAGGCGATGCTGACCGCCTCGCGCGCCATCGTGTCGAGCACGGTGCTCGTGTCAGCGGTGGACAGGATGACCTGCCGTCCGCCGGTCGTCAGCAGGGGGAACAGGAGATGGAAGGCGCCGTGCGAGAGCGGGGCGACGGCCAGATTGGTGTCGGCCGGGCCAAGTGTGAAGACGGAAACCAGATCGGCAACGACCGTGGCGATCATTTCCTGTGTCTGGGCCACGGCCTTGGGGGTGCCGGTGGTGCCGCCGGTCAGCTTCACGCTCATCACATGGTCCGGCGCAAGGGCCGGCTGGCGCCAATTGTCGGCGTCTGCCGAGAGCGCGTTGAGACCGTCCGGCGATCCGGCCTCGAACCAGAGCGTCGAGGCATCGGTCGTCACACAGTCGGCGCAGGCCGTGTCGCAGATCAGGAGGGCCGGGCTGAGGCGTTTGCACACACCATCATTGAGCGGCCGGGCGCTGCGCGGGTTGAGCGGCAGCCAGGTATGGCCGGACAGGAAGACCCCGGTCAGCGCGACCAGGTGTTCGACATGGTTTTTCGCCGCGATGGCGACGATGCGGCCGTTGTCCGGGTCCAGCCTGGACTGCAGCCCGGCGGCGAGTGCGCAGCCCCGGCGGGCCAGTGAGGCATAGGTCTCTGTCGCGCCCGTGTCGTCGGACGCCGCAACCGCATCCGGTGTGCGGCGGGCCTGATCCAGAAAGGCGAGGATGACCGGGGTCACGCCGCGCCCTCCAGTACCGACACAACGGTCGCGCCTTCCTCGACATCGAGAAAGCCGCCGCCATTCTCTGCGACCGCGATGCGGGCGCCCTCGACCTGGCGTGTCCCGGCCTCGCCGCGCAATTGCGTGACGAGTTCATGGACCTGCGCCAGGCCGGTGGCACCGACGGGATGGCCCTTGGACACGAGCCCGCCCGAGGGATTGACGGGTGTGCGTCCACCGAGGCGCGTATGGCCGGCCTCGGCATGGGGTCCGCCCTCGCCGATCGGGCAGAGACCGAGATTTTCCACCTGCTGGATCTCGGCATAGGACGTGGCGTCGTGAACCTCCGCGACGTCGACATCGGCTGGCGAAACCCCGGCCTGCTCATAGGCCGCTTTTGCGGTGCGGGCGCCGATATGATTGGCAAAGTCCGCCGCTTCGCGCGTGGTCGCGCTCAGGAGCGCCTGGCCGCGCAGGGTGACGGCGCGGGCGCGTGCCTCTGTGGGCAGAGCGCTTTCGGCCATCAGGACCACCGCCGCGGCGCCGTCACTGATCGGGGCACACATGGCGCGGGTCAGGGGCCAGACGACCAGCGGATCGGCCAGCACGGCTTCGACGCTCATCGGCGTGCGGTACTGGGCGAGGGGGTTGTGGGCGGAATGATCGTGGTTCTTGGCCGCAACGGCGGCGAGCTGCGCCTGGGTGGTGCCGAAGGTCTGCATGTGCAGCCGGGCCAGCGCGGCATAGCTGTCCATGAAGAAGCTGCGGCCCGCCGTGCCGGCACCCCGAAGCTCTTTCGGAACAAGATCGGCGGCCAGGTTCGAGACGGCGGCATGGATATCGTCGATCCGGTGGATGTCCGTGCCGCCCATGAAGGCCGCGGCGACCGCATCGGGCCGGTCCGGGAAGAACATTTTCTCGGCCCCGACCACCAGCACGGTCTCGAACAAGCCGGCGCGGATGGCTGTCGCGGCCTGCCACAGCGCCGTCGACCCGCTGGCGCAGGCATTCTCGACATTGCTGACCGGAATACCCTCAATCCCCGCAGCCCGCAGGGCGATCTGGCCGCGGATCGTGTTCTGGCCCTCCAGCATGGGCTGGCGGGTATTGGAAAACCAGGCGGCTTCAACCCGCCCGGCATCGATACCGGCATCGGCGAGGGCCGCCGAAACCGCTTCGGCTGTAAGCGACTTGACGCTTGCGGCGGGCTGTTTGCCCATCGCTGTCATCGCGGTGCCGGCAATGCAGATCCGCGTCATGCCGGTTCCAGCTGATCACGCAGTTCCGACCGCACCACCTTGTTCAGCGGATTGCGGGGCAGGGCATCGACCAGAACCAGCTTCTCCGGCCATTTGAACTTGGCCACGCCTTCAGCCTCCAGGAAGTCGGTGACGTCCTTCAGGGTCAGGTTCTCGCCCGGCTTTGGCACGGCGAAGAGGCAGACCTTCTCGCCCATCACCGGATCGGGATAGCCGCAGACGGCGGCTTCCTGGATTTTCGGATGGGCGCTGATGAGGCCGTCCAGCTCTTCCGGCGAGATATTCATGCCGCCGCGGATGATCAGCTCCTTGCGGCGGCCCTTGAAGCGGTAATAGCGCGCCAGATCGCCCTCGCCGGCGATCTCGAACAGATCGCCCGTGCGGAAATAGCCGTCGGCGTCGAAGACATCCTGGCCGGCATCGTTGAGATAGCCGTCGAAGACATTGGGGCCGCGGATCAGCATTTCGCCGGGCACGCCGGGTTCGAGGATTTCGCGGTCATTGTCGTTCCAGTCGACGAGCTTGGTCTCGAAGCGCTGGCCGAAACGGTTGTCCCAGTCGATGCCCTCGCGTCCGAAGCGCGGGAAGAGCGTGGCGCGCTGTTCCGGATCCGGCACTTCGGCCGGGCCGCCGCACAGGCCGATCCCCTCGTTGGAACCGAAGAAATTGATGATCTCGATCCCGAACTTGTCGCGGAACCCCTTCACCATCCACGGGTCCAGCGGCGCGCTGCCGGAGGCGATGTATTTCACCGCCGACAGGTCGAACTTGTCGTGCAGGTCGGTGTTCTGCAGGAAGAGGTTCAGCACGGCCGGCGGTGCGATCGTGTAGGCGACCTTCTCGGTGGTCAGCTGGGTCAGGAAGACCGGCAGGTCGAACGGGTGGTGCAGCACCAGCGTTGCCTGGATACGCGGCCAGTAGAAGAAAAAGCCGGACAAGGCTGCCATATTGGTCATCGGGAAGGGGTTCAGCATCGCCGAGCCCGGCTCCAGCGGCACCGTGTCCTCGATCGCGATGACCTGGGAGAACCAGTGATTATGCGTGCGCGGCACACCCTTCGGCGTGCCCGTGGTGCCCGATGTCCAGCACACGGTGAAGATATCGTCCGCTTCGCCGGCCGAGGGCATCAGCATGCGCGGCTCGGACGTGTCGATCTCGAGCACATCCGTGCCGTCGTGCGAAGCGCCGAACGTCAGGACGGGCACCGTCTCCGGCAGCGCGGCGCTCATGCGCGCGGCAGCAGTCTCGCCCTTGAAGCTTTCAACACCGACAAAACCCTTCGCGTTCAGCTCGCGGGACATGTGGCCGATCTCGTGCCGGCCATACTGCATGGGAACCGGGCTGATGATGGCACCCAGGCGCGACAGGGCGAGATAGAGCACCGAAAGCTCGACCGTATTGGGCAGCTGCACGAGCACGGCGTCGCCGCGGCCAATTCGCTTCTGTGCAAGCTGCGCCGCAAGATTGTGCGAGGCGTAGAATATCTCCTGATAGCTCAGCCGTTGCGGATCCCGGCCGATCAGTGTCCGGCAGTCCGGCGGATCGACAATGGCAATATGGCCCGGGGCTGTTGCGACAGCTTTGTCGAAGGCGGTGTGGAGCGTCTCGTCTCCCCACCAGCCCTTGTCACGGTACTGGCGATGGCGCGCCTCACGCGTTGTGGCCGTCATTGCGGCTCCTCCCGTCTCGGTTTGTTCTTGTCACTTGCTTAATCAAACCAATTCCCGCGCCGTCTGCCAAGTGCATTCTTCCGCGCGGCCGGCAAACTGTCGCACAGACCCAATGTTACGCCCAAGTGAGTTTGACTATATAAGTGACGGATGACCCACATGATGACCCGTCCGCCCGCTGATCTGAAGCTCGTCCGATGCTGTTCGATCTGGCGTGCGCTCGAGGATATCGGCGATGTGCCGACCATGCTGATCCTCGAGGCTTTCTGGCTTGGGGAACGGCGCTTTGACGGCTTTCAGAAGCGCACCGGCCTGCTCAAGGCGCTGCTCAGCCAGCGGCTGAAACAGATGGTGGCGGCGGGCCTGTTTGAAAAGCGTCTCTATTGCGAGCGGCCGCCCCGCTATGAGTACATCATGACGGAGAAGGGGCGCGATCTCTACTGGGTCGCCCTCGCCATGCTGCGCTGGGAGCAGAAATGGGGCGCTGCCAAGGCCAAGTTCAAGGTGCGTCTGACGCATCGGTCATGCGGTGGCGACCATATCGATCCCGTACCCTTCAGCCTGTCGGCCGGCCGCGAATTCAATGCTCGTGAAGTCAGCTGGAAGCACGGCCCGGGCATGGGCTGGGTGACGCCGCGGCACAGCCGCCGGCGCAAGCCGCGCGGCGAGGAGCAGGGCGCGGACAATAATCTGCTCGATGTCATCCTGCGGGTGCTCGGCGACCGCTGGGCGTCGCTGATCCTGCGCTCCATTTTCACCGGTTTCCGCCGCTATGACGAAATCCAGAAGGATGCGGCGATCGCGACCAATATCCTGGCCGACCGGTTGCAATGGCTGATCGACATGGGCCTGATCCACAAGCGCGCCTATTCCGACGCGCCGCCGCGCTACGAGTATCGGCTCACCGAAGCGGGGATCGACTACTATCCCGTCCTGGTCATGCTGATGGTGTGGGGCGACCGCTGGTATCTGACACCGGAAGGCCCGCCGCTCCTGCTCTTCCACCGCGACAGCGGCGAGCCGCTCAAGCCCGTCATGGCCTGTTCGAACTGCCACAAGCCGCTCGATCCCACCGAGGTGGAGTTCACGATCGAACCGCTCGACGGCGAGGGTCAGCAGGTGTTCTCCACACGCTGACCGCGCCGTTTCCGGTCAGGAGGCCGCGGCGATCTGCTCGCCCGGCGCCCAGGTGCCGTGGAAACCGGCCGGCACACGCTGGGGCAGTTTCACACGCGCCAGCGGCTCGCCGCCGAAATCGCGCGCATCGAGGATCAGGGCTTCGGACCGGCCGGTCGCGCTGTCTGTCAGGAAGGTGATGACATAGCCATCATCTTCCTCCGTCGCGCCGACGCGCGGTGCGAAGGCCGGCTCGGCGCCGTAAACGCCGTCGGCGAAGCGGTGTTCGATGCCGTTTCCGCTTTCCAGATCATACTTCACCAGCCCGTCGAACACCTGGGTGTGCGTGTTGGGAATGGTGACGTGATAGGCATACTTCGTCTTGTGCCCCATCAGGTCGAGATTGACGACGGGGAATTCGGTGCGGCGATCGTCGAGATGCTCGACGGTGGTCTGGCCGGTCTTCATGTCGAAGGTCCAGCGGTGCAGCTCGGCCTGTAGCGCAAGAACGGCGGCCATGGGCGCATAGGGGCCGAATTCCGGGTTTGGCGGCAGGCCGTTATCGACCATCTTGCAGGCATGGAAGACGATCTTGTCGCCTTCCTCCCAGGCATTGCAGCCGTGATAGATGTAGCACGGCTCGGTCTCGAACCATTTGACATCGCCGGTGCCGTCGCGACGCACCACGCCGAAACGGGCAGCCTGGTCCTTGGGCTGGTGGATCTGCCACATGCCATTGCTCAGCCCGGCCTCGGTGAAGACGACCGGCAGGTCCATCAGGATCATGTAGTTCTTCGTGATCATCATGTCGTGCGGCAGGCGCGGGCCGGGCAGTTCAACCTCGCGGAACCATTTCAGCTCATTGTCTGCAGAGACGACGCCGGCCGACATCACCGGATTGTAGAGATCATAGTCGAAGAACAGGAATTCGCCGGTCTGCGCATCGACCTTGGAATGCGCCGACACATTCTTGGGGAGGCGGCCCGCAAAGGTCTCTGCCTGGATGGTCTCCAGCGTGCGCGGGTCCATCCGAACCGGCTGGCCGGAAATATACCAGAGCGCCATCGCCGTGCCGTTATGGATGAGGATGTCGGTGTTCGCCGTGTCCTTGTAGGTGGTCAGCGCGCTGCGTTCGCGGCGGATGGGTTCCAGAATGCCGCCGGCATCCAGCGTGCCGGCCCGTTCGGCTTCATGATCGTGGGTGCGGACATAGCGGTTGCGATATTCCGCCTTGCCGTTCTCGAAGAAGATGCCATGCACCATGCCGTCGCCGTCGAACCAGTGGTGCATACCCTCCGGCGCGTTCAGCGGGTTCGGTCCGTTGCGCAGATACGCCCCGTAGAGATCGCGCGGAATTTCACCTTCAACCTCGAGGTCAAGCGCGGTCACTTCTTTGCGGACCGGCGCGTAGATGCCCTTGAGATAGGGGTTGAACCGATTGAGTTCGGTCAGCTCGTCGCGCTCGAATTCGGTCTGGATCATGGTCATGGGGTGTCTCCTCCCGGTCAGCCTGCCAGGGCCGCTGCTGTCGTCTTGGTGTTCGTGTCGTGAACCGGCGTGGTGCAAGCGGCGGCGTATTCCGCCGCAAGTTCGTCCACGATCTCCGCGACCGGCTGGGTGCGCTTCACCGAACCGACGCCATGCCCGGCTGACCAGACATCGCGCCAAGCCTTCACCTGGTTCTCGCTGTCGGCGAAGTCCGGGCCGCTGCCGCGTGAACCGTCTGCTCCGATACCCATCTTTTCCAGGCTCGCGCGCAGATAATGGGCCGGTGCGCCGGTCAGCTTGTCGGACAGGACAAGGTCCTCGAACTCGGCCGCGATCAGCATGTCGCGGTATTCAGCGTCGGCCAGGCTCTCGCTCGCCGCAATGAAACGGGTGCCCATATAGGCGAAATCGGCGCCGAGAACTTCGGCAGCGCGGACCGCGCGGCCATTGCTTATGGCGCCGCCCAGCATGATCGGGCCATTGAAGAACTCGCGCACGGCGGTGACGAAGGCGAAGCTGGACATGGCGCCGGTATGGCCGCCCGCGCCTGCGGCGACGAGAACGAGACCGTCAGCGCCCTGCTCGATCGCCTTGCGGGCGAATTTGACATTGTTGACGTCGGCAAAGACCAGGCCGTCATAGTCGTGGACTGCGTCCACCACACGCCCCGGCCCGCCCAGGGCCGTGATCACCACATCGGGCCGGTACTGCTTTACCAGGTCCAGCTCGGCGTCGAACCGGCCATAGGTCGAATGCGTTACCATGTTCGCGGCAAAGGGCGCGCGCGCCGTGTCGGCGTGGGTCGCGACCAGCCATTCCTCCAGCACATCAATGGTGCGGGCGTTCGGGAAGGGGAAGGAAGCCATCAGCCCGGCCGCCCGCGTGGCGGCGACCAGCTGCGGGCCGGACACCAGGAACATGGGGGCAACGACGGCGGGAAGGCGCATCCGGGCTTTCAGGCGGGCAGCGATCTCGGACTGTGACACGCGGGCTCTCCAACTAAACTTTCATAACCATACTCGCTGATGTCCGGCAGGACAAGCGCTTCTGCCGGCGCCGGTCAAAACTCGTATTCGCACAGGAAATTCCGGGCTAGGCTCGCCGCTTCAAGGCTTGGAGGGAGGGCCGTATGAACGTCGACAAGCAGATCTTTTCCGGCTGCATGCCAGCCCTGATGACACCGTGCAGTGCGGACGGGATTCCGGACTGGGATGCGCTTGTTGGAACGGGCCGCGATCTTGTCGATGCCGGCATGGATGCTGTCGTCTATTGCGGCTCGATGGGCGATTGGCCGCTTTTGACCGACGAACAGCGATGCGAAGGCGTGGCGCGTCTGTGTGCGGCAGGCCTGCCCGTTGTCGTCGGCACCGGCGCACAGAATACCCGGCGTGCGGTCGAAATCACACGGCATGCGGTTGAAGCCGGGGCGGCCGGCCTGATGGTCATACCCCGCGTCCTGTCGCGTGGAAGTTCACCGGCGGCCCAGCACGCACACTTCTCGGCCATCCTCGAAGCGGCCGACCGGCTGCCTGCGGTGATCTATAACAGCCCCTATTACGGCTTCGAGACACGGGCCGACCTCTTCTTCCAGCTGCACGGCCGCTATCCCAATCTCGTCGGCTTCAAGGAGTTCGGCGGGGCCGGCGCGCTGAGCTATGCCGCGGAGACCATCACCGCCGGCAATGACGCGCTGACGCTGATGGTCGGCGTCGATACCCAGGTCTTCCACGGTTATGTCAATTGCGGTGCGACGGGCGCCATCACCGGCGTCGGCAATGCCCTGCCGGCCGAAGTGCTGCGCCTGGTCGAGCTCAGTCGCCGGGCGGCGGATGGCGATCCGGAGAGCCGGCGTCTGGCCTGGGAATTGTCGGAGGCGCTGGACGTTCTGGCGCGGTTCGATGAAGGGCCGGATCTCGTTCTCTACTACAAGCGGCTGATGGTTCTGGAAGGGCACGCGGCCTACAAGCATCAGCTCTATACGCACGACAGGCTGAGCGCGTCGCAGACGGCCTTCATCGACAATGCCTGGCGGCAGTTCCGCGCCTGGTGGGCCGAGTGGCCCGGCGCCGCTGGCTGAACGAGGCAGCGATGCGGGTCATCGACTCCCATACGGGTGGCCAGCCCACGCGGGTGATCGTCGAGGGCGGCCCGGACCTGGGCGCCGGATCTCTACAGGACCGGCTGGAGCGATTCCGGACCCGCTTCGATCACTACCGCACAATGGCGGTGCTGGAGCCGCGCTGTTCGGACGCCATGGTCGGTGCATTGTTGTGCGAACCGGACGCTCCGGACTGTACGGCGGGGGTCATCTTCTTCAACACGTCAGGCTATCTGGGCATGTGCGGTCACGGCATGATCGGGCTCGCTGCCACGCTCGCCTGGATGGGCCGGATGGCGCCCGGTCTTCACCGCATCGACACGCCCGTCGGTGTGGTCGAGCTCAGGCTCATCGATACCAACACCGTGCAGTTCGAGAATGTTGAAAGCCGGTGCATGGCCCAAGACGTCGAACTGGATGTGCCGGGCCTCGGCCGGGTGCGCGGCGACATCGCCTGGGGCGGCAACTGGTTCTTCCTCACCGAAGACGCCCCGCTGCCTCTGGTGCCCGCCAACATTCCCGAACTGACGCGCGCAGCATGGTCGGTGCGCCGGGCGCTGGCGGCCGACGGGCTGACCGGCCTGGGCGGTGCCGAGATCGACCATATCGAGTTCTTTTCGAAGGCAGACGCCGGGCCCGGGGCCGACAGCCGCAATTTCGTGCTCTGCCCGGGCGGTGCCTATGACCGCTCGCCCTGCGGGACCGGAACGAGTGCCAAACTGGCCTGCCTGGCGCGACGCAATCGCCTTGCACCGGACGAGACCTGGGTGCAGGAGAGCATTATCGGCAGCCGGTTCTCGGGTTATTACCGCCCGGGGCCGGCCGGCGGGATCGTTCCGGTCATTACCGGAACCGCACATGTGTTCGCCGACACGCGGCTGGTCGATGACGCCGCAGACCCTTTCCGTCCGGGCATTCTGTGACGACGGGGCGGACGAATGGTTGCGGAAGACGGGCGTCCGGGGCTAGACAACCGTGCTGCCGGAACTGGTCGCGGTGGCAAAGGCAAGCGGGAGACGTGTGGTGAAAGGTATTGTGCTGGCCGGGGGTTCGGGAACGCGCCTGTATCCGGTGACCCGGGGCGTTTCGAAACAACTCCTGCCGGTCTATGACAAACCGCTGATCTACTATCC
Organism: Maricaulis sp. ABE4_448; assembly: GCF_056160825.1. Lineage (NCBI taxonomy): Bacteria > Pseudomonadati > Pseudomonadota > Alphaproteobacteria > Maricaulales > Maricaulaceae > Maricaulis > Maricaulis sp. ABE4_448. Next base: position 469,054 of record NZ_JBSWXX010000001.1, read on the forward strand.
GATCAGCGCGCTGATGCTGGCGGGTATGCGCGACATCCTGATCATCACGACACCGGAAGATCAGGCCTCCTTCCAGCGCTTGCTGGGTGATGGCTCCGATCTCGGCGTGAACTTTTCCTATGCCGTGCAACCGCGCCCGGAAGGTCTGGCCCAGGCCTTCATTATCGGCGAGGACTTCATCGGCGGCGAGCCATGTGCCCTCGTTCTGGGCGACAATATCTTCTTCGGCCACGGGCTGCAGGGGTTGCTGAAGGACGCATCCAGCCTGACGCGCGGCGCTGAGGTCTTCACCTACCAGGTCGCCGATCCGGAGCGCTATGGCGTGGCCGAGTTCGACGACAGCCAGACCATCATCTCGATCGAGGAAAAGCCGCTGAAGCCGAAGTCAAACTTCGCTGTGACGGGGCTCTACTTCTACGACAACACGGTCTGTGACCGGGCGCGCGAGGTCCGGCCCTCGGCACGCGGCGAGCTGGAAATCACCACGCTCAACGAGATGTACATGCATGACGGCCTGCTGAAGGGGCATCTGATGGGCCGGGGCTATGCCTGGCTCGACACCGGAACCCACCAGTCGCTACTGGCGGCGGCCCAGTTCGTGGAGACGATCGAGACCCGCCAGGGCCTGAAAGTCGCCTGTCTGGAAGAGATCGCCTGGCGCCAGGGCTTCATCGATGACGAGCAGGTGCAACGTCTGGCAGAGCCGATGCTGAAAACCGAATACGGCGCCTATCTGAAGCGGTTGATCGGCGGCTAGCCACCGTCCGCATCAAGCGCGAGCCGTTGTGTCAGTTCACCGCGATTGCCGGCGATGTCGGCAATGGTCACACCGTCGAGCACATCCAGAAAGGCATCCAGTGCCTTGCGCCAGGTCTTCGACAGCCGGCACACGCCGATCAGCGGGCATGTGTTGGAGTCGTCATTGAAGCATTCGGCCAGTTCCAGGGGCGCCTCGGTCAGCCGCACGATTTCGCCGACGGTGATTGTGTCGGCAGGCTTGGCCAGGCGCACACCGCCGCTGCGGCCGCGTATCGTCTCCAGATAGCCCTCGCGGCCCAGCAGGTTGGCGACCTTGACCATGTGGTGAACCGAGACCTGGTGGATCATCGCGATGTCCGTCACCCGGCTGATGCGCTCGCCACGCAAGGCTGCGTATTGCAGCGTCCGCAGGGCATAATTGGTGAAACTGGTGAGCCGCATATCCTGCCCCTGAAATACCGGTAAAAACTATACCGCAATTCGCGGGCGTCAGCCACTCGTGTGACGCTCCGGTGACGGCGCCAGGGGGACTTGCCGGTAGGTGAGGCCCGGCCAGAGAGCCGCGTCGGGGATATGGGTGGCCAGCACGATCGCGGCGCCATGACTGCGCGCCCAGTCGCCGAGGTTCGCGGCCAGTGTCTCGCGCATGGGCGCATCCAGGCCCGCGAAGGGTTCGTCCAGCAAGACAAGATCCGGCCCGCGAAGAATGGCCCGGGCGATGGCGAGGCGCCGCAACTCGCCGCCGGACAGATTGCTGCCGCCCTCCTCGAGCGATTGATGCAACCCCTCCGGCGAGCGCGTCACCACCGGCAAGAAGAGCGCGGTCCGGCAGGCTTCCAGCAGGCGCGCATCATCGGCGTCGGGCTGGGCCAGCCGCAGTGCATCGGCGAGCGTCCCGCGCATCGTGTCGGGCATTTGCGGGGCAAAGCCCGTGTGCTGCCGGACCGCAGCCGCGCGCAGGCTTGAAGCCTTGATGCCGGCATAGTCCAGCCTTCCGTCCAGGGGCGGGCGGAGGCGGGCGAGTGTTTCCAGAAGCGTGGTCTTGCCGCAGCCGGACGGGCCGGTGATCTCGGTGACGCTGCCGGCCGCCAGATCAAGATCCGGCACCTCGCACAGCGGCGCTGCCCCCGGAAAACCGATCTGCAGCTGACCGGTTCTGGCCGGCAGGATCGTGCCGGGCTCCGGTTCGGGATCGGCCGGCTCGGCGATGGCTGGCTGTGCAGCCATGCGCGTGTTCAGCCGCGACAGGGCCAGTTCAGTGGCTGGATAGGCCGTCAGCGCGCCCAGTGCGATGGCCAGGCTTTGGTGAGCGGCGAGGACAGACAGCGCCGTGCCGGCGAGAAGCGGCACTGTGGCTCCGCTGCCCAGCATGACGGCAAGTGTCGCCGACAGGCCGCCAAGGATGGCGATGAAGGCCCCCGCCAGCCGTGAGCGCCGGCCGGCGGAGAGGGCTTGGGCCGCCGTTTCAGCGGACAGGGAGCCCAGCGCCCCGGCCGCATCGCCGAACCGGCTGAGCGCTTCGAGCTCCACCCGGTTCTCCACCAGGCTGGCCGCCTCGCGGCGGTAGCGGTCGTTCAGTGTCTGCAGGCGGGCATCGATCCGGCGTTGCTCGGCGATGCCGAACCGGCCTGTTGCCAGCGCAAGCGCCAATCCGCCGGCGACGACTGCGAGCGGCACCCAGCCGGCAAGACCGGCAAATGCCAGCGCGATCAGGGAGGCCGCGGTGGCACTCGCGGCCGGCAGCCACAAGCGGAGCAGGGCGCCCTCGGCGAGGCGGACATCATCCAGGAAAACGGCCAGACTGTCCGAGGCGGGCCTTGTCAGACCGGCGCGTGCGCGCGCCTCGGCCTCGAACAGGTGCCGCCGCAGCCGCGCCGACAGGCGCAGCGTGGCATCGTGCCCGGCCAGCTGTTCGCCATAGCGTGCCAGGATGCGACCCATCGCAGTGCCGCGTACCGTGGCGCTGGGATAAAGATGGTTGAAGGCATAGGCACTGCCCGCGGCGCCCGCGATCGCGCTGGCGGTGAGGAACCAGCCCGATATGCCCAGCAGCAGCGCGGCCATCGCGCCGCCAGCCGTGGCCAGCACAAAGGCCAGCGCGATCCGGCCGCGGAATGGCCGGCCCAGCCGTGTCCACAGCGCGATCATGAGCGGCGCTCCATCGCAATGACGGCGTCGGCGATGGCGCGCGCGGCAGGGTCGTGGCTGGCCATGATCACCGTCCGTCCGGAGGCGAGCTGGCGAAGGGTTGCAAGCAGCGCATCCTGGCGTTCGGCATCGAGATGGGCGGTGGGCTCGTCCAGCAGCAGGACAGGCGCGTCTGCGAGCACGGCCCGGGCAAGGGCAAGCCGCTGCAGTTCGCCGCCGGACAGGCCGCTGCCGCCGGGGCCGATCCGCATGTCGAGCCCTTCTGGCCGGTCCGCAATGAAGTCGCACCCGGCTGTGTTGAGCGCGGCGCGGCAAGCCGCATCGTCCGCGCCCGGAACGGTGAGCTGGAGATTGTCGCGGATCGTGCCTTCCAGCGCCCAGGGTTTCTGTCCGATCCAGGCGATGGAGCTGGCCAGCGAGTGGCCGGCCGGCAGGATCTCGCCGTCGACACGGATTTGCCCGCCAACCGGCTCGGCCAGGGCCAGCAGCGACATCAGGACCGAAGTCTTGCCGCAGCCGGACGGCCCCCAGAGCAGGGTGATCCGGCCCGGTTCGGCGAGGGCGTCGAAACCCGCGAGCACGATCTGCCCGCTGCGGGCCAGGTCGACGGATTGCCAGGCGATCCGCGGTGCCTGCCCGCGCGCGCCGAGCCGGACGATGGGCGTCGCATCCCCGGTCCCGGCAAGTTCGGCCAGGGACTCCGCCCCGGCGCGGGCATCGCTGCGCGCATGGTGAAGCGCGGAGAGCTGGCGCACGGGCGCAAAGAATTCCGGCGCCAGAACCAGGGCGGCCAGCCCCTCCCGCAAGGTCAGCGCCTCGAACGTCTCGAACGGGAAGACGCCCAGCAGTTTGAAACCGACATAGACCGCCACCAGCGCGATCGAGATCGAGGCGAAAAACTCCAGCACGGCGGTCGAGAGGAAGGCCACCCGCAAGATTGCCATGGTGCGGCGGGCCAGCTCGTCGGCGGCCGCTTCGATGACACCGGCTTCGCGCGTCACGCCGTTGAAAGCGCGGATCGACCCCGCCATCCGCACACGGCTCTCGAAGGTCCCGGCAAGCGTATCGAGCGCGCCCTGCTGAGCGCGGGCCAGTGCGGCGGTTTCCGACGCGGTCAGCCAGATGAAGACCGGCAGCATCACGGTCGAGGCCAGGATCAGCGCGCCTGCCAGCCAGCTCTGGGTGAAGATGGCGATGACGATGAGGACGGGGGTAATGACGGCGGCAGTCCGGCCCGGCAGCCAGTGAGCGGTATGACCGGAAAGGATGGCGGTGCGGTCGACCAGCTGTGCCGTGCGTTCGCCGCCGGGCGCACCGTCAAACAGGGCCGGGCCGGCCTTTGCCGCCAGACCTGCCATGTCCTGCCGTGCGGCCGCGACCAGTCCCTGTCCGGCGCGCTCGGAAGCCTGCGAACGCAGCCAGTTGAAACCGCCGCGGCCGATGAGTGCCGCGCCCGCGACAAGGAGGGCGGGGAGGGCGTTGCGTCCATCCACGAGGGCCGAGATCGCCGTGGCAAAACCGAGCGCGAAGGCGATAGCCGCAAGCGTGTCCAGAAGGATCGCCAGTTCGGCCAGCCGGACATCGCGGCGCGCAGCGCCCGTCCAGCCTTTCAGGCGGGCAGTGGCCGTCATTTCGGTATCGGTCTTTGCGGTCATGCAGCCTGTGCGGGTCCGGTGTGCGACGTTTCGCCCGTTGCGCCTGTCGGTAAAACTTGTATTTCAGGTGCAAGTTAACGCGTCGGAACCGGAGTTCAACCATGGAACACTTACTGGTCGCGGACCTTTCGCGATGGCAGTTCGCGCTGACGGCGATGTACCACTTCCTGTTCGTGCCCCTGACCCTCGGCCTGTCGATGATCCTGGTGATCATGGAAGGCGCCTATGTCCTGACCGGCAAGCAGGTGTGGAAGGACATCACCAAATTCTGGATGAACCTGTTCGGGATCAACTTCGTGCTCGGGGTTGCGACCGGGATCACCATGGAGTTCCAGTTCGGCACGAACTGGTCCTACTACTCACACTATGTCGGCGACATTTTCGGCGCCCCGCTCGCGATCGAGGGCCTGATGGCCTTCTTCCTGGAAGCGACTTTTGTCGGCCTGATGTTCTTTGGCTGGGACAAGCTGTCGCGGCCGGTCCACTGGATGGTTACAGGCCTGGTCGCACTGGGCTCCAACCTCTCGGCCCTGTGGATCCTGATCGCAAACGGCTGGATGCAGGCGCCCGTCGGGTCGGAATTCAATCCGGACACGATGCGCATGGAGATCACCAACTTCATGGAGGTGCTCTTCAACCCGGTCGCCCAGGCCAAATTCGTGCACACGGTGTCGGCCGGCTATGTGACGGCCTCGGTGTTCGTTCTCGGCATCTCCGCCTTTTACCTCTTGAAGGGCCGCCATCGCGGACTGGCCAAACGGTCGGTCGCGGTTGCCGCGTCCTTCGGCCTGGCCTCGGCCCTGTCTGTCGTCGTCCTGGGCGATGAAAGCGGCTATACGCTGACCGATCACCAGCGCATGAAACTCGCGGCCTTGGAAGCCATGTGGCACACCGAGGAGGCGCCGGCTCCGCTCACGCTGGTCGGCCTGCCCGACCAGGAGGCGCGGGAAACGCATTTCGAGATCCAGGTGCCCTGGCTTCTCGGCCTGATTGCCACCCGCAGCATTGACGGTGACGTACAGGGCATCCTGCCGCTCGTCGCCATCGCACAGGACCGGATCGAGAACGGGATATCGGCCTATGATGCGGTCCAGCGGCTCAATGCCGATCCGGAGAATGTGGCGGCGCGCGAGCAGTTCGAGCTGACCAAGCAGGATCTGGGCTATGCCCTTTTGCTGATGCGCTATGTCGACGATCCGCGAGAGGCAACGCCGGACCAGATCCAGCAGGCCGCCTGGGATACGGTTCCCAACGTCGCCATGGCCTTCTGGTCCTTCCGCATCATGGCGGGCCTCGGCTTCTTCTTCATCGCGGTCTTTGCCCTGGCCTTCTATCTGGTGAGCCTGCGCCGGCCCTTCCCGCGCTGGTTCCTGCGGCTGGCCGTGGCGATCATTCCCCTGCCCTGGATTGCTGCGGAGCTAGGCTGGGTGCTGGCCGAGACCGGCCGTCAGCCCTGGGTGATCGATGGCGTGCTGCCGACCTTCATGGGCGTGTCCAGCCTGTCGGCCAGCCAGGTGATCCTGACGATGGTCGGCTTCACCCTTCTGTACGGCACGCTCGCCGTGATCGAGGTGACGCTGATGGTCCGGGCGATCCGCAAGGGCCCGACGGCAGAAACACCGGTCGCGACACACCAGCCTGCATCCGGCGGTTTCCCCGAAGCCGTGCCGGCGCCGCTCTACGACCGATAGGAGACGCATATCATGGAACTGCCTCTCGACTATCCGACGCTCCGCGTCATCTGGTGGGGCCTTCTGGGCGTCCTCCTGATCGGCTTCGCCCTGACCGATGGCTATGACCTCGGCGTTGCGACCCTGCTGCCCTTCGTCGCAAAGACCGATGCCGAACGCCGGCTCGTGATCAACACGATCGGGCCGATGTGGGAGGGCCACCAGGTCTGGCTCATCCTGGGCGGCGGCGCGATCTTTGCGGCCTGGCCCTATGTCTATGCCGTCAGCTTCTCCGGCTTCTATCTCGCCATGTTCGTGGTGCTGTCGGCGCTGATCCTGCGGCCGGTCGGTTTCAAATACCGCTCCAAGCGCGACAGTGCGGTCTGGCGCTACAGCTGGGACTGGGCGCTCTTCATCGGTGGCTTCGTGCCGGCACTGATCTTCGGGGTCGCCGTGGGCAATGTGCTGCGCGGCGTCCCGTTCGATTTCGACAGCATGCTGCGGGCGACCTATGAGGGCGGCCTGTTCGGTCTGCTCAATCCCTTCGCCCTGCTTGCCGGTCTGGTCTCGGTCGCCATGCTGGTCATGCACGGCGCATCCTGGATCGTGGTGAAGGCCGAGAAAGGGCCGGTGCGTGACCGGGCGGCCCGCTTCGGATCGATCGCGGCCATGCTGACGATCGGACTGTTCGTCATTGCCGGTGTCTGGGCCGCCACGATCCTGCCGGGCTACACGATCACATCGGACGTTCTGCTCGACGGTCCGTCCAATCCGATGCGCAAGGCTGTCAGCGTCGAGGCCGGCGCCTGGGTCCACAATTTCGTGCGCTATCCCTGGATGGTGCTGGCGCCGCTGATGGCGGTGGCGGGGGCTTTGCTGGCTGCTGTCAGCCTGGGCAGGAAGCAGAATGCGGCGAGCCTCGCCGGATCGGCCATGTCGGTCTTCGGTGTTGTCGCAACCGCCGGGGTGTCGATGTTCCCCTTCATCCTGCCCAGCTCGCTCAATCCCGACGCCAGCCTGACCGTGTGGGACAGCTCGTCCAGCCACGGCACGCTCTTCTTCATGCTGATCATGACGGCGATCTTCGTGCCGCTGATCGTTTTCTACACCAGCTGGGTGTTCAAGGTGCTCTGGGGGCGTGTCACGTCCGATCAGGCCACCTCGCCCGGCTCCTACTGACCGGAGGTCTTGGAACCATGTGGTATTTTACCTGGGTACTTGGTCTTGCCGCCGCCCTCGGCTTTGGAATTCTCAACGCGCTCTGGCTGGAGTTCACCTCGGATGCGGAGGATGGCGGGCTGGATTGATGTTGTGCTGTCGCGTCAGGCGGCCACGTCCTGACGCGGCGGTACCCGTCCGCTCGCCATGAACTCGGCCAGTTGCAGGCGGTATTTGCGCCCCACACGCACCATCTCCCCATTGGCCAGCTCGACCGAATGCGTGCCATGGCGGTCGGCATGGGTGCGCTCGATCTGATGCACATTGACGATCGCCGAGCGGTGAATGCGCAGGAAGTCCGCCGGATCAAGCCGTTCCTCCAGTTCACGCAGCGAGATCCGGTGCAGAAGCTGCCGGTTGCGCAGGTTGAAATGGACATAGCTGCGCGCCGCCTCGATCCACACGATCTGTGACTGGGGCACCCGCACGGTTTCATGGCGGCAGCGGATCCAGAAATCCCGGTAAACCGGTGCACCCGCTTCGGAGGCGTGGCCCTGGCGAATGCCGGCCAATGTCTCGCTGAGCACGGCAACGCGTGCGAGGTCCCGCCGGTGCTGCAACTCGATGCGCACACGTCGCAGGCATTCCTCCAGTCGTGCCGCTTCCACCGGCCGCAGCAGGAAGTCGGTCACCTGCAGCTCGAATGCAGTAAGGGCGTGGATCGGCAAGTCGCCCATCATCACAATGACCGGGCCATCGTCTCCGGTGCCTGCCGGGCGCGAGAGAAGGCGTTCGAGCCGCGGCTGGTCACTGCCGAGAAACACCACATCCGGCGCCGTGCCATGCCAGGGATCATCCTGACCGGCCGACGGACGGGCGCCGGCGCATATCGTGTCTGCGAACCGGTCGAGTTGCCGCTGCAATTGGGTCCGGGCCAGTTCACGGCTTTCAAGAATGAGGCAGCGCATGGCATTCCTCCACATAACGCACTGAATAACGTGATGGATTGGCTACCTCGGCGCTTCGGGCATGCCTATATGCCGGGCCCGGGCGAGTGACGGGTTTCGGGGTGCCCGGGTTCGTCACAGGCGCTGGCGGGTTAAACCCGGATGCCGTCGTTCGTCGTTTTCCTGCGCCGTTCGCAACAGGCGGCCCCGTTTCGTCGCAATTCCGGGCGGTCCGGCGCCTCTCGTGCGACGTGCGGGGCGTGTGAGGTGACAGAAATGTAAGCCCTTCGCGTGATCGCCGTCATGCTCCGGATGACAGGTTGGACGGGGTGTTCAAGCGGTTCGGGGCGTGGGGAGGCTCGGCGTGACGACGCAGTTTCCAGATTTACATGGCAGGGGAGTCCCGATGCGCTGGGCGCTCCGGGTCGTCGGTGGCGGCTGCATCGTCTGGGCGCTTCTCGTTCTCGTCTTCGTCGCCGTGCAGTACCGGGAAGCCGTGTCCGACGGGGCGCCGCCCAGCTTCGCACTCGGCGTCCGGCATCAATCCGTGTTTTCCGCGACTGCCCTGCCTGCGATCATCGCAGGCGCCCTGGTCGGACTGCGCCACGCGCTCACCGGAAGCCCGGCCTGGCGCCGCTGTGTGGAGGCGTCCGGCGTTATCGTCGTATTCGCGATGGCCGACTATTTCTGGACGGTGCTGGTTCTGTCTGCCTATACCGGCGTACCGGCCCAGACGCTGGTGGCATCCACACCCTCCCTGTTCTGGCTGATGCTGCCGACCTTTACGGGCATGGCCTATCTTTCCGGGGCCCAACTGAAGGGCCTTGTTCTGCGCAGCGGCGACGCGGCGTGGGGCGGGCGAACGGCGCGTCTGGCGGTACGGTCGGCCGGACGCACTGATTATGTGGCGCTGGATGACATCGTTATAGTGTCAGCACAGGGCAATTATGTTGCACTTGTGGACCGGTCGGGACGCGAAGTGCTGCACCGTGCGACCATGATCGAGATGGCGCAGATGCTCGACGGACAGGGTTTCGTCCAGGTGCACCGGTCGCATTTCGTACGTCCCTCGGACGTCGTTTCCACCGAACAGCGCCGTGAACGGATCGCATCGGTCCGGCTTCGCAGCGGCCAGGTTCTTCCCGTCAGCGCGACCGGAAGCGCGGCGCTGATGGCGGCTCTGAAGAGCACGGCGGCCGCATCAACGGCCTGACCCGATGTCCCTGCGCTTGTCAGGACGCAACCAAGCACCCTGGGCTCGAAAAAGTGGTGCGCCACATTGGAAGATGTCCGGCAGCCCCAAGAATGGGGTGCAGCGTTCGACCGGTGTGGGAATGCCGCGCCTTGCGAGACCAGGTTCAAACCCTGCAGCCCTGAGCGCGTTCCATGTGAGCACCGACCCCGTCACCGAATGCAGTGACAGGCTCGGGTCGAGCGGAGCGGGAACAAGAGGAAAAATGGCGCACCCAAGAGGATTCGAACCTCTGACCTCTGCCTTCGGAGGGCAGCGCTCTATCCAGCTGAGCTATGGGTGCGCGAGACGGCGAGGCTTAGCCGATACGCGGGGCAAGTGCAATTGGCTTGCTCCCCATATTGCGCGCCGATTTCAGCGCGGCCCCGGTCAGGACAAGACCCGAACAGCGGGGGCTTTCATGAACAGGCGTGACGAGATCACGCGTTCCGCGCAGCCGATAATGCCGCCGGCGAGGTTTCACGCTTTCTCCCGCCGGAACGCCAGGACGGCGCCGTCACGAGGTGGCAGCGCGCGAGGGTCGGGCCGTCTGCATTTTTGCGCGGTCCGGTCGTGTCGTGAAGGACGCTGTTGAGCCCCGATTCTCTGTCTGGCCTCGGCGTGATGTTGGGGGCAGGATTGCGGGCCATCGCCGCACAGCGGAACACGTCATGTCTCTTACGCCGAACGCCCTTGCCGATCTTGCCTCTGTCATTCCGGTTCTCACCGTCAGCGACGTGGCCGATGCTGCACCGCTGGCCCGTGCCCTGGAGGCCGGAGGGCTCAAAGTAATCGAGATCACCTGGCGCACCACTGTGGCTCTGGATGCATTGCAAGCCATGAAGATTGCAACGCCGGGCCTCATCGTGGGCATGGGCACCATCCGAAGTCCCGAGCAGGTCGCCCGGAGCGTGTCGGCCGGCGCCGACTTTCTTGTCTCGCCCGGGCTGACGCCCCGGCTTGCGCCGGTCTTGCACGATGCGGGCGTGCCGGTCTTGCCCGGTGTGGCGACCGCAAGCGAGGCAATGACGGCGGCGGAGGCCGGGTTCGAGCTGCTCAAGTTTTTCCCGGCAGAACAGGCTGGCGGGATCGACTATCTGCGATCCTTGCAGGGGCCGCTTCCGGACATCCGCTTCTGTCCGACGGGCTCGATCACCCGGGAGCAGGCGCCCGAATATCTCGCGCTCGGGAATGTCGCCTGTGTCGGCGGTTCATGGGTTGCCGCCGCAAGCCAGGTCAAGGCTCGCGACTGGGCGGGGATCGAAGCGAATGCGCGCGCAGCGGCGGCAATGCGCACCTGACCGGCAACCCCGCTTCACTCCGTATGCGAGTGAAGTATTTCGATGCCTTTCCTGATAATGAACCCCGGACTGGACCGACGGAATTCCTGTCCTACTTCGTTCAACACCATTATGGGTTAGCAGAGCGCTAGCGCTTGCAATCTGCTGGGAGGCCCGATTGACGGCTGGATTTACGGTTCGCGGGGCCGTGCTTTGCACGGCGCTCGCCTTTTTGATGGCGGCATGTGGCGGCCAGCCTACGGCTGGCGGGCCGCCTGCAGGCGGTGGCCGTGCGGACGAGGCGATCCGTGTTGTCACCCAGCCCGTCCGGTTCGCGCGCGAGCGTACGGACATCGAAGCGGTCGGCACGGCCCGGGCGCGTTCCACGGCGACAATCTATCCCGAGGCCGGCGGCATCGTGACCGATGTTCCCTTTGTCACCGACAGTCATGTCGAAGCGGGTGCCGTCCTGCTGCGGCTGGACGATCGTGAGGAACAGCTCGCCGTCAACCTCGCCCGGGTATCCGTGCAGGAGGCCGAGCAATTGCTGGCCCGTTATCGCCGGATCGAAGACACCGGCGCCATTTCCGCCAGCCAGATCGACGAAGCCCGCACCACGCTGGACGCGGCGCGTATCGAACTGCAGCAGGCGGAGATTGCGCTGGGCGAGCGCACCGTGCGGGCGCCGTTTGCCGGACATGTTGGCCTGACGAACATCGATCCGGGTTCACGCATCACGCCGACGACGGTCATCGCCCAGCTGGACGATCGCAGCGTGCTCTTTGTCGACTTCTCGCCGGCCGAGCAGGTGTTCGGCCGGCTGCGCGAGGGTGACACGGTCACGGCCACGCCATTCGCCGATCCCGATCTTGCCGTCGAGGCCGACATTATCGCCGTCGACAGCCGGATCGATCCGACGCGCCGCACCTTCACCGTGCGGGCCAGTATCGACAATGAGGCCGATGTGCTGCGGCCGGGTATGAGCTTCCGCGTCGCCTTCACCATTGAAGGCCAGTCCTATCCGCGCCTGCCCGAAGCGGCGATCATCTGGGGTGGCAGCGGTTCCTATGTCTGGGGTGTCGATGGCGATACGGCATTCCGCGTGCCGGTCGATATCGTGGCGCGCAATGAAGGCCATGTCCTGGTGCGCGGCGATCTGCAGGCCGGCGCCCGCATTATCACCGAAGGCGTCCAGAAAGTCCGTGAAGGCAGCCGCATTGTCGATGTCGGCGAGCGGGAGACCGGGCTCGCGGTCGGCGGTTCGCCCATTGTCTCGGATGAAACCCGATGAGCCTGCAGCGCAACGATCTCCCCGCACTGGCCGTCAAACGTCCGGTCCTCGTCGCGGTGCTCAACCTGCTGATCATTATTGGCGGGCTGGCGGCCCTGTTCGGCGTTGAGGTTCGCGAACTGCCCGATGTCGACCGGCCGGTCGTCTCGGTCACGGCAAATTTCCCCGGCGCGGCGCCGGAAACCGTCGATGCCGAGGTCACCAGCATTCTCGAGGGTGCCGTGGCGCGCGTCTCCGGCGTGCGGGAAATCGATGCCCAGAGCGAGGAAAACGGCTCGCGCATCCGGGTCGAGTTCAACCCCGGTGTCGATCTGGACTCTGCTGCAGCGGACATCCGCGAGGCGACGTCGCGCGTGGCGCGTCAGCTGCCCGACCGGGTCGAGCAGATCCGCGTGGTGAAGGCCGACGACAATGCCGATCCCATTGTCCAGATGGCGGTGCTCTCCGATGCCCATGACGAAGAGACGCTGACGGCCATCGTCGAAAACGACATCGTGCCGGAATTTCTCTCCATCGAAGGCGTGGCCAGCGTGAACATGTTCGGTGATCGCCAGCGCCTTCTGCGCGTGGTGATCGATCCGCTGCGCCTCAGCCGTTTCGGTCTCACAGTCGGCGATGTTGCCGATGCGCTCAGCCAGGCACCCTTCGATGTGCCGGTCGGCAGCTTCCGCTCCGAAGACCAGCAATTGCTGGTGCGGGCCGAGGCGACGGCGGCAACGCCGGAACGGGTCAAGGATGTCATCATCGACGGCAATACGCGTGTCGGCGATGTGGCCGAAGCCTTCTTTGCGCCGGCCGATGCGACCAATTTCGTGCGTCTCGACGGCCGGCCGATCATCGGGCTCGGCGTGGTGCGTCAGGCCCAGTCCAACACGATCTCGATTTCCGACGGGGTGCGCGAGACGGTCGAGCGTCTGAATGGCCGTTTCGACGATCTGGAAGTGCGCATCACCTCCGACGACGCCGTCTTCATCCGCGGTTCCGTGCGCGAGGTCCTCACCAGCCTGGCGATCACGGTGGTGATCGTCATTGCGACCATCTGGCTGTTCTTCGCCCGGTTCCGCGCCTCGCTGATCCCGTCCACCGCCATTCCCGCGGCCCTGGTCGGGGCTCTGGCCGGCATCTGGCTCTTGGGCTTCTCGGTCAATCTCCTGACCCTCCTGGCCCTGGTTCTGGCGACCGGGCTCATCGTCGACGACGCCATCGTCGTGGTCGAGAATATCCAGCGCCTGCAGAAAAAAGGGCTGGGCCGGCGGGCCGCGGCCGTGCTGGGCACGCGCCAGGTCTTCTTTGCCGTCGTCGCGACCACGGCTGTCCTGGTCTCCGTCTTCATCCCGATCTCCTTCCTGCCTTCGACGGCAGGACGTCTGTTCCGCGAATTCGGCTTTGTGCTGGCGTTGGCGGTGGTGATCTCGTCCTTTGTGGCGCTGTCCATCGTGCCGGCACTGGCCGCGCGTCTCTGGCTGCGTTCGGAAAACCGCCAGCAGGGACCGCTCGAGCGGATCGGCGGTCGCGTCTCGGATGGTTATGCCAAACTTTTGCGGCTCGCCCTGAACCGTCCCTGGATCACCGCCGGCATCATGATGGTGACGGCGCTGGGGGCCGTTATCGCCTTCACCTCGCTCGAACAGGAGCTGGTGCCGCAGGAGGATCGCGGGCGCATTTATATCTTCGCGACCGGACCGGACGGGGTCGGGCTCGATTTCATGGAGCGCCAGGCCGACCAGGTCGACGCGATCGTCCAGCCCTATCTGGAGAGCGGTGAGGTGACGTCGGTCTTCTCCATCGTCGGCCGCTGGGATCCCAACCGTATCTTCATGACCGCAACCCTGGCGGACTGGGAAGACCGCGATCGCAGCCAGCAGGAGATCATGGCCGAGATGCGCCGTCCGCTGTCGCAGATCCCGGGCCTGCGCGCCTCTGTCTTCGGACGCGGCAGCCTCGACATGCGCGGTTCCAGCCGCGGCGGTATCCAGGTCGCCCTGACCGGCCGGGAGTATGCCGAGATCTATGAGGGTGCCCTCGCGCTTGAACGGGCCATCGATACGGAAAGCCGGATCCTGTCCAATCCGGAAATCTCCTACCAGCCGACCCAGCCGCAATTGTCGATCCGCATCGACCGGCGCCGCGCGGCCGATCTCGGCGTGCCGCTCAACGAGCTGTCCGTGACCCTGCGCGCCATGGTCGGCGGTGACGAGCTGGTCGACCTGAATGTCGGCGACCAGGCGATCCCGATCTTCCTTGAGTCCGCCAATGGCACCATCGACGACCCGACCGATCTGCAGAACCTCTATGTGCGCTCCAATGCCGGCGAACTTATCCCGCTCTCGGCCCTGACCACGCTGGTCGAGGAAGGTGTGGCCGCCGAGCTGAACCGGACCGAGCAGCGCCGCTCGATCGATGTCGAGGCCGATGTCGCGGCGGATGTCGCCCTGTCCGACGCTGTCGCCGAGATCGAGCGTCTGGCCGAAACGGCCCTGCCGCCGGGCATCGAGATGATCATGATGGGCGATGCGCGAACGCTGAACGAGACCTCGCGCGACATGGCGATAACCTATCTGTTCGCCTTCATCATCGTCTTCCTGGTCCTGGCGGCACAGTTCGAGAGCCTGACGAGCCCCATCGTCGTCATTCTGACAGTGCCCTTCGGCCTGGCCGCTGCAGTCTATGCGCTGGTGCTGACGGGCACATCCCTCAACATCTTCTCGCAGATCGGCCTGGTCATGCTGATCGGCCTGATGGCGAAGAACGGGATTCTCGTGGTCGAATTCGCCGACCAGCTGCGTGCGGAGGGCAAGAGTGTCCGCGAGGCGATCGAGGAGGCGGCGACGATCCGTCTTCGCCCGATCGCCATGACGCTGATCTCGACGGTGCTGGGTGCCCTGCCGCTGATCCTGTCGACGGGGGCCGGTGCCGAGGCCCGCACCTCTATCGGCTGGACCGTGTTCGGCGGGCTGGGCCTGTCGGGCCTGTTCACCCTCTTCCTGACCCCGGTGATCTATCTGGGCGTCGCCCGGTTCGGCAAACCGCGCTCGGTCAATCTTGTCGAACTGGAAGAAGAACTGGCCCGCGTCGAGAACGACCCCGACACCCAACCGGCAGAATGATCATGCGTTACGTCCCGAGTATTGCCCTTGCCGCGCTCGCGGCCTGCCTGGCCGGTTGCACGGTCGGGCCCGACTATAACGCGCCGGCGCCGGGCGTGCCGGACACCTGGTCGGAAACGGTGCCGGGCGGTGAAACGGCTCCGGAAAACGCCTGGTGGCGGGGCTTCAACGATGCCCAGCTGGAAACGCTGATCACCACGGCGCTCGATCAGAATATCGACGTGCAGATTGCGGTCGCACGACTGGCCGAGGCTGAAGCCCGGACCAATGTCGAGCGCGCCGCGAACTGGCCGTCTGTCGATGCGAGCGCCGATGCATCGGCCACGGGCGACATCTCCGGCGATGCCTCGTCTTCGACAGGTGCCGGTCTCGGCGCGGCGCTGGCTTTCGTGCCGGACGTGTTCGGCGGGCGCCGCCGACAGATCGAACAGGTTGAGGCCACAGCCGCCGCCCGGCGTTTCGACATCGAGGACGTCAAACGCGTCACAGCCGCCTCGATTGGCGAACGCTATATCGAGCTGCGCCGCAGCCGGGCCCGGCTCGACCTGCTGACGACTTCGCTGGAGCTGCAACAGCAGACGCTGGACATCGTGCGCCAGCGCGCCGAGGCGGGCCTGTCGGCCGATCTCGATGTGCAGCGGGCCGCCTCCGATCTTGCCCGCACACGCGCCCAGCGCGGCAGCCTCGACATTGCCGAGGCGCGGGCGCTGCACGATCTCGCGATCCTGACGGGGGCTGTCCCCGGCACGCTCGGCCTGGAGCCGGCCGCGGAAACCACCATCCCGGACTATTCCGATCCGCTTGCCCCGGGTGTACCAGCCGATCTCCTGCGCCGCCGGGCCGATCTGCAGGCGGCCGAGCGTGATCTGGCCGCGGCCAGCGCCGCCATCGGCGTCGCCACGGCCGAGCTTTACCCGGCCTTCTCCATTCCCGGCAGCATCACTACCGATCTGGGATCGGCCGACCGGCTGGTCGGAGACACGGTCGCGCGGATCGGTGCTGCGGTTGACGTTCCGGTCTTCGATGCGGGCCGCCGCCGTGCAGGCGTGGACATCGCCGAGGCCCGGGCCGAACAGGCATTGCTGGCCTACCGGCAGACGCTGCTGGAAGCCGTCGGCGAAGTTGAGGACGCCCTTGTTTCGATCCGCGCCGTCGAAGCGCGAACGGCAGAGCTCGAGCGCGCTGTCACCGCGTCGGAGCAAGCCTTCGACCAGCTCGACGCGCTCTACCGGGAAGGGCTGGCCAGCTTTATCGACATTCTCGATGCCCAGCGCACCCTGATCGACAGCCGCGAGTCGCTGCTGGACAGTCAGGCCGATCATGCGCTTGCCGTGATCGCGCTGCACCGGGCGCTGGGCGCGCCGGTCGATCCCGCTCTGGCTTCCGGCGCTTAATCCGGGCGGGGCGCCAGACTCGCGCTCTTGATCAATGCGACAACCGTATTGCCCGGTTTCAGCGCGAGCGCCTCGGCGGCGGCACGGGTGATCCGGGCGCACAGGCGCTGCGTCGCAACCTCCAGCTCGACATCGCACCAGGCCGTGTCTGGCCGGTCGGTGATCGTCGTTACTGTCCCGGGCAGTCTGTTCTGTACCGAGAGCCCGTCGACGGCATCAACGGCCAGGGTGACATCACGGGCGGGCACGTAGAGGCGCGCCTCGCGGCCGATGGCGAGCCCCGTCAGCCCCGGCAGGGCGATCCGGTGCGCGCCGATATGCAGGTCTGTCAGGTGAAGACGCGCATCATGGCCGGTGATCCGGCCGGTCAGAACGGCGCCGGGCGCGTCTGCCGCCTCGCTGCCGCCTTCGGAACCGGCAAGCCATGCGTCCCGTTCGCAGAGCGCGCCGATCTGTCCGTTTTCGACAGGCAGGACATGGTCGGCCATGACGGCCATCTCCCGGGCGGAGTGGCTGACCATCAGCGCCGGCAATTGCCAGTGCGCCAGCCTATCGCGCAGCGCTGGCAGAAGGGTCTGGCGGAAGCTGGCATCGAGGGCCGAAAAGGCTTCGTCGAGCAGGAGCAACCGCGGCCGGGCCGAAAGCGCCCGGGCCAGCGCGACGCGCTGGCGTTCTCCGCCAGACAGGTCCGCGGTGCGGCGCGTCATCAGGGGCGCCAGCTGCAGCAGGTCGACCAGCTCTGACCGATCAGGGCCGTGACCGCCCGGGGGCGCACGCCGGCTGGCATAGTCCAGATTGCCCGTCACGCAGAGGTGGGGGAAGAGCCGGGAATCCTGGAAGACCAGCACGGCCCGGCGCCGGTACGCCGGGAGGAATGAACGGCCGGCCTGCCATGTTTCGTTGTCGAAACGGATCGTACTGCCGCGCGCCCGGTCCAGTCCTGCGACCGCGCGCAGCAGGCTGGTCTTGCCGGCGCCGTTGGGGCCGGCAATGCCCGTCACGCCGGTCAGGGGCAGAGCCGCTGTGCCTGTCAGGCTGAACCCGCCGCGGCGGTGGTCGAGGTCGAGGTCGAGCCTTCTATCCGGCATGGACGGGATACCGGCGATTGATCAGGAAGACGGCGACCAGCACGCTCAGCGAGGCGGCGACAAGGCCCAGCGCCAGCGTGTGGGCGGCGGCATAGTCCAGCGTTTCGACATGGTCATAAAGCGCGATGGAGACGACGCGGGTGCGTCCGGGGATATTCCCGCCCACCATCAGCACCACACCGAATTCGCCCACGGTGTGGATGAAGCTGAGCACCCCCGCCGTGATGAAGCCGCGCAGGCTGAGCGGCACGACGACCGAGATAAAAGCGTCCAGGGGTGACGCCCCCAGGTTGGCGGCGGCGTCCAGCGGCCCGCGGCCAACCCGTTCAAAGGCGGTCTGCAGCGGCTGGACCATGAAGGGCAGGGAGTAGATCACCGACGCGATCACCAGTCCGGAGAAAGAAAAGGCGAGTGTGTCGCCGGTCAGACGCACCCACAGACCGCCGATTGCCGAGCCGGGATTGAACAGGATCAGCAGGTAGAAGCCGATGACCGTCGGCGGCAGGACGAGGGGAAGTGCTGTGACGGCTTCGATTATGGGTTTGACCCGTGTCCGTGTGGTCGCCAGCCACCAGGCCAGCGGCGTACCGATCACGAACAGGATCAGCGTGGTGACCAGCGCCAGCTGTACCGTCAGGAGGATTGCCGGCAGGCTCTCGCTCACTCTGGTGCCTCATAGCCATGGGCGGCGATAATGGCGCGAGCTTCCGGCGAGGCGAGAAAATCCATGAACGCGCGGGCGGCCTCATTGTCACGGCTCCGCTCAAGAAGAACCGCGTCCTGGCGGATCGGATCGTGCCAGTCGGCCGGGACGAGATCATGACGGCCGGCCGGCGCGCTGCCGGGGTGCCGGATCTGCGACAGCGCGACGAAGCCCAGATCGGCATTTCCTGTGGCGACGAAGGCGTAGGTCTGCCCGATATTCTCGCCGAAGACCTGGCGAGGAGCCGAGGCGGTCTGAAGATCCAGATGGGCCAGAACCTGGTGCGCCGCGGCGCCATAGGGCGCGAGGTCGGGATTGGCGAGGGCGAGGCGCCGGTAGTCGCCGGACTGCAGGCGCTGCAGCGGTGACGGGGTGCCGGCCGTGGCGCCCCCCGGTTCCGTGAGGGCCAGCCGGCCGATCGCATAGGTTTGTACGCTGTCGGCGACCGCCAGGCCGTTTTCGACCAGGCGCGCCGGGCGGGTCGTGTCGGCGGCTAGGAATATGTCGACTGCCGCGCCATTGACGATCTGGGCATAGAGGCGGCCCGTCGAGGCGTTCGCGACCAGAAGCGTGTGTCCTGTGCTGGCGGAAAACGCTCCGGCAAGGGCCAGCATCGGTTCGTCAAAATTCGAAGCAACGGCCAGCCACACGATGTCGGCGCGGGCCTGACCGCCCAGGGCGGCGGTCGTGGCAGCCAGCAACGCGACTGCAAGTCGAAGGAGGAGAGACCGGGGCATGTGCGGCAGATTGCTCGCTATGGCCGGTCCGGTTCAAGCGCAAAGTGTGGCTGTTCACGCGCTCGTCAGCGCGTGTCAGGCGGCGCTGTCCATCCGCTCTGCAAGGGCCTGGGCTGTCATCGGGGCGCCGAAATGCCAGCCCTGCAGGTAATTGAAGCCCAGCAGGCGCAGCATGGCGGCCTGGCTTTCGGTCTCCACGCCTTCCGCGACCATGTCCAGATGGAGCGCATCGCCCAGCAGCGCCAGCGCCTGCAGCATCTTGTTCGGTCCGTCGCCCTTGCCGATGGCGTCGATGAAACTCTTGTCCACCTTGATCTTCGAGAATGGCAGCATGTGCAGATAGCCCATCGAGGCAAAGCCCGTACCGAAATCGTCGAGATTGACGCGGAAACCGGCGGCATTGAACTCGTGCAGACGCTGTCTGGCCTGTTCGAAATCGTCGACCAGCACGGTCTCGGTCAGTTCCAGTTCGATCTGGCTTGAAGTCAGTCCGGCTGCGCCGAACTTCTCCAGATAGCGCGCGCACAGATCCGGGTCCTTGAGCTGGGTCGGGGACAGGTTGATCGACACGGTGAAGCCGGCCTGCTTCGGGATTTCGCGGCAGACGCAGTCGACAACAAAGTCGCCCAGCCGGCGGATCAGGCGCGAGCGCTCCGCCACACCGATGAAGACGTCAGGTGGCACTGCACCGCGGGTCGGATGATCCCAGCGCAGGAGAGCTTCCACCGACACAATCTTGCCGTCGCCGGCATGCGCGATCGGCTGATAGACGACGCGGAACTCATTGCGCTCCAGGCCCGCCGCTATATCTGTCTCCAGCGAGCTGCGCGCTTCTTTCTCGAGACCGAGACTGGCATCGAAACACAGGGGCTGTTCCAGCTGGTCGGCCTTGGCGCGATACATCGCCAGGTCGGCATCATTTACCAGCTGGGCGAACGTCTTGGGAGCATCCGGCCGTGACCAGGCGACACCGATGGCCGCACCGATATCGAAATGGCGGCCGCCTATCCCCAACGGGTCGCGCAGGCTGGCGGACAGGGCGCGGGCAATCGGCAGCGCCTGGCTGGCACTGGCTTCGCCTGTGAGGGCGCAGGCGAATTCGTCGCCGCCGACGCGGGCGATGTGTACGCCGTCCGGCAGGGTCTCGCGGAACTTGTCCGACACGATCCGGATGACCTCGTCACCGGCCTGGTGTCCCGCCTTGTCATTGACGGCCTTGAAGCCGTTGAGGTCGATATAGATGACGGCCGCCTCGCCGCAGCCCGCGGCCCGCATTGCGGTCTCGCCTTCGATGAAGCGGTTGAAGCCCAGACGGTTGGGCAGCCCGCTCAGCGTGTCCGTCGTAGCGGCGCGCAGGGCACGGCGTTCATTGCGTTCCGCCCTGCGGCCCAGCTTGCGGGCACGGTGAACGAGTATCTGCGCCCCGGCGAGAAAGACGATGATATAGGCCAGAAGGGGCAGGAAGCTGTAGCGCAGTGTCTCATTGCCCGGACGCGAGGGTGTCCAGGACAATTGCGCCACAGCATGCCCGGACTCGTCCGCGACCGGCAGGCGGCTGCCCTGCGGCGGCGTTGTGTCCATCGGGATTAGCGAGACATCCTCGACGAGGAAACGGGTCTGCATCTCGTTGACAAAGCTCTCGTCGAGCGCGGTGCCGATCACCAGAACCGGCCCGGTCAGCGGGTCGGTGGCGGCGCGGTCCTCATACTCGCCGACCAGGGTGACCGAGGCGAGATAGGGCTGGCCGCGAACGGTGAGCATGTGCGAGCCGATGAAGCTTCCCTCGGTGTAGGCACGCGCAAGATCGCTGCGCAGATTGTCGAGATCGTCCGGGGTGAGCAGGTGGTCCAGAGGCGTCTGGCCGCTGTCGCGGTGCCAGGAATAGGTGTCTGTGTCGCGTGCGCGCGACATCACCACAAAGTCGAAACCGAGATGGTCGGAGAAGGACGACGCCATGCTGTCGCTGAGCACATCGACATCGCCGGCTTCCAGACGCTCGAGCGCGACCGACCACCAGCCATAGTCGGCGACCCAGGTTTCGTTGTGGTGGATGGTGGTCTGTATGCCCGCCGTCAGCAATTGCCGGTCGGTCTCTGCGGCGCCTCGATTGAGCGCGCCGACAAAGAAGTAGATCACCAGCACAGACGCAATCAGGCTGACCAACGCCGCGACGTTGATATAGCGCCCCAATTGACTGTCGAGTGACCGATCCATCCCTGTCCGCCGGCTTTTGATCCGTTACCGGACAAGCCTTGCACGGCAATTGTAAACGCTGGGTCGACACGGCTCCGGCCAGGTGTCCCGGTCCGGTATTATCTTATAAGCCGCGATTCTGCCGGCTTAGCCGGGCTTTCGGTAGGCGAACTGGCCGACATCGATCCGGCCGGTCGTGAAACCGGCTTCGCAATAGGCCAGGTAGAAGCGCCAGATGCGGTCGAACCGGGCATCGAAACCCTGGCCGGCGATATCCGGCCAGGCATCGCGATAGGCGTCATGCCATTCGGCCAGCGTGCGCGCATAGCTCGAACCGAACATGCAGGTATCGATCGGCATCAGGCCGGCACGATCAGCCTCGTCGCCCAGCCGTGAAGGCGGCGGAAGGACGCCGCCGGGGAAGACGTATTTCTGAATGAAGTCGACGGATTTGCTGTACTGGGCAAACAGGTCTTCGCGGATCGTGATGATCTGAAGCGCGGCCCGGCCGCCCGGTTTCAGGCAGGCGGCGACCTGGTCGAAATAGACCGGCCAGTTTTCCTCGCCGACCGCCTCGAACATCTCGATCGAGGCAATGGCATCGAACTCTTCCGAGACGTCGCGATAATCCTGCAGCCGGATATCTGCCTTGTGGGCGAGGCCGGCTTGTTCGAGGCGGTCGACCGCATAATCATGCTGCTCGCGCGACAGGGTCAGGCCGGTAACATGACAGCCGAAATCGCGGATCGCGACTTCTGCGAACCCGCCCCAGCCGCAGCCGATCTCCAGCACACGGTCGCCCGGCTTCAGGCCCAGCGTCTCGCAGATGCGGCGGTATTTGCGGGCCTGCGCCTCGGCCAGCGTGTCGCCGGCTGTGCCGAAAATGCCCGAGGAGTAAGTCATGCTCCCGTCGAGCCAGCGTTCGTAGAAACTGTTGCCGAGATCGTAGTGGAAGGAGATGTTCCGCCGGCTGCCGCTGCGCGTATTGGCGTTCATCCAGTGCTGGATCTTGCCGATGATCCGGCTGGGGCCCTTGCCGGCGCGGGCTGCGTCGATGCCGTCGAGCTCGCCGGCCAGCGCCCGGAGCAGGCCCTGCAGGTCGGAGGTTTCCCACTCACCGTGGATATAGCCTTCGGAGAAACCCAGCGCGCCGGACCCGGCAATGCGCAGGAGCGCGTTCCACTTGCGGATCGACCAGTCGGCCCGGTGAGCGGCATCGGCCGGCCCGCATTCGAAACGGTAGCCGCCGGGCAGCTCAATGCGCAGGCGGCTGTCCGTCAGGTCCGAGAGGGCTTGGCGCATCTTTTCCCGGGCATAGCGCTGCAGGCGGCTGGCCCGGCTTTCCAGCGTGTCGGCGGATTGCGTCGTATAGTCCATCACAGTCCCCTAGGCAGTGTGTCTGTACTCCCCCGGCGCGGTGCGTAGGTACGCAGTCCCTTCAGGCGCAACTTTAGCGCCTCGAACAGGATTCCGCCAACCGTGGTGAGGGTATTCAGCGGCTGGGCAAGCTGGGCTCTCCAGAGAGAACGCGTTGTCAGCGCCTGCCGTTCCGCCTGCAGGACCGCGCCCATGATGCACGCGCCGTCACGATAGTGCCGGATGCCCAGCCGCAATGTGTCTTCGTCGCGGTCGAGCCTGAACCGGTATTCGCCCTCCACCGGGTTGAAGGGCGAGACGAAAAAGGTCTTCTCGCAGGCAAAGCGCAGCGGCGTCGCGGTGTCGTCGGGCACGTCGAAGGCATAGACCTGACGGCCGCCGTGAAAATTCGCGACCTCGAACAGGACCGCGCCCAGCCGGTCGTCGGCCCTGTGGCAGAAATAGACCGAGACGGGATTGAACACGATGCCCAGCACGCGCGGTGCGGCGAGCAGCTGGATGCGTCCGGGCTCGAAGCTGATCCCGTTCTGCCGCAGGCGGCTGCGCACCCAGTCGCGCAGGGCGCCATGGCCGCGGCCATGATCGGCCGCATGCTGGCTGACCGGCGCAAACCGGTCGAAGGCGAAGCCGGCGATGCCCGTGTCGGTGCGGGCCGCGCCATCGATATCCGTCAGCAGCGACACCATGCGATAGCGCAGGCTGTGGCGGCGCGGATGGTGCCGCACATGCCCGACATCGCCGGTGTAGAGAGAGGCGGGAAGCGGTTTCATTCCGCAGCAACGGCCAGGTCAGGCTGAACCGGAGCAGGCGCTTGCGTCCAGGGGATGCGGGTATCGCCGTCGGTGCAGGCCCAGGGACGCCCCGGCGCACCGAGCGCTTCGGCGACGGCGAGGCCGGATTGCAGCCCGTCCTCGTGGAAGCCCGCGCCCAGCCAGGCGCCGCAATACCAGGTGCGCCGATGCCCCTGCAGCGCACCGAACTGTGCTTGCGCCGCGATCGCGGCCGCGTCGAAGACCGGGTGATCATACTGGTCCGTGTGCAGGACATGGGCGGGATCGGGCGCGACGTCCGGATTGAGCGTGACCAGGACCGGGGTCTGCGTCTGCAAAGGCTGCAGTGCATTCATCCAGTAGGTCAGGCTGATCTTTGCCGCGCTCTCGTTGGTGCGCGCGGATTCGAGATAATTCCAGCTGGCCCAGGCCGAGCGGCGGCGGGGCAGGAGGCGGGTATCGGTGTGAAGGATTGCGGTATTGGGCCGGTAGCGGATCGCGCCCAGCAATTGCCGCTCCACCGGGTCCGGCGCGTCGATCAGGGCGAGGGCCTGGTCGCTGTGACAGGCCAGGACGATCTGGTCGAACCGGCTTTCATCGTTCTCGGTGCGGACAGTGACCTGGCCTGCGGAACGGTCGATGCTGCGCACCGGCGCGGACAGGCGCACGCGGCCCTTGATGGCACCGGCCAGCCGCTCGACATAGCGATGGCTGCCGCCGGTGACGGTGCGCCATTGCGGCCGGTCGGACAGCTGCAGAAGACCGTGATTGGTAAAGAATTCGAAGAAGGCACGCGCCGGGTAGGCCCGCATCTGGTCGACGGGCGAGGACCAGATCGCGGCGCACATCGGCAGGATGTGATCCTCGCGGAACGTGCTGGAATAGCCTTCGGTCCGCAGGAAATCGTCGAGCGAGCGAGCCTCTCCGGCGTGGTCGCCGCGCCGGGCGTGATCGTGCAGGCGCAGGATATCGCGGATCATGCGCCACATGCGCGGCCGGACCAGATTACGCTTCTGGGCGAACAGCCCGTCCGGATTGGACGAGTACTCGAACCGCCCGCCGTCCAGCGAGGCGGCAAAGGACATGCTGCTCAGGGCCGTGTCGACATCGAAATAGTCCAGCAGCGGTGTGAAATTCGGGTAGTTGCGCGGATTGAAGACGATGAAGCCGGTGTCCACATCGACGCGCTCGCCGCCGATCTGAGCGCGAACGGTATTCGCGTGGCCGCCGAGCCGGGGCGCCGCTTCATACAGGGTGACGTCATGGACCAGCGACAGGCGCCAGGCGGCGGCCAGCCCGGCAATGCCGGATCCGATGACGGCGATTTTCTGTCCGCGCAAGAGAGTCATGAAAACCCCTGTCCTTCGTCGGCCGGACGTTCGGCCATATTCTGCGTTTACGCGGCGGGCGCTGCAGCGGATCACTGACATGCGGGCAGGCGGTCAGTGATCCGCCAGGGCGGTGCAATCGTAGTCCGAAGCATGTACGCTGCCCTTCACACCCCGCCCGCAAGGGCCAGATACGAAACGGTCGAGACCGGGAAGGCACGCATGACGCAGGATACCGACCGCCGTCGGTCCATCTCCGACGCGGCTCGGCTGGCCGGCCTGCTGGAACAGGTCGGATCAAAGCGTGATGCGCAGGCCTTCCGGGCACTGTTCGACCACTTCGCGCCGCGCATTCGCAGCTTCCTGATGAAACGGCGGGTTTCTTCGGCTCTTGCCGACGATCTGACCCAGGATGTGATGCTGGCAATCTGGCGGCGTGCATCGAGCTTCGACGCGGCGAAGGCTTCGGCGGCGACCTGGATCTACACGATCGCGCGGAATGCGCACATTGATCACTATCGCAAGGCGGTTCGTGCCCGGAAAATCGACGAGCATGATCCGCACTTCCAGCCGCCGGACCAGCCCTTGCCCGACGATTTGTTCGAGCGGGCCGAGGCCGGACAAAGCGTTACCGGTGCCCTGTCGGGCCTGCCGGACGACCAGCGCCTTGTGCTGGAACTGGCCTTCACCGAGGGCCTCTCGCACAGCGAGATTGCCGAGCGGCTGGACCTGCCCCTGGGAACCGTGAAGTCCCGCGTCAGACTGGCCATGAACAAAATGAGACAAGGTCTTGGAGAATGGAAATGACCCAGCGCGGTCATGTGTTGGATGACAGCTGGTATCTCGACTACGCCGCGGGGACGCTTGGAACCGAGGCGCAGGACGTGATGATGGCATCGCATGTGGAATTGTCGGACGAGGCCCGTGGCCGCGTTGCTGCGCTTGAAACGCTCGGCGGCGCCGTGCTCGACGCTTCGGACGGGGCAGACGTGCCGCTCGGTTTCAGCGTCGAGGATATCCTGCGGCGTGCCGGAAGTGAGGCGGAAGACGTGACGGCGGCACCGGCGACAGCGGCGCCGGCCGCAGATGACAGCCTGTGCCTGCCGCAGGCGCTGCAGGACTATCTGACCCGAACGGGCACGCCGGTGCGCTGGGGTTTCCTTGGCCCCGGCATGCGCAAGGCGATCCTGTGGCGCGGCGAGCATGGCGAGCGGCTGTGGCTGCTGCGCGCCCAGCCCGGCGTTGCGATCCCGCATCACGGTCATAACGGTTCCGAGCTCACCCTCGTCCTCAAGGGCAGTTTCTGGGACGGTGAACAGGAGTACCGCCCCGGCGATGTCGAGGAGGCGCACCCCGGCGTCGAGCACGATATCCGTATCGATGAGGGTGGCGAGTGCGTCTGTCTCGCGCTGACCGAGGGCAAGCTCCGGTTTGACAGTCCCGTTCTGCGAGCCTTCCAGGTTTTTACCGGCTTGTGACGCAGGTGCGGGCGCACCTCTGAGAGCCGAGGTCGCAGCCCTGGCTTTGGCGAAACCGCTCTGCCGGACAGTGTCGCAGGTTCTGGCCGCTTGCCCGCATGCTGGAGTGGTGACTAAAGTCGCGCCCCTTGCGGGGATTCCATCGCGGAGCGAACCATGTCCGACTGGCGCAACAAGCCGGAAATCGATAGCGCAGCCGTCCAGGCCCTGGTCAGCGCGGTCGGCGATTCGGTGTTTCGTGACATGAGCGTGCAATTTGCCGCAGACCTGCGGCGGCTGGTGGACACCTACTGGCTCGCGATGGACCGCGGCGAGCGGCCGGATGCCCACGCCACCGCTCATGCCCTGAAGGGCGCGGCCGCCAATATCGGGCTCACCCGGCTGGCAGCAGTGGCCGGCGCGCTCGAACAGGACGACAATGCCGCCCGCGACGCGCTCAATGCCGAGCTGGAGGTGGCCCTGACCCGCCTGACCGAAGCGGTCTGACGAGTGCCCGCCGCTGGGGCGGGCCGGGGAGTGACGATGGAATACAGAACCGAATTCACCGGTAATCCGGTCCTGGTGGCGATCGAAGGTGTACTCACCTTTGATGATCACGAACGCTTCCGCGAACTCGTCAGCAGGCTCGCCGATCAGGTGCCCGGCCCTGTGGTCTTCGACCTGTCGGGTCTGACCATGATCGACTCGGCCGGTATCGGCATGCTGATCATGGCCAATGACCGCATCGTCAAGCGCGGTGGCGGTTTGCGCCTGCGCGGTGTTTCCGGGCAGGTGGCCAAGGTTGTCGAGCTTTCCAGGATCGAGCAGCTGATCCCGATCGGCTGAGGCGCGGATGGACCTCGCACACTTCCAGTCCGAGCATGGCGGCCCGGCGCGCGACCGGGTCCTCATTGTCGATGACCAGGCGTCGTCGCGACTTCTGATCGGGTCGGTGCTGGAAGCGGCGGGTTATACCTGTCTCGCCTATGCCGGTGACGGGGTCGAGGCGATCGAATGGCTCGCAGCCAACCCGGCTGACATCGTCATCCTGGATATCCGCATGCCCCGCATGGACGGGTTCGAGGTGTGCCGCCAGATCCGCGGCCGGATGGCACTCGATCTTCCCATCCTGGTGCAGACCGGCATCCAGGAGGCGGACTGCCGGGTCGACGCCTTCAAGGTCGGCGCGTCCGACATCGTCTCCAAACCGCTCAATCCCGGCGAACTGGTCTCCCGTGTGCGGCTGCATCTGGAGCGCCGCCGCATGATCGGCCGGCTGCAGCGCTATCAGAACCGGATGGAAGACGAGTTGCGCGCGGCCCAGTCGATGCAGCTGGCGCTTCTGCCCGGACCAGAGGATGTCGCCGCAATCCTGCGTCCGCGCGGTGCCGCGATGACCGCCTTCTACCGGGCTTCGCACATGCTGGGCGGCGATCTCTGGCAGGTCTTTCCGGTCGACGAAACCCGGTTCGGTGTCTTCATGGTCGATCTGTCCGGACATGGGGTGGCGGCCGCCATCAACGCGTTCCGGGTCAACATGATCACGGCCGGACTGGTTCGCGAGCGGGCCGATCCGGACCGGTGGCTGAGCGCGCTCAACAGGGCACTCGTGCCGATCCTGCCGGTCGAGCACTTCGCGACCGCCTTCTACGCCGTCATGGACCTGGCCGCGGGCGAGATGCGCTATGCCGTGGCCGGAGCCCCGCCGCCCCTGATCCTGCGTAGCGATGGCCGCTGGGATGAATTGTCCGGGCGGGGGCTGATCCTGGGCTGTCTGGCGGATGCGGAATATGCGTGCTTTTCCGCGCAGCTGGGACCGCAAGACCGCCTGTTCGCCTATAGCGACGCACTGTACGAGAACTTCGAGAATCCCGAAGCCAGTCTCGGGGCCGGGGATATCGCCAATGCCGTGCGGGCCGAGGCAGCTGCCGGCAGCGATGCCTTCGCGGCCCGGCTGCTGACGCGTCTTTTCGGCCGGCCCGATGCCGAATTCCGCGATGACCTGACCTTCCTGCTGATCGGACCGAATGCCCCATGAAACACCGCGAAGACCTGATCTGGATGATGGTGTCCGACAGCCCGCTGGCGCGCCATCTGGGTGACTATCTTCAAGGCGAGCCGCGCGGTGTACTGGTCAGTGACACCGCGCTTCCGTCGGCGGGCGAGATCGGTGTGGTGATCGCCGACGATGCGCATTTGGGGGCCTTGAAGGCCGCCCGGCTGCGGGCCGGCGAGGCGATGCAGTCCATCTTCCTGACAGAACGCACAGACAGCCCGGTCCAGGCCGATTTCGTGCTGTCGCGCGATACCGATTTCGGGTCCGTGAAATCGGTCTTCGAGGCCGCCTGCGACTATCGCGATCAGGTGCTGGAATTGCAGGCCGATGTGGCGCGCCGCAAGTCGGCCATCGGTACGATTATGAGCGGCCAATTTGTCTTCCGCACGCTCGACGAGGCCCGCAACCTGTCGACCATGCTGGCGCTGGCCTGTCCCAATTCCGACGCCGTTGTGGTCGGTCTCCAGGAATTGCTGGTCAACGCGGTCGAGCACGGCAATCTGGAAATCAGCGGCGCACAGAAGCGCGACCTGCTGATCGCCGGGACCTGGCGCGAGGAAGTCGAGCGGAGGCTGGCAGATCCGGCCTATGCCCAGCGGAGCGTGATCGTCACCTTCCAGCGTGGCGCGCGGATGATCGCCTTCACCATCCAGGACGAGGGCGAGGGGTTCGATCACGAGGCATTCCTGGCGGGGCCGCCGGCCGGTGCAGGCTATCGCGGGCGGGGGATCACGCTGGCGCGCACGCTCTCCTTCTCCTCGGTGACCTATATGGGCTCGGGCAGTGTGGTCGAGGCGGTGATCCTGCTGGACAGGCAGGCGGGCTGAGCGCCGCTGCACCGACTTGAAACTTTCATTGGTCATTCCCCGTCCCGTTCGATAGGCCTGCGCGACTTGGAGCGGGGCCGTTACCTGCAGAAGCGGTTCTGCTCCGGAATCTTGAGTGGTCGCGTGATCGAACCGGTGAACCGGTTGCCATCTCGCGAGATCACGCTCCAGCGGAACGAGGTCACGACGTGCGTATCAAATCCTTCGGCCCGGCGGTTGTCCTGGGCGTCTTCCTGGCCGGTGCCGCGAGCGCCGCAACCCTTCAGGACACCGGCACCGAAAGCGATAACTGGCAGCGCGCCCGCGCCGAGATGGACCGCCGCATGGCGATCGAAGTCCGCCCGCAACAGGCCCGCAATGTGATCCTCTTTATCGCCGACGGGATGAGTATTCCCACCATTGCTGCTGCACGGATCTATAGCGGCGAGCAGGCCGGCGACGGCGAGACGCACACGCTCTCCTTTGACAGTTTCCCGCACGCTGCCCTGGTGCGGACCTACAACACCGATGCCCAGGTGCCCGATTCCGCCAGTACCGCGACGGCGCTGGTGACCGGTCTGAAAACGCGCTCCGGCGCCATCAGCGTGCGCGCCGACCAGTATCTCGATGCCTGTGCCGCCGATGCCGACCTTCCCGTGACCCTGGCCGAGCACGCCGAACGCCGGGGCCTGTCCACAGGTATCGTCACCACGACCCGGCTGACCCACGCTACACCGGCAACGCTCTACGCCCACAGCCTGATCCGCGCCTGGGAAGCGGATAGCGACATCACGCCGAACGGGTTGGAAGCGGGTTGTCAGGACATTGCCGCCCAGCTGCTTTCCTTCAGCGCGGGCGACGGGATCGATATCGCCATGGGCGGCGGCCGCGAGCGCTTCCTGCCGGAAGCCGAGGGCGGGCTGCGTGCCGACGGCCGCAATCTCATCGCCGAATGGGAAGCCGGTCATGGCGTCGCGGTCGGCGATGCTGCGGGCTTCCGCGATCTCGACCCGGCCGATGAGGCGCGCGTGCTGGGCCTGTTCACCGACAGCCACATGGCCTATGAGGCCGATCGCGACGCGGCCGAGGAGCCGTCGCTCGCCGAGATGACGGCCTTTACCATCGACCGCCTGTCGCGCAATGAAAACGGCTATATCCTGATGGTCGAGGCGGGCCGGGTCGACCATGCCCACCACGCCACCAATGCCTATCGCGCGCTGACCGACATGCAGGCCTTCGACGACGCGATTACGGCGGCGCTCGAACGCGTCGATCTGGACGAGACGCTGATCCTGGTCACGGCCGATCACGGCCACACCATGACCTTTGCGGGCTACCCCTCCCTGGGCAATCCCATCCTCGGCCTGGTGCGCCGCGCCAACCCGTACGAGCCGGGCTCGCAGCCGGAGCTGACCCTGGATGAAACCGGCCGCCCCTACACCACGCTGGGCTATCGCAATGGTCCGAATGTGCGCCAGCCCGATGGCGCGGCGCTGGACGACGCAGAAGTGCTGGCGCCGGACTATCAGCAGGAAAGCGCCTTGCCGCTCGGCAGCGAGACCCATTCCGGGGACGATGTTGCGCTCTATGCCACCGGGCCGCGGGCACACTGGTTCGGTGGCTCGATCGAGCAGAACACGGTCTTCCACCTGATCTCGGCCGCACTTGGCTGGGAGCAGGAGGAAGACGAAGCGGCGGGCGAATAAAATTACGCGTTCAGCTGTGGTTCAGTGGCAGGATCGTCTAAACTGGGTCACGCTACCGGATGGGACGGCACGCGGGTGGCCGGGCCGGGGCGTAAAAAGGGGATCCGTCATGCAGTTTCGTTCTCTCGCCGCGGCCGCGGCCATCATGGTCTGCGCCGCGCCGGCCATCGCCCAGGATTTTTCCGCGCCGCCGACCTATGGCAGCACCAATCTGAATGCCGGTTTCACGCCGGACCCCTATACCGTACGGATCACCTCCGGCGGTGCGCGCTCGGCCGCCAATGTGTCCTCCTCCTGCCGCGGCTGGATCGCCAATGCGCCGGACTATTCGGTCTACTACACTGCCGGCAGCGTGTTTGACCTGACCATCGGCGCCACCTCCAGCTCCGACACGACGCTCGTTGTCAACGGGCCCAGCGGCAACTGGTATTGCGACGATGACAGCGGCGAAGGGCTCAATCCGAGCATGACCTTCTCCAACCCGCAGTCCGGCCGCTACGACATCTGGGTCGGCTCCTACAGGGAGGGCGATTATGCCGACGCCGTCCTCGCCATCTCCGAACTCGGCGGTTCCGGCGGCAGCTATAATGGCGGCGGCAACAGCTATGGCGGGATCGACTGGTCCCTGGCGGCCAATTTCGGCAGCGCCAATCTGCGCGCCGGCTTCACGCCCGACCCCTATCGCGTCGACATCGTCTCCGGTGGCGCCTACCGCGCCTCGGACGTGCGCAGCGGCTGTGCCGGCTGGGTCTCCGCCGCGCCGGACTTCGAGCTGCGCTATACGGCGGGCTCCTCCCTGCCGCTGATCCTGTCGGCTGCGTCCAATTCCGACACGACCATCCTGGTCAATGATCCCAGCGGCAACTGGCACTGCAATGATGATGGCGGCAACAGCGGTCTCAACCCGGCCCTGACTTTCCACAATCCGGCCTCCGGCACCTATGACATCTGGATCGGCTCCTACCGCCAGGGCGAGAATGCCAACGCCTCGTTGTCGATCTCGGAACTCTACAGCGAATAGGCCGTCCCGGCTGACACCAGAGCATGAAGGGCCGTCCGGATAATCCGGGCGGCCCTTTTTCTGTCTGCTTCCTTGTCTGGCGCCGGGCTTTCACGCTACAGCTTGTGAACACTGTTCATGGGAGGGACGGGGCATGACACGGATCATTCTGGGCGTGATCGCCATCTTGCTGGCGGTGGCTGCCGGCCTCTTCTTCTACGTCATCCCCGTGCGCATCGATGCCGGACGCAATCTCGTCCTGCCGCACGAACCCTATGCCATCTCAGCCGAGGCGCAGGCCTTGCACGCGACGCTCGATGTCGCCGATCTGCACTCCGACATGCTCCTGTGGATGCGCGATCCGGCACAGCGGCATGATCGCGGCCATACCGACCTGCCGCGCCTGCGCGAGGGGCGGGTGGCCCTGCAGGTCTTCGCCAGCGTCACCAAGACGCCCGCCTCGATGAATTACGAGGAAAACTCGGCCGACAGCGACAATATCACCCCGCTCGCCATCGCCCAGCGCTGGCCGGTGGACACCTGGGGCTCGATCCGCAATCGCGCGCTCTACCATGCCGAACGCCTCAACCGCCTGGCCGAGACTGACGGCGCTTTCACCGTCATCCGCACGCGCGGCGATCTCGACGCCGTCCTCGCCGCCCGGCAGGACGACCCGATGGCGATGGGCGGCCTGCTTGCCACCGAAGGCGCACACCCGCTGGAAGGCGAACTCGCAAACATCGAACCGCTCTGGGAGGCCGGTTACCGGCTGATCGGCCTGCAGCATTTCTTCGACAACGAGCTGGGCGGATCGCTGCACGGCCTCTCCGGCGCCGGCCTCACCGATTTCGGCCGCGAGGCTGTCGCCGCCCTGCTCGCGCGCGGCATGATCATCGATGTTGCTCATTCCTCGCCCGCCGTGGTGGCCGAGGTTCTGGCGATGACCGACCGGCCGCTCGTGGTCTCCCACACCGGCATTCACGGCCATTGCCCGGTCACACGCAACATTCCCGACGGGCTGATGCGCGCCATCGCCGCGGAAGGCGGGCTGATCGGCATCGGTTTCTGGGAGGACGTGACCTGCGACGACAGCCCGTCCGGCGTCGCCGACACCATAATCGCCGCCATAGACCTGGTCGGCCTCGACCATGTCGCCCTCGGCTCCGACTATGACGGCACAGTCACCACCACATTCGACGCCTCCGAATACGCCGTCCTCACCGACCGCCTGCTCGCAGCCGGCCTCAGCGAGGATGAGGTGCGCCAGGTGATGGGCGGCAATGCGATCCGGTTTTTCCGGGAGCAGCTGCCGGAATAGATACTGCGCGCTGACGCGCTCCGCGGCGCTTTGCGCCGCCCCCCTCAGTCCGCTGACGCGGACAGCTCCCCCGCAAGCGGGGCGAGCCCTTTTTCAGGCTTCCCCTGCGTCAGCGGGGGAAGTGGCCGAGCCCGACCTTGCGCCGGGTGAGGTCGAAGGGGGCCGGTAAGCCCTAAGCCGCCACAGCCTCAGCCTCGAGCCGCTCCACCAGCTTCACCCCGGCGCCTGAACACGTCAGGTCTCCGCCGAGATCGCCGGTCCATTCGCCGGCTTCGTGCATGGCGTTGACTGCCTTGCGGATGCGGGCGGTGGCGCCGGTTTCGCCCAAGGATTCCAGGAGCTGGGCGGCCGCTTCGATGGCGCCGAACGGGTTGGCCTTGTCCTGGCCGGCAATGTCGGGGGCCGAGCCGTGGATGGGTTCGAAAATGCCGGGACGGGCCTCGCCCAGCGAGGCGGAGCCCAAAAGGCCGATCGAGCCGGGCAGCATGGAGGCCTCGTCGGACAGGATGTCGCCGAACATGTTCTCGGTGACGATGACGTCGAAACTGGCCGGCGCGCGCAAGAGGTGCATCGCCGCGGCGTCGACATACATGTGGTCGAGCTGGATATCGGGATAGTCGCGCGCGCCCATTTCCGAGACGGTCTCGCGCCACAGGCGGCTGGTTTCCAGTACATTGGCCTTGTCCACCGAGGTGAGACGGCCGCGGCGCAGGCGGGCCTGTTCGAAGGCGACGCGGGCGACGCGGGCGATTTCCGCGCGGCTGTAGGTGCAGGTGTCGGAGGCCTGGCTGTCCGTGCGCTCGCGCCGGCCGAAATAGATGCCGCCGGTCAGCTCGCGCACGATCAAGAGGTCCGTCCCCGCCACGAGGTCGGCTCGCAGCGGGGACTTGTCCGCCAGCGCGGGGTGCACGCTGGCAGGTCTCAGATTGGCGTAGACGCCGAGCGCCTTGCGCAGGGCCAGAAGGCCAGCTTCGGGACGCGAGGGGGCCTGGTCCCATTTGGGTCCGCCCACGGCGCCGAGGAAGACCGCGTCGGCGGCCTGGCAGGCGGCCAGGGTCTCGCCGGTCAGGGGTTCGCCATAGCGGTCGATCGAGGCGCCGCCGAAAGCGTGCTCCTCGAACCGGATCGAGAATCCGGACAGGGCGGCAGCCCGTTCGATGACGGCGCGGGCGACGCGGGTGATTTCCGGGCCGATCCCGTCACCGGGCAGAAGGACGATGCGATAGGTCATGCGGTCTGTGTCTCGTAAGCGGTGATGGCGTCTTCATTGGCGGTGAGGAAGCCGAGCGGGTCGGTGCCTTCCATCAGGCAGTGCCGGGCGAAAGGCTCGATGGTGAAGTCGAAACCGGGCCCGTTGCCCATCTCGACGCGCTGGGCGCCGAGGTCGATGGTGATCTCGACATCGGGATGGGCCAGCAGCCAGTCATGCGCCTCTTTCGGGGCGAGGATGGGCAGGAGGCCGTTCTTGGCCGCATTGGAGCGGAAGATGTCGGCGATCTCCGAGGAGATGACGGCGCGGAAGCCGAAATCGTGCAGCGCCCAGGGCGCATGCTCGCGCGAGGAGCCGCAGCCGAAATTGCGCCCCGCCACGAGGATGCGGTGGGTTTCCGTGTCCAGCGCGTTGAGGGCGACGGTCTCCAGCGGCTTGCCGTCACTGTCATAGCGCCAGTCGTGGAAGGCCTTGTCGCCCAGCCCGTCGCGCGAGGTCGTGGTGAGAAAGCGCGCGGGAATGATCTGGTCGGTGTCGATGTCTTCCTGGTCGATCACGAAGGTGCGGCTGGTCAGCGTGGTGAAGCGTTCAGGCATGGGCGGGCTCCATCAGCGTGGCCGGGTCGATGATATGGCCGGCGATCGCGGCCGCGGCGGCCGTGGCCGGGCTGGCCAGAACGGTGCGCGCGCCGGGACCCTGGCGGCCCTCGAAATTGCGGTTCGAGGTGGAGACGATCAGCTGGCCCGGCTCGCCCCTGTCGCCATTCATGGCGATGCACATGGAACAGCCCGGCTGGCGCCATTCCGCGCCGGCCTCGATGAAGATCCGGTCCAGCCCTTCCGCCTCGGCCTGTTTGCGCACGGCGACCGAGCCGGGCACGACGAGGGCGCGCACGCCCGGCGCCACCCGGCGTCCGCTCATGATCGCAGCGGCGGCGCGCAGATCGGTGATGCGTGAGTTCGTGCAGGAGCCGATAAAGACTTGGTCGACCTTCGCGCCGGAAACCGGCTTGCCCGCCTCGAACTGCATATAGCCCAGCGCGCGGGCATGGGAGGCCGACCGCGCGGCCGGAACCGCCGCGTCGACGGCGATGCCGGTATCCGGTGCCGTGCCCCAGGTGACCATCGGCCGGATCTGTGTCGCGTCGATCACGACCTCATGATCGAAGCGCGCGCCCGGATCGGAGCGGAAATGTGACCAGCGTGTCACCGCCATGTCCCACTTACGGGGGTCTGATGGCACATGTTCGCGACCCTTGAGCCACGCAAATGTCGTCTCGTCGGCGGCAATCATGCCGGCCCGCGCGCCCGCCTCGATCGACATGTTGCAGACCGTCATCCGGCCCTCCATGTCGAGCGCCTCGATCGCTTCGCCGGCATACTCGATCACGCATCCCGTACCACCATCCACACCGATCTCGGCGATCACGGCGAGGATGATATCCTTCGCCGAAACGCCCGGCGCCGTGGGGCCCGCCAGCGTGATCCGCATGGATTTCGGCTTGCGCTGCAACAGGCATTGCGTCGCCAGAACATGGCCGACTTCCGTCGTGCCGATCCCGAAGGCCAGTGCCCCGAACGCACCATGGGTGGCGGTATGGCTGTCACCGCACACAATCGTCATGCCCGGCTGGGTCGCCCCCAGTTCCGGCCCGATCACGTGCACCACACCGCGATGCTCGCTGTCCCAGCCATGCAGGGTAATCCCGTGCGCGGACGCATTCGCCTGCAGGGTCTCGACCTGCTTGCGGGCAGCTTCGGTGGCATAGGGCGGGGTCTCGCCGGGGGCGAAATCCAGCGTCGGCGTCGCGTGGTCGATCGTTGCCAGCGTGCGGTCGGGCCGGCGCACCTTCAGGTCGCGCTCAGCCAAGACCGCAAAGGCCTGGGGCGAGGTGACCTCGTGCACCAGGTGCAGGTCGACATAGAGCATGGCCGGCGTGTCGGCCGTCTCCGCCTTGACCAGGTGGGCGTCCCAGACCTTCTCGAACAGGGACCGCGGACGCCCGCTATCAGGCGACATGCTGGACCTCCATCTGATTGTCCTGCACCGGCTGCAGCCAGCCGTGATGATCCGGGGTCTCGCCGGTGAACAGGCCGAAGAAGCGCTCCTGCATCTTTTCCGCGACCGGGCCACGGCCGCCGCAGCGCACGATATGGCCGTCGACCGAGCGCACGGGCGTGATCTCGGCCGCGGTGCCGGTAAAGAAGATCTCGTCGGCGACATAGAGGCTTTCGCGCGACAGGGTCTGCTCGCGCACGTCATAGCCTTCCGCCTCGGCCAGCTTGATCACGCTGTCGCGGGTCAGGCCGGACAGGATGGAGGCCGAGGTCGGCGGTGTGCGGATGATGCCGTCGGAGACGACGAAGATGTTCTCGCCGGCGCCTTCGGACACCAGGCCGTTGACGTCCAGGCCGATGCCTTCGTCGAAGCCGCGCGAGTGGGCTTCATGGCTGATCAGCACCGAAGACAGGTAATTGCCGCCAGCCTTGGCGCCGGTCGGGATGGTGTTGGGAGCGGCCCGGTTCCAGCTGGAGATGCAGCAATTCACGCCCTTGGACAGGGCTTCCTCGCCCAGATAGGCGCCCCAGGGGAAGGCCGCGATACAGACATCGATACTGGCGTCCTGGCCGGGCAGGACACCGATCCCGCCATAGCCGAAATAGGCGATGGGCCGGATATAGGCGTTCTTGAGATGGTTGGCGCGCACCGCCATGCGGCAGGCCGCCTCGATCTCTTCCTGCATGTAGGGGATCGGCATGTGATAGATGCGCGCGGAATCGAACAGGCGCCGGATGTGGTCGGTGAGCCGGAAGATCACCGGGCCGGACGGCGTGTCGTAACAGCGGATGCCCTCGAACACCGAGGTGCCGTAATGCAGGGCGTGGCTCAGCACATGGGTCTGGGCTTCGTGCCAGTCGATGAGTTCGCCATTGCGCCAGATGAAGTCGGTTTCGGAAATAGCCATGGTCTTGGTGTCCTGATCAGACGGCGTGCGCCGGTGTGGGTTGGTTGGCCTCGGCCCGGTCGTAGGCTTCGCCGCGATCGAGGGTGAACAGAAGAGAATCGATGGCCGCGGTTACGATGTCGGGCCCGCGGGCCCGGCCGGAGAAACGGCGGCCGTCGATTTCGACTTCGATATCGGCCACGAACTCTCGATGCGTACCGTGGGCGCGCATGCGTGTTTCCAGGCTGATAACATCGACATCGGTGCCGGTGATCCGCTGGACGGCCGCGAAGGCAGCCGCGACGGGGCCGTCGCCGGAGGCAATGTCGGAGATGCGGCCCCGCACGGGATGTTCCAGCTCGATACGGGCAAACTGCTTGGGCTTACGGCCGGCCGTGGTGCGCAGCTCGGTGCGCAGAACCGTCCATTGCGAACCGGAGGCTGAGTACCCCTCCATCATCGCGACCAGGTCGGCATCATTGATTTCGCCATATTCATCGGCCGCGGCCTTGAATTGAGCGAAGATGTCGTTCAGGCGCGCTGGATCGGGCTGGTAGCCCAGCTTGGCCAGGCGCTGCGACAGGGCGTGCTTGCCCGAATGCTTGCCCAGCACCAGCGAGGATCCGGGAACACCGACGCTTTCCGGGGTCATGATTTCGTAGGTGCGCCGGTCGGCAATCATGCCGTGCTGGTGAATGCCGGCCTCGTGCGCGAAGGCATTCTTGCCGACAATGGCCTTGTTCGGAGCCACGACTGTTCCGGTCATTCGGGACAGGCGCTGGCTGGCGGCCCAGATCTGCGTCGCATCGGTATGGCTGACGGCAGGGAAGATGTCGGCCCGCACCTGCAGCGCCATGACAATCTCTTCCAGCGAGCAGTTACCCGCGCGCTCGCCGATGCCGTTGATGGCACACTCGACCTGGCGTGCGCCGGCTTTCACGGCAGCCAGCGAGTTGGCGACGGCGAGGCCCAGATCATTGTGGCAGTGGGCCGAGAAGAACACATGGTCCGGCCGTTCCACCTTCGCCACCAGGTCGGCGAAGACGCGATAGATTTCGTCCGGTTCGGAGTACCCCACCGTGTCGGGAACGTTCAGCACGTCCGCGCCATTACTGGCGGCACAGCTGAGCGCTTCGATCAGGAATTCCGGTTCCGTGCGCAGGGCGTCCTCGGCCGAGAACTCGATCTCGTCGAACCGGCCAGCTGCGTGTTTCAGACAGCGCTCGATGGTATGGATCACCTCGCGGCGCGACAGGCGCAACTTGGCTTCGCGGTGGATCGGGCTGGTGGCGATGAAGACGTGCAGGCGGCTGCGCTGCGCTGGTTCCAGCGCATAGGCCGCGGCGTCGATATCCTTCTCCGTTGCCCGGGCCAGCGAGCAGATCGTCGGACCGCGGACCTCGCTGGCGATCAGACGGATCGCCTCGGCATCGCCCGGCGAGGCTGCGGCAAAGCCGGCCTCCATCGTGTCGACCCGCAGGTTGGCCAGGAGATGTGCCATCTCCAGCTTCTCAGGCGCGGTCATGGAGAAACCGGGCGCCTGTTCGCCGTCGCGCAGCGTCGTGTCGAAAATGTGCAGCCGTTCCGGTTGGCTGCTGGGTACGGGGCTCAGTTTCGGGGCGGACATGCCTGTCTCCAGTGATATGAGGCGTGAGCCGCTTCGGCGGCCGCAATTTCAGGGGTGAAGACGGCGCGTACATCCATCAGGCGTCCGATCTGGCGGATCAGCACATCCAGCTGACGCGCCGCATCGCGCGGTGTCACCTGCAGGGTGATGGTGGACTGGCCTTCACGCGCTTCGCGCTTGTCCAGCGTGCCGATCGTGTAGCCACGGCGCTCGACAAGTCCGATGAGACGCATCAGGGCGCCTTCGGCTTCGGCAAGTTCGATGATGAGCGTGTTGAGCATGATCAGTCCTCCATCATGTCGGCATTGGATGCGCCTGGCGGCACCAGCGGCCAGACGTTTTCACGCGGGTCGATCAGCACATGGGCCAGGATCGGGCCGCGCGCGTTCAGCAAACGGTCGATTGCGCCGGGAACCTCGTCCCGGCTGTGAACGGTGAAGGCTTCGATGCCGAAGGCGTGTGCCACCTCGGCGAAATCCGGATTATCGTAGAGATCGATCTCGGAGAAATTCTCGTCGAAGAAGTATTCCTGCCACTGGCGCACCAGGCCCAGCGAGGCATTGTCCAGCAACAGGATGCGGATCGGCACGCTGTAGCGGCGCGCGGTCGCCAGTTCCTGGATATTCATCATGATCGAACCGTCGCCCGAGATCGTGACGACCTTGGCGTCGGGACGCTCCATTGCGGCACCGATACCGGCCGGCAGCCCGTAGCCCATCGCGCCCAGCCCGGCAGAGGTCAGGTGGGATTCCGGACGCGAGAAGCGGCAATGCTGGGCCACCCACATCTGGTGCTGGCCGACATCGCAGGCGGCGATGAAGTCGTCGCCGGCGGCCTCTGACAATTCCTTCAGCATGGCGGGGGCGAAGACGCCATTGCCCGGCGCGTCATAGCGGAAGGCATGGCGCGCCTTGCGTTCGCGGCAGGTCTCGCGCCAGGGGTCGATATCGAGATAGCCCGGATCCATGCGCGCCAGCGCGTCGCCGATATCGCCAGCGATCGCCGCATCGGCGGCGCGCAGCTTGCCGATCTCGGCGATGTCTGCATCCATGTGAATGATGCGGGCGCCCTTGGCGAAACTGTCCAGTCGGCCGGTGGCCCGGTCGTCGAACCGCGCACCGCAGCACACCAGCAGGTCGCATTCATCCACGGCGACATTGGCCGCGCGTCCGCCATGCATGCCCAGCATGCCCAGGAAATTCTCGGCATGGGGATGCGGGCAGCCCAGGCCTTTCAGGGTCGCCACGGCGGGAATGCCGGTGCGGCCCATAAAGTCCCGGACCGCGTCGACGGCGCGGCCCAGGGCGACACCGCCGCCGATATAGAGAACGGGGCGTTTTGATTGAGTCAGCAGGGCCGTCGCCGCAGCCACATCGGCGTCACTGGCACGGGACGGCCCTGCTGCAGGCCGAGGCTCTGGGGGTAAGGTGGGGTACGCCTCGGCTTGTAGGACATCCTTCGGCAGATCGATCAGGACGGGGCCGGGACGCCCGCCTTCCGCGATCTCGAAGGCTTCGGCGATCATCTCCGGTATCCGCATGGGATCGCGGATGATGATCGAGTGTTTCACGACCGGCATCGACATGCCGAACACATCGACTTCCTGGAAAGCATCCGTGCCCATCAGCCCGGACGGGACCTGGCCTGTCAGGATGATCATGGGGACAGAGTCCATGTAGGCATTGGCGATGCCGGTCAGCAGGTTGGTCGCGCCGGGGCCGGACGTGGCCAGGCACACACCGGCCTTGCCGGTGATGCGCGCCTGGGCGTCGGCGGCAAAGGCGGCGGCCTGTTCATGGCGGACCAGGATGTGCTGCAGGCTCGAGCCGGTCAGGGCGTCGTAGACCGGCATGATCGCCCCGCCCGGATAGCCGAATACGCGCTCGACACCCAGGGCTTCCAGCGTGCGTACGACGGCATGCGCGCCGGTCTGCTTGGCTGTTTTGGGTGCCGGAGCGGTTTCTGCTTCGGTCAGGCTGTCATTGGCGGGCAGGGCGGTCATCGGTCTCGCCTTTACTGGGTGTTGGCGCCGGGCTGCAGCCACGGCATGTCG
Source organism: Maricaulis sp. ABE4_448 (assembly GCF_056160825.1). Taxonomy (NCBI): domain Bacteria; kingdom Pseudomonadati; phylum Pseudomonadota; class Alphaproteobacteria; order Maricaulales; family Maricaulaceae; genus Maricaulis; species Maricaulis sp. ABE4_448. Next base: position 510,067 of record NZ_JBSWXX010000001.1, read on the forward strand.
GCGCGCAATTCCGCACCGGTTTTCTCGATCGGGTGTTCCAGATCCTTGCGCAGCAGGGCCTGGTATTGCGGCTTTCCGGCTTGGTTCTCGGTGATCCAGTCCCGGGCGAAGGTGCCGTCCTGGATGTCGCGCAGCACTTCGCGCATGCGGGCCTTGGTCTCGTCATTGATGACGCGCGGGCCGGAGCGCAGATCGCCATAGATGGCGGTTTCCGAGATGAATTCGTGCATCTTCGCCATGCCACCCTCGTAGAGCAGGTCGACGATCAGCTTGAGCTCGTGCAGGCACTCGAAGTATGCGACTTCCGGCTGGTAGCCAGCCTCGACCAGGGTTTCGTAGCCGGCCATGACCAGCTCGGTCGTGCCGCCGCACAGGACGGCCTGTTCACCGAACAGGTCGGTCTCGGTCTCTTCGGCAAAAGTCGTTTCGATCACACCGGCCGTCGCGCCGCCGATGCAGGCGGTGTAGCTTAGTGCGCGGTTGCGGGCTTTGCCGGTGGCGTCCTGGTTGACCGCGAACAGGCAGGGCACGCCGCGGCCGATTTCGAACTCGCGGCGCACCAGATCGCCTGGGCCTTTCGGGGCGACCAGGATGATGTCGGTATCCGGATCCGGATGAACCCGGCCGAAATGCACCGAGAAACCGTGGGCGAACAGGACGGCATCGCCCTTGTCCAGGTTCGGCGCGACCATCTCGCGGTAGACGGCTTCATGCGTCATGTCCGGGGTCAGAATGGCGATGACATGGGCGGCCCTGGTGGCCTCTTCCGGCGTTGCCGTTTTCAGCCCGTCAGCCTTGGCCTTCTTCTCGCCGGCCCCGCCGGGACGCACGCCGACGATCACGTCGCAGCCGGAATCCTTCAGGTTCATGGCGTGAGCGCGTCCCTGGCTGCCATAGCCGATGACCGCGATCGGCCTGGACTTGAACTCGGTGGTGTCGACTTCGAAGGCGGCGCGCCGGGAAGTCGATTTGGAAGCGGACGCGGTCATGCGGTGATCTCCTGCTTGGATGTCGCGTTGTCGGTGGATTGCGGGGCGGCCGGAGCGTCGGGCCCGGCCGGAATGGTGACGGCGCCGCGCGAGGCCGAAGAGACCAGCGCGGCATATTTGGCGAACACGCCGCCGACGGATTTCGGTTGGGGCCGGACCCAGTCCTTGCGGCGCGCGGCCAGATCGGCGTCGATATCGATCCGGCGGGCGCCGACATCGATGCGCACGACGTCGCCATTCTCGATCAGGCCGATCGGGCCACCGGCAGCGGCTTCCGGGCTGACATGGCCGATCACGAAACCTTTCGAGGCGCCGGAGAAACGGCCATCGGTGATCAGGGCGACGTCCTCGGACAGGCCCTGACCCACCAGGGCCGCCGTGACGCCCAGCATTTCACGCATGCCGGGCCCCCCCTTGGGGCCTTCATTGCGGATGATGATGATGTCGCCGGCCTTGACATTGTTGTTCTCGATTTCGGCGAAAGCGGCTTCCTCGCTCTCGAACACGCGCGCCGGGCCTTCCATGGCGGTGCGCGAATGGCCGGAGGTTTTCAGCACGGCACCCTCCGGGGCCAGCTCGCCATAGAGGATGCGGAAACCGCCATCGGGCTTCACAGGGTCCGCGACGGTCTTGATGACGCGCTGGTTTTTCGACTCAACCGCTTCGGCGGCTTCCGTGTGCAGGCTGCGGCCGGTCACCGTCGGCGTGTCGGCCAGCAGACCGGCCTCGGCCAGGCGCTGGGCGAACAGGCGTGTGCCGCCGGCCAGGAACATGTGGTGGGCCAGGAAGCGGCCGCCGGGTTTCAGATCGGTGATCACCGGCGCGATAGCGGAAACCTCGTCGAAAATGTCGATCGAGAAGGGTTCGCCGGCCTCGGCCGCAATCGCGGCCAGGTGCAAAATGGCATTGGTCGAGCCGCCGCTGGCGGAGGCCGCGATGGCGGCATTGCGCAGCGAGGCCTGGCTGAAAAACTGGCGCGGCCGGGTGCCCGATTTGGCCAACTCGACCGCCAGCTTGCCGCAGCGCGCGGCGGCAGCGGGCTTGTCGGGATGCGGCGCCGGGATGTCGTTGACGCCCATCGGCGACAGCCCCATCACCGACAGGATGGTCGCCATCGTGTTGGCCGTGAACTGGCCGCCACAGGCACCGGCACCCGGGCAGGCTGCTTTCTCGACGGATTTCAGGCCCTCATCGTCCAGCGTTCCGGCCGCGTGTGCGCCGATTGCCTCGAACACGTCCTGGACGGACAGGTCCTTCTCGCCCAGCCGGCCCGGCATGATCGTGCCGCCATAGAGGATGCAGCCGGGCACATCCATGCGCGCCAGCGCCATTGCCGCCGCCGGGATCGTCTTGTCGCAGCCGACCAGGATCACCACACCGTCCAGGCAATGCCCGCGCACGGCCAGTTCGATCGAGTCGGCGATGGTCTCACGCGAGATCAGCGAGGCCCGCATGCCTTCCGACCCCATGGAGATGCCGTCGGAGACGACGACCGTGTTGAAGTCGACGGGGTGGCCGCCGGCTTCGCTCACGGCCTCGCGCACCGGAACAGCCAGGTCCGCCAGGTGCATATTGCAGGGCGTCACCGTGGTCCACGTGTTCACGACACCGATCATCGGCTTGTCGAAATCAGCGTCCTGCATGCCGGTCGCGCGCAACATGGCGCGGGCGGCGGCTCGGGCCGGTCCCTTCGTGATCGCGTCTGACGTTTTATTCGAACTCTGTGTCATCGAAGCTTTCCGTGCGGCGAAACACGAAAAACCCCGCTTCCGGGTTCCGGGAGCGGGGTTTTTCGTGTCTGCCTTTGCTCTGGTTTTTACCTAGCTGGCAGGCGCGAACGCCACTCCCGTTATGGGGGTGATAATAAGTACAAGTACGAGAAGGAGGAGGCCGAGCGAACCTGCCCGCGCGCCTTCTAGGGCGGCGGCCGGAAGAACCGGCTGGGCAATGGCGTTCATCGACATGACAGGGGTGTTCCCGTTTCCTATTGCGCTGCAGCGTGACCGCACTCGATAATGATTGCAACCCCTCGATTGGAAAATTTCTGCGTCAAATCGCATATCGGGGTTAGTGTGAGCAAAAAACAGCGAAGGCGAGAGCTCCTGCGCAATGGAATTTCAAGACGCAGAATCGTGCGTTTCGCGGTAGGCTGACGCATTATGGTTCGCTTGTTGTGGCTGGCATTCGGAGGTGTGTGCGTCGGACTGGCAATTGCCGGTGCCGCGCTCCCCCTTTTGCCGACGACACCCTTCCTCCTTCTGGCGGTCTTCGCCTTCGCGCGGAGCTCGCAGCGGCTACATGACTGGCTGGTCGATCACAGGCATTTCGGCCCGATGATCCGGAACTGGCGGGAGCATGGCGGAATTGACCGCCGCTCCAAACTGCTCGCCGTCGCCGCCATGCTGGTGGCCCTTCTGGTCAGCTGGGCTGTTGGTGTCGGCCCCCGCCTGCTGATGATCCAGGCGCTGGTTCTGGGCGCATCCGCGACCTTCATTCTCACCCGTCCGGACGGTCCGCGGCGTCCGGAAAGCTGATACCTTGTTCATTTTGCTCGAAATCCGGGCAGCCTGTCTCAATTCCGGGCAATGGCGGTGGTGCGGTAAAAAATTGCTTGAATCTGGTTGACCGCTGTTGGTGCGGGGGCCGCTGATTTCCCTGCGGCATCCGATCATGTCGCGACTCTGTGGATTGAACTGCTGGCGGCTGCGGCCGCCAGCCCTTTTCCCCGGAACGGGAAAATTTCCCGGAAATACAGAGAAAACACCGGTATTCCCCAAAAATATTTCACTTTCTGGTCGCAGAAGAAAAATGTTGCAGTGCAGCATTCGGTGTCATAGGGTTGTCAAATAAGGAGCCGCCGAAGCGCGGCCGCATCACAGAGCGCGTAGATGGGGTCCGTCACTGCCCGAGGGTGGTGGGGATCAACTTGCCCGGCGAGGCACAGGTTTCGTCATTGCGCGCAATATTCGTGCACAAGTCAGATCCGAGTCGAACAAGCGGACTGTTCAATCAAGAACGGTTTCACCGCATGCGACCGGTGCGCGAGGCTCACCCGCAGGCGGTTCAAGGGATGGTTGCCAGAGCGGGGGGATCCCAATGATTGGCACAACAAAGACACACAAGACATTTCTAGGCGGCGCGCTTGTCGCGCTGGCGGCTGGTGCCCTGGTCTCCGGACCTGCCCAGGCTGAGGTGTCCGAAGAAACCGCATTCGTTTTCAATACGCTGCTTTTCCTGATCGGCGGCTTCCTGGTCATGCTTATGGCGGCAGGGTTCGCGATGCTGGAAGTCGGCTTCGTGCGCACCAAGCACGCCGCCGCGATCTGTCTGAAGAATATCGCGCTCTACTCGATTGCGGGCCTCATGTTCTATCTGGTCGGCTATCAGGTGATGTATGGCGGGGAGACGCCCTGGTTCGGAATGCCGGCGATCTGGGGGCCGTCCGAAATTGCCAGCGATGCCGAGATCTCGCTCGAGACCGGCTATGCTGCAGCGTCTGACTGGTTCTTCCAGATGGTGTTTGTCGCGACCGCGGCCTCGATCGTGTCCGGCACGATCGCGGAACGGGTCAAGCTGGGTCCTTTCTTCATCTTCGTCGTGGTGCTGACCGGCGTGATCTACCCGATCCAGGGCTCCTGGGAATGGGGTGCTGGCTGGCTCGACAGCGACTTCGGCTTCTCCGACTTCGCCGGATCGACGCTGGTTCACTCCACCGGCGGCTGGGCTGCACTCGCGGGCGCGATCCTGCTGGGTGCCCGGACTGGCCGGTTTGGTCCGAATGCGACGCCGATGGTGCCATCCTCCCTGCCGCTTGCCACGCTGGGGACGTTTATCCTCTGGTTCGGCTGGTTCGGCTTCAACGGAGCCTCCCAGCTTGCGATGGGTTCGGCGGTCGACGCGGTCGCGATATCCCAGATCTTTGCCAATACGAATATGGCGGCCGCGGCCGGTGTGGTGACGGCTTATCTCCTCTCCATGCTGCTCGGCGGTGGCAAGGCGAATCTCGCCTACTGCCTCAACGGCGCCCTGGCGGGCCTGGTCTCGATCACGGCGGAACCCCTGACGCCGACCATCCTCGAAGCGATTGCCATCGGCGCGGTGGGTTCTGTGATCGCGACCTTCGGTGCCAAATTCCTGGAGGCCGTGCGCATTGACGACGTGGTGGGCGCCATTCCGGTCCACCTCTTCGCCGGCATCTGGGGAACGATGGCGGTTCCGCTGACCAACCCGGATGCGTCCTTCTTCGGGCAGGCGGTCGGCGTCGGTGCCATCGGTGCCTTCGTCTTCCTGTCCAGCTTCGTGGTCTGGCTGATCCTGAAGATCACGGTAGGCATCCGCCTGTCGCCGGACGCCGAGAATGTCGGCGGCGATCTGTCCGAGCTGGGCCATCCGGCGGGATCGATCTTCGCCGCGATCGACCCGGGAAAGCCGCCGGCCCCGGCCGAGTAGCGGGGATGCCGGCTGGTGAGGTGGCCCTCGCGGTCGCCGAACCGGCCGGTCTGCCCGGGGCCGACCCGACCGAACCCCAAACCCGAAATCCCGCGGACACCTTCCGGTCCCGACCCGGACCGCCGCGGCCCCTGAAATCCGCGCCAGTCCAGCTGCGCGCACCCGCAATGCTGCGCTCGCGTCCGGCCATCGGCCCGCCGAGCAAGGCTTGAACATCAACGAGGAGAAACGAGATGAAAACGAAATTCCTGACGCCCGCCCTGGCCTTGACAGTGCTGACGGGGCCTGTGGTGGCCCAGACCATCGAGGGTAATGTCGCCCTTACCACCAACTATGTTTTCCGCGGTATCTCCCAGACCGACAACGGTCCGGCAATCTCCGGCGGGTTTGACGTGTCAGACGAAAGCGGTCTGTACGCCGGTGTCTGGGGTTCGAGTGTCGACTTCTCCGACGATACGACCATGGAACTGGATCTCTACATCGGACAGAGCTGGGAGGCCGCAGGCTTCGGCTTTGACGTTGGTGGCATCTATTATCTCTATCCTGACAGCCCCGATGGTCAGAACTTTCTCGAGATCTACGGTGGACTGAGCCACGCGCTCGGTCCCCTCGAATGGGATGCCAGCCTGGCGTATTCGCCCGAATTCTACGGTGAGATCGGTCCCGGCTGGTACGTGTCGACTGGTGTCGCTCTGCCGATCAATGACACTGTTTCGATCGATGCGCGCATTGGTGCAAGCCGGTTCGACGACCTGTCCTCGGCGGATTACGAGGACTACCAGCTCGGGATCTCCGGTACGGTGTTCGAGAATATCGGCTGGGATCTGCGCTATTTCAGCGCTTCCGATGGCGGAGATGACGGTATTTTCGCGACCATCTCTCAATCCTTCGGCGGATGAGGCGGATGGCGGGCAGGCCTGTCCTGCCCGCAACCCTCTATAATCGGCTCAGCCAGGATCGGATCCCAATTCGATCCGCGTGATCCGCCCTTCGGGGCCAATCGCCCAGCCGGCCGTGCCGTCTGCCGCAAAGGCAATCGCGTGATGGCCTTCCAGCGCCTCCCAGGACACCCAGATCTCGCCGCTATTGCGGGAAACATCCGTGCCATTGGGGCCGGTCGCGATCAGAACATCGGGATGCCCCGGCACATGCGTGACAGCAGAGCGATAGCCAAGCGGCGCTTCCAGGGCGCCGTCCCAGCTGTTTCCGCCATCGTCGGACCAGGCGAAATTGCCGGTCCGGTCGGCCTCAGCGGAGAAATCTCCGCCGACAATGACGATGCGCTCGCCGGTGGCGTCGATGGAGAAGACGCCGGCACTGGGCTGCCCTGCAGCCAGCGGCGTATCGGTGACACCCCAGCTTTCTCCGAAGTCACAACTGCGCAGCATGCGTGCTGTGGCGCCACCGCCGGTGCCGATAAAGGCGCAGCCGGACGGCGTCAGGGTCATGGCGCTGTCGGATGCGGCAAAGCCGGCTTCGCCGTCCAGGGCTTCCGGCGCGTTCTCGACGGCCCGCCAGGTCTCGCCGCCATCGCCGGTCAACAGGATCAGGAAACGTCCATCGACCGGGTCGGAAAAGGCAATCCCGTAAAGATCGTTCCAGAAGTCCAGCCCGTCGAAAAAGGCTTCACCGGTCGGGTCCTCCCAGACCGTCTCGAAACTCGTGGCGCCGTCTTCGGTCAGATAGAGGCGCGCGGGTTGTCCGGCCGTGAAGAACAGGGCCCGGTCAGCGCTGAAAGCGTGAACCGAGCGCAGGTCCAGCCCTTCGGCACCCGGAATACGGGCCAGCGTCCAGTTCGTACCGCCATCGGTCGTGCGCAGGACCTGCCCGTCGGGGGCGCCGATCCAGGCCGTCTGTGCGTCGACCACTGAAAGGCCGCGCAAGCTGGCGCTGGTCCCGCTGTTCTGGGCAATCACCTGCGCATCCAGACGGGCCGGCGGCGGGCCGCCGGGTGAGCAGCCGCCCGCCGATAAGAGCGCAGTCGCTGCCAGGAATGGGCCGAGCGGTTTCACTCGCTGAGCCCCAGCAGCGTGGCGCTGTCACAATGCCAGCACGTGTCGGCACCGATCGGGCTGCCCGGCGGGATATCGGTGCTGGTCAGGCTGGGCGTTTCACCACGGTCGAACCGGTCAAGGCCGGCCTCGATCGCTCGGGCGAGCCAGAGACGATGTGCCGCGTCGGCGCCGCTATCGCGCCGGCCGGGGGCTTCGGCGGTCAGGGCTTCCAGACGCTGGCGGGCCAGTGCGGCAACGGCCGGCGAGCCCTGGGCGACCAGGTCGAGCAGCTGGTCGGCATACTCGGTCTGGATCGCGAAACGGACCGGCTGCAGGCGGCCGGCTTCCCCGCGCGGGGTCTGCATGAGCTGGGCTTCGATCCGGTCGAACAGGTCTGCCGGCGACATCTGACCGCTGTCGCGCGCGTGTTGATCGGCGAGGCGGGCCATGCGTCCCGGTGCCAGCATGGCGTCGAGGCTGATCCGCGCAGCGGCGCCGGCGGCGGCCGTGCGGCTGAAGGCCGGATATGCCGGGCTGTCGAACAGTTCGCGTGTTGCGGCCGCGTCATAGTCGGAGAAGGGGGACGGGGCCATCAGCGCCAGGGTGCGGTCGGATATGTCCAGCGTTTGCGGGTCGAGCGTCGCCAGAAGTGCATCCACTGCGCGGCGCTGGTCTGCGGCTGCGACCGGGCGCAGCCCGTTCTGGCTACCGCTGTTGAGTTCATAGTCGAACACCACGCCGCCGATTGCCTTTGCGGCCGCTTCGACCTGGTAGCGATGGTAGAGATAGATCGGCGAGAACACGTCGCGCAGCGAGCTGGCGGGCAGGCCTTCGGCGAGCACTTGCGGCCCGAAAGCCTCGAGCGCGGCCGCGCGGACGGCGAGGGTTTCCGTCAGGCTCTCCGCTGCATCGGCGCCATTGTCCCAGAGATTGGCCTGGGGGTGGGCGCTGTCATTGCCGCGGGCATGGCGGTCGGTGATGTAGAGCAGACCGTCGGCGCGGGCCTCGGTGAGGATGCGATCCAGCGCGGCGGCTTCGGTGGCGCCATCGCCGAATTCGCCATAGAGCCAGGTGATCGCCACCTTGTCCCATTCGCCGATGCCGGTGTCGTAAGCGTGTGAGGTGTCGATCTCGCCGGCATTGTCCAGCGTCACGAGCGGGGCCGGGTAATCCATCACCGAGGCCCGGTCCGAAACCGAGGCCGCGAAGTTGTGGGCAAGGCCGATCGTGTGGCCGACCTCGTGGGCGGAGAGCTGGCGGATGCGGGCCAGGGCGAGTTCGAGCGGATCGTCTGCAGCCCCGGAGCCGGTGCCGTCGGCGCCGAGCAGGCCTTCGAAGATCATCCGGTCCTGCCGCACGCGCTGGCTGCCCAGGATGACATGCCCCTTGATGATTTCGCCGGTCCGCGGATCGACGACCGATGCCCCATAGGACCAGCCGCGGGTCTGGCGGTGCACCCACTGGATGATGTTGTAGCGGATATCCAGCGGGTGGGCGCCTTCGGGCAGGAGCTCGACCCGGAAAGCGTCTTCATAGCCGGCAGCCTCGAAGGCCTCGGCCCACCAGGACGCGCCTTCGATGAGGGCGTCGCGGATCAGGGGCGGTGTGCCGCGGTCGAGATAGTAGACGATGGGTTCGACCACAGGGCCGCTTTCGGCGGTCGGGTCGACACGCTCCAGCCGGTGCCGGATCGCGTAGGACCGGCGGACCGGTTCGTCGAGCGGTGCGGCCATGTCGTAGAAGTCGAGCGTGATCGCGCCGGAGCGGTCATCCGCCACGCGGATTTCCTGGCCGGCCTCGGGCAGGGCCGAGAAGGAGTGGTGCACGGTCAGCGTCACCGATCGCGGATCGGGTGTGACGGCGCGGACTTCCGATCCCGGATCGCCGCCGGAGAGGGTCAGGAGGGCGTCGATCTCGACATTCAGCGGAAAGGCCAGCGCCTGGTCGGTCAGCGGCGCGCTGCGGTCATGGTCGATGGAGAAATTGCCCTGGCCGGTATCGGACAGCTGACCGGCCGTGCCGACCGGGTCGCGGGTCAGGAAGCCGGAGAGGTCGATCAGCACGCGCTCGCCATCCTCGGCGACGATATCGGTGCTCCAGATGACCGATCGCGCGAAGGATTGGCGGGTCGCGCGGGCTTCGTCGGGGCCGGCGCCGAGCGTGCGGTAGCCGGTGTTTTCGAACTCGGCGAAGACGCGGTCATTGACGCGGAAGAAGCGCAGGATCTCGGACGAGGTGCCCAGACCGCGGTCGAGACCGACCGGGTTGGAGCCGAGGCCGGATGTCAGGCGGGCGGTGTAGATCATGCGGCCCAGCGAGCCGTCTTCCTGTTCGGAGAACTCCGCCAGGATGCGGCCGTCAGCGGTATCGACATGCAGCGGGAAGAAGCCGTCGCGGCGCTCGAGGCCATCGGTCTCATCCGACCAGTCCTGGGCGAGGGCGGCCGGGGCCATGGCGAAGGCGAGCGCGCATCCGGCGGCGCGCCAAAGGCTAACGGTTTTCATGATCTTGAAGTCTCCTGATCCCCTGTTTGCCGCTCACGCTAGCGACTGGCCGGACACCTGTCACCATGACCGCACGCCGGGTCCGGCACGGATCAGTCTGCGGTGCCGCGGACATAGTCGCCGGACTTGCCGCCGCGCTTTTCCTCGAGCTGGAGGTCGGTGATGCGGATCGCCTTGTCGAGCGCCTTGGCCATGTCATAGAGCGTCAGCGCCGCCACAGAGGCGGCTGTCAGCGCCTCCATCTCGACACCGGTCTTACCGTCGGTCGCGACTTCGGCCCGGACCAGAAAGGCCTGCGCGTCATTGTCCGGTTCGATGGCGACGCGGGCGCGGGTGAGGGGCAGGGGATGGCAGAGCGGGATCAGGTCGGCGGTGCGCTTGGATGCCATGATGCCGGCCAGTTCGGCTGTCCGGATCGCGTCGCCCTTGGGGCCGGCCCCGTCGCGGATCGCCGTGAAGGCTGCCTGGTTCATGAGGACACGGGCCGAGGCGATGGCGAGACGTGCCGAGACGGGCTTGTTGCCGACATCGACCATGCGCACACGTCCGTCCTTGTCCTGATGGGTCAGTCCGCTCATCGCGCCCGTGCTCCTATGCGTCTTCGCTGGCCATCTGGTCGAGCCAGAAATCGGTGGCCCGGCGATCGGTATCTGCCGCATCGATCCAGTGGCTGCCGCTGTCTGTGTGCACGCGTTTCCAGAACGGCGCCTCGGTCTTGAGAAGGTCGATCATATAGCCGACCGCGTCGAGTGCGGCCAGGCGATGGGGGGCGGTGGCGCCGACGAAGACGATCGGCTCGCCCGGTATCATGCGGCCGACACGGTGGTGGATCACGGCCCGGTCCAGCTGCCAGCGCTCTGCGGCGGTCTGCGCGATCCGAGCGAGGGCCTGATCTGTGACGCCGGGATAGTGTTCCAGTTCAAGCGCGGTTAGCCCGTCTTCCTGGCGTACCTGGCCGAGAAAGCTGGCGACACCGCCGGCAGACAAATCCGCACCGGCCAGGCGCGCCAGCTCGGCAGCCGGATCGAGTGCGGTGTCCAATATGCCCGTGTCGATGATGCCTTCGTCGATGCGCGCCATCTCAGCCTCCCGTGAAGGGCGGGCAGAAGGCCAGTACATCACCGTCGGCCAGTGCGGCCGGGCGTGGCACGATGGCGTCGTTCAGGATCAGCCGGACTGAGGGGTGCGCCAGCGCTTCGGCGGCGGTATCGGTTTCGCGCAGGCGGGCGATCACGGCCTCGCTGTCGGCGGCGCCCTCCGGCAGGTCGAGCGTCTCGCCGGGGCGGCCCATCCGGTCGCGCAGGGCGGCGACATATCTGACGGTGATCTGCATGCGCGGTCAGCCTCCTGTGCGGGCCATGTTGCGGGCAACGGCCGGTGTTTTGCCGCGTGCAATCGAGAAATCATGAGCTTCCGGCTTGATCGCCATCGCGGTGTCGATCAGCCGGTCGACCGCATCGGGGCCGCCGGTGCGCAGGGCGCCGCGCAGGTCGAGATCGTCATCATGGCCCAGGCAGGTGTGCAGCGTGCCGGTGCAGGTCATGCGGATCCGGTTGCAGCCGGCACAGAAATTCGAAGTCAGGGGCGTGATGAAGCCGACCCGCCCGCCGGTCTCGGCAACGCGCACATAGCGGGCCGGACCGCCTGTGCTGTCGGGCAGATCGGTCAGCGTCCAGCGGGCTTCCAGACGGTCGCGGATCGCGGTGAGCGGCAGGAATTGGTCGGCGCGGTCCGATCCCACATCCCCGACCGGCATGACCTCGATCAGGGTGAGGTCGAAGCCCTGGTCATGGGCCCATTCGATCATCGCCGGAATTTCGTCCTCGTTTTCGCCCTTGAGGGCGACCGTGTTGATCTTGATGCCGATTCCGGCGCGTCGTGCGGCCTCGATCCCCCTGAGTGTACAGGCGATGTCGCCGCCCCGGGTGAGGCGCGCAAACCTGTCACGATCGCGTGTATCAAGTGATACATTGATGCGACACAGGTGCGACATAGCGAGCGCATTGGCGTGACGTTCCAGCTGCGTTGCGTTCGTTGTCAGGGTGAGTTCGTCGAGCCCGCCGCCGACGTGCTCGCCGAGATTCTCGATCAGCCGGACGACATCGCGCCGGACCAGCGGCTCGCCGCCGGTGATGCGGATTTTCCGGATGCCGCGGCGGATGAAGGTTTCCGCGACAATGGTGAGCTCTTCCAGCGTCAGAAGTTGGGATTTGGGCAGAAAGTCCGGCCGTTCCGCCATGCAGTAGACGCAGCGCAGGTCGCAGCGGTCGGTCACCGACAGACGCAGATACTCGATCCGGCGGCCGAAACGGTCGGTCAGCGTCTCGCTGGCGGGGATAAAGGCGGGGGTGCGGTCCAAATCCTGTGTCTTTCGCTCTGGCTTGAGTGTCCGGTCATGACCCTATCGGGTGCGCCGGCGATTGACGACCGGCCTCATGCCGTCCTCCGGCAAGTGTGATCGCGCCGAAGGATTTTCCGGCGCGCACCGCCATTCTCGCATGATCTGGTGTGACCGGGGATAAGTTTCAACGATTGTTCTTTGTGATCGCGGATTTGCCCAACCCTGTTGTGTTGCGCCGCAGCGTCGCCCGCCGGAGCGGGGAATAAATTTGCAGTTGATGTGCTGTTGCGTTTCTGACAAGGCATAAGCATCCCTTCAAATCGGGATATCGGGCAAAAAGTGCTAAAGGGTCGCGTGGTCGCCATCTTGTGCGGCGGCGGGGTCTGTGCTGCACTAGCGAATTCGTGACCAGATGAGGGGCATCGCTTGCTGAGATTTGTAGACATCGACCAGGCCTATCCGGAGAAGCGTTCCGAGGCGGAAAGACGGCATGATTTCGACGAGATCTACCGTCCGTTCGACCCTGTGAAGGCAAAGGACCAGGCGTCGCGGTGTTCGCAATGCGGCATTCCCTTCTGCCAGTCCGGCTGCCCGCTTCACAACAACATTCCCGACTGGCTGATGCTGGCGGGCGAGGGGCGGCTGGAAGAAGCCTACGAGATCTCCTCGGCGACCTCGACCATGCCGGAGATCTGCGGCCGCATCTGTCCCCAGGACCGCCTGTGCGAAGGCTCCTGCGTGGTGGAGAAGTCCGGCCATGGTGCCGTGACCATCGGCGCGGTCGAGCAATACATCACCGACACGGCCTGGAAAGAAGGCTGGGTGAAGCCGATCCGCCCCGGCGCGCCGCGGGGCGCGAGCGTCGGCATTGTCGGCTCCGGCCCGGCCGGGCTGGCCGCCGCGGAGAAGCTGCGCGAATGCGGCTATGAGGTCACGGTCTACGAACGCTCCGACCGCGCCGGCGGGCTTTTGATGTACGGCATTCCCGGCTTCAAACTGGACAAGGCCGTCGTGCAGCGCCGGCTCGACCGGCTGGCTGAAGCCGGCGTGGATATCCGTACCGGTTTCGAGGTCGGCCGCGATGCGACGCTGGCCGATCTGCGCAATGAGCATCACGCCGTCCTGCTGGCCACCGGCGTCTATGCCGCGCGGCAGCTGACCTGTCCGGGGGCGGGCGATGGTGTCATCGCGGCGCTGGATTATCTCACCCGCTCCAATCGCAATGATCTGGGCGATGCGCCGGACAGCGGCGACCAGCTGTCGGCAAAGGGCAAGCGCGTCGTGGTGATCGGCGGCGGTGACACGGCGATGGACTGCGTGCGCACAGCCGTGCGCCAGGGGGCCGCCTCCGTGACCTGTCTTTACCGCCGCGACCGCGAGAACATGCCGGGCTCGGCCCGCGAGGTGAAACATGCCGAGGAAGAGGGTGTCGTGTTCGAATGGCTGTCCTCGCCGCTGGCCGTGCTGACCAAGGGCGAGGCCATCACCGCGGTGCGCGTACAGGGCATGCGCCTGGGCGCGCCGGACGTGTCCGGCCGCCGTGCACCGGAGCCGGAACCGGGCCGCACCTTCGATGTCGGCGCCGACATGGTGATCTCGGCCCTGGGCTTTTCGCCGGAAGACATTCCGGCGCTGTTCGAGGCGCCGGATCTGGAAACGCACCGGGATGGCCGGATCGATGGCGATATGGCCACCAAGATGACCAGCCTGGACGGTGTTTTCGTCGCCGGCGACCTGCATCGCGGCGCCTCACTGGTCGTCTGGGCGATCCGCGACGGCATGGATGCCGCCCGCTCGATCGAGAGCTATCTGTCGAACCGCCTTCAGGTTCTGGGAGCTGCCGAATGACACACCAAAGCTGGAATGAGGCCCGCACGCGGGCCGGCTTGTCCCTGCTTGAAAGCACGGGTCTGTGGCGTCCGGAAGACGAGCGCGATGCCTGCGGCGTCGGCCTGATCGCCGACATGCAGGGCCGTGCCCGCCGCGACATTGTGGAACTGGCCATCGACGCCCTCAAAGCGGTCTGGCACCGCGGCGCGGTCGATGCCGACGGTCTGACCGGCGACGGGGCCGGTCTGCGTGTCGGCGTGCCCCAGGACTTCTTCAAGGCAGCCGTCGCCCGTACCGGTCACGAGCCGGAGCGCGGCGATGTCATCGTCGGCATGGTCTTCCTGCCGCGCACCGATTTTGCCGCCCGCGAACGCGCCCGCGCGATCATCGAGGCGGAAATCCTGCGCGAGGGGTTTGCCTTCTATGGCTGGCGCCAGCCGCCGGTCGACACCTCCGTGCTGGGCGACAAGGCGCGCGCCACCCTGCCGGAAATCGAACAGGTCCTGTTCCGCGATCCGCGGGGCCGCGACATCGATACGGTCGAGCGCATGCTCTACATCGTGCGCCGGCGCATCGAGCGGCGCGCGCGCGAGGAGAATCTGCGCGACCTCTATGTCTGCTCCCTGTCCTCGCGCGACGTAATCTACAAGGGCCTGTTCCGCGCCCAGGACATTGACGGTTTCTTCCACGATCTGCGGCACCGCGACTTCATCTCGCCCTTCGCCATTTTCCACCAGCGCTATTCCACCAACACCTTCCCGGAATGGCGCCTGGCCCAGCCCTTCCGCATGCTGGCGCACAATGGCGAGATCAACACGATCCGCGGCAATACCAACTGGATGAAGAGCCACGAGATCCACATCGCCGAGACCGCCTTCCCGGGCGAGGAGCGCGATGTGCGGCCGGTGATCCAGCCGGGCGCGTCGGACAGCGCCGCGCTCGACCAGGCCTTCGAGATCCTGGTGCGGGCCGGACGCTCGGCGCCGATGACCAAGACCATCCTCATCCCCGAGGCCTGGTCCAAGCGGGCCGATGTGATGCCGGAAGGCTGGGCGCGCATGTATGAATACTGCAATGCCGTGATGGAGCCCTGGGACGGGCCGGCAGCGATCGCGGCCTTTGACGGGCGCTGGGCCATCGCCGGCATGGACCGCAACGGGCTGCGTCCGATGCGTTATGCGACGACCGAGGACGGTGTGCTGGTGGCCGGGTCGGAGACCGGCATGGCGCCGATCGACCAGTCGAAAGTTGTCGAGCGCGGCTCGATCACGCCGGGCCGGCTGATCGCGCTGGATATCGAGAACGGCCGCTTCTATCGCGAGCAGGAAATCCTCGACGAGCTGAGCGAACAGCATCCCTATTCGCGCTGGCTGGGCGAGATGGAAGACATCGAACCGGTGGTCGGCCCGGGTGCCGAAACACAGGCCTATAGCGATGACGAGCGCACGCGGCGCCAGGCGGCTGCCGGCTTCTCCTTCGAGGGGATCGAGCTGGTGCTGAACGCCATGGCCGAGGACGGCAAGGAAGCCGTTGGCTCGATGGGCGATGATGCGCCGCTGGCCGTGCTGTCGGAAAACTACCGGCCGCTCTCGCATTTCTTCCGGCAGAATTTCTCCCAGGTCACCAACCCGCCGATCGACCCGCTGCGAGAAGGCCGGGTGATGGGGCTGAAGACCCGCTTCCGCAATCTCGGCAATATCCTCGCCCAGGGCGAGGCGCGCGCCAGCGTGCTGGTGCTCGACAGTCCGATCCTGACCAATGGCGCCTATGAGCGTTGGCGCGAGCATATGGGCGGGGCGGTCAAGGAGATCGACTGCCTGCTGCCGGTCGAGGGGGCGACGGGCAATGGCCAGACGCTGCGCAAGGCGCTGGACGGTGTGATCGCCGAAGCGGTCGCCGCTGTGCGCGATGGCGCGGCGCATCTGGTGCTGACCGATCACCGCCAGGACGACAAACGCGCGGCGCTGCCGATGATCCTGGTGGCCGGCGCGGTGCATTCCACGCTGACCCGCGAGGGGCTGCGCAATTTCTGTTCGATCAATGTGCGCTCGGCGGAGTGTTTCGACTCCCATTATGCCGCCGTTCTGGTCGGCCTCGGTGCAACGACGGTGAACCCCTATCTCGCCTTCGACACGGTTACCGCGGGACGTGAGACCGTGGGCGGCGACCCCTGGGCCCAGGGCCGGGCGCGCCGGCTGAAGGATGCGCTGGATGGCGGCCTTCTGAAAATCCTGTCCAAGATGGGTATCTCGATCATCTCCTCTTATCGCGGGGGCTGTAATTTCGAGGTGCTGGGCCTGTCGCGCGCCCTGGTGGAAGCCTATCTGCCGGGCGTGGTCAGCCGGATTTCCGGCATCGGCCTGCCGGGTCTGGAAGTGCGCACGGTCGACCTGCACCGCAAGGCCTGGGCGGGCGCGGCGCGCCTGCCGATCGGCGGCTTCTACCGCCAGCGGGCCTCCGGCGACCGGCACGCCCTGTCGGCGCGCGTGATCACCGAGCTGCAGACCGCCGTGAAGGAAAACGACGTCTCGGCCTGGGGCCGTTATCGCGAAGCGGTTACCGCCCAGGGGCCGATCCATCTGCGCGATCTGATCGACATGCGTCCGCTGGGGCCGGGCATCGGGCTCGACCGGGTGGAATCGATCAATGGCATCCGCCGGCGTTTCGTAACGCCGGGCATGTCGCTGGGCGCCCTTTCGCCGGAAGCGCATGGCGCGCTGAACGTCGCCATGAACCGGATCGGCGCCAAGTCGGTGTCCGGCGAGGGCGGCGAGGACCCGGTCCGCTACAAGCCGATGCCCAATGGCGACAACATGAATTCGGCGGTCAAGCAGATTGCTTCGGGCCGTTTCGGTGTGACCGCGGAATATCTCAACCAGTGCCGCGAGTTCGAGATCAAGGTCGCCCAGGGCGCCAAGCCCGGCGAGGGCGGGCAATTGCCCGGCTTCAAGGTGACCGAATTTATCGCCCGTATGCGGCACGCGACGCCGGGCGTCAGCCTGATCTCGCCGCCGCCGCACCATGATATCTATTCCATCGAGGACCTGGCGCAGCTGATCTATGATCTCAAGCAGATCAATCCGAAGGCGCGCGTCGGTGTGAAACTGGTGGCGGCCGCCGGTGTCGGCGCCGTCGCGGCGGGTGTCGCCAAGGCGAATGCCGATATCATCAACATCTCCGGCTCGGTCGGCGGGACCGGCGCTGCAGCGCTGACCTCGATCAAGTTTGCCGGCGGACCGCTGGAACTGGGTCTCGCCGAGGCCCACCAGATGCTGTCGCTGAACGGGCTGCGCGAACGCGTCACCCTGCGCGCCGATGGCGGGATCCGCACCGGCCGCGATGTGGTGATCGCTGCCATGCTCGGCGCCGAGGAATTCGGCATCGGCACGGCCTCGCTGCTGGCGCTGGGCTGTCTGATGGTGCGCCAGTGCCATTCCAATACCTGCCCGGTCGGGGTGTGCACCCAGGACGAGGATCTGCGCGCCCGCTTCGGCGGCTTCCCGGATCATGTGGTCAATCTGATGACCTTCCTGGCGCAGGATGTGCGCGAGACCCTGTCGGGTCTCGGCGCGGCCTCGCTGGAAGACGTGATCGGACGCTCGGACCTGCTCGCCCAGGTCTCGCGCGGCTCGGAATCGCTGGACGATCTCGACCTGTCGCTGATCATGTCGCGCGCCGACGCGGTGGAGCGGCCTGCCCGCTCGACCCGCAGCCAGCGCAATGAAGTCACGCCCAGCCTGGACGAGCAGATCATCACCGATGCCGCCCCGGCCTTCGACCGCGGCGAGAAGATGCAGCTGGATTACGGGGTGAAAAACACCGACCGCACGGTGGGTACGCGCACCTCCTCGGAGATTGTCACGCGCTTCGGTCCGGACGGGCTGGGCGAGGACCATCTCACCCTGCGCCTGCGCGGTTCGGCCGGCCAGTCGCTGGGGGCGTTCGCAGCCCGCGGCTTGCGCATCGAGCTCGACGGCGATGCCAATGACTATGTCGGCAAGGGCCTGTCCGGCGCGACCCTGATCGTGCGGCCCTATGGCGGATCCAGCCCGGCCAACGAGGCCCACGCCATCATCGGCAATACCTGTCTTTACGGTGCCACCTCCGGCCGCCTGTTCGCGGCGGGCCGGGCCGGTCAGCGCTTTGCCGTGCGCAATTCCGGCGCCGAGACTGTGGTCGAGGGCTGCGGCACAAACGGCTGCGAATACATGACCGGCGGCACGGCTGTGATCCTCGGTCCGGTGGGCGATAATTTCGCGGCCGGCATGACCGGCGGCGATGCTTTCGTCTATGATCCCGACCGGCGGCTCGATGCCCGGCTCAACCCGGAAACCGTGCTGGCCTTCGATCTGGAGGGCGAGGCCGAGCAGCGCTGCCTTGCGCTGATCGAGACCCATGCCAAGGCCACCGGATCGGTCGTGGCGGCGCGTCTGCTGGCCGCCTGGCAGGCCGAGCGCGGCTATTTCGTGCACCTGCGCGGCGAGGAAGTGGTCAAGCGGGAACGTGTCCGCCTGACCCCGGCCAATGAGAGCCGCTCGGCCTGACGAAAAACCTGTATTGCGGTGCAGCGAAGGCATTGGTTCCCGCCCGGGAACAGCGTAAGAGGTCGCCAGTTTTTCTCGTGGCCTCGCGCTCCGGCTTGCCGGCGTGCCCGTCTGGCCCCGATCGACCGGCCGTAAGGAGCATGCGATGCGGATCGACAAAATCTCTGCAGGTGAAAACCCGCCCGAGGACATCAACGTCATCATCGAAGTCCCGGTGGGCGGCCAGCCCGTCAAATACGAGATGGACAAGGACGCCGGTACGCTCTTCGTCGACCGCTACCTGCACACGCCGATGAGCTATCCGTGCAATTATGGCTTCATGCCGCACACCCTGTCCGAAGACGGCGACCCGATCGACGTGATGATCATCGGTCACACCACGCTGGTGCCGGGCTGCGTCGTGCGCGCCCGTCCGATCGGCGTCCTGATGATGGAAGACGAGAGCGGTCTGGACGAGAAGATCCTGTGCGTGCCGCACCACAAGCTGTCGCCGCTCTATGACGACATCAAGGAATACGGTGATGTCGCCCAGCCGCAGTTGATGCGCATCAAGCACTTCTTCGAGCACTACAAGGATCTCGAGCCCAACAAGTGGGTGAAGGTCACCGGCTGGGGCGACGCCGCCAAGGCCCGCCAGCTGATCCTCGAGTCGATCGAACGCGCCGGTCCGGACGCCTAGGTAAAACTCGATACTGACAGTCAAAAGCCCCGGTCGATTGGCCGGGGCTTTTTTGTTTCCTCCCCATTTCATGGGGAGGGGGACCCGCGAAGCGGGGGAGGGGCCGCCGCGGTACGCGGCGGAATGTTCGTTCGCGCCAGGCGCCTCTATTTTCCGGCGCTTCGCGCCGCCCCTTCGACCCCTCCTTCGCCAAGGCTACGGAGGGCCCACTTCCCCACTGACGTGGGGAAGAAAACCTCACAGCCGCCGCCGGAAATCCCGCAAAACCTCCCGCGCGGCGTTGTGGCCGGGGGCGCCGGTGACGCCGCCGCCGGGGTGGGTGCCGGAGCCGCACTGGTAGAGGCCCTTCACCGGGCTGCGATGGTCGGCATGACCCAGCACGGGACGGGCGGAGAAGAGCTGGTCGAGGCTCAGCGCGCCGTGGAAGATGTCGCCGCCGACCAGGCCGAATGTGCGCTCCAGATCCTTCGGTGACAGGACTTGCCGGCCTATGACGAGATCGGAAAAGCCCGGCGCCCAGCGCTCGACCGTGGCGATCATGTGATCGGCGACCGCGTCGCGGCAATCGTCCCAGTCGCGCCCGCCGGGCAGGACGGGGGCGACGTGTTGGCAGAACAGGCTGGCGACATGCTGTCCCGGCGGGGCGAGCGTGTCGTCGAGCGTCGAGGGGATCAGCATCTCGATCACCGGTTCGCGCGACCAGCCCTCGCGCCGGGCATCGCTCCAGGCGCGGTCCATATAGTCCAGGCTGGGGGCGATGATGATGCCGGCGGTGAGATGATCGCCCGGTTCGGGCCGGGCGGTGAAACGCGGCAGGTCCTTCAGCGCGAGATTCATCCGGAAGGTGCCGGACCCGCAGCGATAATGGGCGATGCGCTCGCGGAAATCGGCGGGCAGCTGGGCCGCGTCGACCATGGTGCCGCCGAACAGGAGTTTCGGGTTGAGATTGGAAACGACGGCGCGGGCGCGGATCGTCTCGCCGCTGTCCAGCACCACGCCTTGCGCCCGGCCCTTTTCGGCGATCACTTCGCGCACGGCGGCGCCGGTGCGCAGTACGACACCGCACTCGCGGCAGCAGGCGGCCATGGCCTGGGTGATGGCGCCCATACCGCCGATCGCATGGCCCCAGGCGCCCTTCTTGCCATTCACCTCGCCGAACAGATGATGCAGCAGCACATAGGCGCTGCCCGGCGTGTAGGGGCTGGCGAAATTGCCGACAATGCCGTCAAAGCCGAACAATGCCTTGATCGGTGCGCTCTCGAACCAGCCGTCCAGCCAGTCGCCGGCGGATTTGGAAAAAAGGTCCAGCAGGTCGCGCTTGGCGGTCATCGACAGCCCGCCCAGCCGGCCGCCCAGTCCCAGCGCCTTGAACAGGTCGGGCAGGGCGCCGGTCAGGCTGCCCTCGCGCAGATTGGGCGGGGTTTCCAGCACGAGCTGGCGCAGCGTGTCGGCGATGGTCTCCAGACGCGCTTCATATTCGCCAAGGCGGGCCGCGTCGCGGGCGGAGAATTTGGCGACCTCGTCATGCGTCAGGCCCGGCCCGGCGAGGAGATAGCCGTCTTCCAGCGGCAGGAAATTGCCGACCTTGCGCTCGACGATCCTGAGGCCGTGCCGGTGCAGGTCGAGATCGGCGATCACTTTCGGATTGAGCAGGGAGACGGTGTAGGCGGCGACGGAATTGCGGAAACCGGGATGGAATTCCTCGGTGACCGCAGCCCCGCCCAGCACGTCGCGCCGTTCCAGCACTGTCACTTTCAGACCGGCCGCAGCCAGATAGGCGGCGCAGACGAGGCCGTTATGGCCGCCGCCGATCATCACGATATCGGTGTCCGGCGTGGTCCGGGCGGCGGGCTTTGGCTGGGTATTCATGGGCGGCGAGTTTCCACGCTGCCGCGAAAAGCGCAATCCCGCGCGAAGGTTGTGGCGTCAGGCAAAGGCGCCGGCGACATCGCGCGCCAGCACGAGGGCGCGGCCGCGGGCGACCAGAGTGCCGTCCTGCGTGCGGCAGGTGGTTGCGAGGTCGACGAGGTGCTTGTCCGGCCGCAGGCGGGTGATCTCGATCATTGCGGTCACGGGCGCGTCCAGCGGCGCATCGGCAAGGAATTCGGTTTCCTGCTTGAGATAGTTCGTGCCCTGGCCGGGCAGGTCGACGCCCAGCAGATAGGAGAACATCCCGTTGATCAGCGCTTCGGGCACGCTCTCACCGCTGTCGGGCGCGCCCGTGAGACGCTGCAGGGCATCGATATCGGCGCGGGTGAAGAAGCGGGTGGTCTGTGCGCTCTGGCCTTCGCTCAGCGGCATGGGGCCACCTCCGTTTCGCCGCGGCAGGTCACTTCGCCATCGGCCAGCCGGGTCACGGTGAGGGCGAGCGTGATCCGGTCCGCGGTCTCGGCTGTCGTCTCGGCTTCAAAGCGCAGGGCTTCACCGGCGGGCGAGGGGGAGGGATACATGGTCGCCTGGCGGATCTGCCGCCCGCCCGGCACGATCTCCTCGACCAGGCCGCGCAGCACCGAACACAGGAGCGCGCCATGCGCGACGGTGCGGCCGAACCGGGTGCGGGCGGAGAAGTCCGGGTCGACATGGATCGGATTATCGTCGCCGGAGAGGGCGGCGAAAGCGTCGAAATCGGCCTGGGTGAAGGTCTTCTCAAGCGTCGCGCGGCAGCTCATGTGAGGGCCTCGGGCACGGGCAGGAGATGTTTCTGGACCTTGCCGGCAGCGGTGCGGGGCAGATCGTCGGTGAAGCGGAAATGACGCGGCACCTTGTAGGCGGCCAGCCGTTCGCGGCACCAGTCCGACAGGGCTTTGGCGTCGGCGCTCTGGCCTTGGCGCAGGATGATATGGGCACAGCCGACCTCGCCCCACTTCTCGTCCGGCGCGCCGGCGACGGCGGCTTCCTGGACGGCCGGGTGGAGGCAGAGCACGTTCTCGACCTCGGCCGGATACACATTCTCGCCGCCGGAGATGTACATCTCCTTGATCCGGCCGGCGACATAGCAATAGCCCTCATCGTCGAAACGGCCGAGATCGCCGCTCTTCAGCCAGCCATCGGGCGTGAACAGGGCGGCGGTTTCCTCCGGGCGCTGCCAGTAGCCCGGGGTGAGGCCGGGGCCGAAGAACTGGATCTCGCCGGTCTCGCCGGGCGGCAGGGCGCGGCCGTCCGGTCCGGCGATGCGGGCCTCGACCAGCACCTGGGCCTTGCCGACCGAGCCGATCTTGCGCAGGGCGTTGGCCTCGTCGGAGAGAAAGGCGGTGGGCCCGGTCTCGGTCATGCCGAACCCGTTGCACACCAGCGCCCCCTTGCGCGCCATCGTCTCGACCAGCACGTCCGGTAAAGGCGCGCCGCCGCAGGACCAGTGGCGCAGCCGCGTCAGCTCGGTGGTCTCGAAGTCGGGATGCAGGGTCAGTTCGCGATAGACCGCCGGCACACCGATGAAGACATCCAGCTCGCCGGCATCGATCAGGGTCAGCGTTGCGGCCGGGTCGAAGCCGGGCAGGATGTGCACCTTGCCGCCGTTTATCAGCACCGGGAGGGTGTGAAGATTGATGCCGGCGGTGTGAAAGAGCGGCAGGAAGTTCAGTGTTGCATCGCCCGGACGCAGGCCGATCGCCTGGCCGATATTGATCGCGTTCACCAGGGCCATGCGATAGGTCTGGATCACGCCCTTGGGCCGGCCCGTCGTGCCGGACGTGTAGATCAGATACCAAGGCTGCTCGCCCGGCCAGGCCGTGCGGCCGGCATGGGGCTCCAGCGCATCGCGGCGCCCGGCATAAGCGGTTTCCAGATCGAGGCTGGCGAGGCTGTGCGTGCGGGCCAGGGCGGCGGCGGTCTCGCGATCCTCGGCGCCGGTGATGATGAGTTTGGGCGTGCAATCCTCGACCAGCCCGTCCAGCTCGCTGGCCGGCATGCGCCAGTTCAGCGGCACCAGGATGGCACCCAGCTTGGCGCAGGCGAACAGCAACTCGAAAAACTCGACCCGGTTGCGGCACAGGATGGCGACCCGGTCGCCCGCATCGATCCCTTCTGCGGCCAGCAGGCTGGCGGCACAGGCGCTGCGCCGCTCCAGGTCCGCATAGCTGAGCGTCTCGCCGGTTTCCACGATGTGGAAGGCGGTCGCGTCAGGGGCCAGCGCGGCGCGGCGCGCCGTGATATCGGTCAGTATGTCCATGCCAGTCCTCCCGAATGGGCATGTTATTTCGCGCCGGCGAGGAAAGCGTTCATGCGCGCTCTTGTGTCCTCGCGGGCAATGCGGTCTAGAAATTCGTGCTTTTCGTGGTCGAGACGTCCGGCCAGGTCCGGTCCGGCGATCTGCGCGTCGAGCAGGCGCCGGGATGTCAGGGCCAGGCCAGGATCCAGCGGTTCGAGTGTAGCGAGCAGCCGGTCGGTCTCCGCATCCATGCCGCCCGTTTCCACCACCCGGTCGACAAGACCGATCGCCAGCGCTTCGCGGGCACTCAGCCGTTCGTCGAAGGCGAGCCAGCGTGCGGTGCGGGCGCAGCCGATACGCTCCGGCATCAGGGCCGTCCAGCCGCCATCCGGTGCAAACCCCATGCGGGCATAATAGGGCTGGATGAAAGCGGACGCGTCCATGAGGACCATGTCGGCGGCGAGCATCAGGCCCACCGATCCGCCTGTCACCGGTCCGTTGACGGCGGCGATGACCGGGCAGGGCATGGCACGCAGGCGCAGGATCACCCGGTTCAGCGTGCCGACCACGCGCTCCGAATAGGCCAGCAGCGCCTCGCGGTCGTCCGCGCGCGCACGGAACTCCCCGACATCGCCGCCGGAGGAGAAGGCGCGCCCGGCGCCCGTCAGCACGACAGCGCGGACATCGCCGGCGGTGTCCAGCGCTTCGAGACAGGCGTCCAGCAGGTCCGGGACGAGCGCATTGCCCCGGTGCGGCCGGTCGAGGACCAGCCGCAGAACGCCACCGCGCACCTCTGTCCGGACCGTGCCGGTCGATGTCGCGGCGGCCGCGCTCACGCTTCCAGACCCCGGCGGATCAGGTCGGCGGCCTTCCGCGCGACGTCCTCGGCGCTGCTGTCTGTGTCCCAGATGCCATAGCGCAGGCCGAGAAACACGCTCATCCCGATCAGCGCCCAGGCGCGCACCGTCTCGTCGCCCTCGCGGATCTCGCCGCGCTCGGCGGCCTCGGACAGATTGCGGCAATAGCGTTCTGCAAACCGGTCATAGTGGGCCTTGTAGGCGTCCGGTGCGACGAACTGGGCTTCCTCGATGATGCGGTAGAGATTGGGGTGGGCGCGGGCGAATTCGATATAGGCGACCAGGCCGAGATGCTCGGCCTCCATCCGGTCCTTTGCCCCCTTCACCCGTTCGGCAATCCAGCCGCGCACCATCTCGCCCATATGGGCGACGAGGGCGCGGAAAATCTCGTCCTTGGAATCGAAATAGACGTAGAACGTGCCCAGAGCCACCGATGCCCGGCGTGTGATGTCGCCGATCGATGTGGTGTGGAATCCGCCTTCCCCGAAAGCCCCTTCAGCCGCATCCAGCAGCTTCGCCCGGGTGCGCTGGCCGCGCGCGGTCTTCGGCTTTTTCGCCGTCGTCGTCGTGTTCAAAGTTGACATATGATTCAGTTTTCACAAAATTGCACCTGACGCAATATGGCATGAAAGCCAGGCCGGGGGAGGATCCAGGAGTTGTCGGAACCGTGCTGAATATCCGCTCGGACAATCCGGCCGGCCGTGACGGGGTGCTGAAAAGCCTCGCACTGCCGGATGGGACGGACATGGCCTACCGGGATACCGGGCAGGGGCCGGTCCTGCTGCTCGTGCATGGCTGGGCGGCCTCCGGACGGTTTTTCGATCCCGTCGTCGACCTCCTGAAACACGATTTCCGCGTCATTGTTCCGGACCTGCGGGCCCACGGACAGACACCGGCCGGTCCCGGCCGGCCCGATATCGATGCGCTGGCTGACGACCTCGTCGTGCTGTTGGACGCGCTGGATGTGACCGGTGTTGTCGCGCTGGGCTGGTCGATGGGGGCCCAAGTGCTCTGGAGCCTGATTGCACGGTACGGATCGGCCCGACTGGCCGGCCTCGTCGTCGAGGATATGAGCCCGCGCATTCTTAACACGCACGACTGGTCGCTGGGCATGTCCAGCGGCATGGATACGGCCGGCAGCCAGCGCGCGCTCGAGGCGATGCGCTCGAACTGGCCGGCCTATGCGGCCGCCTTTGTGCGCCACATCTTCTCCCGTGATCGCGCCAGCCGCGATCCGGATCTCATTCAGCGCGTACTGGTGGAACTGCGCCAGTGCGACGCCGAAGCCATGGCGGCCCTCTGGGAATCCATGGCCGGACAGGATTTCCGTCTGGCCCTGCCCGCCATGTCTCTGCCGGTTCTCGTGACCTGGGGAGAGGCCAGCCAGGCCTACAAGCCCGCCACGAGCCGGTATCTCGTCGACACCTTGCCGAACGCGCAGGGCAAGGCCTTCGCCCAATCCGGGCACGCACCGCATCTCGAGCAACCCGAAGAGTTCGCCGAAGCGGTCCAGCAATTCGCCAGCCAGGTCCAGGCCGGCGACACCCACCCAAAAAGTATCGAGGGGAGTTTCTCGTCATGAAGAAAACAATCACCAAAGCCGTCCTCCTTGCGAGCACGGTCGCCTCGGCCGCGCTGATCTCGGCGCCGGTCCTGGCCCAGAGCGATGCCGGCGCGGCTGAAACCCGCGACGTCATCACCGTCACCGCCCGCCGCCGCGAGGAAACGCTGCAGGACGTGCCGCTTTCGGTCTCCGCGCTGACCGGCGCCGAGCTCGAGCGCACGGGGGCCATCGACATCACCGCCGTGGCGGAAGTCACACCGAACGTCACGCTGGAAGTCTCCCGCGGCACCAACTCGACCCTGAGTGCCTTCATCCGCGGCATCGGCCAGCAGGATCCGGTCGCCGGCTTCGAGGCCGGTGTCGGCATCTATGTCGATGACGTCTATCTCAACCGTCCGCAATCGGCCGTTCTTGACATCTATGATGTCGAGCGGATCGAAGTGCTGCGCGGCCCGCAGGGCACGCTGTACGGCCGCAACACGGTCGGCGGTGCCGTCAAATACGTCACCAGCCGTCTCGATCCGGATGCGCCGT
The DNA here is from genome assembly GCF_056160825.1 of Maricaulis sp. ABE4_448. Classification (NCBI taxonomy): domain Bacteria; kingdom Pseudomonadati; phylum Pseudomonadota; class Alphaproteobacteria; order Maricaulales; family Maricaulaceae; genus Maricaulis; species Maricaulis sp. ABE4_448. The sequence goes on from NZ_JBSWXX010000001.1 coordinate 536,499, forward strand.
CCCTGGAAGCGCGCGTCAATGTCGGTTCCTACAACCAGCTTGACCAGATCGTGTCCGGCAGCGTGCCGCTGACCGACACTTTCCGCGTCGGCGCCGCTGTAGCCAACCTGCAGCGCGACGGTTTCGGCGACAATCTCTATACCGGCCAGGACAATTACAACAAGGACGTGCTGGGTTATCGCGTCAGTGCGGAATGGGAACCGACGCCGGATCTCTTCTTCCGTCTCGCCTATGACCATGTGGAAGACCAATCCAATCCGCGCGGCGGCCACCGTCTGATCCCCAGTGCGCCGGGCTATGCGACGAGCTATCCCGTGCTCGATGACGTGTTCGATACGCGCGCCGGTCTCGACGTGGTGGCACAGAATGTGGAAGCGGAAGGCATTTCGCTGACCGCCGAGTGGGAGATCAACGAGCACTTCACGGTCCGCAACATCCTGTCTCGCCGCGAAGATGCCTCGGTGACGCCGATCGACTTCGACAGCCTTCCGGAAGGCGATTTCGATGTGCCGGCGATCTACGAGAACGAACAGTTCTCCGAAGAACTCCAGCTGCTCTATTCCAGCGAGCGCCTGAACGGTGTGATCGGCTACTACTATCTCGACGCCAATGCCTACACGGTGTTCGACGTGCTGCTCGACACCACGCTGGCGGGCCTCAATGCCCAGACCTTCGGCGATGTGGATACCAAGACCTGGTCGCTGTTCGCCAACTTCACCTATGACCTGACCGACGAGCTGAGCCTCACGGTCGGTGGCCGCTACACCGAAGACGAGCGCACCTCGCGCGTTCTGCGCCGCACCTATCTGGGCGGTTTCTCGGAGTATTTCGGTGGCGCCGGTTTCTCGATCGCGACGACGTCGGATTTCCAGGGCACCAATTCCTGGGATGATTTCAGCCCGTCGATCTCGCTGGCCTGGCAGCCGGATGCGCAGAATAATTTCTACGCAACCTTCAGCCGCGGCTTCAAGGGCGGCGGTTTCGACCCGCGGGCCCAGACCAGCGGCGCACCGGACTTTGACCAGAACGGCACTGTCACCGAAGCGGAAATCTACGAGTTCATGAGCTTCGATCCGGAGACCGTGAACAGCTACGAGATCGGCTGGAAGTATGAAAACGGCCGCTATCGTCACGCCCTGGCCTATTTCTACATGGACTATACCGACGTCCAGGTGCCCGGTTCGGTGGGTATCGATACCGACAATGACGGCGTCAACGACACCTTCACGGGCGTCACGACGAATGCTGGTGCCGCCACCATCCAGGGCATCGAATACGAAGGCATGCTGGACATTGCCGACGATCTCTTCACGCCGGGCGACAATCTGAATCTGGGTTGGGCTGTCGGCATTCTGGACGGTGAGTACGACCAGTTCATCAACGCTTTCGGTGTCGACATTTCCAATGATGTGGAAATCCAGAACACGCCGGACATGACGGCCAGCGCCACGCTGACCTACATGACGCCGTTCGCGGGCGGTGACCTGGTCATGCTGGGCACGGTGAGCCATCGCGGCGACTCCACCCAGTTCGAAGTGCCCTTCGAGGCGCTCGACCAGGAAGCCTACACGCTGTTCAACGCCTCTGTGGTGTGGGACAGCGCCGACGATCGCTGGCAGCTGGGCATTCATGGCCGCAACCTGACGGACGAGGAATACATCGTCGCCGGCTATGACTTCGTCAACAACACGACCTTCGCACCGGAGCTGGGTCAGGCGGGTACGCTGACCGCCTACTACGGCAATCCGATGACGATCACCGGAACCATCGCGTTCCGCTACTAGGCACGGCCAGGGCGGGCTGGTCCCTCCCCGGCTCGCCCGAAAGCTGCCAGACTGGGCCGGCGCTGCGATCCGCAGTGCCGGCCATTCCCTTTCTCCCGTCCGGAGTTCCCGTCATGATGCGCACGCTTGGTCTCATTCTTCTCCTGCTGGCCGTGGTCGCCGGCATTGCCTGGTTCGTCTTCGGACGCGGCGGCTCCGAGCCGGCCCCGGAAGCGGCCATCGACTCGCCCTGGTGGGATGCCCAGGACCGGCTGGTCGATGTCGACGGTGTCACGGCGCGGGTGCGCGTCCAGGGACCGGAGGACGCACCGGTCCTCGTGATGATCCACGGCTTCTCCTTCTCGCTGGAAAGCTGGGATGACTGGGCAGATGCGCTGTCCGCTGACTATCGCGTCGTACGCATGGATCTGCCGGGCCACGGCCTGACCGGCCCGGACCCGCAGGCGCGCTACTCCGTGCCGCAAACGGTCGCATTCCTGGGCGGTCTGATGGACGCCATGGATATCGAGCGCGCGACGCTGGCGGGCAATTCACTCGGCGGTCTGGTCGCCTGGCGCTATGCCGCCGATCATGGCGACCGGGTCGAGAAACTCGTGCTCGTCGCGCCGGGCGGTTTCTCGATCAATGGCGTTACCGAGGACCCGGTCGATGTGCCGGTCGGCGTGCGCTTCTATCTCACCCAGGGCCCGCAGCCGGTCGTCGCCGGCGCGACGGCGGCGCTGTTCGGCGATCCGGCGCGCATGGATCCGGACCTGCCGGGCCGCGTGCAAGGGCTGATGCAGGGCGAGGGCGTTGGTGAGGCCATGGTGCAGCGGCTGGAAGTCTTCACCCTGCCGGCACCGGAAGCGGATCTGGCGCGGGTGACGGTGCCGGCGCTGATCCTGTGGGGCGGCCGCGACGCGATGGTGCCGGTCGATCACGCCGCCCGTTTCGAGGCGGCGATGCCGGATGCACAGCTTGTCGTCTATGACGATCTCGGCCACATCCCGCACGAGGAAGCACCCGAGCGGACGCTGGAGGATGTGCGGGCGTTTCTGAGCGAAAATTAGCGCCATTTCATCGCCACTGCGGTCGATGAAATTGCGCTGGCTTTTTAAGTGGCCGCATTTTCGGACCGCAAAACCGGTTCCCACTTTTGCTGAAAATCAGCGGCGGGCAGCAGCCTTCTCGGCGATCTCGGCCTGCAGGTCGGCCCAGTCCTGCGGGTCGACATCGCATTCACGCAGCACGACCACGCCCAGCCCGGTATCATTCGCCGGCGCTTCGGCCGTCAGAAGACGGCCCAGCGCGTGGGTGCGGGCGGTCTCGCGATTGAGACAGGGACGGTAGACGATCTCGCGCGCGGTGCGGTGCCGGTCGACGGCGCCCTTGCGGCGCAGGCGCTGCAGCATGGCGAGGGTCTCGCCGGCCGGACGGCGGGTCGCAACCGACAACTCGCCCACAGACGCGCCGCCGCGGTCCCACAGGATGCGCATCGTCTTGTGCTCGTCTTCGGTGAGGGCCTGTTCGTTCGCCATCTTTGTCATCCCCTTAGCCTTCTACGCCGCGGCCCGAATTGCAACACGCGCGGCCGTTAAGGTTTTGTTTGCAATTTCGGGGCCGGGCCGGATTGACGGATGAAGACTGCTCGTGTATTTCACCAATCAGCTATATAACTAATTGGTGAAATATGTCGGATCTCGACGTGACTTTTACGGCTCTGGCCGATCCCACCCGCCGGGCCATTCTCGCCCGGCTCGCCGCCGGGGAAGCGACGGTAATGGAGTTGTCCGAGCCCTTCACGCTCAGCCAGCCGGCGATCTCCAAACACCTCAAGGTCCTCGAAAAGGCCGGGCTGATCACGCGTAGCCGCGACGGAACGCGGCGGCCCTGCCGGATACAGGCCGAAACCTTGGCGCAGGCAACGCATTGGCTGGAAGACTTCCGACAGCTCTGGGATGCCCGCTTCCGGGCCCTGGACGATCTGCTCGACGACATGAAGGCCGGTCACGAGCCCGGCCCCCACGACCACTGATCACTCATTTTCCGGAGGAAATCCCATGTATCGACACACACTCGAGGTCGCGCCGAAAGGTGAACGCGAACTGGTCATGACGCGGCATTTCGATGCGCCAAGGGACCTGGTCTTCCGTGCCTTCACCGAACCGAAACTGGTCAGGCGCTGGATGTTGGGGCCGGATGACGGTTGGGTCCTGTCGGTCTGCGAGATCGATCTGCAGGTGGGCGGCGCCTACCGCTATGTCTGGACCCATGCCGGGCGCGGCGAAGAGATGGGAATGGGCGGCCGCTATCTGGAAATCGAGCGGCCGCACCGCATCGTGCATACCGAACAGTTCGATATGAGCTGGTACCCCGGCTCGGCCATCGTCACGACGCGCTTCGGCGAAGCGGATGGTGTGACGGCGTTCCAGATCACCATCACGTATGAAAGCCGCGAAGCGCGCGACATCGTGGCCGCCAGCCCGATGCGGGAAGGCGCCGGGGCCAGCTATGACCGTCTGGACGGCGTGCTGGCGGAGATTGCAGCCGGGCCGGAAGGCTAGGCAGAGCGCAGCTGATCCATGAAGCGGGCAACCTCGCTTTCCAGGCTGCGCGCCTGTCCGGCCATTTCACTCGACGCGTCGTGCACGCGGGTTGCCGTACTGCCGGTCTGCGAGAGGGTGGCGGACAAGTCCGAGACGGCGTGGGAGACCGTGCCGGCGCCGGCTGCTGCCTCGCTGATATGATTGGCGATCTCGCGCGTTGCGGCGCCCTGCTGGGCCATCGCCCGCCCGACTTCCGACGAGGCGTGTGACAACTCGCCGATCGTCGTGCTGACGCGGCCGATCGACCTGACAGCCTCGCCGGTACGCTCGCGGATCGCGTCAATGCGTGCGCGGATGGTCTGGGTGGCACGACCCGTCTGGCTGGCCAGCGCCTTCACTTCGGACGCTACGACGGCAAAACCCTTGCCGGCCTCACCGGCCCGCGCTGCCTCGATCGTCGCGTTGAGTGCCAGCAGGTTCGTTTGTTCCGCGACATCGTGGATCAGGGCGACGACTTCGCCGATCTCGTCGACGGCTTCCGCCAGCCCGTTGATGGTTTCGCGGGCGGTGCCGGACTCGGTCTCGGCGGTGTCCGCAGACCGGGCCGAGGCCTCGATCTGCCTCAGAATCTCGCTCGCCGAGGAGGACAATTCTTCGGTGGCGGTCGCGACGGCCTGGGCATTCTGGGATGTTTCCTGCGCCGCCATTGCGACCTTGTCCGTGTGACTGCCGGCCGCGCCGGTCGAGGCTTCCAGCGTGCGGGCGAGTTCCGCAAGCCCATCGGCTGCGGCGGCCTGGCGGGTGATGATCTCGCCGACCGCGCGGTCGAAGGCGTCGGCCATGGCCGCGCGCTGTTGCTGACGCTCAATGCGGGCCTCGGCTTCGGCGCTGGCCTGGCGATCACGCAATTCCTCCGCCGTACGCATTTCCCGCTGGAAAACATCGAGCGTGCGCGCCATGGCGCCGATCTCGTCGAGGCGGCCCTGACCGGTGACGGTGACCGGCTTGCCCGCCGCGAGATCCGACATGAGTTGCGTGATCTCGTTGACCGGCGATGTGATCGACCGGCCAATCGCCCAGCTGAGCAAGGCGACCAGCGCACCGGTGAGGCCGATCGCCGTAAGCATCAGCCTCTGTGCCGAGACGGAGGTTTCGGCCTGCCGGTCGGCGGCCAGGGTCCGGCCGGCATCGGCGTGCCCGGTCAGCGCCGCGAAACGCGGGTGGAGGGCGTCATAGGCCGCATCCAGTTCAGCCATCGCCGCATCGAGTTCGAGCCGGGTTTCGGCCCAGGCGTGGAAGCCCAGCTGGTAGTCATCCATCAACCCGTAAACATCGCGCGTGACCGTATCGGGATAGCCGCGGGTCTCCCAGATCTGCCGGAATTCCGCCACGCGGGCGTCGAGCCGTCCGATATAGGTCTCGCGGACGCGCATCATGAAGTCCTTTTCATGGCGCCGCATCATGAGCATTTTCACGGTCAGTTCCGCGTCCTCATAGGTCTCCAGCCGGGTTTCGACCGCATGGACAGCCTCGCGCAACGTGCCCTCCAGACCCTGGTCGGCCGACAGGCCGAGCCGTGTCATGATGGCCACGACGCGCTGGAAGGCGCCGGTGTAGCCGTCTGCCAGGGCATCGGCCGCGCTCAGTTCCTCGCCCAGGCCAGCAGCCTGGGGAAGCGCGCGGATCGCGTCGATCTCGCCCCTCAGGGCCTGCGCCTCGGCATTGAACGCCGCAACGATTTCGCTGTCGCGATGGAGCAGGAAGTCCTTTTCCAGGCGCCGCAATTCCAGGGCCGAGATTTCCAGCTGCCGGACCTGGCTGGCGACGCGGGCGAAGCCCCGCTCGTTCGCAGCAATCGTCTCGACGGTCGTCGCGTTCCAGAAGAACAGGCCGGCCAGGCCGGTGATCGAGACAAGCGCCAGACAACCCAGCGCGGCGATGCGTGTGGAGATACGAAAACGGTTCAGAAGTCGGAACATGAGGCGGGACTCTGCTGAGGTAGCCGGGAGACGGCGCGACGGCCGGAATACGCGTGAGCAGGTGCCGCCAAGGCGCTTAACAGCGTCTGAAGACAGGCATCCGCTGGCGCCGGTTTCACAAACATTTCACCGCCCTGTCACAGGCGGAGCGACTTCTCGATGGCGACGGCGAACCCGTTCTGTTCGCGCACCGCGCGACTGATGCGCGCGAGGATCATTCGGACGCATCCGCGCTGTCCGGCCGTTCCATGCGCCTGCGGCGAACGATGAAGAAGAAGCCCAGAGAGCCCAGATAGGCGAAGGCCAGCAGGACGCTGATCATCACCGGCATCGCGGCCATGCCCGCGCCGCCAGGGCCTGCGGGCCCCAGCCAGGCCAGATCCTCTGACCCGGCCGCTGTTTCATGGATATGCACGCCCAGGGCGGCAAAGTCGGAAAAGGCGAACAGGACCCCTGAACCGGTCATGACGACACCAATTGTGTAGAGCACGAGAAAAATGATCGCGACCCACAGCTCCATTCGGCGTGCCAGGAAGAAGGAGGCCGTCAGCATGGCGAAGACCAGCGCCATGTAATTGGAAAAAATGAAGTTGGCCGTGTTCAGGTATTCCGAGAACAGCAGCGCGAGTTCAAAATCCGTCATTCAGACCGTCTCCCCAGCCGGTTGAGTGGCACTGTTCAACATAACCGCCAGGGTTGGAAGGGGCATAGCGGGCGGCGGCGTCCCCCGCAGCGGAACCGTCTCGCGCTGACAGGCGGGAACCCGCGGCGGGCGGCTGCGTTACATGGGAGTGGGGAGCATGCTGACATTCTACCTTCGCCGCATCTGGCAATCGATCTGGTTCCTGCCGGCCATCTATGCCCTGTTGGCCGTTCTGGCGGTCGGCGTGGCGCCGGTCATCGGCGGTTATTTGCCGGAGAGCTGGGTCGCAGTGGTCGAAATCGATGCGCTGGCCGCGACCCTGAATATCCTGGCATCCAGCATGCTGGCCGTGGCCATTTTCTCGATGGCGACCATGTTCTCCGCCTTCCAGGCCGCCGCCAATTCGGCAACGCCCCGCGCGCGTCCGCTGCTGACGCAGGACCGCACCGCCCAAACCGCGATCTCGACCTTTGTCGGCGCCTTCCTGTTCAGCCTGCTGGGCCTGATCGGCGTCAATTCCGGCCTGTATGGCGAAGCGGCGGTTGTCGTTTTGCTCGCGCTGACCCTTCTGCTCGTGGTGCATGTCGTGGTGATGCTGATCCGCTGGATCGACCGGCTGTCCGGTTTCGGCGGGGTGGAGGAAGCCATCGCCGTGATCGAGGCCGCAACGCAAAAGGCGATCGACCGGGCGCAGGGCTGTCCCAATCTCGGCGCCAGCCGGCTTGATGAAATCCCCGGCGGCGCGCGGGCGCTGTGTCCGGCCCGGGCCGGGCATGTGCAGACCATCGATGTGGCCGCCCTGCAGGCGATTGCAGAGACGGCGGACGCACGCATCTACATCCTGTCACCGCCGGGCAGCTATGTCGGGCCGGGTGAACCGGCCGCCCATGTCACGGGCGGCGACGGGATCGGCGACGCAGTGCTGGAGCAGATCATCACGGCCCCGCGCCGCACGCTGGAGGAAGACCCCGCCTTCGGCCTGGTCATGCTGGCGGAAATCGCGTCGCGCGCGCTATCGGACGCCGTCAATGACAGTGGCTCGGCCCTGTCGGCGATCACGGCCATGACCCGTCTTCTGACCGGGATGTGCGGCCTGTTCGATGCGCGCGCAGACGATCCCGCCGATCGTGTCTTCATGGCGCCGCCGGACCCGGCCGTGCTGGTCACCAACGCCTTCCGTCCGGTCGCCCGTGACGGTGCGGACCGGGTGGAAGTCGGGATCAGCCTGCAAAGGGCGCTCGGCGTTCTCGCCGCGGTCGATCGGACGGCCTTCGGCGAACCGGCGCGTGTCATGAGCCGCGAGGCGCTGGCCCGGGCCGAAGCCGCCATGCAATACGCCCCCGATGTCGATGTGTTGACGGCAGCGGCGCCGTTCGAGTGATCCTGCGAACGAAAAACGCCCCGGCCGAAGAGCCGGGGCGTTCCTGGTCAAGGGCTGGAGAGACCCTTAATCCTGTTCGTGCAGCCAGGCGGCGTGTTTGGGCGCTCGCTTGGTCTGGCTCCATTCCTCGATCATCGGACGGGCGACGCGCTTGAGCTCGGCCATTTGTTCCTCGGTGCCGGTATTGGCTGCGAGTTCCAGGCGGTGGCCGTTCGGATCGAAGAAGTAGATCGACTTGAAGATGCCGTGATTGACCGGGCCGAGAACCTCCAGCCCTTCCGCCTCGATGTGCGCCTTGGCGGCCAGGAGGGCGTCCATGTCCTCGACCTCGAAGGCGATGTGCTGGACCCATTCCGGCGTATTGCCGTCGCGGCCCATTTCCGGCGAGTTGGGCAGTTCGAAAAAGGCCAGGACATTGCCCATGCCGGCGTCCAGGAAGACGTGCATGTAGGGGTCCGGCGCCTTGGTCGAGGGGACCTCGTTCTCGGCGATGGCGAGTTTGAAATCCATGCCCATGACGCGTTGGTAGAACTCGACGGTCTCCTTGGCGTCCTTGCAGCGATAGGCAACGTGGTGGATGCGCTTGAGATTGACGCTCATGTCTGCCTCCTCATGAGGGAGATGTACCTTGGGTACGTGTCCCGGGAAATTTCATCCTTCCCCTTGATGGGGAAGGGCGCCGGTTTGGGGACATGTACCCAAGGCACATGTCCCCAAAAGCCCGCCTACGCGTTTTCCGTTTCCTTCGGCTTCAGCACGCCGCGATTGATCTGGTCGCGTTCGATCGACTCGAAGAGCGCCTTGAAATTGCCCTCGCCGAAGCCCTCGTCTTCCTTGCGCTGGATGAATTCGAAGAAGATCGGGCCGATCGCCTTCTCGCCGAAAATCTGCAGCAGCAGGCGGGGCTGGCCGCCCTCGGTCGTGCCGTCGAGCAGGATGCCGCGCTTCTGGAATTCCGCGACCGGTTCGCCATGGCCGGGAAGACGCTCGTCCAGCATGTCGTAATAGGTGTCCGGCGGCGGGGTCATGAAGGCAACGCCGCACGCTTTCAGCTTGTCCCAGCATTCCAGGAGATTGTCGCAGGAGAAGGCGATGTGCTGGATGCCTTCGCCCTTGTATTCGCGCAGATATTCCTCGATCTGGCCGACGCCGTCCGACTTCTCCTCGTTCAGCGGGATGCGGATCAGACCGTCCGGGGCCGTCATGGCGCGCGACAGGAGGCCGGTATACTCGCCCTTGATGTCGAAATAGCGGATCTCGCGGAAGTTGAAGAGGTCCTCGTAATACTTCGCCCAGTAGTCCATCCGGCCCTTGTAGACATTGTGGGTGAGGTGATCGATCACGTTGAAGCCGCAGCCCTTCGGATGACGGTCGACGCCCTCGATGTATTCGAAATCGATGTCATAGATCGATTGGCCGTCCTGGAACCGGTCGATCAGGTAGACGGTGGCGCCGCCAATGCCGCGGATCGCCGGCAGGCGCAGCTCGGAGACGCGTGTTTCGGTCTCGACGGGCTGGGCACCCTTTTCCAGGGCCATGGCGTAGGCGCGCTTGGCATTCTTGACGCGAAAGCCCATGCCCGAGGCAGACGGGCCGTGCTCGGCGGCGAAAAAGGCGGCGGGTGTGCCGGGCTCGTAATTGATCAGGAAGTTGATATCGCCCTGGCGCCACAGCTCGATGTCCTTGGAGCGGTGATTGGCGATGTGGGTAAAGCCCATCGTCTTGAAGACGGGTTCGATGAGGCCGCGTTCCGGCGCCGTGAACTCGACGAATTCGAAGCCGCAAAGGTCCATCGGGTTTTCGAACAGGTCTGCCATGTTTCGTCTCCAGAGTCGGGGTTCCGCGCCGAAGGCCAGACAGGCCGTCACGACGCCCATTGGAGCGGGACAATACGCGTTTGGTTGCTATTGCGTCAAGTTGTGATCGCAACTAAAATGCCGGCATGAGTGAACCGCGATCCCTGTCTGCCGACACGCCGGGCGATGCCATCCAGCTGGACAGCTACTGGCCCTACCAGGTCACGGTGCTGGCCGACCTGATTTCACGGCGCACGGCCGAGATCGTGCGACGCGAGGGCGATCTCAACCTGTCGCAATGGCGGGTTCTTGCCGCTATTGCCGAACGGCCGGGCCGGACCGCCGTCGAGGTCGTTGCGATGACGCCGATGGATAAGGGGATCGTCAGCCGCGCCACCAAGGCGCTGCTGCTGGCGGGCCTCCTGGTCCGGGAAGCCTCGCAGGTGGATGGCCGGGTCAGCCATCTCTACCTCACGGACAAGGGCGATGCGCTCTATCAGCGTCTGCGTCCGCACGTGGAGGCAGTGGCCCAGGCGGCAAACGCGGTGCTGGCGCCGTCCGATCAGACCGATTTCTGTGCCCTTGTCAGGCAGCTCGCGGACGCCATGCCCGTCACGCCCGAAAGCCGCTAAAAAACGCGCTCATCAAATATCACGCACGGGCCGCTTTGCTTTGTGTATAGACGATATCCGGAGGCGCCGGTGCTGGTCAGAAACCTCGTCATCGCTTTGATGCATATTGTCATCGCAACGGCTCTTGCCGCTGTGGCGGCGACGTGCGCGCGGGGCATACTCGGCGAGGCACTGCACGAGGCGCGCGCGGAAACCCTGCAGACCTACATCCGCATGCGCGGCGATCGCGAGCAGGCCGTGTTCGACCGGGCCGAGGCTTTCATCCACGCGGCAGAGGCGGCTTTTGTGCGCCGGCTTGGAACGCTGAGCGATGAGGAAGTCGAGAGCGGGTTCGACCGCTTCTTTCCGCCTCATGGCGATGGTACCCGCCGCAGCGCACCGGACCTGTTCGACGGGGCCGATCTGGATGGCGGCGATCACACCTACGGTGTCGGTGCATTTCTCGGCGATGGCGAAGCCATGACGCTGGAGGAAAAGCGGCGTTATCTGGCGGGGCTGCATGTCGTGCGGACGGTCGGCGAGGCTTGGCTGCAGCAGTTTTCCAGCCTCTACTATTTCACGCCTGACCGGCGGATGGTGATGTTTGCGCCCGAACGTGAGGATCGGCTGGCATTCTACCGGTTCGAGGCACCGGCCGATTTCCCGCTGCAGGCGGACGAGGATCCGCGCCTGTTCTCGCGCGAGACCAATCCGGACGGCGTGATGCAGTGCACCCAGCTGTCGCGCTTCGTCTACCGCGATGCCGGCGAGCGCTCGGCGACGGCCTGCCGCAAGCCGGTTCTTGATGGCGATGCCCTTCTGGGCGCGTTCGGGACTTCGATCATGATGAATGACCATCTTGCAAGCGCTCTGGAAGAACCGCCGGCGGGTGGCGTCAATCTCATCCTGGGGCGCGATCAGCAGGTGATTGCGCGCGGGCGTCCGGCTGGTGAGGATGATGATGTCCGTGTCGACCCGGCTGCGCTGGCGGGCTTGCTCGCCGATGACCCGCGGCCGCGCGGCATCGTGCGTGCCGAGGCGCTGGGGCAAATGATCGCCTTCAGCCGGGTTGCCGGTCCGGACTGGTACTTCGTCTCCGTCGTGCCGTTGGCCGATATAGAGGCCACGGTTTCCGGGCGCACGCGCCAGGTCTTCCCGATTGTCTTCTTTGTCGCGCTCGTCATGTCGGGCCTGGCCAGCCTCGTCTGGCACTATCTGCCGGCTCTGCGCCTGCCCGGCCGGGCCGTGACCGGCATGGACGCGCGCCGCTATGACAACGGGCACCGGATAAGCCCTGCCACAGAATAAGCACTGGCCAGCCCGCGTCTCACAGCGTATGAGGGCGCGCCCTTTCACCACAGGAAAAGTAGAGCCCATGAGCGCGTCCCTCGACAAGCTGCGCAACATCGCCATCGTGGCGCACGTCGACCACGGCAAGACCACGCTGGTCGACCAATTGCTGCAACAGTCCGGTACGCTGGGCGAACGGGCCAATGTGTCCGAACGGATGATGGATTCCAACGACCTGGAAAAGGAACGTGGAATCACCATCCTGGCCAAGAATACCGCAGTGACCTGGGGTGACTGGTCGATCAATATCGTCGACACGCCCGGCCACGCCGATTTCGGCGGCGAGGTTGAGCGCGTGCTGTCCATGGTCGATGGCGTGCTGCTGCTCGTCGATGCGGTCGACGGTCCGATGCCGCAGACCTCTTTCGTGACCAAGAAGGCGCTGGCCCGCGGCCTGAAGCCGATCGTCGTGGTCAACAAGGCCGACCGCCCCTCCGCCCGTCCGGACTGGGTTGTCGACCAGACCTTCGACCTGTTCGACCGCCTGGGCGCGAATGAGGACCAGCTCGACTTCCCGGTCGTCTATGCCTCGGCCCTGCAGGGCTGGGCGTCGAATGAGGCCGGCGAGACCGGCACCGACATGAAGCCGCTGTTCGAGATGATCACGGCGCACACGCCGAAGCCGGATGTCGATCCGGACGGCCCGCTGCAGCTGCAGGTCTCGGCGCTGGACTATTCCTCCTTTACCGGCGTGATCGGTATCGGCCGCGTTGCGCGCGGCCGGGTGAAGAAGAACCAGCTCGTCACCGTTGCCAAGGCCGATGGCCGCCAGGTGAAGGGCAAGATCCTGCAGATCTTCGGCTTCCACGGTCTCGACAAGGTCGAGCGCGACAGCGCCCAGGCCGGTGATATCATCACCTTCACCGGCATTGAGGACCTGAAGATCTCCGACACGGTGTGCGATCCGGACCATGTCGAGGCGCTGCCGCTCCTTTCGGTCGACGAGCCAACCCTGTCGATGACCTTCCAGGTCAATGACAGCCCGTTTGCCGGCCGCGAAGGCAAGTTCGTCACCTCGCGCAATATCAAGGACCGGCTCGATCGCGAGCTGATCCACAATGTGGCGCTGAAAGTCGTGCAGCAGGACGATGCCGACAAATTCACCGTCTCCGGCCGTGGCGAACTGCACCTGTCGATCCTGATCGAGACCATGCGCCGCGAGGGTTTCGAGCTGGCCGTGGGCCGGCCGCGCGTGGTCCTCAAGGAAGAAAACGGCGAGACGCTGGAGCCGTTCGAGAGCCTCACCGTCGATGTCGAGGAAGAGAACCAGGGCGCCGTCATGGAACGCCTCGGCCAGCGCAAGGCCGAGATGAAGAACATGGTGCCGGATGGCAATGGCCGGGTGCGGATCGACTATATCGTCCCGACCCGCGGCCTGATCGGCTTCCGCTCGGAATTCCTGACCCTGACCTCCGGCTCCGGCCTGATGTTCCACACCTTCGACCATTACGGATCGCGCAGCCAGGGCGAGCTTGGTCAGCGTCACAATGGTGCGATCGTCTCGATGATCGACGGCAAGGCGCTGGGCTTTGCCCTGTTCAACCTGCAGGAACGCGGCAAGCTGTTCATCGGCCATGGCGTGGAAGTCTATGAAGGCATGATCATCGGCGTGAATGCCCGTGAAGAGGACATGATCGCCAACCCGACCAAGGGCAAGAAGCTGACCAATATGCGCGCCTCGGGCACCGACGAGAACATCGTCCTCACCCCGCCGGTCCGCCTGACGCTGGAATACGCGCTGGAATTCATCAATGACGACGAACTCGTCGAGGTGACCCCCCAGTCGATCCGCATCCGCAAGGTCTGGCTGAAAGAGCACGAGCGCAAGAAGGCCAGCCGCGCCGGGTAGGGCGCTTCCCGGACCCAAGAACAATAAAGGCGCGCGGGCCGGTCCCGCGCGCCTTCTTCATTTGTGCCGAAGCCGGGCCTAGAGAACCTCGAACAGGCCCGCTGCGCCCATACCGCCGCCAACGCACATGGTGACGACGACGTATTTGGCGCCCTGGCGCTTGCCCTCGATGAGGGCGTGGCCGACCATGCGGGCGCCGGACATGCCGTAGGGGTGGCCGATCGAGATCGCGCCGCCATTCACATTCAGCTTGTCGGCCGGAATGCCCAGCTTGTCCTGGCAGTACAGCACCTGGACGGCGAAGGCCTCGTTCAGCTCCCACAGACCGACATCGTCAGCCTTGAGACCGAAGCGCTCGAGCAGTTTCGGAACGGCGAAGACCGGACCGATACCCATCTCGTCCGGCTCGGTGCCGGCCACGGCCATGCCCATATAGCGGCCCAGCGGCGCCAGGCCGCGCTTGGCTGCCAGTTCCGCTTCCATCACCACGCAGGACGACGCGCCGTCGGAAAGCTGCGAGGCATTGCCGGCGGTGATCGTGCCGCCTTCGACCACAGGGTTCAGGCCTTGCAGGCCTTCCAGATTGGTCTCGGGGCGATTGCCCTCATCCTTTTCAAGGAAGACCTCCTGTTGAGAGGTTTCGCCGGTGGCCTTGTCGACCACGATCTTGGTCGACTTCATCGGCACGATCTCATCGTCGAACTTGCCGGCGGCCTGGGCAGCGGCGGTGCGCTGCTGCGACTGCAAGCCGTACTCGTCCATGCGGTCACGCGAGATGCCGTAGCGCTTGGCAACGACTTCGGCGGTCTGCAGCATCGGCATGTAGATGTCCTTGTGCATCGCGACGAGTTCCGGATCCGGCGCGACCCGCATCTCCTTGGTCTGCACCATGGAGATCGACTCGACGCCGCCGGCGACGACGACATCCATGCGGTCGACGATGACCTGTTTGGCGGCCGTCGCGATCGTCATCAGGCCCGAGGAACACTGGCGGTCCATCGACATGCCCGCCACGGTGACCGGCAGGCCGGCGCGCAGGGCTGCCGTGCGGCCGATCGTGTGCTGCACGCCCTGCTGCAAGGCGGCACCGTAGATCACATCCTGGACTTCGGCCGGATCGATCTTTGCGCGTTCGACAGCCGCGGCGATGGTGTGACCGGCCAGGGTCGGCGAAGGCGTGGCATTGAAAGCGCCGCGATAGGCCTTGCCGATCGG
This sequence comes from Maricaulis sp. ABE4_448, assembly GCF_056160825.1. Taxonomy (NCBI): domain Bacteria; kingdom Pseudomonadati; phylum Pseudomonadota; class Alphaproteobacteria; order Maricaulales; family Maricaulaceae; genus Maricaulis; species Maricaulis sp. ABE4_448. The sequence goes on from NZ_JBSWXX010000001.1 coordinate 551,632, forward strand.
GGTGCGGGCGGTGGAGACGATGACGGCATCACGCATGGAGATTCTCTCGTTCTTTGTTGACCGGCAGGGTGTCCGGCGTTGATCCGGTGGCCCGCCGGGGCACGGCGGCAGGCAGTATTGCGCCTTTTATGTGTCATCCGCGCTCGAGGCAGGCAAGAGCAAGCCGGACCCATTTTTCAAATTCATGCACATAGCCACCGTCGGGCATCGTTTCTGTTATCGTACCCTGAGCACGAAAAACGATGGCGAGCTTGCGTCAGCCAGTCAGCGCGTGCGCAGCGGGCGATCGGAAAACAGGCCGTAGGCAAGTGTCGAGGCGTAGTAGGCAAAGGCCCGTTCTGCCGGCACGGGCTGGATCCAGCTGCGCAGGTCATAGGCCGAGTTCAGTGAGCCCATGACCGCCTGGCTCGCGATCAAGGGATCGATTGCCTTGATCGAGCCCTCGGTGATGCCGTCAATCATCATGCCTGCGAAACGGCGTGCCATGCGATTGGACTGGGCGATCACGTCATTGCGCAGCTCGTTCGGCAGGGCCTGCAGGGCAGTGGTGCGAACCAGCGGAAATTCCGAGTAGAGCTGGATGTCCAGAAGGGTCGCGATCGAAGAGGCAAGTTGCTCCCAATGGCTTCCTCCGGTGCGGACCGCTGCGCGCTGGACCAGGGAGACGCGGCCATAGCTGCGCCGGAAACATTCCAGCACGAGCTCATCCTTGGCTTCCAGGTGGTGATAGAAGCTGCCCTTGGTGACATTCAGCTCGGAGGCGATCTGTTCAACCGAGGCGCCACGATAGCCGCGCTCATTGATGAGGAAGGTGGCGGCGCGGGCAAAATTTCCCGGCATGCCCTCGATCCCGACTTTGAGGGAGGCTTCGTCGATTTTCAGCAGCCGGGGCTGCCAATGCGCGTCCTTCGGGGCGAGTCCGGTCTCGAAAAGCTCGATCATGCGCTTGCAGACACGGTCGTAATCGCCTGCAGAGTACTGCGATATCCAGGCCGGCAGCCAGAACATGTTCTGCACCAGAACATGGGCGCGAATTGTGCGGAGAATCTTCTCTTCTTCATTGCGTGGCGGAGCGAAGAAGTCTCGGAGTTTCCGGAAGACCTGCACATAGCGCGCTGTCAGGTCGGAATTATAGGGCTCGTTCAGGGCGCGGATGTCGGAGAGCACCGCTATCGGACGCTCCTCGTTCGCGATGATGGCGGTCTGTAGCTCGAAATGGCGCTGGATATATCGGGCAATCCGTTCCTGCGGGGTGCGGCCTTGCGCCGCGTCCTCGATCAGGGCTTCCATGCGCTCGAGTGAACGTTCCAGCACTGCCGCTGCCAGCAATTCCTTGCGCTTGAAATAGTAGGTGATGCTGGTTGTGTTCAACTCGACCAGCTGCGCAACATCGACGAAAGTCATGCCGCGCACGCCGTGCTGGTTGATCAGGATCGCCGCCGCATCAAGGATGCGCTCGCGTTTTTCTTGGAAGCGGCGGGTCTTCGCGCTGTCCATGGTTTCAGAGGTCGCATTCATTTCATCGGATTAGCAGAGTTCTCGGCCACCGTCACGCGCGGGAGGGGGCGTGCAGCCTCAGCAATGCGCAGCGTGTCTCCGGGAAGCGGTATGGAGACCGGGAGCCCGGTCGATGAGGGCCGAGGGCTTTCCGAGTGTGTGATTCACAAACGCATGCGCGCAATGCGGCAATGCTGATTATTCGACAGAATGATGGGTATGGTATAGCGGCGATCAGGTGCCGGTGGGCGGGCAAGTGTCTGCGTCTCAACCGGAAAAGGAGAGCCGAGCGTGAAACTGATCGATATCCTGACTGCCGCCGAACTGCGCGATAACGTTCTGTCGGCGGTGCTTCCGGAAAGCTGGATGCAGGGCCGGACGGCGTATGGGGGGCTCTCCAGTGCGGTCGCCCTGGAGGCGGCCCGGCGCTCGCAACCGGATCTGCCGCCCCTGCGCTCGGCGCAGATCGCGTTTGTCGGCCCGCTGGCCGGCCCCGTCGAGGTGGAGACCAAGCTCCTGCGCCGTGGACGTACGGCGGCCTATATCGAGGCGGAGGTGTCTGCCGGGGGGCGCCTGGGTCTGAAAGCGCTTTTCGTTTTCATGACTTCGCTGGATTCGAAAGTCGATTTCGCCGATGAGACGGCCCCCGAAGTGCCCCTTCCGGAAGATGCTGTCCCGGCCATGGCGCATGCGCAGGCGCCCGGTTTCACCCATCAACTGGAATATCGTCATGCCCTGCCGATCGAACAGCGGCACACTCCGGATCTTCTGCGCTGGGTGCGCCTGAAAGAATGTGCGGGGCTCGATCCAATGGTCGAGCTGATGGCGATCGGCGATGCCCTGCCGCCCGCGGCGATGGCGCTGTTCCCGCAGCCGGGCCCGGTGAGCTCGATGACCTGGATGCTGAATATACTGACACCGGAACCGGTTACGCGGGACGGGTGGTGGCTTTCCCGCTCGACGGCAGATATCGCGCGTGGCGGGTCCTCCAGCCAGGTCATGCAGTTGTGGGATGCTGACGGCAGGCCGGTTGTGAAGGGCATGCAAAGCGTGGCGCTTTTCGTTTGAGTGTGCGGTGTTTCCCGAAGTGGGTATGGGTGGCGCCGGGAGGATCCGCACTCTTCGGTCAGAAAGTTTTCTCCCGGGGGCGCTGTGCTGTCTATTGCTTGTGCGTCGGCACCTTGCCTGTTTCGCTGACAGAAGAAAGGGTATGCTGCGCTCGGAGTTTGTCAGGAGGAAAAGACATGCCGGTCATCACCACCCGCAAATCGGGTGACGTTCTCGTCATCTCGTCGAACAACCCGCCGGTCAACGCGCTGGGCCAGGCCGTGCGCGCGGGTCTGGCAGATGCCATGGTCGAGGCCGCCGGCGACGACACCATCCAGGCGGTCGTGATCTGCTGTGAGGGGCGGACCTTCTTTGCCGGTGCCGATATCACCGAGTTCGGCAAGCCGCCGGTCGGCCCGTCCCTGCCCGACGTTATCGACGCCATCGAAGCGAGCTCGAAGCCTGTCGTCGCAGCCATTCATGGCACCGCGCTGGGCGGGGGGCTGGAAGTCGCGCTGGGGTGTCATTACCGGATCGCCGTCGCCTCTGCCAAGCTCGGGCTGCCCGAGGTCAAGCTTGGCATCCTCCCCGGTGCCGGCGGGACCCAGCGCCTGCCGCGCGTGGTCGGCGTGGCAGACGCTCTTCCCATGATCGTTACCGGCAATCCGATCCCGGCGGCGCGCGCCGAGAAGATCGGCCTGGTGGACAAGCTGGTGGCCGAAGACGGTCTGGCTGAATCGGGCGTGGCCTTTGCCCGCAGTGTGATCGGCCAGGCGGATCACCCGGTTTCCTCGAAGCGGACCGACAAAGTCGGCGAGATCGCCTCGAACTCGGGTTTCTTCGACGAATTCCGCAAGACCCAGATGCGCCGCCTGAAAGGGTTCGAGGCGCCGGAGGCCTGTATCGAAGCGGTGAAAGCAGCGATCGACCTGCCTTACGAGGAGGGGGTGAAAAAGGAGCGCGCGCTCTTCACCCGCCTGGTGTCCGGCACCCAGTCGAAAGCCCTGCGCCACGTCTTCTTCGCCGAACGCGCCGCCGCCAAGATCGACGATATCCCCGTCGACACGCCGATCCTGCCGGTGAAGACGGTGGGCATTCTCGGCGCCGGCACGATGGGCGGCGGGATCGCGATGAATTTCCTCACCGCCGGCTATGCCGTCACCATTCTGGAGCGCGAGCAGGAGGCGCTGGATCGTGGCGTCTCCATCATCCGCAAGAATTACGAGCGCTCGGCTGCCAAGGGCCGTTTCACGGCCGAGCAGGTTGGACGGGCGATGGGTCTGCTCACGCCCACACTCGACATGAATGATCTGGCCGATTGCGATCTGGTGATCGAGGCCGTGTTCGAGAATATGGATGTGAAGAAGGACGTGTTCCGCAAGCTCGACGGCATCGTCAAGCCCGGCGCCATCCTGGCGTCGAACACCTCCTATCTGAATGTCGACGAGATGGCGGCCGAGACGAAGCGCCCCGGTTCGGTGCTGGGCCTGCACTTCTTCTCGCCGGCCAATGTCATGCGCCTGCTGGAGATCGTCCGTGCGGCGAAGACCGAGCCGGCCGTGCTCAAGACGGCGATGGATCTGGCCAAGAAGATCGGCAAGGTGGCCGTCGTCTCCGGCGTGTGCTTCGGCTTTATCGGCAATCGCATGCTGTCGCCGCGCCAGCGGGCCGCCCAGGCCATGTTGTTGCAGGGCGCCAAGCCCTGGGATGTCGACAAGGCGTTGACTGATGTCGGCATGCCGATGGGACCGTTCCAGATGTCGGACCTGGCCGGTCTCGATCTGGGCTGGGACAAGGCGAATTCGAAGAGCGAGACCATTCGCGATGTGCTGTGCGAGCGCGACCGCCGCGGTCAGAAGACCGGCAAGGGCTTCTACGATTACGACGAGAACCGCCGGCCGTCTCCGTCCAGGGAGGTCGAGGCGATCATCGACGAATTCGCGGCCAAATCCGGTCTGGAGCAGCGCGTCTTTTCGCAGGATGAAATCCGCGAGCGCCTGCTCTTCCCGATGATCAATGAGGGCGCGAAAATCCTCGAGGAAGGCATGGCTCAGCGCGCCTCCGACATCGATACGGTGTGGATCAATGGCTATGGCTGGCCGGCCTATACCGGCGGGCCGATGTTCTGGGCCGACACGATCGGGCTGGACACGGTGGTCGCCGGGCTGAAGGCGCATGCCGCCGCAGCGGGCGCCGAACCGGACATCTGCAAATTGCTCGAAGACAAGGCGGCCAAGGGCGAAACCTTCAACTAGGTCAGCCGTCCCTGGACGCAAAGGAGCGGGTCCCGAAACTCCCCGGGGCCCGTCCTTTCTTTGTTTGCGGGGCCGCCCCGGAACGCCTCCCGTCTATGGGCGTTGCTTTGGCGACGCTGAAAAGGAGAGGTCCGATGAATGCCACGCAATTGAAGGGCAAATGGGAACAATTCACCGGTGATGCCAAGCGCCAGTGGGGCAAGCTGACCGACGACGACATGGCGGTCGTCGAAGGCGATGCGGACAAGCTCGCCGGCAAGATCCGCGAACGCTACGGCAAGGACAAGGAAGAGGCCGAGCGCGAGGTGAAGGACTGGATCGACAGTCTCTGAGCGCCGCGACCAAGCGCCCGTGACGAAGGCCGGGTTTGCCGACAGGCGGGCCCGGCCTTGTCGTGTCCGGAAGCCTAATCGTCCCTGTCTAAGCCGAGTTCGCGGCGGACATCTTGTGTGTGTTCGCCATGGCCGGGTGAGCGGCCGGTCTCGCCGACCGGGGCGCCGGACATGTGGATCGGGCTGCGGATGCCGGGAATGCCGTCGCGTTCGATGCGGATGCCGCGATGGGCGGCCTGCGGGTCGTCCAGGGCTTCGGCAACGGTATTGATCGGCCCGGCCGGAATGCCGGCCTGCTCCAGCGCGTCGAGCCAATAGCCGCGCGAATTGTGCTGCATGATGTTGGCGATGTGCGTCGTCAGCTGCTCGCGATTGGCGACACGCTGGGCATTGGTGCGGTTTTCCGACAGCGTCTCCTGGCCCAGATCAAGCAGGCCGGCGAGGCGTTCGAACTGGCCGTCATTGCCGCAGGCAATGATGATATGTCCGTCCGAGCACGGAAACTCCTGATAGGGCACGATGGAGGGATGGGCATTGCCGATCCGCTTGGGCGAGTTACCGGTGGCCAGATAATTCATCGCCTGGTTGCCCAGCACACCCATCATCGAGTCCAGCAGTCCCATATCGATATGCTGGCCCTTGCCCGTGCGCTCTCGCCGGAGGAGCGCGGCCTCGATGGCGATCGTGCCGTAAAGGCCGGTGAAGATGTCGGCAAAGGCGACGCCGAGGCGCTGGGGCGGACGGTCCGGCTCACCGGTCAGGTCCATGACGCCGCTCATCGCCTGGATGGCCAGGTCATAGCCGGCGCGATGGGCGTAGGGGCCGGTCTGGCCGAAACCGGTCACCGAGCAGTAGACGAGGCGCGGATGGTCGGCTTTCAGGCTGTCATGATCGAGCCCGAACTTGGTCAGTCCGCCCACCTTGAAATTCTCCACCACGACGTCGGCGGTGGCGATCAGCGCCTTCACCATCGCCAGATCGTCGGCATTGCGGAAATCGGCGATCACCGACCGTTTGCCGCGATTGCACGCGTGGTAATAGGCGGCCGCCCGGCCGGAGGCATGGTCGATCCAGGGCGGGCCCCAGGTGCGGGTATCGTCACCGGCCGGGCTTTCCACCTTGATCACATCGGCGCCGAGATCGGCAAGCGTCTGGCCGATCCAGGGGCCTGCGAGAATGCGGGCCAGTTCGACGACGCGCAGACCTTCGAGCGCGCCGGCCCGCGGCGGCGGGCTCATCGGCCGATCTCGCCGGTGTCGAGGAAGGGCGATGCGTCCAGATCCTCGGCGTCCATCAATTCCGCGATGCGCTGAAGCGAAGCGATCAGCATGTTCTGTTCCCAAGGCTGCAGGGTGCGGAAGGATCGCAGGAAGCCGGCCTGAAGCAATTCGGGCGAATTGTCGCTGGCCTCGCGGCCCTTTTCGGTCAGCTTTGCCAGCACGACGCGCTTGTCCTTGTCGCTGCGCACGCGTTCGACCAGTCCGGCCTGGGTCAACCGGTCGAGGATGGAGGTGATGGTGGCCTGGCTCAGCGAGACGGCCCGGGCGATGGCGCTCGGAGACAGCTCGCCGCCCTTGCGCAAGGTGTCGATCACGACGAGCTGCGGTGCGGTCAGCCCTGTTGCCTTCACCAGGCGTTTCGACTGCAGGTCAATGGCGCGGGTGATGCGCCTCAGGGCGATGAGAATTTCGTCGTGATCGCTCATTCGTTCAACCGTTCCAGAGAGATGGAGGCGGTGTTCCGCCCCCTCGCCCTGTTTCAAATGGCAAAACCCCGGGGCGGGCGCAATCTCTTTCGCGAGCCTGAAATCCCCCGATGTTCTTTTCGCACTCGTAGAATCGTGAATTGCAACGGAACTGTCGCATCTATGCAACGGGGCTGAAAAATACCATTTATATCAGTGAATAATAGGTTCTGTGGGTGGCGGATCCAAGGCATGGCACGCCGTCGGGATTATTTTCAACTCAAAGCAAGTATGGTCATGGCCGGGGCAACGCCCTAAACCCTCCTGCAATCTTTCCGCACACACAATCGAGGGGCATCCAACGCGTCATGCTGAAGCAACGTGCACTCACAACCACCATTCTGTCCGCCGCCGCGCTCTCCATCGCCGGTACCGCCCACGCCCAGGTCGATGTCATCACCGTGACCGCGACCAAGCGGGAAAGCTCCACCCAGGACATCCCGCTCGCGGTCAATGCGATGAACGAGGAGACGCTTGACGAATTGGGTGTCGATGTCTTCACGGATTACCTGCAGCAACTGCCCGGCGTGACGGCGGGCGGCAGCGGTCCGGGCCAGGCGACGATCTATATCCGCGGCCTTGCCTCGACGACGCCGAACCTGACGACGGCCGGCGTTGCCGGACTGGCGCCGAACGTGGCGCTTTACCTGGACGAGCAACCGGTCTCCCAGCCGGGCCGGAATCTCGACGTCTACGCGGCCGACCTCCAGCGGGTCGAAGTGCTGCCGGGACCGCAGGGCACGCTCTACGGCGCCAGCTCCCAGGCCGGTACGGTTCGCCTGATCACCAACAAGCCGGACCCGAGCGCGTTCTTCGCCTCGTCCAACTTCTCGGTCTCCTTCACCGAGAATGGCGAGATGAGCAATAGCGTCGAAGCCGTGGTCAACATGCCCTTGGCCGACAATTTCGCTGTCCGCGGTGTCGCCTATGTCGACAATCAGGGCGGCTATATCGACAATGTGCCGGGCACGCGTGACGCGTCCGCATCCGCGCGCTTCCGTCCGGAAGGCACGATGCGCGCCAATGGTGTGCCGGTCAGCGCCCAGCGCGCGGGTTTCCAGTCGACGGCCGATCTGTCGGGCGTCAACTTCCTTGAAGCCAACAATTCCGACCTTCTGGAAAAGGACTTCAACGACACCACATATTCCGGCTTCCGCGTCAGCGCGCTGTATGACTTCAACGCCGACTGGTCTTTGACCGTCATGCACATGCAGCAGCAGCTGGATTCCGAAGGCGTGTTCTTCATGGATCCGGAGCTGGACGACCTGGAGATCCAGCGCTTCGAGGAAGACGAGCTGGACGACTATTTCCACAATACCAGCTGGACGGTCGAAGGCCGGCTCGGCGCGCTGGAAATGGTCTATACCGGTGCCTATACGGACCGTGAGACGGATCAGCGCGTGGACTATTCCGACTATCTCTTCGTTGGTCAGTACCTGCCCTATTACATCTGCGACGCATCGGTGAGCTATCCCGGTGCCGCCGACCCGTCGGGCACCTGCCAGCCGCCCAACCTGTTCGTGGACTCCAGCACCAACACCCAGGTCTTCACCCAGGAGCTGCGTTTCAACACGCCGGCAGACCGCCGTATCCGCGCGACCTTCGGCGGCTTCTATTCCGACATGGAAGTGGCCGAGCTCAACGACTTCACCTATCCCGGCTCGGTCAATGCGATCGCCTTTAACGGCACGACGGGGTTCGCGCCCAACTATCCGTTGACCAATATCGGGGCCACCGGTCCGGTCGGCGATGCGACGGACGGCTACTACTCCGATCCGGGTCCTTTCCCGGCCGGGGTGATCTTCCGAAACGACGTGCTGCGCACGGATGAGCAATATGGCATCTTCGGCGAGACCACGTTCGACATCACCGAGCAGTTCTCGCTGACCCTGGGTGCGCGCTATTACGATATCGAGGTCGATCTGAAGGGCAGCGCCAACGGCTCCTTCTACAATTTCGGCCAGACCACGGATGCTCAGGTCTTCGGCACCAATATCTCGGCGATCTATGCCGAGGATAACCCCTACGGAAACCCGGATGTCGCCGCGACCGATGGCTTCATCTTCAAAGGGACGCTGGAATGGCGGCCCACCGACACGACGCTGTTCTATGCCACCGTGTCCGAGGGCTTCCGTCCGGGTCTGCTCAACCGTCCGGGCGGCGCGGCCGGTCCCGGTGGCTACACCGTGCCCTACGCGCTCGATACGGACGATGTGACCAATTACGAGCTGGGTTGGAAAACCGACCTGTTCGACAATCAGGTCCGCTTCAACGGTAATGCCTTCTTTGTTGAAATCGAGAATATGCAGACGACGATCTTCGATCCGTCGATCACCAATCTGTTCTTCTCGGACAATGCGGCAAATGCGGAAATCCGCGGCATCGAGGGCGAGTTCACGTGGGCGCCGCGGGATATCGAGGGCCTGACCGTGGTCGGCGCCTTCTCTCTGCTCGACACAGAGATCACCGAAGTGTTGACCCCGACCAACGATGTCGTCGCGGGTAGTGAGTTGGCCTTCGCGCCGAGCTACCAGGCCAATATCCGGGCGCGTTACGAGTGGGCGCTCGAGAATGGTCTGATGGCGCACGTCATGCCGCAGCTCACGCTGACGGACGACAGCTATTCGGACGTCATCGAGATCAACAAGATCGAGGTGGAAGGCTATGCCTCGCTCAACTTCGCGACCGGCCTGACGGGCGATACCTGGTCGGTGGAATTGTTCGCCAACAATCTCACCGACGAGCGCGGGGAGATATCGAACAATTTCGTCTACGATCGCGAACGCGTGACGGTGATCCGTCCGCGCACGATCGGCGTGCGCGTCGGGGTGCAGTACTAGCCCTGTCCCTGCAGGGGACGATGCCCCATTATCGAAAGCGTCCCCTCCGGGGGACGCTTTCTTGCGTTCACCAAGGCGGAGCCTAGCGTGCCAAAGGATGCCGAGGGTCATGCCGGGAGCCTGAAAACGGCCCAGGCCCAGATGTATGAGGGGCGGTTCGAGGCCGCGCTTGCGACACTGGTGCCGGTGCTCGATGCCGATCCCGGCCTGACCGATGCGCTCTATATGAGTGCGGTCTGTGCACGGTATCTAGACCGCAAGGACGCCGCGCGGGACTTCCTCGACCGCATCAAGCGGCAGGCGCCGGAATTCGGCCGGGCGCACCAGGAAGAGGGGCATTTGCTGCGTGCGGCGGGCGAAGCAGAGCGGGCGCTGTCCGCCTATCAGCGCGCCTGCCAGTTCAATCCCGCCCTGCAGGCCAGCTGGCGGGCGCAGGCCGAAATTCTCGCCGAGCTGGGCCGTCACGACGAAGCCGCCCAGGCTGCCGCCCAGGCCGAACGGATCGCCGCCCTCCCGCAGGAGCTGGCCGCGGTCACCCACCTGCTCCATGAAGGCAAGCTGGTAAAGGCCGAACAGCTGTGCCGGGCCTTCCTCCAGAAGACGCCGCACCATGTCGAGGCGATGCGGCTGCTGGCCGAGATCGGCTCGCGGTTCGGCGTGCTGGAAGATGCCGAATTCCTGCTGGAAAGCGCCATCGAGTTTGAGCCGGACAATATCCAGCTGCGGCTGGACCATATCCAGATCCTGCGCAAGCGGCAGAAATTCGAGGCGGCTCTGGCCCAAGCCCGCCATCTCTACGACCGCGATCCGCTCAACCCGCTCTTCCAGTCGCACTACGCCATCGAATGCATGCAGACGGGCGATTACGATCGCGCGCTCGACCTTTTTGAAACCATTCTCCAGAAATTGCCCGACGATCCTGCAACGCTGACCTCGCGTGGCCACGCGCTGAAAACGCTAGGCCGGCACGACGATGCGGTGGCTTCGTATCGCCGGGCCTGCGTCGTACGCCCCGCCCATGGCGACGCCTATTACGCGCTCGCCAATCTTAAAACCTACCGCTTCACCGACGAAGAGATGAATGCGATGCAGGAACAGGAGGCAAGCAATGATCTGTCCTTCCAGAACCGCATCCATCTGTGTTTCGCGCTAGGTAAGGCGTTCGAGGACCGTAGCGAGTACGACCGATCCTTCGAATACTACGAGCGTGGCAATGATTTGAAACGGGTACAGACCCGCTATACGTCCGAACAGATGGCCGAGGAACTTGAGGCCCAGGCGCGTGTGTGTACGCCGGACCTGTTCGAGAAACAGGGCGGCAACGGCTGCCCCGCGCCCGATCCCATCTTCATTCTCGGCCTGCCGCGCGCCGGCTCCACCTTGTTGGAGCAGATCCTCGCCTCGCACAGCCTGGTCGACGGCACGCTGGAACTGCCGAACATCTTGTCGCTGTCCCACCGATTGCGCGGCCGCAAGCGTCTGACAGACAAGACCCGTTATCCGCGCATTCTGCACGAACTCGATGCCGGCCAGCTGCGCGAGCTGGGCGAGGCCTATATCGAAAACACCCGCATCCACCGCCAGGGCGCGCCTTTCTTCACTGACAAGATGCCGAACAATTTCCGGCATATCGGCTTGATCAAGCTGATCCTGCCGAACGCGAAGATCATTGATGCGCGCCGCGCGCCGATGGCGTGCTGTTTCTCCGGCTTCAAGCAACTCTTCGCCGAGGGGCAGGAGTTCACCTACGGGCTCGATGCGGTCGGCCGCTATTATCGCGGCTATGTCGACCTGATGGACCATTGGGACCGGGTGCTGCCCGGCCAGATCCTGCGCGTGCAGTACGAGGATGTCGTAGCCGATCTGGAGAGCCAGGTCCGGCGCATCCTCGACTTCTGCGGCCTGCCCTTCGAACAGGCCTGCCTGGATTTCCACACCACCGAGCGCGCCGTGCGGACCGCGAGTTCCGAACAGGTGCGACAACCCATCTATGACAGCGGCGTCGAGCAGTGGCGTCATTTCGAACGCCATCTCGACCCGCTGAAGTCGGCTCTGGGGTCTGCCCTCACGAGCTATCGTTCCAGAGCCTGACAACCGCCGCGAAAGCGAGGACTGACCCCATGAGAAAGATCGAACCTGCCGTCTTCTTTCCCGCCGCTGCCCTGGTCTTTGCCGGTGTTGGCTATGCGGTGCTGGCTGGCGATTCCGCCGAGGCCGCCTTCACAGGTCTGCGCAATGCGATCACCGAAACCACCGGCTGGCTCTACTCTGTCGGCGTGGGCTTCTTCCTGATCGCACTGATCGTTGTCGCCTTCTCCGACTGGGGACGGATCAAGCTGGGGCCGGATGACAGCGAGCCTGAATACGGATTTGCGCCCTGGTTCGCGATGCTGTTCTCCGCGGGCATGGGGATCGGCCTGATGTTCTTCGGCGTCGCCGAACCGCTGACCCATTATCTCACCCCGCCGGACGGCGATCCTGAAACACTGGAATCGGCGCGTCAGGCGATCGTGCTGACCTTCTTCCATTGGGGCGTCCATGCATGGGGCATCTATGTCGTGGTTGGGCTGAGCCTGGCCTATTTCACCTATCGCCACGGCCTGCCGCTCACCATCCGCTCCGCCCTCTACCCGCTGATCGGCGACCGGATCTACGGACCGATCGGGCATATCGTCGATACCATCGCCGTGCTGGGCACCCTGTTCGGCGTGGCGACCTCGCTGGGCTTCGGCGTGACCCAGATCAATGCCGGGCTCAACTCCCTGTTTGACGTGCCGATCGCGCCGGAAGTCCAGCTGGCCCTGATCGCCGGCATCACCGCCCTGGCGACGCTGTCCGTCGTGGCGGGCCTGGATGCGGGGATCAAGCGGCTCAGCGAGCTCAACCTCTATCTCGCCATTGCCCTGATCGCCTTCGTCCTCCTGGCCGGGCCGACCCTCTTCCTGATCAGCGCCTTCGTGCAGAATATCGGCGATTATCTCGACCAGCTCGCCACACTCACCTTCAATGTCGACGCCTATGGCGACGGCGTGTGGGTCAATGACTGGACGCTCTTCTACTGGGGCTGGTGGATTTCCTGGTCGCCCTTTGTCGGCATGTTCATCGCCCGGATCTCGCGCGGCCGCACGGTGCGCGAATTCATCTTCGGCGTGCTCCTGGGGCCGACGCTGTTCACCTTCTTCTGGATGACGGTCTATGGCGACAGCGCGCTGCGTCTCGCCCTGTCCGGCATGGCCGAACCCATGGTCGATGCCATCCGCAACGGCCAGAGCGAGCTGGCGCTGTTCGCCTTCCTGGAGAACCTGCCGCTCACGGAAGTGACCTCCTTCCTCGCCATCATCCTGGTGGCGACCTTCTTCGTGACCTCCTCGGATTCAGGCTCGCTGGTGAAGTCGACCCTGGCCTCGGGCGGTTCGCTCAACCCGCCGGTCTCCCAGCGCTTTTTCTGGGCGGTCCTGGAAGGCGTGGTGGCGGCCGTGCTGCTGATGGTCGGCGGGCTGGGGGCGTTGCAATCGGCGACGATCGCCGCGGCGCTGCCCTTCACCCTGGTCATCATGCTGGCCTTCATCGGCCTGCTGCGTGCCTGGTCGATCGAAACCGCGCGCCGCGCCGGCCGCAAGACGGCCACGCAATTGCCGGTGGAAGGCGCCGCGGTTCCGTGGAAGGCCCGCCTGCGGATGATGTTCTCGCGCCCCACCGGCCGCGAGGTCGATGTCTATATCGAGGAGACGGTCGTCCCGGCGCTCGCGGCGGTGGCCGAGGAGCTGAAGACCTATGGCTATGAGACCGAGCTGGATGCCACGCGCGGCTGCGCCTCGATGCGGGTGCGGGACGAGGACCGGCCGGAATTCGTCTTCCGGGTCGAACGCCGGCTTTATGACGAGCCCTATTTTGCCACGCCGGACGAGGCCGAGGGCGGCGATGTCGCCCCGCAGGCCGATGCCGACAGCGAGAATGAATACGCCCGCGCCGAGGTCGCGCTCAGCGATGGCGGCCAGCATTACTGCGTCTACGGCTTTTCCAAGGTCCAGATCATCCGCGAGGTGCTGCGCAATTTCGAGCGGCACCTGCAATGGCTCTACCATATCGCCCACACGCGCTGAGGCGCGGCGTCAGAGCCAGCGCATCCAGCGGAAAAGCAGGACCTGGGCGACGCCCACCCCGGTGAGAATGCCGGTGAAGATCCAGAAGGCGCCGGTGGCGTCGGTGCCCGGTATGCCGCCGACATTGATGCCCAGAAGGCCGGTCAGGAAGCCGAGCGGCAGGAAGATCGCCGCTATCAGAGACAGGACGTAGAGATTGCGGTTCATCCGGTCGGCGAGGGCGTTTGACAGCTCGTCCTTGACGATCTGGGCGCGCTCGCGGATCGCGTCGAGGTCTTCGAGATAGCGGGTGATCCGGTCGAGATTTTCCTGCAGCCGGCGTTTGGCGGGCACATCGACCCAGGCGAAATCAAGCGCGCGCAGTTGCGCGACCACATCGCGCTGGGGGGCGAAGTATCGCCGGAAGATGATCGCCTGGCGGCGCAGGGTAACGATGGTCTGGCGTTCCTCGACCGACGGGCTGTCCATCACCTCTTCCTCGACATCGTCGAGGGCGACGTGAAGGTCGGTCATTACCGGTTCCATCCGTTCGAACAGACGCGCCGACAGGCTGGCGACGAAGTCACCGGAGTGTTTCGGACCGGTGCCGGCATCGAGCCGGTCCTGGATGTCGCGCACGGCCTTGAGCGTGCGCAATTGCACCGAGACAATGCGATGGGCATCGACCCACAGCCGGATCGACACCATGTCCTCCGGCTGGGCGTCCTGGTTGAGATTGACGCCGCGCAGGATCAGCAGCGCGCCGCGCTCGAACTCGACAAGGCGTGGTCGTGTTTCCTCGGCCAGCAGGGCATCGATGGCCAGCGGATCGAGATAATCCAGCTCGGTTTCGATCCAGTGGCGTGTATCGGGATGGCGCCCGTCGAGATGCACCCAGGCGAGCCCGTCGTCGCGAGCATGGCTTGCTGCCTCGTCCTGCGACAACCGCGTGCCGGACCCGTCGCCATTGATCGTGGCGGCGTACAGAATTGCGCTGACGTCAGACATTGTTGCCCTCAACAGATCCGGCAGGTGCTGCGGATGCGTCCTCGGGCGTGGTCAATTGTTCAGGCAGGCCAGACCGGATGTGCAGGTCGCGCTGCGGGAAAGGTATTTCAATCCCGGCTTCGCCGAATTTCCGCCAAATCGCAAACATCACCTCGCTCTGCGGCGCCATCCGCCCATCGACGACATCGCTTATCCAGAAATAGAGCAGGAAGTTGATTGAACTGTCGCCGAATGTGCGCAGGAAGCAGACCGGTTCCGGGTCGTCCAGGCAGCGCGGGTGCTCGCGCGCGGCTTCGAGCATCAGGGCATGGACCTTTGCCAGATCCGAGCCATAGGCCACACCAACAGGCACCTCCACGCGGGCCTTGGAGTTGGACAGGGTCCAGTTTGTGACCCGGTTGGTGATGAAATCCTCGTTCGGGACCAGAACCTCCTTGCCATCGAATGTCTCGATCAGGGTGAAGCGGGCGCTCGACCGCCGGACAAATCCGCTGGTGCCGTCGGGCAGTTCGATAAGATCGTCTTCTTCCACCGAGCGTTCGAACAGCAGGATCAGCCCGCTTACAAAGTTCGAGGCGACTTTCTGCAAGCCGAAGCCCAGGCCGATGCCCAGTGCTCCGCCGAAGACGGTGAGCGTGGTCAGGTCGAGCCCGATCAGGTCCAGCGCGACGAGGCCGGAGACGATGTAGAGAGCGATCTGGAACACTTTGGTGACCAGGACGCGCGTTGTCTTGCGCATCCGGCTGAGATGGGCGAGGCGTTTCTCGATCAGGTCGGACAGGATGGCGGCGGTCCAGAATACCAGCGCCAGAACCAGTATGCCCCGCAATACGGTGTAGGCGCTGATCCGGACGTCGCCGACCTGATAGGTCAGTGTTTCGGTGTCGAGATACTGGCGCAGCATTTCGAAATGGCCGGTCAGGCCTGCGGCCACGATTCCGGCCAGTGTCGCAAAGACCAGTATCCGGGCCCAGAGCCCACTCGGCTTTATGATCGAAAGAAGGAAGCTCTTCATGCGTTTGGCAGTAATCCAGATGACTGGCGCTGTCTCCTGCCTACCTCCGGCCGGGCGGACAGGCAAGGACCGGGCGAGATGCTGGCGGCGGGTTCGAGCGCGCTAGTAGTCGCGCCGCCAGCGGATCGCGACCGAGGCGTCGGTATCGGCAGACAGCCGCGATAGCACGCTGAGATCCGGGGTCAGCTGCCATTCGACCAGCGCCTGGCCAAGCGCCGATGTGCCGCCGGTCCCCAGTTCCACATAGACATTGTCGCCCAGCCGGACGCCGCCGGTCACGGCGATATTGCCATCGGAGTCGGTCGAGACCGACAGCCGGTCGATCCCGGCCAGATCGCGAAGCTGGCCGACAATGTTCAACAGGCTCTGCCCCGAAAGCTGCGCTGCCAGCTGGGCTGCCTCGAAGGCACCCAGCTCGCTCACCGATTCATCAAACAGCAGGCGAGACAGGATTTCGTCTTCCGGCAGGACGGGGTCGCTGCTCAGCGTGACGCCCGGGCTGCGCACTGGTCCCTCGATCCGAGCCGTTGCGGAGAAGCCCGTGCGTTCGTGGGTCGCGGTCAGATCGACGCGGGCATCTTCCGGAGCGCCGTCGAAACGGACCTCGCCGGCTTCCAGACGGAAGCGGCGGTTGAAGACAAAGGCGGTGCCGTCGAGCAGTATGGCCTGGCCGCGCAGTTCCGGCTTGCCGACGGCGCCGCTGGCGTTGAGGTCGAGTCCCCACTCGGACGAGAAGGTTGAGGCAGTGATGTAGATGTTCCGGTCAGCCTCGACGGAATAATCGAGCCGCATCGGCAGCACATTGCGCGAATAGCTCTGCCGGCCCTTGGGCAGGTTGATCTCCTGCACGTCGATTTCCGGGATCGAGGCCGCACCGTTTATCGAGGGGCGGATACGGGCGCGGTCGACATTGGTGGCACCGGAGATAAGCAGGCCGCGGGCGTCGAGCGAAAGATTGGCATTACCGGTCGCCTGGATCGTCATGTCGTCGCGGCGCGCCGCCTGGAAGCGGTCGAATTCGAGTTCGGCTTCGCCCCGGGGGCCCTCGGTCGGCAGACGCAGGACGCCGGAACCCGTCAGCCGCCCGCTCTCGCCGTCGCTGGCCGACAGTTCGGTCAGTTCCAGACCGCTGCCATCGAAGGTGGCGGCGAGTTCCAGGTCGCGGATCGTGGCGCCGGTCGCGGTGGCTGTTACCTGACCGCCGGAGAGCTGTAGCCGGCCCGCAAGCTCCGGCGCGCCGCGGACACCGGCGAGGTCGACCTCGGCCACCAGCTCGCCTCCATCGATACGCGCGTCCGGCGGCACGAGGAGAGCGGCGAGGTCGGCGATATCGCCGCGAAGGCGCAACCGGCCGGAGATCGGGCTGCCATCTTCGCCGGCCAGCATGGCCAGACGGGGTGTGGGACCCTCGCGCACGAGTGCGGCATTGCCGGACAGATCGTCTCCGGTCAACGTCATCTCGATACGGGCATCCTCGGCGACGTCGAGGACGAGATCTGCGTCGACGGGTTGTGCGCTGTCGGCCGCGAGGGCTGCAAGATCGTCAATGCCCAGCTCGGCGCCGCCTTGCCAGAGGCCGTCGATGCGTTCCAGCCGGACCTCGCCGGACAACATACCCGCCGCCGGCGGGAAGGCCGTGATATCGGCGATGACGGCCACGGGCAGTCCGGCAATTCCGGCATCCAGTTCTGCCTGGCCGCCGGTGCGGGCATAGCGCCAGGATAGCGTTCCGTCGCCGATCGTGGTGGCACCGCCGGCGCGGTAATCGCCATTGGCGTAGTCGAGCGTGACCGGCTCGGCCGTGCGGATGCGGTGAATGCTCCAGCGGCCTGACGGGCTGAGGCTCAGCGACACGGTGCCGTCCTCGCCGATGCCCAGACGTCCGGCTGCATTGAGGGTCAGCGGGCTGCGCAGGCGTCCGGTTGCCGTCGTCCGCACCGCCATGTCCGACAAGGGACCGTCCAACCGGAGCGTCGCCTCGGCGAGGTGGCCGCCGGAGAACGAGTGGCCGGATACGATGAGTTCGGCATCCAGAACACCGTCGCGCAGCGCCTCCGGTGAGGCGGAATAGCGAATGCTGGACCGCGCCCGATCGCCCAGCTCCATGTCAAAAGCGGCATAGAGCCGCTGCGTCGTCTGCTCGGCCGAGGCCGAGATCCGGAAGGGGCCGATCAGGCTTTCATCGATATGCGCCGACCAGGTGTCGCCGGCATGAGTGACGGCACCGGTCATGCGCACCGGCTTATCGTTGCGCGTCGCTTCCAGGATCCAGTCGGCCGACAGCGCGCCGTCCTGCCAGACGGTCTCGATTGCGAGATTGGGTTCGTTGACCGTGAGCTGGCCGGCGGTAATGGCATTGCTGCGCGTTGCCGTACGGATCTCGATACGTCCGTTTTCGGCAGCGTTGACGCGGAAGGCTGTGGCCAGGGCACCGTCGATCTCAGCGGCCTCGACCGGCAGCTGGCCGGACAGGGCAAGATCGCCTTCTGCTGCCCAGCCCTCGCCGCGTGTCTGTCCCCGGCCGGAAAGGTCCACACCGCTGGCGCGGGCACGGATATCGCGCATCTGCCAGCCATCGTCAGTGCGCGCGACGGTGAGTTCACCCTCAAGGCCCCGCAGCAGGTCGGCATAGGCCGGATCCCAGACAACAGACGCTGCGTCGATGGTCAGGTGTGCACTCTGCCAGGATTGTGCGTTCAGGGTTAGACCGGCCGGGCCCGATGCGCGCGAAGTGAGGCGGGCAATGTCGTTGATCGCCAGCGCCGCATCCAGCGAGGGGTCGTCTTCGCCAAGTGGGTAGCGACCGGAGGCGTCGAGGTGCACATGGTCCGTCTCGACGGCCAGGTGATCGATTTCCAGCGCCCGGGCTTGTCCGTCCCAGGTGCCGGCAAAATCCAGCGTCGCCGTGTCACCGATCAGGGGAGCGGCCTGTTCGATGGCCAGATGCGGCGATTGCAGGTCCAGCCGACTCTCGATCATGTAATGTCCATCACGGCGCACCACCGTGACAGGCCCGGAGATGTGTTCCGCCGTGACATAGTCGACGGCCAGCGCTTCTGCGGTGAACTCACCGTCCAGCCGCAATCCACCGCCGGTCTCGACCCGGCCGGACCAGCGTGCAGTACGGGCGGCCACGCGGCCGGAGGTGAGGGCGGCGATCGTGCCGGCGCCGGCCCGGGCGCTGATCGTCCAGGCGTTCTCACCGGCCGGGGCGAGGGTCGCAGTGCCGCTGCTGGTTTCGGCTTCCAGCCGGGTGAAGGTGAAACCGGACTCGCGGCTGCCTTCGGCGACAATGTCGGCGTCTCCTGCCAGGTCGCGATAGCTTTCAGGAACCACGCCCCAGCCCTCGACATCGACCCGGCCTTCAGCGCGCCAGTCGTCTTGCGTCCAGCTGATCCGGATCCGTGCCATCTCCTGATCGCCGGCGCGAAGGACGACATCGCCTTCACCCGCATCACCATCGCCCGCGATCTCGCCTTCGGCGTGGATCGCCCGCCCGGACAGGCGCAGCAGGCTGGCGAGTGGTCCGTCGGCTGCACCGAAGGCCTCCAGCGTGCCAGCGATGCCATTGCCATCGATCCGCAGGTCGGCGGCAAGACGGTCGCCCTCGGCGTCGATGCGTTCGGCGTCCAGATGCAGCCGGGCTCCATCGCCTGCACCGGCCTCGGCCGAGGCATCGATACACAGGCGTGAGGCCGGGCCGGCCACGCCTTCGGCCAGGTCCAGTTCCGACACTGTCAGCTCGCCCAGGATGAGGGCAGGCAGGTCGGGCAGGCCGCCATCGCTGTCCGGCGTGTTCTCGCGCCCGCCCGGCCGCCGCAACACCTCGACCCGGGCGGCGCTGACGCGTTGGATGCGATAGGGCTTGAACAAGAGGCTCGAGGCCTGCCAGTCGAGGCTGATGTCTTCGGCCGTCAGCCAGATGCCATCGGCGTCTGCGAGCGTCAGCCGGTCCAAATGCAGTCGGGACAGCGGATCGCCGGACAGGCCTTCGATCGCGATTGTCTGGCCGCCGATCTCCCGGCCGTCCAGCTGGCTTGTCAGCAGCCAGCGCCCCGGCGCACCGCCTGCCGCCAGGCGCAGTCCGGCCAGCAGCGTGGCCAGGATCACGATCGTGATCGCGCTCCAGCGCAGGACGCGGATTATGACCTGGCGCGCTGTCATGGATCAGAAGGCCTGGCCGAGGCTGAAATAGATCTGAACGGGATCCTCGCCATCACGCCGGTCGAGCGGTGTGGCAATGTCGACCCGCACCGGGGCAAAGTCGAAGTAATAGCGCACGCCCACGCCGACCGCGGCGCGCAGATTGGAAAGGTCAGGCTGGCGGTCGCTGGAGGCCATGGCGGAGTCGACAAAGCCGACCACCCCCCAACGCTCGCGTACACGCCAGCGCAGCTCGGCGCTCGTCTCGACCACGGAAATCCCGCCGAAGGGCGTCCCGTCCGACGCCTGGGGGCTGAGAGACTGATAGTCGAAGCCGCGCGCGGAACCGCCGCCGCCGGCATAGAAGCGCTGGTCGGCCGGCATGGCCGTTGCCGATGCGCCGAAAACGGATCCGACCCGCATGCGCAAGGCCGCCACGGTGGTGTCGCTGAGGCGATAGTAGGTACTGGCACGCCCTTCCAGACGCACATACTGGCAGTTGCAATCGCCGAGCGTCGTCGCGGGTGTGACCTGGACCATGCCATAGATGCCGCTGTCCGGATCGAGCGGGTCCGGACGGGAATCATAGCCGGCGACCAGATCGACGGCGGCCGTGATGACGTCGCGTTCGCCGACGGCGTCGGTGACACGCGACCAATCGATATGGGGCCCGATCCCGTAGGTCCGCCGGCCATCGCGCCGCGTAACTTCCACACCGATCTCGGCTTCTTCCTGCTGGTAGGCGTCGGTGTCCTCGCTGACGAGACCGGCATGCAGGCGCAGTGTCTGGTCGAACCGGCGCCAATGCGGACGCGACACGCTGGCCAGCAGAGACTGGTTCAACGTGGCGATTCCCGCCGACAGGGTCAGGGTTTCGTCATTGCCGCGCAGATTGCGCCGTATCCAGCTGACATTGCCGCCGCCGCCCTCGCTGGTGGAATAGCTCAGCCCGGTTTCGATGGAATGCCGGGCCGAAGGCGTAAGCTCGACATCGACCGGCCGGTTGCCGTCTTCGCCCACCGGACCCAGCGTGATGTCGGCGGCGCCGACGCTGTCCAGTTCTGTCAGGCGCCTCTGGTATTCCAGTATCTCTTCGCGGTTGGCCGGCTCTCCGGTCGTGAAGGGTGACATGCGCGCGATGAATTGCGGGTTCCACGGGCCGGTATCGCGCTCGATCTCGCCATAGGTCGACCAGGCTCCCGGCGCATAGCGGAAGGTGACCCGGCCCTCTTCGGTGGCGTGGTCGACCACTACGCGCCGCTCCTCGATCCGGGCGTCGGGCCAGCCGGAGTTGTGCAGGGCGACGAGACCCTGCGCTTCGGCGTCGATGACAGACTGGGCTCGCAGGGGCGTTCCGGTTTCGAGGCCGAGCGCGTCCTCGGCTGTCGCGCGGGCGTCCGCATCCTCACCGGTTTCGGCGGCAATCGCTGCGAGGGTAAAAACCGGACCGGGCGCGATCCGGACAAGGGCCTCCTGTTGCGGGCCGATCACCGGTTCCAGCGTGGCGGCGTAATAGCCGCGCGAGCGCAGCAGCCGGCGGGCGCGGTCGGCCGCGGTCCTTGCATCTCTCAGGGCACTCGAAACGCCGCCGGTCTGCGCTTCGCGCTCGCCTATCGCGGTTTCCAGCGCCGCCCGCAGGGACGCATCCGACACACCCTCGATCCGGGCCAGCGGATCGGCGAGGGCCGGACCGGTTACCAGCAATGCCAGGACGGGTACGAGTTTGAAGGTCACGCTATATCACCAAGGGCAATTGCCTTGGTTCTATAGAACCTGCCCGGGGCTGTCGTCCCCATCCTGCGACATTAAAAGCCTGTCAGACGGCACGGCTGTGCGTCTGGCTGGCAGGCTGGAAGCCGGGATCGATGCGTGCCGCGATGTTGCGCACATACGGCAGACCGGCCGGTGTCACCTTGAGGTGGCCGTCTTCCAGACGGGCCAGACCGTCGGCAATGACGCCGTCCAGCGCGTCCGGGTCGAACAGGTCGCCATCCAGCGGAATGCCGAAGGTGCACAGGAGCTGCATGATGCGACCGCCAATCCGGCCTTCGCGCCAGGATCGGGCAACGCCGCGCACGATGGCCGAGCCATCAGACGCCATCGCCTCGGCATAGCGGGCCGGATCGGGGGTGTTCTGGGCATAGCCCTGCGGCGCTTCGGAGATCGAGGAAGCGCCGAAGCCGATCAGGATGTCGTAGGGATCGTCGGTATAGCCTTGGAAATTCCGGCGTAGAGATCCGTCGCGTGCGGCCCGGGCAAGCGGGTCTTCCGGCCGGGCGAAATGGTCGAAACCTATTGCCGAATAGCCGGCGCTGGCGAGTGTCTGAGCGGCGGCGAGCATCTGGTCGAACCGGGCCTGGGCGCCCGGAAGCCGGTCTTCGGGGATGGCACGCTGGTGCTTCTTGAACCAGGGCACGTGGGCATAGCCGAACACAGAGACGCGGTCGGCATCCATTTCCGCTACGGCGCGGGCTGTCGCCTTGACGCGTTCGATCGTCTGGGCGGGCAGGCCGTACATGACGTCCATGTTGATCCGGGAGATGCCCGCGCTGCGCAGTGCCCGCACGGCCGCTTCCACCTGTTCGCGCGGCTGGATGCGGTGGATCAGGGTCTGCACTTCCTCGGACAGGTCCTGCACGCCCAGGCTGGCGCGGGTCACGCCGCTCGCAGCGAGCGCCTCGCACAGACGGCTGTCCAGGCCCCGCGGGTCCAGCTCGACGGCAATTTCCGCGTCAGCCGCGAAATCGTATCGGGCACGCAGGGCATCCATCACGGCGCCAAAGCGGGCCGGCGACAGCATGTCCGGCGAGCCGCCGCCGAAATGCACGTGATGCACCCTGCCGCCCGCGGGTGCCGGACGGGTTGCGATCTCTGTCAGCAGGGCTTCGAGGTAGCGCTCGATCCGGCTGTCGCGATTGGGCACGGTCGTGTTGCAGCCGCAATACCAGCACATCGAGCGGCAGAACGGGATGTGGACATAGAGCGAAAGCACCGGATCGGCAGGCGTTTCCGACATCCATCCCGCCCAGGCGCCGCCGCAGATCCCGTCATTGAACTGGGTTGCCGGCGGATACGACGTGTAGCGCGGCACGGCTTCCAGGGCATAGCCGGGCAGGAAAACGGGGGAAGGGAGGGTGTCGGTCATGGCGGGAACGTAATCATGTGACTATTTTTGCGGACATTACGTCCCGTGCCGCGACCTTGCTATGCGCCCAAAGCGCGCAGGCCGGGGCACCGAAAGTTTTCGCGCAGGCGATTGTGTCAGGGGTAACATTGCTGTTGTGGATACTCCCCGGACGCACACCGCAAACCCCGGAAGGCAGCATGGCCGAACTCGTCCCCGTTGAACCGTTCGATATCGTCGTCTTCGGCACTACGGGCGATCTTGCCCTGCGCAAGCTGATCCCGGCGCTGTTCCATCGCTGGTGCGACGGCCAGATCACGGCGGATTCACGGATCATCGCGGCGTCCCGGGAGCCGATGAGCGATGACGCTTTCCGCGGTGTTGCGGCCCGGCACATTTTCGAGCGTGATCCCACGGATGCGCGCCGCAAGGCCTGGTCGGAGTTTACCGAGCGCATGCGCTATGTTGCCGTTGATGCCAGCGGGCAGGGTGAAGACTGGGCTGACCTGAAAGCGGCACTGGATCCCGACGAGGACAAGATCCGGCTCTACTATCTTGCCCTCCCGCCTTCCACCTACGGCCAGGCCTGTGCGGGGCTTGCCGCCCAGTCGCTGAATACGCCGAATGCCCGGATCGTGCTGGAAAAGCCGATCGGGACAGATTTCCACTCCGCCCGCAGGATTAACGACCAGGTCGGCGAAGTTTTCCGGGAAAACAATATCTTCCGGATCGACCATTATCTGGGCAAGGAAACCGTTCAGAACCTGCTGATCCTGCGCTTCGCCAACTACCTGTTCGAGCCGATCTGGAATGCCAACGGCATCGATCACGTCCAGATCACCGTCGCGGAATCGCTGGGGGCGGGCGAGCGGGCCGGCTATTATGACCGCTCCGGTGCTCTGCGCGACATGGTGCAGAACCATCTGCTCCAGCTGGCATGCCTGGTGGCGATGGAGCCGCCGGCCTCGCTGGATCCGGACGCGGTGCGCACGGAAAAGCTGAAAGTCCTCAAGGCGCTGCATCCCATCACCGCAGCCAATTTGTCGAATGATGTTGTGCGCGGCCAGTATCAGGCCGGCGCTGTGGCCGGTAGCCCGGTTCCCGGCTATGCCGACGAGGTCGGCTCGGACACGGGAACCGAGACGTTTGTGGCGATCCGTGCCCAGCTGAAAAACTGGCGCTGGGCAGGCGTGCCCTTCTACATGCGGACCGGCAAGCGCATGGCGTCCCGGCGGTCGGAGATCATCGTCCAGTTCAAGCCCGTGCCCCACGATGTGGTGGGTGCTGTCGACGGCGTGTTGCACCCCAACCGCCTGGTGATCCGCCTGCAGCCGGACGAGGGCGTCAAGCTGATGCTGATGACCAAGGATCCCGGCCCCGGCGGTCTGCGCCTGCGTTATGTGCCACTGAACCTGTCCTATGCCGAGCAGTTCGAGGCCAATTACCCCGACGCCTATGAGCGCCTCCTGATGGCGGTCGTGCGGGGTAATCTCGGCCTGTTCATGCGGCGCGACGAGGTCGAGGCAGCTTGGCGCTGGGTCGACGGGATCATCCGCGCCTGGGACGAGGGCCAGGCCAAGCTGTACGGCTATCAGGCCGGCACGGACGGGCCGACGCAGGCGGCCTTGCTGCTCGCCCGCGAGGATAGGGAGTGGTTCGATGCCATCCGGCACTGACGCACCGCTCCACCCTGTGCAGCGCCATGCCGGGGTCGACGCGATGACCGGCGATCTGGCGGGGCGGGTGGCGGCGGTGCTGGATGCTGCGATCCGGGCGCGCGGATCGGCCGTGCTGGCGGTGTCCGGCGGCTCCACACCGGCGCCGCTCTATCACGCCTTGTCGCAGCTGGACATCGACTGGGCCCGGGTGACTGTGTTGCTGGTTGATGAACGCTGGGTTGAACCGGGCGAAGCGGGATCGAATGAGGGCTTCGTTCGTGAGACACTCCTCACGGGCAGGGCGGCAGACGCTCGCTTCATCGGTCTGAAAACCCCCGACCCGTCGCCCTTCGATGCGGCGGCCGGACTGGCCATGCGGGTGCGGGACGCGGGCAGGATCGATCTGGCTGTGCTGGGCATGGGGAGCGATGGCCATACAGCCTCCTGGTTCCCCCGTGCCCGGGGGCTGGAGGCGGCGCTGTCCACTGAAGGTCCGCCGGTTGCCGCAATCGAGGCCCGGCCCAGCGCCGTGACCGGCGATCACCTGCTGCGTATGACGCTGACCCGTGCGGCGTTGAAGCAGGCGCAGCATCTGATGTTGCTGATACGCGGCAAGGACAAGCTGGCGGCGCTGGAGGCCGCGCGTGCGCCAGGACCGGTGGAAGACATGCCGGTTCGCGCCTTGCTGCGCGATGCGGCCCTGCCGCTGACTATCCACTGGACCGACTGAAACACCACCTACGCTAACGGATGCGACACATGGCTCAACGTCTCAATTCCACGCTCGAAACGGTCACCGACCGTATCCGCCGCCGAAGCGAGCCGAGCCGGTCGGCCTATCTCGAGCAGATGCGCGCGGCGGGCCGGGACGGGCGGCACCGGGCCGTTTTGTCCTGTGGCAATCTTGCCCATGGTTTCGCGGCATGCCCCGGCGGCGACAAACAGGCCCTCAAGGCGGGCGACAGCATCAATGTCGGCATCGTAACGGCCTATAATGACATGCTCTCGGCGCACCAGCCTTTCGAGCGCTTCCCCGGCATCATCAAGGCCGCCCTGAATGAGGTCGGCGCTGTCGGCCAGGTGGCAGGCGGCGTGCCGGCCATGTGTGACGGCGTGACCCAGGGCCAGCCGGGAATGGAGCTGTCGCTGTTCAGCCGCGATGCGATCGCGATGGCGACCGCGATCGCCCTGTCGCACAACATGTTCGACGCGGCGCTGTGTCTGGGTGTGTGCGACAAGATCGTTCCGGGCCTGTTGATCGGCGCACTGCGCTTCGGCCATCTGCCGGTGGTGTTCGTCCCGGCTGGCCCGATGCGCTCCGGCCTTCCCAATCCGGAGAAAGCGCGTGTCCGCCAGCTCTATGCGGAAGGGAAGGTCGGCCGGGATGCGCTGCTGGATGCGGAGAGCAAAAGCTATCATTCGCCGGGCACGTGCACTTTTTACGGCACGGCGAACTCCAACCAGATGCTGATGGAGATCATTGGGCTGCATGTTCCCGGCGCTGCTTTCATCAATCCGGACGATCCGTTGCGCGACCTCATGACGGCGGAGGCCGCGCGCCGGGCGGTGGCTATTGTTCCCGATGGTGCCGAGCCTGCTCCCCTGGCCGAGATCGTCGATGCGCGGGCCATCGCGAACGCTATTGTCGGCTTGCACGCCACAGGCGGCTCGACCAACCACACCATCCATCTGATTGCGATCGCCCGGGCGGCGGGCCTGCTTGTCGACTGGTCGGATTTCCACGACCTTGCCGGGGTGACGCCGCTGCTGTGCCGCGTCTATCCGAACGGGCCGGCAGATGTGAACCATTTTCATGCGGCCGGCGGGCTGGGCTTCGTCATCCGCGAGCTTCTCGATGCCGGACTGCTGCACGAGGACGTGCTGACGGTCAGCGGTCGCGGGCTGCGTCGTTATGCGAGCGAGCCGTTCGAAAGCGAGGCCGGGGCGACCTGGCGTCCGGCTGTGGTACAGAGCGCGAATACAGACGTCGTCCGCCCTGTCGCCGAGCCCTTCTCGGCCGATGGCGGGCTAAGAGTGCTTGACGGGGATCTGGGCCGGGCCGTGATCAAGATCTCGGCCGTGAAGCCGGAGCATCATCTTGTCGAGGCCCCGGCAATCGTCTTCGAGAGCCAGGACGACTTCATCGCCCGGTTCAAGGCCGGTGAGCTCGATCGCGACTTTGTTGCCGTGCTTCGCTTCCAGGGGCCGCGGGCCAATGGCATGCCGGAATTGCACCGGCTGACTCCGGCGCTTGGTGCGCTGCAAGATCGCGGCTTTCACGTCGCTTTGGTGACCGACGGTCGCATGTCCGGCGCGTCGGGCAAGGTGCCGGCTGCGATCCATGTCAGTCCGGAGGCGGCGCTGGGCGGCGCGATTGCACGGGTGCGCGATGGTGACATCGTGCGCGTCGATGCGGTCGCTGGCCGGCTGACGGTCACTGCCGAAGGCTTCGTCACGCGATCGCCGGCCCTTGCTCCGGCCGCTGTGCAGACCGGCATGGGACGCGAACTCTTCACAGGCTTCCGTCAGCTATGCAGTCCGGCCGAAGAGGGCGCGCTTTCCATACCGGGCCTCGCAGAGGCGGCAGGGGAGCGGGCTCCGGGAACGGTGTAGAAAAAACGGTTTTTTGCAGAAGGCGTGATCTCAATCACGTATGTCGCTGACGCGAAGTTGCTATTCGGAACATGCCGCTTGAAAGAGTGGCCCCAAACTCCTCTCCGTCGGAGGTCCACCTGCGCCGGGGATCCGGTGGGGCGCGAATCCTTGCCCGATGCGAAGCCCCAACTTCGCAATTCGCTCCCCACCACCCCCCCGCTCCGCACCCCGGAGAGCCGGCCGAAGGCCGTGCTGGAGGCCCGGACCGGCTTGTTTGGGATGCGGGAAAACCTCTCTCCCCACGGTTGCTTGTCCCCGCCAATCGCCCAATGATGGTGTGTCCGAAAAGGGGAGCAGGGGCATGTCCGGAGACAACCGCTATCGGGCGTTTATCAGCTACAGCCATGCCGATCAGGCCTGGGCGCGTCGGCTTCACCGCGCGCTCGAAACCTATCGCGTTCCAACCCGTCTTGTCGGACAGGAAACGCGCAAGGGCGATGTGCCGCGGCGTCTGTCGCCGATTTTCCGCGATCGCGACGATCTGTCTGCCTCGGGCGACCTGTCTGCCTCCGTGCGTGACGCTCTGGCGCGATCCGATACGCTGATCGTCATCTGCTCGCCGACCGCGGCAGGCTCGCGCTGGGTCAATGAGGAGATCCGGGTCTTCCGCGAACTCAATCCCGCGGGGGATGTACTCGCCGCGATCCTGTCAGGCGAGCCGGATGCGATTGCCGCGGGCCGGCCGGCCGACCAGGAGTGTTTCCCGCCGAACATGAGGGCGCCGGACGGTCTGGTGGCCGAACCGGTCGCCGCCGACTTCCGCCGGTCCGGCGATGGCTGGCGCATGGCGCTACTGAAACTTGTGGCGGGGCTGATCGATGTCCGGCTCGATCAGCTGATCCAGCGGGACCTGCAACGCCGCCAGCGCCGCGTGACGGTGATCACAGGCGCGGCCATTGCTTTGTCTCTTACCATGTCGACGCTGACTTTTTTCGCGATCTCGGCCCGATCCGAAGCCGAACGTCGCAAGGCGGAGGCAGAGGATTTGATTGAATTCATGCTGAGCGATCTGCGCGCCAAACTCGAACCGGTCGGGCGCCTCGACGTGCTTGATGCCGTCGGTGAGAAGGTGATCGCGTATTATGACGAGCGCGACCCGCGTCAGATGTCGTCCGACGAGCTGGGCCGGCGCGCCCGGGCCTTCCACCTCTTGGGCGAGATCGATTCCGACGAGGGCGATCTTGAGAGCGCGTACCGTCATTTTAATACAGCCTACGAAGCAACCAGCCGCATCCTTGCGGTCGACCCGTCTTCGCCGGCGCGCATATATGAACATGCACAGAGTGCCTTCTGGGCCGGGTATTTTGCATGGCGGCGCAGCGATCTGGATACGGCGGAGGCCCGTTTCATCGAGTATCGCGACCTGTCGCGCCAGCTGCTCGCGGACGAGCCGGAAAATCTGGAATGGCAGGCCGAGGCGGCCTACGCTCATTCGAATCTCGGCACGGTCTATATCGGTCATGAACGTCTGCGCGACGCCCAGAGCGAATTCCGCCAGGCGCTGGAGCTGTTCCGGTCGATCGCGGACGAGGCGCCGGATTCCGAGGCAGCCCTGATCGACCTGGCCGATGCCTGGGGCTGGATGGCCTATGTCGCTGAACCGCTTGACGGCCGGGACGCCGCCATGGAGGCGCTGCGTGAACAGATCCGCATCTATGACGAGCAGCTGGGCGGTGGCGCCGATAACTGGACGATCCGCCGCGACACGATGACCGCTGAATATGCGCTCGCGCGCCTGCACGTCGCTGAAGGGCGCGCGGCAAGCCGGTCGGATATCGAAGCCGCGCTCGAGATCCTCATTCCGGCATCGCATGAGGCCGATGCGCTTGTCGCGCACGACCCGGCAAACCTGCAATGGCGGCTGGTCGTCATTCGTCAGCGGCTGTGGCTGTCCGATGCGCAATTGCTGGCCGGCGATCTCGATGCGGCCCGTGAGGCCTATCTCGATGCATCGGCCTATATGACGCATCCCTCCTGGATTTCCGCCGAAGGGGATGTGTTTGACGACACGCGTCTGCATGCATCGCTTATGGAGGCGCGCATTCTGGCGGGGCTGGGTGATGTCGATGCAGCCAGCCTGGCGCTGCAGCACCTTCTGTCGGAGCTGGAGCAGATCGATGACTGGCAGAACCGGCTGAGCAAGGGGACCTACCTCTATGCCGCTGTTTCCAACACGCTGGCCGAGCTCCTCGATCAGCGGGGGGAAGACGGTGAAGCGGCGCGTGTGCGCGAAGCGATGGTGAACCGGCTCACGCCGGTGATTACGCGGGTTCCCGCCGACACGCGGGCAGAATACGACAGGGCTCGAGCTATTCTGCGACGAGAGCGCATCAGTGCCGAATGATTGGTGACATTAGAGCGGAGACATGCGCTCTGGTGGGGAGATGTGACCACCCGAAACGGGCAAGCAAGGGGAAATCATGAGCACGATCGACGCAAACTGGCTGGACGGCAGCCAGACGCAATCCGGTTTGACCGACGCATGCGCCATGGCTGTGGGCGTGACCCAGATCAGCCTGATCGCCAAGGCAACTGACGGATTTCTCGTTGTGCAGGGCAGCGATGCCGGGCGCGAGAATTTCGACGACGCCGATATCTCGGCGATCTTTGTCACCTTTGCCGATACAGTCGCCCAGTTCCCGCTGGCCGACACGACGACGATTCGCACCGCTGTGCTCTCGGCGCTGGCCGGGCAATGGACAGCGAGCGCGACCATGGGCACCAGCCCCTTCGACGAAACGGTTGAAGCCCCCGCGCGTCTCATCTTCCATGTGCAGATACCGGGATGGGGTTTCGAGCCTGCCCGTATCAAGTTCAAGTCTGAAGTGCCGGCCGGCGAATTCTGCGGCCTCGCATGGCTGATGCTCAACGGCGCGACGTGCGAACCCTACAGTTTCGAGTTCTTTGCCAGCTGTGCTCAGGCCGGGGAGTATGACTACTCCCTCTTCATCAAGGCCTCGCAGGACGCGGGCAACCAGTCGACACGCGTGATTATCGACCCCAAGATCAAGGTCATTCCCTGAGTGAAACCGCCCGGCCGCCGGGCCGGGACGGGCAAGACCGAATGACGCGACGCGACGACATTGCCGACCGGTTCAAGCAGGGCGACCTGGCACGGGCGTATGATCTGTGCCTGGACGCCCTGCGTCACCGGCCTGACGATCTTTGGTTGCGCCACCGGGCTGTCCTTTGCCTCATTCGCTCCGGTGCCCTGGAGCGTGCCGAGCGGGACTTTTATCGTTTCCGCCTCGCCGAAGCGCGCCACAACGAGGACTGTCTGGCTCTCGGTGCACGCCTTCTCAAGGCCATGGCCTTCGAGGCCAGCGCGGACGACTTTCCAAAACTTGCGCGATCAGCCGCCGATCGATACGCCGCGGTCTTCGGCCAGACCGGCGGTCACTATCCCGGTATCAATGCAGCCACCATGGCTTTGCTGGCCGGCGAGCGCGAGCGTTCGGTCGATCTTGCGCGCCGCGTTCTGGAAAGTTGCCGCTCCGGTCTGCCGCTGGATCCGGAAGCCGCCTATTACCAGAAAGCCTCCGAGGCCGAAGCCCATCTGCTGCTCGCCCAGCCCGGCGCGGCCAATATGGCGCTGCGGTCGGCAATTGCGTGCGATCGCGAAAACTATCTCGCTCACGCCACGACCCTGCGCCAGCTGCGTCTGATCGTTGCGGCGCTGGATATGCCCGATGCCTGGCTCGATGCGCTCGAGCCCCCGCGCCCGGCGCATTATGCTGGTCACCTCTTCCGTTCGGGAGCGGGGGAAGGGCGTGTCTCGCCCGATCGCGAAGTGCGGCTCAAGACCAGCATCGCCACCTTGCTGGAGCGCGAAAATATCGGTCCCCTGCACGGGGCGCTTGCGGCAGGTTCCGACATCCTGGTTGCCGAGGCGGGACTGGCGGCTGGATGTGCTCTGACCGTGGTGTTGCCGGTACCGATTGCCGTTTTCATCGACGCATCCGTACGCCCCTATGGGCAGGCCTGGGTGCGCCGGTGCGAGGTGTGTCTGGAAGCGGCTGCAGATATCGTGGAAGTGACGACCGATCGCCGGATCCTGTCCGAGTTCAATCTCAACCATGCGAGTGCGGTTGCCATGGGCATGGCGCGGATGCGGGCATCGGTGCTGGCCAGCACACCCGTTCAGTTGCTTGTCTTCGATGGCGAATCCGGTCGGACCGAATCCGGCACGGCTCGAGATGCCGCGGTCTGGCGGCAGTCCGGACTGCCGCAGCATATTCTTCGCTTCGAGCGTAGCGTGCGGCCGGCCTCGCTGCCGGTCATTGCCGAGGATGCCGCGAGTGGCGGTTTCGACCTCGTTATTCGGGCCATGCTCTTCCTCGACATTCGCGGATCCACCTCAGTCCCTGACGATCGCATACCCGCCTTTGTACAGAAGGTTCTTGGCCGGCTTGCGGAAGTTTGCGAGAGCGGACCTGACCGCCCGCTCTACACCGACAGCTGGGGGGATGGCCTTTTCCTCGTCTTCGGCAGCGTCGCGGAAGCGGCACGTGCGGCCGTCGGTCTGCGCCGCGCGTTTGATGCCATCGATCTGGATGCGCTGGACCTGCCGCCCGGTCTCGGACTGCGGATTGGCGGCCATTGCGGGCCGGTTCAGGAGGGTATGGACCCGGTACAGAAACGGACCGCCCCATTTGGCGGCCAGGTGGCCGTTGCCTCACGGATTGAGTCGGTGACGGTGCCCGGATCGATCTTCGTCAGCGAAGCCTTCGCCGCACTTCTGTCGATGTCGCGGCCGGCCGAGTTTCGGTGTGAATATGTCGGACGCACCGAGATCGATCCGCTATTGCCGATGACCCGCCTCTACGCGCTGCGCAGCGTCGCGCCCGGCTCTCCGGCATCGGGCGAAATCCGGACGTCAGCTCGAACCGAGCATGCGGCTCAGCAAATCGGGATCGAGCAGTTCGAATGACCGGTTGTTACGTTTAAGCAGGCCGCGACGTTCCAGGTCGTTCACGGTGCGGGATGTGGTTTCGCGTGTGGTGTTAACGCGGCGGGCCAGTTCGGTCATGGAGGGGGCGACCTGGATGGTGCGGCTGTTCCCGGCCTTGTCCGACGGCTCGGACATGCGCAGCAATTCCGCATAGATGCGGCCCGGCGCTGACAGTGAAGACAACTCGAACATGCGCTGTGTGGTGTGATGGATACGAGTCGCGAGGATGCGGCACAGGGCCAGACCGATACTGCCATGCCTGCGCAACAGGTCGAAGAATTGCGCACCTGTCAGCGCCGCGATGCGGCACGGTGTCTCGGCCACGATTTCCGAGGTTCGCGGTTTGCCGGTAAGCGCCGCGAGTTCACCGAAGATGGCGCCGGGACCGAACCAGTCCAGCCAGATCTCCTGACCGTTCTCGGACAGCAATACCACACGGACAGATCCCTCCAGCAGGATGAAGACGTGATCCTCGTCCTCTTCCTGGGCGATAATCGTGGTGCCAACCTCGACATGACGGATTTCGGATACCGCGATCAATGCCTCGCGGGCCCCCGGCTCGGGAATGTCGAGCGAGTCCAGGGCTATGGTCCAAGCCTCGTCCTGCTCCATCCGCATTTCTCCGAATCGATCCCGCACGTCTGAAAAGGATAGTCGGTACTTGCCCCGAAAACCAAGGCTCGGCGCGGGAGAAAGTACCGAACAAACGGGATTTGTCGCCAAGCGTGTGCTGAAGCGGTAGCGTTGGGTAAACAGTGTTCAGGGGGAGGTTCGAGCATGGTGTGCAAACGGGCGATGATGATGGTCATGGCCGCTCTTCTTGTCGTGACGGCGTGCTCCGGGCCATCGCCACAGCAAGCAGTGGAGATTCCAGCAGACGAGGCTGACGCGGACGGGGCCTTCCCGGCAACCGATGCGACCGGCCGTCTGAACGCAGAGAACGCGAGCGATCCCGCCCTGACAGACGATGAAGACTGGGCGCTGGTCCGGCGCGGTTTCGTTGCGCGCGACGACGATCTGGACATCCGCGACGCTGACGGGCGCTCGATCTGGCGGCCTGCTGATTATGATTTTCTCGACGCGGACGACACGCCGGATACGGTTCATCCCAGCCTCTGGCGGCAGGCCCGCCTGAACGCCGAGCACGGGCTTTATGAGGTCGTTCCGGGCATCTACCAGGTCCGGGGCTATGACCTGGCCAATATGTCCATTGTCGAGGGCGAGACCGGACGGATCATCATCGATCCGCTGACAACGGTCGAGACGGCGCAGGCGGCGCTGGCGCTCGTCGAGCGCGAGCTCGGTGCGCGGCCTGTATCCGCTGTCATCCTGACGCACAGCCATATCGACCATTTCGGCGGCGTCGAGGCGATCGAAGGCGCGCAGGGAGAAGGGGGCGTCCCCGTCATCGCACCAGCCGGCTTTCTGGAAGAGGCCGTGAGCGAGAATGTCATGGCGGGTGTCGTAATGGCCCGGCGTGCAGGTTACATGTATGGCACGCATCTGCCGCGTACAGCGCGCGGACATGTCGGTTCGGGCCTTGGCAAACATCCCGCATTGGGCCGCCATACGATCGCCGAGCCTGATATCATCATCGACCAGACCGGCCAGACGCTGGAGATCGACGGGGTGCGAATGGAATTCCAGTACGCACCGGACACCGAAGCCCCGGCCGAGCTGACGGTGTTCTTCCCGGACTTCCAGGCGTGGTGCGGTGCCGAACTCGTCTCGCGCAACCTGCACAATCTCTACACATTGCGGGGTGCCCAAGTGCGCGACGCACTGGCCTGGTCGGCAGGGATAGAGGACGCCCGCCGCATCTTCGGCGGACGGGCGGACGTGGTCTTCAACAGCCATCACTGGCCCGTCTGGGGCGCAGAGCAAGTCGATGACTTCCTCATCGCCCAGCGCGATATCTACAAATACATCCACGACCAGACCCTGCGGCTGGCCGCTCGCGGCCTCGGTCCGGACGAGATCGCCGAGACGATTGTCTTGCCGGACACGCTCGCCGACCGGTTCGCCGTGCGCGGATATTATGGCACGCTGCGGCACAATTCGCGCGCTGTCTATCAACGCTATTTCGGCTGGTATGACGGCGTTCCGGCCAATCTCGATCCTCTGCCCAGAAGGCAGGCAGCCCGGCGATATGTTGACCTGCTGGGAGGCGCTGAGGCTGTCGTGGTGGCGGCGGAGGCCGCGTTTTCTGACGGTGATTATCGCTGGTCCGCCGAACTTGCCCAGCATGCGGTCTATGCGTATCCGGGCAATGAAGCGGCGGCGGTCATCCTGGCGCGTAGCTATGAGCAGCTGGGCTATCGCGCAGAATCGGCGCCCTGGCGGGATGTCTATCTGTCAGCAGCCCGTGAACTGCGGCACGGCATTCCGCAGACAGACGCGGTGCGGGCATCGGAAGGTATTCTGGACGCGATCCCGCTCGACATGTTTTTCGCGGCGATGGCTACGCGGATCGACGGGCCGCGCGCTGCCCGCAATGATCGCGTGTTCAACTTCGTCTTCACGGACGTTGACGAGACACACGTCATCGAATTGTCCAACGGGGTCATGCTCCATCATCGCGGGGATGTCCGGCCGGATGCGGATGCGACGGTCGAGCTGACCCGCACCTTCTGGATGCGCCTGCTGCAACAGGAGGCTGGCTTGCTCGACATGCTCGCCTCGCAGGAGTTTGCCATTCGTGGCGACCGGCGCGCGCTTCTGGGCTTCTTTGCCTTGCTGGAACAGCCCGATCCGGATTTTCCGATCGTTACCGGGCGGCCCGATGCGCGTTGAAGCTTTTGCGTTGCGACGAAAACCTGATTAATTGCCGGGACAAAGGACATGAGGGGTATGGCGATGCGTGCACTGGCGGCAGCAATTCTGGCGGCGCTTTTCGGAACCATCGGGGCGGGGGCGCAAACGGCGCCGCTGACGGTCCAGTATGATGATGGCATTCCCAGCATCATGTCCGAATATGGCTATGAATTCGGGGCCGAGATCACGCCGCCGGCCGAGGCCGTCGACTATCTCTACACACTCGCCGAAGCGTCGCCCGACCGGATGCGCGTTGTCGAGTATGCCCGCAGCTGGGAAGGCCGCCCGCTCGTCTATGCCGTGATTGCGCGTCCCGAGACGATGGAGCGGCTCGATGCGATCCAGTCCGGCCTGCAACAGCTTGCGGATCCGGCAGGCCTGAACGCGGCGGACCGGGATCGTCTGATCGCCGACCTGCCGGCTGTCGTCTGGTTATCCTATGGCGTGCATGGCGACGAAATCTCGCCGACCGATGCTGGTCTGCGCATGGCCTATCACCTGCTTGCGGCGCGCGGCGACGACGTGGTCGACACAATCCTCGACAATACGATCGTCATCATCGATCCGACCCAGAACCCGGACGGCCGCAACCGTTTCGTCCAGTCCTTCCGCGCAGCGCGGGGACTGTCGCCCAGCGAAGACCGGTTCACAGCCGAGCATGATCAGCCCTGGCCCGGCGGCCGGTTCAATCACTATCTCTTCGATCTCAACCGCGACTGGTTTGCCCGTACCCAGCCGGAAACGCGCGGACGGGTCGATGCCATCCTGGACTGGCGGCCCGTCGTGGTGGTGGACGCCCACGAGATGGGGGGCGACAGCAGCTATT
Source organism: Maricaulis sp. ABE4_448 (assembly GCF_056160825.1). Taxonomy (NCBI): domain Bacteria; kingdom Pseudomonadati; phylum Pseudomonadota; class Alphaproteobacteria; order Maricaulales; family Maricaulaceae; genus Maricaulis; species Maricaulis sp. ABE4_448. The sequence goes on from NZ_JBSWXX010000001.1 coordinate 587,623, forward strand.
TCTTCGCGCCATCGGCCGAACCCTTCAATCCAAACATTGTCGATAGCCAGCGCGTCGCCCAAGAGCTGATCGGCCGCAATCATGGCGAATGGTTCGATCGTCTGGGCTATGACTACTATACCCGGGAAGTCTTCGACGCTTTCTATCCCGGCTATGGCGACATGTGGCCGACCCTGCAGGGCGCCATCGCGATGACCTATGAACAGGCCTCGGCCCGTGGCCTGGAGTGGCGCCGCAGGGACGGTTCGCTCCTGACTTATGCCGACGGCGTCGACCGTAACTTCATCGCCAGCCTGTCGACAGCCCAGGTCGTGGCCGTGAACCGCGAGCGTTTCCTGCGCGATTTCATGGCGTTCCGGGACAGTGCTTCAACGAGCGCTGACGCGCCGCAAGCTGTGCTTCTGGATATCGCCTCCAATCGCTGGGGCGCCGAGCGCATGGCGCGAAACCTGGCAGCCCAGGATATTGCCGTGTCACGCCTGGCGCCGGGTGCGTCGGCCTGTGGCGCAAGTTTCGAGGCGGGCGCCTTCCTCGTCCGCTTCGACCAGGCCTCAGGCCGTCTCGCCCGCACCCTGATGGAAGCAACCACGGATCTGCCCGCCGATTTCGTGCGTGAGCAGGAGCGCCGCCGCAGCGAAGGTCTGGGGCATGAGCTCTACGACGTGACCGCGTGGTCCCTGCCGCTGATGGGTAATGTGGATGCTGTCGAATGCCGCCGCACACCGGCGGTCGACGCCCAGCCGGTCAACGCCGAAATGCCGATCGAGCGGATCGCCGGCGGCGGTTCGGCCGATTGGGGCTATGTCATCCCCTGGAGCGATGCCGGTCAGGCCTATCTGGTGGCGGCGCTGGCCCAGGAAAGTGTGCCGATGCGTACGACGAATGCTAGCTTCCGCATCGGGGATATCACCTACCCGCGGGGCAGTGTTGTCGTGCCGCGTCATTCCGCGCCGGACGATCTTGACAATCTGATCACGCGGCTCGCCGCAGAGATCGGCGCGCGTTTTCACGGCATGTCCAGCAGCTGGGTGGATGACGGCCCCAATCCCGGTTCGGACAATTTTTATCCGGTGCGCGCGCCACGGGTGGCGATGGTCTGGGGTGACGGCGTCGATCCGACCTCGGCCGGCGCGACCCGCTATGTCCTGGAACGCCGCTTTGGCATTCCGGTTGCGGTCATTCGCACAGGCACGATCAGCCGGGCCAATCTCGACAATTACGATGTCCTGATCCTGCCCGAGCAGCGCTGGGGGCAACTTGGCGCAGAGCTGGGCAATGGCGGCCGGACGGCGATCCAGGGCTTTGCCCGCGGTGGTGGCGTCATTGTTGGCCTGGGCGACGCAACCCGCTGGCTGGCGGACAGCGAGGTGGCGATGATGCCGGCCCAGCGCGAGCGAGCAGCTGATTCTCCGCGTGAGGCGTCGGCCAGCGGCGAGGTGATCGACGGGCGGGTCCTGGCGAACCGGGAAGAATTGCGCGCCAGCGAGACGGCCTCGGGCGCCATGCCTGATTCCTCGCCGGGGGCCTTGGTTCGCGTCGAGGCCAATCCCGATGTGTGGATGTCGGCGGGTTATGACCGCGGGGCAGCAGCGCTTGTGACCGGATCGGACATTTATGCGCCCGTCGAGATGGACGATGCCGATACCGCGCTGCGCTTTGCCGGTCCGGACGAGCTCGTCGCTGGCGGGTATCTGTGGGCCGATTATGCCGAACAGCTGGCCTACAAGCCTTTCGTCCTGTCGCGCAGCTATGGCAGCGGCCAGGTCGTGGTGTTCACGCAGTCACCGACCACCCGGGCTTATCTCGACGGTCTGGACTTGCTGCTGCTCAACGCTGTGATCCTGGGCCCGTCGCGCTCGCGCGCCTTCCGCTGAACCGGTGGTCATGACGTCTCCGGGCTTGCCCGGGGGCGTCATGCTGGTTGGCAGCTAGCCCTCACCTTCGATCTCCTCGCGCAGGGCTTCCAGTTCCAGCCACTGTTCTTCCTTCGCATCGCGTTCGGCGAGGGCGTCGGCCAGCTGCTGGGAAACCTGGGCGAAGCGCGCGCTGTCGGCAAACAGCGCCGGGTCGCTCATCTGCGCTTCGAGCTTGGCGATGGTTTCGCCCAGCGCATCGATCTCGCCGGGCAGGCGTTCCAGCGCATAGCGGTCCTTATTCGCCATGCGCCGCTTTTCCTGTTTGGGAGGCGCTGGTTGCGATTTTGGCGATGTAGCGGATGCCGGCTTGGTGGCGGTTACATTACCTGTGCGGTCGTCCGGCGAGACGCCACGGCCGCGCTGGGTGAGCATGTCGGAATAGCCGCCGGCATATTCGCGCCAGCGCCCGTCGCCCTCCGATACGATCACACTCGTGCAGACCCGGTCGAGAAAGTCGCGATCGTGCGAGACCAGGAAGACGGTTCCGGCATAGTCGTCGATCAGTCCCTGCAGGAGATCGAGCGTTTCCAGGTCGAGATCGTTCGTCGGCTCGTCGAGCACCAGCAGGTTGGAGGGCAGGGCCAGGGCGCGGGCCAGCATCAGCCGCGCCTTCTCGCCGCCCGACAGCACGCGCAGCGGCGTGTTGGCCTGTTCCGGCGGGAAAAGGAAGTCCTTCATATAGGCCATGACGTGCTTGGTCTTGCCGGCCACCTCGACCTGGCTGCCACCGCCCTGGGTCAGCGCTTCAGACACGGTCCAGTCGTCCTTGAGAGCCAGGCGCTTCTGGTCGAGGCTGGCGATTTCCAGCTTGGTGCCCAGGCGCACCTCACCCTCATCGGGTGCTAGCTGTCCGGTGAGGATGTTGAGCAGCGTGGTCTTGCCGGCGCCATTGGGACCGACCAGGCCGATCCGTGCCTTCCGGGCGATCTTGGTGGAGAAGTCCTTCACGATCGACCGGCCGCCAAAACCGATCGAGACATGTTTGGCTTCGGCGACCAGCTTGCCGGAATCCTGGGCCTGGCTGGCTTCCAGCTTGACCTGGCCCTGCGGCCCGCGATGGGTCGCGCGCTGGCGCTTGAGATCCTGCAGGTCGGCGAGACGGCGCACATTGCGCTTGCGGCGCGCCGTGACGCCATAGCGCAGCCAGTCTTCCTCGCGCACGATCTTGCGGTCGAGCTTGTGCAGTTCTTCCTGCTCCTGCTCGAACACCTCGTCGCGCCAGGCCTCAAAGGCGCCGAAGCCTTTTTCCAGCAGGCGCGTCCGGCCGCGGTCGAGCCACAGCGTCTTGCGGGTCAGGGTTTCCAGGAAACGCCGGTCGTGGCTGATCAGCACCAGGGCAGAACGGCAGGCCGCCAGCTCGCCTTCCAGCCATTCAATGACGGGCAGGTCGAGATGGTTGGTCGGCTCGTCGAGCATCAGGATGTCGGGATCCGGCGCGAGCGCTCTGGCCAGTGCCGCACGACGGGCTTCGCCGCCCGAGATTACGTCGGGTTTTTCCTCGCCCGTCAGGCCGAGCTGCTCGAGCAGATAATCGGCGCGATAGTCCATATCGCCCGGGGCCAGCCCGGCCACGACATAGTCCCGCACCGTCGCGAAACCGGTCAGGTCCGGGGCCTGCTCAAGATAGCGAATGGTGGCGCCGGGATGCACGAAGCGGTCACCGCCATCGGCTTCGACCAGTCCGGCGGCGACCTTCATCAGGGTGGACTTGCCCGAACCGTTCCGGCCAACGAGGCAAAGTCTTTCGCCTTCGCCGACCTGCATGTCGGCGCCGTCGAGCAATGGCGTGACGCCAAAGGTGAGATGAATGCCCTGCAGGGTGAGAAGCGGTGGTGCCATGCGCCGACGCATACAATTGCGCGGGCCTGTCGTCACGGGTTTCCGGCACTCAGCGCACCAAGGGGGGACAAGACGAATAACCGTCCCTCTGGTGGGGTTTCTGTACAAAGGCTCATTTGTGCGCGAACCGGGACAAGCTTAGTCTTGCCCCAATTTTGCCATTTTCAGGGGAGGCGGCCCGCAAGGGGCGTGACGGGACATGCTGGAAATCAACAATCTCACCAAGACTTATGCGGGTGGCGTGCGCGCCATGGACGGCGTGACGCTGAACATTCCCAAGGGCATGTTCGGTCTGCTCGGCCCAAATGGCGCCGGCAAGTCGACGCTGATGCGCACGCTGGCGACGCTGCAGGCGCCGGACAGCGGTTCGGCTACGTTTGACGGTATCGATATCGTGCGTGAGCCCAAGGCGCTGCGCTCTGTTCTGGGCTATCTGCCGCAGGATTTCGGCGTCTATCCGCGCATGTCAGCCCGCGCCATGCTGGATCATCTGGCCGTGCTCAAGGGCATTTCCAACGGCAAGGAGCGCAAACAGGTCGTCGAGGCCCTGCTGGAGCAGACCAATCTCACCCAGCACGCCGGCAAGTCGGTGGCCAGCTATTCCGGCGGCATGCGTCAGCGTTTCGGCATTGCCCAGGCGCTGCTCGGTGATCCGAAACTCATCATCGTCGACGAACCGACGGCCGGTCTCGACCCCGAGGAGCGCAACCGTTTCCACAATCTCCTGTCCGAAATCGGCGAGAATGTTGTCGTCATCCTGTCGACCCACATCGTCGAGGATGTCGCCGATCTATGCCCGGCTATGGCGATCATGAATGGCGGCAAGATTGTCGCCCAGGGCGCTCCGGCGGAGCTGATTGCCCAGCTGAACGGCAAGGTCTGGGCGAAGACGGTGGCCAAGGGTGAGCTTCCGGCTGTCCGCTCCCGTCTCAATGTGATTTCCGAACGCCTGACGATGGGCCAGGTTCTGGTACGGGTCCTGTCGGACACCGATCCGGGCGAAGGTTTCGAAGCCGCGACGCCGGATCTCGAGGATGTCTATTTCGCCACCATCACCGACGGCCGCCGGGCCGCCAACGCTGCATAAGCGGCGCGAGGGAGGCTCAGCCATGCTCTGGAAAATTGCCGGATTCGAATTCCGGTTTCAGCTCTTTTCGCCGGCATCCATTGCCATTTTCGCGATTTTCTTCCTGCTCGTATTCGGCGGGGTGACGATCGACCAGATCCAGGTCGGCGGCGGTGGATCCGTCAACATCAACTCGCCCAACGCGCTGACCATCAACATCCTAATTTTCTCGATCTTCGGGGCGATCATACCGACGGTCTTCCTGTCGTCCGGCGTTTTGCGCGACTTCGGGTTCAAGACCTCGGAGCTGTTCTATTCGCGGCCCGTGCGGGAATTCGACTTCGTACTCGGCCGCTTCATCGGCGGCTTCATCATCACGGCCCTGGTGTTCGCGGCGGTGCCGCTGGCCTTCCTTATCGGCAGCGTCATGCCCTGGCTCGATCCGGAGCTTGTCGGACCGACGAAACTGGCCTGGTATCCGTATCTGTTTGCAGTGTTCGGGCTGGTCAATCTCTGGGTGGTCGGCACGATCCTGTTCACCGTTGCCAACTTTAGCCGCTCCACGATCGTGACCTATGCATCCTTCGTGGCACTGCTGGTGCTGTATTTCGTCGGCGTTGGACTGTCCCAGTCCCAACCGGACCTGCGCGACATGCTCGCGCTGATCGATCCCTTCGGTTTCAACACGTTCGGCGAGGTCACGCGTTATTGGACCGTGTTCGACCAGAACGCGCGGGTTGTCCCGTTCGAAGGCGTGATGATGCAGAACCGCCTGCTCTGGATCGGCTTCGGCCTGGTACTGCTGGCGATCAATGTCGCGACCTTCCGCTTCCGTCAGGGCAGTTTCAAGCTGCCGGGCCGCAAGGCCGCGGGCGCCGTTGCTCCGGCCGGCGCAGCCAATGCCATCTCCGAAATCGAGCTGCCGCGCGTGACACCGAAACTCGATGGCAGTGCAGCCTTCCAGCAATTCCTCGCCCGGCTGAGTTTCGAGTTCAAGGGCGTGGTGTTCAATGTCGCCTTCTGGATCCTTCTGGTTCTGGGGCTTCTCAACACCGTTCCCGGCTTTTTCCTCGGCAATGAGTTCTACGGCACCCCGAACTACCCGGTGACGCGGATCATGATCGACGTCATCAACGGGGCCTTCTCCTGGCTGCCCAGCGTTGTGGTGATCTATTACGCAGCGGAAGTGATGTGGCGCGAGCGCCGGGTCGGCTTCTCCTACATTGTGGATGCAACGCCGACCCCGAGCTGGGTGTTCATGGCGACCAAATTCCTCGCGCTTTGCCTGGTTGTTGTCAGCCTGATCGGCCTGGCCCTGGTTGCCGGTGGCGTATCCCAGATGATCCAGGGTTTTGCCCCGGTCGAATGGGATCAATATGCCCTTCGCGGTCTGGTCGGGATGATTCTGCCGACGGCGATTTTCGCGGCCCTGGCAATCTTCGCCCAGGTCCTGATGAATAATCGCTGGCTGGGCATGGCCTTCATGCTGGTCTTCCTGATCGTCTCCATCGTGATGTCGCAGATGGGGCTCGATCATAATCTCTATCAGTACGGCAGTGCGCCGGGTGCGCCCTATTCCGACATGAACGGCTACGGGCATTTCCTCGGCATTTCGCTGTGGTTCTATGCCTACTGGTCGTTCTGGGCGCTGCTGTTGCTCGTCCTGTCCTACCGGCTCTGGAGCCGCGGGTCGCTGTCGCCGATCCTGGCCCGTCTCGGGGCATTCGGCCGCGGCATGACGCCGGCAACGGCGGGTCTGATCGTTGTGGCCCTGGCCGGTATCGCCGGTACAGGCGGCTGGATCTTCTACAACACGAATATCCGCAACGAGTACCTGTCCTCCAACGACTTCCGCGGGCTTCAGGCCGAGTATGAGCGGGAGTATCTCTACCTGCAGGATGTCGATCAGCCGACCATCGTGGAAACGGCCTATGAGGTGGATATCTACCCCTCGGAGCGCCGCTACACCGCGCGCGGTCAATACGTGCTGGAGAACCAGACGGACGCACCGATCGATACGCTGTGGATTTCCTATGGCTACGGTACGACGGTGCTGTCACAGGAGGTGCAGGGCGGCCAGGCCGATACGGAGGATGGGCGCTTCCTGACCTATTCTTTCAGCTTCGACACGCCCATGCAGCCGGGCGAGATGCGCACGTTCGACTTCTCGGTCGAACGGGCCAATCCCGGCTTCCGCAATGCGGGCAATGTCAGTACGGCCAATTATAACGGCACTTTCTTCAACAATGGCGAGTCGATGGCCAATATCGGCTTCAACGTGAACTGGCGTCTGCAGGACCGCCAGCAGCGCCGGCGTGAAGGGCTGGAGCCGATCGACCGGGCCTTCCCGCTGGAAGACGAGAGCCATTGGGACGAGAACGGCCTGACCGGATCCCACTACGTCACCTTCCGCACGATCGTGTCGACCTCGGCCGACCAGATCGCCGTCGCACCGGGTTATCTGGAACGCGAATGGGAGGAGAATGGCCGCCGGTACTTCGAATACGTGATGGACCGGCCGATCCTGAATTTCTACTCGTGGCTCTCTGCCGATTATGAGGTGGCCGAACAGGAGCAGGACGGGATCAACCTGCAGGTCTTCTATCATCCCGATCACGCCTGGAATGTGGACCGGATGCTTGAGGCCTCGGCTGACTCGCTGGCCTATTTCTCGGAGCATTTCAGCCCCTTCCAGTACCGCCAGTTCCGGATCCTGGAATTCCCGGCCTACCAGACCTTCGCCCAGTCCTTCCCCAACACGATTCCGTATTCCGAGGGCATCGGCTTCATTGCCAATCTCTCGGACCCGTCGGATATCGATTACGTCTACTACGTGACCGCGCACGAGGCGGCGCACCAGTGGTGGGCGCACCAGGTGCTGGGGGCGAATGTGCAGGGTTCCACCATGCTGGTGGAAACCTTCGCTCAGTACTCGGCGCTGATGGTGATGCGCGAGGCGTATGGCGAAGACCATATGCGCCGCTTCCTCAAATACGAGCTCGACAGCTATCTGTCGGCTCGCGGCTCCGAGTCGATCGAGGAATTGCCGCTCTACCGGGTCGAGAACCAGGCGTACATCCACTACCGCAAGGGTGCGGTGATCATGTATGCGCTGGCCGATTATCTCGGCGAGGATGCGGTGAACCGCGTCATGCAGCAGCTGATCGCCGAACGGGCCTATTCCACAGACCCGTATGCCACGACGCTCGACTTCCTGCGCATCCTGCGCGCCGAAGCCGGGCCGGAATGGGAAAGCGTGATCCACGATTTCTTCGAGCGGATCGTCGTGTTCGACCTGGAAGCCGTTTCGGCGACCGCGAGCGAACGTGAGGACGGCCGCTGGGACGTGGCTATAGAGATCGAGGCGCATAAGTTCGAGGCCGACGGAGCCGGCGAGCAGACCGAGGAAGATATCGACTACATGATCGATATCGGCCTGTTCTCGGAGAGCCTCGACGATGCCTATGAAGGCAGCGATCACGTGCTTTACATGGACAAACACCGGGTCGACGAGACCACGATGCGTATCGAGCTCATCGTCGACGAGCAGCCGCTCTATGCCGGTATCGATCCCTACAACAAGCTGATCGATCGCGACTCTGACGACAATCTCGTCCGCGTCACCGTCGAATAGCGAAGGCAGAAAACAGAACGGCCGGTCCGCCAAGCGGGCCGGCCGTCTTGATTCCGGGGTGAGCGCCTGACCGTCAGATCGCCGTGCGCACGTCGGTATAGTGGATGTCCTCGGAGGTGCGGGTCAGCGAGCGCAGAAAGCTGGGGAAGATGTCCAGCGCGTCATCCGCCGACAGGCTGCCCTTCTCCCGGTCGGTCCACCAGTAATTCCAGAACGACGTCACGTGGGTGACCGCCGAGAGGTCGCTGCCCAGCTGGCCGAAATAGGCCGGCGCCTTGAGCAGGAAGTCGCGGATCGCCGTCGGATCGCCACCCTTGCAAAAGCGCGTGTACTGGGCGTCGTAATCGTCGATCACCGTGGTCAGGGCGGTCCAGCGATCCTTGGCCATTTTCAGGATGGCGCGACGAATGTCGTTGACTTCCTTGTTCTCTTCCCAGGTCGCACCGCGAACGGTGACATTGTTCAGCTCGACCAGGAATTGCCGCAGCCCGTCGCGGGCTTCCCGGATGCGCCAGCGGTAGTAGAGAATGCCCTTCCAGCCGAAAATGCCCTCTTCATACTGCTCTTCGCTCATGCCGAGGGTCTCGCGCAGGCCAACGAGTTTCTGCTTGTCCTCGCCATCCAGAAGCTGGCGGGCGAACTTGCGGGCGCGGTCATCATTCGGGCTCAGGATCTCGTCGTTGAAGGCCAGGTTGACGATACCGAAGATCTGCCGGGTCACATGGCCCAGCATCGCTTCCTGCTCATCCGGCGAGATGTTGAAATAGAAGCGGCCGACGGGCCGTTCGCCATTGGCATACCGGTCGGCAAGCAGGAAGGGGTCGAAGGAGGGCATTGCGGCGAGTTCCTTCACCCGCTGCAGGTCGGCCTCGAATTTCGGATTGATCGAGCCTGTGCCCAGGAATTCCTTGAGCCGGCGGTCAAAGCCCTTTTCCTCGACAAAGAAGGAATGTCCGCCCATCGCCAGATCGTCGACGGAGACGGGGATGATCAGCTTGGTCGCGACCGGGTTCTCGGTCAGCAGATAGGGGCGGTCATGCGGGCGAACGGTGTGTTTCAGCAGGAAGCTGGCATTCAGCCGCACATTGCGGAAAAAGGGCTTCGCAGCGAATTCCAGGGTCTGGCCATACTTGCGATGGATCGACCACAGGTCGAGGATGCGGGGTGTCGCACCGCCGCGCACGATCCGGCGAAGGCTGCTTCTGTCTGACCCGCTCATCCATTCCGTCCCGATTGCTCCAGGATCGCAACGCTAGCGGGAACAGCTTAATATCGGATGACCTTGCGGTTTTCCCGCTGCATGCGGGGCTGCTGCCTGAACGGTGGGCAGCAGCCCCGGCGGGCGGGACGATGGCGGCGGCCTCAGGCCGCGTCGGTCGTCACGACGACCGGTTGGGGGATGGGTGAGCGCAGGCGCCGGCGGGCGTCCGTGCCGGTATGACTGGCCCCCGGTGAGGTCCGGGTTACGCTGGCGATGAAGTCCGAGAACAGCGTCACCGCCTCGCGGGCGTGCAGGAAGCCCTTGGAATTCTGCTTCGCCCAGTAGCGCCAGTAGCCGGGTACGTGCCCCACCACCGAAAGATCGCTCCCCACATCATAGAAAAGCGAGGGCGCCTTCAGGAGGAAGTTGCGGAAACCATGAGCGTCCTCGCCGCGGCAGAAGCGGCCGAACACGGTCTCGTATTCCTCCATCACCGTCGTAAGGCAGGCCCAGCGATGCCGGGTCTCGTCGATGATCGCGCGGCGCATGTGCTGCAGCTCGGAATATTCGTGCTCGCTGGCGCCGACGATCGAGACCGCCTTGATCTGCTGGATGAAGCCTTTCAGTGCCGAGAGGGCCTCGTTCATGTGATGGCGATAGTAGAGGATGCCCCGCCAGCCGAAGATGCCGGAACGGAACTCCATCTCGGTCATGTCCAGCGAGCGGCGCAGATCACTCAGACGGCCGTCCAGGTCGCAGGCCAGCAGCTGACGCGTGAAGCGCAGGGCGCGTTCCTTGTCCTGCTGGGAATGATCGCCGAAGGCGAGGCTGACCACATCGACGATCTGGCGCGCCGCAGAATCCTCCATGCGTTCCTTCTCGTGATCTGTAATGTTGAAGTAGAGATCATCGATCGGCCGGGCATGATCGCGATAGCGTTCGGCCAGGATGAACGGGTCAAAACTGGGCAGGGCCGCCAGTTCGCGCAGCCGGATCAGGTCGAGATCCATCAGGTGCGGCTCGTCCGGGCGTTCGAACAGGGTGCGTATCTTCTGGGCGAACCCGAGCTCCTCGACGAAGACGGCATGCCCGCCCAGAGACAGATCGCCGTCGGCCAGCGGCACCAGAACCTTGGTCACCACCGGCTGTGATGACATCACATAGGGGCGCTCATGGACGCGCACGGTGTGCTTGATGATGAAGCAGCGGTTCAGGCGCGGATGCAGGAAGAAGGGGTTGGCGCTGTGGCGGTCGTATTCGCCATAGCGCTGGGCGATCGAATACAGGTCCAGGATCCGCGACGTGGCGCCACCCTTGATGATGTTGCGCAGATCCGAGCGCATGGTTTCGCGGACACGTGCCATCGAGGTCCCTCCCAGGCACGTGTCATAGCCCGGCTCGACTTAAGGTGGGGTCTGCCGCGGCTGTCGGAATTGAGTCGAATGCGATCTATCGCCGGGACGCGGCGTGAGCGGGCGGCTTCAGGCTGGCAAAAAGAAAGCCCGCAGCGGCGCCACCCAGGCACAGGGTGAGCAGGCCGGGCAGGTCGCGGGAAGAGGCGACCGGCGTGATCGTCGCGTCGAGCACCTGGCCGTAGAAGGCTGTGATCCCCAGCATGATGGCGGCAATGGCTGCACCGCCGGCAAGGGTGAAGCCCAGCCGCCGCCAGCCACGCCCCAGCAGGCGGCCCAGCAGTCCGGCTATCGGGAAGGCGACGGCAAATCCGGCGAGGATCAGCACGAAGAGTGTCGGCGCGAAACCGGCGAGGTCCTGCTGGATGGCATCGAAGCGGACGCCTGTTGGAACACTCGCGCCGGCGCGCACGAGGGCCTGCAGGACGACATGCGTGTTGGCGATGCTGACCAGCACGGTGCCCGTCACGACGGCGAGCAGGTAGACGGCAATCATGCGGGCCGTGGCCATGGCGTCCCCCGAATTGGGCTCAACAGCGATGGGCCGAGCCTATAGTGTGACGTCATTGGCGACAATTCGCTTGGGGGATGAGATGGCCGGAAAATCGATCATGCTGGGTCTGGCCCTGATGCTGGCCGCCGCGCCGGGACATGCCCAGACCCAGCTGGAGACGCGGGTGGAGGGGCTGGAACACCCCTGGAGCCTCGCCTTCCTGCCCGATGGCCGCATGCTGGTCACCGAGAAGCCCGGCCGCCTGCGCCTTGTGGCGGTGGACGGAACGCTGTCCGATCCGCTCTCCGGCGTGCCGGAGGTTCTCTATTCCGGCCAGGGCGGTTTGCTGGATGTCGTGCTGCACCCGGACTTCGAGACCAATGGCCGGGTCTATCTGACCTGGTCCGAAGGACGCCCGCGGGACAATACGCTGCATCTGGGCCGGGGCCGCCTGGAGGCTGGCGCGCTGAGGGATTTCGAGACCCTGTTCTCGGCTACGCCGCGCCGCCGCACCGACGTGCACTATGGCGGACGGGCTGCCTTCCTGGCGGATGGCAGCCTGTTGCTGGGGATCGGCGAAGGGTTCGATTTTCGCGAACAGGCCCAGAATCCCCAAAACCATTTCGGCAGTTTCGTCCGCCTCGCCGACGACGGAACGCCCTTGAGCTCGGCCTTCGAGGGCGCGGCACCGGGTGTCTTCTCGATCGGCCACCGCAATCCCCAGGCTGTCGTGGCCGATCCGGTCACCGGCACGGTCTATGCCAATGAGCACGGGCCGCAGGGCGGTGACGAGATCAATGTGCTGGCCGAAGGGAATAATTACGGTTGGCCGATTGCCAGCCATGGCATCGACTATACCGGTGCGCTGGTCACGCCGTTCGAGACCTATGCCGGCATGACCGACCCGATCCATGTCTGGGTGCCCTCGATTGCGCCCGCGGGGATGGCGATCTATCGCGGCGACATGTTCGCGGAATGGGATGGCGATCTGCTGGTCGCGGCCCTGATTTCCGGCGATGCAGACGTGCCCTCCGGCCATGTGCGCCGGGTCGATCTGGAGAACGGGACGGTGGCCGGCGAAGAGGTGTTGTTCGGCGAGTTGGAGGCGCGTATCCGCGATGTCCGCGTGGCGCCCGACGGTGCCGTCTGGCTGGTCACGGACGAGGAGAACGGCCGGCTGGTCCGGGTGAGCCGGGAGTAGGCGCGCCTACTCCGCCGGCTGTGTCTCGCTGCGGCTGGCCAGCGGCGTGCCGGACAGCATCTTCCGCCGCCAATTGCCCAGCCGCGTCGGCGCGCCCAGCATGACCGGGGTGAGCACCAGTGTCAGCAGGGTCGAGAAGCCCAGCCCCCAGACCACCGCCGAGGACAGCTGCACCCACCATTCCGAAGCCGGTCCGCCGATCGACAATACGCCATGGGCAAAGTCGGCATTGATCTGGAATACCATCGGCAGCAGGCCGAAAATCGTCGTGATCGTGGTCAGCATGACCGGGCGCAGGCGCTGGGCCGCGGTGCGCACAATGGCCTCGTCGACCGCCATGCCCAGACCGCGCAGGCGCTGGAAGGTGTCGATCAGCACGATATTATTGTTCACCACGATGCCGGCCAGCGTCACCACGCCCGTCCCCAGGAAGAGGATGGAGATGTAGGGGAAGGTCAAAAGCACGCCCAGCAGCACGCCGACAACGGACAGCACGACCGCCTGCAGCGTCAGTAGGACATGCCAGAAATTGTTGAACTGCCAGAGCAGGATCACCGCCATCATGAACAGCGAGGCCAGCATGGCATTGCCGAAGAAGGCGCCGGCTTCGGCATTCTCCTCGTCGGCACCGAGATAGTCGATATCGACGCGGCGATCGATGGCGCCGCTCTCGACCTGCTCATCGATCCAGCCGCGCAGGTCGGCCAGAAGGATATTGCCGGCATGGCCCTCATCGGCATTGGCGCGGATCATCAGCACGCGCTTGCCGTCGCGCCGATTGATGGAGTCGATGCGCTGGTGGGCTTCGCGGGTGACGAAGTTCGAGATCGGAACGGCGCTGGTCTGGGTGTTCACCCGCAGATCGTCGAGCCGTGAAATGTCGCGGTCGGCTTCAGGGAAGCGCACGCGGATATCGACCTCCTCGTCCGCATCGTCGGGGCGGTAGCGCCCGACCAGCGTACCGGTGGTCACCAGCTGCACCGCCGCACCGACCTGGGTGACGTCGGCGCCGAAGCGCCCGGCTTCTTCGCGATCCACGTCGAGGCGCCATTCCACGCCCGGCAGGGGCAGGGTGTCCTCGATATCGGTCGTGCCCTCCATCGTGTCGATATAGGAGCGGATCAGGCGGGCAGCCTGTTCCAGGGCTGCTGGATCGTCCGAACGCAGCTCGACCTGGATGTCCTTGCCCACGGGCGGGCCTTGCTGGAAGGGGCGGACCTCGATGATGACACCGGGAATGCCGGTCATCGCCTCGCGGATGCGGCGTTCGATCAGCCGGCCATTGGGGCGCTGCCCGAAGGGTTCGAACTCCACGAAGATGCGGGCCACGCTGTCCGCCGGGGCGGCGCCGGTGCCGTCGAAGGGCGACTGGCCCGGCGGTTCGCCGGCGACGGTGTAATAGCCCTTGATGCCCTCGATCCCCTCCAGCCGCTGCTCGGCCTCCAGGGCGAGTTCATACTGCTCGGCGGGGGAGAGATTGCCGCGCGCACGGATGAAGACGTAGAGCTGTTCCGGTTCGGCATCGAGGAAGAATTCGGTCCGCATGGTCGAGGCGCGGGCGCCGAAACTCATCACGATCAGCACGACCAGTGCCAGTGCGCCCAGGCCGACGAAGATCGGCCGCTTCACCAGCGCCGAGATCATGCGGGCATAGGCACCGGTGAAGCCCGGCAGGGATTTGGGATCGCCTTCCTCGGTGGCGTTGAGGTGGGCGACGGCGGAGTTTTCGTCCACCACGCCGCCCTTGCGCCCGAAGACCGAGCCCAGTGTGGGCAGGAAGATCAGCGCCATGACCAGCGCCGAGGTCAGCACGAAGATCAGCGTCAGCGGCAGGAAGGCCATGTATTGTCCCGGAATGGAGTTCCAGAACAGGAAGGGCACGAAAGCCGCCAGCGTGGTGCCGGTCGAGGAGACGATCGGCCAGAACATGCGCTTGCCGGCGGCGGCATAGGCGGCCTTGCGGGTTTCGCCCTCGGCAAGTTTCCGGTCGGCGTATTCGACCACCACGATGGCGCCGTCGACCAGCAGACCCACGGCCAGCACCATGGCGAACATCACCATGAAGTTGACGGTCAGCCCGTAGATGCTCAGCAGCAGGAAGGAGAAGAGAAAGCTCGACGGGATCGCGATGCCGACCAGCAGGGCCGAGCGCACACCCAGTGCCGCGACCACCAGTATCAGCACCAGCACGATGGCCAGCATGATGGACGAGGTCAGGCTCTGCAGGCTGTCGCGCACATAGGTGGACAGGTCGAGGCTGAAATCGTGGCGGACGGTTTCCGGCCAGGTTTCCGAGATCTCATTGGTCAGCGCCCGCACGGCGGCGGCGGTGTCCATGATGTTCTCGCCGGACCGCCGCACGACTTGCAGCGTATAGGCCGGCGCGCCGTTATAGCGCGAGAAACTGTCGGCATCCTTGAAGGTGCGGCGTACCGTGGCGACGTCTTCCAGGGTGACGACCGTGTCGCCGGACCGGGTCAGCGGCAGACGCAGCGCATCCTCGGCATCCTCGAACAGGCCGGGCACCTTCACCTGGAAACGGGCTTCGCCGCTGTCCAGCGAACCGGCCGCGATCAGCCGGTTGTTCGACTGCACCGCGTTGAACAGCTCGTTATAGGTGACGCCATAGGTCTCCAGCAGGGCCGGATCGATGACGATTTCCAGCACCTCGTCGCGCAGACCCTGGACGTCCACCTGCAGGATCTGCGGCAGCGCTTCGATCTCGTCTTCCAGGTCGCGGGCAGTGCGGTAGAGCGTGCGCTCGGGCGCCTCGCCATAGACCTGCACGGCGATGGTGGGGGCGAGGGCGGAGTTGAACTCCTGGATCACCGGTTCGCGCACATCCTCGGGATATTCGCGGCGGGCCATGTCGACCGCTTCGCGCACGTCCAGCACGGACTGGTCGGCATCGAAAGGTACGTCGAATTCGGCGATCAGCGTGCCGGCGCCCAGCGCGGCGGTGCCGTTGAGTTCGACCAGGCCCTCGATCGAGCGCATCTCGGTCTCGGTCGGCCGGACGATCAGGCGCTCCGCATCTTCCGGGGAAATGCCGTCCAGCGGCACGACCACGATCACGAAGGGGAAGGGGATGTCCGGATCGGCTTCGCGCGGCAGGCTGACAAAGGACAAAAAACCCGCGGCAAGGGCGCAGACAAAGATCGCCAGCACCATGCGGGCGCGATTGATCGCGAAGTCGACGACGCCGGTCACCGGGCTGCTCCCTCCCGGGAGACATCGACCTCGACCCCGTCGGCCACGAAGTCCTGTCCCAACACGATCACCTCGGCCTGGCGCGGCAATCCGGCGACCCAGACCTGCTCGCCGTCATCGCTGAGCAGCTCCACAGGCACGAAACGGACGCGATTGCCCGCTTCGACGATCCGCACGCCCAGCACGCCTTCGGCATTCAGGGCGAGGATGGAGGCGGGAATGCGATGGGCCGGTTCTTCGGGCAGGCTGAGACGGATTTCCGCCGTGATGCCGGACCGGATTGCGTGATCGGGATTGGGCGCCTCCAGTTCGACGCGGAAGGTGCGGGTGGTCGGGTCGGCCCGGCGTTCGACAAAGCGGATCGTGCCGTCGATCGTCTGGCCGGTGACCAGGCGGGCCGAGCCGGCCATGCCGGGCTCCAGCTCTGCGACATGACGTTCGCCGACTTCCGCGACCACCAGGATCGGGTCCAGCTGCACCACTGTGCCGCAGGCATCGCCGGCGCGCAGGAAATCGCCGACCTCTGCTGTGCGGCCATCGAAAATGCCGTCGAAGGGCGCGGCGATATTGACGTTGGCCAACTCCTCGCGCGCGGCGCTCAGGCGGGCCCGGGCGGCATCGCGAGCGGCTTCGGCGGCCGCAACCTGGTTGGCCGAGCGGTGGCCGCGCTGGTTCAGTTCGGCGGCCGCATCATAGTCCAGTTGGCGTGCCCGCAGGTCGGCTTCGGCCTGTTGGACCGAGGCCGAGCGGGCGTCGACATCGAGCCGGCACAGCACGTCGCCGGCTGCAACGGGTGTTCCCTCCAGCCGGTCGGCGTCGGCGACCCGGCCGCCGGTTTCCGCCCGCACAACAACTTCCCGGAAGGCCTCGGTGCGGCCGCGCAAGGACAGGTTGGCCGGACGCATCTGGGCCTCGACCGAACGCACCACAACCTCGAAACGGTGGCTGGTATCGGCCTGTTCAGCGTCATGGGAGGTGGCTCCGCCATTGAGCAGTGTGCCCACCGTGAACAGCAGGACCACGGCGACGAAAATGGCGAGGGCGGCGATATAGGAACGGTTCATGTCACGACCGGCTTGCCCGCACCAGACCGGCAGGCCTGCTTGCGGAGAACAGTGTTTACTTGCCCCTTTAGATAGCGCTCGATGTGCCACATGACGAGGGTTTTCTCGCGGCGCGAAATATTCGACGGGATCTGGCGCATTCAGGCCACCTGACCGGCGCTCCAGCCGGACGACCAGGCCCACTGGAAGTTGTATCCGCCGAGCCAACCCGTCACGTCAACCACCTCGCCGATGAAGTACAGGCCGGGCACGCTGCGGGCCTGCAGGGTGCGGCTGTCCAGTCCGTCAGTGTCGACCCCGCCCAGTGTGACTTCTGCTGTACGATAACCTTCCGAGCCGGTTGGACGCACCGTCCAAGCCTCCAGCATGGCGCAGGTATTCTGCAATTTCTTGTCGGACTGGTCGGCCATGTTTCCGCTCAGACCGGCCTCGTCCGCCAGCAGCTGGGCGAGGCGTTTTGGCAAGTGTTCCGAGAGCACGCTCTGCAGCGCCTGGCGTGGTGTTTCGGTGCGGGCCGTGCGCAGGGTGCCGAACCAGTCGCGGGCTGGCAGGAAGCGGAGCACGATGTCCTGACCCTCGCGCCAGAAGGAGGATATCTGCAGGATGGCCGGGCCGCTGAGACCGCGATGGGTGAACAGCATCGCTTCCTGGAAGGCCGTGTTGTTGCAGCTGGCCGAGACGTCCGCTGCGACCCCGGACAGGGGTTTGAAGCGTTCCAGCGTGTCCGGATCGAAGGTCAGGGGGACCAGGGCCGGGCGGGTCTCGGTGACGGCCAGCCCGTACTGCCGGGCCGCATCATAGCCGAAACCGGTCGCGCCCATCTTCGGGATTGATTTGCCGCCCGAGGCGATCACCAGCGACTGACAGATGAGGGGGCTGCCGTCCGACAGGTCGAGCCGGAAACCCTCGCCCTCGCGGGTGTGGGATGTCACCGAGACGCCCAGACGCAGGGTCGCGCCGGCGTCGCGCATATCGCCGGTCAGCCCGCCGACGATCTGCCGGGCCGACTGGTCGCAGAAGAGCTGGCCCAGCGTCTTTTCGTGCCAGGCGATGCCGTGGCGGTCGACCCAGTCGATGAAATCCCACTGCGTGTAGCGCTTCAGCGCCGATTTCGCGAAGTGCGGATTGGCCGACAGGAAATTGCCCGGCCCGGTGTGCAGATTGGTGAAATTGCAGCGCCCGCCGCCGGAAATACGGATCTTCTCGCCCGGCGCCTTGCCGTGCTCGATGACGCAGACCGAACGGCCGCGGCGGCCAGCCTCGATCGCGCACATCATGCCGGCAGCCCCGGCGCCGACAATGACGACGTCGTATCGGGTCACGGTCTAGGTTTTCGCCGGGCAGACGCTGTCGAGCCAGTCCGCGAAACCGGCCATGGCGGCGTCGCGTCCGACCTCGTTTATCGTCTCGTGCCTGTAACCTTCGAGCACCTCAAGGGTGACGTTGGTCATCCCCAGGCGCTCCATGCGTGCCCCAAGATGTTGCACGGTCTTGCCGCCCTCGGTCGCGGGATCCAGCGATCCGCCGATCAGGTGGACGGGGAGGTCTTTCGGCAGTTTCTCCAGATTGCCGTCATCCTCGGCGAAAGCGACCCCGCCCAGGAAGTCGTGCCAGAGCGACACGCTGGACGGCCAGCCGCACAGCTCGTCGGCGACATAGGCGTCAACTTCGGCCGGGTCCGAGGACAGCCAATCGGCATCGCTGCGGCCTTCGGGAAAGCGCTTGTTCCAGGCCTTGAAGGTCAGCTTGTCGATCGTGGTGCTGGGCGTGAAGGGGCCGCCCGCCAGCGCCTCGCACCACAGCACGAAACGCATCACGGATTTCAGCCCGCCCAGCGCCATGTTGCCGTTCCAGGCGGCAAGACCGGCGATGCTGTCCGGTTCGCGCAGGGCGTAATTGACTGCGACGACCGATCCCATGGAATGACCGAAGACCACCAGCGGCAGGCCGGGCCAGCGGCGTTTGGCCTCGTCCTCGACCGCTTTGACATCGCCCATCACCTTGGTCCAGCCATCGGTGTCGGCAAAGCGGCGCGGGGCGCCATCGGGTGCGGTGGTCAGGCCGTGGCCGCGATGATCGTGAGCGATGACGTGATAGCCGCGCGCGGCCAGAACGCCGGCGAAACGGGCATAGCGTGCCGCGCGTTCGGCCAGGCCGTGATTGATGTGCACAATGCCGCGTGCCGGACCGTCGGCCTCGCGCGTATAGACACACAGATCGGCACCGGTGGGGCTGGCAAGCCGTTCGGGCTTGAAGGCGTCGTCGGTCATGCATGCTCCCCTTTTCTGATGCCGAACCTAGCCCGTTTCTTCCAGGCGCGTCATGGCTATAGTCACACGAAAACCGGGGAGGGGGACAAGTATGACGCAGCGCAAGACGGCGATCCTCGCGATCGACCAGGGCACGACGAGCTCCCGCGCGGTGGTGTTCACCGACACGTATGAGGTGATTGCTGTTGCCCAGCGTGAGTTCCAGCAGATCTATCCCGAGCCCGGCTGGGTCGAGCACGACCCCGACGTGATCTGGGCGACGGTGCGGGCGACGGCCCGCGAGGCGCTCGCGGCGGCGGACAAGGCGGGCTATGCAGTCGCTGCGATCGGCATCACCAATCAGCGCGAGACCACCCTCGTCTGGGACCGCAAGACCGGCGAGCCGGTGCACAATGCCATCGTCTGGCAGGACCGGCGCACGGCGCAGACCTGTGCCGCGCTGCGCGAGGCCGGTCATGCGGATCGGGTGCGCGAGAAGACCGGCCTGGTGCTGGATCCCTATTTTTCCGCCACCAAGATCGCCTGGATTCTCGACCATGCCGATGGCGCCCGCGCGCGCGCCGAGGCGGGCGAGCTGGTCTTCGGCACGGTGGACACCTGGCTGATCTGGCGTCTCACCGGCGGCGTTGTGCATGCCACCGACGCCACCAATGCCAGCCGTACCGCGCTCTACAATATCCGCACAAATGCCTGGGATGAGGACCTGCTCTCCCTGTTCGGCGTCCCGGCCGCGATGCTGCCGGAGGTGCGCGACAGTGCGGGCGATTTCGGCGTGACGGAGGCGGGCGTGCTGGGCCGGGCCCTGCCGGTCACGGGTGTCGCCGGCGACCAGCAATCCGCCGCCATCGGCCAGGCCTGTCTCATGCCCGGCGAGATGAAATCGACCTATGGCACGGGTGCCTTCCTCCTGATCAATACCGGCCATGAACCCGTGCTGTCGCAGAACCAGCTTCTCACCACGATTGCCTGGCGGATCGGCGGCGAGACCGTCTATGCGCTGGAAGGCTCGATCCTGTCGGCCGGGGCGACGGTGCAATGGCTGCGCGACGGGCTGGGCCTGATCGCCAAGGCCTCGGAGATCGAGGCGCTGGCGGCGTCCGCTGATCCGGACAGCGGCGTCTATCTCGTGCCCGCCTTCACCGGGCTGGGCGCCCCCTATTGGGACCCGGATGCCCGCGGCGCCATTGTCGGGCTGACCCGCGGGTCCGGCCGGGCCGAGATCGCGCGGGCGGCGCTCGACTCCACCGTCCACCAGACCTGCGACCTGCTCGACGCCATCGCCGCCGACGGCGTGGCGGCAACGCGCTTGCGGGTCGATGGCGGGATGACGGCCAATAACGCGCTGATGCAGCGCCTCGCCGATCTCACCGGGATCGAGGTCGTGCGTCCGGTCCAGTCCGAGGCGACCGCCTGGGGCGCGGCCTTCCTGGCCGGTCTGGGGGCGGGGATTTTTGCCAGCCTGGAAGACGGCCGCCGGCTCTGGGCGCAGGACCGGGCCTTTGCGCCCGAGTTGGCCCGCGAAAACCGCCAGGCCGACCGCGCCGGTTGGCATGATGCGGTCGCGCGGGTGCGGACGCGGTGAGATTTCCCGCCAAGGTTCGGTGCCTCCCCCCTCTCCCCAACCCTCTCCCAGGGGAGAGGGAGTTCGGTCTGAGCTTGGCGTCAAGAACCCCTTCTCCTTGGGGAGAAGGGGCCCGGAGGGCGGATGAGGGGGAAAGCTCGGTGCTGGCCCGTGAAGCGCTAACCCAGCGCCTTGTCCAGATCGGCGATCATGTCGGCGGCACCTTCAAGACCCACGGAAAGCCGGATCAGCGTGTCGGGGACGCCGGCCTCCTTGCGGGCTTCCGGTGACATGGAGGCGTGGGTCATCAGGGCGGGGATGCAGACGAGGCTTTCCACGCCGCCCAGGGACTGGGCGAGGGTGAAGAGGTCGAGCCGGGAGACGGCATCGCGGGCGCTGGCGGCATTGTCCGACAGCTGGATCGAGATCAATTGCCCGAACCCGTCCTGCTGGCGGGCGGCGATGTCATGGCCGGGATGGGTGTTGAGGCCGGGATAGTCGACATGGGCGATGCGATCGTCCTGCGCCAGCCAGGTGGCGACCTCCTGTGCGCTCTCGCACTGGGCTTTTGCCCGCAGGGGCAGGGTGCGCAGGCCGCGCAGGGCGAGATAGCTGTCGAAGGCCCCGGCGCCGGTGCCGACGCAATTGGCCCACCAGGCCAGGCGCTCGACGCGTTCCGGATCGGCGCAGCACACCACGCCGCCCACCATGTCGGAATGGCCGTTGATCAGCTTGGTGATCGACTGGACGGAATAGTCCGCCCCCCCGTCGAGCGGCCGCTGCAGGGCGGGCGACATCACGGTATTGTCGATGGCCAGCTCGGTGCCGGCATTGCGGGCGAGTTTGGCCAGGGCGCGGATATCGGTGATGCGCAGGCGCGGATTGGACGGCGTCTCGGCGAGGATCAGGGCTGCGTCCTCGTTGAGGGCGGCGGAGACGGCGTCGAGGTCGGACGTGTCGACATAGACCGGCACCAGGCGTCCGCCCGAGGATCGCGCATCGAGCAGGCGGCGCGTGCCGCCATAGGCGTCGTGCGAGCAGATCACCCGTGCCCCGAAGGGCAGATCGTGCAGCAAAAGGTCGATGGCCGACATGCCAGACCCGGTGACCACGGCCCCGGCGGCGTTTTCCAGCTCGGCGATGGCATCGGCCAGCAGGGAGCGGCCCGGATTGGCGGTGCGGGCATAATCATAGGCCGGCTGCACCGCCGGGTCCTCGCGGCGATAGGCGGTCGACAGCGAGATCGGCGGAATGACGGCGTTCCAGCTGCGGTCGGTGTTGAGACCGGCGCGGATGGCCCGTGTGCGGGGATCCTGGCTCATATCAGCTCCGCAGGAAGTCGGTGATGGCGTCAGCAATGGCCGTCTCTTCCTTCAGGAAGGCGTCATGGCCATAGCGCGAATGCAGGGTTTTCAGCCGCCCGTCCGGCGTGCGGCCGGCGGCTTCGGCGATCTGCGAAGCGGGCACCAGCCGGTCTTCCAGCACGGCCAGATAGGTGACCGGGCAGGCGATGCCGGCCGGGTCCACATCATGCGCGTCCATGGACCAGGACAGGGCGAGAAAGCGCTGCGGCGACACGGTCTGCGCATAGTCGCGGCCGCGGGCTTCCAGATAGCCGGCAATGCCGCCCGCGTCACGGCTGTCCGGATCGGGGGCGTAGAACCGCTCTTCCAGCTCGTCCGGCGTGCGATAAGTGGTCATGGCGAGACGGCGGGCAAGATCGAGCCCGGCGGCGCCGTCGCCCAGGCGCAGGGCCAGTTCCACGGTCTCGCGCTGGATCGAGCGCCAGGCCTGCGCCATGGCGCAGGGGCGATGGGCGCCGGAAATCACCAGCAGCTTGCCGACCCGTGCCGGAGCCAGCGCGGCCAGGGCGAGGCCGATCATGCCGCCATAGGAGGAGCCGATAATGTCGAACCGGTCGATCCCGGCTGCATCGGCGAGGGCGAGGATGGCGCGCGCCTGGTCCTGCGTAGTGGGGAAGGGGGAAAGCTCTTCGCCGATGAAGTCGAAGGAGAGAATGCGGCGGCGGTCGGTGTCGATGGCGCGGGCCGGTCCCGCCTGG
Organism: Maricaulis sp. ABE4_448; assembly: GCF_056160825.1. Taxonomy (NCBI): domain Bacteria; kingdom Pseudomonadati; phylum Pseudomonadota; class Alphaproteobacteria; order Maricaulales; family Maricaulaceae; genus Maricaulis; species Maricaulis sp. ABE4_448. The sequence continues at coordinate 610,552 of NZ_JBSWXX010000001.1, forward strand.
GCGGCCCACCAGCCGGGTTCGCTCTCATGATCGGTGACGGCGCGGCCCGAGGAGATACCGCCGAGCACAACGACCGCCGGGGCTTCGTCCGGACCGGTGATGCGGCCGGTGACGCGCACCGGCGAACCATTGCCGGCCAGGGCGATGGTGGTGATGTCACGACATCGGGTGGAGGGGATGCATTCCAGGGTCACGGCCATCATACCTCTCCGGCTTCGACGAGATCGCGAATATCGGCCAGCACGGCGCCGGCCGTGGGGGAACGGCCGGCGCCCTTGCCGTGAAGCACGACCTTCAGGCCGCTTTCACAGACGATCTCGACAGTATTTTCTTCGTTTTCCGGACGGGCGAGCGGGTGGTCTTCCGGCAGGGCGGTCAGGCTGACCCGCGCATCGATCGTGCCGTCTTCCAGACGGGTCAGCTCGGCCAGCTGGCGATAACGCAGCCCGTTTTCGCGGGCGCCGCACACCTGGCCGGGATCGAGCGAGAGCAGGCTGTCGGCCGGAATGCTGGCGGCGTCCGGGGCGAAGGCAAAGGCCTTGCGGGCGATCAGCGCCAGCTTGGCCGCCGCGTCCAGCCCGTCGATATCGGCAGACGGGTCGGCCTCGGCGAAGCCGGCGGCCTGGGCGGCGGCGATGGCTTCGTCAAAACCCGTGCCCTGTTCCAGCAGGCCCAGGACGAAATTGGAGGTGCCGTTGAGAACGCCGCGCACGCTTGCGATACGCTCGCCGGCCGAGGTGAGGCGGATCACGGTTTCCAGTACCGGCACGCCACCGCCGACCGCGGCGGAATAGACAAAGCGTGTGCCCTTGCGGCGGGCGCGCACTTCCAGATCCGGGCGGCGGGCGATCACGGCCTTGTTGGCAGAGACGACATGGATGCCGCGCTCGACGGCGAGTTCCAGCGCTTTTTCGGCGGCCGGACAGTCTGGCAGGCCGTCGATCACCAGGTCTGGCCCGGTGTCGAACGCGTCGCGGATATCGGTCAGCCAGGCGGTGCGGCCATCCTTGCCGGCGCGCGCGCGGCGCGTCACCACGGCAGACACCTCGACGGCTTCGGACATCTCTGCCAGCCCGTCCAGAACACCGGAATTCACCGTGCCGCAACCCAGCAGCACCGCCCGCAGGCGGGTGCGGAGGGGGCGGACATTGTGCGAGGGAAGCTCGAAATCGAGGGCCGCAAGTTGCGTCATGTCGTTTTCCATATGCGCGGAAAAGAACGAACGCCGATTTGCGGAACGAAGGGGGTGGCGACAAGTCGCTTCGATGCCTTCGGTCGCTCCGCTTTAGCCGTACTTATTCCGCGCCCGCAAGCTGAACATCAAATCGGCGCGGCTTCACGTATAAAGATATGTTTATATGTGTCAAGGGGTGTGTGGGGCTGCGGAACAGGGCTCGCCCCGCTTGCGGGGGAGCTGTCGGCGCAGCCGGCTGAGGGGGCGCTGCGTGAGCAGCGCAGAGCGCGAAGCGCGCACTTACCCCCATCGCCTCACTTCGCTCGGCACTTCCCCCGCTTCGCAGGGGAAGCCTGGCGTATCAGATCGCCAAGGCTACGGAGGGCCCACTTCCCCACAGCGTGGGGAAGAAAGGCGGGTAGCGGGCGCGGCTACTTCCCGAGCTTTGCCAAAAGTGCCTGCGCGGCGGCGGGATTGCGCACCTTTGCCCCGGCGATGAAATAGGCGAAGACGTCGCCGTTCCTGGCCCAGGCGCGGGTCTGGCTGGCGATGCCGTCGAGTTCTTCCGCGGAGAGGCCCGTGGGTTCGTCCTCGCGGCTCGACATCAGGCGGGCATATCTGAAGTCCGCCGTGTCCTGGTCGATGCGCGGCCAGCCGGGCGCCTCGTCATCATGGGCATAGACGATGGCGGCGCCGTATTTGCGGGCGAGATCGTAGAACTCCTCGGTGTCGAAGGTGGGGCTGCGCACTTCCAGCGCGTGGCGCAGGCGGATGCCGTCCTTCTCCTGCGGCAGGCGTTTCAGGAAGCCCTCGAAATCTTCCGGATCGAATTTCTTGGTGGCCATGAACTGCCAGTTGATCGGGCCCAGCTTGTCGCCCAGCGCGGTCAGCCCCTGGTCGAGAAAGCGCGCAATGCTCTCGCCGCCCTCGGAGAGACGTTTGCGGTTGGTGCAGAAGCGGCTGGCCTTGACCGCGAAGACGAAATCCTCCGGCGTTTCGTCGCGCCATTTCATCCAGGTGTCCGGCTTGAAGCCGGAATAATAGGTGCCGTTGATTTCCAGCGAGGTCACATGCCGCGAGGCGTATTCCAGTTCGCGTTTCTGGACCCATTTTTCCGGATAGAAGACACCGCGCCAGGGCGCATAGGTCCAGCCGCCGATTCCGGCCCTGATGATTCCCGTCATGGCGTGCTCGCTCCCCGTCGCTGCCAGTCCTAACCTGTATGGTCCGACCTATATAGGGGCGCGAGCGCGCGTCTGCTAAGTCGCCACGAAGGCCTTTTCGACCACAAAGTCGGCCGGCGCCGCATTGGAGCCTTCGATGAAGCCGCGGTCGAGGCAGATCTGCTTGGTGTCTTTCAACAGGCCTTCGGAACCGCAGATCATCACGCGGTCGACTGCCGGGTCGAGCGGCGGGACGTTGAGGTGGCCGAAGAGTTCGCCGCTCTCGATGAGATCGGTGACGCGGCCCTTCACCGGGCTGTCCTCGCGCGTGGTCGATGCGAAATGCACCAGTTTCTCCTGCGCCATCTCGCCGATCAGCTCGTCGGACTTCACCGCCTCTACCAGCTCATTGCCATAGGCGAGCTCGGCGCCTTCGCGGCAGGTATGGGTGAGGATGACCTGGTCGAATTTCTCATAGGTCTCCGGATCACGGATCAGGCTGGCAAAGGGCGCGATGCCGGTGCCGGTGGAAACCATGTAGAGCCGCTTGCCCGGCTTGAGCGCGTCGAGCACCAGCGTGCCTGTCGGCTTCTTGCCCAGCAGGACCTGGTCGCCCGGCTGAATGTGCTGGAGACGCGAGGTGAGCGGGCCGTCGGCGACCTTGATCGAATAGAAGTCCAGCGCCTCGTCCCAGAAGGGGCTGGCGATGGAATAGGCGCGCAAAAGCGGTTTGCCGTCTTCCTTGGGCAGGCCGATCATGACGAATTCGCCGGAGCGGAAGCGGAAGGCGTCCGGCCGCGTGATGCGGAAGTAGAACAGCCGGTCGGTATAGTGTTTGACCTCGAGCACGGTCTCGATCGTGTAGGGACCCGGCTTGGCCGAGATGGCGTTTTTCACACGGGCGGTCGAGGTCATCGTCATGTCGTTCATTATCGTCTCTTCTACCTTGGCGGCCTGGTGTCAGGCCGTGGCACGCGGCGCTTCGCTAGCGGCCCAGGGCGGGACGGGCAAGCCCCGGCTGGCCAGGAATTCCGGATTGAACAGCTTGCCGGCATAGCGGGATCCGGCATCGCACAGCATCGTTACGATCGTCTTGCCGGGGCCCAGCTCGCGGGCGAGGCGGATGGCACCGGCGATATTGATCCCGGCCGAACCGCCCAGCGACAGGCCCTCGGTCTTCACCAGCTCGAACAGGATGGGCAGCATTTCCGCATCCTCGATGCGAAAGATGTGATCGACATCCAGGCCTTCAAGATTGCCGGTGATGCGGTTGACGCCGATCCCCTCGGTGATCGAGGAGCCTTCGCCCTTCAGCTCGCCCTTTGTGTAGTAATTATAGAGCGCTGCGCCGGCCGGGTCGGCAGCGCCGATGGCGATGTCCGGCCTGTTCGCGCGCAGGCTGGCGGCGACGCCGGCGAGCGTGCCGCCGGAACCGACCGCGCAGATGAAACCGTCGATCTTGCCGCCGGTCTGCTGCCAGATTTCCGGACCCGTGGTCTTCTCGTGGGCGCGCCTGTTGGCGAGATTGTCGAACTGGTTGGCCCAGATCGCGCCATGGGGCTGGCTCTCGTTGAGCTCTTCGGCGAGGCGGCGCGAATAATGGACGAAGTGATTGGGGCTGGAGAAGGGGGCGGCATCCACCTCGATCAGCCGCGCGCCGTGCGAGCGGATGACCTGTTTCTTCTCTTCCGACTGGGTGCGCGGCATGACGATGATGACGTCATAGCCCAGCGCGCCGCCGACCAGGGCGAGCCCGATCCCGGTATTGCCGGCCGTGCCTTCCACGATCGTGCCGCCGGGCTTCAAAGAGCCGTCGGCCTCGGCCTCGCGCACGATATTCAGCGCGGCGCGGTCCTTCACGGATCCGCCCGGATTGAGGAATTCGGCCTTGCCGAGGATCTCGCAGCCGGTGGCCTCCGATGGGCCATCCAGCCGGATCAGCGGCGTATTGCCGATCAGGTCGAGCACATGTGACACGCGGGTGTGTCCTTCCTGGTTTGTCTGTCCAGCCTATTCCGCCGCGATCCGCTCGGCGGGGACATGGATGCCGCATTCGGTCTTGTCGCGTCCGCGCCAGCGGCCGGAGCGTACATCGCCGTCATCCTCGACCGGGGCGGTGCACGGCCAGCAGCCGATGGATGCATACCCCATATCGCTCAAGGGGTGTCGCGGCAAATCGAAGCGCTTGAAATAGGCGTTCACACGTTCCGCATCCCAGGCCGCTAGCGGATTGACCCGGATGCGGCCGTCGATGCGCTCGACGACAGGCAGGGCCAGGCGCTCGCCGCCATGGAAGCGTTTGCGGCCGGTGATCAGCGCGTCGTAATCGCCGATGGCGCGCGCCAGCGGACGCACCTTGCGCAGGGCGCAGCAGGCATCGGGATTGCGTTGCCACAGACGGTCATCGCCATCCTCGGCAGCCGCCTCGGCACTGTCGGGTGCCAGCACGCGGATATTGGTCAGGCCGAGCTGTTCGGTCAGCGCGCGCTGATACTGTTCGGTCTGGGCGAAGAGGCGGCCGGTATCGAGGAAGACGACCGGCGTGTCCGGGGCGATCCGGGCGATCATGTGCAGGCCGACCGCAGCCTCGGCGCCGAAGGAGGAGAGCATGGCGATCCTGCCGGTCCACTCGTTCTTGATGGCGTCCTCGAGAATGTCCATCGCATCGAGACCGCGATAGCGGGCATTCAGCGCGGCGAGGTCGTCCTTCGGAGCGGCCTGGCGGTGGCGGAAGACCGGCGTGCGCTTGTCCTGGGCGGGCTGGTAGGCGTGGGTGAAACGTGCGCGGGCGCGGGCCCAGTCATCGTCCAGATTGTCATTGTCCGGGGCGACATCGTCAAAGCCGACGCGCTTGAGATGCATGGCCTGGTCGGGAATGAGATCGCCCACGGCGCGCAGCTTGCCGGCATAGCCGGCGCGTTCGCGCAGAAGCGCTGCGAGCGAGAAGCCGCGCCCGTCCTTGAAGCTGGCAAAGCGGATATCGACCTGCAACGCGCCGCGCGCCTGCTCGGCGGCCTCGCGCCAGTCGGCCTCGCCGGGGATTTCCACCACGGCGCCGCCACCGGCTTCCATCTGGGCCTCGACGCGCTTGCGGGATTGCGGATTGCGCTCAAGCTGCAACATAGATCGACTCCTTGAACGCATCGGCACCGACGCGCCGCAGCGTGTCGATAAAGCGTTCGTTTTCGTCCCTGATTTCCAGATAGGTTTTCAGCACCCGCACGATCGCGCCGGGCACGTCCTCGCCTGCCAGACCCTTGCCGACAATGCCACCGATCGACGCATCATTGCCGAAGGCGCCGCCCAGGGTGATCTGGTAGAATTCCTCGCCCCGCTTGTCGACGCCAAGCACGCCGATATGGGCGACATGGTGGTGTCCGCAGGCATTGATGCAGCCATCGATCTTGATCGTCACATCGCCGACGGGTTCGGCCAGGCCTTCCGCCTCCACCAGATTGGAGATCGCCTGGGCGATCGGGATGGAGCGGGCATTGGCCAGGCTGCAATAATCCAGCCCCGGGCAGGAGACGATATCCGTCGCCAGACCGGCATTGGCGGTGGCGAGGCCGGCGGACACGAGCGCGTCCCAGACGGTTTCCAGATCCTCATTGCGCACATGCGGCAGAACCAGATTTTGGTCCGGCGTGGCGCGGGCCTCGTCGAAACCGTAGCGCTCGGCCAGGTCGGCGACGATGTCCAGCTGGTCGTCGGTGATGTCGCCCGGCGTGCCGCCGACCGGTTTCAGCGAAATGACGACCGAAGACAGGCCCTCGACCTGGTGGGCGCGGCGATTGCGGCGCAGCCAGCCGGCAAAACCGGGCTTGCCGGAAACCGGAACCGGCTGCGCCTTCGACACGGAGGGACGGTCGAAGAAAGCGCGGATACGGGCGATCTCGGCGGCGGGCAATTCCAGCTCGCCCTCGCGGATCTGCGACCATTCTTCTTCGGTCTGACGGCCGAATTCCTCGGCGCCCAGCGCCTCGACCAGGATCTTGATCCGGGCCTTGTAGAGATTGTCGCGGCGGCCGTGCTGATTGTACACGCGCAGGATGGCGGTGAGGTAGGACAGGAGGTCGCGCGGCGCCAGGAAGTCGCGGATCTTCTGCGCCAGGCGCGGTGTACGGCCCTGGCCGCCACCGACCCAGACCTCGAACCCGGTCTCGCCGGCCTCGTTCTTCACGATCTGCAGGCCGATATCGTGCACCCGGATGCCGGCACGGTCGTCGCGGGCGCCATTGACGGCGATCTTGAACTTGCGCGGCAGGAAGGTGAATTCCGGGTGGAAGGTCGACCATTGCCGGATGATCTCGGCCCAGGGACGGCTGTCCTCGATCTCGTCGGCCGCGGCCCCGGCGAAGGGATCGGCGGTGACATTGCGGATGCAGTTTCCCGAGGTCTGGATGGCGTGCATCTCGACCTTGGCGAGATGGTCCAGAATGTCCGGCACATCCACCAGGGCCGGCCAGTTGAACTGGATATTGGTGCGCGTGGTGAAATGGCCATAGCCGCGGTCATAGCGCCGGGCGATATGGGCCAGGGTGCGCAATTGCGGACCGTTCAGCGTGCCATAGGGGATGGCCACCCGCAGCATGTAGGCGTGCAGCTGCAGATAGACGCCATTCATCAGGCGCAGCGGCTTGAACTGGTCTTCCGTCAGCCGGCCGTCGAGGCGGCGTGCGACCTGGTCGCGGAACTCATCGATCCGTTCGCGCACCAGGGCATGGTCGTAGGCGTCATACTTGTACATGGGATCAGGCGGGCTCGTGGGTGGAACCGGTCGTCGGGCCGGTCAGGCGGATCGCCTCGCGGCGCCATTTCTGGCCGCCGGGGCGCTCGTCCTCGATGTCGATGAGATAGGGGCCGACCGCGATGCCGAATTCGGCCTCGGCCTCGGCCAAGCGGGCCTCGGCGGCGTCGCCGTCCAGATGTTCGGCCTCGTCCAGGCGGCTGGACCATTGCCCCTCGGCCGTGCGGTAGATCACGCGGCCGTCGGTCAGGCGGTTTGCGGTGATCGCTTTCATGCGTAGTTCTCCAGGGAGGCTTGGGCGGCGGCCTGGGCCGCGGCCGTGCCGGCGCTTTCGCCGACAATGATGACGGTGGGGCCGGCAATGCCTTCGCGCACGACCAGCGCGGCGAGGCCGCCCAGCGTGCCGAAGACGCGGCGTTCGGTATCGTGCGTGCCGTTCTCGATCAGGGCGACGGGCGTGGACGGGGCGCGGCCGGCGGCGATCATCTTGCGCTCGATCTCCGGCGCCGCGCCGACGCCCATATAGAAGACGGCAGTGGAATTGGGGGCCGAAAGGGCGCGGTAGTCGGCATCCGGCCCGTCCTTTTTCACCACGCCGGACGCGAAGGTGACGGACTGGGCATGATCGCGATGGGTCAGCGGCACGCCGGCCGAAGCGGCGCACGCCATGGCAGCCGTGATGCCGGGCGTGACCTCAGCCGCAATACCGGCGGCGCGCACCACGTCGAGCTCCTCGCCGCCGCGGCCGAAAATGAAGGGATCGCCGCCCTTGAGGCGCACCACGCGCTGACCCTTGCGGGCTTCGCGCACCAGGATTTCGCCGATCTCCTCCTGGGAGACCGGGTGATGGCCCTTGGTCTTGCCGACATCAATGCGCGCGGCGTCGCGGCGCGCCAGCGCCATCACGCCTTCGGAGACCAGGCGGTCGTGCACGATGACATCGGCTTCGCGCAGCAGGCGGGCGGCCTTGAGGGTCAGCAGGTCGGGATCGCCGGGACCGGCGCCGACCAGGTGGACGATGCCGCTGCGTTCGGCGCGTTCACCGTTCAGTTCGCGCAGCATTTCGCGGCGGGCGCCGGCCCTGTCGCCCGAGAGCGCCAGGTCGCGGGCCTTGCCGCGCAGGGCGCGTTCCCAGAAAGCGCGGCGGTCGTCGAATTTCGTCAGCACCGACTTTACCGTGTCGCGCAGCTCGCGGGCGAGGTCCGCCAGCGTGCCGATGCGCGCGGGCAGGACCTGCTCCACCGCAGCGCGGATATCCACTGACAGGACCGGCGCCGCGCCGCCCGAGGCGATGGCGACGACAATGCCGTCCCGGTCGACAATGGCGGGAGTCTGGAAGTCGGAGGCCGACGGGCTGTCGACGATATTGACCGGAATGCCCAGACGGCGGCCGGTGCGGGCCAGTGCATCGACGGGAATGCCGTCGCTGCCGGCGATGAAAAGCAAAGTCGCGCCACGAAGGTCCCGCCGCGTCGGCATGCGGCGTTCGATCCGCGCATATTGGGCGATATCCGCGGGAACAGGATCGTCCGTGTTTCCGGTGAACCACAGTAACCGGGCCGGTGAGGCAGCGAACAGGCGGACCTTCGGTTCGGCCATCGGTCCACGTCCGACGACAATCACCGTGCGCCCATCTAGGGGAATGGAAGCTGGAAAGACCCGCATGTTCACTCATCCGATCCTGCGCCTTCGTGGCGCGACGAGTGCAATATTTCTATTCGATGCCCCGGTTTCAAACGACGTTTCTTGGCATTTCAGATTAGAAAAACTAAACTGAAGCCATGGCCCGATCCTCCCGCCTTCCCCCGCTCAATGCGCTGCGTGCCTTCGAGGCTGCGGCGCGCCTGGAAAGTTTCGCCCGTGCTGCCGATGAGCTGGCCGTGACGCCGGGGGCGATTTCCCAGCAGATCCGCTCGCTGGAAGAGCATGTCGGCGCCCCGCTTTTTGTGCGCGAGGGGCGGGGCCTCTCCCTCACCGAGGCCGGCCGTGCGGCGGCGAATGTCGCTTCCGATGCCTTCGAGACGCTGGAGCGCGCCGTATCGCTGATGCGCCAGCCCGTGCAGCGCCGCGCGCTGACCGTGTCGGTCGCGCCCTCCTTCGCCGGCAAATGGCTGGCGCCGCGCCTGCACCGGTTCCAGGAGACCCAGCCGGGCGTGGAAGTGTGGATCGCGGCAACCTCGGAACGGGTCGACCTGTCGGCCGGGGCCGCCGATCTGGGCATACGCTACGGGCCGGGCGGCGACATGACGCTGAACGAGGAAACCCTCCTGCCCGAGGAAGTGCTGCCGGTGTGCTCGCCCGACCTCTTGCGCGACGGGCCGCGCCTGGCAACGCCGCGCGATCTGGACGGTCACACCCTGCTGCACGACGCCTCGCCGGAAAGCGAGGTCGATGGCGCCGACTGGCCGTCCTGGCTGAAGGCCCGCAATATCCGCGGGGTCGATACGGCCGGCGGTGTGCGCTTCAACCAGTCCGCCCTGGTGATCGATGCCGCTGTGGCCGGCCGCGGCGTAGCCTTGGCCAAACGCGCCCTGGCCCAGAACGACCTGGCCTCCGGCCGCCTGGTCGCCCTCTTCGCCGACGGCACCTCCCCCGTGCGCTCCGCCTACCACATCGTCACGGCGAGGAACCGCCCCTTGAGCCCGGACGCCGAGGCTTTCATTGCGTGGCTGCGGGGCGAGGCCCGGGTGCACGAGCACTCGGTGGATGAGTTGTAGGGCTTTGATGCCGGGCGACGGAATTGCCCGTGCAGCTTTAGCTGACAGTTTTTCGAAGTCTACGTACTTCCTGGATCAGGCGGGGAATGTCGGTTCGCGCCCCGGCGATGAAATCCTGATCGAGTACGGTTGCTCCAGTCAACTCGATGTCGTCAGAACGGCTGGAGCCGTCTCCAACTTGGATGAAACTGGAGCCGCTCAGATGATCCCGTCCTTCCACGAAAGAAATCCAGGGACCCGGGCGTGCAGCTCTGCATCGTTGTTCGATAGCATCGATTTCTTCATCGGTCATGGTCACCTTCGTTCGCTTGTCGGATGGCCTGGTTTGTTCCGCGCGAGAAGCATTGAGGATGATTCGCGGCCCTCATCACTGGAAATGCCTGACAGGAGTGATGGTAAATCTGCGCGATAGGTTTCGTCGATGGGGAGCGGGTCGTTCTCTTCCCGCTTGTCCCGGACGGAAGCCCTCGGAGGCGGGCTGCAGATCCGGGATCCAGTGAGCGCGAGGCGAGCTCGATGTCCGTTCTTTCGGTCCCGGCTCTTCGTCCCGCCTTCGCGGGACATGCAGCCGGGAAAAATGTGCGTGATAAATGGGGTTGATGGTTGTCCTCCTCCGCCTTCGACCCGATGCGCTTCCCCATCATGTGGGAACGAAGAGAACCTACCCACCCCGGCACGCGTCCACGAAATAGCGGAACAAGGCGCGGGCATCCGATGAATGGAGGAGGAGTTCGGGGTGGTATTGTACGCCCAGGCGCAGGGCGGGCGTGTCGGCTTCGATGGCCTGGATGCCGTCGCTGGCGCGTTCGCGGGCGGTGACATGAAAGCCGGGCGCCGGATTGCGCACGGCCTGGCGGTGCAGGCTGTTGACCTCGAGCGCGGTTGCGCCGGTCGCCCGGGCGAGGTGGGAGCCGTCCTCGATACGGATCGGCTTGCGGAACATCAGATAGCCCAGCGGGCCGTTGGGCAGGGTGGCGACCAGGTCGGGGTCGAGCCTTTGATGCAGGTCGCCGCCGGCGTGCACATTCATCATCTGCAGGCCGCGGCAAATGCCCATGACGGGCAGGGGGGCTTCATCAGCCCGGTCCAGCCAGGCCCATTCCAGGCGGTCGCGCTGGGGGTCGTGATCGGTCAGCAGCTCCGGATCGCCGTCATAATGCTCCGGGTGGATGTCCAGCCCGCCGCCCAGCAGCAGGCCGTCGGGTTCCGGTCCGGCATGATCCTGAGGCAGGGCGGTCAGACGGGTGGCGCGCCCGCCGCCCAGGCGGACCGCCAGGCGCAGCAGAAAGGCGATGCCGTGATCGCCCCGCGTGCCGACCGTGTATCCGATCAGGGGTTTTCCGCTTCTGGCGGTGTCAGTCATGCTTCACTTCGGCGGGCAGGCTGCCATAGCGCAAGAGGTGGGACAGGATGAAGAGGCTGCCCAGGGCGGTGCTGCCGGCTTCGGACGGGCCGACATCGGCATCGGCGTCGCCGCCGCGCCGGGAACGTTCGATGGCCGTCTCGACATCGTCCTTCAGGGTCTCGAAATCCGTCATGTCCAGCCAAAGCTGGCCGATCCGTTCGGGCAGGGTGGCATCGGCTTCCTTCAGCTCGCGCCAATTGTCCTCGATCTGGGCGAAGTAGTCTGCTTCCTCCAGGCTTTTGCCGGTCAGGCCGGCCAGCCAGAGCAGGGGAAGTTTGGAGCGATAGCCGATTTCCGGCTCGCCGGCCTCGGGCAGTTTTTCGCCCAGTGCCTGTTTTGCCAGCAGGAGCGGATAGTCCACGCCGGAGTTGACCGAATGCGTGATGCCGGCCCAGAGCCTGGCATTGATCTCGATCAGTTGTGGCGTGTCGCCGGGCTTGCCGGTCCAGCGGAAGTCGGCCTGCAGCGTTCCGGTCCAGCCGGCGCCGCGGGCGAGGGTCTCCATGGCCTCCCGGAACGGGGCGGCATTGATGGTTTCGCGCAGGGCCCCGGCGCCGCTCTGCGGCGGGAATTGCTCCAGATTGCGGTAGGCGGACAGGGCGAACACGGTCTCGCCATCGGCCATAGCCGTGACGCAATAGTCCTCGCCGGGCGCGGGGGTCTGGACCAGGGTCGTGCCGTCCCGGTCGTCCAGCTCCTGTTCCAGCGTCCCGGCATCATCGACCAGGGATATGCCGCGACCGCCACAGCCTTCGGCCGGTTTGAGGATGGCCGGCAGGGCGTGCTCGATCTGCGGAGCTTGCGTGGCGTCGGGATCGGTCAGCACCTGCGTCTTTGGTGCGGGTACGCCCCATTTTTCCGCAGAGCGGGCCAGGCGATCCTTTGGATGAACCTGTGCGATCGCCTCGGCGGACGGGGCAGCGATCGTCACGCCGTCCGCAAAGGCCTCGCGGTGCGCCGCCAGAAGGGGCGTGTCCTCGAAGACCGGCATGACCAGTACCGGCCCGCCCGTATCTTCCCGGCATTCCCGGCTCAGTTCGACCAGCGCCGCGACATAGTCTTCCGGGGTCTCGTTCGGGTCCGGAATGCAGCGTGTTTCGTCGCACAGACCGGAGAAGCCCAGCACCGTCCAGTCCACGCTGTCCACGCCGATCAGCCGGCCGGCAATCGGCCGCACCGACTGTGCCACGGTCAGCGCCATCAGGCTGCGGGCATAGGTAATGATGATGACAGGTTTGCTCATGTCGTCTCCCTACGTCGCCAACACAACGCCCGGGTGGTGCAAGCGTTCCCGCCATGCAACTCACTCTCATAAACAAACAAACCCGTTCAAATTCGCTGTGATGCAAGGGGAATTCGCTTGACCGGCGCGGCCGTGACCATGTGAGAATGCAGAAAACAGGTGGCCGCCAAGGACCACATGCGCCAACAGGTTACGGGCGGCATCGCCCGGGGTGAGGAGCATGCAACCGACCGATACGCGCGATCCCGACTATTTTCACAAGGTCGTGGATTGCCAGTGGGCCTGTCCGGCACATACGCCGGTGCCCGAATACATCCGTCTGATCGCCCAGGGTGACTTCACCGGGGCCTATCTCGTCAACCGGCGCTCGAACGTCTTTCCCGGCATTCTGGGCCGGGTGTGCGACCGGCCCTGCGAGCCGGCCTGCCGGCGCGGCCGGGTGGAGGAGGAGCCGGTGGCGATCTGCCGGCTCAAGCGCGTCGCCGCGGATCATCGCGATGAGGTGAGCCATCTCCTGCCGCAAAAGCCGGATAAGACAAACGGCAAGAAGATCGCCCTCATCGGAGCCGGTCCGGCCTCGCTGACCGTGGCGAACGATCTTGCCCCGCTGGGCTATGAATGCACGATCTTCGAGGCGCATCACCGGCCCGGCGGGCTGATGATCGCCAATATCCCCGCCTTCCGCCTGCCGGAAGAAGTGCTGGACGAGGAGATCGGCTACATCCTGAACATGGGTGTCGAGCTGAAGCTGAACAGCCGGGTGGAAAGCCTGCGCGCCCTGATGGAGGGCGGCTATGACGCGGTCTTCGTCGGCTCCGGCGCGCCCAAGGGCAAGGATTTGCAGATCGAGGGCCGCGAAGAGGCCGATGCCAATATCCATATCGGTATCGACTGGCTGGAAAGCGTCGCCTTCGAGCACATCGAGAAGATCGGCAAGCGCGTCCTGATCATCGGTGTCGGCAATACCGCGATGGATTGCTGCCGCACCTCGCTGCGCCTGGGCGCGGACGATGTGAAGGTTATGGCCCGCAAGCCGCGGCAATTCTTCAAGGCTTCCCCCTGGGAGCTGGAGGATGCCGAGGACGAGAATGTCGAGATCGTCGTCAATCATTCCCCCAAGCGCTTTGTCGTCGAGAACGGCAAGCTGACGGGCATGGAATTCGAGCTGATGGAGTATGAGCTCGACGATGACGGCAATATCACCGAGACGCGCAAGGCCGGCACCAAGGTGATCCCCTGCGACGATGTGATCCTCGCCATCGGCCAGGAAAACGCCTTCCCCTGGATCGAGCGCGATCTGGGCATCGAGTTCGACAAGTGGGGCGTGCCGGTGGTCGACGAGACGACGCACCAGTCGACCCTGCCGGGTGTCTTCTTCGGCGGCGACAGCGCCTTCGGTCCGAAGAATATCATCTGGGCGGTCGAGCATGGCCACCAGGCGGCCATTTCCATCCACAAGCACTGCCAGGACGAGGCGATCACCGAGCGCATGCCGCGCGGGGTGAATCTCCAGTCCGCCAAGATGGGCGTGAATGAGTGGATGTATTCCAACGCCTATACCGGCGCCCATCGCCGCGACATGCCGCTGGTCGAGCTGAAACAGCGCCTGTCCAACCGCAAGACCGAAGTCGAGCTGGGGTTCGACGCCGAGCGGATCGCGACCGAGGTGCAACGCTGTCTGAACTGCGATGTGCAGACCGTGTTCGAGGCGCCCTTGTGCAAGGAATGCGATGCCTGCCTGGACATCTGTCCGGTGGATTGCCTGTCCATCCTGCCCAATGGCGAGGAGGGCGATCTGCGCCAGGGGATGCGGGTGCCGGCGGGTAACAAGGAGCAGGCGCTCTATGTCTCCGAGCCGCTGAAGGATACCGGCCGGGTGATGGTGAAGGACGAGAATCTCTGCCTGCACTGCGGCCTGTGCGCCGAACGCTGCCCCACCGCCGCGTGGGACATGCAGGATGCGGACATTTTCATTCCGCATGTCGACAATGAAGCCGGAAAGGTGGCGGCGGAATGAAGGACGTCGTGGAAACACCGGGCGAAGTGCGTGTGAACGACTTCGTGATCAAGATCGGCAATGTGAACGGCACCGGTTCGGCTTCGGCCAATGGCCTGCTGATGAAGGCGATCTTCCGCATGGGCGTGCCCGTGGTCGGCAAGAACCTCTTCCCGTCCAACATCCAGGGTCTGCCGACCTGGTATGAGATCCGCATCACCAAGGACAGCTATTTCGCGCGCTCGGGCACGGCGGATTTCGTCGTCGCGATGAATGCGGAAACCTACGCCCAGGACCTCGCCGAGGTCTCGCCGGGCGGCTTCCTGCTCTACGATTCCACCTGGCCGCGCCCGGACCTGCACGGCCGCACGGACATCACAGCCATCGGTGTGCCGCTGGCGCGCATGTGCAACGCGCAGTTCGACAATGCGCGCACCCGGGTGCTGATGAAGAACATGGCCTATGTCGGTGCCGTGGCGGGGCTGACCGGGATTGATGTCGAGGTGATCCGCGGCCTGGTGACCGAGATGTTCGGCACCAAGGCACATCTCATCGATGCCAACATGAAAGCCATCGAACTGGGGCTGAATTATGTGCGCGAGCACTATCCCGACCCGCTGCCGTTGCGCGTGGAAGCGATGGACGGGACCGCCGGGCATATCCTGATCGACGGTAATACGGCGGCCGCGCTGGGCTGTGTCTATGCCGGGGCGACTTTCGGCGCCTGGTATCCGATCACGCCCTCGACCTCGCTGATGGACGGGTTCAAGTCGTTCTGCGAGAAATTCCGCGTCGACAAGGATACCGGCGAGAAGAAGTTCTGCATCATCCAGGCCGAGGACGAGCTGGCCTCGATCGGCATGGCGATCGGCGCCGGCTGGAATGGTGCGCGGGCTTTCACCCCCACTTCGGGGCCGGGCATCTCGTTGATGAGCGAGTTCATCGGCTTTGCCTATTACGGCGAGGTGCCGGTGGTGCTGTTCGACGTGCAGCGGGCGGGGCCGTCGACCGGCCTGCCGACGCGCACCCAGCAGTGCGATCTCACCCTGGCGGCCTATGCCAGTCATGGCGACACCAAGCACATCCTCGTCTTCCCCGCCAATCCGAAGGAATGCTTCGAGATGGCGGTGCAGTCCTTCGATCTGGCCGAACGCTTCCAGACGCCGGTCTTCTTCATGACCGATCTGGATATCGGCATGAATGACTGGATGATCCCGGAACTCACCTGGGATGACAGCTACCAGCCCGATCGCGGCAAGGTGCTGGGCAAGGACGAGCTCGAGGCGATCGAGAAATTCTACCGCTATGAGGACCGCGACGGCGACGCCATTCCCTACCGCACCCTGCCGGGCGTGCATCCCAAGGGCGCCTATTTCACCCGCGGTTCGGGGCATAACTGGAAGGGCGGCTATACCGAGGACAGCGACGAGTACAAGGTGGTGCTCGACCGGCTGACGCAGAAGTGGAAGAACGCTGCCGCCGCTGTGCCGGCACCGGTCGTCATCACGTGCGGCAAGCCCGCGCGCCGGGCAATTGTCTCGGTCGGCGGCTGTGACGGGGCGGTGCGTGAGGCGCTGGACCGGATGGCGGCCGATGGCGTGCATCTGGATTATCTGCGTGTGCGCGGCTTCCCCTTCAGCCAGGAAGTCGACGACTTCATCGCCGGCTATGACGAGGTGTTTGTCGTCGAGCAGAACCGCGATGCGCAATTGCGTACCCTGCTGATCAACGAGACCTCGGCCGACAAGACGCGCCTCATTCCGGTCCTCGACTATGCCGGCATGTCCGCCAATCCGAAATTCATCGTCGAGGGTGTCACGGCACACCTCGAAACCTTGGAACAGGACCATTGATTCCATGATCAATCCTCCTGTTCCAACGCGTTGTTTGCCGCATTTTCGAACCGCGAAACCGGTTCCCACTTTCGCTGAAAATGCTTCAGGAGACGCCGCATGACCTCCATGCCGAAACCCTTCATCGACAAGCACCTGCCCAAGAACAAGTTGGGCCTGTCGGTCCGCAATTATGAAGGCGTGATGTCGACCCTGTGTGCCGGTTGCGGCCACGACTCGGTCACGGCAGCCCTGGTGCAGGCCTTCTGGGAGCTGGACCTGGCGCCGGAAAGCGCGGCGAAAGTTTCCGGCATCGGCTGTTCGTCCAAGACGACGGCCTATTTCATGGGCCAGTCGCATGGGATCAATTGCGTGCACGGCCGCATGCCGTCGGTAGCGACCGGTGCCAATGCCGTGAACGGCAAGCTGCACTATATCGGCATTTCCGGCGACGGAGATTCACTCTCCATCGGCTTCGGCCAGTTCGCCCACGCCATCCGCCGCAATCTCAACATGCTCTACGTGCTGGAAAACAATGGCGTGTACGGGCTGACCAAGGGCCAGTTCTCCGCCTCGGCGGATTATGGTTCGAAGTCGAAGAAGGGCGTGCCCAACGAGCAGACGCCGATCGATCCGTGCGTGCAGGCGCTGACCCTGGGGGCCGGCTTCGTGGCGCGCGCCTTCTCCGGCGACAAGTCGCAACTGGTGCCGCTGATCAAGGCGGGACTGATGCACAAGGGTTTTGCCCTGATCGATGTGATCTCGCCCTGCGTGACCTTCAACGATCATGCCGGCTCGACCAAGAGCTATGCCCATACCTACAAATACTATCATCCGCTGGTGCACACGGATTTCGTCGCTCATGCCGAAGAGATCACCGGCGAGTATGCCGATGACGGCGCGATGCGGGTGACCCTGCATGATGGCGGCGAGCTTCGGCTGCGCAAGACGGACAGCGATTATGACCCGCGCGACCGCGCCCAGGCGATCGAGACGCTGATGCTCGGCGGCAGCGACGGCGAGATCCGCACCGGCCTGCTCTATCTCAACGAGGACATGGCCGATATGCATGCCGCCAACCGGCTGCCGGACGCACCCCTCAACGCGCTGCCCTACGACCAGCTGAACCCGGGCGCGGGTGCACTGGCGGCCCTGCAGAAGCGCTATCGCTGAGTAGCGTCAGCCGGTGGGGGAGAGGTGGTCGGCCGGCGTGATGCGCAGCCGGTCCGGTCCGTCATGCGTGGCCAGGCTGGCATGGAGAAAACAACCACCGGCCCCGTCACGCAGCGGCACATAGTGCAGCGTTACTGTCTCGCCCTTCGGTGCCGTCCACGGTGCCGTCGCGGCGAGGACCCGGCCCTCGCAAAGTCCGGCCTCATGGATCGCGGCGGCGTGGGTGCAGAGATCCGCGAGCCGGTCGTCATCCGCCAGATCGAGGCAGCGGGTCCCGAGATAGGTCTCGCACATCGACGCGCTCGCCGCCTCGACGGGAAAACGGCCCTCGGCAGGAAGGGCGCGCACAACGAAACAGGCAAACGGGCTGAGCCGCACCAGCGCCAACAGGTCGTCGAACGGGCTGCGCGTGCGCGGATCCTCGCTCAGGCGTTCCAGCGCCGCCACGACATCGTCGGGCGGCGTGACGCTGCCGGCCTCAAGTCTTGATATATAGGTCTGGCTCACTCCGATGAGTTGAGCCAGGGCGACCTGTTTCAGGTGCAGCCTCTGCCGCACGGTACGAACGCGTGATGCCCAGTCCATTCCCGCAGTCACTTCCAGCCCCCAAGGTGAATCCGGTCTTAGGGAAGCGCGCCGCGGGACGGCACTCATATTTGATGAACTTTGCTCGCGAGTGAAACTCAGAAACCGAGCGCGCGTCCGACATAGCCCGGCAGATCCGACATCAGGAGGCCGAATTCGCCGCGCGCAATGGCCGGCAGCAGGATGGCCAGAACGACGCTGATGACCAGGCCGATGAAGGCGCGCAGGACATCGGAGATGACGTCCCAGAGCGCATCCATGTGCGAACGCAGGCCGGCGATATAGGAGATCGCGATCTCGCGGCCGGCCAGCATACCCAGGAAGACCCAGGTCGTGCTCATCGGGATGTCGTTCAGTTCCTTGAAGAAATACAGGATAAGTCCGTAGATCAGGTCGACCAGCGTTGCGGCGCGCACATCAGTCGTATTGGTCTTGCTCAGGACGATTTTCTGGATCTCGCCACCGCGCGTGGCAAAGATGAAGGCATGCAGGACGAGCATCACCACCGTCGCGAAAACCAGCAGCATCGGCGAGAAGGTGACCTGGGTTTGCATGACGGCCACGCCATCCTGCAGCAGCGGTGCACCGTTCTCCATCACCGGCACGAGCTCGGTGGTGCGCGGCAGGAAGACGAAGATATTCGCCAGATCCTGCATCAGCCATTGCGACCACAGGAATGCCGTCGAACACCATTGCAGGACAAACCAGTAGGGCTTGTGCGGCTCGTCGATGGTGCGATGAACCCAGCGCTCGAAGATGCGCGAGATGATGAGATACACGCCGAAGGCGGCGCCGATCGCGACGATATAGCCCAGCGCCGACTTGGTCAGCATTTTCGGCAGGACGCCTTCGGTCTCCGCGCCGCCGGTCAGGGCGAAAATGGTCAGGACCAGGAAGGTGGTGGAGACCGGGATGCCGTAACGGGTGAGGATGAGCAGGAAGAGTGGCGGAATGGCGTGCCACCATTTCACGCCGCCTTCGGGATAGGGCAGCTCGTTGAGCCGGTCGAAGGCGATGTCCTGATTGCCCGCGAAATAGCCCCAGAGCATGACGGCTGTCAGGATCGAGCAGGCATAGAGCCAGAGGATCCACCAGGGCCGCTTGGCGTTGGAGCTGAGAAAGGTACCCAAGGTCTGGATCGCGTCGTTGGCGACGATCGAATAGGAGGCGATCAGAAAGCCGACAATCGAAAAGACCCAGGCTGCAAGCGTAATATCAGCCATGACGGACTACCTTTCTTCCGGGAAGTGCGGGGGCAGGTAGCAATTTCCCTGTCGGCGGATCAATCGGCAAACGTCAGCCGGGTGACAATTTCACAAAACTGTCTTGCTGCGCGTCTGGCGTTGCGTTCGGAAGGTGGCGTTAAGCGTCCACCTTCACATCCGGCCGGTTTGGGATTATAAAATATAACCGCTGCCCCCGTGGCCGGCGCCCCGTCCAGAACGGAGAAGCGCACATGAATTCGATAACCCGCACGGTCGAGGCCCAGGCCATTCACTGGCCGTCGGTGATCCGACACTATCGCTTGTCGAAGGGATTGAAACAGGCCGCGCTGGCGCATGATCTCAATGTCACCCAGACCATGGTGTCGCGCTGGGAAAGCGGCGTGGCGCTCCCCAGCCCCCGTATCCAGGAACGCATTTTCGACCTCTACTGGTCGTCACACACCTCGGTCTCGCGCGCGGCCTGGGTAGACCGGATCGGGCGGCATCCCTCCATCGTTGCCGTGATCGACAGTCGCGGCCGGATCGAGCGGGCCAGCCGCGGTCTCGTCAGGACGCTGGGCTGCGAGCGCCACGAGGTCGAGGGGCGCTATCTGGCCGAGGCGTTCCAGGGCGATCTTGTCGATCTGTTTGACACGTTCGACGCCAGCGGCTTCTTCGAGGGGCGTGTTGCCTCCGCGGAAAGCATGGACCGGGTCGAATTCCTGCCGCCGGACGGGGGCGTTTTCGTGACACGGCTCGTGCACGGTCTGCACCGCCCCACCTTCCTGCCCGGTCCGCGCATCGTCTGGCTGCTGTCGGCGGCCGAAGCGACCCCGGCTGTCTTCGACGATGTCCGCCTGCGGCTGGGCAGTTCGCGCGTGATACGCAAGGGTATCTGACATGCCGCGTCGGGCGCAGAGGGCGATGAGTGTAGAGGCGCCCGAGCTCTGGCGTGCACGCCTCCGGCGATTCCGCTTCACCCACAATATCAAGCAGGCCGCCCTTGCCGCCGATTTGGGGGTCACCCAGGCGATGATCTCGCGCTGGGAGTCCGGCTCGGTGACCCCGAGCGCCGAGATGCGCGCCCGCATCATGGGCCTGTTCGAGACCGGCGAGGTCTCGGCGCCATTGATCGACTGGCGCAGTCACACCGCCGCCCAGCCCGGCATTGCAGCGGTGATCGACCGGGCTGGCATGATCGAGACTGCCAGCGACGGCATGCTGCGCATGCTGGGACGTGAGCGCGCCGAGGTTGAAGGCGCCAGGCTGAAAGACCGGTTCTCCGGCGACCTGCCGGACCTCTTCCAAACGCTTGGCGCGTCGGGATTCTTTGACGGCAGGCTCGAAAGCGTCGAAAGTGCGGACCGGTATACCTTCGTCGATCGCGAGGGACAGGTGAGCCGTCAGTGCATCGAAGGATTGCACTGGCCGCACACGGGCGAGGATGGCGCAATCCGCTGGATGCTGTCCGGCGCCCCGATCGACGAGGCGGACTATGAAACACTGTGCCGCGAGCTGGCCGGAAAGGTCGTGCTCCACCCGGCACGATGAGCCCTGAAGGGGGGGCAGAATTGGTACAGGATATCAAACTGTCTGTGTCTTCCAGCAAGGTGAACTGGCCGTCGGTGATCCGGAATTTCCGGATGTCGAAACGGCTCAAGCAGGCTGCGCTGGCGGCAGATCTGGGCGTGACCCAGGCGATGATCTCGCGTTGGGAGAACGGCGACAGCGATCCGCCCGAACGGGTCAAGCGCCGCATGGCGGAACTCGTGCAGGACGCCTTCGTCGTCGCGCCGGCGCCGACCTGGGTCGACCTCATCACGCTGAACCCGTCGGTCGAGTTCGTGACGGACTCGATGGGCATGGTGAAGGCGATCTCGCGCGGTGCCCTGGAACTGTTCGGCATGGCGCGCCACGAGATCGAGGGGCGCAATCTCCGAGATTTCGTCGGCGGCGACTTCATGTCGGCGCTCGAACGGATCCGCGAGGAGGGCATGTTCCAGAGCAATCTGGCCTACGCCCAGAGCCTCGGATCGATGGAGATCAATGTGTCCTCGGGCATGCAGTCGCGCCTGTGCGACTTCCTGCACTGGCCGCGCATCTCCGAAGCGCGCACCGTCTACTGCATCCATTCCGGCGCCGTACTGGACGAGTCCCGCTACACTTCGCGCCTGGAAGAACGCGGCGAGAAGATCGTCTTCCGCCGGACCTTCTGATCGCGGGCATCAGATACCGGTCATGAAAAAGGGGCGGCTCCAGCGGAGCCGCCCCTTTCCTGTCAAGCTTGCGCCAGCGTTATTCGCCGCGCTGTGCGTCGCGCAGGGCGCGGAACTCGTTGCCCTCATGCCAGTTCGGCCAGTCGTCCGAATTGGCGAGCCGCGACCCGATCTCGTAGAACAGCTCGACATTCTCGATCATGCCGTCCATCGGCCAGTCGGCGGCATACTCGTCGGCCGGACCGTGATAGCGATTGGCGCGATAGTCCTCGCCTGCAGCCTGGCCGGCCTCCGAGCCGCCCTCGCGCAGGTCTTCGCCGCCATCGGCATACAGCATCGGCACACCGTGCTTGGCGAGCGAGATGTGGTCGGAGCGGTAGAAATAGCCGGCTTCCGGACTGGGATCCGGCACGATGTAGCGGTCCTGTTCCGACGCCACCGTTTCCAGCACGTCTTCCAGTTCCGAGGCGCCATGGCCGACGACGATGATATCGCGCGAACGGCCGGTCGGCAGCATGGCGTCTATATTGATCCCGCCCACGGTCTGGCTGAAGGGCACGATCGGGTTCTCGCCGTAATAGGCCGAGCCCAGCAGGCCGGATTCCTCGGCCGTCACGGCCAGGATCATCACCGAGCGTTCCGGCGGATTGGCCAGAAAGGCTTCGCCGATCTCGAGGATGGCGGCGGTGCCGGTCGCATTGTCGACGGCGCCGTTATAGATGCCGTCCTCGCCCTCGGCGACGTCGCGGATACCGATATGGTCCCAGTGCGCGGTGTAGATGACGTACTCGTCCGGCCGCGCCGTGCCCGGCACGACACCGACGACATTGCGCGAGTCGAGCGTGCGGGTGGAATTGTGCAGCGTCGCGGAGGCGGTCAGCCCGTCCATCGGCACGGCTTCGAAGTCGGCCTGTGAGGCCGCGGCGGTCAGGGTGTCGAAGTCGAGACCGGACAGGTCGAACAGCTGGCGGGCCACATCTTCGGTGACCCAACTTTCGACGGCAGCAAACATGCCTTCGCCCGGCTCGCGGGCCAGGTCCAGCTGGGCGCCGGTCCAGGAGCCCGAGACCACGTTCCAGCCATAGGAGGCCGGGGCGGTCTGGTGGATCAGGATGACGCCGGCCGCACCCTGGCGGGCCGCTTCCTCATACTTGTAGGTCCAGCGGCCGTAATAGGTCATCGCATTGCCGTTGAAGAGGCCGGAATCGGGATCGGCATAGCCGGGGTCGTTGACCAGCATGACCACCGTCTTGCCCTCGACATCGACGCCCTCATAGTCGTTCCAGCCGTATTCCGGCGCGACGACACCATAGCCGACAAAGACCAGCTCGCTGTCGGCCAGCGAAACCTCGCTGTCGGCCCGCTTGGTCCAGAACACGACGTCTTCATTTGTGGTCAGGCCGAGCGGCTCGCCCTGATGGGCGATCTCGAAGCTGGAATTCGCCTCGTCCAGCGTCACTTCGAGCAGGGGTACAGGCTGGAAATAGCTGCCTTCATAGCCCGGCTCGAGGCCGATACGGGCCATCTCGTCGGCGATCCACTGGCTGGCGGCGATGCCGCCCGGCGTGGCCGGGGCGCGGCCCTCGAACGCGTCGTCCGCGAGGGTCGAGATCATGCGGCGCATATCGGCTTCCGCGATTGCGGCGCTGGAAACTGCGGTATCTTCCGCCGGCGCGGACTGTCCCGCGTCGACCGTTTCGGTAGTCGTCTCCGGTGCCGGCGCGGCGTCCGTATCCGCCTCGTCTGCCGGGGTGCAGGCGGCGAGCAGGAGCCCGCTTGCCAGAGTGCTCAGAACTAGTCGTTTCATGGTTCTCCCCCATGTTGCGGCCAACTGGGCCTTGGGCTTTGGCGCAAAACTGTGGCACATCCTGCATTCGTGCTCGTCGCGCACAAGGGGTGGCGTCACTGAGATCGAGCGCAAATGGGGTTTGACCAAACCTGAATGACCATTCATGTTTGGTTTCGGCCACACACAATAAAAGTGGGTCGAAAGACCGGTACGCCTGAGGGGAGAGATCATGGCGGATACGAATGCGGGTGCTGCGCAAGGCAGCAACTTGCCCGGAGCGGGCTATCGCAGCCTGGTCATGGTGCTGCTGTTCCTAGTTTATGCGTTCAACTTCCTGGACCGCCAGATCATTTCCATCCTGGCCATTCCGATCAAGGAAGACCTGGGCCTGACCGACGAACAGCTCGGCCTGCTCGGCGGTATCGCCTTCGCACTCCTCTATTCCACGCTGGGCGTGCCGATCGCCTGGTTCGCCGACCGGTTCAACCGGACCTGGATCATGACCGCGGCGCTGACGATCTGGAGCGGTTTCACGGCGCTCAGCGGTTTCGCCCAGAACTTCATGCAGCTTTTCCTGGCCCGCGTTGGCGTGGGTGTCGGCGAGGCGGGCGGTGTCGCACCGGCCTACACGATTATCGCTGACTACTACCCGCCCTCCAAGCGCGCCCGGGCGCTGGCGATCTACTCGCTGGGCATTCCCGTGGGCAGCGCCTTTGGCGTCATCGCCGGTTCTCAGATTGCCGGCGGCGGTATCTCCGACGCGCTGGACTGGCGCTCCGCCTTCTTCATCGTCGGTATTGCCGGCATCGTTCTGGCGCCGATTTTCAAACTCGTTGTGCGCGAGCCCAAGCGCGGCCAGTACGACGCACCGGCCGTGGCCGCGAAAGTCGAGGCACCCAGCGAAACGGTCGATGTCTACCCGGCCGATCGTATCCGCATTCTCTCGATCGCCGGTGCGGTTCTGCTCACCCTGCCCAGCCTGCTCTCCATCTTCAACGCTGTCGTGTTCGGTGCGACCCCGGTGCAGTCGGTCGGCCTGCTTGCCGCGACGGCCGCCGTGGCGGCCGTGTGCGGCTGGTTTGGCGGGCAGTGGATCGGTCGGCAGTCGAAATGGCTGCCGCTGGCGCTCGGCCTGTCTGTCCTGATGGTCCTGCCGGGCCTGGTGGCCTGGTTCGTGCCGGCCCTGACGGGCGGCGCCCCCATCGGCACGGCAGCGATCGCCTGGCTGATCGGCCGGGCCATCGCGGGTGCGCTGATCGGCTTCTTCTTTGCCACCTTCCGTGAATTCATGATGCTGGCCCTGCGCAAGCCGAGCTTCTGGCTGATGATCATGGGCGCTTCGGCTTCGTCGATGATGGGCTATGGCGTCTTCTTCTGGCTGCCCTCCTTCTTTGCGCGCAGCTTCCAGCTCTCGCTGACCGAGACGGGCTGGCTGTTCGGCGGCGTGCTGTTCGTGGCCGGCAGCCTGGGCATTTTCCTGGGCGGTGTGATGGGTGACTGGATGGGCAAGCGCAAGCGCTCGGCCTTCGCCACGGTTCCCGCCGTCGCCTTCCTGCTGTGCGCGCCGCTCTACTGGGCCGGCGTGCTGTCGCCGTCCGCGACGATGGCGGTCGCCCTGCTCTTCATCCCGACGGCGCTCGGCCTGGCCTGGCTGGGCCCGGTCCTTTCGGCCTTCCAGCACCTGGTGCCGCCGCACATGCGCACCAGTGCGTCTTCTGTCTTCCTGCTGATCAACAATCTTCTGGGTATCGGCGGGGGTGTTTACGTGCTGGGCCGGCTGTCGACCGCACTGCAGCCGACCTTCGGTGACGGTTCGCTGCGGATCTCGATCCTGATCGGTGCCAGCCTCTATCTGGTTGCCGCCTTCTTCATGTTCTGGGCATCGCGTTATCTGGCCCGTGACTGGGAAGGCGAGGGCGAGACCGTGCCGGTGCCGGAAGCGGAGCCGCCGACCGAGGCCGAACCCAGCTGATGACGGGTACCATGTTCACAGACCACTTCTTCACCAATGCCGACGGGCTGCGCATCCACTATCGCGACTATCCGGCCCAGGGCGAGGAGACCGGCCTGCCGGTGTTGTGCCTGCACGGGCTGACCCGCAATGTGAAGGATTTCGAGGATCTCGCGCCGAAGATTGCCGCGAAGGGGCGGCGGGTGATCGTCGCCTCCCAGCGCGGCCGCGGCCGGTCGGATCCCGATCCGCAGGTCGAGCGCTACCAGCCGCCGGTCTATGCAGCCGACATGCTGGGCCTGCTCGACGCGCTGGGGATTGCCCGCGCGGTCTTTGTGGGCACCTCGATGGGCGGTCTGATGACCTTTGTCGTCGCCGGCACCCAGCCGCAACGCATCGCCGCGGCGGTGATCAATGATGTCGGACCGGTGGTCTCGAAAGAAGGCCTGGACCGGATCAAGCAGAACACGTCCAGCCGCGATCCGGCGGCCAGCTGGGACGAGGCGGCGTCGCGCACGCGCGACAGCAATCTGGCCGCTTTCCCGGCGCGGGCCGACGACGACGCCTTCTGGCACGACTTTGCCAGGAAGACCTGGATCGACGGCGAGAATGGTGCGGTCGTACTCGATTATGACGGCACGATCCTGTCCATGCTGGGCGGTGATGATGGTCCGCTGCCGGAACTCTGGGAGTTCTGGGAACCTTTCCGCACCATTCCGGCCCTCGTCGTGCGCGGCGGGATCAGCGATCTTCTCTCGCCGGAAACGGTGGCCGAGATGCGCCGCCGCAAGCCCGATCTGGGCGTGGTGGAAGTGCCCGATGTCGGCCACGCCCCCTTCATGACCGAGCCGGAAGCCTGGGCCGAGATCAACGCGTTTCTGGACCGCGTCGACTAACCCAAGGTTTGCGTCAGCAGGGCGGCATCCGGCTTTTCATTCCAGAACAGCCGGGCGCCGGCCTCGCCCCCGATATCGGCGGCGCAGATATGGCCGGTCTTCACCTTGGCATTGCTGTCTGCACCGCTCAGGGCGGCATGCATATAGCGCAGCACGCCGTTGGAGGTGACGACGAGGGTGAGCAGCCCCTGTGCCGCATCGCGCATGGCCGCGAGCGCATTGGCCTTCAGCGTCATCTCGTCCGGTGACCAGTCGGCGCCGTCGGGACGGCGGTGATGCTTGTCCCAGCTGTCCAGCGCCTCCTGGCCGAATTCAGCGATGATCTCGTCATTCGACTTGCCGCCCCAGGAGCCGTAGTCGATCTCCTTCAGGCGTTCGTCGATCTCGGGCGTGCCGGCAAAGCCGGTCAGTCCGGCGACGATCTCCGCAGCACGCCGCGTGCGTTTGAGCGGCCCGCAGACGATGCGGCCCGGTGTCAGACCGGCCGCCGCCAGGGCTTCGCCCAGCGCCCGCGCCTGGGCCTCGCCGCTCTCGACCAGTGGCAGGTCTTCCTTCGCGCCGACCCAGACCGGCGTGTCGCCGGGGCCGAATGTATTGCCGTGGCGGGCGAGCAGGATTTTCGTCATGCCACCAGCTCCCCCTCGCGGGCGATGATCTCTTCCACGCGCACGGCATCCTCCGGCGCATCCACCGACCAGGCCGATCGGCCGCGATAATCGGTCAGCACGACGCGGATCGGGATGCCGTTCTCCAGGGCGCGCAATTGTTCCAGGCTCTCGGTAAGCTCGAACGGGGTCGGCTCCAGCGCGACCAGTTGTTCCAGCGTGTCACGACGATAGCCATAGAGGCCGATATGCTGATAGGTCGGCGCGCCTTCTGCGGGCTTGCGGCGGAAGGGGATGACGGCCTTGGAGAAGTACATCGCGTCCATCGCCTTGTTGAACACGACGGTGGTGCCGGAGGCCGAGCCCTTCGCCTTGTCGGCGCGCATCCGGGCTTCGGTCTCGGCGGGTAGTTCGATGGCGGGCGTGGCCATCTGGAGCGAGGGGTCTGCGCGCAGCGTCTCGGCAACGCCGCCGATCACCCAGGGCGGGATGAGGGGCGCGTCGCCCTGCACGTTGATGACGATTTCCGCATCGCTGTCGAGGCGGCGCATGGCGTCGAGCGCACGTTCGGTTCCGTTGCGGCAGGCCGGGTCTGTCATCACCGCCTCACCGCCGGCAGCGGTCACGGCGTCCAGGATGCGATCGTCATCGGTTGCGACCACAACGCGGTCGACCCCGTCGGCCGCCGCCGCAATCCGCCAGACCCGCTCGATCATCATCCGGCCGGCGATCTTTGCCAGCGGCTTTCCGGGAAAGCGGGTCGACCCGTAGCGGGCGGGAATGACGGCAAGAACGGACATGTGGCGCAGCTCCCTCGGTTTTTCCGGCTTGTTCCACAATCCGCCGGGAATTGCCACATTGGCAGTATCCACGTCCCTGGATGCGGAATTTCCCCGTGCACTCGCGGCATTGATGTGTACACATGACGCTGCCCGGATCCTGAACAGCCCGGGACTCCTGTCACCGAAGGCGAAACGAGGACGTTAGATGCGCCATTTCCTGTCCACCGAAGATTGGTCCCGCAACGAACTTCAGGGCCTGCTCGACCGAGCAGCCGCCTTCAAGTCGGGCGTGAAAAGCCGATCGCTGGAGGGCAAGTCGATTGCGCTGGTGTTTTTCAATCCCTCGCTGCGAACACGATCGAGTTTCGACATCGGCGCACACCAGCTGGGCGGCCATGCCATCGTGCTCGACGCCAAGGGCGCGACCTGGCCGATGGAGTTCGGCGACGGCGCCATCATGGACGGTTCAGAGGAAGAGCATGTGCGCGAGGCCGCGCGCGTGCTGTCGCGCTATGTCGACCTGATCGCCATCCGCTGTTTTCCGGAGTTCAAGAACTGGCAGAGCGAGCGCGAGGATCCGATGATCTCCGCCTTTGCGAAACACGCGACGGTGCCGGTCATCAATATGGAGACCATCGTGCACCCCTGTCAGGAGCTGGCTCACATGCTGGCCCTGCAGGAGCGTTCCGGTCCGGTGGCGGGCAAGACTTATCTTTTGACCTGGGTGCCGCATCCCAAGCCGCTGAACACGGCCGTGGCGAATTCCTCGCTGCTGATCGCGTCGAAGTTCGGCGCCAATGTCCGCATCCTGGTGCCGGATGAGGTCTACCGTCTCGACGAGCGCTACATGTCGGCTGCGGAACGCTTCACGGCTGAAGGCGGTGGTTCGGTAACGCTGACCACCGATGTCGAGGCGGCCTATTCAGGTGCTGATGTGGTCTACGCCAAGAGCTGGGGCGCGCTGCCCTTCTATGGCAATTGGGGCGAGGAAGCGCCGGTCCGGGCGAAGGGCGCCGACTTCATGATCACGCCGGAAAAAATGGCGCTGACCAATAATGCCGTCGTTTCACACTGCCTGCCGATGCGCCGCAATGTGAAGATCGCCGATGCCGTGGTCGACAGCGATGCCTTCATGGGGATCGACGAGGCCGAAAACCGCCTGCACGTCCAGAAGGCCGTGATGGAGGCCCTCGCCCTGCAAGGGGGGGCGGAATGAGCGGCAAGGATGCGGCCCAGCCCCCGGTTCGCCAGACCATTGTCCAATTGCTGTCGCATATGCGCGACGGCAAGGAGATTCGCGAATATCTGCACCGCTTCTCCGGTGTCGACCAGGAGCGCTTCGCCGTCATCAAGGTCGGCGGTGCGGTCATCCAGGACGATCTGGACGGACTCGCCTCGGCGCTCGCCTTCCTGCAGACGGTCGGCCTGACGCCGGTCGTGGTGCATGGCGGCGGCCCGCAGCTGGATGCGGCGCTGGACGCGGCGGGTATTCCCACCGAACGGATCAATGGCCTGCGCGTCACACGTGAGCCGGCTATCCCGGTCATCCGCGACACGCTGACCGAAGCCAACCTCGCCCTGGTGGACGCGATCCGCGCCGCCGGCGGGCGTGCGGCGGCCATCCCGCGCGGTGTGTTCGAGGCCGAACTGGTCGATGCGAAGACGTTGGGCCGCGTGGGTGAGCCCAGCCGGGTCCGGCTGGACCTGGTGGCGGCCGCGGCCCGCGCCGGCCAAGCCTCGATCCTGGCCTGTCTGGGGGACACGGCGGACGGGTGTCTCGTCAACGTCAATGCCGATACCGCGGTGCGTGCCCTGGTTCATGCGCTGCAGCCCTACAAGGTGGTCTTCCTGACCGGGACGGGCGGGCTGCTCGACGAGGACGGCGATATCCTGTCCTCCATCAACCTGGCGACCGACTTCGCCGAGCTGATGGATGCCGGCTGGGTCAATGGCGGCATGCGGTTGAAGCTGGAGGAGATCAAGCGTCTGCTCGACGATCTGCCGCTGTCATCCTCGGTGTCGATCACGCGCCCGGCCGAGCTGGCCCGCGAGCTCTTCACCCATGCCGGCGCGGGAACGCTGATCCGCCGCGGCGAGCGCATCAAGGCGGCGGCCTCGAAGGACGCGCTCGATCTGGCCAAGCTCGACACGCTGGTGACCAAGGCGTTCGGCCGCCCGCCGATTGCGGGTTACTGGGACCGTCTTGTGATCGACCAAGCCTTCGTGACCGACAGCTATCGTGCCGCGGCCATCACGACGCGGCTCGATGACTGGATTTATCTGGACAAGTTCGCCGTGCTCGACGATGCGCGCGGTGAGGGGCTGGGGCGCGCGGTCTGGCACCGGCTGGTCGAATACGCGCCGCGCCTGATCTGGCGGTCGCGGACCAGCAATCCGGTCAACGGCTTCTATTTCGATGAATGTGACGGTGCTGTGCGCCAGGGAGACTGGACCGTGTTCTGGCGCGGTGAGGATGTCAGCCTCACCGGTATTGACGCTGTGGTGCAAAAGGCACTTTCCCTGCCGCCCACGCTCGAGGCGCCGAAATGACCGCCCGGATCGGACTGATCGGCGCGCGCGGCCATACCGGCCGGGAGTTGTTGCGCCTGATTGGAGGCCGGGACGACATGATCCTGGCCTATGCCAGTTCGCGCGAGTTTGCCGGCAAGCCTGTGGCCGAGATGGCACCGGAAATCGGCGGCGATCTCGCCTTTGAGGCGCTGTCGCCGGAGGATGTCGCCGCGCGGCCCGTCGATGCGGTGATCCTGGCACTGCCGAACGGGGCCTCTGCGCCTTTCGTCGCGGCCATTCCTGCCGGGACCGTGATTGTCGACCTGTCGGCCGATTACCGGTTTGACGACAATTGGGTCTATGGCCTGCCGGAGATCCACGGCCGCGAAGCGATCCGCCACGCCCGCCGCATTGCCAATCCGGGCTGCTATGCCACGGCCGGCCAGTTGGCGATCGCGCCGCTGCGCGGGGCGCTGGCCGGTCCGGCGCACGTGTTCGGCGTGTCGGGCTATTCCGGCGCCGGCACAACGCCGTCGCGCAAGAACAACCCGGATGCGCTGGCCGATAATCTGATGCCCTATGCCCTGACGGGGCATATTCATGAGAGCGAAATGAGCCGGCACCTCGGCGAGAGTGTCTGCTTCACCCCGCATGTCGCGCAATTCTTCCGCGGTATTGTGGCAACGGTGCATGCCGAGCTCGCCGAGCCGATGGATCGCGACACGCTGATTGCGTGCTTCAGGGAGGCCTATGCCGGCGAACCCCTGATCGAGGTCGTCGAACGCATTCCGGAAGTGCGCGACGGCGCCGGCAATCCCGGCGCGGTGGTTGGCGGGTTCGCGGTGGATGAGAGCGGCCGGCGCGCCGTCATCGTCAGCGCGCTGGACAATCTCCTCAAGGGGGCGGCCACCCAGGCGATGCAGAATCTTACCCTGGCGCTGGGGCTCGAGGAGCTGCGCGGCTAGCCGTCGTCGTTGGAGTATCCGCGCACGACGCCGGTCTCTGCGTCGATGGCCTGCCAGCGGTCTTCATACGCAGCGTCTCGCTCGACGCGGACATGCCCTTCGGCGCGCCAGAGGGTGAAGTCGCGCGTGCGGCCGCCATCGAGCGGAATGGCCAGTTCACCGATGGGTTCGAACGTCCGGAAGTCCTCGCGCAGGCGGGGCACTTCCAGCGGGCGGTGGGACACGATCAGCACCGGGCCATCGATCGTCTCCGCTAGCGGCCAGATATCTTCGGCATGGTTCACGGGACCGGAATACCGCAGCCACATGCGCGCCTCCGCCTGCAGAGAGGGCGCATAGCGCTGGGTCTGGTGGAAGACATTGCGGTCGTCGAACACGATGAAGGCATAGTCGTCCGCGGCGGCGGCTTCGGTGATGGCAGCCGCGGTTTCCGGCCAGGCGCGGATACGCTTGGTGGCGTTGTCGAGGCCGGTCATCTCCACCAGGGCGGGGCTGGCAGCAATAACCGCAAAGCTGATCCCGACAATACTGTGAAGGATGATCGATCCGATCAGCAACCAGCGGCGCCAGCCGGGCCCGTTCAGAAGGAAAAGCGTGACGAGGAGCGTTGCAGCGACATAGGCACCGGCCGCCCAGTTGGCATGGGCGCGGCTGATGAAGGCCTGGATCGAGACTGCGAGAATTGCGGGCACGATGAAGGCCGCAAGCAGCCGGCGTTCGGGGGCGATTCTGAGGGCTTTCGGTGCGCCGGCGATCAACAGGCCGATCAGGACGGGGAACAGGAAGGGGCCGAAGACAGCGATCTGCTCGACGAGGAACTCGGCCATTTCAGCGGGGTGGAACAGGTCGCCGCCCCAATTCGCGTTCGCCGCCGTGTGCGTGACGGTGGCGAAGTCATTCGCTGCGTTCCAGGCAAGATTGGGCGCCAGGCAGGCGAGCGCGATGAGTGCGGCAATGGTGCCTTTCAGGCTCAGCAACGCCCGGCGGAGCGGCGCGTCGATCACGATGCCGATGGCCGTGCCGACGACGAAATAGATCATCGCGTATTTGGAGAGAAAGCCGAGCCCGATGGCGAGGCCCAGACCTGCGGCGGACGCCCAGCCCCCGTCATCACGCAGGCGCAGCAGGGCGTAGAGGCCGGCCGACCAGGCGCAGAGCAAAAGCGCATCGGTCGAGATGACGACGCCGGACAGCCAGATCGAGGGCAGGGTGAGATAGACGGCCGCCGCCCAGAAGCCGGCCCGGCTGTCCGCCAGCCGCTGTGCGCTCGCAAAAAGAAAGGCCGCCGTTGCCGAATGCAGCAAGGGCGCCGGCAGGCGGACGGCGAAGTCGCTGTCACCGAGAAGCCCGGTCGATGCGGCGATCAGCCAGGCGATCATCGGCGGTTTGGAGAAATACCCCCAGTCGAACTCGCGGGACCAGATCCAGTACTGGGTCTCGTCTGCGTAGAGCGCAACCGGTGAAATGGCCAATGCCACAAGGCGCATCAACGCGACGCCTACAATCAGCCCGATCGTTGCCCGCAGCCAGGGATTCGTCCGGGGAGATTCGGCGAAGGTGGAATCAGTCATTCGGACGGCCCGTTTCCGCTGCTGAAAAGTGTAACATTTTCGCCGCAGCCTATGCGCTTTTCGCACGAGCCGGTAAAGGGCTTCGGTGGAGAAAATTCCGGGCGCCGGACCTGTCGGTATCCCGGATTTTGAGGTTTTGTGCGCCTGCACACACATATTTTGCGATTGGTGCGCTGCAGCGATCAATCTGTCGCCAAGGTTAACCCGCCGGGGTGTCACAAAAGCTTCTTCTGTACGTCTTGGAAAGTTTTTCCGCCCGGCGTACGAGGCGCGTGCTTCGTACCCGGGGGCCGTGCCCCCATCTGATCATCTATTGGGGGACATGCTCCATGTCTTTTATGAAAAAGCTTTCCTATAGCGCGGCGACTCTCGCCCTGCTGGCTGCCGCTCCGGCTGCCGTTCACGCCCAGGTGACCTCCGCACAGCTGCGCGGCACCGTGCTGGACGAAAACGGCGCTCCGGTTTCCGGCGCGTCCATCACCATCATGCACCTGCCGTCCGGCACGTCCGGCACGGCTGTGACGTCGTCCACGGGTTCCTTCTTTGAAGGCGGCCTGCGCGTCGGTGGTCCTTACCGTGTCTTCGTGTCCGCTCCGGGCTTCGAGGGTGACGTGATCGACGACCTGATGATCCAGCCGGGCTCGCAGGCTCCGCTGACCATCCGTCTCAGCTCCGCCACGGAAGACGTGATCACCGTCACCGGCCAGGCCATCAACACGCTGGACCTGAACAATGGTGTGGGTTCGACCTACTCCGCACGCGACGTGTCCAACACCCCGTCGCTGAACCGCGACCTGATCGACACGCTGCGCCTCGACCCGCTGGTTTCCCAGTCGGGCGAAAGCTTCATGTCCATCGCCGGCCAGTCCCCGCGCTTCAACGCCGTCTCCATCGACGGTTCGCTGCAGCAGGACAACTTCGGTCTGGGCACCAATGCCTACGCGACCAGCCGTTCGCCGATCAACATCGACATCGTCGAGTCGGCCTCCGTTGTCGCCGCCGACTACACGGTTACCTCCGGTAACTTCCAGGGCGGCCTGATCAACGTCGTGACCCGCTCGGGTACGAATGAATTCGATGGCGCGCTGTTCTACTATCGCGCTGACGAAGATTTCCGCGGCAATGTGACCAACGGTCAGCTCGTCGATCAGACGCCGTTCACTGAAGAAGAATACGGCATCTCGGTCTCCGGTCCGATCATCGAAGACAAGCTGTTCTTCCTGGTCTCCTACGACGAGTACGAATCGGCGAACTCGGATTTCTACGGCACGACCGATGCCAATAACGGCATCGATCCGGCATTCTGGACGACCCTCGCCCAGATGGTCCAGGACACCTATGGCTACGACATCGGCACGCGTCCGATCTCCAATGCCACGCCGTCCACCTCCGAGCGCCTGCTGGCCAAGATCGACTGGAACATCAACGCCGACCACCGTGCGTCTTTCACCTACCAGTCGACCGAAGAATCCGACGTTTCGACCTCGTCCAACAGCTATGACTCGGCTTACTACGACGTGCCGCTGGAAGTCGAAGCGATGACCTTCCAGCTGTATTCGGACTGGAGCGAGAATCTCTCCACGACCCTGCGGATCTCCAACACGGAATTCGTGCGCGGCCAGCTCTGTAATGCTGGTGGCAGCGACCCGCAGCTTTCCTTCGACGACTGGACGCCGGCCGACCTCGCCGGTACGCCGCTGGCAGGTCTCGTCGACGCCGGTGGCCAGATTCCGGACCTCGTCGCCGGTTGTGATGCTTACCGTCACGCCAACGAGTACGACGACAGCCGCCTGGTCATCTTCGGCCAGGCTGACTATGTCTGGAACGACCACATCATCAGCTTCGGTGGTGAGTACGAGCAGTTCGAGCTCTACAACCTGTTCGTCTACTCCTCGAACGGTGAGTTCACCTTCTACAGCCCGCAAGACCTGCTGAACCAGCAAGCTTCTGTTGTTTACCGCAATGTCGGTACGAACAACGTCGAAGACGGCGCTGCCGGTTGGGGCTATGACCGCTTCACCGCGTTCGCTGAAGATACCTGGCAGATCCGCGACGATCTCTCGATCAACTTCGGTGTCCGCTACGAGCACTACCAGCAGGATGACGAGCCGTTCGACGATCCGGCGATCTCTGCCCTGTATGGTCGCGACACCACGGCGAACCTCGACGGCAAGGACATCCTGATGCCGCGCGTCGGCTTCCGCTGGGATGCCCTGGACCGCACCACGGTGACCGGTGGTTTCGGCCTGTTCTCCGGCGGTGCGCCGCAGGTCTGGATCTCCAACGCCTTCCAGGCTCCGGTGGTCTATGCGTCGGCCTTCGGTACCCAGACCTCGCTCGATGTTCCGCAGGGCCTGATCGACTATGTCGGTGCGAATGCACCGTCGGTGATCGACATCATCGACCCGAACTTCGAGATCCCGGCTGACTGGCGCGCCTCGCTCCGCGTCGACCAGGAATTCGACATCAACTTCGGTGGTCTGAACCTGGGCAATGATTACCTGTTCACGGCTCAGTACCTGTACTCGAAGTCCGAGGATGCTTTCGCCTGGCAGAACATTGCTCAGCTCGAGCTCGGCTACGCACTCGGTACGGCACCTGACGGCCGCACGATCTATCCGGATCTGCAGTCGCTCGGTGAAGCCAACCTGACCATGCTCACGAATGTTGATGGCGGCGAAAGCCACGTCTTCTCCGTGGCTCTGTCGAAGGAATTCGACAACGGTCTCGGCTTCAACATCAGCTACGCCTACCAGGACGTTCAGTCTGCCCTGCAGGACACGTCCTCGCGCGGCATCTCTTCCTGGCGCGGTCAGGTCACGCGTGACCGTAACTTCGTCAGCCCGGCGATCGGTTCCTACCAGGTCGAAGACCGTTTCGTGACGGCCTTCTGGTATGAAGACGAAATCTTCGGCAACCTCACCACGCGTTTCGACCTGGTTGGTGAGTTCACCTCGGGCACGCCGTTCAGCTACACGTTCAACGTGGGTTCCTCGAACCCGCTGTTCGGCCGTGCTGGCCAGTTCGAAAGCCCGTATGACAGCGACCTGCTGTACATCCCGGAAGTTTCCGACAGCCGCGTTGTTTATGCGTCTACCTTCGACCTCGCAGGTTTCAACGAGATCGTCGACGGTCGCGGCATCGCCCGCGGTCAGATCTTCGAAGAGAACTCCGAGACCTCGCCGTGGAGCCAGCAGTGGGACCTGCGCATCCAGCAGGAACTGCCGTTCTTCAATCAGTCGATGGAACAGTGGGTGGGTGAAAACCGCCTGAACCTGGTGATCGACATCTTCAACGTCGCGAACATGCTCAATGACGAGTGGGGCACCGAGTACAACTCCGTGTCCTTCGGTCAGGCTGCTGCCGTGACCGCTGATGTCGTCTCGGCTGCCGACGTGGCTGCAAACGGTGTCGATGGTGCCACTGCCCTGACGGGTGATGCGCCGCGTACCAACTGCGTCTCGGCCGGTGACTGCGTGTACCGTTACAACTACCTGAACGGTTACGCTGACGGTTCCGTCACGGAAAACCTGGGCCGTTCGGTCTACTCCGTGCGCGTCGGTCTGCGCTACGAGTTCTAAGCCAGACTTTCCGGATAACCGGACTTGTGGAAGGGCGGCCCTTGTGGCCGCCCTTCTTCGTTTTGTGTCTCGCGCGCGAGGCCGCGTCATGATAGAGCCGCGGCCCATGACGACGCTGCCTTTCCCCCCCGCTCTCACCCTGCCGCACGAGACCGCCGCGGTCCGGCGGATCTTCACCTGCTGGCCGTCTGCGGCGGATCTTTGGGAAGAGGATCTCGAACCGGCCCAGGCCGAGTTCGGCGTCTTTCTCAACGCACTTGCAGCGCCGTCCGTCCGCGGCGAAACGCTGGATCTGGTCGTGCTCGCAGCGACGGCCCAGGCGGAGGCTTCGGCCCGTCAGGCGCTGGGCCGCCGCGCGACCGTCGTGCGCGAGGCCTTCGGGGATGTCTGGGCGCGCGATACCGGCCCCGTCTTCGTCAAGGATGACGGCAAGGACGTTGCCATCCGCTTCCGGTTCAACGGCTGGGGCGGCAAGTATGACCTGCCCGGTGACGATACGGTGGGCGGCGCGATCGCCCGTATCGCCGGCGCGCCGGAACGGCATGTCGACCTGGTCGCCGAGGGCGGTGCGCTGGAGTTCGACGGTGACGGCACGCTGATCACGACGCGGCAATGCCTGCTCAATCCGAACCGCAATCCCGGCCTCACCGAGGCGCAGGTCGAGGCTGTGCTCAAGCAGGCCTTCGGCGTGCGCAAGGTGTTGTGGATCGATGAGGGCCTGGTCGCCGATCACACCGATGGACATATCGACAATATCGTTCGCTTTGCCCGGCCCGGCGTCGTGATCTGTCAGGCGCCGTCGGGCGAGGACGACCCGCAGACGGCGGTGCTGTCATCGATCGCGCGGCAGCTCTCGCGGATGACCGATGCCAAGGGCCGGCGGTTGAAAGTCTACACCATCCCGTCGCCGGGGCGGGTGGATCTGGGCGATGGCGAAATCGTTCCCGCCAGCCACATGAACTGGGTGATCGGACCACGCAATGTGGTCGTGCCGACCTATGCCACGGCCAGTGCGGCTGCGGCCATTGCAGCGCTGCGTCCGCTGTTTCCGCATCACACCGTTGTCGGATCGTCAGCGCGTGCCATACTTTCCGGTGGAGGGGCTTTCCATTGTGTCACATGCCATCAGCCCGGAGTGTGAGGATTGATGCGAAGCGTACTGACTGCCCTGGGCCTTGTGCTCACTTCTGCAATGCCGGTCGCCGCCGGCAATGACAGCGCCAGCCCGACCGAGCGGGAAGACTATCCTTATCTCGGCGCCCTGCGTGAAAGACTGGACGAGGCCGCGTCCGACCAGCGCGTGGTCGGTCTTGTGGCGGCCGTGATCGAGCTCGGCGAGCCGGTGTTTATCTACACGCACGGAGAAACGGCCGCCGGTTCTGGCGAAGCCGTGACCGCAGAGACGATGTTCCGCGCGGCTTCGGTCTCGAAGACCTTTACCGGGACCTTGATGGGGGTGCTCGAGGCACAGGGCCTGGTCGATATGAGCGCGCCGATCCCGGTCGATGTTCTGCAATTGCGCGGCGACCGCCAGCCGACGCTGGAGGAAATCGCCAGCCACCGTACCGGCCTGCCGCCCAATGCCTATGATCTCGATCTTGAGGCTGGTCAGGCGCCGGACCGCATTCGCATGCGCCTTGCCGGGGTCGATCTCCTGTGTCCGGTCGGGGATTGCTACACCTACCAGAATGTCGCCTTTTCGGCGCTGGAAAGCGTGGTCGAGGACGCCACGGGGACCGATTTCAATACGGCGCTGCGCGATTATGTGATCGAGCCGTTCGGCCTGCCGACGGCTTCGGTCGGCACAGTTGCACTCGAGGAGTCGCCGTCCTGGGCACGGCCGCACAGCGGCTGGCGGCGCACGGTCAACACGCCGGGCAATCCGCGCAGCCACTATGATTCCATTCCGTCGGCCTCCGGTCTGAACCTGTCGCTGAACGATCTGATTGCCTGGGCCCAGGTGCAGCTGGGCACGGCGCCCGGGCTGGACGAAGCCGTGCGTGTGCGTATCCACAGCCCGCTGACCGATACGCTGCGCGAGACGCGCCGGCTGGGCCGCTTGCGCGACCGGGTCGATACGACGGCCTATGGGCTGGGCTGGCGCATCTATCAATGGGGCGACCGCACGCTGGTGCTGCATTCGGGCTATCTGTCGGGCTATGGCGCCCAGATTGTACTGGAACCGGAGAGCGGCTTTGCCTTTGTGGCGCTGTGGAATTCGGATAACCGGCCGACCTGGTGGCTGTGGCCCACCGTGATGGATCTGCGCACCGGCGACGGGCCGGGCGACTGGATCGAAGACGTTATGGAGGACTGACGGGATGGCCCGTACGATTTCGGTGGCTGCCCTGCAGGCGGCATTCGGCGAGGATATGGACGCCAATATCGCGACCGTGAAAGAGCTGGTGCGCGAGGCCGCCGGCCGGGGTGCCCAGGTTGTGCTGCCGCCGGAACTTTTCCAGGGACCCTATTTCTGCAAGGTCCAGGACGAGCGCTTCTTCGCGACGGCCTGGCCGGCGATGGAACATCCCTGCGTGACCGCCCTGGCGCCGCTGGCTGCCGAACTCGGCGTGGTCATCCCCGTCTCGATCTACGAGCGCGACGGGCCGCACTATTACAATTCGCTCGTCATGCTGGACGCCGACGGCAAGGCGCTGGGCGTCTATCGCAAGAGCCATATCCCCGATGGCCCCGGCTATATGGAGAAGTTCTACTTCCGCCCCGGCGATACCGGTTTCAAGGTCTGGGACACGAAGGCCGGCAAGATCGGCGTCGGTATCTGCTGGGACCAGTGGTTCCCGGAAGCGGCCCGCTGCATGACGATGCTGGGCGCTGAAGTGCTGCTCTATCCGACCGCGATCGGTTCGGAGCCGCATGATGACAGCCTCGACACCGCCATCCGCTGGCAGCGGGCGATGCAGGGGCATGCTGTCTCGAATGTCATTCCCGTGATCGCCGCCAA
This sequence comes from Maricaulis sp. ABE4_448, assembly GCF_056160825.1. NCBI lineage: Bacteria > Pseudomonadati > Pseudomonadota > Alphaproteobacteria > Maricaulales > Maricaulaceae > Maricaulis > Maricaulis sp. ABE4_448. The sequence goes on from NZ_JBSWXX010000001.1 coordinate 649,621, forward strand.
CCGCATCGGCAATGAGGATGGCCAGGTCTTCTATGGCTCGTCCTTCGTCACCGACCATACCGGCGAGAAGCTGGAAGAGCTGGGCCGCAATGAGAGCGGGGTGGTTGCCGCGACCTACGATCTGGACTTCCTGCAGCGTCACCGTGCGGCCTGGGGCTTCTTCCGGGATCGCCGACAGGACCTCTACGCGCCGTTCTTCACACCGAAGATCTAGCTTTTTGGGGTCGCATTTTCGGACCGCAAAACCGGTCCCCTTTTTTGTTGAAAATGCTCTAGCCGGACGAACCGGGGCGTTTTCCGAAGGGGACAAGGATGGCAACGGTGATGGCGACGGCTATTGCCGGCCAGCCGAACGCGATCGCCTGGTCGGTCTGACCGCGGGTCAGGCTCCAGGCGGCAGCCGTAAAGCCGGCCGATGACAGGGCGGCTGCCGTGAGCAGCACAATCAGGCGGAATGCCATTACTCCTCCACTCCCCCCTCAAGAGACCGGTAGCGGTCCTTCAGGGCCGTATCATGGCAGGTTTTGGCTAATGACCGGTTTCCGCCGCCGGCCTCTGGGTGATGCCGGCGGCGGTTTGCTAGCGGTTGTCGGGTTGCGACCGGACGCGCTTCAGACCCAGCCGGGTGATCCGGTAGGGGCCGCTTCTGTGCGACGCGATATAGCGCCGGCGGCGCAGCTTGGCGAAGAGGGCAAGGGAACAGCCGCTCCAGGCCCATCCGTCCCGCGTGATGATCGTGATGTCGGTGATGCGGCCGCGCTCGTCCTTCTCGAAATCGATACGGCCGCCCTGGGCGAGCAGGTGCAGAACCCGCTGCTCGGGTTTGGAAATGTCCATGATGATGTCAGCTTGAAAAAGGCACACGAAAACGCCGGCCGCAGCTCACGCATGCGGCAGCGTTGATCGATCAGGCCCGGTCATCCGTGACCGGGCCCTACCGGGCCTCTTGGCTGATGGACATAAAGTCTCCGAAAGTCAGGCTTTGGGACATAGTCGCTTCGGCGTTGCGGTGCAAGCGGAGCAGCGGCCGGGGCGGTCAGCCGCCCATCAGGGCGCCCTTGATGCCGTCGAAGATGAATTGTGCAGCCAGCGCAGCGAGGATGACGCCCAGGATCCGGGTGATCATCGCGGCCATCGACTCGCCGATCAGCTTCATCACCGGGCCGATCATCAGGAAGACGACCAGGCAGAAGACGAGGATGATCGCCACTGCCGCGAGCACGATGCCCTGTTCGGTCAGACTGGTGGAGTCGGACATGAAGAGCATCATCGTCGCGATCGCGCCGGGGCCGGCCAGCATCGGGATGGCCATCGGAAAGACCGAGATGTCGTCCCATTTTTCCGGGTGCGTATCGTGCTCGCCGATAATTTCCTCGGCGCGCTCCTCGCGGCGTTCGGTACGCTTCTCGAAGATCATTTCCAGCGCCATCAGGAACAACAGGACACCGCCGGCCGCGCGGAAAGCGTCCAGCGAGATGTGCATGGCGTTCAGCAGCCAGGCCCCGCCCAGCGCGAAGCCCAACAGCACACCCGAAGCAATCACTACCGAGCGGATCGCCATCGAGCGGCGATGCGATTTCGGCGCGCCATCGGTCAGCGCCGCAAAGATCGGCGCCACGCCGGGCGGGTCGATGGCCACGAAGAAGGTGACCAGGGCGGAGGTGAAGAGTTCGAGCATGTTGATGTCCTGTCTGTGGCCGCCCGCATAACCGGAGCGCGCAGAAAGGTCACGGATTTTCTCGGGCATGGCTTTGCAGGATAGTCATGCAAATTGGCCGTGGGCGGGCTGAGGAAAGGTGTGTCCAGCGCGCTCCGGGGGGATATTCTGCAGGCGGCAGACGGAGGAGGGGACATGCCGGACTGGTTGCCGCCGATACTGGGGACGCTGGACATCGCGGCGTTTGCCGCGCTGATCATCGGCGTGTTGTGGAATGCGCGGGAAACCCGGCGTTCCACCTATATCAATCTGGAGACCGAGGCGCTGAACATCTTCCGCTTCGAAGCGGAACACCGCGCGGTTCTGGCCCGGATCTTCAACGAGCCCGATGACAGGCCGGTCGATCTGGATGATGAGGAGGCCGTCGTCGCCAATAACTATTTCCTCCAGATCCTGAACCTGTTCGAGATTGCCGTGCGTTTGCGCAGCCGGGGAAATCTCGATCCCATGATTTTCGGGACCTGGGTGTCCTGGTTTCTCGAAGTGTCAGAGATGGGCTGGTTCCGGCGCAACTGGCCGGACTACCGGCTTCACTATTCGCCGGACATGCGGGGCATATTCGACACCTATTTCCGCACGGTCCCGGACCTTTCCATACCGTTTGAAGATCGTCAGAAGCATTTCTTCGCCGCCGCAGCGAAACAGATGAAGTGCCGTACGGTCAAAAAGTGGCTCGACGATGCCTGATATTGATATCCAGCCGCTCGCACCGGAGGACATCACGGCTGCAGCCGGCTGGGCGGCGGCCCAGCTCCGGCCGATGCCCGCCTACATCTCGCACGGGGAAATCCTGTCCGGCCGCAGCCCGGACGGAAAGCGCTGGGCGGATGATCTCGATGCCGTGCTGGCCAGAGACTTTGCGGCGTGTCTGGAGGGGGGCGGGTTTGTGCTGGTCGCACGTCAGGGTGACGCGATTGCAGGCGTGTGTGCGGTCGCCCTCGAAACCGCTGCCGGTGCCATGATCGCGACGATCGAGGATCTTCTGGTCGGGGAAGACGGGCGGGGTCGTGGGCTGGGGTCGCGGCTGCTCGAAGTGGCCGAGGCACTCTGTCACGAAAACAATGCCGACCAGATCATGCTGGAAAGTGGCATTGCCAATGACCATGCCCACAGTTTCTTCGAAACGCGGGGCTATCGTGCGGTCTCCAAAGTCTTCCTGCGAGACTGTTAGCCCCGTCGGGCTCAGCCTGCCGGACGCTTCCGGGAAACAGCGGGAGCCGTGCGCTCAGATGGTGGAAGGCCGGGGAGGCATCGCGTGACTCGCCCCTTGTCTATGGCCGGCCCCAGGCGACAAAGGCGCCGTTGAGATAGTCCGTGTCTGACTTGCCGTAGAGAAAAGGCGTGCCTTCGGGCGTCAGGACGTCGCCGCCGGCCGCCTTCAACACGGCGTGGCCGGCGCCGGTATCCCATTCGCAGGTCGGACCGAAGCGCGGATAGACATCGGCCGAGCCTTCCGCCACGAGGCAGAATTTCAGCGAGGACCCGGCCGAAACCTTTTCGGTGACGCCGACACTGTCGGCAAAGGCGATGGTCTTTTCGTCGGCGTGCGAGCGGCTCATCACGGCCGTCTTTCCGGCTTCGGGGGGCTGGCGCGTGGTGATCGGTTCGAGACTGTCGCGTCTGACCGGCTGGCCGGGCTTCAGTGCGCCGGCCCAGGCGGTTTCGCCGCCGACAAAGATGCGTTCGCGCGCCGGCGCATAGACGCAGCCTGCGGTCGGTATGCGGTCCTCGATCAGCGCGATATTGATGGTGAACTCACCGTTCTTGTTGATGAATTCCTTGGTGCCGTCGACGGGGTCGACGAGAATGAAGGCGCGGCCCGTATCCGGACGCAGCCCGGCGGCGAAGCTTTCCTCGGCGAGCACCGGCACATCCGGTACGCATTTTGCCAGCTCTTCCAGGATAATGGCTTCGGCCAGCTCGTCTGCATCGGTGACCGGCGAGCGATCAGCCTTGCCGCGCGTATCGAAGTCGCTGTTGTAGACCTCCATCACCTTCACTGCCGCAAGGCTGCAGATACGGGCGAATTCGAAGGCAAGCGCATTGCGGTCGGCGGGCAGGGACATCGTCGTCATAACCTGGTGAGAAACGGCACAAAGAGGCGATGCCCGGGCATAGGGGAATTGCCCTGCCGCGCCAAGCCTGTATGCAGGGGGCGGGATCAGGACTGGAGCAGGGCGTGCCACAGGCGCCGGACATTTGTGTACATATCGTCGCCTATCGCAGCCATGACACGATCGGGCGGTGCCTCGCCGCGCTCGAGGCCCAGACCGTACGCCCGCGCGAGGTCCTTGTGCTGGAGAACGGGTCGCCTGACGGGGAACGGGTGAAGGCTTCCGACCTGCCGGACTGGGTGAGCTTTATCGAGTCCGACACCAATCTGGGCTTCGCTGCCGGCAATAACCGGCTGGTCGAGAAAAGCTCGGGGCGCTGGGTGGTTTTTCTCAACCCTGACGCCTTCGCGCGGCCCGACTGGATCGAGCAGCTGTCAGCCGCGATCGAGCGCTATCCGGATATAGCCCTGTTCGGTTCGACCCAGTACAGCGCCGAGCGGCCGGACCTGCTGGACGGTGCCGGCGACGTTTATCACGCGGCCGGGCTGGCCTATCGGGCCGCCTATATGCGACCTGTCTCCCGCCTGCCCGGGGAGGGCGAGGTGTTCGGGCCCTGTGGCGCGGCCGCCATGGTCAGGCGCGATGTCTTCGAGGCCCTGAACGGCTTCGACGAAAGTTTTTTCTGCTATAATGAGGATGTCGACCTTGCCTTCCGCGCCCGTTTGCTCGGCCACCGGGCGATCCAGCTGCGGGACGCGGCCGTTGACCATATGGGCTATGCCTCGTCGGGGCGGCGGTCGGAATTTGCGACCTATTACGGCGTGCGTAACAGGACGTGGGTCTTTCTGAAGAATACGCCTGATTGCCTGCTGATCGTGCTCCTGCCGCTTCATATCAGCGCGACGATTGCAATGTGGGTGTCGTCGGCGCGCTTTGGCCAGGCCGGTGTTTTCGGGCGTGCGATCAAGGATGCCATGTCGGGATGGCGTGAGCTGCGATCTTCCCGCCGGAACATCCAGGCCAGAGCGAAGGTTGGTAGCTGGGCGATCGCCCGCGCCATGGCGTGGAATCCCTGGCGACTGATCTCGCGTTCGACGGATATCCGTCCCTACAAGGGCGTTTAGGTCAGCACTCCAGTCTCTCGAGTGCGATCATATCGACCCGTTCGAGGTCGATCGTGTTGCGCTCGAGGTCCCAGTCCGGCCAGATGCCGATATAGCCGTGATCCCAGACACAGGTGGGTGGAGACACGTCGAAAGTAATGTCCTGATAGTCTTCGCTGATCGTGTGCCGCTCCCATCCGTCCTGGCCGATTCCCGGCAGGAAGACGTTGAAACGTACGCCGTCCGCCGGCTGGTCGCTCGAGGCGCGGACGCGAAAGGTCAGGCGGAGGCGGTGGCCTTGCAGTGCCTCTAGCTCGTGGGGGGCCAGCGCAAAGAAGGCGCCGGCCGATTGCATGCCGTCGAGCGGGCCACGCGACGCCGCGATGCGTACGAAGGCCGTTTGCCCCTCTGTCAGAATGGTCGCTTCCAGCCCGTTTCCCGTGCCGATCACATTCAGCGTATCGCCTTGATAGACCAAGCCCTCCGCCTGAATCTGCTCCGGCGTTCGCTTGGTGGAATCGCCGAAAGCGAGCGCACCGGCGACCATGCCGCCCGTGACGAGAGCGGCAATCGGGTAGAAGGCCCAGTCAGGCAAGGAGAACATCGCGCATCCCGTGATCGCGTTACCGGAGCGACTGTTTGGCCCGTGATGCCGAGAAGGTCAATTGCGCCGCCCTGCCCGCGGATGGCTCGTCGCGGACTCAAAATGGCCGCGTTCTGGTGATGACATCTGCCTCGAACGCCAGTGTGTCCGGTGGGAAACTTGAGAGGTCACTTGAACTTTTTGCCGACGCAGCCGATTCTGGGCGTATGAACGTGCGTCCGGAATTGCCCTCAGATCCGCTAAAGGAGGCCGTAGCCCGGCTGGATGGCGCGATGACGCGTGTCGAGCGTGTGGCCGGCCGTATGCGGGCGCGCGTCGAGCGGGCCGAGACGGCGGCCGACCAGGCTCGTAATGCCGATGATGACCGGGCGCGGCTGGCCGAAGCACTGGACGAGGCGCGCGGTCGCGAGGCTGCGCTGCACCAGGCCGCACAGGAAGCGTCCGATGCGCTCGACCAGGCGATCGAGGACCTGCGTGGTCTGGCGGGTGAGGAGTAGGCGGCATGTCCAAGGTCACCGTGACGCTCAACGGCCGCGAATTCACCATCGGCTGCGAAGATGGTCAGGAAGCCTATCTGCGCGAGCTCGCCGGACAGCTTGACGAACGCGTCGGCGGGATTGTCGAACAGGTCGGCCAGATCGGCGATGTCCGGCTCCTTCTGATGGCGGCCCTGATGCTGATCGACGAGCAAAAGGATTCAGAGCGGCGGGTCGAGGCGCTGGAAGGCCATATCGAACGTCTGCGCCATGAACGCCATGGCGCGGCGAGCCTGCAGGCAGAAGAGCGCCAGCGCATGGTGAGTTGTCTGATCGATGTAGCCGAACGGCTCGAGGCCTTTGCGACCGATCTGGAAGGTGAACCGCCGGCCGGGCCGGATGAGGAGAGCGATGCCGCTGCTGCACATCTCGCAGATGCCCGCGCTTGAGACTGGCGCCGGAAAACGCCACATAGAAACCGTGACGGTTATCTGCTGCGTGCGATAGGAGCGTTTATCCCGCTGACCGTACATCTCCACAAGGGAGCTGCCTCTGTTCGGGACCGTGGTCCCTTGCAAGCGGCGCCCACCTGAATTGTCGGGTCCGTGGGGATACACACGCACCACCGGCGCAAGTGGAGCCGTCACACCCGCTGCCCGCAAGGATCATGACTGATACCCGCGACAAGAAAGTCCTTCTCAGACGCCGTCTGATCAGCGACCGGATCGCCGCATCGGCCGGCCGGCCGGATGCGCGGGCGAAACTGGTCGATCATTTTGCTCCCAACTGGCGGCCAAAGGCCGGCATGGTGGTGGCGGGGTATCATCCGCTGCCAAACGAAATCGACCCGGGTCCCCTGATGCGGTCTTTTTCTGCGCTTGGCGCGCAGCTCTGTCTGCCGGTCATGCAAGGTCGTGGCAGGCCACTGGTCTTCCGGTGCTGGCGGCCCGGCGACACGCTGGAAGCCCGGGTCTTCGGCGTGAAGGAGCCGACCGACCGGGCGCCGGAAGCTGTGCCCGATCTGGTTCTTGTGCCGCTGGTCGGCGTGGATCGCCAGGGTGTGCGCCTGGGCTTCGGGGCGGGCTATTACGACCGCACGCTGGCCCGCCTTCGCAAAAGCGGCGAGGTGCGCGTGGTCGGTCTGGCCTTTCCCGAGCAATGCGTCGACCGGTTGCCCTGTGAGGCGCATGATGAACGCCTCGATGCGCTGGTCACCGACGAAGGCTGGCAAGCCTTCGCCTGAGCCCAAAATGAAAACGCCCTGCCGGATGGCAGGGCGTTCCACAGTCTTCAAAGTCCGGACATCGCCTAGTAGCGGTAGTGTTCCGCCTTGAACGGACCGGCTTGCGGCACGCCGATATAGTCGGCCTGGTCGCTGGACAGTTCCGTCAGCTTGGCACCCAGCTTGTCGAGGTGCAGGCGGGCAACCTTCTCGTCCAGGTGCTTGGGCAGGATGTAGACCTCGTTCTTGTACTCATCACCCTTCGTCCAGAGCTCGATCTGGGCGAGCGTCTGATTGGTGAAGGAGGACGACATCACGAAGGACGGGTGGCCCGTCGCATTGCCCAGGTTCACCAGACGGCCTTCGGACAGCAGGATGATGCGGTTGCCGTCCGGGAACTGTACGAGGTCGACCTGCGGCTTCACATTCGTCCACTGGAAGTTCTTCAGGCTTTCGACCTGAATCTCGTTGTCGAAGTGACCGATATTGCAGACGATCGCCATGTCCTTCATGGCACGCATGTGGTCGACGGTGATGATGTCCTTATTGCCCGTCGCGGTGACGAAGATGTCCATCTCGGCGATGACTTCGTCCAGGCGCACAACCTCGAAACCGTCCATGCAGGCCTGCAGGGCGCAGATCGGGTCGATCTCGGTGACATAGACGCGGGCGCCGGCGCCGCGCAGCGACTCGGCCGAGCCCTTGCCAACATCGCCATAGCCGCAGACGACGGCTTTCTTGCCGGCCATCATCACGTCGGTACCGCGGCGGATGGCGTCCACCAGGCTCTCGCGGCAGCCATAACGGTTGTCGAATTTCGACTTGGTGACGCTGTCATTGACGTTGATCGCCGGGAAGGGCAGTTCGCCGCGCTTGGCCATCTGATAGAGACGCATCACGCCGGTCGTCGTTTCTTCAGAGACGCCCTGGATGGCGTTCTTGGCCTTGGTGAACCAGCCCGGCGTGGCTTCGAAGCGCTTGCGGATCTGGGCGAAGAGCGCGGTCTCTTCCTCGGACTTCGGGTGATCCAGCAGGGAATGATCGGCCTCGGCCTTCTCGCCCAGGATCAGATACATGGTGGCATCGCCACCATCGTCCAGGATCATGTTGGCGGTTTCACCGTTCGGCCAATGGAAGATGGCGTCGGCATAGTCCCAGTACTCTTCCAGTGTCTCGCCCTTGTAGGCGAAGACCGGGATTTTCTGCTCGGCGATCGCCGCCGCAGCATGGTCCTGGGTGGAGAAGATATTGCAAGAGGCCCAGCGGACCTCGGCGCCCAGTGCGACCAGCGTCTCGATGAGAACCGCGGTCTGGATCGTCATGTGCAGCGAGCCGGCGATGCGGGCGCCCTTCAGGGGCTGGGCCTCGCCGAACTCCTCGCGCAGGGACATCAGGCCCGGCATCTCGATCTCGGCCATCTCGATCTCGGTCCGGCCCCATTTGGCCAGGGAGATGTCCTTGATGACATGGGGGTGGTCGGCGGCGAACTGGGTTTTATCCGCAACAGCAGTCATGACCTTCAGGTCCTCTTCGTGTTTCGGGTTTCTGACGGGGCGCCGGGTGGCGCCGGAAATACCGGGGCCGGCGCATGGCTGCGGCCGGCCCCTTATTATCGGTTTCGTGTGGTCTAGGCGAGCCCGCGCAGAGCGTCCACCAGGTCGGTCTTCTCCCAGGAGAAGCCGCCATCTTCGGCCGGGTTGCGGCCGAAATGGCCGTAGGCCGCGGTACGGGCATAGATCGGCCGGTTCAGCTGCAAATGGGTGCGGATGCCGCGGGGCGACAGGTCCACCAGCTGGCGCAGCGTGTTCTCCAGCTTCACTTCATCGACCTCGCCGGTGCCATGGCAATCGACATAGAGCGAGAGAGGCTTGGATACGCCGATCGCATAGGACACCTGAATGGTGCAGCGCTTGGCCAGGCCGGCGGCCACGACATTCTTGGCCAGGTAGCGGCAAGCATAAGCGGCCGAGCGGTCGACCTTCGTCGGGTCCTTGCCCGAGAAGGCACCGCCACCGTGCGGCGCCGCGCCGCCATAGGTGTCAACGATGATCTTGCGGCCGGTCAGGCCGGCATCACCGTCGGGGCCACCGATCACAAACGTACCGGTCGGGTTGACGTAGAATTCGTCTTCCGGCGGCAGCCAGCCATCGGGCAGCACGTCCGCGACGACCGGGCGAACCAGCTCGCGCACCTGGGCCTGATCGAGATTGGCCTTGTGCTGGGTCGACACGACGACGGACGTGATCCCGGCAGGAACGCCGTTCTCATAGCGCATCGTCACCTGGGACTTGGCGTCCGGTTCGAACTCCGGCCGTTCGCCGCTTTTGCGCAGCTCGGCCATCCGCTTGAGGATCTTGTGGGAATACAGGATCGGTGCCGGCATCAGCTCCGGCGTCTCGTCCGAGGCATAGCCGAACATGATGCCCTGGTCGCCCGCGCCCTCATCCTTGTCGTCGCCGGCATCCACGCCCTGCGCGATGTGGGCGGATTGTTCGTGCAGGAAATTCTGGAAGTTGGCGTGCTTCCAGTGGAAGCCTTCCTGCTCGTAGCCGATGTCGCGGACCGCCTCGCGGGCAGCCTGCTCGATTTCGTCATTGTCGATCTCCGCCGCGCAGCGGACCTCGCCGGCCAGGACGATCTGGTTCGTCGTGGTCAGGGTCTCACAGGCAACACGCGCTTCGGGGTCCTTGGACAGGAAAAGATCGACGATCGTGTCGGAGACACGGTCGCACACCTTGTCCGGATGGCCTTCGGAAACGCTTTCGGAGGTAAAGATGTAGGACGGTCTACTCACTGCGCATATCCTCATATAAAGATCGCTTTATATCGCGTGGGGTAGAGCAGATACGCGCACCGGATGCAAGCCTCTTGCTGAGAACACCGCCGGCGCGGCGCGGTGAAAGCGCCCCTTTCAATCCCGTTCACATAAAGATATCTTTATGTCGCCATGTTAATGCGATATAGATTGGCGCCAACGAATTCGACACGCCCTGCAAAACCGGCTGCCCGCCGGCGGGGCAAGCTTAAGGTGACCCATGAGTGCGGACGGCATTACGATACAGGCCCGGAACGGACTGAACGTGTCCTTCGAATTCTTCCCGCCCAAGACCGAGGCGATGGAAGAAACGCTCTGGGAGTCGATTTCCCGGCTTGAACCCCTGTCGCCGAACTTCGTTTCGGTGACTTACGGTGCCGGCGGTTCGACCCGCGACCGGACCCACCGGACGGTTCGGCGGATTGTGCAAGAAACGGGTATCCGGCCGGCAGCTCACCTGACCTGTGTATCGGCCACGCGGAGCGAGATTGATGACGTGATCCGCGACTACTGGTCGGCCGGCATTCGTCATATTGTTGCCCTGCGCGGTGATCCGCCGGACGGTATTGGCGAGGCCTACACGCCGCACCCGGGTGGCTATGCCAATGCCGCCGAGCTGGCGGGCGGGATCCGCAAGATCGGCGATTTCGAGATTTCCGTCGGTTGTTATCCGGAAAAGCATCCGGAAAGCCGCGATTTCGACTATGACATCGACCTGCTCAAGCAGAAGATCGACAATGGTGCGACACGCGCCATCACGCAGTTCTTCTTCGAGCCGGACGTGTATTTCCGCTTCCGCGAGCGGGCGGAGCGCGCCGGCATCACCATCCCGATCGTGCCGGGCATCATGCTGCAGGCGAACTTCAGCGGCCTCAAGCGGATGGCGGGGCTGTGCGGCGCGAGCCTGCCGGTCTGGCTGCACGAGGCCTATGACGGGCTCGACGATGATGCCGGCACGCGCAAGCTGGTCACCGCGCACGTCGCTGCCAAGCTGTGCAGCAAGCTGCAGGCCGGCGGTGTCGACAGTTTCCATTTCTACACGCTCAACCGGGCGGAGCTGGCGCTCTCTACCTGCCAGCTGCTCGGCGTGAAGGCCGATCAGCGCGAAACCGCAGGAGTGGCGTGATGACATCTGGCGAACGAATTGAAGCGCTTGCAGCGCTGGGCCGCGAGCGCGTCCTGATCCTCGACGGTGCGATGGGTACCCAGATCCAGGATCTCAAGCTGGACGAGGACGGATATCGCGGCGAGCGCTTTGCCGACTGGCCGTCGGCGATCAAGGGCAATAACGACATCCTCAATCTCACCACGCCGGAGGCTGTGAAGGTGATCCACAAGGCCTATTTCGAGGCCGGATCGGATATCGTCGAGACCAATACATTCTCGGCCACCTCCATCGCCCAGGCCGATTACGGCATGCAGGAGCTGGCGCCGGAGATTGCCCGTGAAGGTGCGCGCCTTGCACGGGAGGCCGCCGACGATATCGAAGCGGAAACCGGAAAGCCGCGCGGCGTGGCCGGGGCCATCGGGCCGACCAACAAGACACTGTCCATCTCGCCGGATGTGAATGATCCCGGCTTCCGCGACATCGACTTCGAAACGATCCGCAAGGCCTATCACGAACAGGCCGCAGCCATGGCCGAGCATGTCGACTTCTTCCTGATCGAGACCGTGTTCGACACGCTCAACGCCAAGGCCGCCATCAAGGCGCTGCTCGATCTGAAGGCCGAAACCGGTATTGACCGTCCGATCATGATTTCCGGCACGATCACCGACCGGTCCGGGCGCACCCTGTCCGGGCAGACGGCCGAGGCTTTCTGGTATTCCGTGCGTCATGCCCGTCCCTGGGCTGTCGGGCTGAACTGTGCTCTGGGGGCCGAGGAGATGCGGCCCTATATCGCCGAGATCGCCCGGGTCGCGGATACCCGTATCATCACCTATCCCAATGCCGGCCTGCCCAATGATATGGGCGAGTATGACGAGACCCCGGACGAGACGTCCGGCTTCGTCGGCGAGTGGGCGCAGTCGGGCCTGGTCAATATTCTGGGCGGGTGTTGCGGCACCACGCCTGAGCATATCCGGGCCATCGCCGGGGCCGTGAAGGGCGCCAAGCCGCGCCGTCCCGCCAAGCGCGAGCGCGCGATGCGCCTGTCCGGCCTCGAACCCTTCGAACTTTCCGCCTGAGGGCAATTATTCCATGGCTGTTGCTGTACCCACCTTCGTCAATGTCGGCGAGAGGACGAATGTCACTGGCTCCGCGCGCTTCCGCAAGCTGATCACGGAGGGCGACTATGCCGAGGCTGTCTCGGTCGCCCGCCAGCAGGTCGAGAACGGCGCCCAGGTGATCGACGTCAATATGGACGAGGGTCTGCTCGACAGTGTCGAGGCGATGACTGTCTTCCTGCGCATGATCGCCGGCGAGCCCGATGTGGCTCGCGTGCCGGTAATGATAGACAGTTCGAAATGGGAGGTGATCGAGGCCGGTCTGCAGAATGTGCAGGGCAAGGCGATCGTCAACTCGATCAGCCTGAAAGAGGGCGAGGACCAGTTCCGCGAACACGCCGGGAAATGCCTGGCCTATGGCGCCGCCGTGGTGGTCATGGCCTTCGACGAGACCGGTCAGGCCGATACCGCCGACCGGAAGTTCGAGATCTGCGAGCGGGCCTACAAGATCCTTGTCGACGAGATCGGTTTTCCGCCCGAGGATATCATCTTCGACCCCAACATCTTTGCTGTCGCGACGGGGATCGAGGAGCACAATAACTACGCGGTCGATTTCATCGAGGCGACGAAGCGGATCCGCGAGAACCTGCCCGGCTGTCACGTCTCCGGCGGCCTGTCGAACATCTCATTCTCTTTCCGTGGCAATGAACCGGTCCGCCGGGCCATGCATTCGGTCTTCCTCTATCACGCCATCAAGGCGGGGATGGATATGGGCATCGTCAATGCCGGCCAGCTCGACATCTATGACGATATCGATCCGGAGCTGCGCGAGCTGGTCGAGGACGTTATCCTCAATCGCCGCGATGACTCCACGGACCGCTTGCTCGAGGCGGCCGAGCAGTATCGCGGGCAGGGCGGCGGCAAGGGCAAGGAACGTGACCTTTCCTGGCGCGAGGCTGCGGTCGGCGACCGTATCCGGCACGCCCTCGTGCACGGGATCAACGAGTTCATTGTCGAGGACACCGAAGAGGCGCGCCAGCAGTTCGACCGTCCCCTGCATGTGATCGAAGGTCCGCTGATGGACGGGATGAACGTCGTCGGCGACCTGTTCGGCGACGGCAAGATGTTCCTGCCCCAGGTGGTGAAGTCGGCGCGCGTGATGAAGCAGGCCGTGGCTCACCTCATTCCTTTCATGGAAGAGGAGAAAGAGGCGGCAGGCGAGGACCAGTCGTCCAATGGCCGCATCGTGCTCGCGACGGTGAAGGGCGATGTCCACGATATCGGCAAGAATATCGTCGGCGTTGTGCTGCAGTGTAATGGCTATGATGTGATCGATCTGGGCGTGATGGTGCCCTGCGAGAAAATCCTGGAAACCGCCCGCCAGGAAAAGGCCGACGTGATCGGTCTGTCCGGACTGATCACGCCCTCGCTCGACGAGATGGTGTTCGTGGCCTCCGAGATGCAGCGCAAGCAGATCGAGATCCCCCTGCTGATCGGTGGTGCAACGACTTCGCCGGCGCACACGGCGGTGAAGATCGATCCGGCGATCTCGGTCGCGCCCGTGATTCACGTCCTCGACGCCAGTCGCGCAGTCGGTGTGGTGTCCAAACTCCTGTCCGACGGCCGCGACGACTACGCCCGTGATGTGCGCGCCGATCTCGCCAAGATCCGCGAGCGCCGCCTGGCCGCCCGCTCGTCGAAAAAGCGCGTGCCGCTCGCTGAGGCGCGCCGCAAGGGCTGGGATTGCGACTGGTCGCAATACACACCGCCGCGTCCGAACTGGACCGGGGTGAAACGCTTCGAGCCGGAGGTCGCGACGCTGGTCGACTATATCGACTGGACGCCCTTCTTCTTCACCTGGGAAATGAAGGGCAGCTATCCGGCCATCTTCGACGATCCCAATCGGGGCGAGGCCGCCCGGTCGCTGTTCGACGACGCCCAGGCGATGCTGAAACAGATCGTGGATGAAGGCCTGCTCAAGCCGCGCGCGGTCTGCGGTTTCTGGCCGGCCAATCGCGACGGTGATGATGTGGTGCTGTATTCCGATGACAGCCGCAAGACTGTGCTCGACCGTTTCTACGGGCTGCGCCAGCAGGCCGCGAAGTCGAATGACCGGCCGCATCTCAGCCAGTTCGATTTCCTAGCGCCTGAGGGAAAAGAAGACTGGATCGGCGGGTTTGCCGTCACCGCCGGTGACAATCCCGACGTGCTTGCGGCCTTCGAGAAGGCCAAGGACGACTACAGCGCCATCATGTTCAAGGCGCTGTCGGATCGCCTGGCCGAAGCCGCGGCGGAATGGCTGCACGAGGAAGTGCGCAAACACCATTGGGGTTATGCGCCGGACGAAGCCCACTCCAAGCGCGAGCTGATCGAGGAAGCCTATGCCGGCATCCGCCCGGCGCCGGGCTATCCTTCACAGCCTGACCACACCGAAAAGGTCACGCTCTTCAAACTCCTCGACGCGCCCGAGAATGCAGGTATCAGCCTGACCAACTCCTTCGCGATGACACCGGCCTCATCGGTTTCGGGTGTCTACCTCTCTCATCCGGACAGCCACTATTTCGCCGTCGGCCGGATCGAGCGTGACCAGGTCGAGGACTACGCAGCGCGCAAGGGCTGGACGGTCGAGGAATGCGAGCGGATGCTGGCCCCGATCCTGGACTATGCGCCGGGTGCGCAGAGCGCGGCCTGATCCGCCTGATTCAGCGTATGCTTGGACATTGCCGGGCGTTTGGGCCATATCCGCCAACCTGAGCTGACGGAGACTGTGCATGCGCCTCGCCTTTTTCGGAGATATCGTCGGAAAGACCGGGCGCCGGGCCGTCGAGGACCATCTGCCCGATTTGCGCAAGCGTCTGGCGCTCGACTTCGTGGTGATCAATGCCGAAAACGCGGCGGCGGGTTTCGGTATCACCGAGCGGATCTGCAATCAGCTGTTCGATCTTGGCGCTGACGTCATCACGCTGGGGAATCACGCTTGGGACCAGCGCGAGGCGCTGAGCTATATCGAGCGGGAACCGCGCCTTCTGCGCCCGGCCAACTATCCGGTGGGATCGACGCCGGGAGCCGGCGCCAATCTCTACGATCTGCCGGACGGTCGCCGCATCCTGGTGATCAACGCCATGGGCAATCTCTTCATGGAGACGCTGGACGATCCGTTCGCGGCGGTTGAGCGGGAACTGGCTGCGGCACCCATGGGCGTGGTCGCAGATACGGTGCTGCTGGACTTCCACGGCGAGGCGACCAGCGAGAAGATGGCGATGGGCGTGTTCTGCGACGGCCGGGCCAGTCTCGTGGTCGGCACGCATACGCATGTGCCGACTTCGGACACGCGTATCCTGCCGGGCGGTACGGCCTATCAGACCGATGCCGGCATGTGCGGCGACTATGACAGTGTCATCGGTATGGACAAGGAAGAGCCCCTGCGCCGCTTCACCACGCGCATGCGTTCGGGCCGCTTCGAGCCGGCCACCGGAGAGGCGACCTTGTGCGGCGTCTTCGTCGAGACGGACGATGCGACTGGCCTGGCTGTGCGGTGCGAACCTGTGCGGATTGGTGGCCAGCTTGCGGAATTTATTCCCGGTTGATGTGACAAAAATGATGCGTCGCGGCGGTTTCTTCCATTTCCAGCCGCTCGCCTCGCTTGATCGTCTGCCCCCCTTCGCTAGCGTGACGAGACCGGATTATGCGGCCTGCCCGCAGTGATGTCCGGTGCCGGCCAGGCGCGCGCCGCTCAGGCGGATCGGACTGCGCACACGATGGATCGCTCTGGGCCGGCATGCGTTCGCGGATGGGGGGAATGATTCTTGCGTGTGATGCCAGTCAGGTCAGTAAGTGCGGGGGAATTCATGTTCAAGCAGACGATCCGCTTCGAACGCGCGCAGGACGCCTATGTGTTCGATCGGCACATGACGGATTTTCTCCGGCTGTGCGACAAGGAAACAGCACAGGGCGATGACGAGGCGTGTGTCTTCACGACGCGGCTTGAGGACGACGGGGCCTATATACGCGTGGTTCAGACAGACAATGCCGACGTGCTCGGCCGCTTTCTGGCCTATCTGTCGGTTCACGATTTCCCGCCGGCGGCGGAAAGCGGGTTCCGCAAGGAACGCTATTACCTCTAGCTCCGGGGCGCCAGGCTTGGCCATGTCACGCGGTGTGGCAGCCTCATACCGGTTTTTCCTGAGATAGGGCCTTGATCTGAAGCGTTTGCACGGGATGATGCTGCCGCAGGAAACTCCGGGGGAGCGCGTGGCCCGTATCGTACCAGTGATCATGTCCGGCGGTTCCGGAACGCGGCTATGGCCGCTCTCACGTACTGCGCATCCCAAACAACTCCACGCATTGGTGTCCGACGGGACGATGCTCCAGGAGACCGTTCGCCGCGTCTCCGGCGGGGGGGAGCGATATCGTTTCGAGGCGCCGGTTGTCGTCCTCAATGAACGCCAGTGCGACCTGGCCCGGTCGCAGCTCGAAGCTATGGGTGCCGGTGGCGTGCGCCTGGTGGTGGAACCGGCGGGGCGGAATACGGCGCCGGTAGCAGCGGTGGCTGCAGAGCTGGTTCGACGCGAGCATGGCGAGGACGCGCTGATCCTGTTGCTTCCGGCTGACCATCACATTCGCGATGCTGCCGGCTTCAGAGCCGCGGTCGCAACCGGTGCAGGGCTTGCCGAGAACGGCCACATTATCACCTTCGGCATCCAGCCCGAGCGTCCGGAAACCGGCTATGGCTATATCCGCCGGGGGGAGGCGCTGGACGGCGGCTATCGCGTCAGGGCTTTCACGGAGAAGCCCGACCTGGAGCGCGCCAAGGGCTTCCTGGCCGATGGCGGCTATTACTGGAATGCCGGCATTTTCCTGTTCGAAGCCGGTCGTCTTGCTGCCGAGATGTCGCAGCACTGCCCGGATGTTCTGTCGGCCAGCCGGGCCGCTGTCGAAGCTTCCGCCGGCGATTCGTCTACGCTGACACTCGATGCGGCTGCGTTTTCGGCCTGCCCGTCCATATCCTTCGACTATGCCGTCATGGAACGCACGGAGAATGCGGCCGTCGTGCCGGCCGATATCGGTTGGTCGGACGTGGGCGCCTGGGGGGCGCTCTGGGACATCGCCGAACGTGACGAGGCCGGCAATGCAACGCGTGGTGACGTCGATCTCGTCGATACGCGTGGCAGTTATGTGTTGTCGACGGGCCGGAAGGTCGGCGTGATCGGTGTTGACGATCTCGTTGTGGTCGAGACGCCCGATGCTGTTCTGGTCGTGCGCCGGGAAGCCGGCCAATCGGTCAAGTCGATCGTCGAGGCGCTGCAGGCTGCGGGACGGGCAGACCTGCTCTGACGGGCAATTCGGCTTGGGTCGGGCGCGTCGTCTTGTGTCGTGAGCAGTGGCCATCGCCGTTCAATCTGAGTATGCAGTGACCCTCAAATCCGCAGGAAGAGGGATTGTCACCATGGCCGGACACTCCAAATGGGCCAATATCCAGCACCGCAAAGGGCGCCAGGACAAGCTGCGCTCCAAGCTGTTCTCGCGTTTGTCGAAGGAAATTTCGATTGCCGCGAAAATGGGCGGCCCTGACCCGGACGCCAATCCCCGTCTGCGCCTGGCGGTTTCCAATGCCAAGGGCCAGTCGATGCCCAAGGACAACATCCAGCGCGCCATCGACAAGGCGTCCGGCGGAGACAGCGAAGCCTACGAAGACATTCGCTATGAAGGTTTCGGTCCGGCCGGGATCGGCGTTATCGTGGAAGTGTCCACCGACAACCGCAACCGTGCCGCCGCCGAGGTGCGCACGGCCTTCGCCAAGAATGGCGGGAATATGGGCGAGACCGGTTCGGTCGCCTTCATGTTCGATAATGTCGGCGAGATCCGCTATCCGCTCTCCAAGGCGGATGAGGACACGATGATGGAAGCCGCCATCGAGGCTGGCGCGGAGGATGTTACTTCTGAAGCCGGTGACGAGGATGAGGAAGGCGAGCACATCATCTATACGGCGCGCGAGGATCTGATGGACGTCGTGACCGCCCTGTCGGGCACGTTCGACGACCCGTCCTCGGCCAAGCTCATCTGGAAGCCGCAGAACCTCATCGAGGTGACGGGCGACAAGGTTGCGACGCTGATGAAGATGATGGAAGCTCTGGAAGATTGCGACGACGTCCAGAACGTCTACGCCAATTTCGACGTTTCCGACGAGGACATGGCCGCCCTGGGCTGATAGGACCTCCTTTCGGGGGCAGTTTGCCGGGGACATCCATGGAGCACGCACGCCGTTTCGCCGACTGGGGCCGCAGCCAGGCACTGCCTTTCTGGGCAGGGCGGGGGTGGGACCGTCGCAATGGTGGCTTTTTCGAAACGCTTGACATGGACGGCGCCGGCATAGCCGGTGACATCCGGCGTGTGCGGGCCCAGGCTCGGCAGGCCTATGTCTTTGCCCGCGCTGCCTGTGAAGGCTGGCTCGACCGCACTGATCTTGCCGAAGCCGGTCTGGACCGCCTGGCGCGGATTGGCTGGTCGCCTGACGGTCAGCCGGGCTGGGTGCATCTGGTGCATGATGATGGCCGTGTCGCCGATAGCCGGCGCGATTTCTACGATCACGCCTTCATCATCCTGGCGGCAGCCTGGGTCTGGAAGGCGACCGGTGCCCGGCGCTTCCTCGACATGGCACACGAAACGCTCGCCTTTCTCGACACACACATGCCGGCCGATCACGGGGGGTACCGCGAGGCGATCGGCGCGCCGCTCCTGCCCCGGCGGCAAAACCCGCACATGCATCTCTTCGAAGCCTTGCTGTCGCTTTACGAGCTGACAGGCGAGACCGCGCTGGTGCCGCGGATCGAGGCGATCAAGCGCCTTTTCGATCGCCATTTCTTTGTGGCCGAGACCGGGCTGCTGCGGGAGTTCTTCGAACCGGACTGGCAGCCGCATGGCGAAAAGGGCGCCCATGTCGAGCCGGGGCACTGGTGCGAATGGACGTGGCTGCTTGCCGAGTACGCCCGCCTTCTGGAGCGGGACGCGGACCCGGCCGGGCCGGTGCTCTACCGGCGTGCCATGGAACAGGGCCGCAGCGCCCCGACTGGCTTGCTGATGGCGGGCATGACGACAGAGGGCGTCGTCATCGACGCCCGTTCGCGCACCTGGATGCAGACCGAGTGGGTCCGGGCGGCCGCGGTCGCGGGCAGCCGCGCCGAACTCGACCAGGCTTGCAGTGCGCTCGTTCGCTGGCACCTTGAAGGTGTGGTTCCGGGCGGCTGGATCGACAAGCGGGGTGCAGACGGCGAGGATCTGGCATCGGGTATGCCGGCCTCGACACTCTATCACCTCGTGGGTGCTCTGGCGGAAGTTGAACGCCATCTCTGAGCGCGGTTCATATTATCTTGTGTGAGCGCTAACTCTACGGCCTCGAGCTGACCGAAAGACGGGATATTCATGGTGTTGACGTCCGACCTTGCCGCCCATGCCGAACGCCTCGGCAAAGTCCCTCTGCGCACACTTGCCGACAGTGGAGAGCCACGTTCGAGCCGACTGCTCGCCCGGGCCGCGGGCATCGAGTTCGACGCGTCGAAGCAGAGGCTGGACGAGGCGGCGTTCAACGCGCTTGTGAGGGCAGCGCGCGAAGCCGGGCTCGAAGCGAAGCGCGACAAGCTCTTGTCGGGCGGTGTGGTGAACCCGACCGAGGACCGGCCCGCCCTGCACATGGCCTACCGCCATGGCGCCAGGATATCCGGCACCCCCGAGGCGCAGCTTGTCGACCGGACCCAGGCCCAGACGCGCGCCTTTGCGGAGACAGTCCGGTCCGGAGATTATGCGCCTTCGGGCCGGCCGATCACCCGCGTCGTCAATATCGGTATCGGCGGATCGGATCTGGGCCCGCGGCTTGTGGCGGACGCCCTGTCGGACCTCGCCGGTGACGGGCCCGAGCTGCGCTTTGTGGCCTCGCTCGATCCGAGCGATCTGAAACAGGCTGTGTCGGGCGCCGAGCCGGAGGCGATCCTGTTCGTGGTGGCGTCGAAATCATTCTCGACCCAGGAAACGCTGATGTCGGCCGAGGCCGCCCGCGACTGGCTCGAAGGGCATGTCGGGCCCCAGCGCGCCGGTGCCCATTTCGTTGCCGCCTCGGCGGCCCCGGACAAGGCCCGGGCGTTTGGCATCGCACCGGAGCATGTGTTCGATTTTCCGGACTGGGTAGGTGGGCGCTATTCGGTCTGGAGTGCTGTCGGGCTCGCGCTGGAAATCGGGCTGGGTCCGGACCTGTTCGAGGACTTCCGGGCGGGGGCCCGCGACATGGATGCGCATTTTGCCGTCGCGCCGCTGGAAGAGAATATTCCGGTCCTAAAAGGACTGATTGATGCCTGGAACCGGGTGGCGCTGGGCTATCCCACCCGGTGTGTTGCGGCCTACTCGGCGCGCCTGGGCAAGCTGGCCGACTATTTCCAGCAGCTGGAAATGGAATCGCTCGGCAAGTCCGTGACGCTGGACAACCGCCCGGCCCCAACGCCCGGCGGGGCGCTCGTCTGGGGCGGAATTGGCACCGAAATCCAGCATTCCTTCTTCCAGTGGCTGCATCAGGGCAGGGATGTCGTGCCGGTCGACTTCATTGGCATTGCACGGCATTTCGCCAGTGATGATTCGCGCGAGCGGGCACTGGCGGCCAATATGGCGGCCCAGGGGGCGGCATTGCTGGATGGCCGGCAGGTCGATCCGAAGGATGAGCCCCTGCTGGCGGCGCACAAATCCATGCCGGGCGGGCGTCCATCGAACACGATTTTGCTCGACGACCTGTCCGCTCGCACGCTGGGGGCCCTTATCGCCTTGCAGGAGCACAAGGTTTTCGTCGAGAGCGTGATGTACGAGATCAATCCCTTTGACCAATGGGGCGTCGAGCTGGGAAAAGTTCTGACCAAGGGGATTTTGGACGGCGAGATATCCGAGTATGACGCCTCGACTCGTGCCCTTCTTGCCCGTACGGGTCTGATACAGGACTAATGCCGGCGGTCCCGCGCCGGTGTCCGACCGGCCGACCAGTGGAGATCGCCGCATGAAAGCACCGAACGGAACCTCGCTCACGGCGATGGCGAACGCCATCCGTGCCCTGTCCATGGATGCCGTCCAGGCTGCCAATTCGGGCCACCCCGGCATGCCGATGGGCATGGCTGACGTGGCGACTGTTCTTTGGTCGCGCCACATGAAGTTCGATCCGGCGGCGCCGGCCTGGGCTGATCGGGACCGTTTTGTGCTCTCCGCGGGCCACGGCTCGATGCTGATCTATTCGCTCCTCCACCTGACCGGGTTCGAGGACATGACGATGGATCAGATCAAACAGTTCCGGCAGCTCGACTCGCTGACGGCCGGCCACCCGGAATATGGCCACACGCCGGGTGTCGAGGCGACGACCGGGCCGCTGGGGCAGGGTATCTCCATGTCCGTCGGCATGGCTCTGGCCGAGCGTATGATGAATGCCCGCTATGGCGACGACCTCGTCGATCACCGCACCTGGGTGATCGCATCGGATGGCGATCTGCAGGAAGGCATCAGCCACGAGGCAATCTCGCTGGCCGGCCATCTCGGTCTGAATCGTCTTTGCGTCCTCTGGGACGACAACGAGATCTCGATCGACGGACCGACGCAGCTTTCGGAGTCGACCGATGTCCTCAAGCGCTTCGAGGCAGCCAACTGGGCCGTCTCGCGTATCGACGGGCACGATATGGAGGCGATTGACGCGGCGCTCGAGGCGGCGAAGACGAGCGACAAGCCGGTCCTGATCGCCTGTCGTACGACGATCGGCTATGGCGCGCCGACCAAGGCCGGCACCGCTGGCAGCCACGGTTCGCCGCTGGGTCCGGACGAGATCGCCGGCACGCGCAAGGCCCTGGGCTGGGATCACCCGGCTTTCGAAGTGCCGTCCGATATTGTCGATGCCTGGCGTTCGGCCGGATCGCCGGATGCGCATGCAGCCTGGCGTGATCGTCTGGCCGATCATGACAAGGCCGATGCTTTCGTGGCCCAGCTGTCCGGCGAGCCGGGCGAAGCAGAGTTGGCGGCGATGGCAGACTGGCGCCGCAAGATGGCCGAGGAGAAGCCGGCGCTGGCGACCCGGGCCTCGTCCGGTCAGGCTCTGGGCGCGATCATCGATACCTGGCCCGGTCTTGTCGGCGGTTCCGCCGACCTCACCGGATCCAACCTCACCAAGACGCCGGATGTCGGTGTGGTGAAAGCAGGCGATTATGCCGGCCAGTACATCCATTTCGGTGTGCGCGAACACGGCATGGCAGCGTGCGCGAACGGCATGTCACTGCATGGCGGCTTCCGTCCGCACGTGGCTACCTTCCTTGTGTTTTCCGATTATTGCCGCCCGTCGATCCGCATGTCGGCGCTGATGCAGCAACCGGTCATCTATGTGATGACCCACGATTCGATCGGTCTGGGTGAAGACGGGCCGACCCACCAGCCGGTGGAAACGCTGGCGGCTCTGCGCGCGATCCCCAATGTCGAGGTTTTCCGCCCCTGCGACGCGCTTGAGACCGCCGAAGCCTGGGAAGCCGCGCTGACGCGTCTCGATGGCCCGACCGTGCTTGCCCTGTCGCGCCAGAAACTGCCGCATCTGCGTTCTGACGATGGTGCCGAGAACCTGTCGGCGCGTGGCGCCTACACCCTGGTTGACAGCGATGGCGCACCTGACGTCCTGCTGATCGCGACGGGATCGGAAGTGTCGCTGGCCGTCGAGGCCGCTGGAACGCTCGCCGGCGAGGGTATCGCTGCACGTGTGGTGTCCGCGCCCTGTGTCGACCGTTTCCTCGCCCAGGATGCCGGCTATCAGGACGCAGTGCTGCCGCAGGGCGTTCCCTGCGTCGCCGCAGAAGCCGCGCTGCGCTATGGCTGGGATGCTGTCATCGGACGTGGCGGGGCGTTCGTCGGCATGAGCGGATTTGGTGCCAGTGCGCCGGCCGAGACGCTTTACGAGCACTTCGGTATCACCGCAGACGCGATTGCGGTGGCCGCGCGCGGTCTGGTGCGGGGCTAGATAACGGTTCTGCGACCCAATGGCGGTCAGTCGTCGAGCGATACCGGCGCGCCGGTATCGCCGGCGGCATCCGACTCGTCCGGAGAAAAGTGGATCAGGTGGCCGCGATCCGTCGTGCCGATCCAGAAGCTTCCATCTGGCGCCTGGGCCGTCTTGGACAGATAGCCAAGGCGCCCGTCGGGATCATGCCAGCTTTCCAGTGCCTCGCCGGTTTCCGGGTCGAGCGCAAGAATGAAGGCGCGTGGCGGGCCGCCTCCGGGCCGCAGCCATTCCGGCACTTTCATGAGCAGTTGCGTGATACGCGGATGGCGGTGCAGGAAGGAAAGCAATGGCACGCGCGGTGATGGCATTGTAACGATCACCCGGCCACGGCTGTCTGTTGCCAGCCCGTCCGGCATTCCGGGCAGATTATCGACGAATATCTCTTTGCTGCCCGCCTTGGGGCCGTCGATCCAGATTCTCACAATGCGGTATCGGAAAGTCTCGGTTACCAGCACGGACCGTCCGTCCGCAGCCAGTTCGATCCCGTTGGGGTAGTGAAGCCGGCTGCGGACGAGCCGGGTCTGGTGTGTGGCCGGATCCCAGACATAGAGCGCGCCGCTGGGCCGGTTTTCCAGCATGTCGTAGAAGTGGCCGTTGCGATTTCTGCTGTGGCCCCACCGGGTCGAGGAGTCGGTGAAGAAAATTTGGCCGCCCGGCGCAGCAGCAAGATCATTCACATAGCCGAACGGGTGTGCCGGCGCTCCGGAGCTGACGAGCGTGTTGTGGCCCGTCTCGATGTTGAGTGCGTGCAGGCCGGAGATTGCCGCGATACCCAAAACCTCCGGAGTGATCCATTCGAGGCCGAGTATCAGCGTCTCCGAGACATGTGCAACGTCCTCGATGACCGGTTCACGGCCGCCGTCCCGGGGCGAAAGCCGCATGATATGGCCGTCAGTGGTGCCGTAGTAGATTGTACCATTTGCCGATACAGCAACGCCCTCGGCGCTCCCCCGCGGGCCGGCATCAATGGTAATGGCGCTGGCCAAAGCGCCATTGGGTGCCAGAACGCCTGTCATCGCGGGCGCTTCAGGGGCGTCCCAGCGGGTCGGGCTTATCGGCGAGGGCCACATCCACCATAACAAGGTAAACGCGGCCAGGCAGCCGAGCAGGATGAGGGTCAGTCTAAGACGCATGCGCTCGCCGGTTCGTTACGGAAATTGCACGCCCCGACAGTCGCGGTCCGTGCGCTGGGCCCGCATGTAGAGTTAGAGCTGTATCCCCTGCAAGGCGAAAACAGGTACTGAATTATGACCTGAGGTGTCAGGTCGCGTCCGGGACGATCAGGCCGAAGGCGTGCAGCTTGCCCAGCGCATCGCGCGCCGCATCCGGATCAAGCCCGGTGAAGGTTTCCAGAGAAATCGTTCCGCCGTCCAGCAGGGTGTGCAGGCCCGGCTCGGCCGCCGCCGGGAAGCGTACCTCTCCGCCGGCGGTCACAATCACCACATCGTCACCATCGCTGGCCAGACGCCAGGGCACGAAAGCGCGAAGCCGGAAGTTGCGTCCCGGCTCGGACGGCGCGGCAAAGGCGGAAATCGTACCGCGAACATCCGGCATTCGGGACCGAATGAAGGTGTCGGCAAACAGGTCCATCGCATCGTCCAACCTGGCTTCGCTGGCGAGGGTTTCGGCCAGGCTGGCAAAGTGAGCCTGGGCATCGGTGCGATCAAAGTCCGGGCGCGCATAGCCGACGGGGAGGGAGCGACGGAAAGCGGGATGACGCAGCGCCACTTCGGACACCGCTTCCAGCATCAGGTCGGCCCAGGTTTTCACGATCAGTCCGAGCGTGATGTGCAGCGAGGGGGCGTCGCCATGGGTCGAGGCGTCGTGCATCAGGCCGCGCGGGACATAGGCGCATTCGCCGGCCTTCAGGACAAACTCCTCCACCGGTTCCCCGACCTTGTGGTCGTCCGGACGGAAGCCTTCGCCGCGATAGGGATTCTCGACGGGCGTGTCGTACAGGCGCCAATACTTCTCGCCGGATACCTGGAGGACGAAGACATCATGGTCGTCGTAATGCGTACGGAAGCCCTGATTGTGCGGCGGTGTGAGGTAGATATTGGTCTGCACCTGGCAGGAGAGCAGCGCCTCCATCGCCCGGCAGAACGTGCCGAGGACCGGATCGCTCATGTGGAGCTGCGGCAGAATGATCGTCGCGCCGCGGCGATACTGGTCGGCCACGCCGCCCGGATCGATAAAACCGGTCTCGAACGTGAAATCCTCCGGCCGCACCGGCGGCTCGGAACGCGCCATGTCCAGAGATCCGGCGCGCAGGTCGCGTGAGGCAATCAACGCATCGATACGCTCGATCGACAGCAGGCCTTCATAGCGCGCGGGCTCGTCGCGATGGACGATCAGCGCCTTGCGCTCATGATATTCACGAAAAAAGGTCTCGGCGTCGAACGGAGCAATGAGGCTGGCGATCGGGTCGTCCAGCCAGGCAGGTCGGGACATGGAGAAGGGCTCGCTGTCTGATGCGATCAAGGGCGCGGGTGTTTTCCGGGGCGGGTGTTTTCCGGGGACGTCGGGGTATCAGCAATACCGGCCATTGCCGACTGGGTCGGCATAGCTGCCTGTGTCGCTGTCGGTGCAGCCGGAATTGTAGCCGCCGCGGCCATTGCCCGGCGGATCGGCATACCGTCCCGAGTCGCTGTCCGTGATGCCCGAGCCATACCCGCCACGGCCCCGGCCGACCGGGTCGGCATAATTGCCGGTGTCACTGTCGGTCACGCCCGTGCTGCCGCGGCCGGCGCCCGGAGGGTCAGCATAGTTGCCGGTATCGCTGTCGGTAACGCCACCGCCACGGCCTCGCCCGACCGGGTCCGCATAGTTGCCGGTATCGCGGTCGGTAATGCCACCGCCGCGTCCCTGGCCAGCAGGGTCCGCGTATCGGCCTGTGTCACTGTCGGTGATGCCGCCGCCGCGATAGCCGCGGCCGCCACCAACGGGGTCATAGGGGTCGCTGTCGGTGTAACCGGTCGTCGCGCAGCCCGTGATCGTCCCGACAGCGCCGACGGAAACCGCAGCGCCGGCGACTCGGGTGAGGAAGGAGCGCCGGCTGAGTTTACCGCGCTTGGCCATGGTCTGCCTCCTTCCGGTCAGTAGCCGGGACGGCCACGGCCTACGGCGTCCGCGCAGGAGCCGGTGTCGCTGTCAGTCGTGCCGCCACGTACGGGGCCACGCCCGCGGCCGCCCGGGTCGGCGCAGGAACCGCTGTCGGAATCGGTGAAGCTGTTGCCGGACGAGCCGCGACCATTGCCGGCCGGGTCAGCGTAGCTGCCTGTATCGCTGTCGGTGACGCCTGATGTGCGCGAGCCGCCGCGGCCATAACCGGCGCGGTCGGCGTTGGAGCCGGTGTCGCTGTCTGTCATCCCAGTGCGGCCATAGCCGGCCCGGTCAGCATAACTGCCCGTGTCACTGTCGGTTCGACCCGTATAGTTCTGGGCTTGTGCGCCCCCCGTCACGATCGAGGCGGCGCCTGTCATTGCTGCAGCACCGGCAACGCGCGCCAGGAATGAACGGCGGCTCAGCTTTCCTTTTTTGGCCATATCGGCTCCCCTGCCTTTTGCGGTCCCTCCCCAGGGGCCGACTGTCCCTCTTCAATTCACGCCCCGGGCCGGAGCATGAAGGCCGACAGCAAGCTCCGGTGAAGTCACCAGTAGAGTTCTTGCCGTCTGCTCTCGGGTGTTGCAATCACCGTGCGGGGTGCCCTGCAAACGCCCTTAATTGTTGCAATCATCCCCCGCTGGCAGCGCAAGGTCAAACAAAAACAAGCAAATAATTTGCGTTTTAAATCAGTGTGATGCGGCCAATTTTGAGACGGGCTCGCAAAGTAAATGATAGTGATTTTCATTTGCCTCGGCGGATGCGTGTCAGTCGCAACGGGGCGGGCTTGCGTTCACGGCTTGTTCCGCTGGCCGGTAAGGTGCTAAGGCTGGAGCGAACAGGGGGCGGAATGTCTGCAGCGGTTACTATTCTCGGCATCGATCCCGGCCTGCGCCGGATGGGATGGGGCGTCATCCGTGCGGACGGTACGCGGTTGAGTGCGGTCGCGCACGGCGTCGTGACACCGCCGACCGAGGCGGCGCTTTCCGTTCGGCTCGACCACATCTTCCAGGCCGTGACAGATCTTGTCGCCGAGTACCGCCCGGACGAGTCGGCGATCGAGGAAGCCTTCATGGCGGCGAATGCGGCGTCAGCACTGAAGCTTGGTCATGCGCGGGCTGCGGCACTGCTCGCGCCGGCTCGCGCAGGTCTGCCGGTCAGCGAGTATGCGGCGCGCCTCGTCAAAAAGAGCGTCGTCGGTACTGGCGGGGCCGGCAAGGATCAGGTGGCGGCGATGGTAGGCGTGCTCCTGCCGGGCACGAAGGCGAAGGCCGATGCGGCCGACGCGCTGGCGATCGCCATCTGTCACGCCCATCATCGCAAGGCCGCCAGCATCGGGAGTGCAGCATGATCGGCATGCTCAAGGGTATCGTCGAGGCCGTCGGCGCCGACGAGGCGGTGATCGACGTCAACGGCGTGGGCTATCTCGTCGGCTGCGCCTCGCGCACGCTCGCCCGTCTGGAACCGGGCCAGTCCGTCACGCTGCATATCGAAACCCATGTTCGCGAGGACGCCTTTCGCCTGTTCGGCTTCCTCGAGGATATCGAGCGGGCCTGGTTCGTGCATCTGCAGAACATCCAGGGCGTGGGCGCCAAGGCGGCCTTCGCCATTCTCGACACCGTTCCGGTCTCCGAGATCGCCAATGCGGCTGCGCTGGGGGACACGTCGACCTTCGCCCGCGCCAAGGGTGTCGGGCCGAAACTGGCGACGCGTATCGCAACCGAGCTGAAGGACAAGGCACCGCCGCAGGGGCGCAGCTTCACGATCGGACTGGCGCCGCACGCACCGGAAACGGGGGCAACAGGCGGGTCCGCGCCGGACAAGCCGGTGAAGCCGGTCAATGGCGCCTCGCGCGAAGACGCGGTCTCGGCCCTGACCAATCTGGGCTATCATGAGAGCCTCGCCCGCCAGGCGGTTGCCACCGTTCTGCGGGACAAGGGAGAAGAGGCATCGTTGAATGACGTCATCCGCCTGTCGCTGAAGGAGCTGGCACCGTGATGCGGGCGGCTGCCTCCGGCGCGCGGATCGCTCTGGACCCGGTCTCATGAGCGAGATGTCCGGCAGCGATGATGACGCGCGCCTGGTCGACCAGGGCCCGCAGGCTGGCGATGGACGGGACCGTGCGCTGCGCCCGCTCAGCTTTTCCGACTTCGTGGGCCAGAAGGCGGCGATCGCCAATCTCAAGGTCTTCGTCGAAGCGGCCCGCCGCCGCGAGGAGGCGCTGGACCATGTCCTGCTGTCCGGACCGCCCGGTCTCGGCAAGACCACGCTGGCCCAGATCGTGGCGCGGGAAATGGGGGTCGGCTTCCGGGCGACTTCCGGGCCCGTCATCGCGAAGGCCGGCGATCTGGCCGCCATCCTGACCAATCTGGAACCGCGCGACGTTCTCTTCATCGACGAAATCCACCGGCTTGCCCCCGCCGTCGAGGAAATCCTCTATCCCGCGATGGAGGATTTCTGCCTTGATCTCGTGATCGGCGAGGGGCCCTCAGCCCGCACGGTCCGGATCGAGCTTCCCCCCTTCACCCTCGTCGGCGCGACCACACGGGCCGGCCTCCTGGCAACACCGCTGCGTGACCGGTTTGGCGTGCCCGTGAGGCTGGAATTCTATGACGAGGCCGAGCTCGGCTTCATCGTCTCCCGTGCGGCCAGCAAGTTCGGCATTGACGCGACGCCCGACGGGGCCCGCGAAATCGCGCGCCGGGCCCGCGGCACGCCGCGCGTGGCCGGCCGTCTCTTGCGGCGGGTCCGCGACTTTGCCGAAGCCGAGGGCGCGACCGAAATATCCGCACCCGTTGCCGATCGCGCCCTGGGACGTCTGGAAGTCGATGCGCTGGGGCTGGACAGTCTGGACCGCCGGTATCTCAGGGCGCTGACCGAGAGTTTTGGCGGCGGACCCGTCGGGGTCGAAACGCTCGCCGCGGCGCTCGCTGAAGCGCGCGACGCGCTCGAGGATGTGGTCGAACCTTTCCTCATCCAGCAGGGCTTTATCCAGCGCACGCCGCGCGGGCGTCTGGCAGCCGCGCGTGCATGGGAGCATCTGGGGCTGGCGCCGCCGCAGAGCGGCAGCGGTGGTCAAAGCGGCCTGTTCGGCAAATAGGCCTTCGCCCGTGTCAGGCGCTGTGCCTGAACTCAGCCGGCGAGCCGGCATCACGTGTATGCCGGCCAAGGGCTTCCAGCAGGGCTTCCCGCGAGACCGGTTTCGCGATGACGCCGGTCATTCCAGCGGCCACATACTCGTTGATATGAGTTTGCATTACATTGGCCGTCACCGCATAGACCGGCACGGCGGAGCGTCCTGCGGCCGCTTCCCGTTCGCGCAGCTGCCGGGTCGCGGTGATCCCGTCGAGAACGGGCATCTGGGAGTCCATCAGGACCAGATCGAAATCCCCGCTTGCGAGTGCGTCGAGCGCCTGCTGGCCGTCCTCCACCATGACGAGAGCCTCGGTGACATCGGCCAGCAAGGCCTTGAGCACCATGCGATTGGTCAGATTGTCGTCCGCTGCGAGCACGCGCAGACGCTGGCCGTGCAGGGCGGTGTCGCACAGGACCGACTGGCAGCCGCAATCCAGCATGGGCGCGGTGACATCGGCCGGATCCACACGCAGGCGGACGCGGAAAGTCGAACCGGTGCCCGGCGTGCTGTCGACGCCGATCTCGCCAGCCATCAGTTCGCACAGGCGCCGGCAGATCGCCAGTCCCAGCCCCGTGCCGCCAAAGGTGCGGGCCGTTCCGGGGCCGGCCTGGGTGAAGGGCTGGAAGAGGCGTCCGATTTCCGGCGCTGCGATGCCGATCCCGGTATCGCGGACGGTGATCAGGACGTCCCGTCCAGATGAGCTGGCGGCGTGCTGACAGTCGATTTCGACGCGAACTTCGCCCTCGGCGGTAAACTTGATGGCATTGGACACCAGATTGTTCAGGATCTGGCTGATCCGGACCGGGTCACCGATCAGGTCCTCCCGGGCCCCCTCGCTCAGCGCGATGGAGAAACAGACCCCTTTTTGCCGGGCCGCAGGGCCGTAGAGCGCGTCCACCGTTCCGGCGACGTCGGCGAGATTGAAGCGCGTGGCCTCGATCGCCAGCTTGCCGGCTTCGATCTTCGACAGATCCAGCACATCATTGACCAGGCGCAGCAACAGCCGGCCGGACCGGGCAAGTGTCTCGGCCTGCCGTTTGTGGGCTTCGGGAATGTCCGCCTGTTCCAGCGCCTGTGCCATGCCGAGCACGGCGTTCATGGGCGTACGGATTTCGTGGCTCATGCCGGCCAGAAAATCAGATTTGGCGCGGTTTGCGGCGTCGGCGTTCTGGCGGGCTCTGTCGAGCGCCCGGCCGGCGCCTTCCAGCTCATGCTGGATGACGGATGCAGCGATCCCCACGCCCAGCGTCAGGATAACCAGAACCACAGTTATCCATCCTACCTGATAGGCAGAAATGTCATTCTCGAAGGGATTCTCGATCAAGCTGCCCGTTCCCCCGGCTGCATAGAGGGCCAGAATTGTCAGGCTGCACAGCAGCGCGGCGGCAAAGCCGGATCTGTGTCCGATCAGAAAAGCGGCCGGTACGGGAAGTCCGACCAGATAGATAGCTGCGGGATGGGACATGCCGCCGACTGTGCTGATCAGGCCGGTCACGAGTAGGTACAGGGCAATGCACAGTGCGACGGCCGCCGGTTTTACAAGCCGGGGGAAGCGCGCAATGAAGGGGATCGACAATGCACTTACAGGAACGATCAATCCGGCGCAGGATTGAATGGGGTATGTGTCGATGTTCTCGGCGAAATTCAGGGCCCCGGCAAAGCCCCCAAATCCCGCCACGGTGATCGCCACTATATTGAGCATCCGCTCGCGCGCTGCGCGCAAGACATCACCGTCGCGAACCGGTGGCCAAACGAGTTCCCTCAGCATTCCCACGGCACCCGGCTCCCCCACCGACTTCCCTGTGTCCTCGTGTTGCGCATTATGGCGGCAGGACGCTGCAAATGGATTAACGATGACAGACTTGATGCCCGCTTCCGGCACCTTTGGGCCGGATCGAATTCACCGTTTGCCGGTACGTGTCTATTATGAGGACACCGACTTTTCCGGCATCGTCTACCATGCGCGCTACCTGCACTTCTTCGAGCGCGGGCGAACGGAAAGCCTGCGCGCCATCGGCATTCACCACTCCGAACTGGCCGCTGCCGATGAGCCGCTCGCCTTCGCGGTCCGCCGGATGAATGTCGAATTCGAGCGGGCGGCCCGGGTCGATGACATCCTGATTGTTGAAACGCTGTACCGGCCGCAAAAAGGCGCGCGTCTGATGATCGATCAGCGCATTCGCCGCGAAGCCGAAACAATCGCGTCTGCTGCAGTCCAGGCTGTGTGCATCGATCCGTCCGGGCGGGCGAAGCGGCCGCCGCGATCTATGGCCGAACTTTGGGCCGGCTATGTTCTGCCCGAGGCGGCTCCCTGGCCAGCACACTGAATTCCTAAATTCGGGCAGGGGCTTGCCGCATAGCAGCAATGACCGTTAAGGTTGCGCAAAAGGGAGCCCCGGTTGGACGAAGGACAAGACAAACAGACAGACAAGTCTGGTCGCCCGCCCAATTTCGGCTTTTCCGTCACCCGTGTTCTGCAGGACGGGCCGGATACTTTCGTGAAAGCCGTTCATGAGCCTGAAGGCGGTGCCGATGCGTGGCTGACGATGAGCCTGATCCGCACCGATGACAGCGGTCTGATGTCGGTGCGCCGGCAGATTTCCGTAAGTCTGGTCTGTGAGGAGCGGATTGTTTCGGCGATGGCAGCTTATGCCATTCCGAACGGGCCGCAGGAAAACACCGAGACCAGCCGGACCCAGGTGCGCGGGTTTATCGACGCCGTAATGGCCGGTGCGGACCGGGCAGCGCTCGAGCCCTTTATTGATCGCGTCGCCTTCGATCTCCCGCGGACCGGGCCGAGCGGCGATCGGGAAAGGCTGGACCAGCTCATTGCCCGGCGTGGGCCGCGCGGTGCGGTGCGTTATCACGGGATCGATGATTTGATCGCGGAAGGGGATTTCGTCGCAGTCTTCTCGTGTTTCGACGATGCGGGTCAGAATTTCAGGGCTTGCGACCTGTTCCGTCTGGCCGGCGGGATGATTGTGGAACACTGGGACGCGATCCAGCCTGT
Organism: Maricaulis sp. ABE4_448; assembly: GCF_056160825.1. Taxonomy (NCBI): domain Bacteria; kingdom Pseudomonadati; phylum Pseudomonadota; class Alphaproteobacteria; order Maricaulales; family Maricaulaceae; genus Maricaulis; species Maricaulis sp. ABE4_448. Next base: position 682,076 of record NZ_JBSWXX010000001.1, read on the forward strand.
CGCCTCGCACACGGTGGCCCATAACGACGAGTCCTGATCGCTGTTCAGATGTGCTATTCCTCCCGAAATTCGCCTTAATCGCTGTGCATAGCGGGCCGGACCGCAGGACCGGGTAGCCGTCAGGCACTCAATATGCATGGTGTCATACCGGTTTAGTCTCGCCGCGTCGGAACGGAGCGGCCGATCCAGAGGGTAGGTTCATGGAATCGAGTGTCGTCGAGGTTGCGCATGCCGTCGAAGGGTTCAGCTTCTATGCGCTCTTCATGCGCGCCGACTGGGTAGTCAAAAGCGTGATGGGCATTCTCGCCTTCATGTCTGTCTGGTCCTGGGCCATTGCCATCGACAAAGCCTTTTACCTGCGCGGCCTGCACGCCAAGGCCCGCCATTTCGAGCGCGAATTCTGGGCTGGCCGCTCGCTCGACGCGCTGACCGACCAGTTTGCAAAGAACCCCAAGGAACCTTTCTCGCGTGTTTTCGCGGCTGGGCTGCGCGAATGGAATGGCGACAATGCCGGTGGCCGTGTCTCGAAGGCAGCCGGAGCCGAAGCCGGCCGGCAGATGACGAATACCGAGGGCGGGCTGGGCATTCTGGCGACGATCGCCTCGGCAGCGCCCTTCATCGGCCTGTTCGGTACGGTCTGGGGCATCATGAATGCTTTCCGCTCGATCGCCGCATCGCAGGACACCAATCTTGCCGTCGTCGCGCCCGGTATCGCCGAGGCCCTGTTCGCGACCGCGCTCGGCCTTCTGGCGGCTGTGCCCGCCGTGATCTTCTTCAACGCCCTGTCCGCCAATCTGGCCAAATATGGCGCCCGGCTGGACGGTTTCGTCGACGAGCTGTCGGCGCTGGCCGAGCGGGATGGGGACTAGTCGATGGCCGTCTCTCTCGACAGCGGCGGATCCGGTCGCGGCCGCGCCCGCTGGAAGCCCAAGGCGGAAATCAACGTCACGCCCTTCGTCGATGTGATGCTGGTGCTGCTGATCGTCTTCATGATCACGGCGCCTCTGCTGACCGTCGGTGTGCCGGTGGACCTGCCCGAAACCGAAGCGCGCAACCTCCCGTCCGGCGAGGAGCCGTTGACCATCACCATCACGGCCGAGGGCGGGATTTTCCTGCAGGAAACCGAAGTCGAGCTCGCAGAGCTGGCGCCGCGCCTGCGCGCCATTGCGGGCACCGGCTATGAAAGCCGCATCTTCATCCGGGCGGACAATGGTGCGGCCTATGGCGAAGTGGCGCGTGTGATGGCCAATATCAACGCCGCGGGCTTCACCAATCTGGGCCTGGTGACGGATCCGATCGAGCGGTAGCGGAGCCATCCGTGCGAGGTCTTGTTCTCTCCCTCTTCGTACATGCCGGCATTCTGGCGGCGGGGCTGGTCTATTTGCCCCGGGCCGCTCAGGTGTTCGAGAACACGCCGATCGTGCCGATCGAACTGGTTACGGTTTCCGACGTGACCAATGTGCGCGCGGCGGCTCCGGAGCCGGAACCGGTTGAGGAAGAGCCGGCGGAAGAAGAGACCGTCGAGGACGCGATCGAGACCCCGCCGCCTGCACCCGAGCCGGAACCGGAGCCCGAACCCGAGCCGGAACCCATCGCTCCGGAACCCGAAGCCGAACCAGAGCCCGAGCCGGAACCGGTTGAGGAAGAACCCGAGCCGGAGCCCGAGCCGCAGCCCGAGCCGCAGCCCGAGCCGCAGCCCGAGCCGGAACCCGTGCGCCGCGAACCGCCGCGCCCGGCTGAGCCGTCGCTGGAGGACATGCTGGGCAATATCGAGCGCCAGGTCGCCCAAAGCCGCGACCAGGGCACGCCCGACACCGGCGAGCGCCGCCGCTCCGCCGGCGACGGGGAGCAGATGACGGCGACGTTGCAGGACATGCTGCAGAGCCATCTGGCGCGCTGCTGGCGCAATTCGCTCGACGCGCCCGACCCGGACGAACTGGCCGTGCGCATCGTGTTCAGCCTGGACCGCAATGGCGAGCTGACGAGCCCGCCGCGCCTGGTCGATCAGGCGCGCGTGCTCAACTCGCCCAACCCCTATCTCCGCGTCGCGGGCGAACGGGCCTTGCGGGCCGCGAGCCAATGTGCGCCCTATCCCTTGCCTCCGGAGCATTATTCGCAATGGCGTCAAATTGAGGTCAATTTCGCGCCGTCCTTATACAGCCGCTGATCGATCAGACTGGAGTTTTGCCGCATGAGCCGACTAATCGCCGTCTTCACCGCCGCTCTGGCCAGCCTGGCGTTCGCGGGACTGGCCATGGCCCAGGAGCCGCTGCGCGTCGATGTGACCCGCGGCAATCTCGACCCCCTGCCGATCGCGCTGCCGGACTTTGTCGGCTCGAGCGATGAGGCGGCCGCGCGCGGCGCGGATATCACCCGGGTCGTCACCAATGACCTGGCCTCTTCAGGCCTGTTCGCGCCGGTCGATCAGGCGGCCTATATCGAGGATATCGAGAATATCGATCTGCGCCCGCGCTTTTCCGACTGGCGGGTGATCGACGCCTCGGCGCTTCTGGTCGGCAGTGTGACGATCCAGGAGGATGGCCGGCTCGTTGTCGCCTTCCGTCTCTGGGACACGCGTCTGGAAGAACAGCTTCTGGGCCTGCAATACCGCACGGCACCGGAAAACTGGCGCCGCGTCGCGCACCGTGTCGCCGACGAGGTCTATGAGCGCCTGACCGGTGAAGAAGGCTATTTCAACACGCGCATTGTCTATGTGTCCGAAGGCCGCGGGTCCGATGGTGAGCCGCTGCGTCAGCTCGCCTGGATGGACCAGGACGGCGCCAACCCGTCCTTCCTGACAGACCGCTCCTACATGGCGCTGCTGCCGAACTATTCCCCGAACTCGCAGGAAATCACCTATGTGTCCTTCCTGAACGGCCAGGCCACCACCTATCTCTACGATCTGGAGACCGGTCGCCAGGAAGCGCTCTTCTCCTCGGCCATGCGCCAGGCGGGTATCAATCCGGACGGCCAGAGCCTGTCGGCGCGTTTCTCGCCGGACGGCGAACGGCTCGCCGTGTCGATCCAGGGGCGGTCGGGCCATGATGTCCACCTGTTCGACCTGCGCACGCGCAATCTGACCCAGCTGACCCAGCACCCGGCCGACGATGTGGAACCCTCCTTTGCGCCGGATGGCGAGCGGATCGTGTTCTCCTCGTCGCGCGGCGGCGGGTCCCAGCTCTACACCATGAATGTCAACGGCACGGACGTGCAGCGCATCACTTTCGGTGACGGCATCTACACGACACCTGTCTGGTCGCCGCGGGGTGATCTGATCGCCTTCACCAAGCAGAGCGGCGGGACCTTCTCGCTGGGTGTTGTACGCGCCGACGGTTCGGGCATCGAGCGCATCCTGTTCGAGGGTTATTTCGTCGATACGCCGGCCTGGTCGCCGAACGGACGTGTCCTGCTGTTCACGCGCGGGGAACCGCGCTCGGACGGTACGCGTTACGAAATCTGGAGTATCGATCTGGCGGGATTCAATCTGCGGCGGCTGGCAACGGGCGGAATGGCCTCCGACCCAGCGTGGTCGCCCTTGATCGAGTAATCGGTTTCCGCTTAACGTCTTCGCCGAGCGGCGCCAGTTGGGGGAGCCGCAGGCGCAACCGTGTCACGCGTGTCGTGAACAGAGTAGGCCAGTGCTCATTTCGGGGCTGGTCGGATGAGGGTGTAACATCATGAAAATCAAACTGCTTGCCATTGCAGCGCTCGGCGCTTTCGCGACCGCTTGCGCATCGACCCCGCCGGCGGAAGATACCACGCCGGTCGAGCCGCCGCGCTCGGTCGAGCCGGCCGATACCGGTTCCAGCCAGCCTGCCGGCCCGATTCCGGGCACGACGGCGCATTTCGTCCAGACCGCGGGCGACCGCGTCTTCTTCGACCTGGACCGCAATGATCTCACGGCTGAAGGCCGCGAGACCCTGCGCCGCCAGGCCGCCTGGCTCGCCAGCTATCCGGATGCCCGCATCCTGATCGCCGGCAATTGTGACGAGCGCGGCACGCGCGAGTACAACCTGGCTCTTGGCGCCCGTCGCGCCAATGCCGCCCGGTCCTATCTGGTCAGCCAGGGCGTCGATCCGTCGCGGATCTCCACGACGTCCTACGGCAAGGAACGTCCGAGCTGCACGCAGTCGGGCGAACGCTGCTGGGCGATCAACCGCAATGCGACCACGTCGATCGTCGGCAGCGGCTACACCAACTAGGTGACGCGCTGACCGCAAGCATTCCGGCGCCCGCGGCAGGACCTGTCGCGGGCGTCTGCTTGTCCGGGGGCGCAGACCGTCCCGGACGCCGTAATTTTGCCGCGCTCGTCACTATGGTGCCTTCCATGATCAAGACACTCTGCCTGTCCGCCCTGTCTGCCGCCCTTCTGGTTGCGGCGCCCGCCCATTCCCAGTCCCGCCGCGAACTGGCCGAACGGCTCGATGCCGTGGAAGCCCGGATCGCCGATGTCGAGACCTCGTCGATGGCCGGCGACCCCGTCGCCGAAACCCTGCTGCGCCGGCTCGACGAGCTGGACTACCAGATGCGCGAGCTGACCAGCGAAACCGAGCGGCTGAACTTCGAGAACCGCCAGCTGCGCAGCCAGGTCGAAGCGCTGCAGGCCCAGCTCGACCGTCGCGGCCGCGCGCCCGGCGGGTATGACGGCATGGATGGCGGTCCTGACGCTGCGGGCGCCGAGGGCGTCGACCGCGGCGATCTCGACGAAGACGCTGTCGCCTGGATGAGCGAAGGCCTGGACGAGGCCGGTCAAAGCGGCCGCGACATTGCCGTGGTTGATCCCGATGATCCCTATGCCGAGGCGCGTGCTGAAGCGACGGGCGTGCTGGGGGCGCCGTCGGGCCGCCCGGCCGGCGCGCTGTCCGGCGATGCGCGCGCGCCTTCCGCGCCGGATCCGGAAACCCTCTATGGCGCTGCCCGCGACAAGTTGCTGGAAGGCGATTTCGGCGGCGCCCAGGTCGATTTCGAGCAGTTCGTGAACGCCTATCCCGATCACGCCCGCACCGGCGAGGCCTGGTACTGGCTGGGCGAGACCTTCTTCGTGCGCTCCGACTTCACCGGCGCGGCCGACGCCTATATCGCGGCGCTGCGGACCGAGCCGAATGGCGAAAAGGCGCCCGATGCCCTGGTGCGTCTGGCCGCCTCGCTGAACGGAATGGGCCGGCGGGCGGATGCCTGCGGCACGCTGCAGCGGTTCGACAGCCAATTCCCCGACGCATCTGCGGCCTCGCGCGCCCGGGCCTCCCGCGAGGCGGTTCGCGCCGGCTGCTGATCCCGCATGGCGGGCGATCCGGCGGCGGCTGTCGGCGACTGGCTCGACCGGCATGCGCCGCCCGGGCCGCTGGCGATCGCGTGTTCCGGCGGCAGTGACTCGCTGGCCCTCCTGCTGGCGGCGAGCCGCTGGGCGGGACGGGCCGGCCGCACGCTTCACGTCCTGACGGTCGATCATGGCCTGCGCCGCGAAAGCACCGGCGAGGCCGCCTTCGTCATCCGCCGCGCCGAAGCGCTGGGGCATGACGCGCAATGTCTCGTCTGGACCGGCCCCAAACCGGCCAGCGGTCTCCAGCAAGCTGCACGCCAGGCCCGCCATCATCTTCTGGTCCGGGCCGGCAGGGAGGCCGGGGCGAGGGGGCTCCTTCTCGCCCATACACGCGACGACCAGGCCGAAACCCTCGCCATGCGGCTCGCGGCCGGCGGCGGCTGGCGCGGGGCTGCCGCCATGCGCCCGGTCGTGCCGTCCCCGGTCTGGCCAGACGGTCGGAATATCATTCTGTGCCGCCCGCTGCTCACGATGCGCCGGCAGGCGCTGAGGGATTGGCTGACCGGGCAGGGCGAGCGCTGGGTCGAGGACCCCTCTAATGCCGACACCCATTACACGCGCGTACGCATCCGCCAGCATCTCGCGGCTCTGGAAGCGGCCGGTCTCGATATTTCCCGGCTGTCTCAGCTCGCGGGCGACCTTGCAGGCCTGCGCGACGCCGAACTGCGAACGGCGGCCCGTCTCGCGGCGCAAGCCTGCGCGCTTCTGCCCTGGGGCGGGATGAGGATCGATCCCGATCCTCTCAACGCGGCGGCACCGGTGATCCGCCGCGCCGTGCTGGAAGCCGCCGTGCTGGCCGTGTCCGGGCGGGAAAGCCTGCCGGGCCGGCGCGCGATCGACCGGCTTTCCGCGGCCGTGAGTACGGGAAGACGGGTGACAGCAGGCGGGGTCATGCTGGCGCCCTGGCAGGACCGCACCTGGCTGGTGCGCGATCCGGGTGCCGTTACCGGCCGGGTCGACCGGCCGGGCATTGGCAGTCTCGATACCGACGATGTCTGGGATGGCCGTTTCGCTGTCAAAGGCCTTAGCGCCGGCTTGAATGCCGGACCGCTGGGCCGGACATATGATGGCCTTGATCGGCGTGATATACTCGACCCAATTCCCGGCTTTGCCCGGCCGGGCCTTCTGGCCGTGCGCGAAGGCGGACGTGAAGAAGGTAACGTCGTCGCGCTGGCGGGCGTGCCGGGCAGCCAGGACAGCCGAGTGCAGATCGAACCGCTCCAGGCGCACAGATTTTGCACCCGGCTTCTATCGGCCGCTCCGGCGGTATGGTTTGATACAGATTGACGCAGCGGCGTGTTACCCGGCCCTCAGGCGCCGGACCGGTCGCGGCTTTATACCGCGGCACCGGCTGGAAAGATGGCTCCGCAATGCCCATATATCGGTCGTGTACGGCCGAAACTTGAACGGAACTGACGCATGCAAATGAGAAATCTCGCGATCTGGGCCCTGGTCTTCGTGCTGCTGCTGGCGCTGTTCCAGCTGCTGCAGAATTCCTCCGACCCCGCGACGCCTTCCAGCGAGGTCACCTATTCGCAATTCCTCAACCGAGTGGAGCGCGACGAGATTTCCCAGGCGACCATCCAGGGCGATACGATCCGGGCGCAGACCGCGACCGGCCAGACGATCATTGCCACCCTGCCGCCGCAGGATAATGACACCGTCCGCATCCTGCGCGAGAACGATGTCGATATCCGCGTGCAGGAAGCGAACCAGGACGGCAATTTCCTGGTGACGATGCTGATCAACTGGTTCCCCTTCCTGCTGCTGATCGGGGTGTGGATCTTCTTCATGCGCCAGATGCAGGGCGGCGGACGCGGCGGTGCCATGGGTTTCGGAAAGTCCAAGGCGCGTCTCCTGACCGAGCATCACGGCCGCAAGACCTTTGACGATGTCGCCGGTGTCGACGAGGCGAAGGACGAGCTGCAGGAAGTCGTCGAATACCTCAAGGATCCGTCGAAATTCCAGCGCCTGGGCGGCAAGATTCCCAAAGGCGCGCTGCTGGTCGGTCCTCCGGGTACCGGTAAGACGCTGCTCGCCCGTGCTGTCGCCGGCGAAGCGAATGTGCCCTTCTTCACCATTTCCGGTTCCGACTTCGTGGAAATGTTCGTCGGTGTCGGTGCGTCCCGCGTGCGCGACATGTTCGAGCAGGCCAAGAAGAACGCGCCCTGCATCATCTTCATCGACGAGATCGACGCCGTCGGCCGTTCGCGCGGCGCCGGCCTGGGCGGCGGCAATGACGAGCGCGAGCAGACGCTGAACCAGCTCCTGGTCGAGATGGACGGGTTTGAGTCGAATGAGGGCATCATCCTGATCGCCGCAACCAACCGTCCCGACGTGCTGGATCCGGCGCTGCTGCGACCGGGCCGTTTCGACCGCCAGGTCGTGGTGCCCAATCCGGACATCACCGGCCGCGAGAAGATCGTGAAAGTCCACATGCGCGACGTGCCGCTGGCCTCCGATGTGGATCCCAAGGTTATCGCGCGCGGTACGCCGGGCTTTTCCGGCGCCGACCTCGCCAATCTGGTGAACGAGGCTGCGCTGCTGGCTGCGCGCCGCAACAAGCGACTTGTCTCCATGCAGGAGTTCGAGGACGCCAAGGACAAGGTCATGATGGGGCCGGAACGCCGCTCCATGGTCATGTCCGAGAAGGAAAAGCAGCTCACCGCCTATCACGAGTCCGGTCACGCCATCGTGGCGCTGAACGTGCCGTCGGCCGATCCGGTCCACAAGGCGACGATCATCCCGCGCGGCCGCGCGCTGGGCATGGTCATGCAGCTGCCGGAAGGCGACAAGATGTCGATGACGCACGAGGAAATGACCTCGCGTCTGGCCATCATGATGGGCGGCCGCGTTGCCGAGGAAATGAAGTTCGGCAAGGAAAAGGTGACGTCCGGTGCGGCGTCCGACATCCAGCAGGCGACCCGTCTGGCCAAGGCGATGGTCACCCAGTGGGGCTTCTCCGACGAGCTGGGTCCGATCGACTATGCCGACAATCAGGGCGAGGTCTTCCTGGGTCAGCAATTGGTGCAGAGCAAGTCTGTCTCGGGCACCACGGCCCGCAAGATCGAGGAAGAGGTTCGCGGTCTTGTCCAGGCCGGCATGGATGAGGCGCGCCGCATCCTGACCGAGAAGCGCAAGGACTGGGAAACCCTGTCTGAAGGGCTGCTGGAATACGAGACCCTTTCCGGTGCCGAGATCAACGACCTGCTCAACGGCAAGCCGCCGAGCCGTCCGGAAGACGATCCCACCCCGCCGCCGAGCGCGCCGACCAGCGCCGTGCCGACGACGGATGAAGGTCCGGAAACCGGACCGGAACCGCAGGGCGCCTGATCGCGCCTCTGTGTGAACGAAAAACGGAAAGCCCGGACCCGCAAGGTTCCGGGCTTTTTCTTTCCGGCACTATCCGCGACTGTGTGCAAGCCAACGGCTCCGCACGCGCCGGGCGCCGGAGGTTCGGGCATTGCAGACGACCCGCCGGGGGTATCTGGTACTTAATATGGGCACGCGAAGTCCCGGAGGATCGTCTGCAACCCGGTGAAGCGGATTAAGCCGCGGGACGATCGCTTCCCGCGTCAGCGCCACCCGGTCCTGCGCGCCTGTGCACCGGCGTCACCGGACCGTGGAGGCAGTATAGGCGAGGCTGAGGGGGCGGGGATAAGTCGCCGGATATCCCCGGGGTGCCGGGTTCCGGCTTTTTGAGCGGTCGCATTTTCGAACCGCAGAACCGGTTCCCACTATTGCTGAAAATGGGGGTTCTTGGCGGGCGCATTTTCGAACCGCAAAACCGGTTCCCACTTTTGCTGAAAATGCTTCAGGCCAGGCGGTCGAGGATCGGACAATCCGGCCGGTCGTCGCCGCGGCAGGCCGTGACCAGATGCGCCAGCTCGTCACGCAGGGCGGCCAGCTGGCGCTGCTTTTCCTCGATCTCTTCAAGGTGCGCCGCCGCAATGGCGCGGACATCGGCGCTCGACCGGCTCTTGTCCTCGTAGAGGCTCAGCAATCCGCGGCATTCCTCGATGGAGAAGCCGAAATCACGGGCGCGGCGCACGAAGGCCAGCTTGCGGACCGCCGCTTCGTCATAGCGCCGATAGCCCGTTTCCGTCCGGTCCGGCGCTTCGACCAGGCCGATATCGGCATAATAGCGCACGGTTTTTACGGGCAGTCCGGCGGCCCTGGCAGCGCTTCCGATATTCATGCGGCGATGCCCTTGACTCTCCAGCTACAGGAAAGATTAGGTCGTGCGGCAGTTGATGTAAACCGGAGACCATCATCATGACTGCGACCTCCCTTGCCCGGCCGGGCTTCTGGCAGCGTGCCCCTCTGTGGGGCCGGGCCTCGAAGAATACCGCCTGGTGTCTGCTGGGCTGTTCCATCGGCGATTTCGGCACGATCGCCTTCTTCCAGGCTACGGGCATTCCCTGGCCGACCATGGCGATCATGAGCCTGGCCATCGTCAACGGTCTGCTCACCTCCATCGCGCTGGAGACTTTCATCCTGTCGCGTCAGATGGTCCTGAAGACCGCCTTCCGGACCGCCATCGGCATGTCCTTCATCTCCATGATCGCCATGGAGGCCGTGATGAATACGGTGGATGTGCTGCTGACGGGCGGTGCCAAGCTGACCTGGTGGGTGCTGCCCATCATGCTGCTGGCCGGCTTTCTGGCGCCCTTGCCCTATAATTACTGGCGCCTCGCCGCGCTGGGGAAGAGCTGCCACTAATCGCGGCTAGAGCGGTTCCTTCGCCAGACCGTGCCCGCCCGCGGGCGCGGTCTCGGCGATCCGCTCCATGCCCGCGATCAACGGCCGGCCGCGGGCGATCGCCTGCTGAACCGAGGGCAGGTCCAGCGAGGCGCGGTGGCTCTCCGCATTGTCCCACACCTCGGTGATCCAGATCGTGCTGGCCTCCTGCGGATCGCGTGCGACGACATAGCTGAAACAGCCCGGCATGCTGGCCATGCCCTCCAGCAGGATATCGACCAGCGCATCGCGCTGCCCCTCCGCCGCAATGAATTTACCGATCAGCCCGTACATGTGCGTGTCCCCTTTGCGCTGAAAGCACGCTAGCAAGGTTAAGGGGGACGGTCCAAACACCTTCTCCCTGGGGAGAAGGTGCCCGAAGGGCGGATGAGGGGGAAATCCCGGTCCTGGCGCTCGGAACGCCGGGGCTGGTGTCTTCCCCCTCTCCCTCGATCCCTCTCCCCAGGGAGAGGGAGGATGTTGTACCGCTGTCGGCGCGCGTCCTTAGATCGCCACCTCGCCGGCCGGATCGCGCATGTTGTAGCTGGACGCCATGACGCGGCCATAGGCGCCGCCATTGGCGATCAGCATGACATCGCCTTCCTGCGTTTCCGGCATCAGGCGCTGGGCGCCCAGACGGTCGGCGGTTTCGCAGATCGGACCGACAATATCGGCGATCCAGGCGGCGTCTTCGTCGAGCCGGGTGAGATTGACGATCTCGTGCCGCGCGCCGTAGAGCGCCGGCCGGATCAGCGAGTTCATACCGGTATTCAGGCCGATAAAGCGCGCATCCGGGGTCTGTTTGAGCTGGGTCACCCGGGCGAGCAGCACGCCGGCTTCCGCCGAGATATAGCGGCCCGGCTCGATCCACAGCTGGTATTGCGGATGGGCGGTCTTGAGATCACCCAGCACCGCGTCCAGCGCGGCCATGTCGATGCGGCGCACGCCCGAGGCTTCGTCGACCGACAGGCCGCCGCCCAGATCGAGGATTTCCACGTCCGGCATCGAGCGTGCCGTCTCCACCAGGAAGAGGCCGACCCGCCGCCAGTGATCCGGGTCGGAAATGCCCGAACCGGAATGCACGTGCAGGCCGTTGACGATCGCGCCAGCCTGGGCGGCGAGGGTGCGCGCCTCGTCCAGCTCGTCGGCATGCAGGCCGAACTTGGCTTCCGGCCCGGCGGTGCGGACATGCTTGTGATGGCCTTCCGGGCGCTGGGGATTGATCCGCAGCGTGATCTTGCGGCCCTTGAAGATCTCCGGCCAGGCGCGCAGCGGGTGCAGCCCGTCCAGCGTGACGTGCACGCCCAGTTCCAGCGCCTCGGCATATTCCGCTTTCGGCGCGAAGTTCGGCGTGAACAGGATGCGGTCGGCCTCTAGGCCCGGCACCGCCTCACGGGCCGCGCGGACCTCGTTGATCGAGACGCATTCCACGCCCAGGCCCGCGGCCACGGCCGTGCGGATCATGTCCGGATGGCCGTTCGCCTTCATCGCATACCAGCCGCGATCGAGATGCTTCAGCCCGGACACCGCTTCGGCGCGCGTGCGCACGGTTTCCAGGTCGTAGACATAGACCGCCCCGTCGGCCGGGCAGAGATCGAGCAGCGCCTGGCGCTTGGTGCGCCACCAGGTGCCGGCACCGGCCGGAGCCGCCCCGGTCAGGTTCTCGCCGATTTCCCGCCAGGACGGACCAAAAGTCTTGTCGCGCGGTTTCGGCTGGATCAGCTGGTCGTGCAGGCGGCGGCAGAGCGGCCGGCCCTGATCGCCATCCACCACGACAGTGAGGTTGAGATCATTGGCGGCCTGGGAGACCAGCCGCACCGGATAGTGGGCAAAGGCTTCCATCGCCGGGCCCATCTGGGCGAGCAGGGCGCGCACGCCGCGGCCGACCATCGAGACGGCAGCACAATCCTCGATCAGTTTGACGCTGGCGATCTGCGACAGCTCGTCCTCCAGTGCACCGAGCACGTCCGGCGTCAGGCCCGGATCATCGTCCAGCGACACCGTGACCGAGGTCTCCGAGGTGGAGACGAGGTCGATCGACACGCCATGGCGCGAGAAGGGCTCGAAGGCCCGCGCCAGGAAGCCGGAAGCGCGCCACATGCCGTCGGTCTCCAGCGTGATCAGACGCACACCGTGCTTCACCGACACCGCCTTCATGCGCGGCGTGTCTTCGGACGGGGTGGCCGAGATCGTCGTGCCGGTCATCTCCGGCCGGTGCGTGCACAGCACCTGCATCTCGATACCGGCGCGGCGCACCGGGCCGATGGCGCGCGGGTGCAGCACGCCGGCACCCATCGAGGCCAGTTCCTGCGCTTCCTCATAGGCGAGCGAGCGGATCTGGCGGGCGGCGCCCGTCAGACGCGGATCGGCCGAGAAGAAGCCGGGTACGTCGGTCCAGATCTCGATACGCTCGGCGCCCAGCTTGGCGGCGAAATAGCTCGCCGAGGTGTCCGAGCCGCCGCGGCCCAGAAGGGCCGTGTCGCCATCCTCGCGCCGGGCGATGAAGCCCTGGGTGATAATCACCGGCGGCAGGTCCGCCAGCGTGCGCTGCAGATGCGCGTCGGCATCGAAGGGACAATCGCAGGCCAGATAGCCGCGGGCCCCGGGGGCGTGGGCGGCGGTCAGATGGTCGCGCGCATCCAGCCAGGCCGAGGCCACGCCTTCACGCGCCAGCCAGGCCTGGCCCAGCGTCGTCGCCATCAGCTCGCCCTGGGCCATGATGCGCGCCTTCAGGCGCGGTGACACATCGCCGGTCAGCGACAGGCCGGCGCGCAGCCGGTCCAGCGCCTCGAAATACGGCGCAAGCAGAACCTCGCCCTCGACCCCCAGCTCGCTCGCCAGCGCCAGATGGCGCGCCTTGATCGCGTCGAGCTCGGCCTCGCCTTCACCGGCGACCGCACGGGTCACCAGCGTGTCGAGCAGGTCGGAGATCGTCGCGACGGCCGAATGGACGACGAAGACCCGTTTGCCTTCCGCCTGCACATCGGCGATCCGTTTGGAGATAACACGCCAGTCCGCCAGCGATTTGACGCTGGTGCCGCCGAATTTCAGTACGACCCAGTTCTGCGTGTTGCTCATAGTTGTCTCCATTGCACGTGCGGAGACGCGCGGCCTCCGCGACCGGCGTGCATACAGCTCCTGTTGCAGTGCAACAACAGATAATTGCGCAAAAACCCCATTCCGGCGGTGTGCAGCGCATGCTGCGTGCCGGCTACCCCCGGAAGTGTGGCGCGCGCTTGTCCAGATTGGCCATTACGGCCTCGACCTGGTTCGGCTGGCCGATGATCGCCTGCTGCAGGCGGGACTCGGCGGCCAGGATCTCGCCGGCATTGGCGTCGTCCAGTCCGTTGAGAAGCACTTTGCAGGCGCGGATGGCCGAGGGGCTGCGATTGGCGATCTGCTGCGCGATCTCCAGGGCGCGGGCCTGCGGATCGGGATGCACCTCGGTGACAAGACCGGCCTCGCTGGCCCGGGTGCCGTCGATGCGTTCGGCGGTGTAGGTCAGCTGGCGCAGGACATCGTCGCGCACCAGGCGGCGCACGCGGGCCATGCCCGACATGTCCGGCACCAGACCCCACTGGGTCTCGGCGATGGCAATCTTGGCGTCGGGCGTGGCGATGCGGATATCGCCGCCCAGCGCGATCTGCAGCCCGCCGCCCAGCGCGCCGCCCTGGATCGCCACGATCACGGGCACCGGCGCCTCATGCCAGGCCCAGGCGGCGTATTGCGGCGTGTTGCACAGGCCGTGCGTGCGCGGCTCCAGCGAGGCCGGCGCTGTCCCGTCCTCGCCCGCCATTGCGGCGAAACTGCCGAAATCCAGCCCGGCACAGAACATCCGGCCCCGGCCGGACAGGATCGCCACCCGCGCCTCGCGCTGCTCGCGCAGCCAGGCTGCCGCCTCGATCAGCGCGTCGAACATCGCCGGGTCGAGCGCGTTCAGCTTGTCCTCGCGGATCATCTCGATCCGGGCAATGTGATCGCCGAGCGAAACCGCAACGCGGTCGTGGAAGGTCCGGGGCTGCGTCATGACGCCATCCTTTTGTGTCAGGCGTCCGTGCTTAAAGCCATTGGCGGCGTCCGCCAACGCCCTGCGGTTCGGTTTAATCGCGGCGGCGCTGGGTGTGAACGACGACAGGCTGGCCTGAACTGGCGCCGACAATCACGGGCCAGCTGATCCCCGCCAGCACGCTGCGGCAGGGGGCATCGGCGTGACAGGCAGCGGCGAATTCGGCCGAGTTTTCCATGGTCTCCGGCGTCAGGTCCGCCATGCCGAGACGGTCGGCGATGCGGCCAGGCACATCGATGCCATAGCGGTTGTGCACCTCCCGCGCAGCCTCGGCCAGCGTGTCGGTATCGGCACCGCATTGCCGGTCGCCCTGCACGCATTCGGCGTGGAAGGCGAGCCAGTCGCCCTCGTCCTGCGCGGCCTCGATGTAGCGGTCGAACAGGTCGGCCGGGCTGATGCGGTAGTTCGTGATCTCGATGGAGTCCGCTGCGCGGCGCGCCCGCTCGCCGAAACGGTAGCTGGGGCGCTGGTCAAGACTGGCCTCGTCCGTCACGGCCCGGATCGCCGGCGGCAGGATGGGGCGGAAGGTGACGCACGCGTCGCGGCACACCGGATAGGGATAGATCGCGTCCAGGCTTTCCACCCACAGCACATTGCGCGGCGATCCGAATTCCACGGCATTGGTGCGCATGTTGTGGCCGATCACCATGACGCAAACGGCCATGGCCAGGCCCGCGATGCCCAGCAGTGTCGCCAGCATCATCTGCTTCTTCATCAACGCGAAAAAGAAGCCGGCCACGAGGAGGACCAGGCCGGCAACGAGATACCAGCCGCTCGATGTGGCCAGATAGATGAGCGTTTGCAGGAACCAGAACGGAAAGACGATGAAAATCATCGCGAGGATGAGCAGCTGTACCAGGGTCAGGACCGCATTGCTCAGATCCTTGAAGTTGAAAACCAGAAACATTGACGCCCCCGTGCTTGTTCCAGCCTCCACGATGAAACGCCAGAGCTGAACGCTTTGTGAATAACTTCGCCTGCAAGGCGAGCCGGCCCGATGCCCGGACCCGGCGCGCTGTCGCCGATATTTCGTGATCCGGGAGATTTACCCCCCGCAAGAATTGGGGCATGAGGTGCGCGATGACAGTCTTTACGGTTGCGAACAGCCCCGAGGAAGCGGTGGAGCAGCTCGATGCGCTCTACCAGGCTTCCGTTGAACGTCTCCAGACAGCCCTGAGAACCTTCCTGACCGGCGGAAAACCGCCATCGGACCAGGACCGCAAGTCCGGAGCCTTTGTTTATCCCGAGCTGCGGGTCACCTATCTGCCGGACGGCCCGCCGCCACCGGTCAGCCGCGCTTTCGGCAAATTCACCGATACCGGCGTCTACGCGTCGACGATCACGCATCCGATGCTCTACCGCGCCTATCTGATCGAACAGCTCACCCTGCTGGCCGACCAGTACGAGATCACGATCGAGACCGGCCCCTCGCAGGTGGAGATTCCTTTTTCCTACGTGCTCGACGGCGCCGACGATCTGGACATGAATGCGGTGACGCCGGCCGAGCTGGTGCGTCACTTCCCCTATGCCGACCTCTCGCGGATCGATGACGACCTGCCCAATGGCCACCGCCCCTCGGTGCCGGGCGAGGTGAAACCGCTCTCGCTGTTCGAGGCGCCACGGGTCGATTATTCCCTGCAGCGGCTGCGCCACTATACCGGCACGCCCTACGAGGACACCCAGCAGTTCATCCTGTTCACCAATTACCATCGCTATGTCGATGTCTTCACCGCCTGGGCCATCCGCCAGCTGAAGGAAGACAATCATTACGAGGCCTTCTCGGCGGCCGGTCATGTGCGTGTCGATGCCGGCACGCCCAATGCTCATGCCCTGGTGGAAGGCGCGCCCTGGCGCCGTTTCCAGATGCCGGCCTATCACCTGATCGCGCCGGGCGGCCGCGGCATCACCCTGGTGAATATCGGTGTCGGCCCTTCGAATGCGAAGAATATCACCGACCACCTGGCCGTGCTGCGCCCGCAATGCTGGCTGATGATCGGCCATTGCGCGGGCCTGCGTCATTCCCAGCGCCTGGGTGATTACGTCCTGGCGCACGCCTATCTGCGCTATGACGCCGTGCTGGACGAGGCGCTGCCGATCGAGATCCCCATCCCGCCGATCGCGGAAATCCAGATCGCCCTGGAAGAGGCCGTGGCCAATGTCAGCGGCGACAGCGGCGACGCCCTCAAGGCGCGCCTGCGCACCGGCACCGTGGCCACCTATGCCGACCGCAACTGGGAACTCACCTATGCCGCCCAGTCGCGCCGCATCAACCAGTCGCGCGCCATCGCGCTGGACATGGAATCCGCCACCATCGCCGCCAACGGTCTGCGCATGCGGGTGCCCTATGGCACGCTGCTCTGCGTCTCCGACAAGCCGTTGCATGGCGAGCTGAAACTGCCCGGCGCCGCCAATCTCTTCTACCAGCGCTCGGTCTCCGAACACCTCGCCGCCGGTCTCGAGACGATCGGGATCCTCAAGCGCGACGAGGGCGCGGCCCTGCATTCACGCAAGCTGCGCAGTTTCGACGAGCCGCCTTTCCGCTGAGGAGAGGGACATGTACCTGCGGTACGTGTCCCGGTAAAAGAGACGGCAGCGCGGACATGTATCCAAGGCACATGTCTGCAGGTTTGTGAGGGGGCGCTCCATGTCGAAGACTTCTTCCGCCCGGGCCTGGCTCGGCCGCGCCGTTGTCGAGGCCGCGCTCATCGTGTTCGCGGTGGTGCTCGGTTTTGTCGTCAATGAATGGCGCGAGGACGTCTCCGACCGGCGTGCGGCGGAGGCGGCGATGGGCCGCGTGGTCGCCGAGATCGAGACCAATATCGCCCAGCTCGAAGCGGTGGTAGACTACCATGAGGGCGTCGTCGAACGCATTGGTGAGCGCCTCGTTGAGATCGAGGCGTCCGGCGGGCCGGTTCGCGGTATCGCTTTTGACGAGTTTGACGCGCTCATGCCGCGCGGCGTCAACGCGCCGGGCCTGTCGAGTTTTGCCTGGCAACATGCCCAGCAGCATGGCCGGCTGGACGTGCTGCCCTATGCCGTCGTGGCCGGGACGGCGCGCGTCTACGGTATGCAGGCCAGCGGCGTGGAGGCCACCTGGCGGCAGATCGTTGAACTCCTGTTCGCCGGGCCGCAGATCATGCGTGAACAGGATCTCGAGGCCAGCCTGCGCTTCACCCAGATCGGTTTTAACGAGCTGGCTTCGCAGGAACGGTTCCTGATCGACCAGTACCGCCGCCTGCTCGAAGAGCTGCACGAGGCGGGGCTGGACTAGGTATCTGCAGCGGCGGGACAGGCCGGCGCGCTTCGCTTCGGGACGTTCGATATGCTGAGTGACTACGCGCCGCCGGAAATGTCCGCACTCTTTTTCCTGCAGATCGTGATCGGCGCGATGACGGCAGCCATTGCGGGTTTCGCGGCCCTGCTTTTGCTGTTCCGGGACCGTGAAGCCCGGATGAGGGCTCTGGGGCTGGCGATCTTCTTCCTCGCGACGGCCATTTCGGAGCTCGACGAGCTGTACATGCATGCGGGCGGCTATGACCTCTATCCCTGGAGCATTGCCCTGGCCTGGCCGCTTATCGTGATCATCGGACCGGCCATCCTGCTCTATGTCCGCGACATGACCGCCGCCGAGCGGCCGCCGATGACGCCGGCGCGTTTTACCCGCTACGCCTGGCCGGTTCCGGCCGGTTACCTGATCGCGCTGCCCTTCTTCCTGCGCCCGGGCGAGGAGAAGCTGGCCATCCTGGCCGGAGACGGCACACCGGCGATGGTCGCGTCGGCGGTTCCGGCCATTCTTGGCGTCCTCTTCCTGGTGATCGCGCTGGCCTCGCTGGTGCTCGCCTTCCGGGGCCTCCTGGCGCACATGCGCAGCCTGCGGAACCTGTTCGCCAATATTGAGGACAAGTCGCTGAACTGGGTGCGGGCGGTCCTGCTGGTCCTGTCGGCAGCCTGGATCTGGGGGGCGGCCAGCACGCTCTGGCGGCTCGACGACCAGGTGCCGCAATGGCAGGGGCCGCTGGCCAGTATTCTGGAAATGGGATGGGTGTTTGCCTTCGCCTTCTTCGGCATCCGCCAGGGCGAGATCTTTCCCGCTCGCACGGCGCCGGCTCCGGCAGAGCCCGCCAAATATACCCGCTCGGCACTGGACGCCGGGCGCATGGACCGGATTGCCGCCCGGATCGAAACGGCCATGCGCGAGCAGCATCTCTATCGCAATCCGGCGCTTTCGCTGCGGCAATTGTCCGACAGGATACGGGTGTCCCAGAACTATATCTCCCAGACGCTCAACGACCGGCTGGGGCGCAATTTCTTCGATTATGTAAATGCCTGGCGGATTGCCGATGCCTGCCGGCGTCTGGGCGAGGGCGCTCGTGTGCTGGACGTGGCGCACGAGACCGGGTTCAACTCCCGCTCCACCTTCAATGCCGCCTTCCGCAAGCACACCGGCACCACGCCCAGCGCCTGGCGCCGCCAGCCCGCCGCCGACTGGCCGGACGGGTTGCCGCGGATCGAGGCTTCACCGGCAGAATAGGTCTGCCGGCCATGTCCGGGCGTGAGCGTCCGGACATTTCCGCGTCCCGGCGTGACCGTCCGGACGACCCGGCCGCGACGGCGCGGCACAAGACGGGCGGCCCGCCGCACCGTCCAGCTCCCAATTCCCCAGCCTGGTGCAGCGGGCCACCCCCCGAACTGTATAAGGTGTATCCGATCATGAAATCCGCTTGCTTCCCGGCCATGGCCCTCGCGGCCGGACTGGCTGTCTCTTGCCTGACCGCTGCCGCCTCCGCCCAGGACGCCGAACCCCGCTGGACTGCCGGCCTGGGCGTTGTTGTTGAGTCCAATCCCTATCTGGGCGCCAGCAGCGACACCGAAGTCACGGCCTTTCCCTACATCGCGTACGAAAACGACTGGTTGTCCGTAAGTCCGGAGGGGGCCGCGGTAACGCTCTATCGGCGTGAGGGCATTCGTCTGGAGGCACTGGTCGCGCCGCGATGGGAATTTGCCGACCCGGGTAAGGTCGCCGGACTTGAAGGGGTGGAGCGCGACATCGCAGTTGACGGGGGGGCCCGGGTATCGGCCGTTCAGGGGCCGGTGACTATATCCCTAGCCTACCTTACAGACCTTTCCGGCAAGCATGAGGGGCAGGAGCTTGCCCTGTCGGTGGAAGCGGAGACAGCGCTCACCTCCCGCTTCGCGATCTCGACCGAGGCCGGCGCCTATTGGCGCGACAGCGATCTGGGCACCTATATGTACGGCATCTATGCCGATGAAGTCCGGCCCGGCCGTTCGGCCTACACCGCCGATGACAGTGTTGCGCCTTTCATGGCGGCCATGGGCCGCTATGCCCTGACCGAGCGCGTCGCGATTGTCGGCGCGATCGAGGTCGAGGCCATTCCTGATACCGGCCGCGACAGCCCGATCATCGATGCGGATGCCCGCTATGGCGCCTTTCTGGGACTGATGGTCCGCTTCTGATCCGCCGGGGCGGGGCCGGTCTGCGACCGCCCCGCGCCGCTGGAGCAGGATCGTTTCCTGCGGAAACGCCCTGCTCCAGAATCCTGACTGGTCGCGTGATCGAACCGGCGAACCGGTCCCCACTTCACCTGATCACGCTCAACTTGAGCGGTCGCGTGATCGAACCGGTGAACCGGTTCCCACTTCACCTGGTCACGCTCTGTTCACCGGAGAAACAAATGTCCGGACGTCCCCGCCGCTATGCGCTGATGCTCGTTTTTCTTTCGGCGCTGGCCGTGTGCGCCGTGTCGATGCGCTACTTCACGGTTTCGGCCGATGCCTACCCGTTCGAGGAGCAGAGCGCTGTCTTTGCCGCCAACCGGGTGGTGCTTCTGGTACATGTGGCGGGCGGCATGCTGGCGCTGCTGGCCGGTCCGGTCCAGTTCCTGCGCGGTCCGCGTGAAAGCCGGCCCGTCCTGCATCGCATCAATGGCTGGGTCTATGCGCTCGCCGTTGGCGGCGCGTCTGCGAGCGGATTGGCGCTGTCCGGTCATGCTTTCGGCCCCCCATCCAACAAGGCGGCTTTCGCGATGCTCGCAGTATTGTGGTTCGTTGCGACCGCTGCGGGAATCCGGGCCGTCATCGCCGGTGATCTCCTGCAGCACCGCCGCTGGATGATCCGCTCCTATGCGCTGACCTTCTCAGGCGTGACGCTTCGCGCAGAGACACTTTTGCTGGCTGTCGCGGCAGATATGGAATTTGCCGCGGCCTACGGCATTGCCGCCTGGCTGTGCTGGGTCGGCAATCTCCTGGTCGCGGAATGGCTGATCCTGCGCTGGCCGCCGGCCCGGCGCGCCCGGCCGGCCTGACGCTCCCCTTGCCGCGGCGGTGCGGATTGCGTACCTCCATGGCATGACACGGATTACATCGCTTGAAGGCGTCCATAACTTCCGCCACTTCCACGGCTATGATGCAGCCGATGGCGCGAAAGTGCGCGAGGGGCTTTACCGGTCCGGCCATCACAGCCGCGCCACCGCGGCCGATCTGGAAATCATGCGCAAGCTGGGTATCCGCGTCGTCGCTGACCTGCGCAAGGCACGCGAACGCACGAATGAGCCCTCCGCCTGGCCGGAAGACATGGCCGTCCGTGTGATCGCCTCGGATCTGGGCGATGCCGGCGAGCCGCCGCATCTCGCCTTCATGCGCAAGGGCGTCCACACGCCCGAGGCCGTGCGCGACTACATGCTGTCGGCCTATCGCCGTATTCCGATGGAGGCGTGCAATCAGGAAGTTTACCGCGAAGGCTATCGGGCGCTGGCGTCCGGCGAAGCGGATGGCGGTTTCCTGGTTCACTGCGCTGCCGGCAAGGACCGGACGGGGATATTCTGCGCCCTGATCCTGGAGGAACTCGGCGTGGACCGGGATACCGTGATGGCAGACTATCTGCTGACCAATGAGGCGGTGGATTTCGACAGCCTGATCCCGCTCATCCAGCAACGCGCGACGGCCCAGTACGGTCAGGCGATGCCGGCGGAGGTCATGCAGGTCTTTCTGGGCGTGGACGCCGATTATCTCGCCGAGGCTTTCCGCACCATGGGCGATACGGACAGTTATGTGACCGGCCAGCTCGGGATTACCGAAGCCGAGCGCCAGGCGCTGTGCGAGCGCTGGCTGACGTCCTGAGACCGGCCATGGCGCGCATGACATGACGGGCCAATCGATCGATCTGCCCTGGCGGGACCCGCTGGCGGCCTTTGCGCCGCTGACCGGCGAGCCGCATGCTTTGCTGCTGCACGACGGCCGCAATGGCCGCGCGCGGATCTTTGCGTTTCCGGACGACGTCTTCGATGGCGAGGGCCGGGCCGGGTTCGACGCGCTGGCCGACTCCGCGCGAAAGAGAGGCGGGCTTCACGCCGGCCTTCTCGGCTATGATCTCGCCGCCGCCTTCGAACGCCTGCCCCATCTCGATCCGCGCTGGCCGATGCTGGCCATGGCCCGCTATCCCGCCTGGGCCGAGTTTGACCGGGAAGCCGTGACCTGCCGGGTCCGGGGCGAAACCGCCGACGCGGTGGACCGCCTTGCGGGCGCGCTGGGGGAGGGCGAACCCGTCCCGGTTCTCCCCGCCACGGCCGCCCGGCTTGAACCGCGCTGGAGCCGTGAGCGCTATCTCGACGCCGCCCGCCGGGCCCGCGACTACGTCCATGCCGGCGATGTGTTCCAGGTCAATCTGTCCCAGGCTTTCGATATCGATCTGGCGGAAGAGGACACGCCCTGGGCGGTCTTTTGCCGGCTGTGCGCGGACAGCCCGGCACCGCATGCGGCGTTTCTGCGGGTCGATGCGGACCGGGTGGTTCTGACCAATTCGCCGGAGCGCTTCATGAAGGTCCGGGACCGCCGGGTCGAGGCGCGGCCGATCAAGGGCACCCGCCGCCGCGCGGCCGATCCGGACGCCGATGCGGCGCTCGCCGCCGAACTGTCCGCGAGTGCCAAGGACCGCGCCGAAAATCTGATGATTGTGGATCTGATGCGTAACGATATGTCACGCGTATGTCGGTCGGGCAGTGTACGTGTGCCGCACTTATGTGACCTGGAAAGCTACGCAAATGTGCACCATCTGGTCTCCGTCGTCGAAGGCGAGCTGGCCGCGGGTCACGATGTCTTCGATCTTCTCGCCGCGAGCTTTCCGCCGGGCTCGATCACGGGCGCACCCAAGGTCCGGGCGATGGAAATCATTTCCGAACTCGAGGGCGAACCGCGCGGTCCCTATTGCGGGGCACTCGGCTGGATCGACGGGGCTGCGGCGCTCGATCTGAATGTGATGATCCGCACCGCAGCGCTGCGATGTGTCGACGGACGCTGGCGGGCGAGCGTGCGCTCGGGCGGCGGCATTGTGGCCGACAGCGATCCGCAGGCAGAATACGAGGAAACCCTGACCAAGGCCTCGGCCCTGCGCCGGGCGTTCGGCGTGGAGGCGGAATGAGCGGTATCGCATTCAAGGATGGCGACTGGATCGAGGAGACCCGCAAGGCTTGGGCGCTCAACGACCGCGGCGTACTGCTGGGCGACGGGCTGATCGAGACCATGCGCGTTGTGCGCGGGCAAGTGCTGCGCTTTGACCGTCACATGGAAAGACTGTCGCGCAGCTGCGCCGATCTCGGCCTGCCCGGTCCGAAGGACCCGGAAGGCATTGCGGGCCTTATCGCCGAGCTCGTGGCTGAAAATGCGCTGAAGGATGCGGTGGTGCGCCTGACCTTGACCGCCGGGCCGGGGCCGCGTGGTCTCGACCGGCCAGACGGGATCATCCCGTCGCTGGCCTTGTCTGCGGCGCCTTTCACGCCTCCGCCTGCGCAATACCACCTGGCGCTGAGCGAGATCCGGCGGTCACCGGCGAGTATTGCGGCTCGCTACAAGACGCTCAGCTATATGGACAATCTGCAGGCGCGGCGGCAGGCCCGCGGCGCCGGCGCCGACATGGCGCTTCTGCTCGACACGCGGGGCAATCTTTCCGGCGGCGATTGTGCCAACCTGTTCTGGACGCGCGGGGAGGATGTCTTCACGCCGGATCTGCGGTGCGGCGTGCTGGCCGGAACCGTGCGGGCCGAGATTCTCGACTCCATTCCCGTCGAGGCGGGAAACTACGAGCCGGGAGAGCTGGTGCAGGCCGATGCCGTCTTCGTCACCAATGCCGCCATTGGCGCAGTGCCGGTGGTCTCGCTAGACGGGGTGCCGCTGGGCAGCGGTGAATTGCCGCCCCGGATCGCCGCGCTATTCGCGTGACACGACGAGCGAGCGGCGCGGCCGCAGATAGAAGGCTTCATTCAGGTTGAAGCGTGACATGCCGAGCTCGCTGAACAGCGTCTCGTGCTCGTAACTCACTTCGACCATGATGATGGAGCGGTTCGGCTGCAGGATGCCGCCGGGGACCGCCACACCGGCGCCTTCCGAATAGGGCGACATACCTCGCGCGTCCGACCATTGCACCTCGACGTCTCCGCCATTGTCCATCATCACGCTGGACACGCGGATCTGCATGGGGGTCGGGTCGAACGGCGCAAGAATGACGGTGCCTGCATTGAGAATTTCAATCATCTCGTCATCGGTGATGATGTCGTCCTGGGCGACGAGGTCGGCGAGGGCACTGGCCGCGCTCGTGACCTTCCGGTCAATCGACAGGACGAGGCTGAGATCGACGGCGCCGAGATAGAGCAGGATCATCACCGGTGCGATCAGCGCAAACTCGACGGCGGAGAGACCGCGGCAGTCACGCCAGAAGCGGTGCAGGCGGGTGATCGGCGAACTAGTCATCGAAAGGCTCGTTGCGGAAAACGGTGGCCGCCGTGATCAGGTGCTGGTTGCCGCTCATATTGGCCAGGGCCCCGGAAAAGCCCGGCGTCAGCAGCTGCCAGCGATAAAAGACGCGGACCAGCACGATGTCGCCGGCATCGCCGGGATCGAAACCGAAATCATCCGTATTGATGGCGCCGTCCTCAACCGGGCTGGACTGGTCGACATTGTCGAAGTCTTCGAAGACCCGAACATCAATCTCGACATTGTCGCAGGTGCCCAGCACCACAATGCGGTCGCATACGGCGGTACGGAACGCGGCCTGTGACATGCCGGAAGACTGGGCGCGGCCGGTGCGGATATCCCGGGCGGTTTCCAGTACCGCATTCTCAAGGACCGAGCCGAGAAAGAACACGACCGCAATCTCGATCATCGCGAACAGCAGAAAAAAGAATGGGGCGGCAATCAACGCGAACTCGACCGCTGCAACGCCGGAGCGATTTCGTGCAAACCGGCGCAGCAATGCGCGCGTGCGTCGTGCTGCAAAGCCAGAACACCTCATGCTTTGCCTCCGTTCCGAAGTGTCACTATTGCGACTGACCGCCGCTGTCGCTCAGCCCGGCCTCGGCCGTTCTGAGGCGGGCTTGCTGAGCACTGGTCAGCTGGCTGAAGCGTTCGTCAGCGTCACCGACGCGCGGGACGTCTTCACAAACATCGCCGCAGGAGAGCGTCTGGCGATCAGTGCCGCGGAAATACGCAACCTGCCCCTCGACAGGATTGCTTACCACGATCTCGCGCGAGTAAATGATGCGTCCGACGCGATCCAGGGCGATGACGTTCGTGCGGCCCTGCAGACGACCGGTCACGACCAGGGTCCGGCCATCGTGAACCAGGGCGTCCGCAATCGACGGGTTGCCGATCACAATGGCAGACGCTTCGCCGGGAAGGCGTACGACTTGTGCATGCTCGACGGCGACGGAGAGCTCGCTGGCGGCGGCCGGTATCGTGCAGGCGATGGCCAAGGTGAATGCGGCGGCGGTCCTGTAGAACATGATGGGCACTCCGTCCCGGTCAGCTGAACATGACACCCAGTCTCGCGCGCGCGTCTGAATCTTTTCTAAACGGCACTGCGCGTATTTGCTTTCTAGATCTGCCTGTATTGTTATTTGGATGTTAACTATAGCGAAGATTGGTGTTCGTACAGATTTTGTTAATCACGTATTTTTACTGAACTGAAAGCGTTCTCGTGTTTGATGGGTCTCGTTCAGGAGGGGTCGGGACGGATCGGCTCCTGATGGTGAGGTACCTACACGGGAGTAGAAAAATGAAACTCGTTTCTCGCTTTTTCAAAGACGAATCTGGCGCCACCGCGATCGAGTACGGCCTGATTGCCGCCCTTATCGCCGTCGTTATCATCGGCGCCGTGACCACGCTCGGTACGGGCATCAACACCGGCTTCACGACGGTGTCGGACGCGGTCAACTAAGCCGCACACCAAAAACTGCTTTGAGCAGTGGAAGGGCCGCCCCGAAAGGGCGGCCCTTTTCTTTTGTGCTTGTCTCCATCTGACTTGTGCAGATGTCTCAAGATGCCAACCCGATATTAAGGCCTTTGCGGCAGTATCGGCCTCGTCCAGGAGGGAAATCATGCTGACCGATATCCTGCTGCTTGCCTTTGCCGGCCTCATGGTGGCTGCCGCGTTTTCCGACGCGGTGCGCTTTACAATTCCCAATTGGCTATGCGGCCTCATCGCCGCCGGATTTCCGCTGGTTGCCGTGGCAGCCGGGCTGGGATGGGCCGATGCCGGCCTGCATGTCCTCGCTGGATTTGTCGCCCTTGTCTTCGGGTTCGCGCTTTTTGCGCCGGGCTGGATCGGCGGCGGCGATGCCAAGTTGATTGCCGCGGCCGCGCTCTGGATGGGTTGGGCGGATCTGGCGGCCTTTGCTTTCCACACCGCGCTTGCTGGCGGTGTCCTAGTCCTGTTGCTGATCGGCATTCGCCGGATGGTTCCCGTTTTCGACCTTCCGGCAGGATGGGTCGCACGGACCGCGATCGCGGAAGGTGCTCCGGTTCCCTATGGAATCGCAATCGCTGCAGGCGCGTTGTGGACATTGCCGGACAGCGCGCTGTTTGCGGCCGTCTGAGCGTTGTGGTCGGCGCCTGATAAAGGTCGCCGTGCAAGCGGGTGAGTCGGAATTATCGGCAAATGCTGAAAAATCCGGAGTTCAAACGGATTGTCCGGATAGCATTAACGCGACTTTGAGGAATTCGGCTTCTCCTGTGGGGCGTATTCGTGCGCCCAAGAGGTTCGAAGCGTCCCATGAACGCTGTCCGTATTGCCATTCTTGCCGCCGCCGCGATCGCAGCGATCGCCGTGGCCTTCTTTGTAAAGCAGGCCATGTCGGGGGGCGATGCTCCGCAGGTCGTGCAGGTCCAGGAAGAGCGTCCTGCGGTTCGCATCCTCGCAGCGCGCAACGACCTCGCGACGGGCGCCCGTGTGGGTGCTGCTGATTTCTACTGGCAGGCCTGGCCCGAGGAGGCCATTTCCAACGGTTACATCGTTGAAGGCCAAGGCCAGGGTATCGAGGATTTTGCCGGTTCCGTCGTTCGCGCACCCATTGCCCAGGGTGAACCCATATCCGGGCGCCGTCTGGTGCAGCCCGGCGATGCCGGTTTCATGGCTGCGGTCCTGTCGCCCGGAATGCGCGCCGTGGCGGTCCCGATCTCGGCCGAGCGTGGTGCCGGCGGTTTTATTCTGCCCAATGACCGCGTCGATGTCATCGTCTCCTTCGAGGATGACGGGGAGGGCGCCCGCGGCGGCCGCCGGGCCATTGTCGCCCGCACGATCGTGGAGAATGCGCGCGTTCTGGCCATCGATGAATTGTTCGGTGATGGCGAGGGCGAGGAGAATGTCGTCGGCGATACCGCCACCCTGGAGCTGACCCCGGACCAGGCCCGCGCCGTGGCTGTTGCGGTTGCCCGCGGTGAGGTGACCCTCGTTCTGCGCAGCCTGACAGACAATGAAGGCGGCCCTGTTCTTGTGACCGGCGGCGAAGTGGCTGACGCCGGGGGAATGACTGAAAGCCTGTCGCCGCGCACGAACCAGGTGACGCTGATCCGTTACGGCCATGCCCAGCAAGTCGCGCTGGCCGGAGACGAGTGAGGACTGACGCGATGATCCGCTCCCTGATCCTTCTCGCCGCGATGGCCATTGCCGCTCCGGTCCAGGCCCAGGCGCCCGGTACCGAACGTGGCAACACCATGCAGGTCTACATCCGAGAGCCTGGCAATGGTCCGGTATCGCAAAATCTGGATCTGCCGCTGTCCAAGGCTGCAGTCGTCCATCTGCCGGTCGATGTTGCCGATGTGCTCGTGACCAATCCTGATGTCGTCGACGCTGTCGTGCGTACGCCCCGCCGGGCCTATCTGATGGGCATGGGGATCGGCCAGACGAACGCCTTCTTCTTCGATGCTGACGGTCAGCTGATCCTTGATCTCGACTTGCGCGTCGAACGCGATCTTGCGCCGCTGCAGGACGCGCTGGAGCGCTTCCTGCCGAATGCGCGCGTCCAGGCCGAGGCGATGAATGATCACATCGTGTTGTCCGGCTCTGTGCCGAGCGCTTCGGACGCCGATGCCGCCCTGCGCATCGCCCAGCGCTGGGTCGACGATCCGGAAAACATCCTGTCCATGATCTCGGTCCAGGCGCGCGAGCAGGTGATGCTGAAAGTGCGCATTGTCGAGATGCGACGGACCATCGTGCGCCAGCTGGGCGTCAATCTGACTGCGGGCGGCAATACCGGTGAATTCGGTTTCCAGGTCGAGACGGAGCCGCAATTCTCGCAAGTCGGGTCGTTCCTGGGCGGAATGGGTGCCCTGCTGGAATGGACCAGCGGGAACCCCACCGGAGTAACCGATGTCTCGACCCTCCTGCAGGCGATGGAGCGGGTCGGTCTGGTCCGTACGCTGGCCGAACCCAATCTGACGGCGATCACGGGAGAATCGGCCAACTTCCTGGCGGGCGGTGAATTCCCGGTCCCGGTCGGCCGCGACCGCGATGGCAACGTCATTATCGAATTCAAACCGTTTGGCGTGGGACTGGGCTTTACGCCTGTGGTCCTTTCGGAAGGGCGCATCAGTCTGCGCATTTCGACGGAGGTCTCTGAACTGACGACCCAGGGCGCGCTGACGGCACAGGAAAGCGTGGTCTTGAACGATGCCGGTGAGGTGATCGGCACCGTGCCCGGTCTGACCATCCCCGCACTGAATGTGAACCGTGCCGAAACGACGGTGGAGCTTCCCTCCGGCGGCAGCCTGGTGCTGGCAGGCCTGATCCAGGAAGAGACCCGTCAGAATCTCGACGGTGTGCCGGGTGTTCGCAACCTGCCGGTTCTGGGCACGCTGTTCCGCTCGCGCGATTTCGAGAATCAGGAAACCGAGCTGGTCGTGCTGGTCACGCCCTATCTGGTCGATCCGGCCAATCCGAACCAGCTCAACACCCCGGCTGATGGCTATCGCACGCCGCACGAAGCGACAGCCTTCCTCTTCAACCGGATCAACCAGGTTTATTCCGTGCCCGGCTCGGATACCGGAGACCAGTCCTGGTCCGGTCCGGTCGGCTATCTGTTCGAGTAGGTGGAGTTGGTCATGACGGCGTTCCGTACAAGTTTCGCAGCCCTGGCTTCGCTTGCCGCTCTGACGGCCTGCGCTTCGACCCCGAGTGCCGATGTCGGCCTGCCGCGCGCAACCGCCGTTGCGGAGACATTCCGCAGCGAGATGATGATCGACCCGCGCGACAATGGCCTGACCTGGCAGCAGCGCAGCCAGCTGGCGGCGATCGCCACCGAGTACAAGGCGCGTGGCCACGGTCCGCTCGTGATCAGCTATCCGCAGGGCGGCCGCAGCCAGGACGCCGCGATCGGCGCCATCGCCGAGGCGCGGACCTTCCTGTACGAGCAGGGCATTGACTGGCGCCAGATCGCCGGCGGTGCGTATGAGGCCCGGGGCGGTATGGACGGACAGGTGATCTTTTCGTTCCGCCGCTATGCAGCGGTCGCGCCTGAATGCGGAACCAGCTGGGACAATCTCGCTGTCGAACGCGACAACCAGGGGCACAGCAATTTTGGTTGCGCCATGGCCGCCAATCTCGCCGCCATGATCGCCGATCCGCGGGATCTGGTGGCGCCGAGAACCATGGGGGTGGCTGATACGGGCCGGCGGCAGACCGTGCTTGATGCGTATCGGGCCGGGGAATCGACTGCGAGTGAGCGATCCGATTACGAGAGCGGCGCGGTCTCGGAAGTCAGCGAAAACTAGGGGGCGAAAGGCGCGAATGATGAACGACGCAAACAGAGCCCTGAAGGCTGATCCGATGCTGGATGACGGGGATGATCCGTTCCTGGAGGCCGAGGACGTTGAGCGCATGCTGCTGGGCGAAGCGGCTCCGGCGCGCCCGGCTCCGGCTATGAACGCGCCGCAGGGCGGGTTTGGTGCGGCCTATGAGGATGACAGCGACGAAGACCCGTTCCTGGAAGACGAGGGCGAGTTCGACGATGGTGGCTATCCGGCTGCCACGGCTGCGCCGCGCGCGCCGTTCGATCCGAGCACGGCCGAGTATGACGGCATGCACGATGTCTCGCCTGTCGCGGCGAGCGGCGCCTTCTATGGCGAGGTCGATGGCGAGGTCTCCGACCAGCCTGTGCCGCGCATCACCGTTGCCGCCTTCTGTGAGCGCCCGGAAACCGGCGCCCTGGTGCACAATGCCTCCAATGATCGCCGTCTCGCGAAAGCACATGTGACGGTCGAGCTTGGGGGGCTGCCTGCCGCGATCGAGCGCTATCACGACGAATCGACGCCGAACCTGCTGATTGTCGAAAGCGGTATGCGCGGGCGGGGCCTGTTCGATCAGCTCGAGGAGCTGGCTGGTGTCTGCGATGCGGACACCAAGGTTATCATCGTGGGGGCCGCCAACGATATCGGTCTCTATCGCGAACTGATGAAGCGGGGTGTGAGCGAGTATCTGGTGCCGCCGATGACGCCGCTGCACCTGATCCGCACGATCTCCGAGCTCTTTCTTGATCCCGAGCAGCCCTTCGCCGGAAAGTCGATCGCCTTTATCGGATCGAAGGGCGGTGTGGGCTCGTCGACCGTTGCGCATAATTGTGCCTGGGCCCTGACTGAAGGCATCCAGACCGATGCTGTTCTGGTCGACCTTGACCTGTCGTTCGGAACGGCAGGTCTCGACTTCAACCAGGATCCGGCTCAGACGCTGGGCGATGCCCTGGCCGAGCCTGACCGTCTGGACGACGCCCTGCTTGATCGTCTGCTGGTACGCTGTACGGAACGGCTCAGCCTGTTCTCGGCGCCGGCGACGCTGGACAAGGACTGGGAATTTTCGCCGGCCGAATACGAACTCGTGCTCGACAAGGTCCGCCGCCAGGCCCCCTTCATGGCGCTCGACCTGCCACACATCTGGATGCCCTGGGTCAAGCAGACATTGCTCAGCGCCGATCAGGTCGTGGTCACGGTGGCGCCGGACCTGGCATCCCTGCGCAATGCGAAGAACCTGTTTGATCTGATCACCAGTGCGCGTCCGAATGACGAACCGCCGAAAGTCGTGATCAACATGGCCGGCATGCCCAAGCGTCCGGAGATCCCGGTCAAGGACTTCGCTGAAGCGCTGGGCACCCAGCCGGCCCTCGTCCTGCCGTTCGAGCCGCAATTGTTCGGCAAGGCGGCGAATAACGGCCAGATGATCACCGAGCTCGATGCCAAGTCAAAGGCGGCGGAAGGCTTCACCCACCTGGCCGGTCTGGTCAGTGGCAGGGTCAGCGCGCCGCAGCGTTCGCGTTCCCTGTTCGGAAAGATGTTCGGAGGCTAGTCAGCCATGTTCGGCAAGCGCGCCGGAGGTCCCACCGCCCGACCGACAACACCGACCCCGCCGCCGGCGGAGGTCAAGGAGGCGCCTCGCAGCGATGCGGGCGCCGAACGTCGTCGTGCGCCTGCCCCCGCGTCCAAGCCCGCAGCCAAGGCAGCGCCGAAACCGTCTGTTCAGACCTTCCAGGCCCCCAAGCCCTCCAGGCCGGCGGCTGTGACCGCTGCAGCGGCCCGGGCGCGGCCACCCGCCGACAATGGCCGGTCGGAAGAGTATTATGCGATCAAGACGACAATCTTCAACGCGCTGATCGACACGATCGATCTGGGCCAGCTGGCCCGTCTCGACAATGAAACTGCCGCCGAAGAAATCCGCGACATCGTCACCGAGATCATCTCGATCAAGAATGTCGCCATGTCGATCGCGGAGCAGGAAAACCTGCTCCAGGACATCTGCAATGACGTGCTGGGCTTCGGTCCGCTGGAGCCCCTGCTGGCGCGCGACGATATTGCCGACATCATGGTCAATGGCGCCGATGACGTCTTTATCGAGGTGAACGGCAAGGTCGAGCGGACCAATATCCGCTTCCGTGACAATGCCCAGCTGATGAATATCTGTCAGCGGATCGTCAGCCAGGTCGGCCGCCGGGTCGATGAAAGCTCGCCGATCTGTGATGCGCGCCTGATGGATGGCTCGCGTGTCAACGTCATCGCACCGCCGCTGGCGCTGGATGGTCCCACGCTGACCATTCGTAAGTTCAAAAAAGACAAGCTGACGATGAAGAACCTGGTGGAGTTCGCCTCCATCACGCCGGAAGGCGCCAAGGTTCTTGAGATCATCGGCGCCAGCCGCTGCAACGTGCTGATCTCCGGCGGTACCGGTTCGGGCAAGACGACACTCCTGAACTGCATGACCGGCTTCATCGAAGAAGATGAGCGTGTGGTGACCTGCGAGGACGCCGCGGAACTGCAGTTGCAGCAGCCCCACGTCGTGCGCCTGGAAACGCGCCCGCCGAACCTGGAAGGCCAGGGACAGGTGACGATGCGCGATCTGGTGAAGAACTGTCTGCGTATGCGCCCGGAACGAATCATCGTCGGCGAGGTGCGTGGCCCGGAAGCCTTTGACCTCCTGCAGGCGATGAATACCGGCCATGACGGTTCCATGGGCACGCTGCACGCCAACTCGCCGCGCGAAGCGCTGTCGCGCATCGAGTCGATGATCACGATGGGCGGTTACAGCCTGCCGACGCGAACGATCCGCGAGATGATCGTTGGATCGATCGATGTCGTTGTGCAGGCGGCCCGTCTTCGCGACGGCTCGCGGAAGATCACCCACATCACCGAAGTGGTCGGCATGGAAGGCGATGTCATCGTCACCCAGGACCTCTTCCTGTACGAGATCCAGGGTGAGGACGAGCACGGCCAGATCATCGGCCAGCACGCCTCGACCGGTATCGCGCGACCGAAATTCTGGGATCGCGCCCGCTATTTCGGTCTGGAGCGCGAACTCGCCAACGCACTCGATGCAGCGGAGGCCTGACGCATGAATCCGGACATGGCCTTTTTGCTTGCAGCTGTTGCGGCCTTTGTCGCTGTCGGCGGTGTCGGCTGGGTGGCCGTCGGTTCGATGGGCGACGCCCAGTCGAAAAAGCGCATTACCCGGGCGGTGGGCGATGGCCAGCTCGTTCGGGGCAAGCGCCAGACCGCAGCGCTCGATCAGGCGGCCCAGCGTAAACGCCAGGTCCAGGAATCCCTGAAGGACATGGAGCAGCGTCAGCGCGACCAGCGCAAGAAATCGCTGACCATCAAGGCGCGTATCCGCCAGGCCGGCATGTCGTTCTCGCCGAGCGTCTTCTGGATGATCTCGGCCGGAGCCGCGCTCACGGGCGCGCTGGTTGCCTTCATCACGGGTCAGAATCTGCTGGTTCTCGCAGCTATCACGCTGATCAGCGGCTTCGGTCTTCCACGCTGGTGGCTGGGCTTCCTGTGTGGCCGGCGCCAGAAGAAATTCACGGCGGAGTTTGCCAACTCGCTCGACGTAATCACGCGTGGCGTGAAGTCGGGTCTGCCGCTGAACGAGTGTTTGAAGATCCTGGCGACCGAATCGCCGGAACCCGTCCGCACGGAGTTCGAGAAACTGGTCGAGGGGACCGCCGTCGGCGTGACACTGGCGGATGGGCTCGACCGGATGTGCGAACGCATGCCGCTGCCCGAAGTGAATTTCTTTCGCACAGTGCTGGTGATCCAGCAGAAGACCGGCGGCAATCTCGCCGAAACCCTGGGCAATCTCGCCACCGTGCTGCGGTCGCGCAAGATGATGCGCGAGAAGATCAGTGCGCTGTCGTCTGAAGCCAAGTCGTCGGCTTTTATTATCGGGTCGCTGCCGCCGGGCGTGCTGGGCATCGTCTATGCGACGACACCGTCCTATATGAGCCAGATGTTCCAGCATCCCACGGGCCAGCTGATGCTGCTGGGCGGTGCATTCTGGATGTTCCTCGGCATCATGGTCATGCGCGGCATGATCAATTTCAAGATCTGAGGGCGGCATGTTCGGGCTCGACTTCGCCGATATCCGTGACTTCCTGGTCTCGCCGGAAAATCTGCTGATGATGATCTCGGCTGCGCTCGTGTTTGCGACGATTGTCACGCTGGCCGCGCCGGCCATGAACACGAACTCCCTCGACAAGCGGATCAAGGGCGTGCGCAACCGCCGTGAGGAATTGCGCCGCAAGAGCCGTGAGGCGATGGAGCAGTCCGGCCGCAACAGTTCGATCCGGGGTGCCGAAGCCAAGGGCCTGATGCGCAAGGTCGTGGATGCGCTGAACCTGCAGAAGGCCTTCGAGGATCCCGACCTGCAGGACAAGCTGCAGCAGGCCGGTCTGCGCGGCAACAAGCCGGCCGTCGCCTTCTACTTCTTCCGCCTGGCCTCGCCGATCATCCTGTTCGCGGGCACGGCGACCTACGTCTTCATGATCAATGATTTCGGTCTTCCCACGATCACTCGCTGGTGTCTGGCCTTTGGTCTGGGCCTGCTGGGCTATTACGCGCCGAACGTCTATCTCAGGAACGCCGCCCAAAAGCGGCAGCAATCAATCATGGGTGCGTTCCCGGACGCGCTCGACCTGCTTCTGATCTGTGTAGAATCGGGGATGTCGATCGAGGCCGCCTTTCACAAGGTTTCGACCGAGGTTGGGTCCCAGTCCATCGAGCTCGCCGAGGAATTGTCTCTGACGACAGCCGAGTTGTCCTATCTCCAGGACCGGCGGTCCGCCTATGAGAACCTCGGCAAGCGCACCAATCACCCCGGTGTGCGCGCTGTGTGTACCTCCCTGATTCAGGCCGAACGATATGGTACACCGCTCGGACAGGCCCTGCGGGTCATGGCGAAGGAAAATCGCGATATGCGTCTGGCGACGGCCGAAAAGAAAGCCGCCTCGCTGCCGGCCAAGCTGACCGTGCCGATGATTGTGTTCTTCCTGCCGGTTCTGTTCGTTGTCATTCTCGGACCGGCAATTATCCGCTTTAACAGCCTGTAAAAGTTCGTTTTGGCGCGCTATCTGATAGACTCGCCGTACGCTGCACAGGTGGACACAGCCCATGTTTTCGGGCCGCAAGACGGAAGAAGCCATCCGCGAGGATATCCGCGCCGCCGACCGCGCCGTTGGCGAGGCCATGCAGGCCCTGTCGGCTGACGATGTCCCGTCTGCCCGCAAGGCGTTGTCAGCCGCGCCGAAGACCCACTATGCCGATATGGGCTGGAAGGTCGGTCTGGCGACCGCGATGATCGAGCTGAAAGCCGGCAAGCGCCGTGCGGGGCTGCAGCGCCTGGTCACGATATGCGGCCGTCTCGACGACACATCCCTGTCGCGAGACGACAAGAATTATCTCAAGCTCTATGCGCTCTATCGCGGGACCGAAGCGTCGAAGACCGGCCGGGCTCCGACAGAGCTGCGCGACATGGTGGAAGACTTCCGCTTCGATCACACCCTGGTGTCACCCATTCTGCGCAAGGACTTTCCTCTCAAACATGTCGAGGACAATGAGGACGGGCCGCCGCCACCCCCTCCACCGCCGCCTCTGGGCGTTGGCTGACTATCGCGGCAGAAGGCAAGAAAGGCTTTCATCATGGCGCTCGCCGGGGCCGGCACATGAGCCGGGAACACGCCTACACCGCCCGTATCGTCTGGACCGGTGACCGGGGTGAGGGAACGCGGACCTATAAGGGCTATGACCGGACCTGGAATGTGGAGACGCCCGGCAAGCCGGTCGTCCATTGTTCCAACGATCCGCTGCTGGGTGGCGACCCAGGCCTTCCCAACCCGGAAGACATGCTCCTCAGTGCGCTGTCGGCGTGCCACATGCTCTGGTATCTGCACCTCGCCAGTTCGGCGGGGATTGTGGTGACCGGGTATGAGGACAATCCGCACGGGGTGGGCGAAACCCAGCCCGACGGGGCGGGCCGTTTCCTGAGAGCAACGCTGCGGCCGCGAATTTCGGTTGAGCCTGGAACCGATACGGCAAAAGCCGACGCGCTGCACAAGGAGGTGCATCGGTTCTGCTTTATCGCCCGGTCAGTGAACTTCCCGATCGAGTATGACGCTGAATATGTCGAGGGCTGAGGCCTAGTCGGCGCGCACGGCGTCGTAGCGCCGGCGCGATGTCAGCATGGACCGGATATAGGCCATGTTGGCCTCGGCCATTTGCGGCGAGACATCCACGCGTGCCATCGTTTCGGCTTCCTCGAAACGGCCTTGCAGGGCCATGACGAGGGCGAGGTTCTGGCGGATCGTCGGATCGGCGCCCGGGCGGATCATGGCTTCACGCAGCATCCGCTCTGCGGTCTCGGTCTCGCCGGCCGCCATGTAGGACAGCGCGATATTCGACAGGATGGACGGGTTCCCCGGCTCCAGCTCAAGCGCGGCCTGGAAACTGGCCCGCGCGGGGCCGGCCTGGCCGGCCTGTTCCTGAGCAACGCCGAGCGCGTTGAGATATCGCCAATTGCCGGGGTCGATCTGCGTCGTCCGGCGCAGGACTTCCAGACCACCGGCACCGCGTCCGGCGGCAGCCATAGCGCTGCCATAGGCGAACAAGAGCGGTGCGTTATCGGGGTAGAGCGCGAGTGATTGCTGGGCCACTTCGGCTGCTCGGCGGTGATTTCCCAGCTGGCGCAGCGTGCTGGAAAGCTCGGTCGCGGCTTCCAGGTCAGACGGGTTCAGCTCGTGGGCTTCGGCCCAGAATGCGGCCTGGGTCAGGAGGTCCTGGCTGCGGATTGCTTCACGTTCGGTCTGTGAGGCCGGCA
Source organism: Maricaulis sp. ABE4_448 (assembly GCF_056160825.1). Lineage (NCBI taxonomy): Bacteria > Pseudomonadati > Pseudomonadota > Alphaproteobacteria > Maricaulales > Maricaulaceae > Maricaulis > Maricaulis sp. ABE4_448. The sequence continues at coordinate 718,112 of NZ_JBSWXX010000001.1, forward strand.
CAATGGTGTTGGCGTTCATCGTGTCGATGACGGCCTGTTCCTGTTCGGTCGGTGCCGTGGTGGTGGCACAGGCCGAAACGGCAAGGAAGACGAGCGGGGCAAGGGCGTAAATCGGTCGCATGAGACGAATCGGTCAACTGTGGGCGTCTCTTGAATCTGCGCCTGCCCGGTCAAGAATGGGTTAATCGCAGTTCGGCTGCTTGGCGGCATACGGGAAAGGTTGATCATGGCTTCGATATTCGCGTCCGGCGGGACGGCGCTCACCCTGCGGCTCGTAACGGCGGAGGCCAGTGCAGACAGGGTCGCAGCCTTGCCGGAGACGCTGCGTCCCCTGGCGGCCGGTTTCGAAGGCAAGCCCGGCCAGGTCGTGCGCTTTCCTTCCGGCAGTGACAGCGACGCCTGGCTGGGTATCGGTCCCGGCAAGGATGTTTTCGCGATCGGCGCCGCTGCGAAAGCGCTGGCCGGTGGCGATTGGCAGATCGAGGCCTTGCCCGAGGGCTGGGATCCGACCCTGACAGCGACCGCCTGGGCGCTTGGCGGCTACAGTTTCACACTCTACAAGCCCGCAGATCGCGAACCCGCGCGGCTGGTACTGCCCGAGGGCGCCGACGCCGAGGAAGCCGAGGCCGTGGTGCGCGCGGTCACGCTGACACGCGACCTGGTCAACACACCGGCTGACCGGATGGGACCGGAAGGCCTGGAGAATGCATTCCGTTCTCTGGCCGAGCGCTTCGAAGCGACCGTGCGGGTTGTGCGCGGCGACGACCTTCTCGCCCAAAACTATCCGATGATCCATGCGGTCGGACGGGCCGCCGGCGAGGCGCCCCGCCTGCTTGAGCTGGAATGGGGGGAGGAGAGCCATCCGCGCGTTGCCATTGTCGGCAAGGGCGTTTGCTTCGACAGCGGCGGTCTGGATCTCAAGGCAGCCCGGTTCATGCGCCTGATGAAGAAGGATATGGGCGGCGCGGCCAATGCAATGGGACTGGCCAGCATGATCATGGCGGCCGGCCTGCCGGTCCGGCTGCACCTTCTGGTGCCGGCCGTCGAGAATGCTGTCAGTGCCGGCGCCTTCCGTCCGGGCGACATTCTCACATCGCGCAAGGGCATCACCGTCGAGGTGGACAATACCGATGCAGAAGGCCGGCTTGTGCTCGCCGATGCGCTGACGCGGGCGACCGAGGAGGAGGTGGATCTACTGCTCGACTTCGCGACGCTGACCGGTGCGGCGCGCGTTGCGCTGGGCCCGGAAGTGGCGCCCTTCTATACCGATCAGGACGATCTGGCCGCCGATCTCGCCGGGGCCGCGGTGAAAGTGTTCGACCCGGTCTGGCGCATGCCGCTGTGGGATGGCTATGAAGGCGATATCGAGGGCGAGATCTCCGACATCGTGAACTCGACCGTCATGCCGATGGCGGGATCGATCACGGCCGGTCTCTTTCTGCGCCGGTTCGTCGGCGATGCAGCCTGGATGCATTTTGACATCTTTGCCTGGAATCCCAAGGAGCGTCCGGGACGGCCCAAGGGCGGCGACATGCATGCCGCACGCGCCGTTTACCAAATGCTCAAGGAGCGCTTTCAGAGTTAGCCGCGGCCCCTTCGGGGCGATTCGCAGGCTGAACGGGAGCGTGCCAGATGGCATCCCAGGCGATGACATCGCTTGAAATGATGCGCCGTGTGTCGGCGGACGCGTTGCAAGGCGAAACGGCGGACCTCACGGCCCGCCAGTTTGCGCTGCTGCTGTCGATCTTCATGCAGCCGGGCCCCCATGCTGTGCGGGACCTGTCGCGCTCCCTCGGCCTGCCGAAACCGGCCGTGACACGGGCTCTGGACGTGCTCGAGCGCCAGGGTTTTGTGCGCCGCAAGCGCGACCGTGATGACAAGCGCGACGTCTCGGTGCATCGCACTGTCAAAGGCGCCGTCTTCCTGTACGATTATGGTGAACGTGTTGCCGTCCGTGCCGAGGAAACCCGCACATGTCCCACCTGGATCCCCGCCTCACGCCCGCCAGGCCCGATCTCGCGGCCGCCCATCTGAAGGGGCAGGTCGAAGCGGCGCGCTTCGTGGAGCCGACTGACCATCAAGCCGTGATCGCTGCCGCGCCGGTCCGCCGGGCGCCCGCGCCGGACGGCGCCATGGACGATCAGGTGCTGGCCGGCGAAGTTTTCGCGGTTCTGGATGCGCGCGATGGCTGGGGGTGGGGCTTCTCCCGCGCCGGTGGCTATGTCGGATGGGTCGACCTTGCCGGCTTTTCCACAACGGTTCATCAGCCAGACCGGCGTATCACCGCATTGCGCACCTATGCCTTTTCCAAGCCGGACATCAAATCGGCCCCGCGCCACCTGCTCAGCCTGAACGCGCTGGTTTCGACGGGCGCGCGTGAGGGCCGCTTCGTCGAGGCCGAGGGGCTGGGCTGGGTCGTCGAGGCCCATACCGGCGCTCCGGACGATCATGCCGGTGATTTCGTGGCGGTGGCCGAGAGCTTTCTTGCAGCACCCTATCTCTGGGGTGGCAAGGAGAGCCTGGGGTTGGACTGTTCCGGTCTCGTGCAGATGGCGCTCCGCGCTGCGGGCATCGATGTGCCGCGGGATGCGGATCAGCAGGAAGCCGCGCTGAAGGCCGCCTGGCCGGACGTCACCGGTGATGAGACACGCGCGCGCGGTGATATCGTCTTCTGGCCGGGCCATGTCGGGATCATGGTCGACTCGGAACACCTGTTGCACGCCAATGCCGGTTTCATGGATGTGACGCTGGAGCTTTTCTCGGAAGCCGAAGCGCGGATCCGGGAGAAGGAAAACCCGGTCCGCACGATCGTCCGTCCTGTCTGATACCTGGCGGGAGAGACAGCCGGCACAAAAAAAAGGCCCGGGTCAGATGACCCGGGCCTTCTTTGTTCGTGTCGGAGGTGGGCCTAGTGGCCGCCCTCCTGGGGTTCTTCACCGGCAGCAGCCTCATCGTCTCCGGCCGGTGCGGGGTCTTCACCTTCAGGTGCCATCTCTGCAGCCTGCTCGCCGGCCTCTTCAGCCATGTCGCCCATGGCTTCGCCGGCCTGTTCGGCCATATCGGAGACGTCTTCCGTCAGTTCGCTCTCTTCCGGCAGCGGGTCCGGGAAGGGCAGCGGGTTGTCCGACAGGCTGTGCAGATAGGCGATCAGGTCGAAGCGCTGGGCTTCGTCGCTGAGACCACGGAAGGACATCGCCGTACCCGGAGCATAGGAGGCCGGGCTCTCGATGAAGTGGTTCAACGCCTCATAGGTCCACTCACCTTCCAGGGCTTCAAGAGCGCCGGAGTAGGAGAAGCCGGCATGGGCCGCGATATCGGCGCCCACAACACCCCAGAGATTCGGGCCGACGCCGTTGGAGCCGCCTTGCTCGAAGGTGTGGCAAGCGGCACAGCGGCGCGCGACGCGTTCACCGTTGGAGATATCCGCATTGGCCAGCAGGAGGCCGTAATCGGTGGGGCCTTCCTCGACCGGTTCGGCTTCACCGCCGCCCGATTCGATTGCAGCCCAGTCAACCGGATACGAGGTGTTCTCGTCGGTCAGTTCGTGCGCGCCGTGCGAGGGAACCAGCAGGTGCCCAAGCTCGGTAATGGCCATCACAGCCAGCACTGCGCCGATCAGGACACCGGCCACCTTGTTCCAGAAGAGATCGCCCATGGACGCCCCCAAAATTAGTCAGGTCGAAAATCGTGGCCGTGTTTGGCATGCGCTGCGCGGACAGGCAACAGTCCAGCGCGTTCTTGTGCATGCGTTAACACGACGCATGACCGCAGGCTTGCAGGATTTTCATGTAACGGAAAGACCAAAAATCGCAGTTCGCGCGTTGGTACAGGGCGAGCCGGGTGCAGCCGGGAATGCCTGACAGGCGGATCATGACGGGGAGGGCATGGTGCCGGTCAGACGGTCTGCAGACGGACGGCTTGAAACCCCTGAAGCCCGTTCCCAGCTGTGGGACGGGCTGGGACCCCGCAACTGGCGCAACGACGCCATGTATAGAGTAAGGTTGATAAAAATGCTGCGTACCCTTTCCCTCGCCTCCCTTTCCATCCTTGCGCTCACGGCCGGTGCAACGGCCCAGCAGGGTGAGTTCCGCCTCGGCGGCGGTTATGAGCGCTTCGACTTCGACGATATCGATGTGGACACGGCCGTTGTTCGCGGTGGCTATGATTTCAATCGCTTCTTCGGCGTTGAGGGCCAAGCCAATATCGGCATCAACGATGAGTCGGTGACGGTGGCCGGCCTGACCGGCGATGTCGGTCTCGACTATTCGCTCGGCGCGTTCGGCGTCGTGCGCCCCTGGTCGAACGAGCAGGCCAGTGTCTTCCTGCGCGGCGGTTACACCACCACCGAGTTCGATGCCGATATTGCCGGTCTGAACTATGACGGCAGCGATGAGGCTTGGGCGTTCGGCGTCGGTGGCGAGTGGTTCTTCGCCGGCGACAACGGTGTGCGCCTCGACTACACGCGCTACGATTATGATGATGGCGGCGAGGCCGACACCTATGGTGTTTCCTACGTCCGTCGTTTCGGCGGCTAATTCACGCCGGGAACTGCATCGAAAGCAAAAAAGGCCGCGCCCGCCGGGTGCGGCCTTTTTCTTTCATTGCGGACACGTAATCGAGATGAACGCCGCGTTCAGCCCGGGCTCACGCACCCGGCGGCAATTTCCACGTGCGAGGGCATCAAATGCGAGGAAATACAAAATGTTCAGAGTGCTGAGTGCGTGCGTGCTGGCATGGGCGGGTCTGGCTGCGGCCGGTCACGCGCAATCCGCTGACAATGGCTTCAATCTGTCGGCGGGCTATAGCCGTATCGATCTCGAGAATTTCGATCTCGGCGCAGCAACGATTCGCGGCGGCTATGATTTCAACCGCTATCTCGGCGTCGAGGCCCAGCTCGATATCGGCATCAATGGCGATGATACCAATGCCTGCCCTGTGGATGCTGTGTGCATCGCCGCGATTTCGAAGCTGGACCTGGAATACTCCGTCGGTGCGTTTGCAGTCGGACGTTTTCCGGTCACCGACAGTTTCAGCGTTTTCGGCCGTCTGGGTTATGTGACGACCGAGTTCGACGCCAATTTTGCCTATGGCGGTTCCACGGATGACCAGGCCATCGCCTGGGGTGTCGGTGCCCAGTATGAGCTGTGGGAAAATGGCGCGGTCCGGTTCGATTATACCCGGACCGATTATGACGATTTCGGTGAGGCCGACAGTTTCGGCCTGTCCTATGTCCATCGTTTCGGCGGCTGATAGCCGGCTCCGGAACGCTGCGAAAATGAACGGGAGCTGCGATGCGGCTCCCGTTTTCTTTTGACCGGTCTTCGAGGGCGGAGACGGCGGTCCCGTTCGGGTGTGATGTGGTTGTGGTATTGCGCCATAAGGGCTGCATATGTGCCCCCTATATGCCGCAAGCATGTGACGCCGCGTCCCTTTTTGCCGGATGCCTCAGATCTTCCCGTCGACCCAGAGCTCGGCGAGGCGCCGGGCGATCGCGATCGAGGGCGGCATCGCGACCTCGGGATGTGTCCCGGCCAGCATGTCGCGGACATCGTCCCGCGAGAACCAGCGCGCGTCCTCCAGCTCGTGGGCATCGATGCTCAGCGTGGCGTCGAGCACAGGCGCGACCAGGCCCACCATCAGCGAAGAGGGAAAGGGCCAGGGCTGGGCCATGACATAGCGGGTGGCGGCGATGTCGGCGGTCACGCCGGATTCTTCCTTCAGTTCGCGCGCGCAGGCCTCTTCCAGCGTCTCGGCCGGTTCGACAAAACCGGCGAGGGCCGACCACATCCCCTCCGGCCAGCTGGCCTGCCGTCCCAGGAGGCAGCGCTCGCCGTCTGTGGCCAGCATGATCACGACGGGGTCGACACGCGGGAAGTGTTCCGCGCCGCAGCTGTCGCAACTGCGGCGATTGCCACCCGAGCGCATGCGGGTCGGCTGGCCGCAATTGGCGCAGAAACCGTGCCGGTCGTGCCAGGCCAGGATGGATTTGGCATAGCCGTAGATTGTGGCCTCGTCGGACGAGAGGCCCATGGCAGCGCGCCGGGCGTCCAGGCGCATCGTGCCCTCCGGCTCCGGGGCATCGGTCTCCAGCTGGGCGGCAAAACAGGGCGAGCCGCGATAATGGCCCAGGAAGACGCGCGGTCCCGTTGTCGCCAGGGCGGGCAGCTCGTCCGGCCGGAACCAGAAAATGGCGCCCTCCGGCGACAGCAGCGGATCGCCCGCCTGCAGCACCATCCACCAGCCCTCATCGCCCTCCATCAGCGCGTCCAGCCTTGCCTCGTCGCGTCTGAGAACTTCACCGCGGTCCAGCGGAGCGCCGGCGAAAACGAGCGGGGCAGTGTCGGCGAGCAGGGTTCTGTCATTCATCGGGAGATGTCCGGTCAGCGGCTTTGCAGGCTTAGCCGCATGCGGCGCAGGCATCAATCGGACAGTGCGGGCATCCGGACGGCTCACGGGGCCGTGCATTGCAGGGCACGGCCCATTTGTTGCTTGCATTTGCGAATGAGTCGCAATTATGGTCGGGGAGGAGGTGTCGAAATGGATCCAAAATCGCAACGATCGTCAGCCGTGTGTGCCCATCATGCCCAGATGGCTGTGCGCGACTGGCTGGAGACCCAGGCGCGGGTGACGGGATACTGGCGTGACGTCCTGCTGTCCTCGGGCGGCAGCGAGGAACTCATCGCCGTGCTCGATCATCATGCCGACGTGCTCGCGGCGGCGGCCCGGCTGGACAGTGCCGACCCCGTCTTCGCGCACTAGCCCGGGCTTGCCGGCACTGAGGGGAACCGCCGGGCCGCTGCAACGTTCCAACGGGAACAAGGCAGAGGCGCGCTGCTCAAGGCGGCGTTCGGTGGTGTGGGAACAGTCAGGCGGATACTTGTTTTTGCGGCAATCCTGACCGCCGCCCTCGCGGTGATGGTGGCGGGCGGATTGTGGTTCCTCTCGTCGCCGGATCGGGTCACCGGCCTTGTCGAGGCACGTCTGACAGCCCTGACGGGGCGCTCGGTGCGGCTGGAGCAAGCCTGGGTCAGTCCCGGTCTGAAGCCGGTGCTCCATCTGCGCCAGCTCGAGATCGAACAAGCGGGATCGGCGGAAACCCTTGATCTCCATCTCGACCCGGCCGGGATCTTTCCGGGACGGCAATTGCTAGCCTTTGTCAGTATTGACGAGGCCGCCTTCACCTATCGCATGCGGGGGCGTGACGGGTCTGGTGGTGGCCTGCCGGGCTATCTCTCCACTGTGCGCGATGTGGACATCACGCAATTGCGGCTGCGCATACAGCGGCCGGGGCGCGATCCGGCCCTGCTGATTGTCACCGAGGCGCGGGGCAATCTCGCCAGCGGCGACTTCCGGCTCACCGCGGCTGGCGGGCGGTCGGTGCTGCATCTCAACGGGTCGGCCGAAGGCCTGTCGCTGGACGGGTTTTCCGGCGAGATGGAGATGCACGGGCGCAACTTCGCCGAGCTGGCGGCGATTTTCGGCCTGTCGGCACCGGATACGCCGCCCTTCTCGCTGTATGGAGACGTCGCCCACGAAGAGGGTATCTGGACGTTCAGCCCCTTCAACGGTCTGGTCGGCGATTCCGATCTGGCCGGCACCATGTCGGCGGACTTCGGACGGCCGCGCCCGCGGCTGACGGCGGACCTCACTTCCGACAATCTCGATTTTGACGATCTGGGCGTGGTGATCGGCGCGCCCTCGGACATTGAGCGGACAACTGCCAATGACGAACAGGAAGCGGCGAACCGGGCCTATGCGTCCAGCGGACGCCTGATTCCGAATGCGCGTCTGGATACCACGCGCGTGCGCACTGCCGATGCCCGGGTGCACTTTACTGCCCGCAATGTGCAGGCCGGTGCCGTACCGCTGAGCGCGATGGAGATCGTTTTCGAACTGGACAATGGCGTGATGACCTTCGAGCCGCTGGCCTTCCGGACGGAAGACCGGGGGCGTTTGACCGCCTATGCAACGATCGACGCCCGCACAGACACGGTGCGCACAGAGGCCGAAGGCGAGCTGGACGGGTTCGATCTGGCCTCGATCGGCAATGGAGAACTGGCCCGGGGCCAGATGCATGTTGCCTTCGCGCTGGCCATGACGGGGGCGGACCTGCGAACTGCCTTTGCCTCGGCCGATGGCGAGATTACCGCGCAGGTGGCGCCGGGAGCCCGGATCCGTCATCTCGCGGTCGAGGGCGCCGGCCTCGATGTCGGCGAGATCCTGCTGCTGCGGCTGTCGGAAGACGAGGCCGATCCCGGCTTCATTCCCGTGAACTGCGCCGGCGGCGTGTTCCGCGCCCGCAACGGCCGGCTTCAGGCGGAAACCGTCCTCGTCGACACCGATGACAGTGTCGTCGCGCTCGATGGCGAGGTCTCGCTGGCGACTGAGCGGCTGGCGCTCGCTGTCGCCGCGGAGGCGAAGGATGTCTCCTGGGGCAATCTGCTGGGCGGTGTTGCCGTGAACGGAACCCTGCGCAATCCCGAAATCGATGTCGATGCGGCGCCCTCGGTGTTGCAGGGCGTGCTGGCGGGGCTTCTGGGCAGTGCGGCGGGTCCGCTGGCGGTGCTTCCCTTCACCGAACTCGGCCTGGGCGAGGCGGTATCCTGCGACAGCCTGCCGGGGCCGCCGGCCGGGTGAGGGCAAGGCGAAAAAGGCTGCAGGCCGCGGCTTGCATGACGCTGTCCGGCGGGCGATATAGGGGGCGGAAGGCCGGCGGTGGACGGGCACCTCGCCAACCCGGTCAGGTCCGGAAGGAAGCAGCCGTAACGAGTTTCGTCCGGGTCGCTGTCCGGTCTTCCACGCGCAATCGCGCCGCCCGGCTCGGGGGACGCCCCCGGGACAGGGTCTGTCAGCCGCAGCCAGAAGAGCCCTCATGGACGATACGCCGCTCCCAGCTGACGACACCGCAGCGGGCGAAGCGTTGATGCCGGGTCTCGACTTGCCGCAGACGGTGCCGGACCCGGGCTACCAGGTCCTCGCCCGCAAATACCGCCCGTCGAAATTCGAGGATCTGATTGGCCAGGACGCCATGGTGCGCACCCTGACCAATGCTTTCGCGGCCGGCCGGATCGCCCATGCCTACATGCTCACCGGCGTGCGCGGCATCGGCAAGACGACGACGGCACGCCTGATTGCCCGCGCGCTCAATTATGAAACCGATACGGCCGACGGACCGGCGATGACGCTGTCCGAACCGGGCCGCCATTGCGAGGCCATTGCGCGGTCCGCGCATGTCGACGTGATGGAGATGGACGCCGCCTCGCGCACCGGCGTCAATGATATCCGCGAGATCCTCGACGGTGTGCGCTATGCGCCGGTCTCCGCGCGCTACAAGGTCTACATCATCGACGAGGTCCACATGCTGTCGACCTCGGCCTTCAATGCGCTTTTGAAGACGCTCGAGGAACCGCCCGAGCACGCCAAATTCATTTTCGCGACGACCGAGATCCGCAAGGTGCCGGTGACGGTGCTGTCGCGCTGCCAGCGTTTCGATCTCAAGCGGATCGACCGCGAGGTTCTGACCGATCATCTGACACGCATTTGCGGCCTGGAAAACGCGTCCGTCGATCGCGAGGGTCTGTCCCTGATCGCGCGTGCCGCCGAGGGCTCTGTGCGCGATGCGCTGTCCCTGCTGGACCAGGCGATCGTGCAGGGCAGCGAGGAGACCGGCCCGGTCACCGCGCCTCAGGTGCGCGACATGCTGGGCCTGGCCGACCGGGCCCGCGTGCTCGACCTGCTCGAACAGGCCCTGTCGGGCAAGACGGCGGATGCGCTGGAAGAGATCGGCGCGCTCTACGATGCCGGCGGCGATCCGGTGGTGATCACGCGCGACCTGCTCGACTATGTCCATGCCCTTTCGCGGGTGAAGGCGGCCGGTCCCGGCGCCGATCTGGGCGAAGCGGCCGACACGGTCCAGCGCATTGCCGGACTGGCGGAAAAACAGTCCCTTGCCCAGCTGACCCGGCTCTGGAAAATCCTGCTGACGGGGCTCGATGATGTGCGCAATGCGCCGGACGCGCTGGCCGCGGCCGAGATGACGGTGCTGCGCCTGGCGGCCGCGGCCTCGCTGCCGCCGCCCGAAGAGGCCGCGCGCATCCTGGCCGGGCATCCGCCCGCCGCGCGCAGCGAAACGCCAGCCGCCCCGCCCGCTTCTCCGGCCGGGGAGGCGCCGGGAAAGCCTGAGCCGGCGTCACAAGCGCCGGCGCATGCTGCCCGCCCTGCCACGCCGGTCGCGCCTGCCGAGGCCGAAAGCGAACTGCCAGGCCCCCGGACGTTCGAGGCCCTGATCGCGCTGCTGCGCGAGAAGCGTGACATCGCCCTGCAGTCGGATGTCGAGCGCTATGTGCGGCCCGGTGCCTTCCGGCCGGGCTCCTTCACCTTCCAGCCGGTCGAGGATTATCCGCCGGATCTGGCCCAGCGGCTGGCCAAGCGGCTGCAGGAATGGACCGGCGCGCGCTGGGCGATCCTGGCCGATCATGAAGTGCGGGGCGGGGAAACCTGGGCGGAACGCCGCCGGCGCGAGGCCGAGGAAAAGCTGGAGCGCGCCCGCCAGGATCCCGCTGTGGCGGAGGCCTTGCGTCTCTTCCCGGGCGCAGAGATTGTCGCCGTGCGCGAGGCGCCGGCCGCCGACGGCGATGCAGACGAGAAGACAACGGAGAGACGGGCATGAAAGACCTGATGGGCCTGATGAAACAGGCGCAGGCCATGCAGCAGAAAATGGCCGAAGCCCAAGCCAGGCTCGACGAGGCCGAGGTGACCGGTGAGGCCGGTGCCGGTCTGATCGCGATGACGATGACCGCCAAGGGCGATCTCAAGCGCGTCTCCATCGACAAGAGCCTGATCGATCCGGACGAGCCGGAAATCCTGGAAGACCTGATCCTGGCGGCCCATGCCGATGCCCGGCGCAAGGCCGAGGTGCGCCAGCAGGAAGTCCTCAAGGAAGCGGCCGGCGGCCTGGACCTGCCGCCCGGCATGAATCTGCCGTTTTAGGCATGGGAGGCGGGACACGTGCCCCGGGTGCGCGTCCCTCAGACAGATCGAGACCTTCTGATGCGCACCGCTTCTGCCGGCCCGGAAATCGAGCGACTGATCACCCTGCTGGCCAAGCTGCCGGGGCTGGGGCCGCGTTCGGCCCGGCGCGCCGCACTGCACCTGCTGGGCAAGCGCGATGGCGTGATGCGCCCGCTGGCGGATGCGCTGGCCGATGCCGCCGACAAGATCCGCGCCTGCTCGACCTGCGGCAATCTCGATGTGACCGACCCGTGTGCGGTCTGCGCCGCGCCGAACCGCGCGGAGAAGGAAATCTGCGTCGTGGAGACGGTCGGCGATCTGTGGGCGCTGGAACGGGCCGGGGCCTTCAAGGGGCGCTATCATGTTCTCGGTGGTGTGCTGTCGGCCCTCGACGGCGTGCGCCCGGACGATCTCAATATTGCCAAGCTGATCGAGCGGGCGAGCGACGAGGCGGTGACGGAAATCGTTCTGGCGCTCAACGCCACGGTCGACGGGCAGACCACGGCCCACTATCTGGCCGACAAGCTGGAGCCCTGCGGTGTGTCGGTCACCTCGCTGGCGCGCGGTGTGCCGGTGGGTGGTGAGCTCGACTATCTCGACGACGGCACGCTGGCGGCGGCCTTCCGCAGCCGGTCTTCCGTCTGATTGCATTTTGCAACGGCGCAAATCGGCCTATCTCCGAAGTCGTGATCTTCGAGGAGGCGGTAGTTTGATCCAGGATGAGGCACGGCTGACGCGGAAGGGCTTCGTGCTCTTCTTTTGCTCTGGCCTGTTCATGATGTCGCTGGTCATCGCAGCGCTGACAGCGATCAAGGTACATGAAGTCGCTCTGGGCCCGTTCAGCGTACTGGTGCCCGCGGGGACGCTGGCCTTCTGTCTGACCTATCTGGCGACCGATGTGATCAGCGAGGTCTGGGGGCGTGGCTATGCCCTGGCCGTCGTGCTGAGCGGCGTTGTCCTGCGCGTGGTGATGACGCTGCTGATCCTCTACGCCATCTATCTGGAGGATATGGTCGGCTTTGTCAGTAATGCCGCCAGCTGGACCGCGGATCGCGAAGCGGCCTTTGTGGCGCTTTATTCCTCGGCGAACCGGATCAATCTGGCGGGGTTGGCGGCGTTTGGCGTGAGTGCCTTGGCCGATGTGCTGATCTTCCACCATTTCCGCCGGCGCGATGCCGGGCGCAACCGGCTCTGGTTGCGCAACAATTTGTCGACCATGGTCTCGCAAGTGCTCAATTCGACCATCTTCATCACGGCAGCCTTTGGCGGCTTGATGCCCTGGCCGGCCATCGCAAGCCTGATCCTGGGGCAGGTACTGGTGAAAATCGCCATGGCCGCGTTCGACACGCCGCTGGTCTATCTGTTGCGCAATATCGCGGAAGGCCGCTCGCTGACCGATATGCGGGGCTAGCCGCAGCGGCGGCCGCCCGGTCAGGGGATGACCGGATCCAACCGCAGCACGCTGCCTTCCAGATCATCCGTCAGCAGGTAAAGATGCCCGTCCGGACCGGACTGTACGTCGCGGATCCGGTCGCCGCGCTCTGTCAGAAGCTGCTCCTCGGAAATGATCCGGTCACCTTCGACCTCGTAGCGCACCAGCATCGAGCCGGCGAGGGCGCCGACAAACAGATCGCCCTGCCATTCGGGAAACTCCGTGCCCTCATAGAAGGCCATGCCCGAGGGGGCGATCGAGGGTACCCAGTACCACAGCGGCTGTTCCATGCCCTCGGCCGCCCGGGCGTCGGAGACCGGCGTGCCATTGTAGTTGATGCCGTAGGTGATGGCCGGCCAGCCATAATTCAGGCCGGGGCGGATATCATTGATCTCGTCGCCGCCGCGGGGCCCGTGCTCATGCGCCCAGATGGCGCCGGTCTGCGGGTTGCGGGCAATGCCCTGCACATTGCGGTGGCCATAGCTCCAGATTTCCGGCTGGGCGCCATTGGCGCTGACATAGGGATTGTCGAAGGGGACCGTGCCGTCATCATTCAGGCGCACGATCGTGCCCAGATGATTGTCCAGATTCTGGGCTTCCTCGAAATACTGGGCGCCTTCGCCCAGGGTGAGCAGCAGGGTGCCGTCGTCGAGGAACAGGATGCGGCCGCCGAAATGATAGCCGCGCTGCTTGTCGAAATTGACGCGGAACAGGGGTTCCACCTCGTCCAGCCTGCTTCCATCCTCGCTCAGCTGGCCGCGGGCGAGTGCGGTGTGATTGGCGCGGGATGTGCCTTCAGCATAAGCGAAATAGACCCAGCGGTTCTCCGCGAATTCCGGGTGCAGGGCCAGTCCGAGAAGCCCGCCCTGATTGTCGACCAGGATGTCCGGCAGACCCTCGACCGGCGCTTCGCGCAGCGTGCCGTCATCAATATAGCGCAGACCGCCCTCGCGTTCGGTGACCAGCATGTCGCCGTCCGGCAGGAAGGCCAGGGACCAGGGGAATTCCAGGCCGGTCGCGACGGTCTCGACGCGGAAATCGGCCTGTTCGGTCTCGTGGATCGTGTCTTGCGCCATTGCCGGTCCCGACAGGACGGCAAGGGCGAGCCCGGCGGCAGCAACGCGCATGCTCATCTCCCTTATTGCCGGACCAATCTAGGGCGATGCGGAGCATGAATGAAGAGGCGGGTGCGGCTAGAGCGAGATCGATCCGGCAAAGCTGGCCAGACGGGGGGCGAGGCGCGGCTGGAAGGCGCTGACCTGGGACCAGCGGCGGCGCAGGCGTGCCGGCATCTCGGCAAGGGCACCCGGCATCAGGCCGGCTGCCTTCTCGGCAATCTCCCAGCTGCGGATCGCGGTCGAGGCGAGGCCGGGCACCAGGACGCGGCCCTGATCCAGCGGCACTTCATAGCTGGCATAGTATTTCTTGTAGTGCAGGCCGCCGCGGCCCAGATCGAGGCGCTCGACGCCATGTTCCGCCGCCTGTTCGAACAGGCCGTGCAGCAGGAGGAGGCCCGGCGAATAGCGGGCCAGTTCCGGATCATAGGCCGGGAACCAGGAATGATAGACGCCGCCGGCGCTGAGGCCGAACTCGACGGCGGCCAGCCGGTCGCCGAACCAGAGCGAGGCGGTCAGCCCCGAGAAGTCCGCCGTATCGAGCGTGCGCAGATCGTTCAGGGTCTCGCGCACCCAGCCAATGCCGAACACATTCAGCTTGCCGGTCGTCTCGTACTGGGTCTGCTTCCAGGCATCCAGCTGGGCAAAGGCGCTGCCATCGGCATCGCCGATCACGACGCGCGCCGGGCCGATATCGCGCTCGGCCGCGCGCTGGCGCCGGGCGGTCTTGCGGAAATGGTCGCGGTATTCGGCGCGTCGGGCGGCAAAATAGGCATCGGAACCGCCGGCCAGATCGACCATCACCGATCCGTCGCGGCTACGGCGGGCGCGGTCGCAGCCGCCCCGGGCGCAATGCCAGTTGTCGAACACCATGGCAGAGCCGCCGCAGGCGCGCACGATCCGCTCGAGCGGGATCTGCACGTCCGGCCGGGCGATCACGCCCTGGTAATCGCTCATCGGTGCCCCGACCGGGCGGATGACGCCGTCATGGGCGACATGGTGCGGGAAGAAGCCGGCGATCTCGCCATCCTGTTCCACAATCGCAATGCGGACGTCGGAACGCGCGCGGGCAATCGCGGCGGTGAACTCGTAATGAAAATAGGGGCTGATCAGGCGCCCCTGCGGGGCCGCCCAGGCGTTCCATTTCGCGACCAGCTCGCCGGTCATGTCTCCGATTGAAACGATACGCACGCGCATGCACGCTCTCCCACATCCCTTGCCCGTCAGGATGCAGGATCGGGGCCGTTTTCCCCTCCTGCGCGAACAGGGCTGCCGTCTGGCGGGTGACAGCTTCTGTCGTGGCGGGCCGGCGTTGTGGCGGGACATGACCGACTCACGCAGAATGAGCTGCAAAGACAAGGCGACCCCATGATGCTGACCGAAATCGCTCCGGAAACCTGGCTCCTGCTTGGCGGGCTGGCGCTCGTCATCCTGCTGCTGGCCGTATTGCTCTTCCGGCGGCCGAAGGCGCAAGACGGGTTTGCCGCCGACCAGGCCGAAACCCTGCGGGCCGAGCGCGATCAATGGCGCGAAACCGCGGAGCAGCGCGCGACCGAAGCCGTCGAGGCACGCGAGAAGCTGGCGCGTCTGGAAAGCGTGCGCGAGGAGCGCGACCGCCTGCTCAAACAGTCCGAGGAATTGCGGGCCGAGCGGGACCGGCTGGCGTCCGACTTTGCCAGTCTGAAATCCGAGCACGACGCCACGCAGCGCCATCACGGCGAAAAGCTCGCCGAGCTCGACAAGGCGCGCGAGCGGCTGAGCGAACAATTCAAGCTTACCGCAAACGAGATCCTCAAGGCGTCGGGTGCCGAGCTGAACAAGCAGAGCACGGAAAACCTGCAGACCCTGCTCAACCCGCTGCGCGAGCAGTTGAAGGATTTCCGCGAGAAGGTCGAGAAAGACGCGACCGAGCGCTCCGGTCATGCCGGCGAGATCAAGCAATTGATGGAAACGGTGCGCAAGGACGCGCATCAGATGTCCGAGGACGCCAAGAACCTGGCCAATGCGCTGCGCTCTTCGTCCAAGGTGCAGGGCGATTGGGGCGAGATGGTGCTGGCCACCATCCTGGAACGCGCCGGGCTGCGGGAGAACGAGCACTATTTCACCCAGCAGACCGAGCGGAATGATGACGGCGCGCTGCTGCGGCCGGACGTAATCGTGGAAATGCCGGGCGAACACCGGCTGGTGATCGACTCCAAGGTCTCTCTGGTCGCCTTCGAACGCTGCGTCAATGAAGAGGACGAGACCGCGCGCAAGACGGCGCTGAAACAGCACATCGCCTCTGTGCGCGCCCATATCAAGGCGCTGGGCGAGAAGGATTACGCAAGTCTCTACCCGGGGGTGAACTTCACCCTCATGTTCGTGCCGCTCGAGGGCGCGGCCTCGCTGGCGCTGCAGAACGATCCGGAACTGTCCAGCTATGCCTGGGACCGCAATGTGATGATCGCCACGCCGACCACGCTGATGATGGCCATGCGCACGGTGGGCAATCTGTGGACGATCGACCGGCAGAACCGCCACGCCATCGATATCGCCGACCGCGCCGGCGCGCTTTACGACAAGTTCGAGGGCTTCGTGTCGGACCTGGAAACCGTCGGCAAGCGGATCGATGGTGCAAAGGATGCCTGGTCGGCCGCCAAGGGCAAGCTGGTCGAGGG
Organism: Maricaulis sp. ABE4_448; assembly: GCF_056160825.1. Classification (NCBI taxonomy): domain Bacteria; kingdom Pseudomonadati; phylum Pseudomonadota; class Alphaproteobacteria; order Maricaulales; family Maricaulaceae; genus Maricaulis; species Maricaulis sp. ABE4_448. The sequence continues at coordinate 734,326 of NZ_JBSWXX010000001.1, forward strand.
GCGGGGCAATCTGGTACGCCAGGCCGAGATGCTCAAGACGCTGGGGGCGAATGCCCGCAAGGCCCTGCCGAGCGAGTATCTCGACGCCGCCGGGCTGGACGAGGATGACGCGTCCGGCGAGGCGCCTGCCTTGGCTGCGCCGGAAACGGCGTCAGAAGCGGCGAATTCTTGAACCGTTAAGCCGCTGCGACTATTTTAGGGGCATGGCTATACGTGACATTCTTACCGTCCCGGACCCGCGTCTGAAGGAAGTCTCCCAACCGGTCGACCGGGTGGATGACGAGCTCCGTGCGTTGATGGACGACATGCTGGACTCGATGTACGCGGCCGACGGCATCGGTCTCGCCGCGATCCAGATCGGTGTGCCCAAGCGCGTGATCGTGATGGATCTGGCCGGTTCCGACGAGGAGCCGCAGCCGCGCTATTTCGTCAATCCGGTCCTGTCCGACCCGTCCGACACGCTACGTCCCTATGAGGAAGGCTGCCTGTCGGTGCCGGCCGTGTTCGACGAGGTCGAGCGTCCCGACCGCATCCGCGTGCAATATCTCGACTATGACGGGAATGAGCGCGACGAGATCGCCGAGGGCATGTTCGCCGTGTGCATCCAGCACGAAATGGACCACCTGGAAGGCATTCTCTTCATCGACTACCTCTCGCGCCTGAAGCGGCAGCGGGCGGTGCAGAAGGTGAAGAAAGCCGAAAAAGACAAGTCCCGCGACGCGGCTTAGGGGCTGGTTCTTTTCCGCTCAGATCGGTGTTTTCCCCCGCTCCCCGGCCCTCTCCCCAAGGAGAGGGGGGGTGTTTTGCGTCGCCATCGGCAAACCCCTTCTCCCGAGGGGAGAAGGTGCCCGAAGGGCGGATGAGGGGGGAATCGCGCCGTCGGCGTTTATCCGGCGCGCTCCTATCCCCGCCCGTGCGGCCGTTCCAGATCCAGCGCCGGGCCCACCGGGACGATGCCGGTCGGGTTTACGCTTTCATGGCTGGCATAGTAGTGCGCCTTGGCATGGTCGAAATTGCAGGTGCCGGCGATGCCGGGCCATTGGTAGAGTTCGCGCATGTATCCGGACAGGTTGGGATAGTCCTCGATCCGCCGGATATTGCACTTGAAATGCCCGTGATAGACGAGGTCGAAGCGCAACAGGGTGGGCAATAGACGCCAGTCGGCCTCGGTCGGTGTGTCGCCGGTCAGGAAGCGTTTTTCCGCCAGAATGCCCTCGAGCCAGTCCAGGCTCTCAAAGAGCGGGCGCACGGCCTCTTCATAGGCGTCCTGCGAGGTCGCAAAACCGGATTTGTAGACGCCGTTATTCACCGTCTCGTAGATGCGGTCGTTCAGCGCGTCGATTTCGTCGTGCTTGTCTTGCGGATACCAGTCGCCCGGTTTCGCACCGGCTTCATCGAAAGCCGAGTTGAGCATACGGATGATCTCGGCGCTCTCGTTCGAGACAATGCGCCCCGTCTGCTTGTCCCACAGCACGGGCACGGTGACGCGGCCGGAATAGTCCGGCTCGCTTTCCAGATAGACTTGGTAGAGGAAGTCCTTGCCGAAGAGATCGTCGCCGACAATGCCGTCGCCGCGATCCTTGAAGGTCCAGCCATTCCCGCCCATGAACCAGTCGACGACCGAGACCGAGATCATGTCTTCCAGGCCCTTCAGCGCGCGGTAGATCAGCGTGCGGTGCGCCCAGGGGCAGGCATAGGAGACATAGAGGTGATAGCGCCCGGGCTCGGCCTTGAAACCGCCGCGGCCGGAGGGGCCGGGCTCGCCGTCGGGCGTCACCCAGTTGCGCAGTTTCGAGGCGGAGCGTTCGAAACGTCCGCCGGTCTTGTCCGTATCATACCAGCGGTCCTGCCACTGGCCGTCGACGAGGAGGCCCATCGGCTTCTCCTTTCCTGGTGTTTTGTGTGTGCCGGGGTGCCGGACCCGCCGCTGATGCGACGGGTCCGGCCGGTCTCGGTTCCGCCTAGAAGCGGCCTGCCTGGAAGTCGCGCACCGCCTGGTGCAGCTCGGCTTCGGTATTCATCACGAAGGGACCGTAGCGCGCGACGGGCTCATTGATCGGCTTTCCAGCCACCAGCAGCAGGCTGGCGCCTTCCGGCCCGGCGGTCAGCTCGATCGTGTCGCCGTCTTCCAGCACGCCCAGATCGGGATCGCTCACCCGGCCCTCGCCGGACGAAACCATGCCCTTGTAGACCGCGATGAAGGCGGTGTGGTCGGCATCGATGCTTTCACGCAGCGTGGCACCCGGCTGCAGCACGATGTCGATCAGGGTCGGCTGGATCGAGACCGATTTCGCCGGGCCTTCCACACCGCTGGCACTCTTGCCGGCGAGCACGCGCAGGGTCGCGCCGCCGCGGGTTTCCACCGGGATCTCGTCTCTGGCGAACTCCTGATAACCCGGATCGGTCATCTTCATGTGCGAGGGCAGGTTCACCCACAGCTGGAAGCCCCACAGGCGGCCATCCTCCTGCTCGGGAATCTCCGAGTGCACGATGCCGCGGCCGGCCGTCATCCACTGGATGCCGCCTCCCTCGATCACGCCGGAATGGCCCTTGTTGTCGCCATGGCGCATCTTGCCGTCCAGCATGATGGTCACGGTCTCGAAGCCGCGGTGGGGATGGTTCGGGAAGCCGGCCATATAGTCCGCGCTATCGTCGGAGCGGATCTGGTCGAGCATCAGGAAAGGGTCGAGATCCATCAGCCCGCGATGGCCCAGCATGCGGGTGAGTTTCACGCCGGCCCCGTCGGAGGTCGGCAGGCCGCGCGAGACCTTGGTGATCTTGCGCGGGCGGGTCACGGTATCGGTCGCAGTCATGGCGATGCGCTCCTTGTCTTTAAGGCCGCCGGGGTCTTGCAGTCCGCCCGGGCCTTGGCTTGATCCCAAGATAGGCATGACCGGCCGCGCGACCCACCGCAGCGGACGAAAAGGATTGTTTCCACTGCGGCAAGGATCGGGCAGGGTAATCCGCGATTGGGGAGAGAGATTGCCAATGAAACACCTGATGACCGGCCTTGTGCCGCTGGCCCTGGTGGCCTGTTCACAGCCTGCAGAACAGGCCGACCTGTTCGACCGTCTTGGCGCCTATTGCGGCCAGGCGTTCGAAGGGCATGTCGCCAGCGACGATCCGCGCGATGCCGACTGGGCGTCGCAGCGTCTCGTCATGCATGTGCGGGAGTGTTCGGACACGGAAATCCGCATTCCGCTGCATGTTGGGGAGGACCGGTCACGGACCTGGGTGATCACGCGCATGGGCGACGGGCATCTGCGTCTCAAGCACGATCACCGCCATGAGGATGGCAGCGAGGATGTGCTGACCCAGTATGGTGGCGACACGGTCGAACCGCCGTCGGACAGCCGGGCCGAGTTTCCCGCCGACGACTTCTCGCGCGAATTGTTCGAGCGCGAGGGTATTCCGGCCTCGATGGAGAATGTCTGGTCGATCACGCTGACGGAGGACAGCTTCACCTATGCGCTGGACCGTCCGGAGCGGCATTTCGCGGCCGCGTTCGATCTGACCCGGCCCGTCGACGCCCCGCCCCCGCCCTGGGGTTTCGAATAGGGCTCAAAAACAAGCCCGAAAACAAGACGGGCCGGTCGTTGGGAAACCGGCCCGTCAGGTTCTCGATGCGGAGAGACGCCCGGGGCAGGATCGTTTCCTGCCCCGGATTGCTGAGTGGTCGCGTGGTCGAACCGGTGAACCGGTTCCCACTTCACCTGACCACGCTCTAGTTCTGCGGCTCTTCGTCGGTGTGGCATTCGCCAGAGGCGGCCACGTCCACGCCGGCGAGGTCGGCTTCGCAGGCATTGCCGTAGGTTTCGCCGTCGGAACCGCACACCGGAGCATAGTCCTGGGTGCAGACCGCGTCGGCTTCCACCGCTTCGGCCGGGGTTTCAGCATCGACCGTTGCGTCGGTCGGCATGGGGTCCGTACCGGTGTCCTCGACGACCGTTTCGGCCGGGGTTTCGGTGACGGTTTCGCTCACGACAGACGTGTCTTCCTGAGCAGCGTCCTGGGCTGCGGAGACGTCCTCGGAAGCCGTGCAGGCCATCAGAAGCGCGCCGCCCAGAAGAGCAGCGGAAATTTGCATGCGCATGTATGGTGTCCTTGACCCTGGTGCCATGATTGGCACGCGGGTGCGATCTACCATTATGCCTGTTATTGGGGTAGCGGGACGTTGATCGCCGGCCATCACGAATTATTGCGTGGCTGAAGCAAATCCCGTCCCGCCGTGAACGCTATTCCGCGCGGCATTCGCCTTCGTGGACAATGCTGACACCGGCCGAGGCCGCGGTGCAGGCATTGCCATAGGTCTGGCCGTCACAGCCGCAGACCGGGCGGTATTCCCGGGTGCACATCTGCGGCCGCGGCTGGCAGGTGCCGGGCGCGTCGGCGGCACCGCACATGGCGGCCTGTTCATAGCGGCAGTAATTGGCCTCCGGCGCACCGCCGCAGATCCGCTGGGGACGCGTATTGCCGCCGCACATCTCGCCGATGCCGACGACAATCGGGTCCGGTCCGCCATGGCCGGGCGGCGGGGTGTCGGTGGCGGCGCAGGCGGCGAGCAGGGTCAGGGGCAGGACAAGCCAGGCGAGTTTCATGGGTGACGCTTCCTCTTGGCGTTTCATTGCCGGGGACGATATCACACCCCAAGCCCAACCTCAGATGAATGTTGATCGACAATGACACTGCGCCTCGCCTTCATGGGAACGCCCGACTTCGCCGCCCGCTCGCTGGCCGAGATCGCCGCCGCCGGCCACGAGGTCGCCCGGGTCTACACCCAGCCGCCCCGCCGGCGCGGCCGTGGCCAGGCCGAGCAGAAGACCCCGGTCCACCAGCTCGCCGAAGTGCTGGGCATTCCGGTCTCGACGCCGGAGAGTTTTCGCGACCCGCAGGTGATCGAGGAATTTGCATCGCTCGATCTCGATGTGGCCGCCGTGGTCGCTTATGGCCAGATCCTGCCGCAGGCGGCCCTGGACGCACCACGCCTGGGCTGTCTCAACCTGCATGCCTCCCTGTTGCCACGCTGGCGCGGGGCCGCACCGATCCAGCGCGCCATCATGGCGGGCGATGCGACGACCGGCGTGCAGATCCAGCAGATGGAGGCGGGGCTGGATACCGGCCCGATCCTGCTGTCGGAAACCGTCGCCATCGCCCCCACCGATACCGCGGCCAGCCTGCACGACAAGCTGATGGAGACCGGCGCGCTGATGTGGCCGCGCGCCCTGTCGGCGCTCGAACGCGACAGCCTGGAAGCGGTGCCGCAATCGGAAGAGGGCGTCACCTATGCCAGGAAGATCTCCTCCGAGGAAGCACGGATCGACTGGACACGCCCGGCCGGTGAACTGGCCAATCATGTGCGCGGTCTTGCGCCCTTTCCGGGCGCCTGGTTCGAACTGGATACCGGCAAGGAGGCTGTGCGGGTGAAGGTGCTGATGGCGAAGGCCGAGACGGGCTCCGGCGCGCCGGGCGAAGCGCTCGACGGCAATCTCCTGATCGCCTGCGGTGAGGGCGCGCTGCGCCTGGTCCGCCTGCAGCGGGCTGGCAAGGGCGCCATGGACGCCACCGATTTCCTGCGCGGCAACAGCGTCGAGCCCGGCACGGTGCTCGCCTGATGCCGCGCTACAAGATCACCATCGAGTATGACGGGACGCCCTTTGCAGGCTGGCAGCGTCAGGACAATGCCCCCTCAGTCCAGGCCGCGCTCGAACGGGCCGCGGAACGGCTGGATGGCGCGCCGGTCCTGGTCTATGGCGCGGGGCGGACCGATAGCGGCGTGCATGCGCTGGGACAGGTCGCGCATCTCGATCTTGTCAAGGATCTGGCCGCCGACAAGGTGCGCGATGCGCTGAATTATCACCTCAAGCCCGACCCGGTGGCGGTGCTGGAAGCCGAGCGTGTCGACGATGAATTCCATGCCCGCTTCTCGGCGACGACCCGGCATTATCTCTACCGCATGATCGACCGCCGCCCGCCGCTCACCCTCGATCGCGGCCAGGTCTGGCGGGTGCCGAAACGGCTCGACGCCGATGCGATGCACCACGCCGCCCAGGCGCTGCTCGGCCAGCATGATTTCACGACGTTTCGCGATGCCCAGTGCCAGGCGGAAAGCCCGGTGAAGACGCTCGATGCGGTGCAGGTCTCCCGCTATGGCGAGGAAGTGCAGCTGACCTGTTCGGCGCGCTCCTTCCTGCACCGCCAGGTGCGCTCCATGGTGGGCTCGCTGGTCGAGGTCGGCACGGGCAAGTGGAGCCCGAAGGACTTCAAGGCGGCGCTGGACGCTGCCGATCGCAGCCGCTGCGGGCCGGTTGCGCCGCCGGACGGTCTCTACCTCGTGGCGGTCGATTACCCGCCGGACGCCTGAGGGACGACCACGCTGGTGAAATAGACCCTCACCGCGATTTCCGTCGCCAGAATGGGAACGGCGGCTGCGAGCGCGGACGTAATGGTCGGCAGGCCCAGCGAGACATAGGCGATGCGCCAGTGCGCGAGCACGCGCAGATAGGGATAGATGAAAATCCCGATGCTCATCAGCTCGACCGGCAGGATGCCCGCGGTGAATAGCGTCCACAGCACGAAAAGATAGGCATAGAGCCAGAGCACCGCCCAGTTGTGGACGATGATCCAGCGGACGAAGCCGGCGCGGGCACCGGTCACCTGCGCCGCGATGGCGGCCGCGATCGGGAACAGCGTCCAGGACAGGCCCTGGATCAGGACCTCGTCCGTCCAGCTGAGCGTGCGGCCGACGGCCTCGCCCGAGATGTGGATCATCGCGATCATCGGCACGGCGAACAGGATGGCGCCGAAGGAGCGCCAGAACCCGCCCATCGATACATCGAAGCCGGACTGCCAGTCCGGCCGGAAGGTGAAGATACGCCAGCTGGCCCGGACCGCGACCCAGGCTTCGGCAATGAGGCGCATCATTCCGGCGTATCCCTGAAATAGCGATCCAGGATGCGCGTATAGATCCGCGTCAGGCTTTCGATATCGCTGACGGGCACACGCTCATTGACCTGGTGCATGGTCGCGCCGACCAGGCCGAACTCGGCCACGGGCGCATAGGCCTGGATGAAGCGGGCGTCAGAGGTTCCGCCGCCGGTGGTGAGGGCGGGGCGGCGCCCGGTTTCCGCTTCCACGCAATCCTGCAGCAGGCTGGTAAAACCGCCGGCCGGTGTCAGGAAAGCTTCGCCGGTGACATGGATATCGGTCTTCACCTGCCCGTCGAAATGAAGGTTCACACCGGCCGCCTCATCCTCGATCCAGCGGGTCAGGTCGGCGCCGGTATGGGCGATGTTGAAGCGGATGTTGAAGCGGGCCCGGGCGGTGGCGGGGATGACATTGGTGGTCGGATTGCCGACATCCACGGTGGTGATTTCCAGATTGGACGGCTGGAAATGCGGCACACCGCTGTCCAGCGTCCGCGCACGCAGTCGCGCCAGCAGGTCGAGCAAGGGCGGGATCGGGTTTTCCGCCCGTTCCGGATAGGCCACATGCCCCTGACGGCCGGTGATTGTGATCTCGCAATTCAGCGATCCGCGCCGGCCAGATTTGATCGTGTCGCCCAGCGCATTGGGATTGGTCGGCTCGCCGACCAGGCAGTGGTCGAAGGTTTCGCCTTCCGCTTCCAGCGCCTTGAGCACCGCCTTTGTGCCATTGATCGCCGGACCTTCCTCATCGCCCGTGATCAGGAAGGCGATCGAGCCGTCCGGCGTGCCGGCCGTGTCGAGATGGCGGCGCACGGCAGCGACCATGGCGGCAATCGCGCCCTTCATGTCGGCGGCGCCGCGTCCCCACAGAACGCCGTCGGCTTCCTCGGCCGCAAATGGTGCGCGCTGCCAGCCGGCCTCGTCGCCGGGCGGCACGACATCGGTATGTCCGGCAAACAGGAAGCAGGGCGAGGCCGTGCCGAGGCGGGCATAAAGATTGTCCACCTCGCCGAACGGATAACGCCGGCAGTCAAACCCCATCGCCTCCAGCATGCCCTGCAGCACGTCCAGCGCACCGGCATCGGCCGGGGTGATCGACGGCCGGCGGATCAGCGCCTGGGCGATCGGAACTGGGTTGGCGAGATCTGAAAGCGTATCCATATGGGAAACATAGCCCGTTCGTGCGGGCGCGCCAGATCGGGGGCACAGCCATGGTGAAATTTGCGATCGAGGATATCGAGGAGACGACGGGGACGGGCTACCCGGCCGAGTATGCCGGCGTCGTTAAGGGGCGCCACGCGCGGCGGCTCGGGATGACGGCGGGGCTGACGGGCTTCGGTGTCAATCTCGTGCGCCTGGAGCCGGGGGCCTGGTCGTCCCAGCGTCACTGGCACACGCATGAGGACGAGTTCGTCATGATGATGGAAGGCGAGGCGGTTCTGGTCACCGACGAGGGCGAGACCGTGTTGCGCGCCGGCGATTGTGCGGGCTTTCCGGCCGGCGTTGAGAACGGGCACTGCCTGCAAAACCGCTCCGGCGCAGACTGCGTCTTCCTGGTCGCGGGCGGCCGTTCGGACGCAGACGCGGCCTTCTATCCCGATATCGATCTGGAGGCGAAGCCGGGCCGCTATTCCGACCCGGATTGCTTTCGCCGCAAGGACGGGTCGCGCTTCTAGCCTTTGAGGGGCTTTCCCATCGCGAACCGGTCGAGCCGTTCCCCGCGCACCTCGACCGTCTCGGGCTGTGTGATCTCGAACCCCATTGCAGAGAAGGCCGGTTGCGCCATCAGGCTGGCATGGACGGTCAGGCGGGTCTGGCCTGTCTCGATCGCCAGTTCCTCGATGGCCGTGTAGAGCCGCCGGAACAGGCCCGAGCCCTGAAAGCCGGGCCGGATATAGGCGAAGTCGATATAGTCCGGCGGTGCCAGTGACATGAAGCCGGCGGCGTGACCGTCCTGTTCGGCGATGAAGATCACCTGTCCGGACAGGCGCGTATTCCAGTCGTCGCCGCGGCGCGGTTCCGGTACCCAGGCCTGGCGCTGTTGCGGCGTGTAGCGGCTGGGGGCGTTGTGGACGGCGTCGAACATGATCTCGCCCAATACCGCGAAGTCCGCCGGGGCGGCCCGGCGGATCGTGACAATGTCGCTCATGGCATTGACCTGCAGGCTAGTGCGAGCGCCCGTGCGTCTCGCGATAGCGTTCCATCGAGACCGAGATCTTGAAGGTTTCGCGGTATTTCGGCGAGCCGACCGGACGGGGCGGGTGTTGCGAGGTGAGGGCGAGGATGCGTTCCAGCGTGTCGTGTGCCGCGCCGGACTGGCCTGCGCCGATATAGGCGTGCAGCTCTACCAGCGCGTCGGACAGCGGGTCGCCGCCACGGATGATGAAATAGGGCTCGTCCTTGCCCAGCTTGTTCAGCACGTCAAATTCCGACGGATTATTGGCGGACCCGTAGGGTGCTGCCGGGTCGGCCACCGCCGGACGGTCTGTCTTGGTTTCGTCGCTCATGACGTGCCTCTTCCTGTTCGAACCGGTCCATCCCATCAGATTCGAGCCGCAACGGGTAGCGGCACGTCAGCGCAGGGGCTGATATAAACGGGGCAGCAGATCAGGGAGGCGCCGTCATGATCGGTGCGGCAAGGCTGGCAGGATTGGCAATGGCGATGGTGGTGACGACAGCGGCAGCAGGCGCCCAGACGCGCGGCGAGGATCAGGTCCGCGCCCGCGAGATCGGTATTGCGCCGGGCGTGCTGGCGCCCGGCCCGCTCAATGCGATCACCGATGTGGCGGGCGTGCGTGTCGGCCAGGTAACGCTGACCGACGCCGAAGCCGCGATCCGCACCGGCGTCACGGCGATCCTGCCGCATGGCGGTGATCTTTATGCCGACAAGGTTCCGGCGGCTCTCGCTGTCGGCAATGGCTATGGCAAGCTGATGGGGGCGACGCAGATCCGCGAGCTGGGCGAGATCGAAACGCCCATCGTGCTCACCAACACGCTGGCCGTGCCGCGGGCGGCGGACGGGATACTCGACTGGTCGCTGGCGCGGCCGGGGCATGAGGGCATCCGTTCGCTCAACATGGTGGTCGGCGAGACCAATGACAGCCGGCTTAACGATATCCGCGCCCGGATTGTCATGCCGGAGCATGCAGTTGAGGCGATCGAGAGCGCTTCGGACGGGCCCGTCGCTGAAGGCAGTGTCGGCGCCGGCAATGGCACGGTGACCTTTGGCTGGAAGGGCGGGATCGGTACGTCCTCGCGCCGCCTGCCCGAAGCTCTGGGCGGCTGGACGCTGGGCATTCTGGTGCAGACGAATTATGGCGGCATCCTGCAGATGGACGGCCTGCCCGTCGGCGAGGAACTGGGGCAATTCTATCTCTCGGACCACGTCGCAGATGATCGCGCTGATGGCTCCATCATGATCGTGCTTGCCACCGATGCGCCCCTGTCCGACCGTAATCTGGAACGTCTCGCCCGGCGCACCTTCGCCGGCCTGGCGCGTACCGGTGCGTCGATCACCAACGGTTCGGGCGATTACGCCCTTGCCTTCTCCACCCATCCCGATGTCCGCCGCACGCCGGAGCGCCGCTCGGATGTTGCGATGATGGCCGACCTGCCGAACGGCCAGATGTCGCCGCTCTTCCAGGCCGCGATCGAGGCGACCGAGGAAGCCATTTATAACGCCCTCCTGATGGCCGAGGACATCGAGTATCCGGTCGTCGGCTCGGACGCCGTGGTGCACGCCCTGCCGGTCGAACGGGTGCGGGCGATGGTCGCGGCGCGGGACGCGCGCTAGGACAGGCCATGACCACCGCGAAGCGTATTGCCATCATCGGAGCCGGGCCGGCCGGTCTGATCGCTGCGGAGTATCTGTCCGCGGCGGGGTTCGGCGTGGATATCTTCGAGAAAATGCCGACGCCGGGACGCAAATTCCTGATGGCGGGGCGCGGCGGTCTCAACCTTACCCATTCCGAACCCCTGCCGGCTTTTCTGGGCCGGTATCGCGAAGCGGCGGACTGGCTGGGGCCGGTCATTCTCAAGCATGATCCGGCGGCGCTGCGGGCCTGGTGCGAAGGGCTGGGCCAGGCGGTGTTTACCGGCTCGTCGGGCCGGGTATTTCCCGAGGCGATGAAGGCGTCGCCGCTGCTGAGAGCCTGGCGGAAACGGTTGGACGATCAGGGTGTTACCCTGCATGTGAGACATTGCTGGACCGGCTGGGACGAAGAGGGTGCGCTGGTGTTCGATACGCCGGACGGACCGGTCACGCACCGCGCCGACGCAACGCTTCTGGCGCTGGGCGGGGCGAGCTGGCCACGGCTGGGATCGGACGGATATTGGGCGGACATACTGTCACGCGAGGGCATCACAACGGCCCCGTTCATGCCCTCCAACTGCGGCATAGAGGTGACATTCAGTGACATTACCAGGGAGCGTTTCGCCGGCACGCCGCTGAAGACGATCGCGCTCACCCTGGGCGAGGAGCGGGTCGCCGGCGAGGCGGTGATCGCCCGCTACGGGCTGGAAGGCGGGGCGGTCTATGCGCTCGCCGCGCCGGTCCGTGACGCGCTGGCGCAAGGACCGGTGACGCTGTATCTCGACCTGCGTCCCAACCAGACCGCCGAGGCGCTTGCGGCGATCCTGGCGCGGGCGAAAAAGGGCCAATCCCTGTCCAACCGCCTGCGCAAGGCCGGCCTTACGCCGGCTGCCATCTCCCTCCTGCGCGATGCGGTGGCGGATCTGCCGTCAGATCCCGCCGCGCTCGCGGCGCTGATCAAGGCTGTGCCGCTGACCGTCACCGCCCAGCGCGGCCTCGAGCGCGCCATCTCCTCGGTCGGGGGTATAACACGCGCGGCAGTGGGTGAGGATTTCATGCTGACGGCAAAGCCCGGCGTTTTCGCCGCCGGCGAGATGCTGGACTGGGATGCCCCGACCGGCGGTTACCTCCTGCAGGCCAGCTTCGCAACGGGGATAGCCGCCGCGAAAGGCGTGGAGGCCTGGCTGGCGGGGTGAGCCATTTTCCTCCCCACGTCGTGGGGAGGGGGACCCGCGAAGCGGGGGAGGGCCCGCCGCGCGAGCGGCGGTATGGTCGGGCGAGGCCGAACAATGATCGCGGCTTGCAGCCGCGACCCCTTCGACCCGATGCTGCGCATCGGCCCACTTCCCCACGATGTGGGGAAGAAAGAAATGCCCCCTACCGCAACAGCTCGTTGATCGCGGTCTTCGCCCGCGTCTGGGCGTCGACGCGTTTGACGATGACGGCGCAGGCGAGGGAGGGGCCGCCCTTGGGGTCGGGCAGGGTGCCGGGCACGACGACGGCGTATTCGGGCACTTCGCCGCGGGTGATCTCGCCGGTCGCGCGGTCGACGATCTTGGTCGACTGGCCCAGGAAGACGCCCATGGAGATCACGGCGCCGGTGCGCACGATCACGCCCTCGGCCACTTCCGAGCGTGCGCCGATGAAGACATCATCCTCGATGATCACCGGGCCTGCCTGCAGCGGTTCCAGCACGCCGCCAATCCCGACACCGCCGGAAATGTGGACATTCTTGCCGATCTGGGCGCAGGAGCCGACCGTCGACCAGGTGTCGACCATCGTGCCCTCGTCCACATATGCCCCGATATTCACATAGGACGGCATCAGCACCGTGCCTGGTGCGATATAGGCGCCGCGGCGCACGGCACAGGGCGGCACGGCGCGGAAGCCGGCGGCCTTGAACGCCGCCTCGTCCCAGCCCTCGAACTTGGAGGGCACCTTGTCCCACCATTTCGAGCCGGCGACACCGCCCTCGACCAGACCCATCGGATTGAGCCGGAAGCCCAGCAGCACGGCCTTCTTGAGCCATTGGTTGACCTGCCAGTCCTTGTTTGAATTGGCGCCATTGCCCGCGCGTTCGGCCACCCGCGCCTTACCGGCATCGAGCAGGCCGATCGCCGTCTCCACCGCCTCGCGCACCTCGCCCTTCGTATCGGCGGACACGCTGTCGCGATTGTCCCAGGCGGTCTCGATGGCGGATTGCAGGGCGTCGGTCATGGCTCGCTCGTCAGGCTGATACGGAGAATGAGCGCGACTTAGCACCGGTGCGGGAGAGGGGGAAGGGCGCCGGTGCTTCCCCTCTTCCTTGTCATCCCGGCCGGATGGCCCGCGAAAGCGGGCCGCAGAGCCGGGATCTATACGCGCCAATGTCGGCCGAAAGCAGGTCCGATAGTGGAGACAGCGGGATGTGCACCGGGATTATGGGTCCCGGATCTACGCCCTCCCGGCCTTGAGCCGGGATCAAGGCCGGGCATGCGTCCGGGATGACAAGGAGCGGGTAGTCGCGGCGCTAGCTGCGCTTCACCCGCACATCCCCCAAAAACGTGCTCAGGCAATCCACCGCATAGTGCACATGTTCGGGATGTTCGCCCGGGGCCGCGCTTTCCTCGTCCCGCGGGCCGTCCTTCGCCCTCACCAGTACAGTGGTGAAGCCCATTTCGTGGGCGGTCTTGAGGTTGCGCACCGAGTCCTCGAAGAAGACGGATTGTGCGGCGGGGATGTCGAAGCGGGCGGTGAAGCGGTCGAAACCCGCGCGATGGGGTTTGGGCGTGAAGCCGGCGGCCTCGACATCGAAAATATCGTCGAACAGATGGGTGAGGCCGAGACGGCCGAGAATATTCTCGGCATGGCGGCGCGAGCCGTTCGTGTAGACGAGGCGGGTGCCGGGCAGGGCGGCGATGCGGCCGGCCAGGGTGTGGTCGGGATCGATCACGCTGGCATCGATATCGTGCACGAAGTCGAGAAAGGCGCTGCGGTCGATCTCGTGATTGGCCATCAGCCCGTTCAGCGTGGTGCCATAGGTGCGCCAGTAGTGCTTCTGGACCTGGTAGGCCTCGTCCTCGGGCAGGGCGAGGAGCTGGGCGACGAATTGCGTCATGCGGCGGTCGACCTGGCTCATCACCGGCGCGCTGGAAGGGTAGAGCGTATTGTCCAGGTCAAACACCCAGTGGGTGGCATGGGTGAGGTCAGCGCCCTGCGTTTCGCTCATTGCCGCAATCCCTGGAAATCGGCCTCGGTGAGGGTGATGCGCACGCCGCCGTCTTCCGGCTGCGGCACACGGCGGAAGCCGGCGGCGGTATAGCCGCGCTCGGCGCACTCGGTGCGGCCTTCCGAGACAAAGCGGGCCGGGGCGAGGCAGAAGCGCTCCTCGCCGCCGCTCATCGGCCGGCGGCCCTGGCCCGAAATGCGTTCGGCATAGACAAAGGCGTTATTACTCTCCAGCCGGCTGGCGAGCAGGCGGGCGCATTCGCCCGCATGGATGCGCCACCAACCGCGCGACTGCCAGATTTCGCCGGCCCGGTGGCCGATCGCCGTGGCAATATCGCCGTCGGCCTCGTTGCACACGATCAGGCCGGAACCGGCATTGCGCTCCAGCGCCCGCGCCTCGAGCGCGTCGATCAGGGCGGCATCGCCGGGACTGCCGGAAATACCGGCCTCGGACTGGAAACGGGTCAGGGCGCGGCGCGTGGAGCGGCCGTCGTAACCGTCGACACCGGTGACGGCATGGCCGGCCGATTGCAGCAGGCGCTGGATACCGGCGATCTGGGCGCGGCGGCCGAAATCCGACGGTTCGACCAGCACGGTGCGCTCGCGCTCATCGCCCTCGCGCATGAAGAAGTCGCGCGAGGCGAGGCCCAGTGCGGCGCAGCGCGTATTGGCGACAACCTGGAAATCCGTCTCGTCGACGCACAGCGGCACCGTGCCGCGCCATTCGCGCACGCCGCCGAGATAGGCCGCGGTGGATTTGGCGTAGAAGAAAAGGGGCTGGGTGTTGGCCTCCAGATCGACTTCCTGCGCCACCTCGGCGCATTCGCCCGGGCGCACGCGGGTCCAGCCCTCGATGGCGACCCCGCCCTCGACCGCCCAGGCGGCGGCGATATGCGTGATATAGCTGGTCTGATTGCAGATCTCGGCCGCCCCGGCGCGCGGTGCCGCAAACGCGGCAAGGCCGAGGAGGGCCAGGCAGGCGGCGATCCGGACCGGCAGGCGCATCATCGCATCAGAACTCCGGCAGGAGGGCGGCGATCTCCGCCCGCAGCACATCGATCCCGTCGCCCTTGGCGCTGGTGGTGGCGACGACACGCGGGAAGGCGGCCGGGCGTTTCATGATCGCCTGCAGCGTTTCCTCGGTGATACGCTTCACCGCCGGCGGCTTGATCTTGTCGGTCTTGGTCAGAACGATCTGATAGCTCACGGCGGCCTCGTCGAACACATCCATGATCTTCTCGTCGACGGTCTTGAGGCCGTGACGGCTGTCGATCAGGAGGTAGACGCGCTTGAGATTGACCCGGCCGCGCAGGAAGTTGCGCGTCAGCCTGGTCCACTTCTCCACCACGTCCTTGGGCGCCTTGGCATAGCCATAGCCCGGCAGGTCGACGATGCGCAGGTTCGTGTCATCGACATCGAAGAAGTTCAGCTCGCGCGTACGGCCGGGCTCGCCGGAAGCGCGCGCGAGATTGTTCTGCCGCGTCAGCGCATTGATCAGCGAGGACTTGCCGACATTGGAGCGTCCGGCAAAGGCGATCTCGGTGCGGTCGGGCTCGGGCAGCTGCTGCAGGCTGACCGCGCCCATGATGAAGGTGCAGGGCCGCGAGAAAAGCCGCCGCCCCGCTGCCAGATCGAGATCGTCATCGCCCGTCAGGACTGGTCTCCCGAAGCCTTGCCCTGCAGCCGCTTGATCAGCTTGTCCAGCTGGGTCTCATTCCCGTGGCGGCGCATGATGATGTATTGCTGGGCGACCGAGAGGAAGTTGTTCCAGGCCCAGTAGATCACCAGGCCGGCCGCGAACGGCGCCAGCACGAAGGTGAAGACGATCGGCAGCATGGCGAAAATGCGCGCCTGCATCGGGTCCGGCGGCGGCGGGTTGAGCGCCTGCTGGGCGGCCATGGTGATGCCCATGATGATCGGCCAGGCGCCGATGCCCAGAACCCCGCCGATCAGCCAGATATTGGACGGATCGTAGGGGATGAGGCCAAACAGGTTCCACACATTGGTCGGGTCCGGCGCGGAAAGGTCGCGGATCCAGCCGAAGAAGGGCGCGTGGCGCATCTCGATGGCGTTGAACAGGGTCTGGTAGAGCGCGAAGAAGATCGGGATTTGCGGCAGGATCGGCAGACAGCCGGCCAGCGGATTGATCTTCTCCTTCTTGTACAGCTCCATCAGCGCCTGTTGCTGCTTCTGGGTATCGGCAGCGTAGCGTTCCTTGAGTTCCTGCATTTTCGGCTGCACCGCTTTCATCTTCGCCATCGAGGCGTAGGCGCGGTTGGCCAGCGGGAACATCACCAGCTTGATGATCAGGGTGAGGGCGAGAATGGCGAGGCCGAAATGACCGGTCACGCCTTCCAGAAGATGCAGCAGCCAGACGAAGGGCCGGGTGAGGAACCACAGCCAGCCCCAGTTGATCGCCATGTCGAAGCGCTCAATGCCGTAATCATCCTCGACCGCGTCGAGCACGTCCAGCTCCTTGGCGCCGGCGAAGACATAGGCCGTCGAGGTCATCGAGGCGCCCGGCGCAAGCTCGCGCGTCGCTTCGATATAGGTCGCCTCATAGGCGTCGACGGCGCCGCGCTCGCGGATGCGGAAATTGGCGGTGAAGGCAACGTCCTGGTCGGGAATGGCGGCGGCCATCCAGTAGCGCTGGGTAATGCCGACCCAGCCGCCCGTGCCGGAGACTTCTTCCTCGCCCTCGCCCTTTTCGAGGCGCTGGAAGCTGGAGCGTGTCAGGGCGCCGTCGACAACCGCCAGCGGGCCTTCGAACACGGCGATATTCTTCACCAGGTCTTCGGGAATGCCTTCATGGCGCACCAGGCCGTAGCGGGCCAGGTCGACCGGCTGGCCGGAATTGTTCGTCACCGTGTCGGCGATCGTGAACATGTAGTTCTCGTCCAGCGAGACGGTGCGCTCGAAGCGCAGGCCCGAGGCGGTCTCGTGGACCAGCATGACGGGCGTTTCCGGCGTCAGGCGGCTGCCCGAGGCCAGCGTCCATTGCGCGGCATTGCCCGGCAGGTCGGAAAAGCCCGGCGTGGCCGACTGCCAGCCGTCGCGGGCGTAGAATGTGTGTTCCGTGCCGATCGGGTTGAGCAGGGCGATCGGGGCGTCATTGTCGACGGTGACCGTGTGACGGCGCAGGCGGATATCGTCAAAGCGCGACCCGGTCAGCGAGAGCGAACCCAGCACGGCCGGGCCTTCGATCTCCACGCGCTGCACATCGCCCAGCGCGTCGTCGCGCGTTTCATAGGCGGGCCCGGCGTCGGTATCGGGCAATTGCAGGTCGGGATCAGCCTCGGCCAGCTCGCCGGCCGCTTCCAGGGCTTCCTGGCGCTCCGCTTCGCGGGCTTCCTGGGCCGGGCGCAGGAAGAAGAACTCATAGCCCAGCATGATGGCCAGGATCAGACCCAGCGCGATAAACAGATTGCGTTGTTCTTCGCCCATGAAAACTCGGCCTTTCAGGCTGTTTGTCCCTTGCCACCCGGAGCCCCGTCTTCGGCGAGGCTCACCAGTGCGCTTTTGACATCCCCCATCAGACGCGGCCAGTCCCTTGCGGACGTGGACGCACGCGCGATGAATACATAGTCAAAGCCGGGCTGTCCGTGGAGGGGGAGTAGCAGCCTTGCGGCCTCGCGCAAACGGCGTTTGCAGCGATTGCGGACAACTGCGCCGCCGATCTTGCGCGTGGCGGTAAAACCCGCACCGACCGTCTGGTACAAACAAGAAGAGCCGCCCCGTCTTCGCGCCTGGATAACGACGCTGGACCGGACGGCTTTCTTGCCTTGGGCGACGAACAAGAATTCGCGCCGCTTTTTCAGCCGATTAACGGCTAGCGGCTGCGTGTCCATCGTATTTAGGCGGACAGGCGCTTGCGGCCCTTGGCACGGCGGCGAGCCAGGACCTGGCGGCCGTTTTTCGTCGCCATGCGCGCACGGAAGCCGTGCCGGCGCTTGCGGACGAGCTTGGACGGTTGAAATGTGCGTTTCACGGTCGCGCTCCATCGGCGTTCAATTCGAGAGCGGCGGCTAATACGCGGCCCATCCGGCCACGTCAAGGGCGGGTGCCGCAGATTGCGCAGGCAAAAGCGCTGTTCGCCCGATGGACCGGGCAAGCCCGCCGCTCATCGTCTCGTGCTTGCCGCACCCGGACGCCTAGGCTATTCGGCCTGCCAGCTCATGGTCAACGATCCGGACACCGATTCTTCCCGCGCGCACGAGGAAGGCCAGCCGCCGCCCCGCCGGGGTGCCGGTTCGTTGATCGACAGCCTGCCCGGACAATTGCTGATGGTCACGCTGGGCCTGATCGCGGCCGGCGTGGCGCTGATCTATTTTCCGGCTGCTGCCGGCTTCCGCATGCAATGGATGAGCGATCGCGCCGAAGCGGCGCACCTGGCCGCGCTGGCGGCCGATGTGGCACCGGGCGGCGCGCTGGGCGAGGACGAGGTGCGGGCGCTGCTGATGGGTGCTGACGCCGTCGCCGTGTCCCGGGTGCGCAATGGCATGAACGAGCTGGTGCTCTATTCCGGTCCGATCGGCGAGGGGCTGGTGGAGACCGATCTGCGCAAGGCCGGCTGGTTTACCCATCTTCGCGACACGGTCGATGTGCTGTTTGCCCCGCCGGGCCGGCTGCTGCGCATCCGCGCCGAGCCGATGGGGGCGCCGGGCGAGACGATCGACGTGATTGTGCGCGAAACGCCGCTGCGGGCGGAATTGCATACCTTCTCGCGCTGGCTGCTGGTGTGGGCGGGGATCGGTGCGGCGATCGCCGGGGCGGTGATCTATGCCGCGCTCTTCTATCTCTTTGTCCGCCCGATGCGGCGGCTGGCGGCGGCGATGACGCATTTCAGCGCCGACCCGTCCGATCCGGCGCGTGCGATCCGGCCTTCAGGCGCGCGCACCGAGATCGGCCAGGCCGAAGCGGAGCTGGCGCGCATGCAGGCGGATATCCGCCTGGCGCTGCACCAGCGCGAACGCTTGGCCGCGCTCGGCGGCGCTGTCGCCAAGATCAATCACGATCTGCGCAATGTGCTGGCCAGCGCCCAGCTGGTCTCCGACCGCCTGGCGACCGAGAGCGACGGGCGGGTCCGCAAGATGGGCGAGCGGCTGGTGCGCGCCGTCGATCGCGGTATCCGCCTGTGCGAGGCGACGCTGCAATACGGCCGGGCCGAGGAAACACCGCCGGTGCGGGCCGCCGTGCCGGCGCGGGCTCTGCTGGACGAGGTGGTTGCTGATGCTGGTCTCGCAGGCTCCGGCGTCAGCTGGGATAACCAGGTCGCGGACACGCTGCTGCTGGATGCCGATCCGGACCAGGCGCACCGCCTGTTTCTCAATCTGTGCCGCAATGCCATCCAGGCGATGCAGGAGCAGGCCGGTGAGCGCGCGCTTGCCGCCACGTCAAGCCTCGTTGAAGGCCAGGCCCTCGTCGAGATCCGCGATACCGGTCCCGGCCTGCCGCCCAAGGCGCGCGAGCGCCTGTTCGAGGCCTTCTCCGGATCGGTGCGCAAGGGCGGTACCGGCCTCGGCCTCTCCATCGCCCGCGAACTCGCCCGCGCCCATGGCGGCGATGTCGAGCTCGTCGGGAGCGACGAGGCGGGAACAGTCTTCGCGGTGCGGCTGCCGGTGGTTTAGGGGGGCGGTGCTCACCTTCTCCCTGGGGAGAAGGTGCCCGAAGGGCGGATGAGGGGGAAACCCCGCTCAGGGATTGAAGGGCGAAACACGGTGTCTTCCCCCTCTCCCTCGATCCCTCTCCCAAGGGAGAGGGAGGTCTACGGCGCCCTAAACCCGCTCGCTGACCTTGATCGCGATCCTGCACCCCGCCTGGATGGCGCGGGAAAGGAGGGCGTAGCCGGGGGCCTGCCTGGCGCCTTCCTCGACGGCGAGGTCGCGGTGCTCGATCTCTTCCAGGCGGAATTTTTCGAACAGCTCGGCCAGCTCGTCCTCGCCCATCGCCTTCAGCTCGGCGACCTGGCCGGCATAATGGCGTTCGATGACGGTCTCGACGGCTTCGGTGCAGGCATGGGCGGCTTTCTCGCCCATCAGCGCGGTAACGGCACCCAGCGCGTGACCGGCAACGTCCCAGACGGGTGCCAGCGCGGTGGGGCGGGCGTCATGTTCGAAGATCAGCCGGTCGAACGTGTCGAGATGGTGCTGTTCGTCAGCCTCCATCTCCTCCAGCTGGGCGGCGATGCGGGCCTTGTGCGGCAATTGTGCGAAGACGGCGCGCTGGCCCTGATAGATGGCCACGGCGCCATATTCGCCGGCATGGTCGACGCGGACCATCTGCTCGATCCGCGTCCGGTCGCGGCGGCGGCCGGGCAAAGGCGGGCGGGGTGCGCGTTGCGCCGTCATGATTTCAGCCCCCGGATACCCATGGCGATCGACAGTCCGGCCATCGCCGCGGAGATCAGCGCGTTATAGCCTGCCATGGAAATACCCAGCAGCGTCCAGGCCGCCTCGTCGCACATCACGACAGGCCGCTGGCCATCCAGCGCGGCCAGCACATCGGAGACCGACACGCTGCCGCTGCCTGAGGCGGTGCAGGTTTCCGGACCATCCCACCACTTGTACTCGATGCCGGCATGCCAGGCGGAGAAGCCGGCCGAGAACAGCAGCACGGCCGCGACGGCAAAGATCATGAAAGGGGCGAAACGGGCGAGGCCCGGCCGTGCGATCATCAGCCCGCCGAAAGCCAGGCCCAGCGCGATCACGGCCATGTGGATATGGCGCTGGTCGTAGCACAGGGCACAGGGGTCGTAATGGCCGATATACTGGAAGCCCCAGGCGCCCAGAAGCAGAAGAAGCGAGCCGCCCGCCATCAGCAAGGGCCAGCGCGAGAGCGGGAACTGGGTCAGAACAGGTGTCATGGCGTCCATTGTTGCAAGTACCGGGCAATCTAGCGGCCGGGCCCGAAACATGTACCGCGACCAATTCGCACAGACCTTCCGGTCCGCTAAACCAGGGACCGCAGGAAGTCCTTGGCTATATCAATCATGGCATAGCCGAAAACCAACAAAAGCGTGATCCACACCACACCCAGGATCAGGCCGGCGATAATCAGCAGCCCGTCGCGGGTGAGCAGGCCCAGCGCGGCGATTGCCAGCGCGATGCCCGGCGTGGTGTTGGTGGCCGGAAGCGGCACCAGGATCGAGGCGCAGAACACCATGAAGATGACGCCGATCGCGCGCTCGGCCGACGGGCCGGAGAGAAAGCGCAGACGCGGCCGGGCGAGCGCTTCCAGCCAGCCGAACCATTTGCGGCCGCTGCGCGCCATGCGGTCCAGTCCGGCCTTGGACAGGCGCCGCGCCTTGAAGCGTGCCGGCAGCCAGGGCTCGTCGCGGCCCATCGCCATCTGGGCGGCCAGCGCCATCATCGGCAGGGACATGACTTGCGGCACGCCATAGAGGAAGGGAATGGAGACAGGCAGGGCCATGGCAAACAGGATGATCCCGAAGGCGCGCTCGCCGAGGGCGTCGACAAATTCGCCCAGCGTACAACCCTCTTCGCCCGTGTCTGCGGCAATAGCCTCCAGGGCCGACAGGAGGCCCCGGTTTTCGGCTGCATCGGTCATGCGGATCCTGTCCTGACAAACAGTGTCGAGATGTGCGGACACTAGCCAGCGCAGCCCGTCACGTCGAGCGCAATGGCTTGTTGACTTGGCGGGGGTTCGCGGTCAGCTTGCGGCGCGCTCGGGCGGCGGCTTTCGCCCCGCCCCGAATGCCCCTGTGGCGGAATTGGTAGACGCGACGGATTCAAAATCCGTTTCCGCAAGGAGTGTCAGTTCGAGTCTGACCAGGGGCACCACCCTTCGCCCTTCGGGCTTCGGGTGGCGAGCCACCCGCAGCGCGAATGCGAGCGATGCGAGCGGGCGAAGGCGGACTGTTCCTCTCAAGCCATCCGCCACACCATCCCCGCCAACGGCAGCTCGCTCCGTCACGCCACCAGTTGCAACTTTTGATCGGCAGGCGCGTTCGCGGCCTCGTCAGATGCGGTCCGGAGTGCTAGCGTCGGCGCCGGCCAGCTGGACGGGGTGAGTTTGAGGAGGCGGGCCTTGCTGTCACCGGGTAGTGCGTTGATTTTCGCGCGTTTTGCGCTGGCGCTGACATTTTTGTGGTTCGGCGCCATGGATTTCACAAGTGTGGGCACGGCGATCACGGCTGGCTGGCTGGACGGCCATGCCATGCTCGCGGACGTGTCCGACCAGGCGTCCTCCGCGGCGCGGGCGATCGGTGTCTACCAGATCGTCATGGCGGTGCTGATCGGCCTGCCTATCCCCTCTGGCGGTTTCCGGCGCATCGGCTTTGCCATGCTGGGCCTGTTCTGCGCCGGCGCGCTGACGCTGATGGCGACGAATCCGGTTTGGATCGCGGCCGAGGGCGGTTTCCCGGCGATCGGCGCAGGTCAGGACATCATCAAGTATCTCGCCATTCTCGGTCTCGCCCTGTGGTGCGGCTCCTTCGACAATACGCGCATGTTTTCCAACCGCTATTCCCAGATGCGCGTGTGGGCACAGCTGGTGATGTGGGCCGGACTGGTGCTGGTGCTCGGCTGGATCGGCGCGATGAAATTCACCGCCACCGAGGCGGCCGGTATCGAACCGCTGGTGCGCTCGCACCTCTTCTTCTACTGGATGCCCGGCCAGATCGGTCTTCAGGGCACCTCCTATGTGATCGGCGCGATCGAGCTGTTCACGGTTGCCGCACTGGCCGGCTACTGGTTCTCGACGCGCGCCTACCAGATCGGTCTCGTCCTGGCTGCGGCGACCTTCTGTGTGACTTTGTCCTTCCTCATCACCTTCTCCGGATCCTGGGAGGGAGAGCTGGGCGGTTTCCCGGCGCTGGCTTCGGCGGGGCATTTCATCCTGAAGGACCTGCCTCTGCTGGCGGTTTGCCTTGCCCTGGCTGCGGAAACCGGCCGTGAGGGGACGCGGTACCGGCGGTGATCCGCCGGTTGACGCGGAAAATCCCGGACATGTTCTGAAACACGTTTCACACTTGCCGCCGCAGTCATCCTGTTGTGCTTGACCGGGTGGGGCCCCTACCTAGTCTGCTGGGCAAAACGGGAGGAAATCGATGGGCGTTTTCGGCGCGATCAAGCGCGAGTTCGACTATGTGTCGGGCATGCTTCGTGTGCTGCGCGAGATCCGCAAGGTGGGGCCGGGTTCGGGCCTGCGCGTGCCGGACAAGATCGAGGCGACCGTTGATCGCTTTCCCGACCGGCCCATGGCCCTGCTCGAGGATGGCGAGATCACCTACCGCCAGTTCGATGCCTATGCGAACCGGGTCGCCCACTGGGCGCTCGACCAGGGCCTGAAGCCCGGCGACACGGTCGCCCTGTTCATGAACAATCGCTGGGAATACATCGCGATCTGGTTCGGCCTGTCCAAGGCCGGTGTCGTGATCTCCCTGATCAACAATCAGCTCTCCGGACAGTCGCTCGCCCATTGCCTGAATATCGGCGAGACGAAACACGCCATCATCGAAGGCGAGCTGACAGCGGCCTATGAAAGCGCCCGTGCCTGCGGTGTCGGCGATATCGGCGCCTGGGTGTTTGACGGCACGATGGACGGTGCGCAGTCCTTCGATACGGCGCTGGCCGGACAGTCCTCGGAGCGGCCGGACCGCATCGTGCGCGATACGGTGAAGCCGGAAGATCCAGTGCTGAAAATGTTCACCAGCGGCACGACCGGCCTGCCCAAGGCTGCGCTGATGACGCATATCCGCGCGCTCTACTATCTCAATGTGTTCGCCATTGCCGCCAGGGCCAGCGAGACCGACCGGATGATGATGGTGCTGCCGCTCTATCACGCGACCGGTGGCTTGTGCGGGGTGGGCTGTGCCATCAGTTTCGGGGGCGCGCTGATCATCCGGCCGCGTTTTTCGGCAACGAATTTCTGGCCCGACGCCCGGCGGTTCCGCGCCACCATGTTCATGTATGTCGGAGAGCTTTGCCGCTTCCTTGTCAACTCGCCGGAGACGCCGGAGGAAAAGGACCACACACTGCGCATCGCCATCGGCAATGGCATGCGCCGCGAGGTGTGGGAGGAGTTCCAGGCGCGGTTCGATGTGCCGCAGATCATCGAGTTCTACGGGTCGACCGAGGGCAATGTCGGCCTTGTGAATACCGACAACACGCCTGGAGCCGTCGGCCGGGTGCCGGGCTATCTGAAATCCCGCTTCAATATCGACCTCGTCCGCTTCGACATGGAAGCGGAAAAGCCGATGCGCGGCGAGGACGGGTTCTGTATCCAGTGCGCGCCGGGTGAGGTCGGCGAGGCGATCGGCCGGATTGACCCGGAGGACTCGCGTTTCCGCTTTGACGGTTATGGCAGCAAGGAAGACACCGAGAAGAAGATCCTGCGCAATGTCTATGAAGAGGGCGATGCCTGGTTCCGCACCGGCGACCTGATGACGCGCGACAAGCTGGGTTATTACTATTTCGTCGACCGGGTCGGCGACACCTTCCGCTGGAAGTCGGAAAACGTGGCGACCGGCGAGGTGGCCGAGGCGCTGAGTGTCGACGGTATCGAGCAGGCCAATGTCTATGGCGTCGAGGTGGAGGGCCATTCCGGACGCGCCGGCATGGCTGCGCTGGTGCTGGCGGGCGACGGGGTCGATTTCGACGCGCTGCACGCCCATGTCGAGGATCAGCTGCCGGCCTATGCCCGGCCGCTCTTCCTGCGCCTGCAGCGGCAGACCGACACGACCGGCACATTCAAATTCCGCAAGGTCGATCTGGTGAAGGAAGGCTTTGATCCGGCCGCGATTTCGGACACGATCCTGTTCGATCATCCCGGCGAGGGGCGCTATGTCACCCTGACCCCGGAGCTGTACGAGCAGATCCAGTCCGGAGCCCTTCGCGTATGAGCCTTTCCGATCCGACGCCGCAGGACATGATCGATTTCTGGTTCGAAGAGGCCGGGCCGGCGAAATGGTATGCCGTCTCTGCCGCCTTCGACGCCGTGCTGCGCCGGCGCTTCGGCAAGACGATCGAGCGCGAGGCCGCGCGCTATCGCACCGGCGGCCATCCCTGGCTGGACGATGCCGAAGGCGCGCTGGCGCTGATCCTGCTGTTCGACCAGTTTCCGCGCAATGTCTGGCGTGGCTCGGGCAAGGCCTTCCAGTTCGATCCGTTCGCCCGCGAGATCGCCGACACCATGATCGACCGCGGGTTCGACTGGGCCATCGCCGAGGATCGCCGCGCCTTCGTCTATATGCCCTTCATGCATTCCGAAGCCCTGGCCGACCAGGATCGCTGCGTCGCGCTGGCGCAGGAGCGGTTGGAGGGTCCGGGCACGCTGGATCATGCCCGCAAGCATCGCGCGGTGATCGAGCGCTTCGGGCGCTTCCCCTATCGCAATGAGGCGCTGGGGCGGCGCTCGACCGCGGAAGAAATCGCCTATCTCGATGGCGGCGGTTATGCACCCGGTCGGAACGACTCGGCAAAATCGTCCGGAGGGCAGGGCTGACCCCCGCCCGGTCCCGGCGGTGATGGGCTAACTATCAGATATTATTATTGTTAATCGGGGTGCTGATGTGGCCCCGCCCTTGCTCCTGTGTCTGGCAGACCCGTCCACAGGAGCCCTTTGCATGACCCCGCGCGTCCACATCACCGTCGAAGATATCCGCCAGATCGCCTGGACCATGGTCGACCTGCACGGCCCCCAGGCGATCGGCTATGCCGACGAGGCGGTGACGGATCTGGACGAGCAGGGACAGCCCGAGGGCGCCGATGCCTGGCGTGCCCTGCGCTCGGTGATGGAAGACGCGCTGGCCGGACGGCTCGAGCGCGAAGGCGATATCACGGTCCACTAGGTATTTGCGGCAGCCCGTCACGCCGCAGTTGCGCTGTCGCGGGCCTGTGCTAACTGCTCAATTATGGACACGACCCAATGGCCCGAGGCCCTCGTCAAATTCGGTATTGAAGATCCGTTCGAGCCGGCACGGACGGCGCCGCGCATGCGTCAGGCGCTGCGCAATGCCACGCCGCACATGGATGTGAAGGCGCCGGATCTCGAAGCGGTCGAGGATTTCGCCATTCCCGGCCCGGCAGGCGATATTCCCGCGCGCCTCTACATTCCGTTCGGATCGGCGGGACCGGCACCGCTGACGCTCTACATGCATGGCGGCGGCTATGTGATTGGCGATCTGGATACGCATGACCGCGAATGCCGGCGGCTGGCCGCGCACAGCGGTGCCCGCCTGGTGGCGATCGATTATCGCCTGGCGCCGGAACATCCTTTCCCGGCCGCGATCGAGGACACGCTGGCGGCCTTTGACTGGCTGGTCTCGGATGAGGGTCAGGCCCGCGCCGGGGCCGATCCGCAGCGCATCGCCGTGGCCGGTGACAGTGCCGGCGGCGGACTGGCCGCCATGCTCACCCAGGCACGGCGCGAGCAGATCCGCTTCCAGCTGCTGATCTATCCGCTCCTGCAGCTCGTTGAACGGCGCAAGCCGCGGCTGAAGGCGCTGGAAGGCCACCTGCTGGCCGCTTTCACGCTGGAGAAGATCGCGCTGGCCTATCTGCCCGATCCGGAGCTGGCGAAGGATCCGCGGGTCTCGCCCCTGTTCGAGAGCGATCTGGCCGGCCTGCCCAAGACGCATATCTTCGCGGCAGAGCTCGATCCCTTGCTGGATGAGGGCAAGGCCTATCGCGACCGGCTGATCGCGCTGGGCCTGCCGGTCGACTACACGCTGGGCAAGGGATTGCCGCACGGCTATTTCAATCTCACCGCCGTTCTGCCGGGCGCCAAGGCACTGGTGGACGCGGCGGCCGTGGCGCTGGGTGACGGTCTGCGCGGCTGATCCGTTTGCATTCGGGCGGGCAAGCGCCTAGCTCGGTAGCATGACCGTTTCCGCGACCTACCGCCCCGATCCGCGCTTTGCGGCCCTGGGCGATGATTTCTCCGACCCGGTGCGCCCGGCCGATTTCCCCGAGGCGCATCTGCGCTTCTGGAATGACCGCTGGGCCGGACCCGTCGGCCTGGACACGCTGGATGCCGCCGAGCGCGCCGCGCATTTCCACCGTTTCCAGGCCCTGCCGGACAACCAGCCGCAACCGCGCGCCATGCGCTATCACGGCCATCAGTTCCGCACCTATAATCCCGATCTCGGCGACGGGCGCGGCTTCCTGTTTGCCCAATTGCGCGACGATCGGGACCGCCTGCTGGACCTGGCGACCAAGGGTTCGGGCACGACACCCTGGTCGCGCGCCGGCGACGGGCGGCTGACGCTGAAAGGCGCCATGCGCGAAGTGCTGGCGGCAGAGATGCTGGAAGCGCTGGGCGTCTACACCTCCAAGGCCTTTGCCGTGTTCGAGACCGGCGAGGCCCTGCAGCGCAATGACGAGCCCTCGCCGACGCGCTCGGCCGTGCTCACCCGGCTGGGGCATTCCCATGTCCGTCTCGGCACCTTCCAGCGCCATGCCTATGAAGGCGAGCCCGAGCGCATCGAGGCCCTGATCGGGCATGTGATCGAGACCTATTATCCCGGTTTCGCGGAGGCAGAAGACCGGCCCGCCGCGCTGCTGGAGGCGGTGATCGCGGCCAATGCCCGCATGGCCGCGGGATGGATGGCGGCCGGCTTCGTGCACGGCGTGCTCAATACCGACAATATCAATGTCACCGGCGAAAGCTTCGATTACGGCCCCTGGCGCTTCCTGCCGCACTATGAACCCGGCTTCACCGCCGCCTATTTCGACCATTCCGGGCTCTACTGTTTCGCGCGCCAGCCGGAGGCCGTGTACTGGGCGCTGCAGCAATTCGCCGGCGCGCTGTCGCTGGTGGGCGACCGGTCGAGCCTGGAGACCGCCCTGGCCGGCTTCCCCGCCGTCTACCGCACCGCCCTGCTCGACGCTTTCCTGGCCCGCTTCGGCCTGGCATCTGCGGGAGAGGCGGCCGACGAGGCACTGGTGCGGGCGTTTCTGGCCTTCATGGAGGGCGCGCAACTGCCCTGGGAGGGCGTGATCTTCGACTGGTTCTGCGGTGAAGCCTCGACAGAGCGGGCGATGTCGGGGCCGCGGGCACCGGCCTATACCGGCGAAAAGCTCGACGCCTGGCGCACGGCGATGGCGGCGCATGACCCGGTGCGTCCGGAACGCCTCGGCCATGCCGTGTTCGGGAAGAGCGAGCCTGTCGCCATGACGATCGAGGTGGTCGAGGAAACCTGGGCAGCGATCAACGCGGCCGATGACTGGTCGCGCTTCGAACAGCGCATCGTGGATATCCGGGCCGTTGGCGAGGGTTATGATCTGGGCCGGGGACGGCTAGGATTTCGTCCATGACGCTCGATCTGATTCGCATGCCGGTGCTCGACCGGCCCGGCATCGTCCACGCCTTCACCACGCGCACGGGCGGTGTCAGCGAGGGGCCTTATACCGCGCTCAACCTCACCCGGTCGCGCGGCGACGATCCCGCGCATATCGCGGAAAACCGTGACCGCGTGCGCGCGGCGCTGGGGCTGGATCATCTGGTCTTTGCCGTGCAGGTGCATGGCCGCGATGTCGTTACTGTCGAGGGTTGGCCGAAGGGCGATCAGCCGGCGGGCGAGGGCGATGCGCTGATCACCGACCGGCCGGGCCTGGGCCTGGTCTGCCAGACGGCCGATTGTACGCCCATCCTGCTGTTCGATCCCGTGCAGCGTGCGGTCGCGGCGATCCATTCCGGCTGGCGCGGCACCGTCGTCAATGTCGCCGCCGCGACGATCGAGGCCATGACTGCGCGCTATGGCACGCGCCCCGCCGATCTGCTGGCCGCCATCGGTCCGTCCATCTCGCCGGCGAATTATCGCGTCGGACCGGAAGTCGTCGCTGAATTCGAGGCGGCGTTCGAAAATACCGGCGGCATTGTCTCGCCGCGCGATCCGGAAGGCGGGGCGCAGCTCGATGTCGCCGAGGCCTGCCGCCGCCAGCTGGTGCTGGCGGGTGTGCCGGAGAGCGCGATCGAACGCTCCCCCCTGTGCACCTATGCCCAAGAGGCCCGCCTGTTTTCCGCCCGCCGCGCCCACCATCGCGGCGAGAGCGGGCAGTTCGGCGGCCAGGCGGGCATTATCGCCCTGACCGGGGCTTGAACCCTCAGGCGTTCTGGACGGCCCGCGGTTTCGGGAGCAGACGGCAGGCCAGATCGCCCGAGGCCGAGCTCCACACCCGCAGCGCCCATTCCAGCGGCCCCTGTTTCGACACGGACAGCCACAGCCGGGCGAAGACGATCAGCGCGACAGCCCCGATCAGGGCGGCAGCCGTGATGCCGTAACGGTCGAACGGACCCAGCGCCAGGCCGGCACCGGTGAAGGCGAAGAGCGCGATCGCCGTGCCGCCCAGATAGAGCGTCAGGGCCAGGCGGCCGACCGGCGCCAGCGTCGCCATCAGCGCGGGACGCAGGGCCGGGGCCCGCATCGCCAGCATGATCAGCGCGGCATGGCCGAGCACGACGAAGGGCTTGCCCAGCGTGGTCAGCGGATGGGTCTTCACCACGATCTCGAACCCGCCGGCTGCTGCCATGGCCGCCAGGCCGCCGCACAGGGCAAAGCCGATACCATAGCCCGCGGCCAGCAGGGCTGTCAGGCGTCCGGCCGGCCAACCGGTGAAGGCCCCCATGCGGAACAGGCCCAGGCCCAGCAGCATGTAGCTGCCCGCTTCCAGACACTTCCAGACAATGCCCGTCGACAGGCTCCAGGACTGGAATTGCACCAGGGAGAGGCGGACATGATCGAGATAGGAACCGGCATGATAGGCGGCCGCATCGGCCAGGCCGGCCTCAGTCACCGGTGTGGTGGTGAGTTCATTGGTAAATTCGTGCAGCGCGAGCAGGCCGAACCCGCCCAGACCGCCCAGTACCAGAAGGCGCGGATCCAACCGCGACAGGGCCAGGGCAATGACACCGGCCAGCGCATACACGTGCAGGATGTCGGAGGCCTCGGCGAGCAGGATCACGTGGAAGACCAGACCGAAGGCGAACAGGCCGGCCGTGCGGGCCAGGTAGCGGGTATAGGTCTCGGCCAGGGCTACGCCTTCGCGCGGCCGCGTCATCATCCACAGCGAGACACCGAAAAGCAGCGCGAACAGGCCGCGCATCGCATCGTCGACCAAGACCGAATTGAGGAACCAGATCACCTGTTCCCCGATGGACCAGCCGAGAATATCCGGGTGTTCGATTGCGAGAATCGAACCGCCCTTCGCCGGGAAGCGCGCAAACAGCAGACCGATCACGGCCAGACCGCGCAGGACATCGAGATGATCAAGCCGTTCGCGCTTGGCGATGTGTTCGGCAGCGATGGATTGGGTCATGGCGCGCTGTCTCCTCCCGGGATTTCCCCTGCGAGGCGAGCAAGAAGAGTGCCAGTGGGGAGTGCGCAGGCCCGCTGCATGAAGATGCAGTTCTGGGGGTGCAAATGAGAACGGTTTGCATTATCAGCACGCTCATCATTCCCGCGCCATACGGCACGACCGAACAGGGACAGACATGACACTTCGTATGCTCGCAAACGGCCTGCTGGCCGGTGCCGCCATCACCGCATTCACAAACGCACACGCTCAGGACGCTGTGCATGACAATGAGGGCGCGGAGCGCGATGTGGTTGTCGTGGTCGGATCGACCACCAATTTTGACATCTCCGCCGATGACCTCCAACGCTTCCAGGCCAATGATCTCGCCGACATTTTCCGGACGGTCCCGTCTGTTACCGTCGGCGGCTCGGTCGGCATCGCCCAGAAAATCTATCTTCGCGGTCTTGAAGACACGCTGCTCAATGTCACCGTCGATGGCGCGCCGCAGACCGGTACGCTCTTCCACCATATTGGCCGGGTGAGTATCGACCCGTCCCTGCTCGAAGAGGTCGAGGTTCAGGCCGGTGCCGGTGAAGCCACGGCCGGGTTCGGCGCGGTCGGCGGTGCGCTGCGCTTCCGCACCCGCGATGCCGACGACCTCCTCACACCCGACCAGCAGTTCGGCGGCATGGCCCGCGCCGGCTATTTCAGCAATGAAGGTTATTCGCTGTCGGCCACGGCCTATAGCCGGCTGGGCGAGAACTGGAATGCGCTTGCCTCCTTCACCCATGTCGACCGGGAAAACATGGAAGACGGGGACGGCGAGGAAATCTTCGGCAGCGGCGCCGAGCAGAACCTGGCTTTCTTCAAAGTGAGCGGTGACCTCACCGACCGCCAATCGGTCTCGGTGAGCTATGAGCGCCGCGACGAGGAGGGCGAGTTGGGGCAGCGGCCGAACTGGCGCGTGCTGGAAAGCGACATCCTTTATCCGATCGAGGCGCAGCGCGACACGGTGACGGCGAATTACCGCTATACGGACGGTGGTCTCGTCGATCTCGAACTGACGGCCTACGCCACGGCTTCGGAATTCCTGCAGGATGTCTACAATCGCTGGGGCGAGTATCGCGGCGAAGTGGAAAGCATCGGCTTCGACCTGCGCAATACCAGCGGTCTTGGCCGCCACACCGTGACCTATGGTGCGGAGTATCGCGCTGACGAGTCCTTCAGCGAGTACATCACCAACCCGCAATGGGGCAGCTATACCGAGACCGGCGACGTCTTCGGCCTCTATGTCCAGGACCATTTCCAGGCAACGGATGCGCTGCTGCTTTCCTTCGGGGGCCGCTTCGACAGCTATGAGCTGGACATGGAGCATAACGGCCAGTCGACCAGCAGTGACGGGTTTTCCGGCAATGCCGGTCTGCGCTACGAGCTCACGCCCGACCTGACCCTCTCGGCCGGCTGGGCCCAGGCCATGCGGGGCAAGGAAGTCGGGGACAGTTTCACCCTGGAAGCCTCCTCGATCGATCCCGATCTCGATCCGGAACGGGTCAATAATCACGAAATCGGCCTGGTCTATGACAATGGCACCTGGTCGGCCGGTGCCACCTACTACGCCATGACGATCGACGATGTGATCCAGGACCAGCTGGGCCAGGGCACGTATTACGAGAATATCGGCGAGTTCGAGTCCGACGGTATCGAGTTGCAGCTGGGATACCGGACGGACGCCTTTGGCGCCGACCTGTTCTTCACCAGCTATGATGCTGAGCTGAACGGCCATCCGGTGGAAGGCTATGAGCAGATCGGCCTCGCCAACAGTTCCGGCGGCCGGCTGAGCCTCAATCTCTACTACATGCCGGCGCCGTCCATCGAGCTGGGCTGGCACGTGCTGCATGTTGCGGATCTCGACGATATCGAGGTGTTGCAGCGTAGCGCCGCCATCGGCTGGATCGGCAGCACGCAGACGATCGACAAGCCCGGCTTCACCGTGCACGACGTCTACCTCGCCTGGACGCCGCCGGCGGCCGAGAATATCGAGGTGAATCTCGCCGTGACCAACCTGTTCGACGAAGTCTATCGTGAACACTCCACGGTCGGTGATTACAGCGGCATTCCCGGCTGGGAGATGGTTGTCGGCCCGAACGAAGCCGGCCGCGATATCCGGTTGTCCGTCTCCGCGCGTTTCTGATCGGGTAGACACACATGGCTGCAGGACCGAAACGACCGAAGAAGGGCGCGCTGTCCGTGCGATCGGTCCTGCAGTTCTGGCACCGCAGGTTCGGCCTTTTGGCTGCGGTGTGGATACTGGCGCTGTCGCTCACCGGCAGCGCCATCGTCTTTTATGACGAGCTGGAATCCTGGCTCAATCCGGAGATCTGGCATGCGGAAGGCAGCGGCGATCCCCTGCCGCCGGGCGTGCTGGTGGAGGCGGCCCAGGCCCACGCGCCGGGGGCTTATGTCCGGCTCATCAACCTGCCGGACGAGAAAAGCCGCATCTCCAGTGCTGTGGCGCTGATGGCCCCGCGCTCGGGCGAGCCTGCACCGCCGCCGGGCGGGCTGCAGGTGTATCTCAACCCCTATACGGCCGAGGTGCTCGGCACCCGGGAGCCGCACGTCGTCAGCCTGGACCGGCGGCACATCATGGGCTTCATCTACGAGCTCCACATCGATCTGATGGCCGGCGGGGCCATGGTCTGGTTCCTCGGCCTCGTCGCCGTGCTCTGGATCGTCGATCACTTCCTGTCGACGATCTACACCTTCCAGATCGTCCGCAACTGGGTGAATGCCTTCCGGGTGCGGTTTCGCGGCAGTGCCAACCGCCAGGTCTTCGACTGGCACCGAGCGCTGGGGGTGTGGCTGCTCCCCGTGACGCTGATGCTGGCGGTCTCGGGCGTGTATTTCAACTGGTATGGCGTGTTTACCGGGGTGGTGGACCGGTTCTCGCCGCTCACCGCGCCGCCGACAGCGCAGCTGGAGCGCCTGGATGCGCCGGCCTATCCCACGGCGGTCTCGGTCGCGACGGCCATCGAGGCGGCGCGCACGGTGACCCCGGCGCAAATCGATATCATCTCCACCTATCCCACACTCGGTGTGCATCGCCTGCGGGTCTTCGATCCGCGCGACATGGACCCGTATGGCCGCCGGTCGCTGACCATCGATATGCAGAGCGGCGAGATCATCGGCGATTACCATCCGGCCTCCGGCAGCGCCGGCGATGTTTTCGTCGCCTGGCAATACCCCCTCCACTCAGGCAGCGCGCTGGGCCTGCCCGGGCGGATCGTGATCTTCCTGGCCGGGATCGGTGCGAGCGTCGTGACGGGAACCGGCATCGCCCTGTGGATCAACCGCATCCTCGCCCGGCGGCGCGCCCGCAAGGCCAGGGCGTGACCCGCCGTCAGGGGTGCCGGCGACGCGGACTGCCGTGAGATCGCCGGGCCGGAGGTCCGCAAGCGCGACCGCGCGTCGGGCGGAATTCGGAAAGTGGCAGCCCGCCCCTTCGGAGGCGTCCGCGAAGCGGACTACCGTGAGATCAAAGAACTGGTGACCCCGACTGGATTCGAACCAGTGGCCTACGGATTAGGAATCCGTTGCTCTATCCTGCTGAGCTACGGGGCCGCCAGACAGGCGTCTTAGCGGGTTTTTCCCGATGGCTGAAGCCTGTGATGCGGGGCATGAGCTATGGGCACAAAAAAACGGCGAGCTGGGCCCGCCGCTTCTTTGCTCCCGGCCTGGCGAACGCCTAGCCGATGGTCTGGCGCAGCGTGTTGAGCTGCTGGGCGACTTCCTGGGTTGCCTGGGTCATCTGGTCGACGGCGACCTTGCCGCGGGCGACCGACTGGCCGGAACCGCGCACACCATCGAGGATTTCCTTCACTTCGGTGTCCAGGGCGGCGATGCGCGAGGCGATATCTTCGGTCGCCTTGGCGGTCTGGCCGGCCAGCGCCTTCACTTCACCGGCAACAACCGCAAAGCCGCGGCCGGCTTCACCGGCGCGGGCGGCCTCGATCGTGGCGTTGAGGGCGAGGAGGTTGGTCTGGCTGGCGATCGCCTCGATGGTCGACAGGATCGCATTGATGCGCTGGGACGCGTCGGTCAGCGCCTCGACACGGCGTTCGAGAACCTGGCTGGACTCTTCCACCTGGTTCATGGCGTCGCGGGCGATCTGGGCTGCCTCGGCGCCCTGGGAGGCGCGGGCGGCCGTCTCGCCGACCGCTTCGGCGACCGCGCGGGAATTGCTTTCGGACGCGCCGGCCGGATGGGTCATCGCGTCGTCGGAATAGGCATAAGCGTTCATCGTGGGGGCGTCCCTGATTGTTGTCTGCCCGGATCATTACGCGCAGATGGTAAACGGATTGGTAAACGACCGGCGGAAAAGTCGCGCTTGCAGCACAATTACAAGTGGTATAGGCATGGGGTGAACGGAAAGCCGGAAAGCGATGCGCGCGACCATGTCCCTCCTGTTTCTGATGGCCCTGGCGGCCTGCTCTTTCGGTGCCGACCCGTTCACGCCGGGCGAGACCGGACAAGTCACGGAAGTTTCGGGCGCATTGACGCTCACCTTGGATACTGGCGGGGGCGAGCTGGAGGTGCGTCTGGCCGAGCTGGATGCGCCGGACGAGGCCCTGAGCCGGGCTTTGCTGGAGGCCGAGGCGGCGGGCCATGCGGTGCGTCTTGCCTATGCCGGTCAGGAGCGTGATCGCTATGGCCGCGCGCTGGCGCAGGTGCATGTGCAGGATGAGCCGGGCGGAGAAACCTGGCTGCAGGCGCGGCTCGTCGAATCCGGCGCCGCCCGGGTGCTCAGCCATGCGGACAACCGGGCGGCCGCGCGAGACCTGCTGGTTCTGGAAGGTTTTGCCCGGGCCGGGGGGCGGGGGCTGTGGTCGGATCCGGCCTATGCCGTGCGCGACACCCATCCCGATGCGCTGGCCCAGGACATAGGATCAGTGCAGCTGGTCGAGGGCCGGGTGCTGGAGGCGACGCAATTGCGCTCCGGCCGCATCTATCTGAATTTCGGAGCCGACTACCGGACCGACTTCACCATCATGATCGAAGCGGAGGACGCGCCGGCCTTTCTCGAAGCCGGTCTGGGCCCGGATGCGCTGGAAACGCGCCGCATCCGGGTGCGGGGCTGGATCGAGGACGAGAACGGTCCGATGATCCGCATCGATCACCCCGAACGGATCGAGCTTCTGGTTGATTGAGCCGGGCGGCCGTAAGCGGCCTACGAAAGACCAGCTAGCCGCCTGCCGT
Source organism: Maricaulis sp. ABE4_448 (assembly GCF_056160825.1). NCBI lineage: Bacteria > Pseudomonadati > Pseudomonadota > Alphaproteobacteria > Maricaulales > Maricaulaceae > Maricaulis > Maricaulis sp. ABE4_448. Next base: position 769,776 of record NZ_JBSWXX010000001.1, read on the forward strand.
CTCCGGCAGGCGCTACCGGGATCAAATTCCGGATCAGTTCGGGATCAGGCCGCAGGCGGCCGGATCGCCATGACGCTCGGTCAGGGCGTGGCGGATCTTGTCCAGTGCCACAGTCTCGATCTGGCGGACGCGTTCCTTGGAAATGCCCAGGCGGTCGCCGAGCATTTCCAGGGTCGAGCCTTCTTCACTGAGACGGCGTTCGCGGATGATCAGCTGTTCGCGCGGGTTCAACGTGTCGATGGCCTGGCCCAGCCACGCCTTGCGGCGTTCGCTGTCGGTCCGGTCCATCACCTCGTCCTCCGGCGCACACGTCTCGTCCACCAGCAGGTCCTGCCACTGCATCTGGTCCTCTTCGCCGACCGGCGCGTTGAGCGAGCGGTCGACGGCGCTGAGGCGCGAGGCCATCATGTCCACATCCTCCTCGCGCACCTTCAGCTCCTCGGCAATCAGGCGGCGGTTCTCCGGCGTCAACCCGCCGCCATCGACATCGCCCGTGCGGGCGCGGATGCGGCGCAGGTTGAAGAAGAGGGATTTCTGGGCCGAGGTCGTGCCGGTGCGCACGATCGACCAGTTGCGCAGCACATAGTCCTGGATGCAGGAGCGCACCCACCAGGTCACATAGGTGGAGAAACGGACGTCGCGGGAGGGATCGAACCGCTCCGCCGCTTTCATCAGGCCGATATTGCCTTCCTGGATCAGGTCGGAAAAGGGCAGGCCATAGCGCCGGAAGCGCGCCGCCGTGGCGACGACGAGGCGCATATGAGCCTCGGTCAGGCGGTGCAGCGCGGCCTCGTCACGGTGTTCGGACCAGCGGCGGGCGAGGTCCTGTTCCTCCTCGCGCGACAAGAGCGGAACCGCCATGGCGGTTTTGACAAAGCGCTGTTCGCCGGCATCGCGCTGGCGCGGCGCGGCGGTTGTCTCGGGGGCAGTCCGGGTTGCAGGCATCCTTACATCCTCCTTGCTGCCTCTTACGGCGGGCAGGGCGGAGCGGATCACCGGGCCGGCAGGTGTCGGGCGGCTCTGCAGCCGCGGAGGCACAAACAAATGCCGGTGCACAAAGAAAAACGCCCGGCCGGAGCCGGGCGTCTGTCTGGGCGTTGCAATGCGTGACGGATCAGGCGGCTTTCTTGGCCAGCGAGACCGACAGCATTTCACGGGCCTTGTCGTGCTCGATATTCTCGACGGCAGCCAGTTCGCGGACCATGCGGTCCAGCGCGGATTCATAGAGCTGACGTTCCGAATAGGACTGCTCGGGCTGGTCTTCTGCACGGTGCAGGTCGCGAACGACTTCGGCGATCATGATCAGGTCGCCCGAATTGATCTTCGCTTCGTATTCCTGTGCCCGGCGGCTCCACATGGTGCGCTTCACCTTGGCCTTGCCCTTCAGCGTCTTCATCGCATCCTTCACGATACGATCGCTGGACAGCGGGCGCATGCCCGACGCGTCGGCCTTGGCGGTCGGCACGCGCAGCGTCATTTTATCCTGTTCGAACGTGACGACGTAGACTTCGATGTCGAAACCCGCGACCGTATCCTTCTCAACGCCCGTGACCTGGCCGACACCGTGGGCCGGGTACACGATAAAGTCGCCTTGCTTGAAAGACTTGTTGTCGTTGGCGGTTTTTTTTGTCATGGATGCTCTCTGGTTGGGCCTTCCTTGCCGGTGGGACCCAATAGCGCGCAGATCGCTCCCGAAGTTGTTCCGGCACCCACCCGGCTCCGAGATCGACTAATCCTGCGTGCAAGCCACCGCACAGAAAAGCGGGCAGCGCCACATGCACTGCCCATCAATCCGCGGAACATATCACAAACTACGGAAATTTCCAAACGGTAGCGTTTGGTTAACCCGGCGCGGCTAGTCGCCCGATCCGGGTTTTTCGGAGAAATACTTCTCGTACTTGCCCTCTTCCTCGGCCATGGCATCGGCGTCGGCGGGCGGGTCCTTGCGCACCGTGATGTTCGGCCAGACCTCGGCGAATTTCGAGTTCACGGCCAGCCACTTGCCATCCGGATCGTCCTCGGTGTCCGGCTTGATCGCCTCGACCGGGCATTCCGGTTCGCAGACGCCGCAATCGATGCACTCATCCGGATGGATGACGAGGAAATTCTCGCCCTCGTAGAAGCAGTCGACGGGGCAGACTTCGACACAATCGGTGTATTTGCAGCGCACGCAGGCGTCAGTGACGATATAGGTCATGGCAGCAGGATTTCTTGGACGGGGCAGGTATGCCGGCGGGACATGGGCCGCAGGCGCGGGTTTGTCAACGGGGCCGCATGTGCGCTTCTGCACGCGAGCGGGCGAAGACGCGCTCCCGGTCGCCGACGGCGAGCAGGGGCGTGATGCGCCGGATGAAGGCGTCCTCGAAGGGCGATTTCTCGCCATCGGCCAGTGCGACGCGCCACAACTGTTCCACCAGCGCGACGCGTTCCTGCTTGTCCAGACAGGCCTTCACCACCTTGGTGAAGCTGTGATGATCGACCGCGGTTTCGGCCAGGCTCTCGGCCTGTTCGAGCACCCGCGCGGCCTTGTCGTCCGGCATTGAGAAGGCGGCGGACAGAATGGCCAGGATCTGGTCCTGTTCGCAGTCGGCATAGATGCCGTCAGCCAGGGCCGCCTCGACGAGCAAAGCCGTCGCCGCAACGTGCGGATCGAGTTCGGGATGGGATTCGCCCGTTTCGGTGGTGAAGAGACGCTTGATGGATTCGAACATGGCCGGGTCCTCTAAGGTCCGGGTTTATCGGCATATTTACGCGGCGGTCTCGGCCGGCTCCCCGGCTTCGTCGAGCCGGCGATAGAGCAGGCGGGCTTCCGCCGCCGGGCCGCGCCGTTCGCCCAGGCCCAGAACTTCGAGCCGAACAATCTGATTATTCAGGGGGAGCGTCAATGTGTCGCCCTCACGAACCAGGGCCGAAGCCTTGGTGATCCGGCGCGTTGTGCCGGCGGTCTCGACGCGGATCTGCCCCTTCGTCACGATACGGGTGGCCAGAGTGCGGGTCTTGAACAGGCGGGCATGCCACAGCCAGACATCCACCCGCTGTCCGCTACCCGCCTCGCTCACGGCTTGGAGGCCTTGCGGCTGCGCTTGCGGCCCGGCTTGCGGGTGTTCGCGGCACCCGTGCCGGCGACATTCAGCGCGGCCAGAGCGGCAAACGGGCTGTCGGCGGGCGGCGGGGTCGCGGCAGCCGGCTTGGGCCGCGGGCGAGCCTGGGGACGCCGCTTGCGACGATCCCAGCGTTCGCCTTCGGCCTTTTCCGGATCGGGGCCCTTCTGGATGCGCTTGTAGCCGAGCGTGGTCAGCGTTCCGCGAAGATCCTCGACCGAGCAGCCCAGCAGTGCCGTCATGTCGGCGGTCAGCGGAAAGCCCGCTTCCTGATCCACCGCACGGGCATCGCGCAGCGTATCGGCCAGGCGTTCGAGCATGTCGAAGCGCACGGCGCGCGGGCCGCAGGGATAGAAGCCGACGGTCGCATAATCGGCGCGCGAGCGGTCGCGGTCATTGGCGATCGAGGTCAGGCCGGGGGCCGGCAGCCAGCTGATATCGGTCGATCCGGCGGCGATCGCCTGCAGCAGGGCGTTCAGCCGCGCCGGGGCGGGTTTCACAAGCTCGGGCACATAGACCATGTGCTCGCCGATCCGCACGCCGACGGCGCGCAGGGCGCGGCGCTCGTCCTGGGTCAGGGCGCGCACTTCCTCGGAGATGGTCAGGCGGGCGAGGGCGCCGCCGGCCTCGTGCAGGCGCCAGGCGACACCGCGGGCCGGGCCGGGCAGATCGTCGGACTGGCCGGCTTCGCGCAGCTTGAACAGAGGCGCCAGAACCGTCTCGATATGTTCGCGCACGCGCGCTTCCAGCGTCGACTGGGCTGCCGCCTGGGCTTCCATCGTTCCCAGATCGCCGCCGATCAGCTTGATGGCCGGTTTCAGCGGGCCGGGGCCGGGGATCAGCTGGGCCACGGTCTCGCCGTTCCAGATGATCTGGCCATCATCGGTGAAGGTCAGGTCTGTCATGTCTGTCCTAGCCAGGGCGCCGAGGCGCCGGTTGATTTCAGGTCGCAACGCTCTCAGCGCCGCGGACTTCAGGGTGCGGGCGGCCAGCTCGCGGCCTTCTGCATCGGGCCTGAACGTCAGTCCGTCAAGACGTCCGACGAAATGACCCTCTACCGTCACCTCGCCGGTGTGCGATACGCCGGCCAGCAGGTCGCGCTCGTCGCGCAGGCCTTTTACCAGCGCACTGGTGCGGCGATCGACGAAGCGTTGCATCAGCCGTTCATGCAGGGCGTCGGACAGCGCGTCCTCGATCTGCCGTGTGCGGCCGCGCCAGTGATCGGGGTCCTGCGTCCAGTCGGCGCGGTGCGCGGCATACGCCCAGGTGCGCACATAGGCCAGCCGTGAAGCCAGCGCGTCGACATCACCGGAGGTCTTGTTCAGCCGTTCCAGATGACCGGCCAGCCAGTCGTCGGGCAGGCGATTGCCGGGGCCGGTCAGGTGCAGGTAGATCGATTTGACCAGCCGGGCATGGGCGTCCAGCGTTGCCTTGCGGAAATCGGGCAGGCGGCAGGCATCCCACAGCCGGCTCACCCCGTCGCGGCCGGTCGCGCGGTCGCGCACTTCGCGATCGGCAGCCAGCACGCCCAGGGCGCGCTCGTCCATCGCTTCGCCGACCCGTTCCAGCGCCGGGTGGCGCGAGGGTTTGCCGAGCGAGAATTGCAGCGCGTCCAGAGAGCTTTCGTCGAGATCGGGATTGCGCCAGCGCAGGCGTTCCACGGGCGCAAAGCTGTGCGCCTCCACGGCTTCGACGACATCCGGTTCGAAAGGCCGGCAATCGGCCGTCTCGCCGAACGTACCGTCGGACCGGAAGCGGCCGGCCCGGCCGGCAATCTGGCCCAGCTCGGCCGGGGTCAGCCGGCGCCGGCGGCGGCCGTCGAACTTGCGGCTCTCGGCAAAGGCGACATGGTCGATATCCATGTTCAGCCCCATGCCGATGGCATCGGTGGCAACAAGGAAGTCCACTTCGCCGGATTGATAGAGCTCGACCTGGGCGTTGCGGGTGCGCGGTGAAAGCCCACCCATCACAACCGCCGCCCCGCCCCGCCGCCGGCGCAGGAGTTCCGCGATGGCGTAGACCGCCTCGGCCGAGAAGGCGACGACGGCCGAACGGCGCGGCAGACGGGTCAGCTTGGCAGGGCCGGAATAGCTCAGCTGGGAAAAGCGCTCGCGATGCTCGGTATCGGCGCGCGGCACGAGTTCGCGGATCAGCCGGGTCATCGTGCCCGAGCCGAGGATCATGGTCTCTTCGGTACCACGGGCGCGCAGGAGGCGGTCGGTGAAGACGTGACCGCGTTCCGGATCCGCGGCCAGTTGCACCTCGTCGATGGCAACGAAGGCGACGCGCTTTTCCACCGGCATGGCTTCGGCGGTACAGATGAAATAGCGCGCCGAGGCCGGCACGATCTTTTCCTCGCCGGTAATCAGCGCGACGGCGGCCGCACCCTTGGTTTTCACCACCCGGTCATAGACTTCGCGCGCGAGCAGGCGCAGGGGCAGACCGATCATCCCGGAGGACCGGCCCAGCATCCGCTCGACGGCGAGGTGTGTCTTTCCGGTATTGGTCGGTCCGAGCGCGGCCGTTATCTGGCCGGGACCGTCATTGCGCGCCAACATGACGCCCCCTCCTTAGGCCGGAGGCCGGGGGCAGCGCAAGGCTGCTCACCGGCACCCGGCATGCAGGATCAGTTTTCCTGGATCGAGCGGGCGGTGATTGTCACCCCGCCAAAGCCGGCATTTGTCCGGATGCGCACGGGGACATAGAGATCGCCGTCATGCACCGGCGCCATCCAGAAGGTGATCGGATGGGAGATGGTGTCATCGTCGGGAAACTCATCGGCCTCATAGCCCGAGATGGGCTCGTAATAGGCGTGGCAGATCTGGGCATTGCCCGACCAGGCCCGGGTGCGGACCCGTTCGGTGCCGCCATCCTCGAAACGCAGATTATAGCGCGCCCGGCCGTCGAATACGGGCAGCTGGCCGTCACACAGCGAATCGCTGCTGGAGGCGGCGCCCAGCCCGATGGCCAAAAGGGTGGAAAGCGGGTCGGAGGCCCCGGCTCGTTCTTCCGGTGTTGCCGGCGGTTCACCCATATTGCCGAAGGGTGGTTCGATATTCGGCGTTGCGATCCCGTCGGGGAAGTCGATGCCGACCGTGCGATTCTTCGAGCTGGCATGATTATAGTGGCTGTAGCGCCAGGGCTGCAGCCGGGGGCCGTAGCGATAGCCGGACACGCCGGCCTCGATGTCCGCATCGGAGAACAATGCCGCCAGGCCGGCCGTAGTCAGCCGCGCCGAGGCGCTGTAGTCGTCGTTGGCGAACTGGCCGTTCACGACGATATCGGCGACCTGGAAGATCATGACCGAGCCGGAATATTGCACCGTGACGCCTCGCACGCCGGCGCCTGCCGCACTGTCTGCTGCATCGTCAGCCGCCAGGACTGGCACGCCGCCGGTCAGGCCCAGCGCCATGGCTCCGATAACCCACGCGTTTTTCACTCGAAACTCTCCTCGGCTATGCACCGCCGCCAGCTTGACCCCGGTATATCAACTGCAATAACCGAACAAAACCGGCTGCAAGATGAACGGTGCAAGCTTGACGCCGTCGCGCCGCTCCGTTATCTCGCCCGCTCTCGCGCCGCTCGCAAGATCGGTGCGCACGGATTATTCTATGTGAAAGGTGCGACTATGGCGCGTCGCTGCGAACTGACCGGTACGGGCGTGATGACGGGGAACAATGTGTCCCACGCTCAGAACAAGTCCCGCCGCCGTTTCCTGCCGAACCTGTGCGATGTCACACTGGCTTCGGAAAAGCTGGGTCGTAACTTCAAGCTGCGCATCGCTGCGAAGGCGCTGCGGTCTGTCGACCATGTCGGCGGCCTGGATGCTTTCCTCCTCAAGGCTCGCGACGAGAAACTCTCGGACCGCGCCCTGAAGATCAAGCGCGACCTGAAGAAGGCTCTGGCAGCCTAAGCGCTTCCGGACCTGACCGAATTCGATCAACGCCTGCTGCGCCTGCAGCGGGCGTTGTCGTATGCGCGGCATGCCGCTAGCTTCCTCGCGGGTTTCGGACGTGAAGATCCGGGGGAGGCCGTCATGACAAACAGGATTTCCGCAATCGCCGCCGCGTTCGGCGCGCTGGCACTGGCCGCCTGCGGCAGTGGCGAGCCCGCCGCCGAGGCGCCGGCCACACCGCGCCCGGCCGAACCGGCACCGGATGATGGCGGCATTCCTGCTGCCGACATGGTCTTCTTCGGCGGTCCCATCTACACCGCCGATGATACCCGTCCCATGGTCGAGGCTGTTGCCGTGCAGGACGGGCGTATCGTCTTCGCCGGACCCCGGGCAGGCGCGAATATCTGGGTCGGACAGGCCACGCGCCTCGTCGATCTGGAGGGCGCGGCGATGTATCCGGGTTTCACCGACAGTCATATCCACGTGCTCGGCGTCGGTCAGCGCGAACGCCTGCTTAATCTGGATGATGTGGTCTCGGTCGCCGAACTGGTCGAACGCGTCTCCGGCGCCGTCGAAGCGGCCCGGCCGGGCGATGTGGTCTTCGGACGCGGCTGGATCGAGACCCACTGGCCGGAAGGCCGTTTCCCCACGCGGGACGATCTGGATGCCGTGTCGCCGGACAATCCGGTCGTGCTGGTCCGGGCCGACGGTCACGCGCTGGTCGTCAACTCCGTTGCGCTGGAAGCCGCCGGGATTGATCGCGACTCGGTGGCGCCGGAGGGCGGGGAGATCCTGTTCGACGAGGCCGGTGAGCCGACCGGCATGCTGATCGATACCGCCATGGGGCCGGCTCACGCGCTCGTCGCCCAGCCGTCCGGAGCCGAGCGCGCCGACACCTATGCGGAGGGCGCAGACCGTCTTGCCAGCCTGGGCTGGACGGGCGCCCACGACATGTCCGTGCCCTGGTCGGATGTGGCGATGATCGAGGGCCTGGCCGAAGCCGACCGCCTGCCGATCCGTGTCTATGTCTCGATCAATCCGGGCGGCTATGCCGATCTGGCGGCCGGCGAGGTGCCGCGCATGGCCGATGATGGCCGGGTCATCACCCGGGCCGTGAAACTCTATATGGACGGCGCCCTGGGCTCGCGCGGTGCGGCACTGCTGGAGCCCTATTCCGATCGGCCCGACACGTCCGGTCTGCGGATCGCCGAAGCCGACGAGACGACGGGCATGATGACCCAGGCCCTGCGTGACGGCATCCAGATGAATGTCCACGCCATCGGCGACCGCGGCAATCGCTCGCTGCTCGACTGGGTGGGCGAGGCGCTGGACCAGGTGCCCGCAGAGGACCGCGCCCTGGCCGAACATCGCTGGCGCGATGAGCACAGCCAGATCGTCCATCCAGACGACATCCCCCGCTTTGCCGAACTGGGTGTGATCGCGTCCATGCAGCCCTCCCACGCCATCGGCGACCTGCACTTCGCACCCGACCGGCTGGGCGATGCCCGGCTGGAGGGCGCCTATGCCTGGCAGAGCCTGCTGGACGCAGATGCGCACCTCACCGGCGGATCGGATGCGCCGGTCGAGCAGGGCGATCCGCGGATCGAATACTATGCCGCCACGGCACGCGCCGACCTCTCCGGTTTCCAGGGTGCGAACTGGCATGCCGAGGAAGCCCTGTCGCGCAGCGATGCGCTGAAACTCTTCACGCTCTGGCCTGCCTATGCCTCCTTCCGCGAGGACGAGCTGGGCTCGATCGAGACCGGCAAGCGGGCCGATTTCACGGTCTTCTCCGCCGATATCATGACCATCCCCGAAGCGGAGATCCTCGAGGTCGAGCCGCTGATGACGGTGGTCGAGGGCGAGATTGTCTGGGAGCGCGCGGAGTAGGCGGCACAGACGGTCCTTCCCCTTGATGGGGAAGGTGTCCCGAACGGACGGAAGGGGTGAACCCCGGTGTCTGCCTTTTCAAAGGCCTCGCTCCCACCCCATCCACCACGCCTGCGGCGTGGTCCCCCTTCCCCATCAAGGGGAAGGATGGCTGCGTGGACCTACTCCGCCACCGCAAACGCCATCAGCAGGGTACGCTGGCGGTTGGAGAAATTGTCGTCGGAGATGATCAGGACCAGGGTCTCGCCGCCGCGTTCGATGACAGCGATGCCCTCGAAATTGTCGACGGGCAGGGGCGGGTCGATCCGGCCAAGCGTTTCCGGGGTGATCGCCGTCTGTGACCCGGCCTGCGGCACCGGGAAGGCGATGATGCCGATCCGGTTGCCGGTTGCGCGTGAATAAAAGCGCTCCACAGCGTAGATCGTGCCGTCGTGGGCGGCCATGCCGGTCAGCCCGAAAGAGGGGCGCGAGTGCACGCTGTGGCGCTGCCAGCCCGTGTCGCCGTCTACCCACAGGGCGTGACCCAGTCCCAGATCGGTCGGGTATTCCACGCCCATCATCAGGCGGCCCTCGTCTGTGCGAGCCAGGGATTCAAGGCCGCGATTGTCCGGCAGGCCGGACAGGGCTTCGGGGATATTCATTGTTTCGGGCAGGGCTCTGTCGCGGGCCGACCAGTCCTCGCCCAGCGTATAGGTCAGCACGCGGTGGCGGCGCTCGAAACTGACCGCGTAGCGGCCATCGCCCAGCGCCGTCAGGCCCTCGCTGTCGCCGGAACGGCCCTCGAAATGCCGGCCATCGCTGTCGCGCACGGGTGAGATGGAGAGGTCGCTGAAACCGGTCAGCGTATTTGTCGTATCGTCCCAGGCCAGCGTGCCGGTGACCCACCAGGCGCTGTCGGAGAGTGCGAGAAGGCGAGTGCCATCGGTCGAGACTTCCAGCGCTGACAGGCCCCCGAAGCGTTCATCGTCCGATGCCAGGACGAGCCCGCCGCGATAGGCCAGCCGGCCCAGCGCGGCCTGCTCTTCCGGGCCGGCTTGCAGCGGCAGGGCGGCCGCGGTCACCGACTGGGCATGGGATGCCGGCTGCAGCGCCAGAATGAGGACGGCTGCGAAAAGACTGGAACGCATCATGTGAAACTCCTCAGCGGCCGCCGGCCAGGGAGGCCCGGTCGCCGCGCTTCAGGCCCGATGTCGCGGTTTCACTCCGGCTGGAGAAACGCGCCCCCGGGCCGCCATCCTCTTCGAACAGGGAGGCTAGCTGGTCGGTCATGGCGCCGCCGAGCTGTTCGACGTCATTGATGGTAACCGCGCGGCGATACCAGCGTGTGACATCATGGCCGATACCGATGGCCAGCAGTTCGACTTCCGAACGGTTCTCGATCAGGGCGATGGTCTCGCGCAGATGGCGTTCCAGATAGCCCGGCGAATTGGCCGACTGGGTGCCGTCATCGACCGGCGCACCGTCGGAGATCACCATCATGATGCGGCGCTGTTCCGGCCGGGCGCCCATGCGCTTCCAGGCCCATAGCAGGGCTTCGCCGTCGATATTTTCCTTCAGGAGGCCCTCGCGCATCATCAGACCCAGATTGGTACGGGCGCGGCGCCAGGGCGTGTCGGCGGACTTGTAGATGATGTGGCGCAGATCGTTGAGCCGGCCCGGATGCGGCGGCTTGCCTTCGGCGAGCCATTGCTCCTTCGAGCGGCCGCCCTTCCAGGCCTTCGTGGTGAAGCCGAGAATTTCCGTCTTCACACCGACCCGCTCCAGCGTGCGGGCGAGAATGTCGGCGCAGGCGGCGGCGACCATGATCGGCCGGCCGCGCATGGAGCCGGAATTGTCCAGCAGCAGGGTGACGATCGTGTCGCGGAATTCGGTATCGCTCTCCTGCTTGTAGGACAGGGGCAGGGTGGGGTCGGCAATGACACGGGCCAGGCGCGAACCGTCCAGCACGCCTTCCTCGAGATCGAACTGCCAGGCGCGTTCCTGCTGCGCCATCAGGCGGCGCTGCAGGCGGTTGGCCAGGCGGCCGACAACCTGGTCGAGCCCTTTGAGGGCATTGTCGAGATATTTGCGAAGCCGTTCCAGCTCGTCCGCATCGCACAGATCCTGGGCCTGGATGACCTCGTCGAATTCGCGGGTGAAGACCTTGTAGGCCTTGGCATCGCCTTCGCCGGAAGGTTGCCAGTTGGGCCGCATCGCGGTCTGGGCGGCGCCTTCATCATCCATGGCGTCGACGCGTGTATCGGCGTCCTCGCCCTCGGCATTGATCTCTTCCTCGTCGCCGGCCGTGCCCGAGGCGTCCGGCGTGTCAGGCTGTTCGCCGTCCTTGCCGTCATCCTGCTCGTCCTCGCCGGTGCGCTGTTCGCGGTCGACGCCCTCATCGTCATCGTCCTGGTTTTCCGACTGTTCGGGATCACCGCCCAGCTCGTCGGCCAGGTCGAGATCCTCGATCACGGTGCGCAGGAGATCGGCAAAGGCCTGCTGGTCGCCGGCATTGCGCGCCAGGGCGTCGAGGGATTTGCCGGCAACGGTTTCCAGCTGGTCTCGCCACAACTTCATCAGCCCGTCGGCTTCCGGCGGGGTCGGCCGGCCGGTAATCCGCTCGCGGACCAGCATCGCCACGGCCTCTTCCATCGGTGCGGCCTGGCGGTCCTCCACGCGCTGCCAGCCCTTCTGACGGCAGCGGGCGATGAGGGCGGCGTCGAGATTGTTCGCCATGCCGCGCATATCGCGGGCGCCAAGGCTTTCCACGCGGGCCTGCTCGGCTGAATGGAAGATCGCGCGCGCCGTCGCGCCCGGCGGCAGGGCGCCGAGATGGGCCGCTTCGTCATGATGGGCCAGGCGCAGCGCCAGCGCATCGGCGCGGCCGCGCACGGCTGCTGCTGCGGCGGCCGATGGCTCGGGGCCGGGATTGGGCAGCACGATGCGTCCGCCCGACAGACCGGCAATCTCGCCGCCATAGCGGACGTCGAGATCCTTGTCGCCGGCGATGGCGCGGGTGGTGATGGCGAGGGCGCGCTTGAACGCGTCCGGGTCTCTGGGCGGCTGGCTCATAAGCGCAACCTAATCCATCCGCACGAAATTGCGAGGGCGGCAAAGCGTCCGCCTGCATGGCATTTCAGCGGAACCGGCACCGCCGCCACGCGTTTTCAGAGTACCGGTTGTTTCACAACCTGAAAGGAGGCCCGGTCATGACCACGGTTGATTTTGAAAAAGCCCTTCTGGACCCGGCAGGCACATTCGGCGAGCCGGAAAACGTCCTGCGTAGTGACACGCTCTCGCGCGAGCAGAAGAAGGAAATTCTCGAGCGCTGGCAGCATGATGCCGAGGAGCTGGTCGTCGCATCCGGCGAGGGCATGCCCGGCGGCGGCGAGAACCAGCTACGCAAGGTCGGCAAGGCGCTGGACGATGTTTGAGGCGGCATAATCCATGAGCAGGCCGGAAAGGAGTTGATAACCACATCACGGCATCATGGCCGGTGGAGGCCGGAAAAGCGGGCCCGACAGGTGGCGAGACAAAAGGCTGGATGACCTATTCGGTCCATTCCATGGCCAGTGTGAACTCTGCGCTGCAGCATATGGACATGCTGCAACGGGATAGTGTGAAAGTGCACACCCGTATCGCGACAGGGCTCAAGATTGGCAGCGCGAGCGATGGCGGCGCGATCTGGGCCCTGGCCCAGGGCATGCGCGCGTCCAATGGTGCGCGCGGCGAGGCGCTGACCTCGATGGATCTGGCCACCGGCGTCGTGGAAACGGCGCTCGCCGCCGCTGAAGGCATTTCCGATCTGATGGTTGAAATGCAGGGCAAGCTTGTCGCCGCCACCGACACTTCGCTCGACGAACAGGGCTGGCGCACCCTGATGAATGATTTTGTCGCCCTGGGTAATCAGGCCCAGCACCTCGTCGCCAACGCATCCTTCAATGATATCAACCTGCTCGAAGCCGGGGCTGCCGATATCTCGGTGCTGGTTTCGGAAAACCCCAACGCCCAGATGGCCATCGCCGCGGAAGATCTGAGTGATGGCGGCGGGATTTTCGACTCCACCCTGCCGGCCAGCCTGCCGCAAACCGATGCCAGCGGCCTCGCCACCCGGCCCGACGCATCCATGGTGGCAGATTTCGAAACCTCGATGAACGCGGTCAACGCCTCGATCTCGCGCCTGGGCGTCAGCCTGAAGACGCTGGAGATCCAGCGCACCCTCCTGGTCAAGCAGATCGACGTGACCGATGCCGGTATCGGCAGTCTGGTCGACGCAGATCTCGGCCGGGAATCGGCCAAGCTCAGGGCGCTGATGGTGCGCGAGGAGCTGGGCATGCAGGCGCTTGCGGTTGCCAATGAGGCACCGCGCACCATCCTGCGTTTCTTCCAGTAGGTTCTGCTAGCCGTCGACCCGGCCGCCCTGTGCATCGATCACGGGTGTGCCGTCTTCCAGCTCGAACGGGCCAGAAGGCCAGGTCTCCAGCAGGTCAAGCACGCTTGGGCTGGGCCGGCACAGACGCACACCGCGCGGGGTGCACACGATGGGCCGGTTCACCAGAACAGGATGTTCCAGCATGGCGTCGAGGATCAGTGCGTCGGACACGCCGGGCTCGAGCAGGCCCAGCTCCGCCGCCGGCGATTTGGTTTCCCGCAACGCCTGGCGCGGCGTCAGGCCGGCGGCTGCAAACAGGCCGAGCAGTTGCGGCCGCGTCCAGCCGGTTTGCAGATACTCGATCACGACCGGGTCTTCGCCCGCGGCCTTCACGATCGCGACGACATTGCGCGATGTGCCGCAGTCCGGATTGTGATGGATGACGATCATGGCGCGGGTGTCTCCGGTCCGGGGAAATGGCGGCGGGTACGGTTGGCGAAGGCGACCAGCGACAGCATGACCGGCACTTCCACCAGCACGCCGACGACAGTCGCCAGGGCTGCGCCGGAGTTCAGGCCGAACAGGCTGATCGCGACGGCCACGGCCAGTTCGAAGAAGTTGGATGTGCCGATCATCGCGCAGGGTGCGGCAACAGGGTGCGGCACGCGCCAGGCCCAGGCGGCGCCATAGGCGAGGGCGAAAATCCCGTAGGACTGGATCAGGATCGGTACGGCGATCAGCGCGATGAGGACCGGCCGCTCGACGATGACCTGGCCCTGGAAGCCGAACAGCAGGACCACTGTGCCCAGCAGGCCGAGGATCGAGGCCGGCTTGATGCGCGTGGTGAAGCGGTCGACGGCGGCCTCCCCGCCCTTGCGGACAAGCAGGGTGCGCATCGCGATGCCGGCAATCAGCGGGATCACGACATAGAGCGCGACCGACAGGATCAGTGTCTCCCAGGGTACGGCAATGTCGGTCACGCCCAGCAGCAGGGCAACGATCGGCGCGAAGGCGAACACCATGATCGCGTCATTCACACTGACCTGGGCGAGGGTGTAGGTGGCGTCGCCGCGCGTCAGTTGCGACCAGACGAAGACCATAGCCGTGCAAGGCGCCGCGCCCAGCAGGATCAGTCCGGCAATATAGCCGTCAGCCTCGGCGGGCGGGATCAGTCCGGCAAAGACGTGTTTGAAGAAGGCCACGCCGAGAAACGCCATGGTGAAGGGCTTGATCAGCCAGTTCACCACCAGGGTGATGACCAGGCCCTTGGGCCGCTCGCCCACGCGCTTGAGACTGCCGAAATCGACGGCGATCATCATCGGCCAGACCATCGCCCAGATCAGCACCGCCACGGCGAAATTCACATTGGCGTATTCCAGGGCCGCGAGGGCGGAAAACAGGCCGGGGACGATCTGTGCCAGCCCGATACCGGCCAGGATGCACAAGGCGACCCAGACGGACAGGTAGCGTTCAAACACACTCATTGCGGGCAGTTCTCCATTATCGGTGCAGCCCTCGCCGCAGCCATGGGCCCGGCAGGCAGATTGTCCGGACCGTATTCACCGGGAGGCCGGAAATGGCAAGTTTCAATTCTATAGTTCAACGATAATTGAAATGTTGAGGCGGGCAAGCCGGTTTTCAGACCGGCACGATCCCGCTGCAAACTCAGCCGGCGGGGGCCGTTCCCGGGCGCAGATAGGCGAACATGTGCGCCACATAATCGGCCTTGCCCAGCTCCACGCCTTCGCTGCGCAGGATCGTGTAGGCCGTCATCACGTGGAAGTAGAATTGCGGCAGGGCCCAGTCGCGCGCATAGCTTTCGCCATCTTCCAGGTCGAAGGCGATACCCATCGGCAATTCCAGCGCAAGCGGCTGGCCGGCGCCGTCGTCCAGCGCATCGGCTGCCAGGCTGTCGAGATAGGCGAGCGCTTCGTCGATCCGCGCAAGAGCGTCGGCCAATGTGCCGGGATTTTCGCCGCCCTGCCGGCCTTCGTTGAGCAATGTGTCCATCGCGTCGGGGAAGCTCTCGTGGCGCAGCCGGCGGCCGCCCTCATGGACTTGCAGGCAGGCAAAGCGGATCTGGGTCGACAGGGGAAACATGTCCGGTGCGAGACGCGCCGTCAGCAGGGCGTCGGCATTGCCCGTCTGTTCTTCGGCCTTGCGCAGCCAGGCCGCCAGCGCGGTGAGCATCTGCCGGTAGGTCGGCAACAAGAGATCGCTTAACGTCATGCTTGGCTCCCCGCCATTGTGATCAATAGCGGGGACCCTGCCTCCGGTGCGCGCCGGGCGTCAACAAGACCGTCAATGACTGCGGGGTCAGGCTGCCGAGCTTTCAGCCTTGATCGGCGCTTCCGGCAGGTCTTCGGCAAAGACGCGCTGATAGAATTCCGCGATGGTCGGACGTTCCAGCTCGTCGCACTTGTTCAGGAAGGTCAGGCGGAAGGCCGCGCCCAGATCGCCGAAGATCTCGTAATTCTCCGCCCAGGTCAGCACGGTCCTCGGGCTCATCACCGTGGAGATGTCGCCATTGATGAAGGCGTCGCGGGTGAGGTCGGCAACCTTCACCATGTCGGCGACCATCTTCTTGCCGTCCTCGCTGGCGGATAGTGTCTTCATCTTGGCCAGCACGATGGCATTCTCGGTTTCGCGCGGCAGGTAGTTCAGCGTGGAGACGATGGACCAGCGATCCATCTGGCCCTGATTGATCTGCTGGGTGCCGTGATAAAGGCCCGTCGTGTCGCCCAGCCCGATCGTGTTCGTCGTTGCGAACAGGCGGAAGAAGGGATGCGGCCGGATCACCTTGGTCTGGTCCAGCAGGGTCAGCGAGCCGGAGGCTTCCAGCACGCGCTGGATGACGAACATCACGTCCGGACGGCCGGCATCATATTCGTCGAACAGCAGGGCGACGGGGCGCTGCAGCGCCCAGGGCAGGATGCCTTCCTGGAATTCGGTGACCTGCTTGCCGTCGCGCAGCACGATGGCGTCCTTGCCCACCATGTCGATCCGGCTGACATGGCTGTCGAGATTAACCCGGACCATCGGCCAGTTCAGCCGCGCGGCAACCTGTTCGATATGGGTCGACTTGCCGGTGCCGTGATAGCCTTGCACCATCACGCGGCGATTATAGGCAAAGCCCGCCAGGATGGCCCGCGTGGTCGCCGGATCGAACACATAATCGGGGTCGGTTTTCGGCGTGTGTTCGTCCGCCTTGGAGAACATCGGCACGTCAAATCCGGCATCGAAGCCGAACAGGGCCTGTGTGTCAGCGGTCGTGTCGGGGGCAGCCAGGGGGAAGTCTTCGCTCATCGAACCGGTCTTTATCGTTGCGCGCCTCGGGGCAGGAGATGCCTGACGCCTGGATTTGATATTGACAGGTATTGCAAGGCCGCACCGGCTTCAAGTCAATGCGGCGAACACAGCCGGGGCGGCAAATTGCCCCGGTTGTCTGCCTCTTCCCACGCGTCGCGGGAACCGGTGCGCGCTTCACCGCCGCCTGAGTGTTCACGAGGTTAGGGTTCAGGCGATCTGGCGGGCGAGTTCCTCGACGCTGTGGGTCGAGCTTTCCACTTCGCGGGTGGCGGCGTCGATTTCATGGATCGCTTTGGAAATATCCGTTACGCCCTCGGCGACGTCCTGCATGTTGCGGGACATGTCCGAGGTGACCGATGTCTGCTCCTCGACGGCGGCGGCGACAGCGGTCGACATGCTCTCGACTTCGGAGATCGTGTTGCGGATCGAGGAGATGGCATCGGCGGCGCGTTGCGTTGCGCCCTGGACTTCGGCGACCTGCGCCGAGATTTCTCCGGTCGCCGCGGACGCCTGGTTGGCCAGGCCCTTCACTTCGGATGCAACGACGGCGAACCCCTTGCCGGCTTCGCCGGCGCGGGCCGCTTCGATGGTCGCATTGAGCGCAAGCAGGTTGGTCTGTTCGGCGATGGCGGTGATCAGGTTGACGATCTCGCCGATGCGCTGGGCGGCTTCGGAGAGGGTGCGGACCGTGGCGTCGGTCTTGTCGGCCTGTTCGACGGCTTCCCGGCTGACCTGGGACGCACGCGACATCTGCTGGCTGATCTCGGCGGCCGAAGCGGACAATTCCTCCGCCCCCGAAGCGATTGATTGCACACCGGTTGAGGCCTGCTGCGCGGCGGCGGCCACGCTGGCGGTCTGCGAGGAGGTGTTCGAGGCGGACCGGGAGATTTTCTGCAGATCCGCCGCGATCGAGCGCTGGGCGTCGGTGCGGCGATGCCGTTCGCTCACCTCGGCGGTGATATCGGTCGCGAACTTCACGACCTTGAACGGCTTGCCGTCCATGTCGAGAATCGGATTGTAGCTGGCCCGGATCCAGACATCGTGCCCGTCCTTGGCGACCCGGCGATACTCGGCGGCCTGGAACTCGCCGCGCGCCAGCCGGGCCCAGAAGTCCCGGTAGCCGGTGGTGTCGCGCTCGTCCTCGGCGACGAAAATCCGATGGTGCTGACCCTGGATCTCGTCGAGCGTATATCCAAGTGTCTTCAGAAAGTTGTCATTCGCCGTCAGGATCGTGCCGTCCAGATCAAACTCGATGATCGCCTGGGACTTGTCCAGTGCGGCCAGTTTTCCGTTCACTTCGGTATTGGCCAGTTTGCGCCGGGTGACATCGGTGGCGAACTTGACCACGGCATAAGTGCGTCCGGAGGCATCCTTCACCGGGTTATAGCTTGCCTGGATCCAGACGGGACGTCCGCCCTTGCCGACGCGCTTGTATTCGGCGGCCTGGAAGTCGCCGCGGGCCAGCTTCGCCCAGAAGTCCCGGTATTCCTGGCTGTTCGCGTCGCCGGGTTCTACGAACATTGAATGGTGTTTTCCCACAACCTCTTCCAGCTCGTAGCCCATGGCGTCGAGAAAATTCTGGTTGGCGGTGATGATCTTGCCCTCGGGCGTGAATTCGATCACGGCTTGGGACTGGGTAACGGCGTGGTAGTGATTGGCGACGCCGCCCTTGCCCTTTGCGAAGTTCCACATGTCGAGTCCTGCCCCTTGTGATCGCCGGCGCTGATATGTTCAGGGCACTGAACGGCTTTTTGAGATCAATTTGAGCGGATTTCGAATGAAGTCTGTGAACAAGGTGTTAATGAGAAAGTGAAAACAAGAAACGTATTTAATGGTAAAGCATTGGTTCGAGAAAATTTGTATTCAAAATCAACATATTGCGAGGGTTTTGGGGTGCTGGTGGCTGAAATGGCGTCGCTCTAATATTGTACTAGTATACTGGAAGTGATCCAAAAATATCTATTTGTGCAGGTTTTGAGGCGTGCTGCACCTTTAGATTAAAATGAGTCAAAAAAACGCGCCCGGCTCAGGCCATGCCCGCATTCTTGAGGATCTGGTAGGCGGCGATCACGCGGCCCAGCTGTTCCTCGCTCGAGCGGTCACCGCCATTGGCGTCCGGGTGAAAACGCTTCACCAGCTCGGCATAGCGCCGCCTCACCTTGGCCGGTTCGACATCGGCATCCAGCCCCATCGTCTCCAGTGCCTTGGACTGAAGACGGCCCATCGACTTCTCGCGCGGGGCTTCCTTGTGCGGATCTCGGCGGTCGCCGAACATGCCGAACGGGTCTGTGAAACCGTCGGCAAAGTCGCGGCTGGCGCGCTGGGCCTTCGAGCTTGCCGAATGCGTATTGCGCCAGCCCCAGGTCGGCCGGTGTCCATAGGCGGCGCTGTCGCGGAAGGACTGGGCCGCGTTTTCGCTCATGCCCTCGAAGAAATTCCAGGACTTGTTGTATTCCGAGGCGTGCGCCTGGCAGAACCAGTAGAAATCGTTCAGCCGGTCATTCGCCTTGGGCGCGCGGCTGTCGCCATGCTTGCGGCAGCCCGGCCACTCGCAGACACGCTCCTCCGGCGCCGGCTCGTCCTTGGGCGGCTTGATGCGGATATCCTTGAACCGCGGTTTGTAGTCGTAGGCGCCAGACATGAGGCCGATTATGGGCATGCGTCGGTAAAGCGGCAATGAAATGCCTGTTGAAATTTGCGTCAGCGCGCAGCCTGGCCGCTGCGAAAGGCGTTCACGCCAGATTGACAGGCGACAGGGGCTCGGCTCCGCTACGGTCCAGAGACCGGGTATCGTGATCCGGTGATCAGCGCCGGAGACCGCCATGACACTTCACGTCCCTTCCTTCCTGGCCGCCCTCGCGGCTGGCGGTCTCGGTCTGACCGGTTGTGCGACCCTGCAGCAGGCGGCTGACACCGCGGCCCTGTGCGCAGGCGATGGGGCAAGTCTTCACGCGGACTTCTCGACCGCTGGCCAGCATCGCTGTCTCGTGCGCCCGGACGGTGCCTTCATCGTGCGCACCGACCCGGAAGTCGCGATTGCGCCGCGCATCAATCCCAGCCCCTGGTTCGCTTTCGATATCGAGCGCGAGGAAGCGGGGTCCATGGAGATCGTGCTGGACTATGGCGGCTACAGCCATCGCTACGAGCCGCGCATCCTCCGTCCGGGCGAGGACTGGCAGAGGGTGGACCCGGCCCGGGTTGAGGTTCTTGCGGAGGATAATCGCGCGCGCCTGACGCTCGACCTGCCCGCCGGCCGCACGCGGATTTCCGCCCAGCCCACCTACACGCCGGATGATGTGGCCGGCTGGTCGGCGGCTTTTGCCGATGCGCATGGTTTCACCGCTGTCGAGTACGGCCGCTCGCTGGAAGGCCGGCCGCTGGAGGCGCTCGTCGCCGGACCCGCCGATGCCGGCCGCCTGCTGGTCGCGCTGACCCGCCAGCACCCGCCGGAATATTCCGGCGGCCGCGCCTTCGAGGCTTTCGCGACAACGATCGGCGAGGCCCATGACGGCGGCGCACTGGACGGCTATCGCCTGGTACTGGTGCCGCTGGCCAATCCTGACGGTATGGCGAACGGCCACTGGCGCCTCAACTCCGGCGGCATGGATCTCAATCGCGACTGGTTCGAGGCCGGCCAGCCCGAGATCGCTGCGCTTCAGGCCCTGATCCGCCGGGAGGCCGGGGGGCGCGATGTCGAGGTCTTCCTCGACTTCCACTCCACCCGCCGGACACTGGTCTACAACCCGCCCGCCGGCATTGCTGCGCGTGGCGACGGACTGATGGCCGAGATGGCGGCGCGCTTCGCAGCTGCGCTCGACCCGCAGCCGGACTGGGTCGAGGGTCATAATGCCGATGCCGGCACGTCCAAGGCCTGGTCGCTGCAGACCTTCGGTGTGGCAGGGTTGACGGTCGAGCTTGCCGACGAGGCCTCCGTCGAGGAGAGCCATACGGTCGGGCGGCTGGCCGCCGAAGCGGTTCTCGCAATCGCCGCGGGGCACTGAAGCCGTGCATGGCATGGAGGCGTGCCGCATGCTTATGCTCGGCCGCGTCCAGACTCGCGGAGTATTGCCATGTCCATGAAGGACACGATCAAGGCCCGGCTCGAAGCAGCCCTCTCGCCGCAACAGCTCGATGTGCGCGATGACAGTCATCTGCACGCGGGACATGCCGGCGCGCGGCCGGGCGGAGAAAGCCATTTCACCGTCGAGATCGTGGCGGAGGCCTTTGCCGGCCGCTCCCGGGTCGAGCGTCACCGCCTGGTCAATGAGGCCCTGGCCCGGGAGCTGGCCGGGCAGATCCACGCCCTTGTCATCCGCGCCCGCGCGCCCGGAGAATAATCGCGCCAGAGCGTTGAATTGACATGAGGGCGCGCTAGCTTGCCTGCCGGTAACCGGCAATAGCGAGGTCTCCTCTGCATGCGCATGTCCCGAGCGGTTTTTCCTGCAATCGGCGGGCTGGCTTTCCTGCTGGCCGGTTGCAGCACGGCTTTTGAAACTCCGACCACCCTGTCGAGCGATGCGCAGCTCGTGCCGGGCGAGCGCCGCCTGGTGCCGGTGATGGAATATGCTGACGGTGAAGCGCTGGCCGGGCTGTCGGCACTGCACTTGCCGCTGGTGGAAATCGCGCCCGGAGCCGAGGTCGATGGCGATCTGGACGGTGCGCGCCTTGATCGCCTGCGCGCGGTCCTGTCCAAGGAAATCTGCCAGCGTTTCGCGCGCGGCGGCTTTTCCGTGCTGCCGGAACCGGAAGAGGGCGCCGCAACGGCACGTTTGAGTGCAGCTGTGACGGGGCTACGTCGCAATAATGTGGCAACTACGGGGCTGTCACGGGTGATCGGCACAGCCGTTCCGGGGCCGCTCAATCCGCGCGTGCCGATCGGCATCGGCGCGCTGGGAGCGGAGGGCGAAATCCTCGCCGAGGACGGAACCCAGCTCGCCGCGATCCGCTGGGCATCCCAGAACCATCTCGCCTCCGGCGGCGGTTTCACCACCGTGCTCGACGGCCCCGCGGCCTTCGGCGATCTGGCCGACGCCAATGAACTCGCCAGCATCTTCGCCGATGCCTTCGGCGATCTCGTCGTCGAGGCAAGGGTCGGCTATGAGATCAGCGAAGGCGAGACACCGCGCGGCACGTGCGACGCCTATTTCGACCAGATCGGCCAGGAAGAAGGCGACGCTGCGGAGGCCGCCGGTTAAAGCGCGTCCAGCTCGTCCGGACTGACCGAGACCCGCAGCCTGGTGATCTGGTTGCGGCGGCGTTCGACGACTTCAAAGCGTGCACCGTGGAACTGGAAGACCTGGCCGCGTTCCGGGATCGTCTGGGCTTCGTGGATCACAAGGCCGGCGATGGTGACGGCTTCCTCGTCCGGAAGCTCCCAGTCCAGCGCGCGGTTGAGATCGCGGATCGGCACCGCCCCGTCGACCAGCCAGGAGCCGTTCTCATTGTCCGGCTGGATGCCTTCCACGGCGATGTCATGCTCGTCCTCGATGGCGCCGACAATCTCCTCGAGAATGTCTTCCAGCGTGACCAGCCCCATCAGCGCGCCATACTCGTCGACCACCAGGGCGAAGTGCTCGCGCTTTTCGCGGAAGGCGTTGAGCTGGTCGAGCACTTCGGTGGTTTCCGGCACGAACCAGGGCTCGCGGCGCAGCGCGTCGATATCGATCACCGAGGCATCGCCATCAGCTTCGTGCAGCGCGCGGGCAATGTCGCGCACATGCAGGATGCCGACGATATTCTCGGTGTCCTCGCGGTAGAGCGGCAGGCGGGTGTGCGGGCTGTGCAGCGCCTCGGTGACGATCTCTTCCGGCTTCTTGTCGGCATCGATCATCAGGATCGACTTGCGGTGGACCATGATGTCGTCGACCGTCAGCTCGCGCAGATCGAGCACGCCGCCCAGCATGTCACGGTCATCCTTCACCACGCCGCCTTCCTCATGGTGCAGGGCGATCGCGCCGCGCAGCTCGTCATGGGCAGAGAGGACCGGGCCTTCCACATTGGCGCCGAAGATGCGTAGCGTACCGCGCACCACGACCTGAACGGCCCGGACCACCGGCGCGAAGACTTTCACCGCCAGCAGGATCGGCCGCGCCACGGTGAGGGCGAAGCGGTCGGGATTGGACAGGGCGTAAGTCTTGGGCAGGACTTCCGCGAAGATCAGCACCGTGAAGGTCATGATCAGCGTCGCCCACAGCACCGAATTGCCGCCCAGCAGGTCCTCGAACAGCTGGCCGGCAATCATCGAGGCAGCGATATTCACGAGGTTGTTGCCCAGCAGGATCGAGCCGAGCAGGCTCTCCCCGTCGCCGATCAGCTTGTTCACCACGGCCGCGCCGGGATGCTTGTCGCGCTCCATCTGCAGCATGCGGGCCCGCGAGGTCGCGGTCAGCGAGGTTTCGGATCCGGAAAAGAAGGCGGACAGGCACAGAAGGCCGATAATCATCAGCACCGGGCCGATCAGGGTCCAGTCGAGGCTCATGAGAGCTGGGTCTCCACAAAGCGTTGCAGGTCGGTCTCGTCGGTATCGCGATCGATGAAGGCCTCGCCGATACCGCGCGCCAGGACGAGGGCGATACGCCCGTCCCGGTTCTTCTTGTCATCGCGCATGCGGTCGATCAAGCGTTCCGCATCCCAGCCGGTATGGGCCAGCGTTTTTGGACTGTCGGGCAGGCCCGCCGCGCGCAGGTGTGCCCGCACCCGGTCGGCATCCGCGGCCGGGCAAAGCCCTTTGTGAACCGAAAAGCCGAAGGCGAGGGCGAGGCCCGCGGCGACGGCTTCGCCATGGCGGATCTTGTCCTTGGGCGCTTCGGCCTCGAAAGCGTGGCCGAAAGTATGGCCGAGATTGAGCAGGGCGCGGGCACCGGCCTCGCGCTCGTCTTCGGCGACAATGCGCGCCTTGAACGCCACGGCCGCGGCGACGGCTTCACTCAATGCTGCGCCGTCGAGGGCGGCCTCGCCTGCTGCCTCCAGCCGGTCGAACAGCGGCCGGTCGCCGATCAGGGCAGCCTTGACGATCTCGGCATAGCCGGCGCGGCGTTCACGCAGGGGCAGGCTGGCCAGCAGGTCGGCATCGGCGATCACCAGGCGCGGCTGGTGGAAAGTACCGACGAAATTCTTGCCATGGCTGGTATTGATGCCGGTCTTGCCGCCGACCGAGCTGTCGACCTGCGAGAGCAGCGTTGTGGGGATCTGGATGAAGTCGACGCCGCGCTTGGCGATAGAGGCGGCAAAGCCGGTGAGGTCGCCGATCACGCCGCCGCCGAGTGCGATGACCGCCTCGGAGCGTTCGATATTGCGGTCGAGCAGGGTATCCACGAGGTGCTGCAGGCCGGCCCAGCTCTTCGTCGTCTCGCCCGGTTCCAGAACGATCGGATCAGCGCGCAGCCCGGCGCCTTCCAGCCAGTCGGACAGGGTTTTCAGGTGCAGGCCCGCAACCGTGCGGTCGGTCACCAGAATGGCGCGGCCACGCGGGAAATGCGCGGCGAGCCGTGATTGTGCGGCCCTCAGGGCGCCCGCTCCGACCAGCACGTCATAGCTGCGCTCGCCCAGCCCGACGGACACGGAAAGTATGTCGCTCACGCCTCGGCCTCCCGGGCGTCCAGTGCCCGCATGATCAGGTCCAGTGTCGTCTGATGCGATCCGGCGGATGCATCGACATGGATGTCCGCTTCTGCATACGCGGGTGTGCGGGCATCGAGCAAGCGCTGCAGAACGCTGTGCGGGTCCTGGTCGCGCAGGAGCGGGCGGGTGTCGCGCCGTGATACGCGTTTGACCAGCGTGTCGACATCGGCCTGAAGCCAGACCGACACGCCCTTTTCCTTGATGCGCGCGCGCGTGTCCGGATCGACGAAGGCGCCGCCGCCGAGGGCGATTACCATGGGCGGTTCGTCCAGCAGGCGGGCGATCACCTTGCGCTCGCCATCGCGGAAGGCGGTCTCGCCGAAATCGTCAAAAATCTCGGAAACCGAACGCCCTGCGGCGCGTTCGACTTCCTCGTCGGCATCCCGGAATTTCAGGCCGAGCGCCTTGGCCAGCCGGCGGCCGACCGTGGTCTTGCCGACCCCCATCAGGCCGATCAGCACGATGGGACGATCCGTTTCGAGAGTTCGCGTCATGCCTAGCGGTATAAACGGTCTGGAAATCGCCGCAATCACGGTTAGGCTCCGCACGGAGGTCCGGTGCAGCCAATCGCACCGGTTTCAAACATCATGGAGTAGGGCGAATGCGGGGTTTCCTGATTGGAGTGCTGGTTGTCGGCGTGCTGGTTCTGGCCGGCTTCGGGACACTGGCCGTGATCGCAAATGGGCTGGAACCCACCCGGGAGAGTGTACGTGTCGAGTTGGAAGACAATTTCCCGCGCTAGCCTGCTGGCAGCGCTGCTGGGCGGCACCGCCCTGGCTCAGGATCCGATCGAGGTGGAGCGCCTGGACGCGCTCGATCCGCTGGAAGTCGGCCTCCCCGGCGCTGCGATGAGCAACCGCCTGTGGGCGGGCACTGACCGTGCGATGGCGCAGGCCGTCCTGTCGCGGCTGCCGGCTGCCGAAGGAGAGGGCTATAGCAGCGAAACCCTGGCCGAGATCGCGCGCTCCGTGCTGGTATCGGGTGGCCGCCCGCCCGCCGGCGGACGCGGCGATGCCGAGCTTGCGGCATTGCGGATCGACCGGTTGCTCGCTGCCGCCGGTGCCGATGACACCTTCGACCTGCTCGAGCGCATACCGGGTGTAAACCGCGCACCGGCCCTGGCCCGCTGGCATGCCGAGCTGGCCTTTGCCACCGGCAATGCCGATCGCGCCTGCCGCACGGCCGACGCGATGACCCAGGGCCGCGAAGACGCCTACTGGCTGCGGGTGCGGGCCTACTGCCTGGCGCTCGACGGCCGCGATGGCGCAGCTGAGCTGACGGCCGAGCTCGCGCGCAGCCAGGAAGCCGATGCGGGTTTCGAGGCGCGCCTGTTCGCCATCATGCTCGATACCCCGCTGGATGCGGATGCGCCCGCTGCGGACAATGGTCTGGAATGGGCGATGAGCCGGGCCCTTCACACGCCGGGCGAACCGGCACCCGTCCTCGACCAGACCGCGCCGTCCTGGCTGCGCGAGCTCGCTCATCACGGCATGGAGCGGCGCTCGTCCTCCAGCGAAGATCCGATGGCGCTGTTTGTCGCCGCCGGTTCGATGGACGGCATGGAGCGCCACCATGCTCTCGAGGAGGTCATCGCCCAGGGCTATGACCGCGAGCTGGCCGGTCAGGCGTTGGGGCTGATGCTGGCGGATACGGGCGGCGGTGCCCGCTTTGTCCATGTCGCGCGCCATCACGGCCGCGAAATCGAGACCGTGCCGATCACACGCGTGACACTGGAACGCGGCTATGAGATCGCCCTCGCCGCGCTACTGGTCGGTGAGACCGGCCTGGCGCGCGAATGGCGTGATGCGCTGGTTAGTGGCCCCGCCCGTCCGCAGCCTGCGCCGGGTTTTGGTCCGGCCGGTCCCGACATGGACGGCAAGCCGTTTACCACTGGTGAGCCCGCGCCGATGTCGCTGCCGCCGCAACCGGAATGGACACCGCCCAGCCCGCGCCGCATGGTCGCGCTGGACATGGCGATCGCGATTGCCGGCGACGATCTGCGTGGTGGCACTTATGAGGCCGTGCAGGCGGCCTGGTTCGAAGCGCATGGCCCGGCCGTGGCGACCGACATGCTGGCCCTGACCCGTCTGGGCGCGCCGGTGCCGGAAGGTTTGCGCCCGATGCTTCTTGCGCAGGAAGCGGCGGCGACGCCGGCCGGTCTTGCAGCCATGGATGCCGCCGTACGGGCCGGCGCCCGGGGCGAGGCCGCCTTGCTGGCGATCTCTGTCCTGGCCGATCCGGCTACGGCCGGCAATGCCGACGCGACGGCGCGGGCGATTGCCGCACTCGATGCGGCCGGACTGCGCCGGGCGGCCTTGTCGGTCTTGCTGGAGCGGGTTGTCAGGTCGGCCCTGTGAGCGCCAACCGGGACATTGCGCTTTTCCTGGACATGATGGCCGCCGAACGCGGTGCTGCATTCAATACGCTGGAGGCCTATCGCCGCGATCTCGACGATATCGCGGACCGGCTGGCAGCCCGCGGCACAGCCCTGGCCGACGCCTCGACGGCGGACCTTGAAGCTATGCTGGCCGGGCTGGCCGCGGACGGGCTGTCGGCCTCCACCGCAGCGCGCCGTCTGTCGGCGATGAAACGCTTTTACCGGTTTCTCCTGTCAGACGGACGCCGGGGCGACGATCCGGCGGCGGCGCTCAAGGGGCCGAAGAAGGGCCGCAGCCTGCCCAAGGTGCTCAGCGAGGCAGATGTCGACGCGCTGTTCGATGCGGCCAGCCGTATCGACGGCGCGAATGGCGTGCGTACCCGCGCCCTGATGGAAATCCTTTATGCTGGTGGTTTGCGGGTCAGCGAACTGGTCTCGCTGCCGCTCAACGCCTTTGTGCGGGCCGAACGCTGTATCCATGTCACCGGCAAGGGCGGCCGCGATCGCCTCGTCCCCCTGACGCCGAATGCGCTGGAAGCCGTCGACGCCTACAGGGCGGTGCGCGAGACGCATCTGCCGCCCGATGCCGGCCGTGCCAAGCGGGCCCAGCGCTTCCTCTTCCCGTCCCGGACTGCAAAGAGCGGCCATATGACACGCGAGCGGTTCGCCCAGATTCTCGGCGATCTGGCGGTTGCGGCAGGGCTTGACCCGGCGAAAGTGTCGCCGCACGTGCTGCGACACGCCTTTGCCACGCACCTCCTGGCGCGCGGGGCCGATCTGCGCAGTGTGCAGATGCTGCTGGGGCATGCGGATGTCTCGACGACACAGATCTACACGCACGTGCTGGACGAGCGGTTGAAGACGCTGGTGCAGACAGCACACCCGCTGGCACGCGGCTCCGGCGGCGACTGACTGAGTTGACGTATGCGTAAGCACGGTCACGAAGGCTTGTGACCGTCTCACTAGCTGGCTAGGTTGCCGGCTCCTTTTTGCGTTCACAGGCGTTGGCAGGGCATGTCCGACCCCACACGTACCTATCTCGATTTCGAGCGGCCGCTGGCCGAACTGGAAGCCAAGATCGAAGAGCTGGAGTCGCTGGCCGGATCGTCCGGCGAGGATTCGCCCGACACGGCGGAAGAGACGGCGCGCCTGCGTCACAAGGCGAATGAACAGCTCGCTGCGCTCTATTCCAAGCTCGATCCCTGGCGCAAGACGCAGGTAGCCCGGCATCCGGAGCGCCCGCATTTCCGCGACTACCGCAAGGCGCTGATCGAGGATTTCGAGGAGCTGTGCGGTGACCGCCGTTTCTCCGAGGACGCGGCCATTGTCGGCGGCCTGGGCCGTTTCCGTGGCCGTTCGGTCGTGGTGATCGGTCACGAGAAGGGCCACGACACCGAAACCCGCATCAAGCACAATTTCGGCATGGCGCGCCCGGAAGGCTATCGCAAGGCGATCCGCCTGATGGATATGGCAGAGAAGTTCGACCTGCCTGTGCTGACCTTCGTCGACACGGCCGGTGCCTATCCGGGCCTCGGCGCGGAAGAGCGCGGCCAGTCCGAGGCGATTGCGCGTTCGACCGAGCGCTGTATCAATCTGGGCACGCCGCTGATCTCCACCGTCACCGGTGAGGGCGGGTCCGGCGGCGCCGTGGCGCTGGCCTCCGGCAATGTCGTGATGATGCTGGAACACTCGATCTATTCGGTGATCTCGCCGGAAGGCTGTGCCTCGATCCTGTGGAAGGATTCGGCGCGGGCCAGGGACGCCGCCGTCGCCATGAAAGTGACGGCGCCGGACCTTCTGGAGCTGAAGATTGTCGACGAGGTGATTCCCGAGCCGATCGGTGGCGCACACCGTCACCCGGCCGAGATCATGCGCGCGGTCGGCAATGCGATCGAGAAACACCTGATCGCACTCGACGGCCAGTCGCCGGAAGCCCTGCGCAAGCAGCGCCGCGAACGTTTCCTCGCCATCGGCCGCATGGAGAATGGCGGCTAAGTCGGAGCGATTGCTTCCCCCCAACTTGTCATCCCGGATGGATGCCCGGCCCTGGGGCGGGCGTAAGTCCGGGACCCATAATCCCGGTGCTTGTCCAGCTGTCGCTGATATCCAGCCTGCTTGCGGGCGGCATTGGCGCGTATGGGTCCCGGCTCCACGCCCCGCCTGCGCGGGGCATTTGGCCGGGATGACAATGAAGGACCTCAGGAAATCCGCTCGCCCTCGCCACGCCGGCTGACCCGCATCGGAACTTCATTGTCCGGCTGCAGGGTGATGCGCATGACCGGTCGTGGATCGCGCGGACCGTCGAATTCGAAGCGCACGCGCCGCAACAGGCAGGCGAGCACGATCACCATTTCCATCATCGCGAAACGCGCGCCGATACACACGCGCGGGCCCAGGCCGAAGGGCAGGTAGGCGTCGCGCGGGATCGCCTTGCCGGCCTCGCCCAGGAAGCGCTCGGGCCGGAAGCTGTCGGGCTCGGCCCAGATATCGCGCTGGCGGTGCAACAGCCAGGTCGAGACGAGCACGTCGGTCTTGGCGGGAACCGGCAGGCCGGCGACGATATCCCACTCCCGCGAGGTGCGCGCCAGCATCGGGGCGGACGGGTAAAGGCGCAGGCTTTCCTTGATGACAGCCTCGGTCCAGGGCAGCGCCCGCGACCATGTCGCCGGATCGGTATCGTCCAGCGCGGCGGCGTCGATCTCCGCCTCCAGCCGGTCGCGGACATCGGGCGCGCGCGATAGCAGATAGAGCGTCCAGGCCAGCGAACGGGCGGTCGTCTCATGTCCGGCTGCGAGGAAGGTCAGCAGATTGTCGGTCACGGCGGTATCGTCCAGCCCTGCGCCCAGCAGCAGGTCAAGGAAGTCCGGGGCGCGGCCGCTTTCCTCGGGCGAGGGGGCTGTCCGGCGCTGCGCGGCGACGGCGGCGACCTGGCGGCGCAGATCGGCGATGACCCGCCGCGACTTGCCCTGGCCGATCCGCGGGATCCAGCCGGGCAGGTGCGCGAGATCGAAAGGATGCGGAATGCCGCTGATCTCCAGCAATTGGTGGATGCCCGCCGTGAAGCGCGCCTTGTCCAAGGCCTCGTCGCCGGAGAACAGGGTCTCGATCAGCACGTCCAGCGTCAGGTCGACCATGGCGTCGGACACCGCAATGGTGCGCCCGTCGATCGCTTCGAACGCTGCGGCGGCGTCTTCGCACACCTGCCGGATCTGCGGCGCGAAGGCGTTGACTTTGCGCGGGGTGAAAACCGGTGAGACCGCCTTGCGCGCCTTGCTCCAGGTCTCGCCCTCGGCGGTCAGCAGCCCGTCGCGCAGGAAGGGTTTCAGCACCGCTTGTCGCAGCGGGTTCATGGTGAAATTGTCCGACCGCGTGACGAAGCAGTGATGGATGGCGTCCGGATCGTTGACGATCAGGCTGGAGCGCCCGAGGAAGCGGAAAGGGGCCATGCGAATGGAGAAATGGTGCTCGCCCCAAATCTCCAGCGGATTGCGCCGCATCGCCCGGAAATAGGTCCAGTAGTCCGACGGGCGCAGCTTGCCGACGCCGCTATAGACGGCATAGGGCGGTTTGGGCGGCTGGAAGACCTGGTTCATCGCGTTCTCGCCTGACATTGTCCTCAGTCTAGTGCGACAGGAGCGCGCCGCCCATGCGCGAAAGGTCGCGGCTTGCTACTGGCTGGCCCACACGATGCGCGCCATCCAGTCCAGCTCGGTCAGAGCCAGCTTACGGTCCGGCCGGGCGGGGTTGAGGGCGTGCAGCGTCAGCGCTTGCACGGTCTGGACGCCCAGCCTCCAGGCACAGATCGCCCCGCTGCGCTCGCGCACCACGACGCGGTCGCCTTCGCGCGGTGGATTGCCGGGTGTGACAACCAGGCGGTCACCCGCCCGATAGACCGGTTCCATCTCGTTGCCCTCGACGGTGAGTGCATAGGCCTTGTCGAAGGCCAGACCGGGGAAGGGGATGTGGGCCCAGCCCTCGCCGCGTGGCAGGCCGCCGGCATCGAAAGCGCCTGCACTGTCAGCCAGGCTGTGAGTTCTCAGATTGTCCGCCCGCGACCGGCCGGCCACCAGATCGGCAAAGCCGGAAAAGTCCATATGTGCGGCGGCGAGGGCCTTCGCGAGGCTCTCGGTCGAGGGCCAGCGCGGTTTCTCGCCATCGCGGGAAAAGCGCTTGGAGGGGTTGAAAGTGGTTGAGTCCAGCCCGGCGCGGCGCGCCAGCCCGGACGGGCTGGTCTGGGCGTGGGCCGCCAGGCGGTCGATCCCCCGCCAGATCTCTTCGTGCGTGAACATGGCCCGAGTTTAGTGCGGCGAGCGAGTTTGGGAAAACGCGAAGCGGCTTGCAACCGGAGAGCGCCTGCCCGGATTGATATACACGTAAAAGGTGCATTATATAATATATGTACGCAATCCGGGTGTTCGGGAGTGCTGATTGCGGATCGGTTTGAAGGTGAAAGCAGCAGCGCCGGGCCAGCGGCGCGCCCGGGGAGGATGGGCCACCCCGACCGAGGCGAGAGGCCTCGCCTTCAGATTGGAGTGATGTCATGTGGCCTATACCACTTAGCGTCACCTTGGAAACGAAAAAGACCCGGACGAGCTGGCACGTTCGAATCCGGGTCTTCATCATGATCTAAGGAAAGTGGGCGGGCCGTGAGGCTCGTCCGCACTCCAATTCCCAATTTAGCATCTGCGAACCGGATCGCAATTGCCGCCCGGCCTTGCCACGTCTGGCGGGCAGGGCTACCCCGTCAGGCATGATATCGAAAACCGCATACCGACTCGCCGTGCCCGAACGCTGGGCGGCCGTCATGATGGAGGGCGCCTTTTCCGGCGACCCCCACGACGTCGCTGACGGTTTCATCCACCTGTCTGCCGCCGACCAGGTCGAGGGCACGCTGGTCAAGCACTACAACGAGCATGAGCGCCTGCTCCTCGTCGAGATCGACCTGGAAGCACTCGGCGATACGGTGAAATGGGAAAAGTCGCGCGGCGGCGCGCTTTTCCCGCATGTCTATGGCGTTATTCCCGCCAGTGCGGTGCGGGGCCTGCGCCATGTGCGCCGCAATGATGAGGGCGACTGGGTGCTGCCCGCCGATCTGGAGCGAAACTGATGCTGCACGACAAGGCGACACACTGGCTGAAAGGGCTGGATCCGGAGCGTGCCCACAGGCTGGGCATTCTCGGTCTCAAGGCCGGGCTGGGGCCCCGGCAGCGCGGCACAGACGATCCGCGTCTGGCGACGCGTCTTGCGGGGATCGACCTGCCCAATCCGGTCGGTCTCGCGGCGGGGTTCGACAAGAATGCCGAAGCGCCGGATGCGCTGCTCGCCATGGGGTTCGGCTTTGTGGAATGCGGCGCTGTCACGCCGCGGCCGCAGGATGGCAAGCCGCGCCCGCGCATCTTCCGCCTCGAGGATGACCAGGCGGTGATCAATCGCATGGGCTTTCCCAATCAGGGGCTGGCCCGCTTTCGCGGTCATCTCGCCAGCCGCGCCCGCCGGGGCGGTGTCGTCGGCGTCAATATCGGCGCCAATCTCGATAGCGAGGACCGCATCCCCGACTTTGTGACCTGTTTGGAAGCCCTTCAGGGACTGGCGCAATTCTTCACGGTCAATGTCTCTTCGCCCAACACGCCCGGCCTGCGCACGCTGCAGTCGTCCGGCGCGCTGGACGACCTTCTTCATGCAGTGGCGGCCGTCGGCAGCTCGGCGCCGGTTTTCCTCAAAGTGGCGCCGGATATCGATGACAGCGAAGCCGGTGTGATGGTCGAGGCCGTCGCACGTCACGGTCTGGATGGCGTTATCGTCTCGAACACGTCCATCCTGCGTCCGGAAAGCCTGAAGAGTGCGAATATGGGCGAGGCCGGGGGATTGTCGGGCCCGCCAATCTTCGAGCGTTCGACGCAGCTGGTGCGGCTGTTCCGCGAGGCGGCGGGGCCGGACCTTGCGATCATTGGCGTAGGCGGTGTCGACAGTGCCGACGCCGCCTATGCGAAAATCCGCGCCGGCGCCAACGCGATCCAGCTCTATACCGGGCTTGTCTATCGCGGCCCCGGCCTGGTGCAGCAGATCAAGACCGGCTTGGCCGAGCGGCTTCAGGCCGACGGTTTTGCTTCGGTGTCCGAGGCTGTCGGCGCAGGCTGAAGCCGGCGTTCCAGCGCCGGATAGGCGGCGGCCAGAGCGGCGCCGCGCGCCACGTAGAATACCAGGAAGGCCGCCCAGACGCCGTGATTGGCGAACATTGGCGACAGGATCGCATCGGCAGCCAGGTAGACGGCAACGGCCGCAAGACCGGCGTTCCGCAGGATCTTGCCGCTTGTTGTGCCGATGAACACCCCGTCCATCAGCCAGGCGCCGGCGCCCAGGAAGGGCACGATGGCGCACCAGGGCAGATAGGCTTGGGCGGCGGCGCGTGTATCGGCATCGTCGATCACCAGGGCCAGCGCGTCGGCGCCGAACAGGAAGGTCAGGACTGCGAAGACCGCGCCCGCGGCGAACATGGGCTCGGCAGTCAGGCGCACGGCCCGGCGCAGGGCGGGCAGGGATTTGCGTCCGAAGGCACGCCCGGCCTCGGCTTCGGCGACGAAGGCGAAAGCATCGAGCACGAAGGCCCACAGCGAGATGATCTGCAGGAGCACGTGATTGCCGGCCAACGGCGCCGTGCCTTGGCGGGCGCCGGAATTGGCGAACCAGGTAAAGCCGATCACCAGTGACCAGGTGCGGATCATCAGATTGATGTTGACCTGGAACATCTCGCGCAGTGCGCCCGGCTCCATCAGCCGGGCACGGTCGGTTGCGCCATCGGCCCAGCCGCCCTGCTGCCGCAGCGCCAGCGCCACGAAAATCAGGCCCACGACAAGGCCGACCCATTCTGCGATCGCCGTCGCGGCGCCAACGCCGCCGGGACCATAGTCCAGGCCCAGGACGAACCACAAATCCAGTCCGATATTGGTCAGCGAGAAAACGACATAGAGGGTCAGTGTGGCGCCGTTGCGGCCCAGCCCGATCAGCCAGCCGGACAGCGCGAAGGCGCCCAGGGCCGCAGGCGCCCCCCAGGCGCGTGCAAGCAGGTAGTGTGCGCCTTTCTCCTCCACATCAGCCGTCCCCTGGAGAACGGCGAAGCCGCCCCAGGCAATCAGGTCGCGCAGGATGAGGAGTGCAAAGCCCAGCAGGCCGGCGATGGCGAAAGCCCGTATCAGGATGCGCTGTGTCTCGGCGGTATCGTCCGCGCCGTCGGCCTGGGCCGTCAGCCCGGTCGTGCCCATGCGCAGGAAATAGAAACTCCAGTAAAAGACCGAGAAGATTGCGCCGCCCAGCGCCACACCGCCCAGATCGGCCGTCTCACCGGACAGGCCGAGGACAAAGGTATCCGTAACGCCGGCCAGCGGCACGGCCGCATTGGCAAAGACCAGTGGCCAGGCGCGCTTGAGAACATCGGTACGGGTGAGGGGCGCGATCGACATGCCGGGCAACTAGCGCGTTTCCGGCGTGAGGGGAATTGTCTTCGGGCGTAGAGAAAGCGTTGCCCGGCCGGGAGGTGGCCGGGCAACGAGCGGGTCGCCTAGTGTTCGGAGCTGGCGACCTGGTTCTCGGCTGTGGCCAGGGTGGTGACGCCGCGGCGGGCGTCCAGTTGGGCCATGGCGTGTTCGGTGGTGGCTTCGATGCATTCCCGCAGTGTGTAAGCGCGCAGCGGGTCTGACATGACCTGTTGGCGGCAAACCTGTTCGGCGGCTTCGCTGATGCGGGTTTCGAGCCGGGCGAGGCGGGCTGCATCGTTCAGGTCGGCATCGGTGACCTGGACCGCGATGCTGTTGACCGGCTGCGATGCGAAGGCGGCGGGCGCTGCGAGGGTGATCGCAAGGGCGGCGATGGCGGTGCGGGTCATGGTGAAGCTCCAGTCGGGATAGCGTTATGCGCGAATGAATGGCCTTGACGTTAGTTACATTATGGCGCTTGAACCGATTGTCCACGGCGACGCAGCAAAAATTGCCGCAGTGCAGCAATTCAATAATGCATGATCGTTCAGTGGCTGCGGGGTGTGGGCGCGCAGAAGGTCCCCGAGAACATATCGCCGGCAGACACGCCTTACGATGCCGCGGGTCGGCGATAGCGGCGCTGGTGGCCTGTCCGTATCGCCGAGCTTGCGATGCTCGACTGTGATCTCGATTGATTGGGGCGGTCAGAGGGCGTGCGACGCGGGTGCTCAGAGCAGGGTCGGTACCATCGCGGTGGGAGAAACTCCAAGTGTTGAAGTCTCCATGAAAGTGACGTCCAGTTTCGAACGATCGCAGAGAAATTACAGGACAGGAAAGCTGAGTCCGGAGAGCCGCGGGTCTGTCGTGTTTGTGTTTCGTGTACGAAATCGTGTTTGAGTGCGCCGGGCGACGGTATCCCGTTCTTGTTTGTCTTTCGCCCAATTATGGATCGCGCAAATCCGTTACTGTACCCGGCAACGGACGGGTTACTGGTTGTCAATGGCCTCCGCGAACACGCGGTCTCCGGAACGCGGAGCCAGTTCAGCGATCGGATAGCCGAGCTGCATCTCGACATTTTCGCGGGCGTTGCGCTCGCATTGCTTCTCGCGAGTGAATGCTGCGAGCGTCCGCTGTCCACGCCTGTTGCAGATTGCGCGTATCTCGCGCTCCAGGCGGTCGTGCAGGGCCGAGCGATTATCGGGGGCGCCGAGTTCGTGGGCCTGGAAAGAGACGACGGTGGTCGGCGCTTCGCTTTCCTGCGCCTGGGCCGCAGCGGCAGCAATAAGTACTGCCGATGCTGAAATGAGTGTGCGAACAACCATGTTGGGGCCTCCCTTGGGTCGGCGGGCTCACACCTTGTGAGCCGCATGCCGCAGGAGGATGGTCGCAATTGTCATCTGACGGTGGCGTGGCCTGTATCCTAAACCTGTGAAAGCTCGCGTTCACAAACTGTCCTCGCGGTAATCAGCAGGTCAGTCGCACCACCAGAGAAAGGCAGCGGAGGCGGGCCGCGAAAGCAGCCCGCCTCCGGCGGTCGGATCAGTTAGCGGACGCTTCAGCGGCGGCCGGGCGCAGGGCCGGCGTAGCAGACTTGGCCCGGACCGAAGCGAGTGCGTCGGCGATGGTTTCAGCTTCGCAGCGGCGCTCGGCCTGGCGATCGGACAGGAGGCGCGAGTCCATTTCGCAGACGCGCTCGGCAGCGTCGGCGATGCGGGTTTCGAGCTCACGAATACCTTCCGGGCGGGTCAGGTCGCGCGCGTCATAGCGGACTTCGACGCGGCGGGCTTCGTTGGCGAAAGACGGGGCGGTGACGGCGGTCACGAGGGCGGCGGCGAGCAGAACGCGGATCATGTGGGGTCTCCAGAGCGGGGCGTTTCGGGGTCAGGCGCCAGCGTTTGCCGGTGCGGCGTCCTCTTCGCGTATCTGCGTCTCAGGGACGTGACAGATCGCACCTCACGCGTGCAGGCCCGCCATGCGGAAGCGCTGTGACCGCTGACACGGGGCCGTCATCGAAACCTGTCTTGTGTTTCCGGATGGTTCGGCCTCAGCGGGCGTGTGACCCAGGCTCACTGCTTTCCGGCGTGATCAGGAAGTGGCCGTGCAGGGTTGCGACCGGCGCGTCGGTGCGCCCCTGCCACGCCTCAGCGCGGACATTGGCAACCCGGCGGCCGGAGCGCGCGACGATCGCCCGGGCATAAACATCCTGGGCCCGCGCCGGGCGCAGATAGTCGATCGCGACATCAATGGGCTTGGGCAGTTTTTCGAGCGGTTGGCTCAGCAGCAGCGAGCCGGACGCCACGATTTCCAGAAAGGCCCCCACAGCGCCGCCATGCAGCGCCGGGATGAGCGGATTGCCGACCAGGTCATTGTCGAAGGGGAGGACACCGGTCAACTCGGTGCCTCTCACTTCCAGGCGTACGCCGAAACGGGCGACGTAGGGCGCTGTCATCAGCGTGTCGAGCAGAGCGCGGCTCACAGCGGGTGCTCCCCGCGCATCGTCTTCATCGCGCGCTCCTGGGCGGCCTTGGAAGCGCGCGTGATCATGAAGGCGGCCTGGGCGATGGCGACGGGATCGGCGATATCGCCGTCATGAGCCGTGGCGCGCACGAAGGCGACAAGCCCGTGCGACTTCAGACATTCCGCTTCGGCGTGGATGTCCAGACCCGGCTTGGCGGGCCGCATATAGTCGATCCGCAGGTCCAGCGTGGCGGGCGTATCCTTGGCGCCCAGCCCGCCGAAGGCGGCCAGGCCGCATACATGGTCCAGGAGGGCGGTGATGACACCGCCATGCAGCGTGCCCGTCTCCGGGTCGCCAATCAGGGCTTCGCTGTAGGGCGCGCTCATTGCGGCCTTGCCGGGCGTCAGACGATCGATGCGAAAGCCCAGCGCCACAGCGTGGGGAGACCCGTCGACGATCAGGGGCGCGATCGTGTCAAGACGGTGTTGAATGTCGTCGTCCATGGCGGTTCCGTATCCGGTTTATCCGGTGATACGGCAGGGGCGTCCGGTCTGCCAGACTTGTTTTCAGGACGGGATCGGGTGTGGCCGGGCCCCGGCGTCAGCGCTGCATCCGCTTGTCGACGACCTGTTCCAGGCCGGTCACGACGGGTTCGCGCAGCG
This sequence comes from Maricaulis sp. ABE4_448, assembly GCF_056160825.1. Classification (NCBI taxonomy): domain Bacteria; kingdom Pseudomonadati; phylum Pseudomonadota; class Alphaproteobacteria; order Maricaulales; family Maricaulaceae; genus Maricaulis; species Maricaulis sp. ABE4_448. Next base: position 806,908 of record NZ_JBSWXX010000001.1, read on the forward strand.
GATTGCCGTCTTCTGCCATCCGCGTCAGCTGTGCCAGCGTGGCGCGGTGCATGTTGGCGACCTCGGCCTCGACGGAGGTATAGTCGCGGATATGGGAAATGAAGCGCTGCAGCGACCGGCCGACCCGAACAGCAAGCGGATCGCCGCTCAGCTGGGTCTCGTTGACGAGCGCCACGGCCGCTGCGCGCGCAGCCGCCATCGCACTCGTCAGGCCGGCTTCGACATCGGCGGTGCGCTTGTAGCTCGGGCCCGCGGCGTGACGCTTGCGCCGGCGCCGGTCCGGACCGTTGAAGCGCGGTGAGGCGACGAAGTCGCGCGGCTTGTCATAAAGCGAGCGGATGCGTGACTGCAGGGTGATCGGGGCAATCGGCGTAATGATGAACTCGGTGACGCCAGCGTCGCGCGCCATCTCGATTTCCCGCCGCGACCGGGGCTGCGAAATCATGATGATCGGCGTGCGGCGATAAAAGGCGCTCTCGCTCTCGCGGATACGGCGCACCAGGCGCAGCCGGTCCTCGCTGGTGTCCTCCTGATCGTTCCAGTCGGCAACGATCATGCTGGGCAGGTTCTGGTCCATCACGGTGAGCGCGCTGTCGGCGCAGCGTGCGACCATTACGTCCGGCGAACCGGCATCCCGCATCAGCGAAATCAGGATCGAGCGCAGAAAAGGATTGGACTGCAACAGAAGCGGCCGTCCACCCGAGGGCGGCGCGGCCGGTTCGCTCGACGTCGTATCGATGCCGGGAATATCGTGGGCTGCAGCGTTCATGCCCCGGTCCTAGCAACCCAATATTGCCAAGTCGCAAAACAAACCGGTTAACAAACGCTTGATTTCAGGAGGCTACTCGCGGCCGAGCGTGCGCAGAAGGCGGAACACGATCCAGATCGGAATGACCAGAACGGCGCCGAGCAGGAAGTATTCGATGGCCCAGCCGGCGCTCTCCGTGATGAAACGGATAAAGCGGCCCCAGCTCTCGGCCAGCGTGCCGAAAAAATCGACCCAAAGATCACGCGGGTTGACGTTGAGCGCTGCCAGCAGAAAGCCGGCGAGAACGCACAGGAAGACCAGGCGCAGGATGTCTGCGGTGGACATTCTGACAAGGCGCTGCAGGAAGCTGCGGCGCTGCGGTGTCGAATTCTCGCTCATGGGCTCACTCTACGTCCAAATGAGGCGCAATCGGGGCCGCATTGGCCCCGATTGCAAAGGACCGGTCAGTCTTTCTTCTCGACATTGACCTGATGCGGGTAAGGGATGGAGATGCCGTTCTTGTCGAAAGCTTCCTTGACGCTCTTCATGGCGTCGAAATGCACACCCCAATAGTCGCCGGTATTCACCCAGACACGCGTCACGATATCCACCGAGGATGAGCCATGCGCTGCAACCGCGGTGAAGATTTCGGGGTCCTTGTGGATGCGCGCATCGGCGTCCAGCGTCGACTTGATCACGTTCATCGCCTTGTCGATATCGTCGGAATAATCGATCGAGAAGGTGAAATCGACACGCCGGGTCGGATTGGCGGAATAGTTGGTGATGATATCGCCCCAGGCCTGGCCGTTGGGGATGATGATCTTCTTGTTATCGCCCGTTGCCAGAACGGTGGTGAAGAGGTTGACGTCCTTCACGGTGCCGGACACGCCAGCCACTTCCACCCAGTCGCCGATGGAGTAGGGGCGGAAGGCGATGATCATAACGCCTGCAGCAATGTTCGACAGCGTGCCCTGCAGGGCAAAGCCGATGGCCAGGGTGATCGCACCGAGTGCAGCGACCAGGCTGGCCGTTTGCACGCCGAAGCGCGCCAGCACCGCGATGAGCACTACGGCCACAACGGCATAATAGGCGATCGAGGAGAAGAAGCCTGCCAGCGTCGCGTCCATGCGGCTGGACCGCGAAACCGCCTTGCGTACGCCGCCCTTTACCATGCCGGCAACGATGAAGCCGATGATCAGGATCAGGATGGCCAGAACAAGGTTCGTGCCGGCGGCAATGGCCCGCTCGGCGAGAACCGCCATGGTTTCCGGGTTGAGGAATTCTTCGACGTTCATGCTCTCGCTCTCCGCTTGCAGGTCGTTCCGTACTCGCTCCTACCACCCTTGGGGGAAGAGGGGAATGCGGTTGCAGCGGGCGGAGCAGACGGATCAGCTGGCGGCGACGGCGGCAGTCGAAGCGGCCACAGCGGCGATCATCGCTGCCTGGGCAGCGAGGATGCCCGCGAGGTCGCGCGCCGCGGCGATCGGTGCCGTCTCACCGGTCTGGGCCTGGGCGAGGCGCATGGCCAGCTTGGCGGCGACATCGCCGGACGGTTTCGGCTTCAGCGCGCGCACGGCTTCGAAGCTTGCGACAAGGGCGTCGGCCGTGGCGCGGCCATCGCCATGAGCAGCCAGTACCGCCAGTCCGGTCTTGCCGACGCCATGGCGCAGGGCCGAGCGGCCGCGCACGGCGGTATTCAGCATGGTCCAGGCCGGGGCAATGGCGGCTGGATTGAAGTCGAAAAAGGCGATCTCGCAGGCGGCTGCTTCAGCATGGCTCTTCGGCACACCGGCGGTGCGCAGGGCTTCGCGGGCCGTATCCAGCCGCTCCAGCGCCTCGTGCGGCATCTCGCCCATCGCGGCAAAGATGGCCGCGACCATTTCCTCGCGCGCACTGTCGCGCCGCCACCAGGGTACGGCAATGGCTTCGAGAATGTCGTAGAAGGCGTCGACATGGTGCGGCAGGCCGCCGGCAGACACCAGGGCCAGCGCCGCACAGGAGCCGCCATGATTGAGGCCGCGTCCGCCGCGCTCCTTGCGGCGGCGGTTCAATGCACTGCGCGTGTCGAAAAAGTGCGGTGCCGTTCGTCCGGCCGCGGCCAGGGCCGCTGCGAAGACGAGACGCATCGATTTACCGGGCTCTTTCCAGGCTCCGAGGCCCGCATCGAGCTCGTCGCGGATGGTGATGGCACGGGAGACGAGGAATTCCGGCGGCGCGTCGCTCGACAGGCCCGAGAGGGCCGCAAAGCGTGCATACATACGTTCGCCGCGGCGCGCATGGTCGCAGAAGGCGCTGTCCAGCGCCACAAAGCGTTCGATGACGGAAGCCGTCATGGTCCCAATTCCCTCGCTGCACCACTCTACGCCTGCAAGCATGGCGAAAACGGGGCAGGCTTTGCAGAGGGACGCTGTTTGCGCCTGTCCCCCGTTCGTTCCGCCTCGCGGCTCGCGCGGGCGTCTGCAATGCGCTAGATCATCGATCCAGGAATCCGACGCCTCATATACCGTCATCCCGGCGAAAGCCGGGACCCAGGTCTCAAAGCTGAATCGGGCCAGGTTTGGCTCAAGCCAGCCTTGCGAACTGGGCCCTGACTTTCGTCAGGGTGACGGTTTGGGTGGTCGGCCGCATACACTTTGTCGCCCGAAGCGCCAGCGAACCCTCATGCCCGATACGCAAGGTCCCGTCCTCCTGCCGCCCCGCTTCGCCGACTGGTTCGCCAGCCGCGGCTGGGCAGCGCGTGCGCACCAGCTGGAGATGATCGCCGCCGCGCAGGCCGGCGAGGATGCGCTGCTGATTGCGCCGACCGGCGGGGGCAAGACGCTGGGCGGTTTCCTGCCCAGCCTGATCGAGCTGGCGGAGATCGTGTCCGAGCGGCCCGGCAGGCAGCGCCCGCATCGTCTGCACACGCTCTACATCTCCCCGCTGAAGGCGCTGTCGGTCGATGTCGCCCGCAATCTCATGACGCCGGTCAGCGAGATGGGGCTGGATATCCGCATCGAAACGCGCACCGGCGACACCTCGCCGTCCAAGCGCCAGCGCCAGCGCGCCCATCCGCCGGATATATTGCTCACCACGCCGGAACAGCTCGCCCTGTTCTGCGCCACGGCGAATGCCGAGGCTTTCTTCCGCGACCTCAAACGCATCGTCATCGACGAGATCCACGCCATCGCACCGCAAAAGCGCGGCGACCTCCTCAGCCTGGGCCTCGCCGCGATTGCACAGTGGGCGCCGGATGTGCGGCGGGCTGGGCTGTCCGCGACGGTGGCCGACGAGGGCGGGCTGGCCCGCTGGCTGACGCCGCAGACGGGAGAGGACGCCCGCTTTGCCCGCATCGTGCGCGGCCAGGCCGGTGCCCGGCCGCAGGTGGAGATCCTCGATCCCGGCGAACGCATTCCCTGGGCCGGTCATTCCGGCCGCCACGCCATGGCCGACGTCTACGACCGGATCAAGGCGTCGAACATGGCGCTGGTCTTCGTCAATACGCGCTCCCAGGCCGAGATGACCTTCCAGGAGCTCTGGAACATCAATGCCGACAACCTGCCCATCGCCTTGCACCATGGCTCCCTCTCGCCGGAACAGCGCCGCAAGGTCGAGGCGGCGATGGCGGCCGGCCGGCTGAAGGCGGTGGTGTGCACCTCCACCCTCGATCTCGGCATCGACTGGGGCGATGTGGATCTGGTCGTCCAGATGGGCGCACCGAAAGGCTCCTCGCGCCTGATCCAGCGTCTGGGCCGCTCCAACCACCGGCTCGATGCGCCGTCCAAAGCCCTGCTCGCGCCCACCAACCGGTTCGAGCATCTGGAATGCCAGGCCGCCCGCGAAGCGGTGGCGGCGAATGCGCTTGATGGCGAGCCTTTGAAGGCCGGCGCGCTGGACGTTCTGGCCCAGCACATCATGGGCCGCGGCTGCGGCGAACCTTTCGAGGAAGACGCGCTTTATGACGAGGTCCGCTCCGCCGCCCCCTATGCCGAGCTTGATCGCGAGACCTTCGACAAGCTGCTCGATTTCACCGCCACGGGCGGCTACGCGCTGAAGACCTATGAGCGCTTCCGCCGTCTCATCAGGCGCAAGGACGGGCGCTGGGGCGTGCGCACGCCGCAGATCGCCCAGCGCCACCGGCTCAATGTCGGCACCATTGTCGAGGCGCCCATGCTCGACGTGGTGGTCTCCTCGAAGGGCCGCGGCGGGTTCCGGCTCGGCCAGATCGAGGAATGGTTCATCGAACAGCTCGTCCCCGGCGACACCTTCCTCTTCGCCGGCCAGGTGCTGCGTTTCGAGGGCATCGAGGAGATGGCGGCGCGGGCCAGCCGCACCAGCGATGACGATCCGCGCATCCCCTCATATCAGGGCGGCAAATTCCCCCTCTCCACCTATCTCGCCGCCCGGGTGCGCGACATTGTGCAGGATCCCGGCAAGTGGCACGCCCTGCCCGAACAGGTGCGCGACTGGCTGGAGCTGCAAAAGCTTCGCTCGCGCCTGCCCCGGGCCGACGGCCTGCTGGTGGAAACCTTCCCGCGGTCCGCGCGCTATTATCTCGTCTGCTACCCGTTCGAGGGGCGGCTGGCGCACCAGACGCTGGGCATGCTCTTGACCCGCCGGCTGGAGCGCATGCGGATGCGGCCCATGGGCTTTGTCGCCAATGAATACGCGCTCTCGGTCTGGGGGCTCCGCGACATGTCCGGGGTCGATCTCGACGCCCTGTTCGACGAAGACATGATGGGCGACGATCTCGATGCCTGGCTGGCGGAAAGCCAGTTGATGATGCGCACCTTCCGCAATTGCGCCGTCATTGCCGGCCTGATCGAGCGCCGCTTTCCCGGCCAGGAAAAGACCGGCCGCCAGGTCACCATCTCCACCGACCTGATCTACAATGTTCTGCGTGAGCACGAGCCCGACCATATTCTCCTCAAGGCCGCCTGGGCCGATGCCGGATCGGGCCTCCTGGACATCCACCGTCTCGGCACCGCACTTGCTCGCATCAGGGGGCATATCGAACATGTCGATCTGGATCGGATTTCCCCGCTCGCCGTGCCCGTCATGCTCGAGATCGGCAAGGAACCGGTCTATGGCGAGGGCCATGAAAGCATCCTGGAAGACGTCGCCTCGGAGGATTTGATCGCGGAGGCGATGCGGCTGGATTGATGGCGGATGGCGGTGTCTCCCCCCTCATCCGCCCCTTCGGGGCACCTTCTCCCCGAGGAGAAGGGGTGTTCTTCGTGACACGCACATGCGGACCTCCCTCTCCCATGGGAGAGGGCCGGGGAGAGGGGGAAGACACGGTCATGGGCCGCTCTTCCCAGCTGTTTTGGACCGCTTCCACCGCCGTGCCGTTTGAGAAATAACCACAGCCATGAACGCCCCACCGCCCCCGCCGGCCGACCTGCTGAAAACCGCCATTGCCGGCGTCACCGTCCTGGTCGATCCGGCCGGCCTGCTCGTCGTGCCCGACGCCGGGCTTCTCGTTGTCTCAGACCTGCATTTCGAGAAGGGCTCGGCCTGGGCGGCCGGCGGGCAGCTGATGCCGCCCTATGACACCCGCGCCACGCTGAAACGCCTCGCTGCCGGCATCGCCCGCCACACGCCTTCCACCGTCATCGCCCTGGGCGACAGCTTTCACGATCTGCGCGCTGGCGATCGCATGCACGACGACGACACTGCAGCGCTTGCCGCCCTGGTGGCGTCGGTGCCGCGCTGGATCTGGGTCGAGGGCAATCACGACCCCGCCCCGCCGCCGCAATTCGGTGGTGAAGTCCACGAGACCGTCGAACTCGCCGGCCTCGTCTTCCGCCATGAACCCACAGAGGGTGAGGCCAGGGGCGAAATCGCCGGCCACCTTCACCCCGCCGCCAAGGTCCGCCGCAATGGCCGCGCGCTGAGGCGGAGATGTTTCGCGACGGACGGCACGAGGCTGGTCATGCCGGCTTTCGGCGCTTTCACCGGCGGGCTGAATGTCTGCGACGCTGCCTTCGCGCGATGCTTCGGGCGAGTGCCGGATGCGCTGGTGATGGGCCGGGAAAAGGTGTGGCCGGTGTCGGGCGGCAAGTGTGTAGGGGATGGATAACCCCTGGATGCCGAATTAGCCCTCCGTTTTTCCCGGCCGGATGCCCGGCGAAGGCCGGGCGGAGTGCCGGGACCTGCGGGAAGCTCATCGTTTGAGATGATCTCCGGTCGGTCCCGGATCTGCAGCCTGCCTGCGCAGGCTGAGGCCTGCGCCCGCGAAAGCGGGTGGCCGGGAGAAATGGTGAGCTGAAGCCGCAATAGACACCGTCACCCTGACGAAAGTCAGGGCCCAGTTCATAGAGCGCGGTGGCCGCGATCTCGCACTTATCCCGCAAACCGTCACCGCTCAGGCCGAGCCCCTCTAGCCCAAATCTCCCTTTACGATCTGGGTCCTGACTTTCGTCAGGATGACGGCTTGTGGGGGCGGGTATCCGAAACTTATCCCCACCCTCTCGACTGCGCGTATGCTCGTCAGCGGTTTCCGGGATGGGAGGCATGAGCTCAGTCCCTTGTGCCCGGGAGCGTGCGGAGCTCGTCCGCGCCTGGTGGGTGACAGCATCAGGCTCCGGCGTGGCCATCTGCGGGGACACCGGCAAAAAGCTCGACCGGCCCGTGCCTGCAGGTTTCGAGACGGGGCCCGCAAGGGACCCGGGTAAATCTCCGCGTGCGGGATGCCTCGGGCATCACCACCAAACCTTCAAATCCGGACACGATGTCCGCCGTGCATCCCGCACCCCTCTCATCGCTCCAGGGCGCAAGCCCGTGGAGGATTTCGTGATGGGTGCCTTTCCTCCCCATGGAATGGGAGGTGGATCGCCGCCAGGCGGCGAGACGGAGGGGCGCCGCGTCAGCGGCGATGTGTCAGCGACAGGCTCCACCGCCCCCGGCGCTCGCGCGCCGGCCCCTTCGCCCCCTCCTTCGCCAAGGCTGTGGAGGGCCCACTTCCCCACGGCGTGGGGAAGAAAGCGGCGTTTCAGGCTCGGGCTCAATCGGGCCCTGGCACGGGGCCGGGGGAGGTGGATTTTGTGCGGGGGAGAAAGACAGAGCGATGCCACGCCCGCCTAGCGCCGGTTGAAGGCCAGATAGGCGACATAGCCGGCGAGGACGGCCAGCACGACGCAGAACAGGCCGTAGAGCCAGGGCCAGTCATGAGCGAATTCGTAGACGAAGCGCTCCAGGCCGGCCTTTTCCACGCGCAGGCTGGCCGATCGGCTGGCCACGGCGCGGCCGTCGCGGAAGAGATAGACTTCGGCGACATAATTGCCGACCGGCGTCAGGGGCGGCAGGGAGATGGTGGCGCGGAACAGGCCGCCATCAAGGACTTCAACGCCGCGCTGGGCCTCGGCATAGAGATTGCTGCGGCTGCCGGCGCGGGCGATCGCGTCGAGATAGGGGCGGATATCACGCTCGGTTTCCGCAGCGGTCGGTGCGGCGCGGATGGCGAGGGTGGCGGGCAGGCCGATGCCCGATCCGGCCAGGCTTTCCGGCGTCGCGATTTCCTCCAGCGGCAGCGAGGTCGCGATGGCGTAATAGCTGGGAATGTTCTCGAATTCGAGCGGCGCGGAATTGATCCAGATACCGAAGGTGCGCTGCTTTTCCATCACCCGCAGGTCGCGTGCCGGACCGCGCAGCACGACGACGATCTCGTCCTGGATGGTCATGCCGCGCGTCGCACCATAGAGCACGAGCTCCTGGCCGGAGAAGTCTTCGCGGATTTCGACGGTCTCGTGGGTCAGCGCCGCCACGATGCTGGGCGGTTCGCTCGCCAGCAGCGTGGGCTGGCCCTGCAGGGCGAGTGAGAAGAGGAGAGCGCCGATCATGTCAGTGCGCACCTCCGTCCTGGCCCAGGACCTCGAACAGGTCGGCGGGGGTCACGATAAGGTCCCAGCCCAGCTTCAGGCAGACCGCGAGCACCATGAAGGCGAGCAGGGCCCGCAATTCCTCGGCCTTGATATGACGGCCGGCGCGGGCGCCGAACTGGGCGCCGATCACGCCGCCGACGGTGAGCAGCATGGCCAGCACGATGTCGACCGTCTGGTTCTGGCCGGCCTGCAGCACGGTGGTCAGGGCGGTGACGAACAGGATCTGGAACAGCGACGTCCCCACGACGACATTGGTCGGCATGCGCAGGATGTAGATCATCGCCGGAACCATCACGAAGCCGCCGCCCACGCCCATGATGGCGGCCAGCGTGCCGACGAAGAAGCCGATCGCGACGGGCGGGATGACCGAGATATAGAGGCCCGATGTGGGGAAGCGCATCTTGAAAGGCAGGCGGTCGATCCAGGAGCGTCTGCGCCGTCCCGCACCCGCGCCAGAACGGCGCTGGCCGTTGCGGGTGCGGCGCCAGATGGCACGGGCACTTTCGAAGAACATCAGCCCGCCGACAATGCCGAGGAAGCCGACATAGGACAGCGAGATAATCAGGTCGATCTGGCCCAGACTGCGCAGGAAGGCAAACAGCTGCACACCGAAGATCGAACCGGAGGCGCCACCGACGAGCAGGAGCAGCCCCATTTTTGCGTCGAGCGTCCTGCGGCGCCAGTGCGCCAGGGCCCCGGAGGCCGAGGAGGCGACGATCTGGTTGGCTTCGGTCGACACGGCAACGGCCGGCGGAATGCCGATGAAAAAGAGAAGCGGCGTCATCAGGAAGCCGCCGCCCACGCCGAACATGCCCGACAGGAATCCCACACCGGCCCCGAGGCCGAGCAGCACAAAGACGTTGACCGAAATTTCCGCGATCGGGAGGTAGATCTGCACCGCCGGACTAGCCCGCGGCCGCACGCTCGAGCCGTTCGATCAGAACGGCATCGATGCGTCCGGTGCGGGGCAGACCCTGATCGGCTTCGAAAGCCATGATGGCGTCGCGGGTGCGGCCGCCCATCTCACCATCGATCGGCCCCGGCGCATAGCCGAGCACCGACAGGAAGCCCTGGGCGCGACGGACCTGGGCGGTATCCGTGGTCACCGTGCGGTCCCAGGGCAGATTGTTGTAGAGCCCGTTGGCCTCGGCATCGAGCGGGCGCGGCGTGAAACCGGCGGCTGTCGCCCGGGCCTCGGCCAGGGCCGCCGGGTCGAGCTGTTCGGACACGGCACGGGCGCGCTCGCCGGCAGTCGGGTCGCTGTCCGTCATCGACGCGATGGTGAACCAGGCATAGGCATCCGGCAGGCTCAACGGCACGCCGTCGCCCGACTCATAGAGCAGGGCAAGATTGAACTGGGAATCCCGCAGCCCAAGCAAGGCGGCCTCCTGGAACCAGCGCGCCGCAGTCTCGATATTCTCCGCAACGCCGGTGCCATAATAGTACATCACACCCAGATTGTGCATGGCGCGGCGATGACCGGCATTGGCAGCGCGTTCGGTCCAGCGGCGGGCGTCTTCCAGGTCCTGCTCAACGCCTTCGCCGGTTTCCAGCAGTTTGGCGTAGCGGTATTGGGCCGCCGGAACACCCTGTTCGGCGGCACGGCGCAGCAGGATGGCGGCGGTTTCGGCATCGCCGCTTTCCAGCGCTTGCAGGCCCAGCTGGTAGCGGGCGACGGGATGGCCTTCCGAGGCGGCGCTTTCCAGCGTCATCCGGCCGGTGGCGCTGCCCGCTGAAGGGGCGGCGGCCGGTTCCGGCGCGCTCACCGGCGCGCTGGCGGGCATGACAGTGCCGGAGGCATCGGCAACCGCATTCGCCGGCGGCGTCGCCGGTTCACTAGAAGCAGGCTCACGGGCGGGCGGCTCGTTGGCGACAGGCGCTTCGGCCGGCGGCGAGACGGCTTCGGACGCGTCAGCGGATTGGGTCGCGGCGGGCGGGGTGTCGGCCTGCTCCGGCCCCGTTGCAGCCGTGACGGTACCCGCCTCGCTGGAGAAGCCGGCCTCGACCTGGGCGATGAAGTCGCGTTCGACCGCAGCATTGGCCGTCTCGCGCTCACTGTCACCCTGCATCGCTTCCCAGACCAGGATCACACCGGCGCCGGTGAGCATGACCAGGGCGATCACGGGCAGGGCATAGAGTGCCAGACGGCCCATGCGGGACTGGCGCTGTGGCATGCCGGTGCCCGGATGATAGGCGGCCGAGTGGGTGCGTTCGCGGGCCGCGGCGAGGAAGTCGGCATCGGCCGTGGCGCCGAGGCGTCCGGATGGGCGCGGACGGCGGGCCGGCGGCTGTTGCGGCTGGACCGGAGCCGGCTGGGCAAGTGCGGCGTCTGCGGGTGCAGCTTCCGCACGGGCGCGGCGGCGGTGTGGGCGTTCCGGTTGCGGCTGCGGCTGCGGCTGCGGCTCGGCCGGCCGCTGCGGGCGCGGTGCCGGCTGGGCATTCATCTCGGCCAGGAAAGGATCGTTTTCGCTATCTTCGAAGTCGCCGGCCGGCGTTTCGGCCTGCGGCGGCGGGCCGAGCGGCGTGTCGAAGTCGATGTCCTCGCCTGCATGGTCGGCGTCGTCGGCGTCGCCGGCGGGAGCGGTCTCGGGCTGCGGCGCCTGGCGGCCCTCAATGGCTTCGAGGCGGTCGGCGAGGGCCGACATTGCGCGCTGGACCGGCGAGAGGGCTTCCTCGGTTTCCGAGCGCACGGATGCCATGCGTTCCTGGACACTGCCCAGCGCATCCTCGATCCGCTTGGCGGTGCGCTCTTCGGACTGGCGCAGCCGGTCCTCGAGATCTTCCTCGCGGGCGGTGCGGTGAGTGTCGAACTTCTCGATCATTTCCGCCATGCGGTCGGTCGCCGTCTCGACGACCGTGTTGGCGCGGCGTTCAGACTGCTCGATCCGGTCCGCCAGCGAACGGCCCAGACGGGTGACGTCCTCGCCCATCTGCTTGATCGCGTCGCGGCTCTCCTGGCGCACCGCGTCGAGGCGGCGGTCCAGCTTGCTCTCGGACTGGCTGTCGCGCAGCGCTTCAGCAGAGCGGCGCTCGCTGTCGCTGAGGCGGCGATCGATGGCGCCGGCCAGCTTGGTGATCTCGCGGCCCAGCCGGGACATATTGTCACCCTGGCGGCGCTCGGCTTCATCCATCCGGGTCATCGCCCGGGTGAGGGCATCCTCCAGACGGTCGATCCGCGGCTCGGAGGCCGCGCCCGACACAGCCTGGGCGACCTGGTTGCGAGTTTCGGCGATGATCCGCGCGACATCATCGGACAGGCGTTCGAAGCGGCGTTCCAGTTCGACCGTGTCGCCGGAATTGCGGGTTTCCAGGTGACGCATGCGATCGTCGAGACGGGCGACCGAGCTCTCCAGAGCACGCGCGGCGTCATTGGTGATGCGTTCGGCGCCTTCGACACGGGCCTTGAGCGTCTCGGTGACAGTGCGCAGGCCGTTGATCGTGTGGGCGGTCTCGTCGTCGCGCTTGCGATTGCGGTCGACTGTGTCCTCAGCGCGCGCTTCCAGCCGGGCGAGGCGCGTTTCCAGTGTTTCGGAGACGGAGCGGGTGTCCTCGTCGACGGCGTGCAGCCGCGCGGCGGTATCGTTCTCGTGCTCATAGAGCCGGCGCGCCAGCTTCATGATCGTGGTCTCGACCGCGCGCACATCCTCGTTGGAACCGGAGCCCGTCGGCGTGCTTTCCAGCGAGCGGACGCGATCGCCCAGCTCGTCCTGGCCCTTGCGGACGCGTTCGAGGCTTTCCTGGGCCGCGGCCAGCTCGGCGCTGTAGCGCTCGCCGTTTTTGCTGATCTTGTCAGCCAGCTGCGTGATCGCCTTGTCGATGCCGGACAGGGTGCGGGCGGAAAGTTTTTCGGAGGATTCAACGCGCTCGGTAAGGCGATTGACCATGGCGCGCAGGAGACGGTCGTCCTCTTCGCTGAGAGCCGAGCCGCCGCCGAAGCCAGGATAGGCCTCCAGCGCATCATCCCATTGCGGGTTGGACGGGTCGGAACCGTCGAGAATCACACGGTTGATCCATTCGCCCAGCGTCAGGCCCTCGCGCCGCGCCGCGGTTTTCGCGCGCGCCCGGGCGCGGGGATCGATCCCTTTCACGCTCCAAGGACCACTGGACGACATTCCGAATCGCTCGCTCAACCCAACCGCTCCACGCTATTCTGCGGTTAATATTGTGTAAACCGAGGCTCGGGGCCCAAGATGTAGTGTTTCCACACCGAATCTCCGACTTTGACCCGCAAGCCAATTTCCTGAGTCAACACAAGGCTCTGACTCGGTTAACGCGCCGTAAAATGTGTGGATTACCGTATTAACGCTGTTCGGCTGGGCCGAAGAAACCGGGCGCAAGTGTCCGCAATTGTTCCTGCATTGCCGTCGCCTCCCGTGTGATGGCGAGCGGGTCGTCGGCGGGCAGGGCGCGGGCGAGGTCGAACAGGAGCCAGGCGGATTCGATGTCGCCGGCGCCTGCGGCATAACGGCCGGCATGCCAGTAGGTCAGCGGTGCGTGGGGGTCGTTCAAGGCACTGTCGGCGAACAGGGCGAGCGGATCGAGGTCGGATGCCGCTTCGCCATCCGTTGTGCGCAAGGCTGCCACCGTCTGGGCGGCAAGTACGTGGGCAGCCGCACCGGCAAAGGCGTCGCGATGCAGATGAGTGCGGAATGTGTCGAGGGCCGCCGCCGGGGTGCTGTTCATGGCGGCAATCGCCGAGGACAGGGTCTCGAACTCGGCGTTGCCTATGCCGGCGGCCGTGATCTGGCTGAAGCGGTTGCACAGCGGCCGGGGCGAACGGGGCTGGCAGGGGCCGGAATGGTGGCTGGACTGATAGAGCGCGAGATAGGCGCCGGCCATGTCGGCGCGGCGCTGGGCGGCCTGGGATGCGGCGATGAAGGTGGAATCGGTTGGCCGTGTTGCCGCCGGTGCGCGCATGGCTTCGAGCCCCGCAGCCAGCAGGCGCGTCGTCGCCGGATTGGCGGCCTCATAGCCCTCCGCCGGGGCGGGCGGGACATTCTCGGGCCAGGGAAAGGCGGCTTCGCCTGTGCTGGCATTGAGCCGGGTCCAGGTCTCCCGGCGGCCCGCCGGGCTGGACGGGCTGAACACGACAAAGCTGAAACGTTCCGGGATGCCAAACTCCGGATCGAGCTTGGACAGGGCGTCGGGGTGAATTGCGAGCACGTGGCGCATCCAGGCGCGGAACAGTTCGGCCTGTTCCCGCGAACCGGTATCGTCGGTGTCGAAGCCGAAAATCTCGCTGCCCAGTGCCGAGCGCTTCACACCGGTGTGGCCTTCATCATCGATATTGACCAGCAGGTCGACACCGGACAGGCGCACGCCCGTCGCGGCCTCGATCCAGAAGCGCTCGAACTGGATGCCGCCGGGGCCGGTAACCTCGTCCAGTTCACCGCCATGGGTGAAGGCGGTGAAGATATCCATCTGGCGGTGCACGTGGGCCACGATGGGAGTGTTGCGCATCACGGGTCCATCGAGAGATTGGATCCGGGTCAGCGTGCGCCCGGTCGCAAAGTCCTGGACCGTGCGGTCGTCGCTCGACCCCGGTTCCGTAGCGTATCCGTCACCGATAATGATTTCGCGCTGTTCGGTGCCGATGGGTTCGCCCTCGACCGAGACGGTTTCGACCCGCCAGCGTGTTCGGATCACAGTGTCGCTGCGATTGCCGCGCGCCTGGAGATAGTGCTCGCGATCCAGCCAGGGCCCCGCAATGGTGGCCTGCCCGGCTGCCGGGGCATCGTCTGTAGCGGGACCCGCTGCTTCGTCCGCTTCTGCATCCGGATCGGGTTCTGCATCCGGATCGGGTTCTGCATCCGGATCGAGAATGGAAAAACCCGTTTCCGGCCGGGGTTCACCGGTCTGCAAAGCCAGCCCGGGCGGGGTGGCGGCGAGCAGGGTGGACAGGGCCCCGAGGACATATACGAAAGAACGATCAAGGACAGGCATGGCGCGACTTTGCCGTGAGTGGCGGTGCGATGGAAGGGCAAAGGCGGGTCTGCCACAGAATTGCCCGATGTCATAGATCTGACGTTGACGTTCGCGTAAGTTTGTGAACACCATTCACTCCATGGTCAAACCGGTCGCCCCCGATTCCGAATTCACCATCCGCGAGCTCGCTCACGAGTTCGGCGTGACCCCGCGCACCCTTCGCTTCTACGAACAGAAGGGGATGATCAATCCGGACCGTCGCGGCGCGGCGCGGATCTATTCCGCCGCGGACCGGGCCCGGATCGAACTCATCCTGCGTGGCAAGCGCGTCGGCTTCGCCCTCGACGAGATCAAGGAAATCCTCGATCTCGAGGCGATCGACCGCGGCGGCCGCGAGCGCCTGGAGCCGGCGATCGACCGATTTGTCGGCCGTATCGAAGTGCTCAAGCGCCAGCGCGAGGATGTCGAGCGCGCCATTGCCGAGCTTCAGGCCGGCCTCGACTGGATGCGCGAGCGTCTGGAAGACCGTACACCGCCGGATGATGTCCGCCGCCGCGCCCGCGCCTTCGAGGCGCTGGCCCAGGCCCGGCTTGAACCCTGGTCGGGGATGAGCGCCGGCTGACCCGAACAACACCCCGTTCCGAGAACCACACAACGCCCTTCGGAGACTTTGATCCATGACTGCCTCCTATCGCGCCCCGGTCCGTGACCAGCGTTTTATCCTGCACGATGTGCTCGAAATTGCTCAGTATTCCAACCTGCCCGGCTTTGCCGATGCCGACACCGACACGGTCGACGCCATCCTCGAGGAAGGCGCGAAGTTCACCGAAGGTGTGCTCGCGCCGCTGAGCAAGATCGGCGATGTGGAAGGCTGCAAGCGCGATGCAGACGGCAATGTGAAGACGCCTGCCGGCTTCAAGGATGCATTCAAGCAGATGTCCGAAGGCGGCTGGACGGCGCTGTCGTCCGATCCGGAATATGGCGGGCAGGGCCTGCCGCACGTGCTCAACCTCGCCTTCAACGAGATGGTGTCCTCGGCCAACATGGCCTTCGGCATGTATCCCGGCCTGACCCTGGGTGCCGCTGCGGCGCTGCACACGGCCGGCACGGACGAGCAGAAGCAGCTTTACCTGCCCAAGATGATCTCCTGCCAGTGGGGTGGGACGATGAACCTGACCGAGCCGCATTGCGGCACCGATCTGGGCCTTCTGCGCACCAAGGCCGCGCCGCAGGCCGACGGGTCCTACAAGATCACCGGCCAGAAGATCTGGATCTCCTCCGGCGAGCACGACATGGCGGAGAATATCGTCCACCTCGTGCTGGCCCGGATCGAGGGCGCGCCGGATGGTGTGAAGGGGATCTCGCTCTTTGTCGTGCCGAAATTCATTCCCGACGAAAACGGCGATCCCGGCACACGCAACACGCTGAAGTGTGGCGGCCTGGAAGAAAAAATGGGCATTCACGGCAATGCCACCTGCGTCATGGACTATGACGAGGCAACCGGCTGGCTCGTGGGCGAGGAAAACAAGGGCCTCAAAGTCATGTTCGTCATGATGAACGAGGCTCGGCTCGGCGTCGGCCTGCAGGGCTATGCCCTCGCGGAAGCCGCCTATCAGCAATCGCTGGCCTTCGCGAAAGACCGCCTGCAGGGCCGCTCCCTGACCGGACCGAAGAACGAGGATGGCCCGGCCGATCCGATCATCGTGCATCCGGACGTCCGGCGCATGCTGATGGACCAGAAGAGTTTCGTCGAAGCGGCCCGCTGTTTTGCGCTGTGGACCGCTCTGCACGGCGATCTGGAGGAAAAGTCCGACGACGCGGCCACGCGTGAGAAGGGCGGCGACTACATGGCGCTGCTGACGCCGATCGTGAAGTCCTACCTGACCGGCAAGGGCTACGACATGGTCTCCAATGGCCTGCAGATCCATGGCGGCTCCGGCTTCACCGAGGAGTGGGGCGCGTCCCAGCTGCTGCGCGATGCCCGCATCACGCTCATCTATGAAGGCACGAACGGCATCCAGGCGCTCGACCTGGTCGGCC
Source organism: Maricaulis sp. ABE4_448 (assembly GCF_056160825.1). Classification (NCBI taxonomy): domain Bacteria; kingdom Pseudomonadati; phylum Pseudomonadota; class Alphaproteobacteria; order Maricaulales; family Maricaulaceae; genus Maricaulis; species Maricaulis sp. ABE4_448. The sequence continues at coordinate 823,483 of NZ_JBSWXX010000001.1, forward strand.
GCAAGCTGGCGATGAACGGCATGCGCCCGATCACCACCTTCTTCGCCGAGATCGACGCTTTTGTCGCCGAAGGCGGCAATGACGACACGCAGGCCTTTGTCGATGCCGTCGCCGGCTGCAAGGGCAAGCTGAAGCAGGCTACCGACTGGCTGATGAATAATGCGCTGAACAATTTCGATCATGCCGGCGCAGGCAGCCACGACTATCTCAACCTCTTCGGCCTGACCTGCCTGACCTATATGTGGGCCAAGATGGCCAAGGTCGCTTCGGCGAAGATCGCGGCGGGCGACAGCGATCCGCTGTACGACGCCAAGCTGAAGACCGGCCGCTACTTCCTCGACCGCTGGGTTCCGGAAGCGGCCATGCATCTGGCCAAGGTCGAAGCCGGCGCCGACTCGATGATGGCGCTGGAAGAAGAGGCTTTCTAGCCAAACGGCTGACCGGGCGGGACCGTTCAAGAAGAAACGGCCCGCCTGTCGCGCCGCCGATACGCGGCGCCGGCATAAAACAAGGACAAGAATGACCCCTGGGGAGGATGGTTGATGTTTCAGGACCCGCTCAACGTACCGCGGCCGGATTTTCTCGAACGCGAGGATGTACGCATCTTCGAGGACGCCGTGCGCGGCTTCATGGCGCGCGAATGCGTACCCAATGCCGAGGCCTGGGAAAAGGCCGGCATGGTCGACCGGGAGATCTGGACCAAGGCCGGCGAGGCGGGGATCCTCTGCCCCTCCGTGCCCGAGGAATACGGCGGGGCCGGCGGCGACTGGGGCCATGAATACGTCTTCCACACGGCGGGCGCCGAAGTCGGCGCGTCCGGCTGGGGCGTCGGCCTGCACAATTCCATCATTGCGCCCTACGTCATCCATTACGGATCGCACGAGCAGAAAGCGTCCATCCTGCCGCGCATGGTCTCCGGCGAGCTGATCGGTGCCATCGCGATGAGCGAGCCGGGCACCGGCTCGGACCTGCAGAACGTCAAGACGACGGCCGTCAAGGACGGCAACGGCTATCGCATCAACGGCTCCAAGACCTTCATCACCAATGGCGGCTCGGCGAATTTCGTGATCGTCGTCGCCAAGACCGATACCTCCAAGGGGTTCGACGGTGTTTCGCTCTTCATGGTGGAGACCGACAAGGTCGAGGGTTTCAAGCGCGGCCGCCTCTTGGACAAGGTCGGTATGAAGGCCCAGGACACGGCCGAGCTCTTCTTCGAGGACATGTGGGTGCCGGCGGACGCCCTGCTGGGGCCGGAAGAAGGCCAGGGCTTCATCCAGCTGATGCAGCAATTGCCGCAGGAACGTCTGCAGATCGCGGTGCAGGGCGTCGGCGCCATGAAGCGCGCGCTCCATGAGACGATCAATTACGTCAAGGAACGTGAGGCGTTCGGCCGGCCGGTCCTGAAATTCCAGAACACCCAGTTCAAGCTCGCCGAATGCAAGACCAAGGCGACCCTCGCCGAAGTCTTCGTCCATCACTGTTCGGAACGCCTGATGAAGGGCGAGCTTGATGCCGCCACCGCCTCGATGGCCAAATACTGGGTTTCCGACGCCCAGAACGAGGTGATCGACGAATGCGTGCAGCTGCACGGCGGCTATGGCTACATGAATGAATACGCCATCGCCCGCATGTGGCGCGACAGCCGCGTCCAGCGCATCTATGGCGGCACCAACGAGATCATGAAACTCCTCATCGCGAGGACGCTGTAGGTATGAAACGCGCAGCCGCCTTTTCCTCCCCATTTCATGGGGAGGGGGACCCGCGAAGCGGGGGAGGGGTCGCCGCGGCACGCGGCGGAATGTCCGTGCCGGGCTTGATCGCTTTTCGCGGCCTTTGGCCGCGACCCCTTCGACCCGATGCTCCGCATCGGCCCACTTCCCCACTTGCGTGGGGAAGAAGGATGGAGCCGGAGTCCGTCTGATGTACATCCCGCCCGCCTTCCGCATGACCGATGAGTCCGAGATGCGCTCGGTGATGCGCACCTATGACTTTGCGCTGATGCTGGTGCCGGGCATGCCGGACCTGGCGGCGACGCATATACCGCTGAAGCTGGCGGATGAGCGCCAGGTGCTGATCGGCCACGTCGCGGCGGCCAATCCGATGGCCGAGGCGATCCGCCAGGGCAGGGAGGCGATCGCTGTCTTCTCCGGCCCGCACGCCTATGTCTCGCCGACCTGGTACGCCAACCCGTCGGTCAATGTGCCGACCTGGAATTATGTGGCCGTGCATGCTTTTGGTACGCTCGTCGCCCTCGATGGCGAGGAGGCCGAGCGTTCGCTGTCCTCGCAGATCGCCGATTTCGAGGCAGAGTGGCGGATCACCGATATCGATCCCAAGCGCCGGGCCCGCCTCGAGGCCGGGATCCAGGCCTTCGAGTTCGAGATCAACCGTCTGGAGGGCAAGGCCAAGCTCTCCCAGAACAAGCCCGTCGAGGAGCGCCTGCGCCTGGCGCACGCCCTCAACGAACGCGGCGAACACGCCGTCGCCTTCCACATGGTCGAAGACCAGGAGGACGATGAGGATGAGTGAGCCGCAGGTACATTTTCCTCCCCATTTCATGGGGAGGGGGACCCGCGAAGCGGGGGAGGGGCCGCCGCGGCACGCGGCGGAACGGCGGAGCGAGGCTCTGCTGTCCTCCGGCGCTTCGCGCCGCCCCTTCGACCCGATGCTGCGCATCGGCCCACTTCCCCACTGGCGTGGGGAAGAAAGGCTGAGCTTGGGCGAACCCGGTCAGGACAAGTATCGTACCATGACGCGGGCGCGGCGTCTGCGGAGGTCGATGACCGATGCGGAAATGATCCTCTGGTCACGCATTCGCCGTTGCCAGGTCGAAGGGTTCAGGATCCGGCGCCAGCACCCGATCGGTTGCTACATTGCCGATTTTGCCTGCCCTGAGGCGAAGCTGGTGATCGAAGTGGACGGTGAAACCCATGGCAGCCCCGAGGAGTTGGTCCACGATCTCAGGAGAACCCGCTTCATGGAGGCGCGGGGCTGGCAAGTGATCCGCTGCTACAATGTCGAGGTCTATCGCAATCTCGATGGTGTCCTGATCCAGATCGCAGAGGCACTGAATGCTCGCGCCACACCCCCGCTCCACGGGGGCAGAAAAAGTAGAAGTCGATAAAGGAAACCAGCCCGCAAAGGGAAAGGAAGCCAAGATGACCGAAGCCTATATCTACGACGCCACGCGAACCCCGCGGGGCAAGAAGAAAAACGGAGCGCTCAACGAGATCACCGCGCTGCAGCTGGCCACCCAGCAGCTCGAGGCGATCCGCGACCGGAACAATCTCGACACCGCCCTGGTCGACGATGTGATCATGGGTGTTGTCTCGCCGGTCGGCGAGCAGGGCGCGAACATCTCGCGCTCCGCCGTGATCAACGCCAATTATGCCGAGACGGCCGCCGGCTATCAGCTGAACCGGTTCTGCGCCTCGGGCCTGGAAGCGGTGAATGTCGCGGCGGCCAAGGTGATGTCCGGCGAGGCCGATTTCGCCATCGGCGGCGGCGTGGAAGCCATGTCCCGCGTGCCGATGGGGTCCGATGGCGGTGCGATGGGCTCCGATCCGGAGATTTCCTTCGACCACTATATCGTGCCGCAGGGCGTCTCGGCCGATCTGATCGCCACCAAGTACGGCTTCTCCCGCGACGATGTCGATGCCTATGCCGTGGAAAGCCAGAAGCGCGCGGCGCGCGCCTGGGCCGAGAAGCGGTTTGCCAAATCGGTCGTGCCGGTGAAGGACCAGCTCGGTGTCACCATTCTCGACCATGACGAGCACATGCGTCCGGACACCGACATGCAGGGTCTGGGTTCGCTGAAGTCGGCCTTCAAGGACCTGTCCGATTTCGTCGGCTTCGAAGCTGTTGCCACCCAGCGCTATCCGGAAGTGGAATACCTCAACTGGGTTCACACGGGCGGCAATTCCTCCGGCATCGTCGACGGCTCCGGCATGGTGCTGGTCGGCTCGAAGGAAGCCGGCGAGAAGGCGGGCCTCAAGCCGCGCGCCCGCATCCGCGCCATGGCGTCGATCGGTTCGGAACCGACCATCATGCTGACCGGCCCGGTCCCGGTGACCGAGAAAGTGCTCAAGAAAGCCGGCATGAACGCGTCTGACATCGATTTGTGGGAGCTCAATGAGGCCTTCGCGGCCGTCGTGCTGCGCCTGATGCAGGCCTATGAGATCGACCATTCCAAGATGAATGTGAATGGCGGCGCCATTGCCATGGGTCACCCGCTGGGCGCCACCGGCGCGATGATCCTGGGCACCGTGCTCGACGAGCTGGAACGCTCCGGCAAGTCCACCGCGCTCACCACGCTCTGCGTCGGCGGCGGCATGGGCACCGCGACGATCATCGAGCGGGTGTAGGGCTTTGCTGGCGTCCTTTGCGATATCTTTGGTGCTTCAGACGACCGAGCAGGCCCCATGCCCGTCCGATGCGTTCTTCTGCGATTGGTCACTAGAGACCGTGTCTGCAGAAGAAGTCGGGATCGACTTTCCTTCGATCTACGACGCGGAGCAGGGTGCTGAAGGGGTCACTTTCTCTGAAGTGTGCGGCGAATATCGTGTCCGGCGCCACTTGTCCGAACCGAACACGTACTTGGTCGTTTGCCAGTCAAACTGGGCCTTAGAATTTTCTAGCGACCACTATCTCAACACGATTTTCTTCCCACCAATGGGGAACTGACATGAAAAACTTCACCATCGAAACCGACAATGACGGCATTGCCCTGGTCACCTTCGACAGCCCGGGCAAGTCGATGAATGTCATCTCCGCCGAAGTCATGGACGACTTCGACGCGCTGACGAAACAGATCATCGAGGACGACAACATCAAGGGCGTCGTCATCACCTCCGGCAAGGACGCGTTCTGCGCCGGCGCCGACCTGTCCGAGCTGGGCGGCGCCAATGACGAGCTGGCCAAGCTGCCGGAAGAGGAGATGAAGCAGAAACTGTTCGAGCAGTGCTTCCGCCTCAACAAGACCTTCCGCGCCCTGGAAACCTGCGGCAAGCCGATTGCCGCGGCGATCAACGGCCTCGCCCTGGGCGGCGGGTTCGAGATCGCGCTGGCCTGCCATTACCGGGTCATGCCGTCCGACAATCCCAAGGCCAAGCTGGGCCTGCCGGAAGCGATGGTCGGTGTGCTGCCGGGCGGCGGCGGCACCCAGCGCTTGCCGCGCCTCGTCGGCGTGATGAATGCCGCACCGGTCCTGCTGCAGGGCCAGCAGCTTGATGCGGCCAAGGCTCAGGGTTTCGGTATTGCCGATGCCGTCGTGCCGCTGGCCGAGCTGGTCGCGAAGGCCAAGGAGATCGTCAAGGAAGACCCCAAGGGTGCGAAACAGCCCTGGGATGGCGACAAGTTCAAATTCCCCGGCGGCGGCCCCTACCATCCCGCCGGCGCCCAGGTCTTCGGTGCCGCCTCGCCGATGCTGCGCAAGAACACCTACGGCAACTATCCCGCCCAGCGCTATATCCTGTCCTGCGTCTATGAAGGCTCCCAGGTCTCCATGGACCAGGCGATCCGCATCGAGAGCCGGTATTTCACCAAGCTTTTGCTGCGCCCGGAAAGCCGCAACATGATCCGCTCCATCTTTCTGTCCAAGCAGGATCTGGACAAGGGCGGCCGCCGTCCGGCCAGTCAGTCCAAGGCGGATATCAAGAAGATCGCCATTATCGGCGCCGGCTTCATGGGTGCGGGCATCGCCACGGTCTCGGCCCAGGCGGGTATCGAGATCGTGCTGATCGACGCCACCCAGGAAGGCGCCGAAAAGGGCAAGAAGCACTGCACCGATCATTTCGGGAAAGGTGTCGCGCGCGGCAAGCTGACCCAGGACAAGGCCGACGCCCTGGCAGCCCTGATCACGCCGACCACCGACTACACCCTGATCAAGGATGTCGACCTGGTCGTCGAGGCCGTGTTCGAGAATTCCGAACTCAAGGCCAAGATCACCAAGATGGCCGAGGAACAGATCGGCGAGACGGCCGTGTTCGGCTCGAACACCTCGTCCATTCCGATCACCGATCTGGCCAAGGCCTCGGCCCGTCCGGCCAACTTCATCGGCATCCACTTCTTCTCGCCGGTCGAGAAGATGAATCTGGTCGAGATCATCATGGGCGGCGAAACCGGCGATTATGCCCTGTCCCGGGCCATCGATTTTGTCACCAAGATCAAGAAGACGCCGATCGTCGTGGCCGATACGCGCGGCTTCTACGCCAATCGCTGCGTCATGCGCTATGTCGGTGAAGGCCTGAAAATGCTGGGTGAGGGCGTCAAGCCGGCCCTGATCGAGAATGCGGCCAAGATGGCCGGCATGCCGGTCGGCCCGCTCTCCCTGCAGGACGAGGTCGCGCTGGATCTCGGCGTGAAGCTGATCAAGCAGACCCAGGCCGATCTGGGCGATGACTACAAGCCGTCGGGCACCGAGCCGATTCTGTTCAAGATGGTCGAGGAGTATGACCGTCTGGGCCGCAAGAATGGCAAGGGCTTCTACGACTACCCGTCCGAGAAGGGCCAACCGAAACGCCTGTGGCCGGAGCTGGAGCAGTTTGCGCCGGGTGGTGCCTATGCCGCCGAACAGCCGACGGCCGACGAGGTCAAGGACCGTATCCTCTACGCCCAGGCGCTCGAAGCCGCGCGCTGCATGGAAGAGGAGATCGTCGCCGATCCGCGCGAGGCCGATGTCGGCTCGATCCTCGGCTGGGGCTTTGCGCCCTACACCGGCGGCACGCTGTCCTTCATCGACACGGTGGGCGCCAAGGCCTTCGTGACGCGCGCCGAAGAACTCGAAGCCCGGTATGGCGACCAGTTCACCGTGCCCGCCCTCCTCAAGGAGATGGCCGAGAAGGGTGAGACCTTCTACGGCCGCTTCGGCACGAAGGGAGCTGCAGCCGCCTAGGGTATGGCAGCGCCAGGACTGCAAAAGCCGGTGCAATGCGAGTTGCGCCGGCTTTTCTTTGCCGCTATTCCGGGCGTGTTTTCGGGGTGTTGGAAGTTTTCACCAGCATATCCACAGAAGGCCGAAACTTTTCCACCCTGAGCGCGAACTTGTCCACGAAACGGGATGTTTCGTGCGTTGCCGGGTCCGCGGCGGGGTGGTCTACTTGATCCATCGACAGCGACCGAAGCGGGCCTCCGGGCCCGGGGATCGCCGGAAAAGAAGGCTCCAGGGGAGACGGTCCGCGAGGACCGGCGACCGGACGAGCGGGCCAGAACAAGTCCGAAAGGGCGGGTTCCCCCAGGCCGGGCCGAGAGTCAGGATCCGCAAGGACCTCCGGCTTGAAAGCCCTTCCGCACCGGAGAGACTGATCCGCCTGCAAGGGCGGTGACCAGGAAGCCGCGATTACAGCCGGCCCTCTCGGGGTTCGCTGGCCCCGGTCCGCCGATCGGGGTGCGCTAAAGGACAGGGTGTCAAAACCCGACCGGAAGCAACACGGCCGCCCGCCTCCCTGCTCCTTGCGAGCCGGGGACGGGCGGTTGGTGCTTCTGGGCGATGCGCGCAGGCCGGCGGTGCCGGACAGGCAGGCTCAGACGTACTTCATGAAGAATTCGCCTTGTGGGAGAGCGGTGCGTCCTTAGCGTGCATAATCTATAAAACAGACGCAAGCTCCTGTTTCCGGGCGTGAAAGGCGAGCGTTAAGGGGTCTGAAGACAGGGTTAATAGAATATTCGGTGCGTTAACCCTGCCGGGCGTCACTATGGCCCCCAACAGGCGCTTGGGGCGCTGCGGGGCAGGACTACACCCGATGTTTCAAAGAACCGAATACTCTTGGCCGACGCGGATGCGTTCGGTCGCTCTGGCGATCTGGGCTGTCGCATTCGCACTGACGGGCATGCTCGGCTGGGCCGCCTGGTCCAGCTATCAAACCGCATCGGAAGCGGCCGACTATGTTGCCTGGCGGCAGGAAGCCGGGCTGATGATTCCGGTGATCAAGACGATCAGCAAGGACGGCGACACCGCCCGCTGAGCATGTCCGGCACACGAGCCGCGCGTGTCCTGTGGTGAAACTGTGGTTCAATCGGCAGCGCACGGGGCTATTCTCGCTTCCCTCAACGGGGAGACAGGCATGTCCTACACACTGATCGGCGCGGCGGTTTCACTCTATACCGGCAAGGTGCGCGGCTATCTGCGCTGGAAGAATGTGCCGTTTCGCGAAGAGATGTCGACGCGCGAGGTCTACAAGCGCGAGATCCTGCCGCGGGTCGGCTGGCCGGTCATTCCGGTCGTTGTGCACCATGACGGCTCGGATACGGGCGTCACCCTGCAGGACACGACAGACATCATCGACTATGTCGAGCAGCACGAGGCGGGGCCCTCGGTGTATCCGGACGGTGTGCGCCAGCGCCTGGCCGCCCTGATCCTCGAGCTCTTCGGAGACGAGTGGCTGGTAATCCCGGCCATGCATTATCGCTGGGCCTATAGTCGCGACTTCGCCCATGGCGAGTTCGGGGCGTTTTCCTTCCCGGACCTGCCACCGGAGGAGCAAAGGGAGCGCGTACGCAAGCCGGTTGAATACTTCTCCGGCGCCCTGCCCGTGCTGGGCATCAATCCGGACAGCGTCCAGGCAGTGGAAGCGGCCTTCGAGGCGTTCCTGGCGGCGTTCGATACCCATCTGGCCCGGCATGATTTTCTGCTCGGTTCCCGGCCCTCGATTGCCGATTATGGGTTTCTCGGACCGCTCTATGCGCATTTGCTGCGCGATCCGGCGTCTGGCGAGATCATGCGCCGCCTGGCGCCGCGCGTTGCCGACTGGGCGCTGCGCTGCCACGCGCCGCAGCACGCGCTGACGGGTGATTTCCTGCCGGCGGACGGTGATTTGCCGGAGACCCTGCTTCCCATGCTGCGCATGTTTGCTGCGCAGCAATTGCCCGTTCTCATCGATACGGCGGGCCGCTTTGCGGCCTGGGCTGACGAGAACCCGGACATGGCGGAAGTGCCGCGTATGCTGGGCTTCCACAAGGCCAGGATCGGTCATGGCGACACGGTGGTCGAGACCGACCGGGCCGTCATTCCCTATCCGTTGTGGATGCTGCAGCGCGTGACCGATTTCCTGGCCTCACTGGACGGTGAGGCGCGGTTGCAGGCGGAAGACTTGCTGCGCAGCATCGGTGCGCAGCAATTGCTCGATTTCGACATGCCCGTCCGGCTCGAACGCCGCCACTTCCGCCTCTGCGTCCAGGGGCGCTAGCCGCGAGACGACCCCCGGTTCTGGTCGGCATACACCTGATAGGCATAGGTATCGACAATGCCTTCGATATTCCTGAACATGTCGAAATCGCCGAACTTGGTCCAGCTCTGCTCGTTCATCCACTGACGGATGTCGCGATTGCGCAGCGACACCGTGTTGAGTGTGGAAATACGTGTGACGACCGCCGCGAAAACCATGGCGGTGATCACCAGGAATGCATCGCCCGACATCAGGTTGCCGCCGGAGTGAAGTATGTCCGCCAGCGCCAAGCCGAGCAGGCCTTCGGCGGCAAGCATTACGAGAATGGCCGAAACATTGCCGATAATGCCGCTGCCATTGCGGAAGGCGCGGATGTTCTGCATTTCCAGCTGAAAGAAGCGGTCCATGTAGTCGACCCGCTTGGGAAGCCACAGGGCAACCCGGGTGAGCCATTTGGCTTGCTCGATCCAGTCTCGTTCATTGGAATCATAGGTGCTGCGTGCATTGCCAGCATCATTGCAGACCTGGGCGAAGCGCGTGTTCAGGGCGGCGGTCTTCGAGTTCAGCGTTGCGCCGAGCGTGGTCGAGGCCGACTGCAATCGGGCCCGGTAGTTTTCCGTGAGCGATCGTATGCTGCCAAACATGATCAGCGCGACGATTGCCCCAAGCGTGCCCGCAATGGCCAGCAGTGCCCCCGGCGAGGAGGGGAAGACCGCGAACAGGCTGGAGATGGCAGGCAGGTTCAGCACGACGAGGCTGAAGAAGGCGATGGCGATGATCTGGGCCACGCGTTTCCACAGGATGTGCAGCCATTGAAACGACTTCAGGATCAGCTTGAAGGCCGTGATGTAGTCACGCACGCCGGCATCGGCGGGAAACTTGTTTTCGATCACATAGATGTTGATGTCGGAATGATTCACCCAGGTGCGGAAGTTCAGCACCGTCTCGCGGTGGAAATGGATCAGTTCATGCTTGAAGCCGGTGTAGCAGTCGATCTGCGGCGCATATTCGGCACGTGTGTACTCTGCCGGCTCCGGACGGATCATGTGACTGGAATTATCTTTGTAGGCCAACGGTACGAAGGGGCCACGCCGCAGCAGCAGGTTCAGCGCGCGGTCGCGCCGGTGCGAATGCTGGAATTTCTTGATCTCCTTGGGCCGGGCCTGCTCGATGTCTGGCGGCAATTCCGACACGGTCGCTTGTTCCAGCTCCGCGCGCACTTCCTCAACGGCTTCCGCTCTTACCGCGGCCTTGTCGGCCTCCGGCAATACTGTATCACTGTCAGACATGTAACCTCCCCCTAGGTTGTGTTCGACCTTAGTCGTTGAAGCCGGTTTGATCCAGACTTGATCCGGTGTTGTTGGCCGGTTTTTGTGGTGCAAACCGCCAGATATCCATCGCCAGGGCGCTGCGGCTCCAGGAGGTGTGGATCAGTTCTGCGGCGTCCGGTCCCGCCGCGGCCATCGTCACAAGCAGTGGCCGGAAATGTTCCGGCGTTGGGTGGTTGAAGCCGGCCAGCGGCGCGTCCTGCCAGCCGGTCAGCGCATCAACCTCACCGCTGGCGATTTTCGGCACAATCCAGTCGCGGAAAGCCTGCGCGCCGGGATGGGGCGGTGCGGCCTCGGCCGCGGCGAGCGATGCGCGCAGTGAATGTGTCAGCGAACCCGATCCGATGATCTGGACGCCGCGGTCTGCGAGGGGCGCCAGCGCCCGTCCGAGCGCGATGGCGGCCGTGTCGCTGCCGGGCAGGCTGATCTGGAAGACCGGGATATCGGCTTCCGGCCGCATCAGGGCGAGCGGGATCCAGGCACCGTGATCGCGCCCGCGCCGGCGGTCGGCCTCGGCCTCGATGCCGGCTTCGCGCAGGAGATCCAGCGTGATCGCGGCAAGGCTGGGCGATCCGGGGGCGGCATAGACCGCGCGCTCCAGACCCGGTCCAAAGCCGTGGAAGTCGTGGATCGTCTCCGGCGTCGCGGCCGACTGCACCAGCACGGGCGCTTCGGCCTCCCAGTGCGCCGAGACAATAGCGACAGCGCGGGTCTGCGGCGCCAGGCCGAGTGTTTTCAGGGCGTCATGAGCAGGCGAGGACACAGTCAGCACGTCGGGGGCGCCGTGCGAAATAAAGAGCGGGCCGAGAGGCATGAGGATACTCCGGAAAGACGGGCCCGCTATCTGGTATTTTCGCCCACAAGGGATAAGTATGCGGCATCGAAGCTTTCTCTTTCTGATGAGGAATAAATGGACCGGATCGATGCCTTGCGCCTGTTCTGTTCGGTGGCCGAGCTGGGCAGTTTCACCAAGGCGGCCGATCGCGAGGCGATGACGCCCGGCGCCGCGTCCAAGCAGATCACGGCACTGGAGCAGCGTTTGCAGGCCCGCCTGTTCGAGCGCACGACCCGCTCGGTCCGTCTCACCGATGCCGGCGCGGCCCTGCTCGACCGTGTCCAGCCCTGGCTTGACGAGTATGACGCGATGGAAGAGGGCGTAGCGAGCGCGCGGCTGGCACCGGCCGGCGTATTGCGCGTCACCGCACCGGTGGATTTTGGCGCCCGCCGACTGATCCCGATCATTGCCGACTTCATGACCGAATGGCCAAAGGTCGATGTGCGCCTGTCGATGGCCGACCGCATGGTCGATCTGGTCAATGAAGGTTTCGATGTGGGCGTGCGGATCGGCAATCTGCCCGATAGTGCCCTGATTGCGCGGCGCCTGGCGCCAGCCTGCATGGCCTGCGTGGCGTCTCCCGCCTATGTCGAGCGCAACGGGATGCCGCAGCATCCGGACGACCTCACCCGCCACGACATGATCATCGACCGCAACAAGCCCAGCCCGCAATTGCTGAAGTTCGAGCGCGAGGGCGAGGAGGTCGAGGTCCGCGTCAATGGCCGCCTCTCCCTGAACGGTGCGGTGGCGGCTGTGTCGGCAGCCAAGGCGGGTCTGGGCGTGGCCTGCTCGCCGCGCTGGGCGGCCGTCGATGCGCTTGAGCGCGGCGAGGTGATCGATGTGCTGGCAGACTGGGCGCCGGAACACCGCTTCCTTTGGGCGGTCTTTCCCTCCAATCGCTACATGACGCACCGGGTGCGCGCCTTTGTCGACTATCTGGCCAAGCGGTTTGACGGTGTCGTCTAGCCGCGCAGGCGCTATAAGAACGCGTGTGGATCAGGCAGAGGGTACGGTATGAGACGACAGGTCACGGGATTTCTGGCGATGGCAGCGCTGGTGGTGCTGGCAGGCTGCGCGACAACCGGAAGCGACATGATGGGCGTGGGTGGCGGAACGGACGATGTTGCCGGTTCCGTCTTCGACCATCCGCGGGCCGACCGGCGCGGCGCGCCGCGGGGTTTTGGCTATCAGCTTACCGGCCAGTCGGGCTGGTCGGGCGATCTGACCTATCAGGACGATACCGGCGGTGCCATCCGTGTCGCGCTGGTTCTTGCCGATGCTGACGGGACCGAACAGGCAGCGGATCTGCAGATTGCCATGCCCTATCTGGAAGGTGGCGTCCGGCGTTTCCACGGCACAACGGCGTCGGGCGAACCGGCCGAGCTGCAGCTGCAGGCCGGCCCCTGCGAGGCGGCGGGTGAAACGGGCTTCACGCATTTCGCGGCGCTGCGGATCGGCGAGACGGTCCAGGCCGGCTGCGCCCGGGAGCAGGCGCAGGACGATCGCTGGTCGAACTATATCATCAGCTATCTACCGGCCATTGATGCCTGCCTGGCCGAGTTCGGCGACCGGCCGGCCCATGTCTCGCTGGCCTATACAATGAGCGGCGGGGCGACGGGGGTGCGTATCGTCGATCCCGACACGCAGACCTGGGAATGTGCGACGCGCGACGAGGGCCGGGCTATCAACTCGCTGCGCCCGCTCGACTCGGCGGATGCGCTGTTCGGGGAAGGTGATCCGATATTCGTGCGCGGTGTCTTTCCCGACTTCGGCGAGGGCTGTTATGTCTACGAGTCGGTTCGCGAAGCCGACGGAACGCTGATCGGTGCGCTGGGTTATGACGCCTGCAATGCCGTGCCGGTGACGACGGCGCAGGCCGCTGTAGCTGGTTAGACGCCGGGAGCAGGCTAGCGGGACGCGACAGGTTGAGGACAAGGACGCCATGTACAGAGCCCTGCTGATCTCCACGCTCTGCACCGGCGTGTTCGCCGGCCCGGCGAGCGCTGAACTGCGCGATGTCCTCACCCGTGCCGATGGCCTGAACGGTCAGGTCTGGCTCGCCTTCGACGAACAGCCGCGGTCGGTGGAACTATCCCAGGCGGCCGGGCGCGTCAGTCTGATGATCGGCGGCGTCGCGGTGCGCACCCGTGAGGTGTCGCCCTATCGCGCCAACCTCGTCAGCCGTGTCTCGACCATGCCGGTGGCTGATGGCGCGCTGGTGGAACTCGGTCAGGCTGCGGGCTGGCAGAATGTCCGCACCGAGCTGCGCCAGGGCGGCGTGCTTGTGAGTTTCAGCCTGGATGCGCCGGTCGCCGCTGCGACCCGACCGTCCGGGCCTTCTCACGCGCCTGCGACCGCTCCCGTGGCGGCATCGCCGGCGCGCGGCGACCACGGTGCCGGCACCGCGGCAGGCCATGGCCAGCCGGCTTCGGGGGCTGACAGTCATGTAGTGCCGGACGGGGTTGCAGCGACCGGTCATGCCCCGGCAGATCTCGCGCCGGCCGATGAGGCCGGGCATGCGCCCGCGCCTTCTGCCTCGGCAGCACCGGCCAATCCGGTGGCCGCCGCCGCTTCCAGTGTGACCGGTGAATGTGCCGAGACCGGCGCGGCTGTGGCTGAAAATCCCTGGGATGATGAAAGCCTGCACCGCCATGCGGCCTGCCTGACGCGGACCGGCGAGCTGCAGCCGGCGGCCATCATCTACGAACAGATGCTTGCCTTCGCTCCCGACGATTTCCGGGCGCTGATCGCCCTGGCAGAAGTACGCGCCGAACAGGGCGAGACTGCCGAAGCCCGCGAGCTCTATTCGCAGGCAGCGTCCTATGCCATCTCCGATGCCGAGGCCGCCCGGGCGCGGGCCCGGCTGCGCGAACTCCAGCAGCGCTGATCCTTCCAGCCAGTCAGGACATTCATCATGCAAGCAGACGAACCGGCCGGCCGGGTGCTCGTCATCGCCGGCTCCGACAGTGGCGGCGGTGCCGGTATCCAGGCCGACATCAAGGCGATTTCCGCCATGGGCGGTTATGCGGCGACGGCGATCACGGCGATCACCGTCCAGAACACGCTGGGTGTCAGCGCCATCCATCCGGTGCCCAATGCCATCGTGGAAGGCCAGATCCGGGCCGTGCTCGACGATATCGGTGCCGATGTCGTGAAGACCGGCATGCTCGCCACAGTGGAGATTGTCGAACTCGTCGTCGCGGCGCTGGAAGCGGCCGACCCGGCTCTGCCGCTGGTGCTCGATCCGGTGATGATCGCCACATCCGGCGACCGGCTGGTCGATGACGGCACCGAGGCCGCGATCCGCGACCGTCTCGTGCCGCTGGCCACGCTGGTCACGCCGAACGCAGCCGAAGCGGCGCGCCTGACCGGGCTGACGGTGGAGGATGTACAGGGTCAGCTGGCGGCTGCCGAAGCGCTGGTCGGCATGGGCGCCAAGGCGGCGCTGGTGAAGGGCGGGCATCTTGCCGGCGATGCCGTCACCGATGTGCTCGTCTCCACCCGTGGCATGGAATTGATGGAACGTCCGCGCATCCGCAAGAAGCACACCCATGGCACCGGCTGCACCCTGGCTTCGGCGATTGCCGCCCGGATGGCCGGCGGCGAGCCGTTACCGGAAGCCGTGCGAAAGGCCGGCGATTATCTGCACGAAGCCATTCGCCGCGCGCCGGGCTTCGGCGCCGGCCACGGTCCGGTCGATCATATGTGGGTGGTGCGGCCCTGACCTGGCGGGCCTGGTTCAGCGGGCCGGAGTGTCAGCGGCCCGTTTCCGGGCCAGCCACACACCGGTAAGGATGACGGCGAGGGCGAGCACGGCGTGCCAGCCAATGGTCTCGCCGATCAGCACGCCGGTGATCATTGCGGCGATCGGGGTGAGATAATTGGCGATGGCGAGGAAGTTGGGGCCCGCCGTGCCCGCCACCTGCATCAGCACGACCGAGGCCAGCGCTGTCGGTCCGGCGGCCAGCCAGATGACCGCCAGCCAGGCGGTCGGGGCGACGGGTCCGGCCTGTGCCAGTTCGACCAGTCCCACAGGCAGGGCGAAGAGCGCGCCGCAGATCAGCATGCCGGCACCGGAGACCGAGGGCGGGGTTGGCGGGATCAGCCGCGCCAGGATCGCATTGATACCATAGCACACCGCCGCGGCGACCACGCCCAGCTGGGCCCAGACATCGGCGCCGCCCAGATCGGTCAGCGCGGCCGGTCCCAGCAGCAGGACGACACCGGCAAACCCCGTGAACACGCCGGTCAGGCGTCGCAGGGTGAGGTGTTCGCCGGGCACGAAGACATGTGCCATCGCCACCGTGGCCAGTGGCATGATGGCGACCAGGATGCCGGCCAGCGCGCTGTCGATATATTGCTGGCCCCAGCTGACGAGATAGAAAGGCAGGGCATTGCCGAAAAAGCCCAGCCCCGCGAACCACAGCCAGCGCGTATCGCTCAGCGCTGGCAGGCGGTGACCGCGTAGCCGCGCCCAGCCCGCCAGCAACAGGGCCGCCAGGGCGATGCGCACGAAGATCAGCCCGCCGGGCGGCAGGGTTTCCACTCCGTGCTTGATAAAGGCAAAGGCCGATCCCCACAGCACGGTGAGCAATACCAGCGCAGCCCAGTCCATCAGGCCGGGCAGATGGACATGGGCGGGCTTCACGGGAGGCTCCGGCAAGGGCTCGCCCCGCTTGCGGGGGAGCTGCCGGCGCAGCCGGCTGAGGGGGCGACGCGTAGCGGCGCTGAGCGCGTCAGCGCGCATGGACTTACCCCCTTCGACCTCACCCGGCCCAAGGCCGGGCTCGGCCACTTCCCCCGCTGCGCAGGGGAAGCCTTGCGTTGGCTTCCCACCCTCACAACACGGCCCTCAGCCCGTCGGCGAAGGCGGCGATGTCGGTGTCGTCATTGAACAGGTGCGGGGTGATGCGCAGGCGGTCGCCGCGCTGGGAGATATGGATATTGCGCGCGGCCAGCCGGGCCAGAAGATCGTCCGGGGCACCGGCGGGCAGGCCCAGGGTGAGATAATGCGGCGCGCGTTCGACCATGTCGTCAGCCAGTCCGAGCGGCGCCGTCGCTGTGGCGATGGCGGCCGTGCGTTCTGCCAAAGCTCGCGCTATGGCGCCGACGCCCCAGTGGAGCACCTGGTCGAGACTGGCCAGGGCGGCCGGTGCCAGCTGCATCGCCGAGCGCTCGCCCATATCGAAGCGCCGGGCGCCGGGGGCGTAGGCCTCGGTGTAGTCGATCAGCCGGGTGAAATTGTCGGCGCCCTCGCGGGTGATCCAGTTCTGCTCCAGCGGTTCGCCTTCGTCATGATGGTGGGGCGCAACATAGAGCAGGCCGGTGGAATAGGGCCCCAGCAGCCACTTATAGCCCGCCGCGACGGCGAAATCGGGCTGGATCGCGGCCATGTCGAATGGCAGGGCGCCCAGTGATTGCGTGAGATCCAGCACCAGGGCGGCGCCCTGGCGGCGGGCCGTGTTGGAAATGTGGGCGAGATCCAGCTGGCCGCCATCGAGCCAATGCACATGCGGGCAGGCGACAATCGAAGTCGCCGGGCCGATGGCGCGGATCAGCGCTTCCGTCCAGCCCTGGCCGGGCTGGCGTTTCACGGTGACAAGCCGGGCACCATACTGTTCGGCCAGATCGCGCCAGACATAGACATTGGAGGGAAACTGGCCGTCCAGAACCAGGATTTCCGACCGGTTCTGCGGTGCCAGATTCCGCGCGGCTGTGGCGAGGCCGTAGGAGGCCGAGGGCACGAGCGCGATGTCGCCGGCTTGCGCCCCGAACAGGCGTGCTCCGCGCTCGCGCAGCTGTTCGGGCAGGCCGAAGAAATCCTGCTGCACGTCATAGGCCCAGGGCTGACCCTTGGCGGCATAGCTTTCCTGGCCGGCCGCGATGGCGCTTTTCGGCATCGGCCCCATATAGGCCGTGTTGAGATAGACGCGGTCGCGCGGGATGTCGAAAAGGTCACGCTGGGACGGGATCATGGCCTAGCCTCTTGCCCCGGCGGGAAGAGGGCGTCAACGTGCAGCCCGTCACGAATACCCCCTTGTTTCCCGCTGCCAGGAGAGCCCTGTGGCCGACGATACGCTGACCGCCCCCGCCCGCACCGACAATCCCAAGCCGATGCTGCGGCCCGCCGATCCGCGTTTTTCCTGCGGTCCGGTGAAGAAATATCCCGGCTGGAGCTGGGAGGCGCTGGCCGATGCGCCGCTTTCGCGCACCCACCGCGCCGGCACGGCTGTGCAGCGGATCAAGGAATCGCTGGAACGCACGCGGGCCCTGCTGGAACTGCCGGACGATTATCATGTCGCGCTGATGCCGGGCTCGGATACCGGCGCGATGGAAGCGGCAATGTGGTCGCTGCTTGGCGCGCGCGGGACCGACGTTTTCTCCTGGGATGTGTTCGGCAACAAGTGGACAACAGATGCGCGCGACGAGCTGAAGCTGGACGATCTGCGCACTTTCCAGACACCGGCCGGCATCCTGCCCGACCTCTCCAGGTATGACGGCAAGCGCGACGCGGTCTTCACGCTCAACGGCACGGCGGCCGGCGTGTGCATTCCGGATTATGACTGGATCGACGCGGATCGCGAGGGTCTGACCCTGTGCGACGCGACCTCGGCCGCCTTTGCCATCGATATCGATTGGTCGAAGATCGATGTGCTCACCTTCTCCTGGCAGAAATGCATGGGCGGGGAAGCTCAGCACGGCATGCTGGTGATGGGGCCGCGGGCCATCGAACGCCTCAACAGCTTCCGCCCTGACCGGCCGATCCCGGCGATCCTGCAGCTGCACAAGAATGGCAAGGCCGATATGGCGCTCTATGAGGGCTCCACCCTCAACACACCATCCCTGATGGCGGTCGAGGATTATCTTGCTGCGCTCAAATGGGGGTCACGCATTGGCGGCCTGCCGGAGCTGGTCCGCCGCAGCAAGACGAATTTCGAGACGCTGGATGCCTGGGTGCGCCAGTCCGACTGGATCGATTATCTGTGCGAGGACGGGGGTGCACGGTCGCCGATCTCGGTTGCGCTGAAATATGTTGCACCGGAAGCCGCCGCGCTGGATACCGAACAGCAATGGGCGCTGACCAAGGGCATCACGACGCTGCTGGAACGCGAGAATGCGGGGCTGGACGTCAACATGCACCGGGCTTCGGTACCGGGAATCCGTATCTGGTGCGGCCCGACCATCGAGGCCGACGATCTGGCGGCGCTTGGGCCGTGGCTCGACTGGGCCTATCGTGAAGCGCTGGACGCATTGTGAGCGGCGCGCTATCGCTGCGCCGGACACACTCTTGAGCGAGGGGATAATGATGACGCGTTTGGGACTGGCCGCACTGGCCGCAGCATGCCTGGCCGCTCCGGCCTTTGCCGATGAAGAGCGCGGGACGGAAATCCGTCTCGGCGTGACGGCCCACGATCTGGCCGACCATGTCGAGGACGGGCCGAACATCACGGTCGATGCCCTGTTCGAGTCGCCGGACTTCCTCGAATTCATCTGGTCGCCGCGGCCTTACCTCTATGGTTCGTTCAACACGAACGGGCTGACCAATTTCGGCGCGACCGGTTTCGCCTGGAGCTGGGAGTTCTCCGAGAACTGGAATTTCGAATTCCGCACCGGGCTCAGCTATAATGATGGTGTCAAGGATATTGATCCCAACTCTCCGCCGGACGATCCGACGCGTATCCGCCTCGCCACGACGCGCTCCCTGATGGGCAATGAGATCCTGTTCCACAATGCGATCGGGCTCGACTATGACCTCAATGATCACTGGTCGGTCGGCGCCTATTACGAACACATCTCCCACGGCCAGATCCTGGCCTCCGGCCGCAACCAGGCCCTGGACAATGCCGGCATCCGCATCGGTTATCGCTGGGGACAGTAGGTGAATTTCCTCCCCATTTCATGGGGAGGGGGACCCGCGAAGCGGGGGAGGGGCCGCCGTTGCCCTCAAGCCACCGCGATACTTCACATCTGCCGTCACCCTGACGAAGGTCAGGGTCCAGTTCACAAGACCGGATGGTCGCGAGTTCGCGCTTGTCTTGGATGACGCGAACTCGCACCGGAACTCATTCAGCCCAAATCCCGCTTTATGATCTGGGTCCCGACCTTCGTCGGGATGACGGTTTGGGGCATGAGGTCTGACAAAAGCTCAACCCGCCCGCGCCGCTTCGGCCTCATCCGCCCGCGGATCGTCTTCCACGCGCACATAGATGCCGGTGAACCAGTCGGCCCATTCGCCGTCTGCGCCCTGTTGCTGGAAGTGCTGGCGCACCGTGCCGTCCTCCCGGAGCGTCCAGGTGCCGCGGAAGGCCGCGCGTGTGCCATTGCCCGGATAGAAGATCTCGCCTTCCAGCACCATCGCGCCGGCCTCGTCCAGCCCGCCGGTATAGTCGATGAAGGCACCGGGGCTGACCCAGACCTGCCGCCAGGCGCCGGCCAGCGGGTCATAGGCATTCAGGCTCTCGCCCGTCGAGCCACTCGCGCCCTGCCAGCGCTCCGTGATCAGGCAGCCGCCCTGGGATTTCGTGATCGAGTTATGGCCCTGATAGGGCCCGCCATCGGGGGCGTAGACATTCCACTCGCCCAGCCAGAAATCGAAATCGTCGTGCACGTCCTCGACGCAGCCCGGTGGCGGGCCGGACTGGCCCCATGCCATCGTGACGGGCGCTGCAGCCAGTGCAGCCGCGCCCGCCAGTATCCGAAAGATCGTCATGCCGTGCCTCCCCGCTCGGTCCAGACATCACGCTGGCACGCGGGCTGGAGGCCGGCAAGCGGGGGCCCATCCGCTTACCGGCAAATCGGCGCGGCTTGTCGCAGAGACTATTCCGCGGCGGTCAGTTGCAGGGGCGCGGTCTCGTCGATCCAGTGACGCAGATGCCGGCGGTAGTTGCGGGCGGCACGCTCCAGCCCGGCCGGCTTCAGCCGGTTCGCCTCGTAGAGCAGGAAGGGCGCGGCCCAGCGCAACCGGCAACGCCGCGCCGTGGCCTGCAGCGGGGTGAGCAGGGTGTCCAGCGCAAACCCGTTCTGGCCGCTTGCGGAATAGGCGGAGGGCACATTGCCGGCCGTCGCGGCGACCAGCAACGGCTTGCCCTCGAGCCAGCGGCCCTCGGCTTCGGCGTTGATATAGAACATCCGGGTCAGGACGGCCGCTTGCCAGTCCTGCAGCAGGGCAGGCGGGGCATACCAGTGCACCGGGAATTGCAGCACCAGCCGGTCGGCGGCGAGCAACTCGGCGACCTCCCTGTCGGTATCGACACCGCTGCGGCCATAGCGGCCATACATGTCGACAATCTTGACCCCGGGCATGCTCCAGGCCGCCTCGGCCAGCGCGGCATTGGCGGTGGAGCGGGAAAGATCCGGATGGAAAAGCATGATCCGTGTATGCGTCATCGCAACCTCCTGTCTTGCGGACAGACTGGTCGCGGCTGCATAATCAATCCAATGGATATCCGGTATTGGGCACTATTCGTTTCATGAATTTACGGTCGATCGATCTCAACCTCCTGGTCGTTCTCGATGCTCTGCTCGACGAGCGGCATGTGTCGCGGGCTGCCCTTCGCCTGGGCATGTCCCAGTCGGCGGCGTCGAACGCGCTGGCACGCCTGCGCGACCTGTTCGGCGATCCGCTGCTGGAGCGCACGCGCAACGGCATGATGCTCACGGCCCGGGCCGAAGCCCTTCGCGCGCCGCTGAAAACCTTGCTCTGCGATGTCACCGGCGTGCTGGATCCGCCGCCGCCGGACCTTGAAACGCTCGAGCGGACGGTGCGCTTGGTGATGGCGGACATGCCGGCGCGCGAGGTGGTCTCGCCCCTGCTGGAGCGTCTGGCGGCGACCGCGCCCAGAATGGATCTGGTCGTCCTGCCCTGGCGCGGCGCCGACCGGACCCTGGACAGCCTGCGGCAGGGCGACACGGACCTGGCGCTTTCCGTCTTTGATTGCGAGGAACCGGACATTGCCCGTGTCGATCTGTTCGAGGAGCGTTACCGGGCGATTCTGCGCCGTGGCCATCCCGCTGCAGACGCGCTCACCCTGGAGCGCTGGCTGTCCTGGCCGCATGTCATGGTGTCCGGACGAGGCGAACGGCACAGCCATCTCGACGAGCGTCTCGCCGAACAGGGCCTGCAGCGGCGGATCGGTGTCGTCGTGCCCAGCTTCCTGGTCGTGCCCGACATTGTCGCCGCGTCCGACATGGTGGCGCTGCTGCCCAGCGCCTGCCTGCCGGGCCGGCCCGAGCGTGACCTCATTGTCTGCGATCCTCCGCTGGCGGTGCCCGGCTTCATGGTGAGTCTGGCCTGGCACCGGCGCAGCGATGCCGATCCGGGTATCCGGCATGTCGTGGAGACGGTGCGGGATATCGTGGCGGCCTACTATCCGCCGCCTGCGGATACCGGTGAAAAAGTCCGGGCATGACAGTGTCCGGCGCATCCGGCCGGGCCGGTCCATGCATCCAGGGTGGAAGGACAATGTTTGGAGACACCGGACGATGACATTCCGCTCGCGCCGCATATTCGAGACCGCAGGGCTCAATGTGAAGATGAGCTATTACGGACCCGGTCTTGCCATGCCGGCGCACAGCCACGACTTCCACCAGGTCTCCTTCCTGCTCGCCGGGGGGCTGAGCGAGGCGCATGGGTGTGCGGCGCGCGAGCTGCACCAGCAGGGCGTCGGCGTGAAGCCGGCGGGGCTCGTCCACGACAATCGCTATCACAGCCGCGACGGTGCGCTGATTCTGGCCATCAATTTCCGCCCTGGCGCGGGCGAGGCCAGGGCCGGGCTGACGCCGCAGGACTGGCATTGGGCGCCGCACATGCCGGCGGCGCGACTGGCCGAACTCCATGCCCTTCTGGCGGCGGACGGCGTGGCGGCAGGCGATGCGGTCGTCGACCTGCTGGCCCGGCTCGACGGGGCGCCGCCGAAGCGGCGTACCGATGCGCCGCCGTGGCTGGCGCGCGTGCGCGAACGCCTGGACGACCCCGCCGACGGGACGGACATCGCTGCGATCGCGGCCGAAGCGGGTCTGCACCGCGTCTATCTCTCCCGGGTTTTCTCCGCCCATTACGGCGCTTCACCCAGCGTCTACCGCCTGCGCCGGCGGGTTGGACGCGCGCTGTGCCTCCTGGCCGGCGGGATGAGCCTCAGCGAGGCGGCGGCGGATGCCGGCTTTGCCGATCAGGCGCATATGACGCGCAGCATGAAGCTGCAGACCGGGCTGACCCCGAACGTCATGCGCGGCTTTCTGGCCGCGGCCTGAACGGCAGGTTGCTTCCATTCAATACGGGCCGCCGCGTGCCGGGCTAAGCCATGCGGCAGGACCACAGGAGATCGTCATGCGTTTACATTCCGCCCTGGCCGCCGCGGCGGCCGCCCTTCTGAGCACGACCGGCACCCTGGCCGAAACACCCCAGGGTGCCGCCGGCCGCCTGGACGCTTTTCTGGACCGTTTCGAAGGTATCGAACCGGGCTATGCCGTGGTCGCCGTGACGGCCGACGAGGTCTTGCTGAACCGGGTGGAGGGCGTGCGCCACACCGCGACGGGCGCGCCGCTGACGACCGATACGCCGATCTATATCGCCTCGCAGACCAAGGCCTATATGGGCCTGCTGGCCGCCTGGCTGGACCGCGAGGGCATTCTCGCACTCGACAGCACGATCGCGGATCACTGGCCGGACATCGCCTTTCCCGAAGGCGTCGATCCCGCGGACTGGACGATGCGCGACCTGCTCACCCACCAGGTGCCGATCTCGGTCGACGAGCTGGTGATGCTGGAAGCCTATGTCACCCGCGTCGATCCGGCGGACTATCCGGCCCTCATTGCGGAATACGGCACGGCGCGTGAACCGGGCTTCGACTACGACAATCTGGGCTATAATATCTATGGCGCCATCCTGGAGACCGTGACCGGCCGCACCTGGCAGGCCTGGCTGGATGACGTGATTTTCGAACCGACGGGCATGGACCGCACCTCGGCGCGCACTTCGGACTTCCCGCTCGACGAGATCGCTTGGAACCATATCTGGCAGGGCGAGGCGAACGGCTGGTTCGACCTTCGGCCCAAGACCGACGGCATGATGCAATCGGCCGGCGGCATCGTGACCTCGTCCCGGGACATGGCCGCCTGGCTGCAGCTGCAATTGCGCGGGCACGGGCCGGCTGGCTCCGGGCTGACGGCGGACCTCGTGGACGCGACGCACGCTTCCGGTGTGCAGACCCATCAGGAAGACGGCCGCAATGCCTATGAACTGTCCTGTTCGGGCTATTCGCTGGGCTGGAATATCTGCGATTTCGATGGCCATGACCTGCTGATTCATGGCGGCGGCTATACCGGTTCGCGCTCGGTGATGGCG
Source organism: Maricaulis sp. ABE4_448 (assembly GCF_056160825.1). Taxonomy (NCBI): domain Bacteria; kingdom Pseudomonadati; phylum Pseudomonadota; class Alphaproteobacteria; order Maricaulales; family Maricaulaceae; genus Maricaulis; species Maricaulis sp. ABE4_448. The sequence continues at coordinate 847,150 of NZ_JBSWXX010000001.1, forward strand.
TTTTCGCCGGACCTGGGCGTGGGGATTGCCGTCTTTTCCAATTCCGACGCCATGACGGGCTGGCTGTCCGGACGGACGGCGGTGATGTTCCTGCAATTCTTCACCGAGCATGAGGATGCCGAACGCTGGGCAGACCGGCGGGTTGAATACTATCCCCAGCAGGTCGCCCGTCAGCTTGAGCGCAACACGGCACGCCGGGCCGAACGGCGCAGCGACGAGGCCTGGGGCGGCTGGAGCTGGCAGCCGGACGCGTTGGCGCTGGAGGCGTATGCCGGTCGCTATAGCCGCGGCGGGCGCTACGGCACGGTGGAGATCATCGTCGAGGACGGTATGGCGATGGCTCGATACGGCGACATGGCCCTGGCCCTCGAACCGGCCCGGCCCGACCTGTTCGGCGGCACGGTCCACCCCTTTTACGGACCCGACCGTTTTGCCTTCGAGCGCGACGCCTCCGGCACCATCGTCTCGCTCGACTGGGACGGGGATGTCTACGAACGTGTGGATTGATCCACAGGACGCCGGTTGCGGGGCTGATCCCTCTCTTGTGAGCCCCCGCAATCTGTTCTAAGCCTGCCGCCCGTTCGAGCCCGCCGTTTCATTGATCTGACGACTGACATCCGCCGCCTCGCGGCACCCGTCCGGACCGCGCGGTCTGGCAGGCGATGTCTCTCGGGCGGCGGGCATAGTCGCGGAGGCAGAAATGGCCAATGTTACCGTCGTGGGCGCCCAGTGGGGCGATGAAGGCAAGGGCAAGCTGGTCGACTGGCTGTCGCACCGCGCCGATGTGGTGGCGCGCTTCCAGGGCGGTCACAATGCGGGCCACACGCTGGTCGTCGGCGAGAAGGTCTACAAGCTCTCCTTGCTGCCCTCCGGCGTGGTGCGCGGCAAGCTCTCCGTGATCGGCAATGGCGTCGTCGTCGACCCCTGGGCCTTTGTGGCCGAGGTCGACCGGATCGCCGAACAGGGCGTGAAGATCACCCCGGAAGTCGTGAAGATCGCCGAGACCGCCGCGCTGATCCTGCCGATCCACCGCGAACTGGATGCCCTGCGCGAGAACCGCGATGACGGCGAGGCCATCGGCACCACCCGCCGCGGTATCGGTCCGGCCTATGAGGACAAGGTCGGCCGCCGCGCCGTGCGCGTCATCGACCTGGCCGACGAGGCGGCGCTGCGCGCCCGCGTCACCGAAATCCTGCACCATCACAACGCCCTGCGCCGCGGCCTGGGGCATGAGGAATATCCCGCCGACAAGCTGGTCGCGGAACTCCTCGATATCGCGCCGAAAATCCTGCCCTATGCGGCCCCGGTCTGGCGCGTCCTCAAGGACGCCAATGACAGCGACCAGAAAATCCTGTTCGAGGGTGCCCAGGGTGCCCTGCTGGACGTCGATCACGGCACCTATCCCTTCGTGACCTCCTCCAACACCGTTTCCGGCCAGGCCTCGGCGGGCACGGGCGTGGGTCCCAAGGATGTCGGCTATGTGCTCGGCATCGCCAAGGCCTACATGACCCGCGTCGGTTCCGGACCCTTCCCGACCGAGCTGTTCGACGCCGACGGCCAGCGCCTGGGCGAGAAGGGCCATGAGTTCGGTGTCGTCACCGGGCGCAAGCGCCGCTGCGGCTGGTTCGATGCCGTGATCACCCGCCAGACCCTGCAGGTCGGCGGTGTGCACGGTGTCGCCCTGACCAAGCTGGACGTGCTGGACGGGTTCGAGACGATCAAGGTCTGTGTCGGCTACGAGCTCGACGGCCGCCGCCTCGACTACCTGCCCGCCGGCAAGGAAGCCCAGGCCAAGGTGACACCGGTCTATGAAGAGCTGGAAGGCTGGCAGGGATCCACCGCCGGCGCCCGCTCCTGGGCCGATCTGCCGGCCGAAGCGGTGAAATATGTCCGCCGCCTGGAAGAACTCATCGAATGCCCGATCGCCCTGGTCTCCACCAGCCCCGAGCGCGAAGACGTCATCCTGATGCAGGACCCGTTCAGGGGATAGGGCAGCACCACTCGTTGTCATCCCGGATGAACGCCCCGCGCAGGCGGGGCAAAAGTCCGGGACCCATAACCCCGGCGATCATCCAGTTGTCGCTGACGGCAAGCCTGCTTCTGGCCAAAAGCGAGCGTATAGGTCCCGGCCCTGCGGCCCGCCTGCGCGGGCCATCCGGCCGGGATGACAATGGTTTGGGATCAAGCCAAGCCCCTAAACCGCCGCTACACGCACCTTCCGCCGCGGCTGCAGCCTGTCCTTCCAGGCCAGCGCCGGCTTTTCGACGGTTTCGCGCAGCAGCCAGCCGGCGAGGATGGCGGCGGGGGCCATGATGAGGGCGAGCTGGGTCGTGTTGAGGCCCGGCATCAGGGCGAAGGCAACGAGGCCGATGGGCCAGTGCAGGATGTAAATGCCGTAGGAGACGTCTTCCACATTGCGCACGGCTTGGCCGATCCGGCCGCCGATATGCGCATGGCCGAGCCACAGGAAGGCCGAGGCCAGGAAGATGTCGAGCATCATCCAGCCGATCGCCAGCTCGTGGGCGGCCAGCGCGGCCACGCCGGCCAGGGCGATGAAGGCCGGGGTTATGCGCACCAGGTCGCGGGCGGCGAAGAAGAAGGCGCCGATCATGAAGGCCGGGCCGAAGCGCGCCAGCGTGGTGATCGTGCCTTCGCCGATGCCGGTATAGCCGAAGGTCGCGACCAGCGCCCCGAAGACGCAGGCCAGGGCGGCCCAGAGCACGACCAGGCGCCGGTCGGAATACAGCCCGACCAGGGCCAGGATGCCGACACCCAGATAGGCCATCAGCTCATAGCGGATCGTCCAGAGCGGACCGTTGGCGCTGTGGCCGACGGGCGAGTTCTCGAACGTGCCCGGCAGGCCGGCCAGCGGATCGACCTGGCCGATCAGCTTCAGCGGGAAGGTCCAGGTTTCAGCGCTCGACCAGTATTCCGCCTGCGAGAGCGAGGTGAAGAAGGGGTAGACCGCAAACACGATCAGCACGGCCGCGATCAGGCCCGGGAAGATGCGGAAGATGCGTGCCGTGGCGTAGCGCGAGATCTCTTTCGTCTTCATCGCACTGGCGGTGATCATGTAGCCGGACAGGATGAAGAAACCGTCCAGCGCACACTGCACGACGAAGTCGACCGTCAGGCTCCAGCTGCCGGTATAGGGCTTGCCCAGCGGGATCAGGATGGCGTGTCCGTACAGCACCATCAGCGCGAAAACGATGCGCATCGCAGTGAAATTGTTGGACTTGTCTTCAAGACGGCCAAGGCCGTCGCGGAACAAAAAAGCGAGCTTGCTCATGTGATCCCACTCCCGGTTATCCCCGGTCGCGGTGCAAGCGGCGTGCGGGCTGGCGGGTCTCGCCAAATCCGTAAACGAAACATGAAGATAGCCCGGCGCATTCGAGGCTTTCCGGTAACCGGCTCTCAAAACAGGTCACCGCGCTGACCCAAAACGGGATGGAATGCCAAGGGCTTGGCCTTGCCTTCGCTCCGCGGCCCCCTAGACTTCGCGGCCAATGCTTTGGAGGGGATATGTCATGCGGGTTGATCGTTTCGGAGTGTCTGCGCTGGTTCTGGCTTTGGCCCTGACCTCAGCGCTGGGGGCGTGCGCGCCTGCCGGCGAGGAGCAAGCCGGAGCGCCGGCCGGAGAGGCGCCTGCTGCGGCGCCGGAGCCTGTCGCGGACAGCACCGCCACGCCGGCCTCGCCGGAGGGCAATGATTATCCCGTTTCGTCCGCGGCGCAGATCCATGACCGCATTTTTACCCTCGACACCCATGTCGATATCGGCGCGGGCTATGGCACTGACGCGCTCGATCCGGGTGAGCACACCCACGCCCAGGTCGACCTGCCGAAAATGCTCGAGGGCGGGCTCGATTCGGCGTTCTTCATTGTCTATGTCCGCCAGGGCGATCTGACCGAAGAGGGCTATGCCGCGGCGCGCGAGGCGGCCGAGGAGAAGTATCGCGGCATCTCGCGCATGCTGGCCAATGATCCCGACCGCATCGCCCTGGCGACCACTGCTGACGAGGCCGAAGAGATCGCCGCGTCCGGACGCCTGGTCGCCCTGATCGGTATGGAAAACGCCTATCCGCTGGGGCCGGGCATCGAGGGCGTGCCCCTGTGGGCCGGGCGCGGCGTGCGCTACATGTCGATCACCCATTTCGGCAATAACCAGTTCGGCGGCTCTTCCAATCCCGACACCGGGGCCGGCGAGCCGGCAGAGGATCCGGGCTTGAGCGATCTGGGCCGTGAACTGGTCGCCTCGCTGAACGATCACGGCATCATCATCGATGTCTCCCATGTCGGCAAACAGACCATGCTGGACGCCATCCAGCTGTCGCGGGCGCCGGTCATGGCCTCGCATTCCGGCGCCCGTGCCGTCTACGACAATGCCCGCAATCTGGACGATGAACAGCTGCGCGCGATCCGCGATAATGGCGGTGTGGCGCACATGGTCGCCTTCCGCCGCTATATCGGCGATGTGCCGCAGGCCGTGACCGACGGCCAGCGTGCCCTGGCCGCCGAGCTGGGTCTGGATACTGCCGAGGGCCGCGCCGCCGCCACGCCGGAAGTCATTGCCGCCTACCGCCAAGGTCTGGCCGCACTGCGTGCCGAGCATGGCGATGTCGATATTTCCGTGCTCGCCGATCATATCGACCACGCCGTCGAGATCGCCGGGATCGAGCATGTCGGCATCGCGTCCGACTTCGATGGCGGTGGCGGTGTCGGCGGCTGGGAAGATGCCAGCGAGACCGCGGCCGTGACCGAGGAACTCCTGCGCCGCGGCTACACGCCCGACGAGATCGAGATGATGTGGTCCGGCAATATCCTGCGCGTGATGCGGGTGGTCGAGGAGGCCGCGGCTGCGGCGGAGTAGGGCTCCCCTCTTCAGGGGAGGGCGTGTTGCCGGGCGGATGGCTAGTCTGGCCGCCGATGAAAGCCATGCTGAAACTTCTCCTGCCCGTCACGCTGCTGGCCGCCGTGATCATCGCGGTGCTGGTGCAGTCTGGGCAGGCACCGCGTCTCGCAGCGGGCATGGCGATGGGCGGACTGACAGGGGTCTGAGGGGATGAATCCAGCGATCGAGGCGGCCGTGCGGCCGGAACTGGCAGCGGGCGAAAAACTGTTGTGGACGGGGCGGCCGAATATCGTCCGGCTGGGCTGGCTGCGCGGCGGCAAGACGGCGCTCTTCGCCATTCCCTGGACCGCCTTCTCCATCCTGTGGACCGGCATTGCCTGGCTGTTCTCCGCCGGGCGCGAGGACAGCCAGCTCTTCTTCCGCGCGGCGATGGTGATCGGCCCGCTCTTCTTCCTGTTCGGCGTCTGGCTGTTCGTCTCCTCGCTGATCAAGGCCTTCGCCGTGCGCGGCACGCTCTATGCGCTCACCGACAAGCGGGCGATCGTGCTGACCGGTGGCGGCCGGTCGCGCAGTTTCGGCGCCGGCGATCTGGGCTCGCTGTTCCGGCGCGGCACCCGCCGCGGCGACATCATCTTCCGCGATGCCCTGCCGCGCGGCAGCGGCGATCCGGAAGAGCAGGCCGGCCATCTCACCGATTTCGGCTTCTTCGGCATCGCCGACCCGCGCGGTGTCGAACGCCTGATCCGCGAGCAGGTCGCCAAGGCCTGACCCGGTTGCCAAATCGGCCGCGCTTCTCCATCCTCGCCGTCAACAGTTCCAAGGGGTGTCCCGCCACAAGGGCGGGGCTGAGACTTCACCCTTAGGACCGGATCCGGGTCATGCCGGCGTCGGGATGGAGCAAGAGACGTGACGACCGCCCACACTCAGGCCGCCTTGCGCGGCGCGCTGGACTGCTTCGATGGCAAGGCTGTCAGCCTGTTGTCGGAGACGGCTGTGCGATGGTCTGATGCACCGGATTATCTCGACAGCCTGATCGCCCTGTGCGGCGACGATGCCCCCATGGTGGAGAGCGGCGCCAGCTGGCTGTTGCTCGACCATGCGCGCCAGGGCGGCCGGCTGACCGCGGGCCAGCTTGCCGCGCTGGGGACCCGGCTTGGCGGACTGCAGGACTGGTCGTGCGTGCTGCACGTGCTGCAGCTGCTGGAATACCAGCCCGTGCCGCCGGAGGCCGTTTCACCCTTCGCAGACCTGGCGCGGCAGTATCTCGATCATGACCGGCCCTTCCTGCGGGCCTGGTCGGTCAGCGCGCTGTGCCGCCTGGCCGCCCGCCACCCTCATCTTCTCGCCGAGGCCGAAGCTGCGCACCGCGCAGCGCTGGACGATCCGGCCGCCTCCGTTCGGGCCCGCGCGCGCAAGTGCGCCGTGCCTTCACCGTCAAACCAGCAAGAGACCGCCCCATGAACAAGCCCACCACCCAGTCCGAATTCGAGACTCCCAAGGTCACCACCGGGCCGCTGCCGGGCTCGCGCCGGGTCTATACCTCGCCGTCGACCGCGCCGGCGCTGAAAGTGCCGCATCGCGAGATCGACCTGCATCCCACGGCGAATGAGCCGCCGGTGCGCGTCTATGACACGTCCGGTCCCTATTCCGATCCCGATCACAAGCTGGATGTCGAACACGGCCTGCCGCGCCACCGCCTGGACTGGTATGCCGACCGCCAGGTCGAGACCTATGAAGGCCGCCCCCTCTCAGCCCTGGATAATGGCGGGGCGACCGGCAAATACCTCGCCCGCGAATTCCCGGTGCGCAACCAGCCGCTGCGCGCCCGCACCGAAGCGGCGCCGGTGGAAAGCGCCTCCTCGCCCTGCTCGATGGGCGAGGATACCAGCTGGGACAGTACGAAACGCGCGCCGCTCACCCAGTATGAATTCGCCCGCGCCGGCATCATCACGCCGGAAATGGTCTATGTCGCCGAGCGGGAGAATCTGGGCCGCAAGGCCGCGGTGGAAGGCGCTGCCGCACGCATCGCCGACGGCGAGAGCTTCGGCGCCTCCATCCCCGAACACGTCACGCCGGAATTCGTGCGGGACGAGATCGCCCGCGGCCGCGCCATCATCCCGGCAAACATCAACCACCCGGAACTCGAGCCGATGATTATCGGCCGCAACTTCCTCACCAAGATCAATGCCAATATCGGCAATTCCGCTGTTGCCTCCAGTGTCGAGGAAGAGGTGGAGAAAATGGTCTGGGCGATCCGCTGGGGCGCCGACACGGTGATGGACCTCTCCACCGGAAAGAATATCCACAACACGCGTGAATGGATCCTGCGCAATTCGCCCGTCCCGATCGGCACCGTGCCGATCTACCAGGCGCTGGAGAAGGTGAACGGCATTGCCGAGGACCTCACCTGGGAGGTGTTCCGCGACACGCTGATCGAGCAGGCCGAGCAGGGCGTCGACTATTTCACCATCCATGCCGGCGTGCGCCTGGCCTATGTGCCGCTCACGGCAGACCGCGTCACCGGCATCGTCTCGCGCGGCGGCTCGATCATGGCGAAATGGTGCCTGGCGCACCACAAGGAGAGCTTCCTCTACACGCATTTCGAGGACATCTGCGACATCATGCGCGCCTACGATGTCTCCTTCTCCCTGGGCGACGGGCTGCGTCCCGGCTCCATCGCCGACGCAAACGACCGCGCCCAGTTCGCCGAGCTGGAAACCCTGGGCGAGCTGACGAAGATCGCCTGGGCCAAGGGCTGCCAGGTGATGATCGAGGGGCCGGGCCATGTCGCCATGCACAAGATCAAGGCGAATATGGACAAGCAGCTGAAGGAGTGCCACGAGGCGCCCTTCTACACGCTCGGACCGCTCACCACCGATATCGCCCCGGGCTATGACCACATCACCTCTGGCATCGGCGCCGCGATGATCGGCTGGTTCGGCTGTGCCATGCTCTGCTATGTCACCCCGAAAGAGCATCTCGGCCTGCCCGACCGCGATGACGTGAAAGTGGGGGTGGTGACGTATAAAATTGCGGCGCACGCGGGGGATTTGGCCAAGGGCCACCCCGCCGCGAAGATCCGCGACGACGCCCTGTCACGCGCCCGGTTCGAGTTCCGCTGGGAAGACCAGTTCAACCTGGCGCTGGACCCGGAAACCGCCCGCGACTTCCACGACCAGACGCTTCCCAAGGAGGCCCACAAGGTGGCGCATTTCTGCTCCATGTGCGGCCCGAAATTCTGCTCGATGGAGATTACAAGGGAGATCCGGGATACGTTCGGGTCTGCGCGGGCGCCGAACCGGGCTGAGGCCGAAGCCGGGATGGCGGAGAAGGCCGAGGAGTTCAAGGCGCTGGGCGGGGAGATTTATTTGTCGGAGGACGGCAGCGTGCGGGAGCCGATTGATTGAGGGGGGTAAAACCCGCGAGTCAGTCCCTTAGTTGCAGGTTTTGGCTCGACCGAAGGTGGTTGATTGCTGCCCGAAACTCTGACAGCGTGTTGGCATAGTGGTTGGGTCGCACTAGTTTTCTTGAGGTGGGTCGTTGTTTTCTATTGCTTTTTTCAACAACAAAGGGGGCGTAGGCAAGACGACTCTCATTTGCAATCTTGCGGCGTACCTGTCTTTAAAGTTAGGCAAAAAAATTCTCGTTGTGGATGCCGATCCACAATGTAATGCCACTCAATTAATGCTGTCAGAAAATCGAGTTTTGGATATTTACGAGAACAAGAGTTCTTTTACTATCCACAGCATCATTCACCCATTGGCGATAGGCAAAGGTTATGCGGGCGAGATAGAGCCCATAACTATAAGGGATTTTGGCGTTGATCTTGTGCCAGGTGACCCTCGGCTCGCGCTCAAGGAAGACCTGCTGTCCACTGATTGGCAGTCAGCTATTTCAGGCGACATTCGAGGCTTAAGGACAACTTTTGTTTTTGCTGAGTTTCTGAAAAAATGCAGTGATTATGATCTTGTTCTTTTTGATGTTGGTCCTTCACTGGGGTCAATAAACCGCGCTGTATTGCTGGCGTGCGACTTCTTTTTAAGTCCTATGTCAATTGATATTTTTAGCGTAAAGGCGATAGAAAATATTTCTGTTGCTATAATGGAGTGGAAAAGCCGACTGGAAACGGGCTTAAAACACGCTGATAAAGAAATGATGGAAGACATCCCTAAGGTAAATAATTTTGATATCAAATTTCTTGGCTATGTCGCCCAGCAGTATAAGCAAAAAACCACAAGGGGCGAAAAAAGAGCTGTTGATGCATACGAAAAAATAATGAAACAAATTCCAAGAACTATAGAGCGATCTTTTGTTAAAAAATTTGATCAGGATAGAGTTGAGGTAGAGTACCGCATCGGATCAATTCCTAATCTGCACAGTCTGGTTCCGATGTCTCAATCGGCGCGCAAGCCAATATTTGAGCTTAAAGCGTCAGATGGTGTGAGGGGGGGGCACTTTAACCGAGTTCAGGAGGCCAGCGAGATATTTGGTCTCGTCGCGGATAACTTACAGTTCAATATCGAGCATTTGTCTGATGTCGATTGATTGGCCTGTTGATTTGGTGCGTGCGATTGCGAGGCGGCGTGCTGTAATTTTGATTGGGTCGGGAGTATCAGCAAACGCCAAAAATCAGCAAGGAGCCTCACCGCCGACATGGCGAGCGTTTCTTGAGGAGGCAAAGTCGGGTCTGAGCAAAACGACGCACATTGGCAAGGCGATTAAAGAGGGGCGGTATTTAGAAGCGTGTGACTTTCTCAAAACGGCGCATGGTGATGACAATTGGAAGCGCCTTGTCCGAGAAAGTTTTCAAACCCCCAATTATAGAGCTCAAGAAATTCATCAAGCAATTTTCGACCTTGATAGTCGTGTTGTTGCATCGCTAAATTTTGACCAAATATACGATAGGTACGCGATATCTCGGTCTCAGGGCACTTTTGTAATAAAGCGATATTGTGATGGAGATATTCGTCAAGTTGTGGCCGGTGAAGATAGATATTTGTTGAAACCGCACGGTTCTATTGATGATGCGGATAGAATGATATTCACGCTGAGTGATTATGCGGCTGCGCGTGTAGGTCATGCGCATTTCTATGAAACTTTGAACGCATTAATTCATACTCACACATTCCTGTGTTTAGGTTGCGGTTTGTCGGATCCTGATATGGCGTTGTTATTTGAAGACTATAGGTATAAGCACAACGAATCGCCACATTATATGACGCAACCAAGTCCTGTCTCTGGGCCAGAAAAGGACTTAATAAGAAATACTAGGGGGATAAATATTTTGACCTATTCACCGAAGGATCATCATAAGGCATTGACCGTTGGACTGCAGAACTTGGTTTCATTGGTGCGTCCGATGAGGGATGAAATTTCCGACGCGCAAAGTTGGTAGCATAACGACACGCTCATAGGTCCTATGTCTCCCCATAAACCCCATGCCGAGACCCAGCCGTATTGAATTCCCGCGGTCAAGGGCGGCGGAGCCGCCGCTTCGCGGTTCTCACCCTTGACCGCGGGAATTCAATACGGCCCCCTGCTGGCAAGGGCTTTATGGCTGGCTGCGCGCCGGGCGCGCGCTTCTTCACACACGCACCCGCTTTCCCCGGACCCGTCCCGGGGCCTCGTGAGCGTCGCGATTTCGCGATTTGGTGCCTGGACGGGTGAGGGCGGCGGGCCCCGGAACGGGGTCCGGGGGAAGTGGCGCTTTTTCCTTGAACATCACGGCGTGTCATCCCGGCCGGATGGCCTGCGGAGGCAGGCCGCAGGGCCGGGACCCATACGCGCCCGAGACAGCCGCAAGCAGGCTCGATATCCGCGACATCTGGATGAGCACCGGGCGTATGGGTCCCGGACTTGCGCCCCGCCGTCGCGGGGCATTCATCCGGGATGACAAGCTCACTCACCCCCGCCATCCCCCTTCGCGCGTCCCATCGCCAGGAAGATCAGCGTGGCGGTGATGCCGGCGCCGATGAGGCCGGCGACGGGCAGGAGTTCGGGGTCCCAGCCGGCGAAGGCCTGCATCAGGGCGAGCCCGGTCAGGACGGCGATCGAGGCCGCGGCTGCCAGGATGACGCGTTGCCAGGCGGCGGGGATGGATGCGGCGGGCGGGGTGGATGTCTCGGGCGTGGCCATGGCGGCGGGCTCCTCCGGTGTGTCGATCAGCTCCCGCAATTGCGCCGGGGAGAGGTCGAAACTGGCGGCCAGGGCGCGCACGGTTTCCAGGCTCGGGGTTTCGCCGCGCTCGGCCCGCTGGATCGTGCGGTCGCTCAGTCCGCTGATCGCGGCGAGCTGTTCCTGTGACCAGCCTTTCTCAAGACGCAGTGATTTCAGTCCCATCGGTCGAGCATTCCGTTCAATTGCGGCCTCGTCTTCTAGCCGCCGCGCCCCCTGTCGCCCACGACAGGCAGGCGACACGAAGGTGACAAGGACAGCCCGTCCAGGCAATGCGCCTTCTGTTTGTGGCCGGGAATGGCGCCCCTCAAGCCACCCGCACCTCGCGCACTTTCTCGCCCAGAATGCCATTGGCGCGAATCGCCTTGCCGCATTCGAAACTGCCCGCGCGGAAGGCGCGGCGCCTGCCCATCCTCCCAGACGCGGGGCGACGGGCGCCGGGCATGGCGATGAAGCCGGGGCCGGCCCACTTATCCCCACCCCCTCCGGGCCGTGCGATGCTGAGGCCGTTCTTTCTCAGTGCTGCACATCGAAAACGCGTCCGCTCGGGCGGAGGGAACCAATTCCGCCGCCGCGAATTTATTATGCATGCGCCGGCCTTCCCTGCCGGTCCCCCGGTTTCCGGCGCAGCAGCAGAGTACCGATCCCGGCGGCCGCCCGGCCGCTCATAAAGCCAGGAGGCGTACATGTCGGAAGAAATGCTGAAGCTGGCCATGCTGGCCGACAAGGTTGAACACGAAGACCAGCCCTGCCGCGCGGCGTCCGCGCCGGTCAGCCCGGTCGACACCTTTCTTTTCTGGACCGGACGCACGCCGGCCCAGCTCGCTGCCGCCGCCGAGGCCGAGCGCGAGGTCGAGCGCGTCTGATCCACACGCGTCTCACGAAGTCCCCCCCCGAAATCCCCCAAGGAAACGCCCGTGTCACTGGCTGTGGCACGGGCGTTGTCTTTATGGGGCATCTATCGGGCAGGTATGGAGCACCTATGGCTCCAGTGCGGCACCCTCGCGGCGCGGGTCTGCCCCGCCGGTCAGCGAGCCATCCTCCAGCCGTCGCACCGCGTGCAGGCCGGAGTTTTCCCCGCGATTGGCATCGATGCTGAAGCCCAGCTCGCGCAGCCCGTCCAGCACCTCTGCCGGCATCCCGTCCTCGATCCGCACCGTGTCGCCACGCGCCACGACATTGGGCAGGGCTACGGCGTCCTGCGGTGTCAGCCCCCAGTCCAGCATGCCGACCAGGCTTTTGGCGACATAGCCGATGATGGAGGAGCCGCCGGGCGAACCGGTGGCCAGTTCGAAATGGCCGTCGGCATCGAAGACGATGGTCGGCGACATGGAGGAGCGCGGCCGCTTGCCGCCATCCGGCGCATTCGGCACCAGGCGCCCGTCGGCATCACGCGGGTCGCGCGAGAAATCGGTCAGCTGGTTGTTGAGCAGGAAACCGCCGGCCATGCGATGGCTGCCGAAAATACTCTCCACCGTCGTGGTCATCGAGACGACATCGCCATCGCTGTCCACAATCACGAAATGGCTGGTCCCCGGCACGTCGGCCGTGGCATCGGCACCCGGCGCGTCGACGCCCTCGGGAATGCCCGGCACGGCCCGTTCGATCGCCGTATCCCGGTCGATCAGGGCCGAGCGGGTGGCGATATAATCCGTGTCCAGCAGGCCCTCGGAGGGCACGAAGACAAAGTCCGGATCGCCGATATAGGCGTCGCGGTCGGCATAGGCGAGGCGGCTCGCCTCGATGAAGCGGCGCCAGCCCTCCACCGTGTCCGGACCGGTCTCGCTCATATCATAGGGTTCCAGCAGGCCGAGGATCTCGTTGACCGACACCCCGCCCGAGGCCGGCGGCGGCATGCCGCAGACCGACCATTCCCGGTAATCCCGGCAGATCGCCTCGCGCCGCACCGGCGCGTAATTCGCCAGATCTTCCAGCGTCAGCGTGCCCGGGCGCGGCCCGGCCTGCACTGCGGCGACAATCTCCTCGGCGATGCGGCCGGTATAGAGATTGCGCCAGTCCTCGGCCAGCGCCCGCGTGGTCGCTGCATAGTCCGGATTGCGCAGCACATGGCCGACCGGCAGGGCCTCGCCTTCATCGGTGAAGAAGTAGTTCCGGGTGGCTTCCCACTCGTCCAGCGGCGTACGCGAGGCAACGCCGGCGATCAGCCTGTGCAGGCGCGGGGAGACCTCGAACCCGTTCTCGGCCAGATCCGTTGCCGCGGTAAAACCCTCGGCCCAGTCCAGCGTGCCGTGGTCGCCATGGGCCATGGCCAGCATCGCCACTGCGCCCGGCGCGCCGACCGAATGGCCCGAGAAGACCGCGTCGAAAAAGCCCAGCGGCTCGCCGGTCTCCGGATCGATGAAGAGATCGGGCCCGGCGGCGGCCGGCGCCTTTTCGCGGCCGTCATAGGCGCTCAGCTGGCCGGTCTGGGCGTCGTAATAGAGCATGAAGGCACCACCGCCCAGGCCCGAGCTTTGCGGCTCGACCAGGCCCAGAACCGCCTGGACGGCGATCGCCGCATCCACCGCATCGCCGCCATTGCGCAGCGCTTGCAGTCCGGCTTCCACGGCCAGCGGATTGGCTGCAGCCACCATGGCCGGTCCTTCAGCAGGCGCTTGCGCGGTGCTGTCCGGGGCCGGGGCCGGGGCAGGTGCAGCCGGTCCGGCGTCCTGTCCCGACTGGGAGCAGGCGGCCAGCAGCAGGCTGACTGTGATGGCAGTGGTGGTCTGGACGATACGCAACATGTGACTTGCCCCTCATTCTCTTCCGGTCACGATAGACACAGCGTTTGCAACAGGTAAGAGGCCAAACATGGCGATGCCAGGAAAAACCAACAGTTTGACAGATGTTTCCGGCATTGCCGTCGGCCAGGCCGAGGCCGCAGGCGCAAAGACCGGCGTCACTGTCATCCTGCCGGACAGCCGGGCTGTCTGCGCCGTCGATGTCCGTGGTGGCGGTCCCGGTACGCGTGAAACCGACGCGCTGGACGCCCATACGCTGGTCGATGCCGTCGATGCGGTGGTGCTGTCCGGCGGCTCATCCTACGGCCTTGCCGCGGCGGACGGTGTGGCGGCGGAGCTCGGCGCGTCCGGCCGCGGCTTTGCCCTGTTCGACATGCCCGGCGTTCCGCGCTCGCCGGTCGTGCCCTCGGCCATCCTCTACGATCTCGCCAATGGCGGCGACAAGGCCTGGGGCGCCAGCCCGCCCTATCGCGATCTCGGCCGCGATGCCCTGGCCGCGGTCTCGTCCGGACCGGTCGCCCTGGGCCGCGCCGGTGCCGGTTTCGGGGCGATGGCCGGCACGCATCCCGGCGGCACCGGCACAGCCAGCCTGGTGACGGGCGAGGGCTATACCGTCGGCGCCCTGGTCTGCGTCAACGCTTTCGGCTCGGTGACCATGCCGGGGCTGGACGATGTCTACTGGGCCTGGCCTCATGAAATCGACGGCGAGTTCGGCGGCGCCCGCCCGCCGGCCGGCTGGCAGGCCTCCCCGGCCGACTGGGGTGCGGCCAAGGTCAATCCCGGCGTGCGCGAAAACACGACCATCGCCGTCGTGGCGACCGATGCCGCCCTCTCGCCCGCCCAGGCCCGGCGCCTGGCCATCATGGCCCAGGACGGGCTGGCCCGCGCGATCCGGCCGGTGCACACGCCCTTTGACGGCGATGTGGTGTTTGCCCTGTCCACCTCGGCCCGCCCGCTGCCGGAGAGCGGTGCCGAGCTGGCCCTTGCGGCGCTGGGATCGGCCTGTGCCGACACGCTGGCCCGGGCCGTGGCACGCGGTGTCCACGCCGCCCGCTCACAGGCGGTATGACGCCGCTGCACACGGGTGTGCATTTGCCGCTTTGCAGGACTTGCATTCGGTGAAAGCCGCGGCTAGTTTCCGCGCCTCTTCGGGGCTCGCCCCCGACAGACGGCCTGCACCGGTAGCTCAGCTGGATAGAGCACCAGACTACGAATCTGGGGGTCGGGAGTTCGAATCTTCCCCGGTGCGCCATTTTTTCCTTTGTTCCCGCTCCGCTCGACCCGAGCCTGTCGCTGACTTCGGTGATGGGGTCGATGCTCACATGGAACGCGCTCAAGGCTGCAGGGTTTGAACCTGATCTCGCGAGGCGCGCCATTTCCCCGATCTCACGACGACGCCCACGGTAAGGTCCGCGATCGCGCTTGCAAAAACCGCGGGTTCGATCCGCACCCGCGCCTCTCGTCGCGCCCGGGCCGTCGTTCGTCGCAGGTTGACGCGTTTGCCGCAACGTCCCGTTGCCTGTCTCAAAGCGTTGGAAGTCACCGGCCGGGTTTGGTTTTTTCAATCTCGACAGCCGGGGGCGGCGCCGATCCAGGCGCCACGCTTGGCCGACCATGTTCGTTGCGGTGTTTATAAGGTCTGTATCCCTCCGAGTAGGCGCCAACGAAGAAGGGGGTTTTAGCCCCCGGATCTATGCGGCAGTGCTCACGACACTGCCGCATTCTTTTTTGGACGATGTTCGTTTTTGCTGCGGCTGTGAAAACAGCGTCGCGCAAGCTGCGGTCCGCACAATCCTGTCATAGCGCGTGCAGCCCTGCAGGGGCGGCTTCCGCTATGCCTTGAGCCCTGTTCGGGCGAATAAAATATGCCCTAACAGCAGGTTACCGCCGGAGGTCCGGAAAGGAAGGTTTAACCGTCTCGGTCGCTACTCGTTCGTGAACGCAGCCCGCTCACGCCGGTGTCCCGGACCGGCCCCACGCGTGGCGATGAACATGTTGCGAGAAGAAGGGGGCATAGCTCCGATGCTGACCAGTCTGAACCGTCTTTCCCTCAAGGCCCGCCTGTCGCTGCTCGCGGTGGCCTCCGTCGCGCTCATGCTGGTCTATGTCGGCGCGAACGGCGTTGTCCGAAGCGCCATGGCGAAGGCTGAAGCTGAAGCCGAGCAGGCGACGCTGACCCTGATCGCCGCCAATAATGTAGAGAAGGATCTCACCTCCCTTCTGCGCGATACCTATCTGATGACCGCGACACCGACCGCCGAACGCATCGAGGCGGCCCGCGGCAATCTCACCGATTTCGGGATATCGCTGTCGGACGCCGAGACTGTGGTTACCGACGCCGCCTATGCGGCGACCCTGTCGGAAATCCGTGCAGACTATGGCGATCTGGAAATGCTGATGAATGACCGCATGTCGCGCATCGCCGGAATGAGCGAGAGCGATTTGCAGGGCTTCATTGACCGGCTCGCCGTGTTCGACGATGCCATGGACACCGCGATCGAGAGCGTCCGCGACGGTGCCTGGGGCGATCTCGAGTCGGCCTGGGCGCGCCGTGATCGCATGGCGCAAGTCTCCTTCTGGGTGGCCGTGATTGCGGTGTTGCTGACGGCAGGCGGTCTCTATGGCCTGACCCAGGTGATCGGCGGCACCATCCGTGCGTCCGTGTCCCGGGTTCAGGACGTCGTCGGAGGTCTGGCCCGCGGTGAACGCGGTATCGAGGTTCCGGGCACTGAGCGGACCGACGAGTTCGGCAATCTCGCCCGGGCGCTGGACACGCTGCAGGGTGCGCTGACTTCTGCCGACGAAATGCGCGAGCGTGAAACGGTCGAGTCCCGCGCCAAGGCGGAACGTGCGGCGTGTACGGAAGAAGCCGTGGCCCGTTTCGAACAGGCCTCCACTGCACTCCTGGCGAGCGTGATGGAAGCGTCCGAACAGCTCTCCGCATCCGCGACCCAGATGCAGGCAACCTCCGGCGAGGCGGCTACCGTCTCCGGATCGGCCCGCGATGCGGCCAGCAACGCCGCCTCGAGCGTGCAGGCCGTGGCCGCGGCCTCGGAAGAACTCGCGGCCTCGATTGCAGAAGTCTCGACCCAGGTCACCAAGACGAGCGAGCTGTCGCAGGTGGCTGGCCAGGAAACCAGCGCCAGCGCCGAAGGCATCCAGGAGCTGGCGGAATCGGCCCAGGCGATCGGCGCCATTGTCGACCTGATCGACACGATCGCCAGCCAGACCAACCTGCTGGCGCTCAACGCCACCATCGAGGCGGCGCGTGCCGGCGAGGCCGGTCGCGGTTTCGCGGTCGTGGCGTCGGAAGTAAAGGCGCTGGCCGAGCAGACGACCACAGCCACGCAGCAGATCGCCGAGCGGATCTCCAAGATCCAGTCCTCCACGGAAGCCTGTTCGCTGTCGGCGTCCAAGGCTCTGGATGCGGTGTCGCAGCTGGGCGAGCTGGCCGTGGCCTCGGCCTCGGCGATCGAGCAGCAGCGTGTCGCAACCTCGGAGATCGCCCAGTCAGCCCAGAAGGCCCAGGACGGCACCACGCACGCCGCCTCCAATGTGGACCGCGTGGCCGAGTTCACCCGCCAGACCGATCAGGTTTCCAAGTCCGTGCTCAGCGCGTCCGAGGAAATGTCTGGCCGTTACACCGCCTGGAAGACCGACTTCGAAGCCTTCCTCGAGAATATTCGCGCGGCGTAGGGCTGCAGCAGGAGATGACCCCATGAAGACCATGACCGTTTCGTTTGCGGCCGCGCTGTTCGTTGGTGCTGCTGCAACGCCGCTCGCTGTGGCCGATGACAGCCTGCCGGGCGATATCCTCGTCGACATGCGTATGCGCTACGAAAATGTGGCCCAGGACGGCAAGCTCGGCGCCGACGCCATTACCCTGCGCACCCGCCTCGGCTGGACGTCGCCGGAATGGAATGGTTTCACCTTCCTCGGTGAAGTCGAGAACGTCACGGACGTCGATGGCGATGACGACTATAATTCCGGCCTTAACGGGCTGGGCCAGTATGCCGGCATCAAGGATGGCGGGTTCACCGAGCTCAACCGTCTGCAGGTGGCTTTTTCGCCGTTCGAGAATGTCTCCGTGACGGTGGGCCGGCAGTATCTGCAGTTCGACGACGGCCAGTTCGTCGCCTCTGCCGGTCACCGTCAGGACAAGAACTCGCATGACGCGATCCAGTTCGGCTGGGCGCATGGCGCGTTCGACGCCAGCTATGTCTACCACGACCGCATCAATCGCGGCCCCGGCGATGATTCAGACTGGCAGAGTGACAGCCATCTCTTCCATGTTGGCTACGCGATCAATGATGCGCTCGACGTCTCGGGTTTCGCCTATTTCATCGACATCACGTCGGCCGGCGGGCGCGATCGCTCGAACACGACGCTCGGCGGCCGTCTGGCCGGAGAGCGCAGCTATGGCGATCTGGGTGTCGAATACGCCGTCATGTACGCCCACCAGAGCGACTATGGCTCGGCGACAATCGACTTCAATCTGGCTTATTTCGCCGGCGATCTCGCCTTCAGCTATGGCGGCGCTGAACTGGCGCTCGGCTATGATGTGATCGAGGGCAATGGCTCGACCGGCTTTGCCAATCCGCTCGGCAAGAACCATGGCGTTCTGGGCTGGGCCGATGTGTTCTCCGGCGGTGGCCGTCAGGGCACGGTCGACGGCGTCGAGGACTTCAACATCATGCTGTCCTGGGGCCGCGAATGGGAGGCGGGCTTCATCCGCGGCCTGTCCACCGGTGTGCGCCATCACGAATTCGAGGCCGAGCGCACGGGGGCCGACCTCGGCAGCGAATGGGACGCTTTCGTCGAATTTGACCTGCCGCAGGGCCTCTCTCTCGCCCTGGAAATGGCGGATTATGACGGGCCGGGCGTTGCACCGGCGCCGGCCGATGTGTCCAAGACCTGGGTCGTTCTGAGCTACCGCCGCTAGCGCGTGATCAGGTGAAGTGGGAATCGGTTCACCGGTTCGATCACGCGACCGCTCAAGTCGAGCGTGATCAGGTGAAGTGGGCACCGGTTCACCGGTTCGATCACGCGCCCGTCAAGGTTTCGCGAGCAGAACCGTTTCTGCTCGCGGCGGAGTGCATCGGGCACAGAAAAAGGGGCATCGCGGTTTCGCGGTGCCCCTTTTTTGTTGTCAGCGGCCGCCTGCGTCAGGCGCCGGCGCGCTCCAGCTGATGCGTGTCCTGCAGCGTTTTCAGCTTTTCGGAAATGGCCTCGAGGATCTTCCAGTCGGCATCGTCATCGGTGACTTCATAAAGATCGCCCTCGACAATGGCCGAAGCCGTGTTCTCGCCCGGACCGGTATCATTACCGGAGATTTCCGACAGTAGCGGCGCGCTGCCGGTGAGGGCGACGACCGGCTTGCCGGCATCGCCGAAACGCTTGGCGAGCTTGGTTGCACTGGGTGCCAGCTTGGCAGCCCCTTCCATCAGCACCAGGGCGTCATACGCGTTCGGCTCGATGTTCTCCGTCGTTTCGGCGACCGCGAAATTGATCTCGGCGGAGCCATTGTAACCGCGCAGCAGGGCGTGCTGGTCCGAGACCAGGACGGCGCGGCGGTTGTGGCGCTGCAGTGCTTCGGATGTGGTCTGCAGCTGGCGGACATTGACGGATTCAGCGACGAAAGCGGCGACCCTGCGCGGGCGATGGGAATGTCTCATATAGTTTATCGTACTCCGTTTACAGAAAATGGGGCGTGAAGGTCACGCAGAAGTCAATTTGTCGATAGGGATAGTCTTTTTGCACCGATAATCAAGGTCGCACGGTGCGCATAAAATAGAATCCAGCCGTAATGGAACCTTTTTCGTTTGAAAAGAGTTGTGACGACAGGCCGCGTATTATGCGCTGACTTGGCGATTGCTCTCGACTGCGCAGAACGGGGCCTGCAATGCAGATTTAATACAGGGGGTAATATAGCATGTGCGGGATCGCCGGCGACTTGTCGTTCCAGAACTCTCCTTCTGACTCCCAAGCACTCGAGCGGATGAGTTGGGCCATGCGCCGGCGCGGGCCGGATGGCGGCGGTATGGTCATTCGCGACGGGGTCGGTCTGGCCCATCGGCGCCTGAAGATCATCGACCTCACCGAAGCCGGTGCCCAGCCCATGCATGATGCCCAGCTGGGCCTGACGCTCGCCTTCAATGGCTGCATCTACAATCACCGCGAACTGCGCGCCGAACTGGAAGCCAAGGGCTATCGCTTCTTCTCCACCAGCGACAGCGAAGTGATCCTGAAGGGGTATCACGCCTGGGGGCTGGATGTAGCGAAACGCCTCTCCGGCATGTTCGCCTTTGCCATTGCCGAGCGCGACAGCGGCAAGGTCGTGCTCGGGCGCGACCGTCTGGGCATCAAGCCGCTCTACCTGTCCGAAACGCCGGGCCGGCTGCGTTTCGCCTCAAGTCTGCCGGCTCTGCTGGCCGCCGGCGATGTGGAGCGCGAGCTCGACCCGGTCGCCCTGCATCAGTATTTCAGCTTTCATGCCGTCGTGCCGTCGCCGCGCACCCTGTTCAAGGGCGTGCGCAAATTGCCGCCGGCCACGCTGATGGAGATCGACCGCGACGGCACGCGCCGCGAGCACCGCTACTGGTCCTGTCCCTACGACATGCGCGAGGAAGAGCGCGGGCTCGATGCCGATGGCTGGCGCGAGCGGATTGCCGAAGCCCTGCGCGGGGCGGTGAAGCGGCGCATGGTCGCCGACGTGCCGATCGGCGTCCTCCTGTCCGGCGGGCTCGACAGCTCGCTGATCGTGGCCCTGCTGGCCGAAGCCGGCGTGAAGGATCTCAACACCTTCTCCATCGGCTTCGAGAGCGTGAATGGCGAGGCCGGTGACGAGTTCCACTATTCCGATATCGTCGCCAAGCATTTCGGCACGCAACACCACAAGATCGAGATCCCGGCCTCGCGCGCCCTGCGGGCTCTGCCGGAGGTTATTGCCTCCATGTCCGAACCGATGACCAGCCATGACTGCGTCGGTTTCTTTCTCCTGTCCGAGGAAGTGTCCCGCCATGTGAAAGTGGTCCAGTCCGGCCAGGGCGCGGACGAGGCTTTCGCGGGATATCACTGGTACCCGCCCATGGCCGGTGCCAACGACGCCTTCGGCACTTATCGCGACGCCTTTTTCGATCGCTCCCATGACGAGATGGCCGAATTGCTGCAGCCCTCCTGGATGGGCGGCGATCATGCCGGCGATTATGTCCGCGACCATTTCCAGACGCCGGGCGCGGCTTCGCCGCTCGACAAGGCCCTGCGGCTGGACACCCATGTCATGCTGGTCGACGATCCGGTGAAGCGGGTCGACAATATGACCATGGCCTGGGGGCTGGAGGCGCGCGTGCCCTTCCTCGATCACGAGGTGATCGAGCTGGCGGCCCGCTGTCCCGCCGGGCTGCATCTCGAGCAGGAGGGCAAGGGCGTGCTCAAGCATCTGGCCCGCCAGGTCCTGCCGCACGCGGTCATCGACCGGCCGAAAGGGTATTTCCCCGTCCCGGCCCTGAAATACCTGCAGGGCGATTTCCTCGACATGGTGCGCGATGCGGTGCGCAGCCGGTCCTTCCGGGATCGCGGCATCGTGCAGGAGACCTATGTCGATCATCTGCTGAAGGACCCCGAAGCGCACATCACCAAGCTGCGCGGTTCCAAACTCTGGCAGATCGGCGTGCTGGCATTGTGGCTACAGACCCATGATGCACCGGTGAAGCCCGCACGGACCGAGGTGGCCGCATGACGCGGACGGGGACCCGACCGCCGGCCGGGGCGATTTCGCACCGGTTGCGGCGCAAGCGTGAACAGGCCCTGCTGCCGGCCGACGAGGCCATCCCGCCCACCGAAGGCGAGGGCGAGGCGATTGTCAGTGACGCGGCGATCGATTGCGGCTGGGGCCAATTGCTGTTTGCCCATACTTTCCGCGACCAGAACACGCTGATCGACCGTTTGCTTGCGGAAAAGCCGGACCGGCGCGATATCGCCTTCTATGTGCGCGATCCGCACGTCCTGCTGGCGCTGGCGCCGCAGGAGATTTTCCTCGACCCGTCACACACCTACCGGCTGGAACTGCCCACCTATCGCGATGCCGGCGATCCGCCGCGCGGTTTCCAGGTGCGGCGCATGGCAACCCGGTCGGATGCCGATGCGGTGAACCGTATCTACGCGGCTTGCGGCATGGTCTCGGTCGATCCGGAGTTTTTCTGGCAGCACCGCGACAGCCGCGAGATCGTTTATTTCGTCGCTGTCGACGAGGCGAGCGGCGAGATCATCGGCTCGGTGACGGGGATCGATCACGCCCGCCTGTTCAACGACCCGGAATGCGGTGCCTCGCTGTGGTGCCTGGCGGTCGATCCGCGTGCCAATCACGCGAAGGTCGGCGAAGCGCTGACCCGGCATCTGATCGCGCATTTTTCGGCGCGCGGCTCGCGTCATGTCGACCTGTCGGTGATCCACGACAATGAGTCCGCAATCCGCCTCTACGAACGCCTCGGCTTCGAGCGCACGCCCTTCTTCACGGTCAAGCGCAAGAACCCGATCAATGAAAAGCTCTTCACCGGCGGCAAGTCGCTGGAAGACGGGCTCAACCCCTATGCCGAGATTATCGTCGCCGAGGCCCGCCGCCGGGGCATCGCGGTGGATGTGCTCGACGCAGACGGCGGGTTCTTCCGTCTGACTTTCGGCGGCCAGTCGGTCGTGTGCCGGGAATCCCTGACCGAACGCACCTCGGCCATCGCGATGAGCCGGTGCGACGACAAGGCCGTGACGCGCCGCCTGATGACCGAGATCGGCCTGGACGTGGCCGAAGCGGTTGACGGTAATGATGCCGACGCGGCGCAGGCGTTGCTCGCGAGGGCCGGGTCCGTCGTCGTAAAGCCGGCGCGCGGTGAGCAGGGCAGGGGCGTGGCCGTCGATATCCGCGACAGCGACAGCCTGGACGCCGCCATTGCCAATGCCCGCAATTACTGTCCCGACGTGCTGGTGGAAACCTATGTGCCCGGCGACGACCTGCGCGTGATCGTGATCGACCGGGCCGTGGTTGCCGCTGCCCTGCGCAAACGGCCGGTCGTGGCCGGCGATGGGCGCAAGACCGTGCGCGAACTGGTCGAGGGGCTCAGCCGCCGGCGGGCGGCTGCGACCGGCGGCGAAGCGCGCATTCCGCTGGATGCCGAGACCGGGCGCTGCATCGCAGCCGCCGGCTATGGCTGGGACGATGTCCTGCCGTCCGGCGAAACGCTGGAAGTGCGTCTGACCGCCAATCTCCACACCGGCGGCACGCTGCACGATGTGACCGACCTGCTTCACCCGCAGATCGTCGAGGCCTCGATCGCGGCTGCCAAGGCGCTGGATATTCCGGTCGTCGGGCTCGACTTCATCGTTAAGGCGCCGGTGCTGGACGAGTTCGTTTTCATCGAGGCGAACGAACGTCCGGGACTGGCCAATCACGAACCTCAGCCCGTGGTGGAGCGTTTTCTCGACCTGCTTTTCCCGCGCTCCGCCCGTATCGAAAACCTCCGTCCGGGAGCTGACCGTGTCCGAGCTTGAAATCGACGAAACCTATCTGCGCGAAACCCTCAAGACGCTGCTCACCATCCCCAGTCCGAGCGGCTATACCGACAAGATTGCCCGCTGGTGCTGCGAGGAGCTGGAGCGGTTGGGGGTCGAGTATGAGCTGACCCGGCGCGGCGCGATCCGCTCCCGCTTGGCCGGGCGCGAGGAACAGCCGGCCCGCGCCATCATCTCCCATGTCGACACGCTGGGCGCCCAGGTCTCCTACATCAAGGATAATGGCCGCCTGTCGCTGGCACCGATCGGGCACTGGTCGGCCCGTTTTGCCGAGGGTGCGCGCTGTACCCTGTTCACCGAGCATGGCAGCTATCGCGGCTCCATTCTGCCGCTGAAGGCCTCGGGCCATGTTTACAACAAGGAGATCGACACCCAGCCGGTCGCCTGGTCACAGGTCGAACTGCGTATCGACGCGCCGGTGCATAATGACATCGATGCGGCCGCGATCGGTGTGGCCTCCGTCAGCATGAATTCGCTGGGGATTTCCGTCGGCGACTTCGTGGCGATCGACCCCTGTCCGGAGTTTCTGGGCAATGGCTTCATCGTTTCGCGCCATCTGGACGACAAGGGCGGGGTCGCCGCCATGTTCGCTGTCCTGAAGGCGCTCAAGGAAAGCGGGGCCGAACTGCCGGTCGACACGCTTTTCCTGTTCTCGATCTCCGAAGAGGTCGGTGTCGGCGCGTCCTCCATCCTGACCCACGACGTGGCCTCGATGGTGGCGGTCGATAATGGCGCCGTCGCGCCCGGCCAGAATTCCAAGGAGACCGGCGTTACCATCGGCATGGCCGACATGACCGGTCCGTTCGACTATCATCTCACGACCAAGCTGATCCATCTCGCCAGAGACCGGCAGATCCCCTTCCAGCGCGACGTGTTCCGCTATTACCGCTCTGACGCGGCGTCGGCTATCGAGGGCGGGGCGGATGTGCGTACGGCGCTGGTGACGTTCGGCATCGACGCATCGCACGGCTATGAACGCGTGCACGAGAACGCACTCATTTCGGTCGCGCGCCTGTTGAAGGCCTATGCGCTGAGCGCCGTCGAGATCGAGCGCGATGCCGAGCCGTCAGGCGATCTGGAAGGGTTCACCGACCAGCCCACCGAGCCGGCTGAAGCGGGCGAATAGGACCCGGCATTTTCAGCAAAAGTGGGAACCGGCTTTGCGGTTCGAAAATGCGACCACAGAAGAGCCAGGGCCATTTCATCGATGCTGAGGTCGATGAAATGGCCCTAGGAGCGCCAGTATCCGTCTTCCTCGTCATCATCATCGAGGGCGTCGTCGTCGATATCGTCCTCGTCATCCATGACCAGGCCGGAATCGGCGAAGGCCATGGCGGCATCGTCCTCCTCTTCGGCCTCGGCCTCTTCGCTGGCGATCTCCGTGAGATCATAGACCGAGACACTGGTCGCCGACGTCGCCTCGAAGTCGGACTTGTCGGTCTCGCTGACCGGCGCTTTGCCGGTGCGCCGGAAGAGCATGGCGCCGAACAGGCCGAACAGGACAAGCGCGGCATAGAGAAAGAGGCCGGATGTGCCGATCAGGCTCATCGTGGCACCTGCCATCAGGGGGCCGATCATGGCGCCGGTGGCATAGATCGTCAGGATGCCTGACATCATGTTGGTTGCCTGGCCCTCGTCGGCCCGGTCGGCAGCGTGCGCTGCGGCAATACCGTAGTAGGACTGGGCGCCCGCGCCCCAGAAGCCGGCCACCGCGAAGATCGCGATCATCGGGAGAACACTGGAGAACAGGCCCAGCACAATGCCGGCAATTCCGGCCGTCAGCGCGAGGGCCGCGATGACCAGACGCCGGTCGATCCGGTCGGAGATCATCCCCGCGGGCCATTGCGCGATTACGCCGCCTCCCACCATGAAGGCGGAGAAGACTGCTGCCGTGGCCGCGACGGACTCGGTCCCCATCCCGCCGATATAGACAGCGTAGAGCTGCGTCACAGCGCCATTGACCAGGCCTGCGCAACCTGCAGCGATCACAGCGGACGGCGCTGTTTTCCAGATGCGCAGCGGGCCAAAGGGTTCGGCCGATGGCGCGGCCGGCTGGGCGCGGTTGGTGGCGGTCGCGGGGATCAGGCTGGCGGTGTAGAGCGCGGCCACGATCATGAAGCCCAGGGCGGCGCCCGGCGGGACGGACGCGACCAGGAAGGGGCCGATGATGAAGCCGATCTTGGCGGTGACCAGGTAGAAGCTGAGAATGGCGCCGCGCTTGTCGCTGGGGGCAGCATCCGCCACCCAGCTTTCACCCGAGGCCAGGAAGCCGGCGACACACACGCCCATGACGAACTGCATGATCATCCACCAGGCCAGTGCGTCGCTGACGTAAAGAAGGGCGGCGGCAATCGACGTCACGCCGGCAAAGGCGGCGACAGCACGGATATGGCCGATGCGGCGGATTTCGCGCGGGGCGAAGTGTGCACCCAGCAGAAAGCCGAAGGCATAGCCGGACACGATGGTACCGATCTTGAGGGTCGAGGCGCCTCCGGCGATCAGCGCCAGCGGTCCGACCACGGACAGGGCGCCGGACGCCATCTGCAACATCGCCAGGGCGATGACGATCGCGGCAACATTGCGGTAGCTTTCGCCGCGGCGCCTGTGCTCCGGGCCCAGGTCGGTATCGTCAGTCAGATCGGTCATGATTGGTATCGCGGGGTCAGCTCTCGGACAAGGCGAAGCTTCGCCCATCGCGTGCCCCGTATCAAGCATGCCAAGTGCCCGTCAAATGGGAAGTTTTGTCGTGTTCTTGATCGCTTCCATGGCGAAGCTGGCGCTGACATCGGACAGGGGCGCGATGGCGATCAGCTTCTTGTAGACCTCATCATAGGCCCGCACATCGGGCAGGCAGAGCTTGATCAGATAGTCGATGTCGCCACTCAGGCGGTAGAATTCCACCACTTCGGGCATGCGGCGGACGCCTTCGGCGAAGCGTCCGAGCCATTCCGCATCATGGCGGCTGGTGCGCACGGCGATGAAGAGGGTGGCCTGCAGGCCCAGCGCTTCCGGGTCCAGCAGGGCGACATGTTTCTGGATAATGCCGGCCTCCGCGAGGCGCTTCAGGCGCCGGGCGGTCGGCGTCGCGCTGAGACCGATCAGGTCGGCCAGTTCCTGTACGGTCCGGTCGGAGTCGCTCTGAATTTCGCGCAAAAGCCGGCGGTCATAGTCGTCGATCTCCACAAATAGTCTCCTTGCTAGTGAAAATCACCATATTGGCGCCCGGGGCCGGTTTCAATTGGCGAAAATAGCCCCGGAAAACATGGTCTAGTTGTTCCTCAGCCAGACGGGACCCCAGCCATGTTCGACGAAAGCCGCACCGACACCCTCATCGACCGGGTCCGGGCCGGACTTGCGGGCGGCGATGTGCGACTGGAAACGCCTTTCGGCTCGCGACCGCTCTTCTATGCCGACTACACGGCATCCGGCCGAGCCCTGGCGGACATCGAGGCGGTGATGCAGCGCATGGCGTCGGACTATGCCAATCCCCATACCGAGGACAGCGCGACCGGCCGGGCCAGCAATGCCTGGATGCGCGAGGCCGAGCGGATCATCAAGTCGGCCGTCAATGCCGGCCCCGGCGATTGCCTGATCCCGTGCGCCGCCGGCGCGACCGGCGCGATCCACAAGCTGCAGGAAATCCTGGGCCTGGCCATTCCGCCTGCCACCCGCGCCGCGCTGGGCGGTCTTGATGATTACGAGCCTGACACCGTTGTCTTCGTCGGTCCCTATGAACACCACTCCAACGAGCTGACCTGGCGCGAGAGCCTGGCCGAGACG
Organism: Maricaulis sp. ABE4_448; assembly: GCF_056160825.1. NCBI lineage: Bacteria > Pseudomonadati > Pseudomonadota > Alphaproteobacteria > Maricaulales > Maricaulaceae > Maricaulis > Maricaulis sp. ABE4_448. Next base: position 874,256 of record NZ_JBSWXX010000001.1, read on the forward strand.
GTCACCATTCCTCTGGCTGCCGATGGCGGGATCGACCTGTCGGCCCTCGCCGCTGCCCTCGCGGATCCGCGCCATGCCGGCAAGCGCAAGATCGGCGCCTTTTCCGCAGCGTCGAATGTCACGGGAGTGCGCACCGATGTCACCGCTCTGGCGCGCTGTCTGCACGCGCACGGTGCCATTATGTGTCTGGACTGCGCCGCCAGTGCGCCCTATCTGCCGATCGACATGCACCCGTCCGATCCGGAAGCCGCGATCGACGCCGTGTATTTCTCACCCCACAAATTCGTCGGCGGTCCGGGCAGCTGCGGCCTCCTCCTGTTCAACAGTGCGCTTTATCCCGAACACCTGCCCCCGACCCTCTCCGGCGGTGGCACGGTGCGCTATGTCTGGCCGGGCGGGCATGATTTCATCGACGATATCGAAGCGCGCGAGCGGGCCGGAACGCCGGGCCTGCCGCAATTCGTGCGCGCCGCTCTGGCTTTGAAACTGCAGGCCGAAATCGGCCATGAGAGGATCGCGGCGCGCGAACATCGAGCGCTGGAAACGGCCCTGCCCCGCTGGACGGCCAATCCGCAGATCGAGGTTCTCGGTCCGGCCGATCCCACCCGCCGCATCGGTATTGTCTCCTTCAACCTTTTGAGCCGGAACGGACATCGCATTCCGCCGCGCCTGGTGACGGTGCTGCTGAACGATCTGTTCGGGATCCAGTCCCGCGCCGGCTGTTCCTGCGCCGGCCCCTATGGTCACCACCTGCTCGGCATCGGGGATGACGAGACGATGGCGATCCGCGAGCGGGTTCTGGCGGGTGAAACCGGCGCGCGTCCCGGCTGGTGCCGCGTCAGCCTGCACTGGACAATGAGTGCGGACGATGTCGATTTCCTCGTCTCCGCCGTCGAGTTTCTCGCCGAGCATGCCGACGTGTTTGCGCGTTTCTATGATTGCGACGAGCGGACGGGCAGCTGGGCCTGGGGAGGCGACATGCCGGTGCGTCAGGAGACAGGCTTTCCCAGGCGTCTTCTGTCAGCGCCGCAGATAGCGCGCTCTTTTGAAGCCGTGCGGGATGTGGTCGCGCTCCGGCGGGAGGCCTTCGCGATCGCGCACGAGGTGCTGATGCGGTTCAGCGACCCGGTCCACTAGACCTCGACAGGGCGCCGGTACTGCAAAACGCGCTCGCTTGCCAGCAGCCGGTCGATGGTCTCGCGCTGGCCAGCCGTCGCCGGTGTTCGCCGCGGATAGAGCGGTGAGCCGCTGTCACGGTCATCGATCCAGGGCGCATCCCACAATTCGGTGTTGCGGATGAAGGCCCGGGCCCGGGCCGCGCCGCCGGTTTCCAGGCAGCCGACCAGACAGGTGTCGACATAGGATTGCGGGATGGGGTGGCTGGCGTCGGCCCGGACCTGTTCGCGGTTAACCACGATCCAGTAGCGGCCGTCGGGCAGGGCGCCGTTTTCGGGATCGGCCGGCAGCACCGTGTCGCGCGGCAGTTCGGTAAAGACATAGCCGCGCTCGCGGTGACGCAGGGCATCGGTTATCTCCGTGGGCACGAGAGCCGCATCCAGCGCGTGGCCCGGCGCTGCACGGACGCCGGCATAGGTCGCTGCCTCGTCGGTGTATCGAACCGTCCAGCCCCGGCGCCAGCCCAGCGCGATCACGGGTCGCGCCTGTTCGGTCAGGCCGGAATAGGTGGTGCGGCTGTAGCTGGAAAGCAGGCTGCCATAGCCGACGACATAATCTCTAGCTGACATGGTCGTGTCCCGGTCTGCTGCGGCCTGAAACCGCGAACGGCGCGAGCTTGCGCCCGCGCCGTTCATCTTGGGTCCGGTGCCCCCCGGATCCAGACCCTAATTGCAGTCCGTGCGCGTTAATGCGCCCGGCGGCTGGTGCGCGTGGAGTAGGAGGCCTGTGCCACCGGAACTTCTTCCGAATAGCTGCCGTCCTGCACCTGCACGTCCGTGCCGTAGAGATAGGTGTTACCGCGTTGCGCTGCCGGAGCGGCCCGGTTGTGGGCGACGGCGGGCACTTCGGTGCTGGTCGGCGGATTGTAGCCCGGCAGCTCGATGTCCTCGCAATCCATCAGACGCCATTCCCAGCGCTCTTCGGTGCGCAGGGAGTAGCGGGTGACGGTTTCCGTCTCCATCGGCACGACATGGCTGTCTACCGAGGCGTGCTGGTCGATGACCTGGATGTTGTAGGTGTCGCGCAGTTCCTCGATCGGCACCTGTTCGAAGCGCGCTTCCTGCACGAGCACATCCCGCGTGATGGTTGAATACTCCGCCGGGTGCTCGACTTCGCGGATCTGGGCCGGCTGCACCACGATATTGCGGGTGACCGTACGGTACTCGCCCTCTTCCTCAACCAGACACCAGACTTCGCCGGTTTCGCTGTCAAAGCGGGTCATCTGGGCACCCGGGGTGTAGCCCCGGCGCCAGACCATGCGCGGCTCGCGCACCATGACGGTTTCGGTCACCGTGTCGTGGACTGCCGGCTCGACGACGTATTCCACATAGGCCGGGCGGACCTGCACCGTTTCGGTGACGGTCTCATAGACCGGCTCGGTGACGATGTACCGCATTCCCGCTTCGCGGGAGATGTATTCGCGGCGCTCGTCGCGCAGGCGCGGCGGGGCCACATTGTAGCGCTCATAGCTGTCCTGCGTGGTGACCTGTTCGGAATAGGCGTCGTATTCCGGCGCGATCCTGACGCGGGCATAGCACTCGCCGGCGGCCGCACTGTTCGGCGGATCCGGCGGGAACCATTCAGCATCACCGGCAAAAGCGGCGGACGCCGAGATGAGTGCGGCGGTGGAGCCGCACAGGAGCGTGTGTCGGAACATGTGATTCCCCCTCTGTCGACACTACGGCGACCGCTCTCACGGCCTCGTAAATCGAAGACATGCTAGCGCAAACTACACGCATCGTTAAGGAATATTAACTCAGTTCACCGAAGAAACACCCAAGAGGGGAATTCTGTTCAAGTGTTCTCCGACGGGTTGTTGACCTGTACTATGGTGTAACGGTCGCTCCCACCATCGTCATCATGATATAGCCGGTAAGCATCGCCGCGCCTGTGCCGACGATATAGCCCACCACGGCCAGCATGACACCGACCGGTGCCAACGAGGGATGGAAGGCTGAAGCGACAACCGGTGCCGAGGCAGCGCCGCCGATATTGGCCTTGGAACCGACCGCGATGAAGAAGGTTGGTGCCTTGATCAGCCAGGCGACAGCGAGCAGCAGGATGACATGCACGGCCATCCAGATGAGGCCGATGACGAAGAATTCGGTGTTCCGGAAAATCGCCGTGATGTCCATGCGCAGGCCGATGGTGGCCACGAGTATGTAGATAAACACCGAGCCGACTTTCATCGAACCGGCACCGGTCAGCTGGCGCGCCCCTGTGAAGGACAGGATGACGCCGGCGACCGTGGCCGTCAGCATCAGCCAGAAGAAGCCGGAGTCGAGCCCGAAATCGACCAGGCCCGGCATGTTGGCCCCGATCCAGGGACCCATGATGTCGGCGATGACGTGCGCCAGGCCGGTCATGCCCAGACCGATGGCGATGATGATGATCAGGTCCTTGAGCTCGGGCACGCGCGCGTGCTCCTGCTCGAATTTTTCGGCCTTGGCGCGCAGTTCGTCGACAGCGCCGGCATCGGCCTTGAGGAAACCATCGATCTGCTTGGCATTGGCAACGCCCAGCAACAGAAAAGCCATCCAGATATTGGCGACGATGATGTCGACGGCAATCCACGCGGAATAGACTTCGCTGCCAGCGCCGAAGAATTCGTACATCGCGGCCTGGTTCGCGCCGCCGCCGATCCAGGTTCCGGCCACCGTCGCCATGCCCCGCCAGACAGCATCCGGTCCGGTGACGCCGATCGCATCGGGGAAAAGGATGCTGGCGATAAAGAGTGCGACAGGGCCGCCGATCACGACACCGATCATGCCGGTGAAGAACATGATCAGCGCCTTGGGTCCCAACCGCATTGTCGCTGGGAGGTCGGCAGACATGGTCAGCAGGACCAGGGCGGCCGGGAGAAGATAGCGCGAGGCGACGAAATAGGTCTGCGACTCTTCCGGGTCGACAATGTTGAAGAGGTTCAGCAGCGAGGGCAGGAAGTAGCAGAGCAGAAGCGGCGGAAAGATCCGGTAGAAGGTCTTTGCGGCCTTGTTCTGGAGGCTGGAGGTCCAGAAGATGGCGCCCAGAAGCAGGGCGAGCAGGCCCATGACAACGGCATCATTGCTCACCAGCGGTGCGGTTTCGGCTTCCATGATCTCCCCTCGCGGATCGCGTCTGTTCTATGGGGCGGATAAGACCGGGTTTGAAACTTGCCGGCAAGGGCGCAACGCAAAACGGCCCGGTCTTGCGACCGGGCCGTTTCGTGACTGCCGTCAACCGCCTACCAGATGGAGACGCGCTGTTCCGGGGGCAGGTAGAGGTCGTGCGCCTCGGTCACGCCGAAGGCCTCGTACCAGATGTCCATATTCCGCACGACGCCATTGGTCCGGTACTGGCCGGGGCTGTGCGGGTCGGAGAGCAGTTGCGCCCGGGCCGCATCCTCCAGCTGCAGGACGCGCCAGACCTGTGCCCAGGACAGGAAGAAGCGCTGGGCCGGCGTGTAGCCGTCGAGCTCTTCGGGAACATCATGCTCGGCGGCATACATCTGGAAGGCCCGCCAGGCCATCGAGAGACCGCCGATGTCGCCGATATTCTCGCCCAGGGTGAGACGGCCGTCCACATTCATGCCCTCAACCGGCGAGAACTGCTCGTATTGGGCCACGATCTGGTCGGTGCGGGCATCGAACTGCTCGCGCGAGGTGTCGGTCCACCAGTTGCGCAGCACGCCGTCGCCATCGGACTGGCTGCCCTGATCGTCGAAACCGTGACCGATTTCGTGACCGATCACCGCGCCGATACCGCCGAAATTGACCGCCGGGTCGGCATTCGGGTCAAAGAAGGGACCCTGCAGGATGGCGGCCGGGAAGACGATCTCATTGCCGGTGGAGTTGTAGTAGGCGTTCACTGTTTGCGGCGACATGCCCCACTCCCAGTGGCGGATCGGCCCGCGCAGACGGTCGCGGCTGTCCGCACGGAACCAGGCATTGACGCGCTCGGCATTGCCGAACAGGTCATCCTCGCGGATCTCGATGCTGGAATAGTCGGGCCAGACATCAGGATAACCGATCTTCGGCAGGAAGGTTTCCAGCTTGGCCAGCGCTTCGGTCTGGGTCTCCTCGTCCATCCACTCGAGCGTTTCGATACGCTCACCCAGGGCGGCACGAAGATAGCCGACCAGTTCTTCCATCTGGGCCTTGTGCTCAGCCGGGAAGTACTGCTCGACATAGATCTGGCCGATGGCCTGACCCAGATTGCCGTTGACGAACTGGATCGCCCGGCGGTCGCGCGGCCGCGGCTCCGCTGTACCGCTCAGCGTGCGGCCCCAGAAGTCGAAGGACCGTTCATAGACCTCTTCGCTCAGGAGATTGGCCGTCGCGTTGAGATAGCCGAAGGTCAGATAGTCCTGCCAGGTCTCGACCGGCGTGTCCTGGAAGATGGCGGCCGCGGCGTCGATGGCGGACGTCTGGGAGACGATGAAATTCGTCTGGTCGGCAAAATCGCTGCCCTCGAGGAAGGCGGTCCAGTCAAACTCCGGCGCAAACTCGCGCAGCTCGTCCAGCGTCATCGGGTTGTAGGTCGCAACGCGGTCCCGGGTCTGGGCGGGTGTCCAGTAAACCTCGGCCAGCGCCGTTTCCAGCGCGATGATCCGGTCGGCCCGGGCTTCGCCATCCTCATAACCGAGGAAGCCGAACATGTCGGCGATATAGGAGTGGTAGGCTGTGCGGTATTCCACGAAACGCTCGTCGTCGAGCAGGTAATAATCGCGCGTCGGCAGGTGCAGACCGCCCTGATTGATGTAGACGATGTAGTGGCTTGGATCGCCTTCATTGCGCGAGATACTCGTGCCGATCATCGAGGGATAGCCCGGCAGGCCGAAGAGGCGCGCGATATCGGCATGCGTTTCGGCGTCGGCGATCGGGGCCAGGCCGGGCCGCACCGGATCGATGCCGCGGGCATTGATCGTGTCGACATCCATGTAGCTGGCATAAAGATCGCCGACCTGCTGGGCGAGCGTACCGGCCTCGGCGTCGGAGGCAGCGGAGTCCTGGATGATCCCCTCGATCCGGTCTTCTGAACGCAGATAGAGCTCGTGGAAGGCGGTGTAGGACGAGAAGCCGGCCGGGATTTCGGTGTTCTCGAGCCAGCCTTCATTCACATAGCGGAAGAAGTCATTGCCGGGATGGACCGTGGTCGAGATGTGCCGGGTCTCGACGCCCCACTCCCCCAGTTCTGCGTCCTGGGCCTGGGCCCAGCCGGACACTGCAAGGCAAAGCGCAAGGCCGGCCGTGCCGGCGCGCAGGATGGATTTCATGGATTTTCCCCATTTGAAACTAGACAGCATGGGGAAGATGCCGGGCGAATCCCGTCGGCCGTGTGGGGATTTCCTTACGGTTCAGCAAGAAAAAGGCCCGGTCTGGAGACCGGGCCTGATCCTGTGAGCCTTGGCTCGCTTACCAGATGGAGACGCGCTGTTCCGGCGGCAGGTAGAGGTCGTCATCTTCGGTCACGCCGAAGGCTTCGTACCAGACGTCCATGTTCCGTACGACGCCGTTGACGCGATATTGCGACGGGCTGTGCGGGTCGGTGGTCAGACGCGAAACCAGGGCATCCTCCGTGTAGAGGCGGCGCCACACCTGGCCCCAGGCCAGGAAGAAACGCTGGTCCTGGCTGTAGCCGTCCAGTTCGGCCGGGACCTCATTGTCCGCGGCGTACAGCTGGAAGGCCCGGTAGGCCATGGAGAGACCGCCGATATCGCCGATATTCTCGCCGAGCGTCAGACGGCCGTCGACATGCATGCCCTCAACCGGCGAGAACTGCTCGTATTGGGCCACGATCTGGTCGGTGCGGGCATCGAACTGCTCGCGCGAGGTGTCGGTCCACCAGTTGCGCAGCACGCCGTCGCCATCGGACTGGCTGCCCTGATCGTCGAAGCCATGGCCCATTTCGTGACCGATCACGGCACCGATACCGCCGAAATTCACGGCCGGGTCGGCATAGGGATCGAAGAAGGGACCCTGCAGGATCGCAGCCGGGAAGACGATTTCGTTGGAGGTGGAGGAATAATAGGCATTCACCGTCTGCGGCGACATGAACCATTCCCAGTTGCGGATCGGGCCGCGCAGGCGGTCGCGGCTGTCGGCACGGAACCAGGCATTGATCCGCTCATTATTGCCCCACAGATCGCCTTCGCGGATCTCGATGCTGGAGTAGTCGGGCCAGACATCGGGATAGCCGATCTTCGGCAGGAACTTGTCCAGCTTGTCGAAGGCTTCGACGCGCGTCTCGTCGTCCATCCATTCAAGCGTCTCGATGCGTTCGCGCAGGGCAGCGCGCAGATAGCCGACCAGCTCGTCCATCTGCTCCTTGTATTCCGGCGGGAAGTAGCGCTCGACGTAGATCTGGCCGATCGCCTGACCCAGATTGCCGTTGACGAACTGGATCGCCCGGCGGTCGCGCGGACGCGGCTCTTCGGTGCCGTTCAGCGTGCGGCCATAGAAGTCGAAGGAGCGGTCGTAGAAGGCTTGCGTCAGCTGATCGCGATGGCTCTCTATCCAGTGGAAGGCGAGATAGTCCTTCCAGGTCTCGACCGGGATTTCGCTGAACAGCTGGGCTTGCGACTGGATCGCCGTGTTCTGGCGCACCACGAACTCTTCCTGGTCGGCAAAGTCGAGGGCCGAGAAGAAGCTCTCCCAGGGGAAGCCGGCCGCATAGCCGCTGACATCCTCGGCGGACATGAGATTATAGGTCGCGACGCGGTCACGGCTCTCGGCACGCGTCCAGTGGATTTCCGCCAGCGCCGTTTCCAGGTCGAGGATCGCCTGGGCCCGTTCGGCGCCATTGTCCATGCCGATCATCCCGAACACGTCGGCGATGTATTCCAGATAGGCCGTGCGGTAGGTCTCGAAGCGCTCGGTGTCCTGGAGATAGTAGTCGCGGTCCGGCAGGCCGAGGCCGCCCTGGCTGACCGAAACGATATAGCGCTGGGGATTGCCCGGGTCGCGGCCGACATAGGCCCCGAAGATCGACTGGGTGCCCGGCGCGCCCATCAGGCCGGCAATGTCGTCGTGCGACTGCGCAGCGGCGATGCGCTCGAGGCCGGGACGGGCCGGGTCGAGACCCAGTTCTTCCAGGCGTTCGGTGTCCATGTAGGAGGCGTAGAGATCGCCCACCTGCTGCGGCAGGGTGCCGTCGGCGGCGTCGCTCTCGGCGGATTCCAGGATGATGCCCTCGATCCGGTCTTCGGAACGCAGATAAAGTTCGGTGAAGGAGCCGAAATTCGAGAAACCGGCCGGGATCTCGGTCGTGTCGAGCCAGCCTTCATTGACGTAGCGGAAGAAATCGTCGCCCGGATCGACGGTGTCGGAAATGTGCTGGGTCTCGACGCCCCAGTCGCCCAGTTCCGGAGAATGCTCATTGCTCGCGGTTTCGGTCGCGGCATCATGGCTCTCGTTGGATGCGCCGGTCTCGGCGGCTGGCGTTTCGTCTTCCGGCTGTTCGCTTGCCGGCTGGCAGGCGGCGAGCAGAGCAAGGCACGCCGTGCCCAGAAGCAATTTCTTCATGGTGACACTCCCCAATCGGTCTGATTCACAAAACTTGCAGGAACACTAGGGCGGGACGGCCGGGCCGCAAAGGCATGGCCTGTGTTTTCCGGCGGACGCACAAAGAAAAACGGCCCGGCTTGGGGAAGCCGGGCCGTCAATTCTCTACCAGATGGAAACGCGTTCCTCGGGCGGAAGATAGAGGTCGTCGTCTTCCGTTACGCCGAAGGCTTCGTACCAGGCATCAAGGTTCCGCACGACACCGTTGGTGCGGTATTGCGACGGGCTGTGCGGGTCGGTGGTCAGGCGCGAGATGAGATTGTCCTCGCGATAAAGACGCCGCCACACCTGGGCCCAGGCGAGGAAGAAGCGCTGGTCGCCGGTAAAGCCGTCGATCACCGGGGCTTCGCCGTCACAGCAGGCGTCGAGATGACGGTGATAGGCGGTGTAGGCCATCTGCAGGCCGCCCAGATCGCCGATATTCTCGCCCATGGTGAAAGTGCCATTCACGAAACGGCCTTCAATCGGAGAATACCCGTCATACTGGGCGCCGAGCCGGTCGGCCCGTTCCTCGAACCGTTCATTCGTCTCGCTCGTCCACCAGTCGCGGATCGCGCCGCTCTCGTCGAAGCGGCGGCCCTGATCGTCAAAGCCGTGGCCGATCTCGTGACCGATCACCGCGCCGATGCCGCCATAGTTGATGGCCGCGTCGGCGTGCGGATCGAAGAAGGGCGGTTGCAGGATGCCGGCGGGGAAGGTGATTTGGTTCATCAGCGGGTTGTAGGACGCGTTCACCGTCTGCGGCGGGTAGGGCCATTCGCCCCGGTCCACCGGCCCGTCGAGATCCGCGACCTGCTCGTTCCAGCCGAACTCGCGCAGGCGCACGATATTGCCGAAAATGTCGTCGGCGCGGATTTCCAGCGCGGAATAGTCCTGCCATTCATCGGGATAGCCGATGCGCGGCTCGAAGGTGGACAGCTTGGTCAGCGCATTGGCGCGGGTCTCGTCATCCATCCACTCGAGCGATTGCAGGCGCTCTTCGAAGGCGGCGGTCAGGTTTGCGACCAGTTCTTCCATCGCGTCCTTGGACGAGGGCGGGAAGTGGCGCTCGACATAGATCTGGCCAACGGCTTCGCCCAGCTGGCCGCCGACAAGGTTCACGCCGCGGCGATCGCGCGGGCGCTGTTCCTCGGTGCCGTTCAGGACCGCGCCATACATGTTGAAGCTGGCCTGGTCGAAAGCGGCCGGCAGCTGGGCCGCATTCGAGCGGAGGAAGTGGAAGGTCATATAGTCCTTCCACACATCGACCGGCGTTTCCTCGAAGATCGCGCCGGCGCCCTCGATGGCGCTGGGCTGGGCGACCAGATAGGTGGCAACACCGTCGAGGCCGAGCTGGGCCATCGCCTGCGGGAAACCGAATTGCGGTGCCAGGGCGTCGAGCTGGTCGATCGGCATGGGATTGTAGATTTTCTGGATGTCGCGGCTGTCTGCCTGGGTCCAGTGGACCTCCGCCATCCGCGTTTCCAGTTCCACGATCGCGTCAGCCCGCGCTTCGCCACCATCAATGCCGGCAAGCTCGAACACTTCCGCGATGAAGGCGCGATAGGCGTCCCGGTATTCCGCGTTTTCGTCTTCCAGATAGTAGTCGCGGTCGGGCAGGCCCAGGCCGCCCTGGCCGACGAACACGGTGTAGCGCGTCGTGTCGGCCGGATCGGGGATGATGCCGACGCCGAACGGGCTTTGGTGGTGGATCGTGGCGAACAGCGCATTGATATCGTCATGATTCGATGCTGCGGCGATCTCGTCGAGATAGGGCTGGGCCGGGGCCAGTCCGCGTTCCTCGATTGCTGCCGTGTCCATCCACGAGCCGTAGAGGTCGCCGACCTTCTGTTCGACCGTGCCGTCCGCGGCCTCACGGGCGGCCAGCTCGGTGATGATTTCCTGCACGTGCACTTCTGCTTCCAGCGCGAGCTCGGTGAACATGCCGTAGTTCGAGCGGTCGGCCGGGATCTCGGCCTCGTCCAGCCAGGTGCCGTTGGCGTACTGGTAGAAGTCGTTGCCGGCCTCGATCTCGGTGTTCATGCCCGCGAGATCGAAACCCCATTCGCCGATCTCGGGCTGACCGGCTGGTTGTGTGACGGCGGCAGAGTGTTCCGGTTGTGCGGTATCGGTCTGGCCACAGGCGGCGACCAGCGCCAGCACCGTAGTACCAAGCAGCAGCTTCTTCATAGGATGCATCCCCAAAATACGCTTCGCGAAAATGTTTCGCCCCGCGTTGTGTACAACGCGGGGCGAGACTTGGCTATTCAGCGGATGTGTTGTCCGCGGCCTATTCGGCAGGCGTTTCTTCCAGATGCCCCGGAAGCTCGCCGTGTGCGAAGTCGGTATCGGTGTAGTGCTCCCCCAGCCGCGGCTGGCGCTCGCCGGTCCACATGGCGCGGAACAGGCGGGCGATATCGACCCCGATTGCGTACATGGCCGGGACCAGCAGCAGGGTCAGGAAGAGCGCGAACACCACCGCAAAGCCCAGAGCCACGACCATCGGCTTGAGGAACTCGGCCTGGGTCGAGGTTTCCGCCATCATGGGGAAGATGCCCAGGAAGGTGGTCACCGAGGTCAGCAGGATCGGACGGAAACGCTGCACGCCGGCGTCGACCAGGGCTTGGAAGGCACCCACACCGTTGGCCCGTAGGCGGTTCACGAAGTCCAGCAGCACCAGGTTGTCGTTGATCACGACCCCCGCGGCTGCCCCGACACCGAAGTAGGAGAACAGGGCGATCGGCATGTCGAACAGGAAGTGTCCGAAGATCGCACCCGTCAGGGCGAACGGGATCGCCACCATGATGGCCAGCGGCTGGAAGTAGGACTTAAAGGCCACGGCCAGCAGGATGTACATCGAGCCCAGGGCCAGGATGAGCAGGTTGATCAGCTCGGCAACGAACTCGCGTTCGCCTTCGGCCTGACCGATCTCGTCGCGCGACAGGCTTGAGAATTGCGCGTCAAAGGTCGGGAAAAAGTCCTCGTTCAGACTCTGGTTGATGTCGCCGCGTGCGGCTGGATCGGACAGTTCGGCCGACACGGTGACGGTGCGCATGCCGTTGCGGCGGTTGATCCGGTTCAGACCCGGGGCGAAATGCGCCTCGGCGATCGAGGACAGCGGTACTTCGCGGCCGTCGCTGGTGCGGATGCGGATCTCCTGCAGCGTATCCAGCGAACGGCGGGAGGCTTCGTCCATGCGGACGATAACCCGTACATCCTGGCCGTCACGCGGCAGGCGCTGGGCCTCTTCACCGTAGAAGGACTGGCGCACCTGGCGGGTAACGTCCTGCAGGGTCAGGCCCAAGGCTTGTGCGTTCGGGCGCAGGCTGAACTGCAACTCCTCGGTCGAGGTCTGCAGACTGTCCACCACGTCATAGAGCGTGTCATAGCTGCGCAGTTGCTCTTTCAGGACATCTGCCGCTTCCCGAAGGGTCGCCAGATCCGGGTGGGACAGGGCGAAGGTCATGCGGCTGCCGCCATCATTGATGGTGGAGTCCAGGCGCACTTCCTCAGCATCCGGAATCGGGCCCAGGAATTCGCGGATTTGTTGAGCGACCTCTGCCGTGGGCAGATGGCCCGGACGTTCGGCCGGCGTGGCCAGCTCGATCCAGGCACGCACTCGCCCATCCGACGCGATAGTGGAACGGCTTTGGACCATGTCGGTCTCGCCGGGGTACTCCTGGCGATAGTATTCCAGAGCCTCTGCCTGAGCATCGTCCAGCTGCTGGCGAACCTGTTCGGTCCGGTTCCAGGGCGTGCCCTCGGCCAGCTGGATATTGACCTGGATCGTTTCGTTCTCGATCTGCGGCATGAAGACGGAACCCACGCGGTTCGTCATCAGCAGGGCGATCGAAACGAAGAAGATCATGAAAAAGCCGACCAGTGTCGCATACCGGTTACGGATCGCCAGTTTCGCGGTCGGCCGGTAGACGTTGCGGGCGAACCAGATCAGCGAGTTGGCGATCGACCGCTGGAACTTGATCAACGGGCCGAAGAAGCCTTTCTCGGACTGCGGCTTAATGTGCGACAGGTGGGCCGGCAGGATCAGCAGGGACTCGATCAGCGAGAAGGCCAGGGCGGCGATCACGACCAGCGAGATCTGACGGGTGAACTGCACTTCCGGACCGGTCAGCAGCATCCATGGCGAGAACATCATGATCGTCGTGATGACAGCGAAGACGACCGGTTTGGCCACCATCTGGGCGCCGATGATCGAGGCCGTCAGGCCCGGTTCGCCGCGTTCGACCCGGTCGTGGATGTTTTCCCCGACCACGATGGCGTCGTCGACCACGATCCCGATCACGATCAGGAAGGCAAACAACGACAGCATGTTCAGGGACACGCCCATCATCGGCAGGATCAGGAAGGCGCCGCCGAACGCGGTGAAGATGCCGATCGTCACCCAGAGCGCCACGATGGGGCGCAGGAAGAGGAAGAGCGTGATCAGAACCAGGATGCCACCGAACAGGGCCGAGCTGGAAATGGTCTCCATGCGGTCGGAGTACATTTCCGAATTGTCCCACCACAGCGAGATGCTCACGCCTTCGGGCAGTTCGGCCTGCTTGCGTTCGATGTAGCCGTGGACAGCGGCGGCAGTGTCGACGACGTCGATGCCGGGCGACTGCTCGACCACGATCAACACCATGGTCTCGCCGTTGTAGGTGGCTTCCATATTGCTGTCGACGAAGCCGTCGGTAACCCGGGCAACGTCATTGACGCGCAGCGTGCCGCCGGCGCTGGTTTGCCGGATGATGATGTTCTCGAACTCGGGTGCGGTATCGGCCAGCTGGCGCGCCGTCAGGCCGAATTCACCCAGCTCGGTCCGCACGGTGCCGGCGGAGGCGTTGAGGGACGACGCCCGCACCGCCCGCACGATCTCGTCGAAGGACAGATTGTAGCGGCGCAGGTTTTCCTCTGAGATCTCGATCGAGACCTCTTCGCCCCGTGATGCCCAGAGATTGACGATGGAGGCGCCGGGCAATTGGGCAACTTCGTCGCGGACTTCGCGGCCGATCGCCTGCAGGTCACGGCGGTCGATATCGCCGTGGACGGCAAAGCCGACGACCTGTTCCTGGTTGCGCCACTGCGACACGATCGGACGGTAGGCCGATGGCGGCAGGTTGTTCACCGAGTCGACTTCAAGCTTGATGTTGTCGATGAACTCGCCGATGTCGACGTTGCGCTTGCCCTCGATATTGACGAAGCCGACGCTTTCACGGGCGGTCGAGGTGATCGTCTCGATCCCGTCCATGTCCGCGAGGGCTTCCTCGATACGGACGACAATCTGTTCTTCGATATCCTGCGGCGAGGCACCCGGCCAGGAGACCGAAACCGTTGCACCGTTGAAGGACGCCGTCGGGAAGACTTCCCGGTTGAGCATGTTGTAGCCTAGGAAGCCGCCGACGATGGCGACGATCATCAGGAGGTTGGCGGCGACGGAATTGCGTGCCCACCAGCTAACGATGCCCCCGGGCACCTGGTCGTGTGTCTTGTTGGGATCGGTCATGACCGCTTCCTCTCCTGCCTTCGGGCCTAACCGGCGCTCGCCACGGCGTTCTCGCCGTCGGCAATGCTTTCACCGGTTTCCTCGCCTTCCGGCGCTTCCTCATAATTGGCCGAGTAGTCGGCGAGCTGTTCGCCACCGGCATTGTAGGTGTGAACACGCATGCCCGTGCTGGCGCCGCGGATCGGCGAGACCACAACCAGGTCGCCCGCTTCGACACCGCTGGAAACGATGACGCGCTCGGGGCTGGAGTCGATGATGTCGACCGTGTGGATTTCCAGCGTGCCGCCCTCGCGGACGATATAGACGCTGTCCTCGCCGCGCAGGGCGTTGCGCGGGATGATGTAGGCACTGTCGACTTCGCGACCCTGGATGGCAGCGTTGACGAACAGGCCGATCGCCAGCGGAGCGCCATCATCGGCACCCGAGCCGTAAGGATCGGTCACTTCCGCGATCGCGTACAGGACGCGGGTCTGCGGATCGATGGCACTGTCCGTGCGCGTGATGCGGCCTTCCCACTCGTGATAGCCGCCGGCAACGGTCGCAGACAGGACCACCGGGACGCCGCCGCGTTCATCATTGGCGGCGTTGTAGGCGACGGGGATGCCCAGCAGTGACAGGTCATGATCGGTCAGCGGCAGGCGCACCATCACGGTGTCGGTCGCGAAGACTTCACCCAGATTGGTGCCCGGCGAGACATACTGGCCAAGGCCGGCATTCTTCGAGCGGACCCGTCCGGCGAACGGTGCAGAGATGCGCGTGCGCTGCAGGTCCAGGCGGGCCGATTGCAGGGCTGCCTGGGCCGCGGCCAGCTGGGCGCGCGCTTCCGCGAGTTGCGGCTCGCGCAGGGTCAGGGCCGAAGCCTGGCCTTCGCCCAGCTCTTCCCACTCGCTGGCTGCCAGTTCGGATTCGGCCTGTTCGCGTGCCAGCGCCTGCTGGGCCTGGGCGACCTGGGCAGAGGCCCGGGTGACCGCCAGACGGTAGTCGGCATCATCGATCTGGATCAGGGTTTCACCGGCTTCGAAGAAACCGCCCTCGATGAAGTCGGGGTTCACGAATGTGATACGGCCCGCCACCTGCGGCACGAGGTTGATCTGGTTGCGCGGCTGGGCCTCACCCTGGGAGTCGACAGTGAGGGCAATTTCGCCCCGCTCGGCTTCCGCGACAAAAACGGCGACCGGCCGCGGCGCCGAATTGGCCCGCTGCGGCTGCGGTTGCGTTGCGAACAGCATGAAGAGAACTGCAACACCGACGACGGCAACACCGCCGATGATGACGAAACGTCCGATGAGCTTACCCATGATTATTCTCCTGTCGGGGCGGCCGGGTCTGCGGACTGGGCCGCGGAGAAATCGCCGGCGATGGCGAGATAGAGGTCGACACGATTGGCCGCGCGCTCGCGGCGTGCCGAGATGTACTGGCTTTCGGCGCTGATACGCCGGGACTGGGCGTTGAGCAGGTCGAAAATCGTGGCTACGCCGCTTGCATACTGGCGGATCACGAGATTTTCGGCCTCGGCGGCCTCTTCATAGGCCTGGCGCAGATTATCCACGCGCTGGGCCAGGATCGCGTCCGCGTCGATCGCGTTTTCGGCTTCCTGCCAGGCGGTCAGCACGGTCGAGACGTAGCTGGCCAGCTGACCTTCGGCATTCGCCTGGGCCTGGTCCCGGGCGCCGCGCAGGGCGCCGCCATTGAAGATCGGGCCTGTCAGGTTGGCCGTCAGGCTGGAAACCAGCGAGTCGAGGTCGAACATGTCGTCGACATCCGCGCCGGCCGTGCCCGAACTGCCATTGAACGACAGGCTGGGATAGAGCGCCTTGCGAGCGGCATCGGCGCGCAAGCCGGCTGACTGCAGGCGGCGCTCGGCGGCGCGCACGTCGGGACGGCGCGTCAGCAGGGCTTCCGGCGTACCGATAGCGCCGACCAGGCCCAGTTCGGGGAAGTCGCCTTCCGGAGCGAGGCGGGCAGCGGGGTAGCGGCCGAGCAGCGCTTCGAGGCTGCGCGAGGCCGCCGCTTCGGCGCGGCGGCGCGAGGCCAGGGCCGCTTCGGATGATGATAGGGCCGAGCGGGCCGTGCGCACGTCGGAGCTGCGGACCAGGCCACGGGCAAAGCGGCGTTCTGTGAGGTCGAGCGAGGATTGGCGGGTTGCCAGGTCGCGTTCGGCCAGTTCGGTCTGGAGATGCGCCTCGATCAACGAGAACCAGCCCTTGGCAACCAGGCCGGCCACGGACAGCTGCGAGGCGCGAACATCGTCGGCGGCCGCTTCGGCGTCCAGCGCACTGGCGTTCGCGCCGTCGGCGACCCGGCCCCACAGATCGGCTTCCCACGCGGTCGACAGACCCAGCGAAAAGCTGTCACTGCCCGAGCCGGTGTTGCGCTCGGTGCGGGTGTAGTCCATCCCGCCGTTCAGTGAAGGCAGACGGTCGGAACCGGCAATCCGTGCCGAAGCCCGCGCCGCGCGATAGCGGGCGAAGGACTGGTTGAGGCTCGGATTGGCGTCAAACGCCTCGTCGATGAGTGCGGACAGCCGGGCATCGCCCAGCTCGGCAACCCAGTCCTGGGAAGCCTGCGCACCCGTATCCCTTGGTGCTGCGGCCCATTGCGCCGGTGCGTCCGGAAGACCATCCCCGGCCTGGTAGGCCGGAAGGCTGGCGCAGGACGCCGTGGCAAGGGCTGTAGCCAAAACTAACAAACTTTTACGCATGCGTTGTCCCCGCACGTCACGATCTCGATGATTTTTGCATCCTAGAAAGGGCATCTCGAAAGTCAACAGATTTTTATCGAAAAACACTAAATCTATAGCGAATGGCATGAAAACTCTCTCGATTCTCGAGATGCAATCCTGGTGCGTCCCGGTTTCCGGTGGCGTGACGGCTTCGCGTGGCACTGCGAATATGCGATAGAGCTTCACCTAGCCCGTGGGCACTTATTTTTTTGTTAGATGCCCCGGCTTGCCGGATCGGATGCAAACGGAGTCAGAATGAGGCAGCCTTCTGCAGACGAACGGCCCCTGATCCGGATCCGGCGCCGGGATACGGCAGCCGTTGCCGCCCTTGGCGCGATCGTCATCCTCTTGTTCTGGATGTTCGGTGAGCTCGGCTTTGTCGAAACGATCGCTGCCATCGCGACTATAGCAGGATTGTCGACCTTTTATTACCTGACCGTGTCGACCACGCTGAACCCTGCGCGGGCTCCGGACGTGGATGACAATGCGCCGGCACCGGTGGATCCGCAGGCGCGTGCCCAGCACATGCTTGACAGCCTGCCGATCCCTGTCCTGCTGATCGGGGCAGGTGGCCGGATCGAGCTGGCCAATCCTGCCGCGCGGGAATTCCTCGGTCTTGGTTCAGCGGCGGGACACCTGTCGGCCGTGCTGCGTCAGCCGCAGGTGCTTGAAGCGGTCAGTACGGCGCTGCGCGGCCAGGCCGTCGACCCCGTCGAATACTCCATGATGGCGCCGGTCGAGAGTCATGTGCGGGCCTTCGTGGCACCACTGCGCGCCGAGGATGACCGGGTGATGCCCTGGCGGGCCATGCTGGTCCTGTCCGACGAAACCTCAATCAAGCGCGCCGACCGCATGCGGGCGGACTTTCTGGCCAATGCGAGCCATGAATTGCGTACGCCTCTGGCCTCGCTCGCAGGCTTCATCGAGACCCTGCGCGGGCATGCGCGTGATGACAGCGAGGCGCGCGAGCGCTTTCTGGGCATCATGTTCGACCAGACCGAGCGCATGCAGCGTCTGATCAACGATCTCCTGTCCCTGTCTCGCGTCGAGATGGACGAGCACGTGCCGCCCAGCCGCGAGACGGATCTGTCGGCCCTGGTCGAGGATGCCCGCGACCATCTGCGTCCGCAGCTGGAGGAGAAGGCGATCCGCCTTACCGTCAGCAAGCCCGCCTCGGCACCCGCCATTGGCGACCGCGATCAGCTGATGGAAGTGCTGCTCAACCTGATCGAGAACGCGATCAAATACTCCCCGGAAGGCTCTGCCGTGCAGATCGAGATCGCCGGACCGCTGATGCGCGACGAGGCCGAACGTCCCGAGCTGGTACTGGGCGCGCAGGCCAGTCGCCTCACACTGGCCGCTCCGGCCTCGGAGCCGCGCGAACGGTATTTTGCGATCCGTATTCGCGACGAGGGCAAGGGCATAGAACGCCGCAACCTGCCGCGTTTGTCCGAGCGATTCTATCGCGTCGATGGCCAGAAAAGCGGTCCGAAGGAGGGAACCGGGCTCGGGCTGGCCATCGTGAAGCATATCGTGAACCGCCATCGTGGCGGCTTCACGGTCGAGAGCGCGCCGGGCGAAGGGTCTGTATTCTCCGTCTTCTTGCCGGTCCCCGCCGCCATGCGCGAGCAGGCCTGCGAAAGCGTCTGAAGCTGGCGCCTGCAAACTGGCCGTGCGTTGTCACAAAACCGTAGCGACTCTGTCATAAACGGGGGTCGCGACACCCAGTATCTGTCACGCCTGCCGCGCAGCCAGCCCGAAGCCGGACGTCCGAAGGACACCTTGAATGTCAGTGATCGCCATCGTTGCTCTCATGGTCATCGTCATGCTGGCGGGCGGATTCTATGTCGGCCGGGCGCGGGCGATCGGCGCGGTGAAGGGCAATACGGTCCGTCTGCACTCGCTACCGAATTATCATGGCTATTATGTCGCGATCTGGACCGGTCTGCCGGCTTTCCTGCTGCTTGCGGCCTACAGTGTTTTCGGCGGACAGGTCGTCGAGCGCCTGACCTTCTCCGAGCTTCAGCGCGAGGCCAGCGCTCTGAACGCCCGTGTTGACGAGCGCCTTCTGTCAGATGCCGAATATGAGGAATTTCGTGGTGCCGCCCTGCAACTGCGTGAACGTGTCAACGCCATCGGCGATGACATGCAGCGTCTGCGCAGCGCCCGTGGCGATGAGCGCGACCCTGCCCGTTTCGAACAGTTACAGCAGGACCAGCGCGAGACGCTGAATGCCGCAACCGCGGCCGAAGAGGCTGCGATCGCCCGGCGCGCCGAACTGGTCGCAGCCGTTGGAAGCGAGGCCGAGGCAGCGGGCGCGTCGATGCGCCAGCTTGCCGGTTTCGAGCTCGTCCAGGCGCCGCGCGAGCAGCGCCAGCTCTTCCTCTCGGATGCCATGCAGATCGCCAACGGGGCACTGTCCAGCCGCGAGAGCGCCGAGCTGAACGCCGCCGCCCGTATCGTCGCCCGCTACCAGGACCGTATCCGCTATTTCGTGGCCGTTCTGGCGCTCGTTTTTGCTGCCGGTGGCCTGCTGCGCACGCGCAACCAGGTCATCCCCGAATTCCGTGCCCGCAATCATGTCGAGCGGCTGATCACTGGCCTGCTCCTCCTGTCGTCCGTGCTCGCAATCCTGACCACGGTGGGCATCGTCTTCTCGCTGCTGTTCGAGAGCATCCGTTTCTTCTCAACCGTTCCGATCTCTGAATTCCTGTTCGGCCTGCAGTGGTCACCGCAGATCGCACTGCGTGCCGACCAGGTTGGCCAGTCCGGCGCGTTCGGGGCTGTGCCGCTGTTTGCCGGTACGGCGCTGATCACGCTGATCGCGATGGCGGTGGCCGTGCCGATCGGTCTTCTGTCGGCCATCTACCTGTCCGAATATGCCGGTCCGCGCTTCCGCGCGACGGCCAAGCCGGTACTGGAGATCCTCGCCGGCATCCCGACCGTGGTCTACGGCTTCTTTGCGCTGCTGACGGTGGGCCCGGCGATCCGCGGCCTGTTTACCTGGATCGGTTTCGACGATGTGGTGACCCAGAGCGCGCTCTCGGCCGGACTGGTGATGGGTGTGATGATCATCCCCTTCATCTCCTCGCTGTCCGACGATGTGATCAATTCCGTGCCGCAAACACTGCGCGACGGCTCCTATGCCATGGGCGCGACGCGTTCGGAGACGATCACCCGCGTCGTGATGCCGGCCGCTCTGCCGGGTATTGTCGGCGCGATCCTGCTGGCCGTGTCGCGCGCTGTCGGCGAGACGATGATCGTCGTCATGGCGGCGGGGCAAGGCGCCAATCTGACCGCAAATCCGCTGGAATCGGTGACGACCATCACCGTGCAGATCGTCATGCTGCTGACGGGCGACCAGGAATTCGACAGCCCCAAGACCCTGTCGGCCTTTGCGCTGGGGCTCGTCCTGTTCGTCATCACCTTGATCATGAATGTCATCGCCCTGCGCGTGGTGCAGAGATACCGGGAAAAATATGACTGATACGTCCGACACCACGTCCATTCGCGATGCGGTGAGCCGTCAATTGCCGCGGCGCTACCGGGCCGAGCTGCGCTTCCGCGCGGCCGGACTGGCAGCCGTGGCGTCGGCTGTGGGCATCCTGGTAATTCTGCTGATCTCGATCCTGTCCCAGGGGCTGCCCGCTTTCACCGTCAACCAGCTGGTCCTGCCGGTGCATCTCGACCGCTCCGTGGTCGATCCGGAAGGCGATGCCAGCGAAGCCTCACTGCGTCGCGGCGCCTACAGCCGCGTCCTTCAGGACGCGATCCGGGCCGAGTTTCCCGAGGTCACGGCGCGCCGTGACCTGCGCGCCCTGTTCGGACTCTATACGCCGCTCAACGCGACCCGGTTGATGGATGCCGTGCTCGCGGATCCGTCTCTGGCAGGTGAGACTTACACGTTCCGCATGCCGATCGCCGATGATCTTGATCTCTATCTCAAGGGGCGGCTCGTCGAGGACCGGACGCTTTCGACCGACGGTCTCCTCACGATCGAAGGTGCGGCCGACGGTTTGGTGCTGCGCTCAAGCGCGCCGGACTTCTCCAGTCTGGTCGAGGACGCGATGGCGACCATGCGGGCCGAAGCCACGGCGCTGGATGCGCGGGCCGAGCGGGCGCGCAATCTGGCGGCCGAGCTCGAAGGAAGCGACGCCGAGGATGCGGTCTACGAAGCCGAGCGCCTGTCGGCCCAAGCCCAGGCGTTGCGCGAGGAGCTGGTGGAAAATGACGGCCGGATCGAGCTGAACCGGGACCTGCCCACCATCCTCGTCGAGTTGAGCGGCGTCGCCGTCCGGTTGACCGCGCTGGACGCAAACGGGCGCTCCGCCAGCGGTGAAGCGATGCTGGGGGACGCTGCAGGCATCTCCGGCGCGTCGGACTGGACACTTTACGTGATCGATACGCCGGAAAGCCGCCGCCGGGTTTCCGACCAGTCAATCGTCTGGACGCGGGCGCTGGAGGCACGCGGCCTCGTGCGTACCGACTTCAACACCTATCTCTTCAGCAATGCCGACAGCCGCGAGCCGGAACTGGCAGGTGTGAAGGGCGCGCTGTTCGGCTCGATCCTGACCATGCTGATCGTTATCTGCCTGTCGGTGCCGGTCGGTGTGTTCACCGCGATCTATCTGGAAGAATACGCGCCGAAAAACCGGCTGACCGACCTGATCGAGGTCAATATCAACAATCTGGCTGCTGTCCCCTCCATCGTGTTTGGCCTTCTGGGCCTGGCGGTCTTCATCAACGCGTTCGGATTGCCGCGTTCGGCGCCGCTGGTTGGCGGCCTGGTCCTTTCGCTGATGACGTTGCCGACCGTGATCATCGCGTCGCGCGCTGCCCTCAAGGCCGTGCCGCAATCGATCCGCCAGGCGGCGCTCGCTGTCGGTGCCTCCAAGACGCAGTCGGTGTTCCACCATGTGCTGCCGCTGGCTGCGCCGGGCATTCTCACCGGTTCCATTATCGGCTTGGCCCAGGCGCTGGGTGAAACCGCGCCGCTGCTGATGATCGGCATGGTCGCCTTTATCGCCGACGCGCCCACGCTGGGCCTTGAAGGCTTGACCCAGCCGGCGACGGTGATGCCCGTTCAGGTCTTCCTGTGGTCCGACGGTGCCGAGCGGGCCTTCGAGGCGCGCACTGCGGCCGCTATTCTTGTTCTTTTGGCGCTGATGATCGGCTTCAATGCCCTGGCGATCTATCTGCGCCGCCGTTTCGAGCGGAGATGGTAACCCCATGCCCGACAACCAGCCCCACACCCTCGACCAGAATGCCGGCTTCGGCGAAACCGAGCCGCCGATCAAGGTGGTCGCGCGGGATGTCTGTGTTGCCTATGATGGCAAGCAGGCTCTGAACGATGTCTCGATCGACATTCCGGACCGCTCGGTGACGGCCTTCATCGGTCCGTCCGGGTGCGGCAAGTCCACTTTCCTGCGCTGTCTCAACCGCATGAATGACACGATCGAGGGGGCCCGGGTGACCGGCTCGCTGAAGATTGACGGCGCCGAGGTGAACGACAAGTCGATCGACCCCGTTGTGCTGCGCGCCAGCGTCGGCATGGTGTTCCAGAAGCCCAACCCGTTTCCCAAGTCGATCTATGACAATGTCGCCTATGGTCCGCGCATTCACGGCCTGGCCCTGTCGCGTGACGATCTGGACGGGATCGTCGAGGGCAGTCTGAAGAAGGCCGGTCTGTGGGACGAGGTGGCCGATCGCCTGAATGATCCGGGCACCAGCCTGTCCGGCGGCCAGCAGCAGCGCCTGGTGATTGCCCGCGCGATCGCGATCAATCCGGAAGTCATCCTGATGGACGAGCCGTGTTCGGCGCTCGACCCGATCGCGACGGCCAAGATCGAGGAACTGATCGACGAGCTGCGCGAGAATTACTGCATCATCATCGTAACCCACTCGATGCAGCAGGCCGCCCGCGTGTCCCAGCGAACCGCCTTCTTCCACATGGGCACGCTGGTCGAATTCGGCCGCACCGAGGACATCTTCACGAACCCGCGCGATCCGCGCACGCAAGACTACATCACGGGGCGTTTCGGCTAGGGCCGACGCCAGATGAGGAGGTAGCGCAATGGCGCTGTCCAGGACCGCACATATCGTCACCGCCTATGGCGAGGAGCTCGACCAGCTGGCCGACGAACTCGCCCGCATGGGCGGCATGGTGGAAACCCAGCTGGAAACGGCGCTTGCTGCCATTGTCCGCCGTGATGCCAGCCTTGTTGCCGGCGTGCGCGAGCGCGAGAAGCAGGTCAACGCGATGCAGGACGATGTCGAAAAGCGCGTGCTGCGCCTCTTCGCCCTGCGCCAGCCGCTGGCCACAGACCTGCGCATGACGATTTCCGCGCTGAAGGTCGCCAGCGATCTCGAACGCGTCGGTGATCTCGCCAAGAATATCGCCTATCGGGCGGAGGACCTGGCCGAATACGCGCCGCTCTCCCTGCTCGACCAGGTCGAGCGGCTCGGTGCGATTGTCGTGAAACAGCTGCACGAAGTGCTCGATGCCCTGTCGTCGGCCGATGTCGAACCGGCGATCCGCGTTTGGCGCACCGATGACGAGGTCGACGAACGCTACAACGCGCTGGTGCGGCAGATGCTGATAAGCATGACCGAAGACCCGGGCCAGGTAGAGCCGGGTGTTCACATCCTTTTTGTGGCGAAGAATCTCGAACGTATCGGCGACCACGCGACGAATGTCGCCGAGGCTGTACACTTCATGGTGACAGCCGGGCCGCTCGAGCCAGACGACGCCAAATCTTGATGACCTTGATCGTGGAGATGGAACGATGAAGCCTCAAGTTCTCGTGGTTGAAGACGAAGACGCCCTCGCCACCCTGTTGCAGTATAATCTGGAAAAGGAAGGCTATCAGGTCTCCGTCGCCGGTGACGGTGAGGACGCCCTGATCCAGGCCGAGGAGACCACACCGGATCTGGTGCTCGTCGACTGGATGCTGCCCAAGGTCTCAGGGATCGAGGTCTGCCGCCGCCTGCGCGGCCGCCAGGAAACTGCCAATGTGCCGATCATCATGCTCACCGCCCGCGGCGAGGAGACCGACCGGGTGCGCGGGCTCGATACCGGCGCTGACGACTATGTCGTCAAACCCTTCTCGATGACCGAGCTCTTTGCCCGGATCCGCGCCGTGCTGCGCCGGATCCGCCCGGGCCTCGCCGAGGATGTGATCACCGCCGGTGACATCACGATGGACCGCGTTGCGCACCGCGTGAAACGCTCCGATCGCGAGATCCATCTCGGCCCGACGGAGTTCCGCCTGCTGGACTACCTCATGCAGCATCCCGGCCGGGTCTTCTCGCGCGAGCAATTGCTCGATGCGGTCTGGGGTTCGGATGTCTATGTCGAGGCGCGCACGGTGGACGTTCATGTCGGCCGCCTCCGCAAGGCGCTGAACACCAAGGAAGAGCGCGATCCCATCCGCACCGTCCGCTCCGCCGGCTACGCTTTCGACGTCAACGCCTGACCATCTGCGTATTCGGCGACCAGAAAGTCGATGAGCGCGCGCACTTTCGGCGCGCGCTCGCGATGGGCGGGATAGACGGCGTGGATATGCTGGTCGTCGACATGCCAGTCCGGCAGGATGCGCTGCAGCCTGCCGGCGGCCAATGCTCCACTGGCGACGAAGTCCGGCAGAAGGACAATCCCGCACCCGGCGATCGCTGCCGTGCACAGCGCAATTGAATTGTTGATGCGCTGATTGCCGGCGACGACAATCTCGACGGGTTCGTCGCCGCGCCGGAAGACCCAGTTGTTCGGCTGTGCCGCCATTGTGAAGACGAGACAGTTATGGCTGGTCAGCGCGTCCGGCGTTTCCGGCGTTCCGTGGCGGGCCAGATACGCGTCTGAAGCACACAAGAGCCGGTGCAGCGGGCGCAGACGCCGCGCTTTCAGGCTGGAATCGGGCAGGGAGCCGCTGCCGCGCAGCGCGACATCGAACCCGTCTTCCAGCAGGTCGGCTTGCCGGTCGTTGAACTCGACATCCAGGATCAATTCCGGATAGCGCTGCTGGAAGCGCGGAAGCCGTTCGGCCAGGTCTGTGAGGCCAAATGACATGGGGGCGGAGATGCGCAGCCGCCCGCGCGGCGACGCATCGGATCCGCTGGCGGCTTCATCCGCGTGAGCAAGCGCTTCCAGGATCTCCACCGCCCGGTCGTAATAGGCCTGCCCGGTATCGGTGAGCCGGAGTTTCCGCGTGGTGCGCACGAGGAGCTGGGCGCCGAGTTCCGCCTCCAGGGCGCTGACGGTCTTGCTGACCCCGGCATTGGACAGATCGAGATCGCGCGCCGCTGCGCTGAACCCGTTCAGCTCCACCACACGGCGGAAAACCTGCAAGGCGCGAAACTTGTCCATTCTTCACTCTCGGTAAAAAGAGTTCTCGATAATGCCATCTTTGTCTTCCCCTGTGAACGAATAAATACGGGAGCGCCGGATCGGTCCGGCGACAAATCCCGGAGGACGACATGAGACATTTCCTGATCGCCAGCCTGCTGGCCCCGCTGACAGGCCTGGCTCCGGCCCTGGGCCAGGATAGCGTCGGCACCAGCCCCTGGGGCCCCGATGACGAGCTCGGGCGCCTGAACCTGATGACCGACGGCAGCCGTGCAGCGATCCTGGGCCGGATCGCCGGCGGCCGCGCCTATGACCTGTCGGTCGAGTATTTTATCGGCATGCCCGGCTGGCACGCGGCCGGCGACCCCCGTTACCAGATCTGGATGACCCACACGCCGCGCGGCACCGCGGTCGACGATCCGCTGGGCGTTGGCGACGCACAGAACGGGCATGTGTCCTACACGGGCGCCGCGGTCTCGATGTACACCCACACCGGCACGCATATCGACGCGCTCAACCATTTCGGTGTCGACGGGCGGATCTGGAACGGCTTTTCGGCCGACGAGCATCTCGGCGACCGCGGTTGGCAGGTGACCGGCGCGGAAACCATTCCGCCCATCATCGCCCGCGGCGTGATGATCGATGTCGCCGCAGCGCTCGGCGTCGAGCGGCTGGAGGACGGCTACCGCATCACGCGTGCCGATCTGCAGCTGGCACTGGAGCGGCAGGGCACGCCGCTGCACGAAGGCGATGTGGTGCTGATCCGCACCGGCCGCATGCAGGACTATGAGACGGCGGCGCGCTATATGCACAATCCGCCGGGCCTGGGCATGGGTGCGGCGCGTTTCCTGGTCGAGGAGGGCGGTGCGATGATCGTCGGTGCCGACAATCTCAGCCTGGAAGCCTTCCCGTCCGAAGTGCCCGGAAACTATGTTCCGCTGCACACCTACCTGCTCGCCCAGCACGGTGTTCCGATCATGGAACTCGTCAATCTGGAAGGGCTCGCCCGGGACGATGTTCACGAGTTCGCATTCATCGGCGGATCGCTGAAATTGCGCGGGGCCGATGCCGCGCCGATGCGTCCCGTCGCCCTGCCGGTGGAGTAGTTCATGCCCCGTACCTTTGACATTCTCTTGACGGCGTTGGCGCCGGCGATCTGGGGCAGCACCTATCTGGTCACCACCCAGTGGCTACCGGACGGATACCCCGTCACCCTCGCCCTGCTGCGGGCCCTGCCCGCCGGGCTCCTCTTGCTGCTGTTCGTGCGCCGACTGCCGGCCGGCGTCTGGTGGGGCCGGGCCTTCGTGCTCGGTGCGCTGAACTTCACGGTGTTCTGGATCTGCCTCTTTGTGGCCGCCTACCGCCTGCCTGGCGGGATCGCCGCCACCGTCGGTGCCGTCCAGCCGCTGATCGTGCTGGGCCTGGCCCGGCTGGCACTGGGCACGGCCATCCGCCCGCTCGCCGTGATGGCGGCCGCTGGGGGGCTGGCCGGCGTGGCCCTGCTCCTGGCATCGCCGCAGGCCGGCTTCGACCCGATCGGGGTGCTTGCGGCCCTGGGCGGCGCGGGGTCGATGGCTGCAGGGACCGTGCTGACCCGGCGCTGGGGCCCGCAGGTTCCGCTGCTCACCCTGACCGCGTGGCAACTGACCGCGGGCGGGCTTCTGCTCCTGCCCCTCGCCCTCCTTGTCGAACCGCCGCTGCCCGCGCTGGACGCCGGGCATATCGCCGGTTTCGTCTATCTGGCCGTGATCGGTGCGGCGCTGACCTATGTTCTGTGGTTCCGCGGCATTGCCCGGTTAGGCCCGTCGGCCGCAACCATGCTGGGCTTTTTGAGCCCGGTCAGCGCGGTCGCACTGGGCTGGGTGGTGCTGGGCGAGCGGCTGGATGCGGTCCAGTTCGCCGGCGCCGGTCTCGTTCTGGCCAGCATCTGGCTCAGCCAGCGTGCCGCCCGTGCCCCGGCCGTGGCCTTGTCTGCAAAGCAGGGAGGCGCAGCATGAAGCGGATCGCTGTATTCGGTGCGGCCGGGTCTGTCGGGCGCTGTGTCGTGAAGGAGGCGCTCGAGCGGGGCCATGAGGTCACCGGTGCCGTACGCAACCCTCAGCGCGCGGCCGGCTTGCCGGGGCTGACAATTCCCGCCTTTGCCGAGGCGAGCGACGGGGCGGCGATCCGGGCCGTTCTGCGCTCCCAGGATGCCGCCGTCATGGCGCTGCGTCCGCCTGCCGGACGGGAAGCTGAACTGGTTGGCTATACCCGCACACTGCTCGATGCGGCTCTGGAGACCGGCGTGCCGGTGGTGATCGTGGGCGGGGCGGCAAGCCTGCGCTTTCCGGACCAGCCGGCCTGGACCGTGCTGACCCGGCCGGGCTTTCTGCCCGATGCCGTGCGGCCCATCGCGCAGGCCTGTCAGGCCCAGCGTGAGGCGGTGCTGTCGACGGGCGGTGAGGGGTGGTCCCATATCTGTCCGCCTGCCAGCCTTGAACCGGGCCGCCGTACGGGCCGCTACCGGCTGGGAACAGACATGCTGGTAACAGGAGAAGACGGCCGTTCCGCCATCTCGGTCGAGGACTTCGCCATTGCCATCGTCGACGAGGCCGAAAGCCGCGCTCATGCCGGGCGCAGCTTCACGGTCGGCTGGTAGAGGTGCCGGGCGGGCTTATCGACAGCCCGCCCGGCTGGCTCTAGGTTCGCTCCTGTGTTCGGCAAAAGGTGCGCGATGAAGGCGGGTTGGTTTTGTACTGCGGCAATCGCGATTGCGCTTTCGGCCTGTGATGGCGGTGCCGGGTCGGCCGCGCTGGAGCTTCCGGTGGGTGGGCACAGGGACGCGCTTGTTGTCGACGCACCGCCGGTCGCGCGCTGCATGAATCTGTCCGGGGCACTGGAAGCCGAATACGAGGGCGCCTGGGGTTATACGATCGAGTTCGATCATATCGACGCGATCGCCGGGGCCGGTTTCGACACGATCCGTCTGCCCGTGCGCTGGTCGGCGCATCTGGACGCAGGTAACCGGATCGATCCCGCCGTTCTGGCCCGGGTCGATGCGATTATCGATCATGCCCTCTCGCGCGGGCTGACCGTGATCGTCGATGTCCACCATTTCGACGCCCTGATGCGCGATCCCGAGGGCCGTCTGCCGCAACTGGCGGCGATCTGGCGGCAATTGGCCGAACACTATGCCGGTTATCCCGAGACGCTGATCTTCGAACTGCTCAACGAGCCGACCGACCGCGTCAGCGCGGCCCAGGTCAATGCCATCAATGCGCACCTGCTCGACCTGGTCCGTGCAGTCTCGCCGGAGCGGTGGGTGATCCTGTCCTCGGCCCGCTGGAACAATATCGAGGGCCTTGTGCAGACCGAGGTGCCTGCGGACGATCCGCGGGTCATGACGACGGTGCACTATTACTCGCCGTTCGAATTCACCCACCAGGGCGCGCCCTGGTCCAATCAGTCGCGCACGGGTGTCGAATGGGGCGGTCCGGCCGACGAGGCGGAACTTGCCCGCGATTTCGACATCGTGGCGCAGTATGCGCAGGCGCAGAACGTGCCGGTCCTGGTCGGCGAATTCGGTGTTTATTACGAAGTGCCCGAACATCTGCGCGCGCGCTGGGTGGGGGCGGTGCGCCACGCCTCGGAAGAGCGCGGCTTTGCCTGGTGTCACTGGGGTTTCGCCACCACCCTGCGGGCCTATAACCGTCGTACGGACAGCTGGATCCCCGAAATGCGCGAGGCGCTGGTGGGCGAGCGGCGCGACTGATCTTTCATTCGGGAGCGCGAAAAGAAAACGGCCGCCCCGAAAGAGGCGGCCGCATTACCGGACCCGAGGGTGAGGGCAGGGCCGGTTATCAGAAATTATAGCGCCGGGTTGCGGCGATCGCGTCGAGCGCGGCACCGGCATCGCTGGTGCGGCGGCGGCGTTTTGCGCTCGGCTGGTAGGCCATCGAGGAGTGGGCCTCGCAATAGGCATTGCCGCCGGCGGTCTTGCGGCCGCAGAAGCGGAACTCCGCCTGGGCGGGGTCGCCGATCGGCCACTTGCACATCGAGTCACGCAGGGTGAGCACGGTGGCAAACTCGCCAGACGGCAGGACGGCAGGCTCCACCGGCGCCGGCTTGGGAGCGGCCGGGGTCGGAGTCGAGGGGGAGGGACGCGACACCGGGCGCTGGGCCGGCGCGGTGGAAGCCGTTGTGGTGCGCGGACGGGAGGGTTTAACAGTGCGGCGGGCCGGGCGCGACGGGGTCGCGCGGCCTGACAAACCGAGGCGGTGGACCTTGCCAATCACGGCATTACGGGTCACACCCCCCAATTGTTTGGCAATCTGACTGGCGCTCAGGCCTTCCGACCAAAGCTTCTTGAGTTGCTCGACGCGTTCGTCAGTCCAGGCCATCGCACTCATCTCCTGAGTTGGATGCGCTTCATTGCCTTGAATGTCGGCTGGGAGCGCATATCTCAATTCATGTTTAATTACACTAGATATTGTACCCGCGCTAACTGAGGCCACAAGATCGGGGGATGACCATTCCTGTGGAAAGCTCACTTGCACGCCTAATCGTTAACGCGGATGGTTACCGGGATCTTAAGGGTAATTCGATATGAGTAACGCCAGTTTAACCGGCCTTAACGAGCCCAGAAAATTCGGCTTTATCAATTGGTTAGGTTTGTGGACGCTGTACAAGAAGGAAGTGCGGCGTTTTCTCAAGGTTTACACCCAGACGGTCGCTGCACCGGTCGCAACGACGCTGCTTTACATGACCGTCTTTGCCGTCGCGATCGGCTCGCGGCGGGGTGATGTGAACGGTATCCCCTTCATCGAATTCCTCGCGCCGGGCCTTATCCTGATGGGCCTGTTGAACAATGCCTTCGCCAATTCGGGCTCGTCTATCCTGGTGTCCAAGGTGCAGGGCAATGCGGTGGACTTCCTGATGCCGCCGCTGTCGGCGCTGGAATTGTCGATTGGCTTCATTGCTGGCGCGATGACGCGCGGCATCATGGTGGCGGGGGTGACGGCGGTGACGCTGATCCCCTTCATGAACATCATGCCGCAGCACTGGTGGGCGGTTCTCTATTTCGGGATATCGGCCTCGGCCATGCTGGGCATGGTCGGTGTGATCGGCGGTCTGTGGGCCGAGAAGTTCGATCACATGGCGGCCGTGACGACCTTCGTGATCACGCCGCTCACCTTCCTGTCGGGCACTTTCTATTCGGTCACGGCGCTGCCCGAGCCGATCGCCACGATCAGCCATTTCAATCCCTTCTTCTACATGATCGACGGCTTCCGGTACGGCTTCACGGGCCATGCCGACGGCGACCTCGCCATCGGCGCGGTGCTGGTGCTCGCGATCAACCTTGCACTGGCCGCGGCCTGTTATCTGCTCTTGCGAGCAGGCTGGCGCTTGAAGAGCTGAGCGCGGAGGCCTAGACGAGTATCAAAGGCGTCCGAAAACGGGCGCCGCGATGCTTTTGGAGGACCGTATGCCCGCCCCGATGATGGACACCTATTCGCCGCCCGATCTCGTGTTTGACCACGGTAAGGGAACCCGCCTGTATACCGAGGCTGGCGATGCCTATCTGGACTTCATTTCGGGCATTGCGGTGAACTGTCTGGGCCATGCCCATCCCAAGGCTGTCGCCGCCCTCAACGAGCAGGCCGGCAAACTCTGGCACCTGTCCAACATGTTCAAGGTGCCCAAGGGTATCGAACTGGCCGAGAAGCTGTGCGCGGCGACTTTCGCCGACCGGGTCTTCTTCACCAATTCCGGTGCCGAGGCGATGGAATGCGCGCTCAAGACGGCGCGCCGCTATCACTTCGTGAACGGCAATCCGCAGCGCTATCGCATCATCACCTTCACCGGCGCCTTCCACGGCCGCACTTTCGGCGCGATCAATGCCGGCGGCAATCCGAAATACCTCGAGGGCTTCGGCCCGGCGATGGAAGGTTTCGACCAGGTCGAATTCGGCGATCTGGATGCCGTGAAGACTGCCGTCACCGAAGAGACCGCGGCGATCTGCGTCGAACCGGTGCAGGGCGAGGGCGGTGTGCGCGCACCGGAAGACAGCTTCCTGCGCGGCCTGCGCCAGATCTGCGACGAGCACGGCCTGATGCTGATCTTTGACGAGGTCCAGTCGGGTGCCGGCCGGACCGGCAAGCTGTTCGCCCACCAATGGGTCGAAGGCGCCGAGCCGGACATCATGGCCGCAGCCAAGGGCATTGGCGGCGGTTTCCCGATGGGCGCCTGCCTGGCGACGGAAGCGGCCGCGGCCGGCATGGTTGTTGGCACACACGGCTCGACCTATGGCGGCGGCCCGCTGGCCATGGCGGTCGGCAATGTCGTGTTCGACGAGCTGACTTCCGACGGCTTCATGGATCATGTGGTCGAGGTCTCCAACTATCTGAGCCAGCAATTGCACGGCCTCATGGATCGTCATGGCGACAAGATCGCCGAGATTCGCGGCAAGGGTCTGCTGGTCGGTGTGAAACTGAAAGACGGTTTCGACCCCAAGAAGCTTGCGGGACTGGCTCGCGATCGCCATCTCCTGGTCGGCGCGGCGGGTGACAATGTCTGCCGCATGGCGCCGCCGCTGATCATCACCAAGGACGATGCCAGCGAGGCGGTGGCCGTACTCGACGAAGCGCTCGGCGCACTCGAGGCCAGCTAGTCCAACCCTTGCCGAACGGAGAAACGGCGTGAGCGATCCGCTTGGAGAGCATGATAATATCGTGGCCGGTTTCCAGGTTGAGGGACGGGCCGTGCGCGGCCGTGTCTGCCGTCTGGGCTCAACGCTGGACGCGATCCTGTCGGCGCACGCCTATCCCGAACCGGTAGCCCATCTGCTCGGCGAGGCGGTGATCATCGCCGCCCTCGTCGGCGATGCGCTGAAGTTCAACGGTCGGCTGATCGTGCAGGCGAACGGGTCGGGTCCGATCCGCTTTATCGTGGCTGAATATGTCAGCGGTGAGGGCGTGCGCGGTTTTGCCAAGATCGACCGCGAGGGCGTCGAGGCCGTGCTGGCCGAAAATCCGCCCCGCGATACGCTGATGGAGCGTCTCCTGGGCAAGGGCGCTTTCGCGATGACGCTCGACTATGGCCCCGACAAGGACCAGTACCAAGGCGTCGTTCCGCTCGAGGGCACGTCCCTGTCGCAGGTCGCGGAAGGCTATTTCGCCCAGTCCGAACAGACACCCACCCGCCTGCGGATCGCCATCGGCGAAAGCTGGAAGGAAGGCGAGGCCCGTACCTGGCGTGGCGGCGGAGCCATGCTGCAACAGGTCGCCGGCGACGACACCCGCGGCTCGGCCCAGGAAGACTGGGATCATGTCCGCGCGCTCTACGAGACTGTCGAAGACGCTGAGCTCCTCGATCCCGACCTCTCGGCCGGCAAGCTTCTCTATCGCCTGTTCAACGAAGATGGCGTGCGCCTGTTCGAACCCGCGCAGATCGCCCGGCGCTGTTCGTGCGAACGCGAGCGCCTGCTCGGCATCGTCGCCAGCTTCCCGCCGGAAGACCGCGCGGAAATGGAAACCGGCGGCGCCATCGTGATGACCTGCGAGTACTGCAACAAGGACTGGGGCTTCGGCCTCGAAGAGGTTGCGGCTGCGGCTGGTCGCTAGCGCATTTCCTAACCGCGAAACCGGTTCCCACTTTCGCTGGAAATGCCGGTCTCCAGTGGTCGCATTTCCGGATCACGAAACCGGTCCCACTTTCGCTGGAAATGCTCCTAGTTCCGCCAGAAGCGCGGGCTGAGGAAGACCAGGACCGCGATCACTTCCAGCCGGCCGATGAACATGTTGAAGGTCAGGAGCCATTTCTCCGGATCGGAGAGGGGCGCGAATGTCCCTGACGGACCGATGATCGGACCCAGGCCCGGACCGGTATTCGTCAGGCTGGTCGCGGCACCCGACAGCGCCGACACCGTGTCCATCCCCATCGCCGACAGTATTGCGGCGGTGATCGCGTAGACGGCGAAGAAGACAAAGAAGAAACCGAGCACCGAGTGGAGCGTTTTTTCATCCACTATGCGGCCGTTATAGTGCATCGGTATCACCGCATTGGGACGCAGAAGTTTCGCCAGGTAACGCCGCATCGCAGTGCCGGCGATCTGGTAGCGGAAGATCTTCACCGAACAGGTTGTTGAGCCGGCACAGCCGCCGATGAACATGAAGACGAAGAAGGCGGCCTGGGAGATCGGCCCCCAGGCGCCATAGTCCGCCGTGGCAAATCCGGTCCCCGTGATGATCGAGACCGAGTTGAAGGCCGCCTGCCGGATCGCGCCGCCTTCCTCGTGCGCGCCCGTCATCCAGAGCAGGACGGCCAGGAAAGCTGTCGCAACCGTCACCACAAGCAGAAAGCCGCGCACCTGGGCGTCGCGCCACAGGGCGACGGGCTTGCCGCGGATCGCCACGATGAAGAGGACGAAGGGCAGCGAGGCCAGGATCATGAAGACCGTGGTGATGATGTCCGCGCCCATGTGCACGTAATTGCCCATGGAATTGTCCGACGCCGAAAACCCGCCCGTCGAGATCGTCGACATGGCGTGGCAGAGCGCGTGCAGCCAGTTCATGCCAACCGCGATGAAGGCAAAGAAGCAGACAAGCGTCAGGACCAGGTAGATCAGCGAGATGCTGGCAGCGATCTGGGTTGCCCGCGGCAGGATCTTGTCGGACTTGTCGCCGGTCTCCAGCTGGAAGAGCTGCATGCCGCCAATGCCCAGCATCGGCCAGAAGGCCATCGCTGTCACAATGATACCGATCCCGCCGATCCATTGCAGGATGGCGCGCCAGAGCAGCAGGCCTTCCGGCCGGTAGTCGAGTCCGGTGATCACGGTCGCCCCGGTCGTCGTCAGGCCCGAGACCGCTTCGAAAAAGGCGTCGGTCCAGCTCAGCCCCTCGCCGGCGAGGCGCAGCGGCAACGCGGCACAGACGGACAGCGCCAGCCAGGCGCCGACTGTCAGGACAAAGGCCGTGCGGGGTGTGATCGAGTCGACCGGGCCGCGATTGACCAGCGCCGTGGCGCCGCCGATGAACATGCCCAGGATCGAGGAGATGAAGAAGGCGCTGGCGCTCTCCCCGTCGCCTTCGGCCGCATCCAGCATGGCCGGAAAGACCATCGCGGCCGCCAGCACGGCGACCATGATGCCGACCATGAACAGGACTTGTCGCAAGGATGTGGTCACGGCGAACCCCAGGAAACCGGCCGGTACTGCCGCATCAGTGCAGCTGGACCCGGTCGGTCGGCCGGTCGAGCGAGAAGCCGGGGATGATCGCGGCAAAACTCTCGCCATTGCGGCGGCGCATCTCATAACTGCCCTGCATGAAGCCCGACGGCGTGCCCAGCGGTGCGCCGGAGGTATAGCGGAAGCATTCGCCCGGCTCGATGACGGGCTGTTCGCCGACGACGCCTTCACCCTGGACATGCTCGGTACGGCCCATGGAGTCGGTGATTATCCATTTGCGGGCAAGCAGCTGCACGGCTTCATGGCCGGTATTCTCGATCTCGATCGTGTAGGCCCAGACATAGCGGCCCTCATCCGGATCGGATTCATCCTCCAGATAGTCCGGCATCACGCTGATCTTCACGCCGCTGCTCTCGTACTCGTACATGCTGCGCTTCCGCCCTCACTGCGCAGCCTTCAGGCGCGCTCCGGCGCGCATAATCCTCTTCGCGCGGGTCCGGCTCAACCCCCACGGTCAGCGCGTCTGGACAGGGCGCGGCAGATGGGGGACATGTGGTCGTCCCCGCTCGGTAACCGCACGGACGATCATGACCGCCTCCGGAATCCTGCCCGACCACCGGCTGAAAACCCTGTTCGACATTGGCGTGATTTCCGCTGACACGCCTGCGGCAGAGGGCCAGATCCAGCCCGCCAGTATCGATCTCAGACTGGGCAGCCATGCCTGGCGGCTGCGGGCGAGCTTCCTGCCCGGGCCGGGCAGGACCGTGTCGGACCGGCTCAATGAAGACGTCGTCATGCACACGGTCGATCTGACCAATGGAGCGGTGCTGGAGACAGGCTGTGTCTATCTCGCGCCCCTGCAGGAGCGGCTGAAACTGCCGCCGGGCCTCAGCGCCGCGATGAACCCGAAGAGCTCGACCGGCCGGATCGATGTCTTCACGCGGGTGATCACCGATCATGGCGTCGCCTTCGACCAGGCGCCGGCGGATTATGACGGCCCGCTGTATGCCGAGATTTGCCCCTGTACCTTCTCCATCCTTGCCCGCACGGGCGACCGGCTCAGCCAGATCCGCTTCCGTGAAGGCGCCCATGTGCCGCTGCGCGATGTGACGGTCAGCGTCGATCTGGCTGGTTTCGAGGACGGGATTGTGGGCTATCGCGCCCGCCGCCATGCCGGGCTGGTCGATCTGGCAAAGATCGGCGCGCATGAGCGCACGCGGTTCTGGGAGCCGATGTATGCGCCGGACCGCCGCTTGATCCTGGATCCGGGCGAGTTCTACATCCTGGCGTCGCGTGAAGCCGTGTCGATCGGCGCGGAAGAGGCGGCGGAGATGGCCCCCATCGCCACCGAGATCGGCGAGTTCCGCGCTCACTATGCCGGCTTCTTCGATCCCGGCTTCGGCATTGCCGAGGCGGGCGGGACCGGCTCGCGTGCAGTGCTGGAAGTGCGCGGCCGCGACGTGCCCTTCATTCTCGAACACGGTCAGCCGATCGCCCGGCTGGTCTACGAGCCGATGCGCGAAGCGCCTGAAATCCCCTATGGCCGCGTGGCCTCGAACTATCAGGCCCAGGGACTGAAACTCTCGAAATTCTTCGTCTGAGCCGCGTCAGCCCGTTTCGGTATCGTCCAGGGCGCCGGCGAGCCAGCGGTCCATCACGACGCAGGCAACGAGATCACCGGTGACATTGATCGCCGTGCGGCACATGTCGAGGATGCGGTCGACGCCCAGCAGGATGGCGACGCCGGAAGCCGGTATGCCCAGCGAGTGCAAGATGCTGGCCAGAATGATGATGCCGACGCCTGGTGTCGAGGGGCTGCCGATCGAGGCCCCGACCACCGTCACCACCAGCATGATGAAGCCCGGCGCGCTGAGTTCGACCTGGTAGATCTGGGCGATGAACAAGGCGGCGAT
Source organism: Maricaulis sp. ABE4_448 (assembly GCF_056160825.1). NCBI lineage: Bacteria > Pseudomonadati > Pseudomonadota > Alphaproteobacteria > Maricaulales > Maricaulaceae > Maricaulis > Maricaulis sp. ABE4_448. The sequence continues at coordinate 910,597 of NZ_JBSWXX010000001.1, forward strand.
CACCTGGTAGAGCGCGCTCCCGTCCATGTTCACCGTCGCGCCCAGGGGAATGACGAAGCGGGCGACGGCGGGGTGGACTTTCAGCCCCTGCTCGGCGGTTTTCAGCGAGAGCGGCATGGTGGCCGCCGAGCTGGAGGTCGAGAAGGCCAGCAGCTGGGCGCTTGCGACCGTGCCGACAAAGGCCAGCGGCGAGCGGCGGCCGAATATCGCCACGATCAGCAGATAGACGCCCAGCAACGCCAGCAGTCCGCCGACGACACAGAGTATGTAGACCGACATGCCCAGAAGGGCGGAAATGCCGATCCGCATGACAAAGTCCGAGATCAGGCCGAACACGGCAAATGGCGCCAGCCGCATGGCCCAGCCGACGATCGTCAAGGAGGCATCCTGTACCAGCTGGATGATCTGGATCAGCGGGGCGGCGCGACCAAGGCCAAGAGAGGCGAGCGCGGTACCGCCGATCAGGCTCGCCACCACGATCTGGAACATGTTCGCGTTCAGCGTCGCTTCGGCGAGGCTGGCCGGAATGATGTCGGCGATTGAGCCAGCCAGGGTGGGCGCCGGTGTCGCGGCAAGATCGACATCGCCGGCCGGCTCGGCGGCCGGTGCAACGTCGCTCAGGCTGATGAAACTACCGGGCTCGACCAGTGTTGCGATGACATAGCCGATCAGCACGGCAATGGTCGTCGTCATCAGGAAATAGGGTGCGATACGCCCGGCGACGCGTGCCAGCATGTTGGCGTCGCCGCTGGAGGTGATGCCCAGAATGATTGATGTCGAGACCAGGCCGATCACCACCATCTGGATCAGGTTCAGAAAAATCTGGCCCGGCAGGCGCAGCCATTCGCCGACCACGGCGACGGTATCGTCCGGTACGGCGAGGGGGGAGCCGAGATCCGGCGATAGCAGGAGGCCGGTGCCGATCGCCAGCAGCATGGCTGCAAGTATCTGCGCCCAGAGCTGGCTGCGCATCAAACCGCGTACGCGGATCATGTAAAGCCGCTGGACCATAATTCCCCCACCCCGATACCGGCCCGGAGGGGATAGCGGATCGGCGCAGAGAACGCGACAGCGACAGATTGTCCGGGCCAGCAAGGCTGCTCGCCTGCCGTCGAGACCGCTTGCGTGCGTGGTGCGGGTCGCGGTATTCAGGTGATACAGAGTGCGGGTGTAGCTCAATGGTAGAGCAGAAGCTTCCCAAGCTTACGACGAGGGTTCGATTCCCTTCACCCGCTCCACTGGATTTGTTGCCTCCAGACCGGGCGTAGTTGCGGTTCAGCTCGGGATCATTGCGGGTCAGCGTTGAGGCGCAAATTCGACTTGAGGCCTTTACCAAGCTCGTCCCCCTTCCGCCTGGAACTTCTTGTTTTCACAGCAGGCGTGACAGAGAATGTGCAGTGCAGGAAGGCGGGATAGCGGCTTATCGCTTTCCGGGCATTTGGGGGAGCCAACAGACCTGATCCTCGCAATTCGGCTGCCGGACCGCTAGATCCTCGTCCGCTGGCCCATGTCAAAGCCACCCAGCTCGGCGAGATGGACGAGGAAGATCACGGCGAGGCCGCCCATCACGATGGCGATCAGCGTCCAGGGGATCATCCGCGGGCCGCGTTCCGGTCTGACGGGTTGTCCGGCCCGCCAGCGGGCGAGAAAAAATCCTGCGATGCAGATGGCAAGGGCGATGAGGGTTGCGGGCAGGGAGAGGTACATGGGGGTTCTGCCAGCGCGCTGACACCGTGTTCTGTCTTTTCCCAGAGATAGGGGTTTTGCACGAGCTGCACCAGAGCGCGAACAGCAGGCACGACCTGGACTGACCAGTAGACCGGCAGCAGGACCAGATCGGCGATCCGGACCGGCAGACCGGCGCGGGCCATGCCCGAGATCGCGCCCATGAAGCCACCGGCATATCCCGCGCCGAGGATGGACAGACAGGCCAGGACCGGCAGTGACACGCCTTGCTCCATGACAGCTGCCGCCAGCGCCGCGGCGAGGGTCGGGCCGTGGATGAGTGCCGACAGGACCGCGCCCCCCAGAGTCATCACAAGTGGCAGGCTGAGGCGCCGGCGTTCGGCGTCCAGTCCGAAATGCACCCCGAGTGTCTGCCAGTAGCCTTTCAGCCAGCGTGTTCTTTGCGGCGTCCAGCCGTGCAGGCTCACCGGGGCCTCTTCCAGCGTTGGGGGTGCGATGAGACCGCAACGATAGCCCAGGCGGTGAAGCCGCACGCCCAGGTCGGCATCTTCGGTGACATTCCAGGAATCCCAGCCGCCACTGCGCCGCAGGGCCTTCACGCGGAAATAATTGCTGGTTCCGCCAAGTGGCAGTGGCCAGCCGAACCGCTGGTAAAGCGGCAGCATGACGTGAAAATGGGCGGCGTACTCCATCGCAAACTGGCGTGTCAGCCAGGTCTCGTCCCGGTTGTACCAGTTGAGCGGGGCCTGCAGGCACACCAGACGCGGCGGGGCGCGGCTGAAGCTTTCCGCGGCATGGCGCAGCTGTTTGGGATGTGGCCGGTCCTCGGCGTCGTGCACCGCAACGATTTCGCCGCTGCAAAAGCGCAGAGCGTAGTTCAGCGCCCGCGGCTTGGTCCGCGGGTGTCCGGCCGGCGCGATGATGACACTGAAACGGGCGTCCGGCCGGCACCGCTCGATGGCGGCGCGCGTTTCGCTGTCATCTGCTTCCAAAACCAGACGCACCTCCAGCTTGTCGGCCGGATAGTCGATCGCCGCGAGCGTCTTGATGAGCTGGGGGATGACCGCGGCTTCGCGATAGAGCGCCACGATGATGCTGGCTTTCGGCAGGGCGGCCTCGGACAGGTCGCGGCGTGGTGCGTAGCGGGGCCGGGTCAGCGCGCCGGCCATGCGCAACAGGGCGAGCGACAGGCAGGTCGGTGCAAGTATCGCCAGCAGCAGGGCGGATGTGGAGAAGGGCAATGCCGGCGCCGCAAGGATGTTTGCCAGGACAAGGCCGCAGAGCAGGCTGACCAGGTGCGGGAAGCTCCGGTTCCGGGCACTCAGTTCCGGGGAGCGGCGCGACAGGCCGATCGCGGCTTCGTCCGTCCACAGCTGTTCCAGAATGCCCGGCGGCCTGTGCAGCTGGCCGCTCGTCTCCGGAGTGTCGTGTTCCGGAGCCACGCGCAGTGAAGCGCCGCGTGGGCCTGCTCTGCGCGCCATACCGCGTGCAAGAGTCCCGACCCCGTCGATGCCCTGCGCGTCAATTCGCTGTGCGCCAACCCCTTTTGCGCCAATCCCTTTTGCGCCATCCATCTTGCGCTCCGGTTTCACCGTCCGGACGCATAAAAGCAGATATGCACGCAAAACGCGAGTCGCAGAGAAATCAAGCCTTGGGGTTGATGACGAAGTCGAGGCGGGGCCGGGCCAGGTCGTCGTCGTCGAGCACAAAGATGCTGGCCGTCGCCGTGGGGTATCCCAGCGGCATGCGGGCCGTCTGGCCGCTCATCTGCGCCAGCTTGTGGGCGAAACCGCCAATGCCCGGATTGTGTCCGACCAGAAGGATGGTGCGGGCGGTGCCGAGGACCTGGCGGGTGGCGCGCTCCAGCATTTCCGTCGAGGCGTGATAGAGCGCCATCGGGTCGTCCATTTGCGGCTCGCCGATATCTGGCAGCATCTGGTCGAAGGTCTGCCGGGTGCGCCACGCCGGCGAGACAAGTGCGAGATCGACGCGAATTCCCCGTCCGGCCAGAAGCTCTGCGGCGGCGGCACTGTCGTCGCGCCCGCGCGCGGTCAGTCCGCGCTGGAAATCATCTTCCGCTTCCAGCCGGTCGACGGCCTTGGCATGGCGCATGAGGATCAGGGTGGTCGTCATCGTGTCTAGTTGCAGTCCGGATGCTGGTGCGGATGTAGGCTGTCCGGCGGCGGTCTTGCAATCGTGCCGCCGGAAGCGCACCTAGTCCTAAGGTGTTTTTGCCGCCAATTGAACCGAGGAGGACGACATGGGTCTGCTGTTGGGTGATATCGCCCCGAATTTCGACGTCGAGACGAGTGAAGGCGCAATCAATTTCCACGACTGGATCGGCGATAACTGGGTGATCTTCTTCTCCCACCCGGCCGATTACACGCCCGTCTGCACGACCGAGCTGGGCTTCACCGCCAAGCTGAAGGACGAGTTCGCCAAGCGTAATGCCAAGGCAATCGCGCTTTCCGTCGACAGCGTCGAGGACCACAAGGGCTGGATCAAGGATATCGAGGAAACGCAGAATTGTGCGGTCGACTTCCCGATCATCGCCGACACCGAGCGCACGGTTTCCGAGCTCTATTCGATGATCCATCCGAATGCCGACCCCAAGGTCACGGTCCGCTCGGTCTACATCATCGACCCGAACAAGAAGATCCGCGCCACCTTCACCTATCCGCCCAGCGCCGGCCGGAACTTCAACGAGGTGCTGCGACTCATCGACAGCCTGCAGCTGACCGATGGCTACAAGGTCGCCACGCCGGTGAACTGGGAAGACGGTCAGGACGTGATCGTCGTGCCGTCGATCTCTGACGAGGAAGCCGACAAGCTCTTCCCCGCCGGCTACAACAAGATCAAGCCCTACCTCCGCGTGACCAAACAGCCCAACAAGTAAGGCTGCGCGCATCGCGAACGGTTTCGAGGCGCCCGGGGGATTCCCGGGCGCCTTTTCCCGGCCCGGCTTTGACAAGTCTCCTTGACGACAAGCTTGCTTTACATATATGACAAGTGAGCTTTACAAATAAGGAGGCCGTTATGGACAATCATGATCTGATGACCGGTGAGGGTGGTGCGCCGACCCTGGTGTCGCTGGCACTCTTCGCTGCCATCTTCTTTTCCGCCCTGCTTGTTGTTGAATTCGGCAGCGGGCTGATCGAACCCTTTCGTGCGGGCCTGGCCGGTCTGCCGGCAAGCTTGAAGGCTGGCGCGCTGGCGGCTGTTATCCTCGGCCTGATGGCCATCGCGCGGATTGCGGTGCTGCTGGGCGTCGGCGTGGACACGACGAAGAAGTCATGACCCCCGAAATGAAGCGCTACACCTGGCGCACCCTTGTCCTGATGCTGGTTTTCACCGGTCTCCTGGTGGCGATCGACAAGACGCTCGATCCGTCGCGCAATGGCTGGCCTGCGGTGCAGGCCTGGCCGCTGGTCCTGCTGACCTGCCTGCCGCTCCTGGTCTATGGCTGGGAAGTGATCCGCTATGTCCGGGCGATCGACGAAATGCTGGCGCGCTTCCAGATCCGCGCGGCAGCGGTCGCCATGCTGGCCATGCTGCTGGCGGCTGCCGTGTTCGGTGTGGCGGAGATCTATGGCGTGATGGAGCCGCTCAACATGACGATGATGCTGCCCATCGCGGCGGTGGCGCACAGCGTGGCCATCATGATCCAGCAGGTCCGGGTGCAATGAAAAACCGGCTCAAGGAGCTTCGCGGCGTGCACGGCTGGAGCCAGCAAGCCCTGGCCGACCGGCTCGATGTGTCGCGCCAGACCGTCAACGCGCTGGAGACGGGCAAGTACGACCCCTCCCTGCCGCTCGCCTTCAAGATCGCCCGCCTCTTCGGCCGGGCCATCGAGACGATCTTCGATGATGAGGTGGAGGGTTAGCGCTGGGGGCAACAAGCCGAGTGGGTTGTCATCCCGGCCGGATGCCCGGCCTCGGGCCGGGCGGAGGGCCGGGACCCATAAACATGATCATTGGCCGCCAGCAGGCGCGATATCGACGCTGCAAATGACTGGACGAGCGGCGCGCTTATGGGTCCCGGACTTCCGCCCCGCCTTTTCGGGGCATGCATCCGGGATGACAAAATCAGGGGGTTCCAACCCTAAGCGGGTAAATCCTCGCCATTGCCCGCGGCCTCAATCCAGCGTCCGGCGATACCGCAGCATGGCGACGGTCGCGATGACCGTGAAGATCACGGCCAGCGGCCAGATCTGCGGCAGGACATCGCCCAGGCTGGCGCCCTTCAGCATGATGGCCCGCACGGCGCGGATGAAGTGTGTTGTGGGCAGGGCCTGACCCAGCGTCTGCGCCCAGGCGGGCATGCCGGCAAAGGGGAACATGAAGCCGGACAGCAGGATCGAGGGCAGGAAGACGAAGAAGGTCATCTGCATGGCCTGCATCTGCGTGCGCGCCACGGTGGAGAAGAGGAAGCCCAGCGACAGGTTCACCAGGATGAAGAGCGACACGCAGACCAGGAAGGCCGGCGCCGAGCCCAGAAACGGCACGCCGAACAGGAAGCGCGCGCCGGCCAGCATGATCACGACCTGGATGAAGCCGACGAAGACGTAAGGCGTGATCTTGCCGACCATCACCTCATAGGGCCGCGTCGGCGTGGCCAGCAGGGTTTCCAGCGTGCCGCGTTCGGCCTCGCGGGTGAGCGCCATCGAGGTCATCATCGCCATCGTCATGGTGAGGATGACGCCCAGCAGGCCGGGCACGATGTTCAGCGCGGTGCGTCCGGCCGGATTGTAGCGGCGGTGGATGACCGTCTCGACCGGCGGTGTCATCTCGCCGAGCAGGGGCGCCAGGGCTTCCTGCACCAGTGTGGGGAAGGCGCCTGTGCCGGCGCCGGCGGCGACCGGGTCCGAGGCATCGGTGTCGAGCAGGATTTGCTGGCGGTCGCGGCGCAGCAGGTCGCGCTCGAAATCCGGCGGAATGGTCACCACGAACAGGGCCTCGCCGGTCTGCAACGCCGTATCGGTTTCGGCCCGCGAGTGGGTTATGCCGATCAGGTCGAAATAGTCCGACGTTTCCATTGCCTGCAGGATGGCGCGGCTGGCCGGGCCATTGTCGCCCATCTCGACGAGCGTGGGCAAGTGGCGCGGATCGGTATTGATGGCATAGCCGAACAGCAAGAGCTGCATCACCGGGATGCCGACCATCATGCCGAAGGTCAGCCGGTCGCGGAGCATCTGGATGAACTCCTTGCCGATCAGGGCGAGGATGCGGCTGAAACTGTTCATGTGAAATTGTCCTGCGAACCGGCCATCAGCCAGATGAAGGCTTCCTCCAGCCCGGTCTTGGCGAGATCGACACTGATGCCCTCGCGCCCGCGATAGGCACAAACCGTCCGCTCCAGCGCATCCGCATCGCGTCCGGACACGTGCAGGGCCGAGCCGAAGCGCGCGATCTGGTCGACGCCCTCGGCGTCGTGGAGTTCGTCATAGATGGGCTGCAGCCCCTTGCCCTCGATCCGCCAGGTCACCAGGCCGACCCGTTCGGGAATGTCGGCGGAGGGCGCGTCGATCAGCTTGCGGCCATAGGCGATGAAGGCGATGTAGTCGCACTGCACCGCCTCGTCCATGTAATGGGTCGAGACCAGAACGGTGACGCCCTTGCGGGCCAGCCCGCGGATCCGGTCCCAGAAGTCCCGCCGGGCCTTGGGATCGACACCCGCGGTCGGTTCGTCGAGCAGCAGCAGGCCGGGATTGTGCATCGAGGCCGCCGCCAGCGCGAGGCGCTGTTTCCAGCCGCCCGACAGCGTGTCGGCCAGCTGGTGCGCCCGCGGTCCCAGATCGTATTCCTCCAGCGTGTCGGCCACGATCTGTTTCGGATTCTTCAGCGCATGCAGGCGGGCCATGAAGGTCAGGTTCTCGCGCACGGTGAGATCGCCATACAGCGAGAAGCGCTGGGTCATGTAGCCGACGCGCGATTTGATGGTCCGGCTTTCCTCGATGATGTCATGGCCCAGCGCCGTGCCGCCGCCACTGTCCGGCTTCAACAGGCCGCACATCATCCGGATCGTCGTCGTCTTGCCGGACCCGTTCGGACCCAGAAAACCGTAGATCGAACCCTTGGGCACCTGCATGTCGAAATCGTCGACGACACGGGTCTCGCCGAAACTCTTGGTCAGGCCTTCCACATCGATGGCGAGCGTGTCGCTCATGGTTGCGGCCTGAAGCGCAGCGGCGTTCCCGGCGGTGGTGGTGTGCCCTCGAAGTGCGCTTCGGCGCGATAGACCAGGCGGGCGCGCTCATTGTCCGAATAAATCACGGGCGGGGTAAACTCGGCTGCGTCCGCGATTGAGGCCAGGCGGGCCGTAAGGCCCGCGGCGCAGCCATCGCAATCCACCGCGAAACGGTCGCCGGTGGCGTGGCCGCCAATCCCGGTCTCCGGAATGAACAGCACGGCATGGATCGCGCCATCGGGCAGGAGCTCATAGACGGGCTGGGCCGGACCGGCCTGTTCGCCGGCAAAGCGGATCTGGCGGTGCACGGCGGCATCGGCGGGCGCAGCGACGGTCCGGCGGTCCAGGACATCTGCGGCGCGGTCGCGCTCGGCCTGGGCGGCTGCGATCTCGGCCTGCAGGGCGCGCAACTGGTTCTCCCGCGCCGGCAATTGCACCAGGCTCAGCCGCTGGCGCATTTCCGCGACACGGGCATTGGCCGTCCGGGCCGCTGCCAGTGCCTGGTCCAGCCGGGCCTGGCTGACATGACCATCCTCGAACAATTCGCGCGTGCGGGTCAGCGCGTCATTTGCTTCTCGGGCCGCCGCATTGGCCTGCTCGAGCTGGTCCCGTGCGGCCTCGATTTCCGGCGAGCGGGCACCTGCGGCGGCATCGTCGAAACGGGCGAGAGCGGCCTCGATCCGGGCCTCGGCTGCTGCGAGCGCGATCCGCTCTGCCGTCGCATCCAGCGAGAACAGGGTATCGCCCGCGGCGATATGCGTGCCTTCGCGCGCCAGGGTCTCGACAATGCGGCCGGGCGCGTCCGGTGCGATGGCGGTGAAGTCGCCCTCGGCATAGCCGTGCAGGCTGTCATCCGGCTGGTCGCTACAGGCCGCGAGACCCAGCACCATTCCGGCCAGCAGGAGATGTCGGCTCAATCGCATCACGCGTCCTCGCGGGGTTTGAGGCCATGGAGCAGCAGGTCCGACAGCGCGTCTGCGACATCGACCGGCTCCTTGAGGTTTTTGGGATGAAAGTCGAACGCGCTCGCCAGCATCATGTGGCCGAGGCAGGGGCCGCCGATACAGCGCATCAGAATGTCGGCATCGACGGGACGGAATGTCCCGGCCTCGACGCCGTCGGCGGCCAGGGTCGCGATGGCGCGGCGCGCGGTCTCCAGAACCTGGTCGCGATAATGGGCGGCGATGTCGGGGAAGCGGTGGGCTTCGGTCAGCACCAGGCGCGGGGCGGCGGAAATGTCCGGGTCGGTCATGGCGGTGATCATCATGAAGATGACGCCGCGCAGTGCCGCTTCCGGATCGCGCGGCGCACCGACCGAGACCAGGCGTTCGGCGGCTGTGGCCAGGGCGCCGGCCGATTGTTCGACCAGCGCTTTCAGCATTGCTTCCTTGGACGGGAAATAGAGATAGACCGCGCCCTTGGAGAGGCCGGCCCGTTTGGCGATGTCTTCAACGCGCGCGGCGGTGAAGCCCTGCTCGACAAAGACGGAAAGGGCGGCGTCCAGGATTTCGTCGGGCCGGGCTTCAGGCCGGCGGCGTCGTGTTTTCGTGCTCATGCCGATTTAATAACTGACCGGTCAGTTAGTTGCAAAGGGAATTTCCGATGCGTGGGTAATCTCCCTTTTCTAGGGGGTGGGATCGCCGGTGTTCAGCGCACGCGCCCAGTCCTCTGCCCAGCCGTTCAGGGGCAGCAGGAGGTCCTGCAGGCTGCGTCCGCGGGCGGTGAGGGCATAGCCGTCATCGCTCAGTTCCACGATGCCCGCCTCGATGCATTCGGCCAGGCGCGTATTGAGCACGCTGGGGCTGATCCCGGCGGCCTCCTGCAGGGCGCGGAAGCGCAGATGCCGGTCATCCCGCAACTCCCACAGCAGGCGCAATTGCCAGCGCCGGCCCAGAAGATCGAGCAGGGCCATGACCGGGCGGCCGGACTGTGAACCGGGTGTCGGTTGGCCGGGGAGGGGTGTGGATCGGGTCATGCTATTATTTTCGTAGCGTCCGGGTGATTGTGTGCTATGAAATTCGTAGCAATGATCATCCTGGAGGTCCAGCATGTCCCGTATCGCCCCTGTCGAGCCGCCCTATTCGCAAGACGTACAGGCGGTTTTCGACCGCATCATGCCGGCGGGCGTGCCGCCGCTCCGCCTCTTCACCACGTTGGCGCGCAGCGAGCGGGTCTACCGGAAGTTCAACGCCGGCAGCCTGCTCGATCGCGGCACGCTCACCCTGCGTCAGCGCGAACTCGTGATCGACCGGACCTGCGCGCTCAATGGCTGTGCCTATGAGTGGGGCGTGCACATCGCCTTCTTCGCCGAGCGGGTGGGGCTGACGCCCTCCGGGATCGAGGCGCTCGCCGCGCCGGCGATCAATGAGGATGACTGGACGGCTGAAGAAGCCGTCCTGCTTGAAATGTGCGACGCGCTTCATGCGGCAAGCCGGATACCGGCCGCCTGCTGGGACCGGCTCATCACGCATTTCAGCGACGAGCAGATCCTCGAACTCATCGCTCTGGCCGGCTTCTATCGGACGGTGGCCTATATCGCGAACGGGCTGGAGATCGAGCCGGAAGCCTTTGGTGCGCCGCTGCCCGGCCACACGCCGGCCGCCTGACTGGCCCGGCGTGGCGAAGCGGTGTTAGATCGCACCTGCTTCAAGGGGCCGGCGGCAAGGGGAGTTGGCGATGTATGAGACGATCTATCTGGCACTGCATGCGATTGTCGCACCGGCCTGGATCCTGCTGGCCGTCGCGCCGGGCTGGCGCTGGACCCAGCGTCTCGTGCACGCGGCCCTGATCCCGCTCGTCCTGTGCGCTGTCTATCTGGCCTTCCTGACCGCCGCGATCGGCTTCGGACAGGCCGACCCGGACGCCGGGATGAACACGCTGGCCGGTGTGATGGCGTTGTTTTCGCATCCGGTCGGCGCACTGACGGGCTGGACGCACTTCCTCGTCTACGACCTCTTTGTCGGCGCCTGGATCGTGCGGGATGCCCGCCGTCACGGCATCGCCCACTGGATCATCCTGCCGGCGCTCTTCCTGTCGCTGATGTTCGGACCGCTGGGGCTTCTGCTTTACCTGCTGATCCGCAAGCTCAGCGGCAAGGGCGGCTGGTCGCTTGATGAGGCGGCGCTTTCCTAGCGTCTTCTGGGCAGCCGGCCGTCGCGCCGCGGGGCTTCGCCGGTCTTCAGCTTCCAGCGCTTCAGGAGACCGTCGACCGGGTGGACGTAGAGCCGCCCCGGTTCGGGACCGTCGGCGAGGTAATAGCGCCGGCTCCACAGCCAGTTGCCGTCACGTCCGATCGCCGGACGATCGACGAAATCATACAGGTGCTCCAGCACGTGCTGCTTCACCGTGTGGCCGGGATCGAGATGCTCGCAGATCTCGGCATGCACCTTGTCCCAGGGGCGGCCGACCTGTTTCTCCAGGAAGCGGCGCAGCGGGGCGAGGTTCTCGTTCAGCCATTTGGAATGCGTGCCGTTCTCCTGGCGCTGGCGGCACAGGCCCTGCTTTTTCGGCAGGAGGTCGCTGGCCCGGTCCAGCTTGCCGCGCGCCAGTTTCTGCGTGCGCCAGCCGGCCCGCGGCCGCTCGACGATCACCTTGAACATGTCCTTGCGCATGGGGTGCCCTCCGCGTGCGTCCGGCCCCGCAAACGGGTCCGGATCGAGCCCGAATTGGGAGGGTGCGTGTAGGGGGCACGCACCCTCCCGGGCAGGGTTCCGGCCGGCCGCTGGGGGAGAGAGCCATGGCCGGAACGAAAAAACCCTCCGCGAGCAGCGCTCGGGAGGGCGGGTCACCGGGACTGTTGGGGGTCAGTCTACCAGGTGATCGCGGACCCTTCCGCGCGCGCAAAGCCAGCCGGCCAGATGGCCGTGCTGCGGAGGCGATATGTACTCTGAACCACGTTCATCATCGTCTCATTTGCGCGCCCGTTCGCGGGCGGGTGTTGATCGGGAGGCGGCTTATGACGCCGCCCGTGTTCGCGTGCAAGGCGAAATCGACACGGTGACATTGGATCGCCGCGAGGTGTGACTTTTGAGGCACGTTTTGCACCCCGTTTGCGATTTCTGTCGCGCGGCCGGCCCGGTTCGCCCTAGTCTCGCGCAGACAAGACCGGGGAGGACGCCGATGTTTCAATCCATCATGACGCCTGTGCTCGCACTCGTCGCCTGGACGCTGGTGATGTGGCTGTGGATGTATGCCACGCGCCTGCCCGCCATGCAGAAGGCCGGGATCGACGCGACCAAGATCCAGCGCAAGGGCGATCTCGACGCCCTGCCGGTCGAGGTCCAGCGCATCGCCGACAATTACAATCACCTGCACGAGCAGCCGCTGATCTTCTACGTGCTGTGCATCTACGGCCATCTGGTCGGCGTCGCCGACGAGCTGAACATCATGCTCGCCTGGGGCTATGTCGCGCTGCGCATCCTCCACTCGCTGATCCAGACCCTGTGGAATTTCGTCCCCGTCCGCTTCGCCGTCTTCATGGCGTCCTCGATCGTGCTGGTCGTGATGACGGTCCGCAATGTGATCGCGGTGATGTGACGGTGTGGGAAGCCTGCCGGAAGGCGGCTGAACAGCCGATCAGGATTTTCTTCGCCATCGCTTGGTGATAACCGGAGCCCATGCACGCACCCGAAGCCCGACTCTCCCAGGTGATCGACCGGTTCGAACAGGTGGAAGCCCGCCTGGGCGCCGCGGGCGATCCTGATGAAATCGTCAAGCTCTCCAAGGAGCACGCCGAGCTGAAGCCGGTGGCCGAGAAGGCCAGCGAGCTGAGGGCTGCGCGCGCCGAACTCGATGATCTCGCCGAGATGATGGAGGGCGGCGACGCGGAAATGGCCGACATGGCGCGCGAGGAATACTACGCCCTCAAGGAGCGCCTGCCCGAACTCGAGCACGAGATGTCGCTGCTGCTCCTGCCCAAGGACAAGGATGACAGCGCCGACGCCCTGATCGAGATCCGCGCCGGGACCGGCGGCGACGAGGCGGCGCTGTTCGCCGGCGATCTTTACGCCATGTACCAGCGCTATGCCCAGCTGCGCGGCTGGAGCTGGGAACTGGTCTCGGCCTCGGAAGGCGAGCATGGCGGCTACAAGGAAGTCATCGCCCAGGTCTCCGGCAATGGCGTGTTCGGCCGGCTGAAATTCGAAAGCGGCGTGCACCGTGTGCAGCGCGTGCCGGCGACGGAAAGCCAGGGCCGCATCCACACTTCCGCCGCCACGGTGGCGATCATGCCGAAGCCGGAAGAGGTGGATTTCGACCTCGACATGAGCGAGGTCCGCGTCGACACGATGCGTGCCTCCGGGGCCGGTGGCCAGCACGTCAACAAGACCGAGTCCGCCGTGCGCATGACGCACCTGCCGACCGGTATCATGGTGGTGTGCGCCGAGAAGTCCCAGCACCAGAACCGCGCCCGCGCCCAGGAACTCCTCAAGGCCAAGCTCTACGACATGCAGCGCGAGGCCGCCGCGGCCGAACGCGCCGCCGAGCGCAAGGGCCAGATCGGCTCCGGCGACCGTTCCGAACGCATCCGCACCTATAATTATCCGCAGGGCCGGGTCTCCGACCACCGCATCAACCTCACCCTCTACAAGCTTGACCAGATCGTTGCCGGCGATGAGCTGGACGAGGTGATCTCCGCCCTTATTGCCGAAGATCAGGCGGCCCGCCTGGCGGCGATGGAAGATTCGTGAACCAATTTAAATTTGTGCCGCCCGCTTCCGCTCCCGATGTTAGGGACGACAACGCGGAGGGATGCGCATGATGGCTTCCAGACTTGGCCTGCTGATCTTGACCCCGGCACTGCTGTACGCCGCAGCGGCCGGAGCCGACCAGGCAGAAACCGACATCGCCTGCCATGTCGGCAGCTACCGGTTCACCGATGGACAGGTGGTCGATCTGGCCCCCCTGACGGAGACCGCCCTGCGCTGGCGGACCCTGGACGGCCGGTCCGGCACGATCAGCCAAAGCGAAGCCGGCGACTGGTCGGGCCAGGCGGGCTGGAGCGATCGGCCGCATCCGGCCCGCTTCGACCTTGGGGATTGTGGCGAAGAGCGCTTGTCTGTCACGGGGATCGCAGGGTTGGAGGGCGCGGCTGTCCGCATTGCCTACGAGACCGAGGAAACACGTTTTGCCGGCGCCGGCGAGGACCTGGCAGGGCGCCTCATCCTGCCGCCGGGCGAGGGGCCTTTCCCCCTGGTGGTACTCGTGCACGGCTCGGAAAGCTCCAGCGCCCTGACCCACGCCTACTACCAGCGCCTGCTGCCCGCACAGGGTGTCGCCAGCTTCGTCTATGACAAGCGGGGAACGGGCGGCTCCACGGGTGAATACAGCCAGGATTTCGATCTGCTGGCCGCCGATGCCGCGGCGGCCCTGGCGGAAGCCCGGCGCCTGGCGGGCGATCGGGCGGCCGCGGTCGGCTATCTCGGCGGCAGCCAGGGCGGATGGGTCGCGCCGCTGGCCGCAACGATGAGCGATCCGGATTTCGTGATGGTCGGCTTCGGCCTGGCGGAGGGGCCGCTCGCCGAAGACCGCGAAGAAGTGCAGACCAATCTCGTCGAGGCCGGCTATTCCGGCGATGTGCTGGCGATGGCGCGAGAGATTACCGATGTGACCGGCCGGGTGATGGCGTCGGGCTTCACAGAGGGGCTTGAGGAGCTTGAAGAGGTCAAGCAGGCCTATGGAAACCAGGCCTGGTTCGGCGTTGTCGAGGGCGAATTTACCGGCGAGATGCTCACCACGCCCATCGACGCGTTCGAGGCGCGCTACCGGGAGGAGGATGTCGGAACCAGCTGGAATTATGAACCGGTGCCGGTCCTGCGGCAGCTGGATGTGCCTGTGCTCTGGGTGCTGGCCGGTGCCGATCGCGAGGCTCCCGCCGGCACGACGCGGACCATTCTCACCGGGCTGCAGGGTGAGGGCCGGGCAATCGATATTGCCTGGTTCCCTGGCGTCGACCACGGCATGACACGGTTCGAGCAGGCCGGAGACGGCAGCCGGACGACGATGGGCTATGCCGACGGCTATTTCCGGCTGATCGCGGACTGGCCGCGCGGCTACGGGTTTGACGGCGCCTACGGCAATGCCGAGCTGTCGCCGCGGAGGGCGTTTGCGGAATGACGCAGTCGGACGACCCGCACGCCGATTTCGCAGCACTGACCGCGGCGGCAAAGGCCCGGGAAGGGGCTCGTCCGGGCCTGCCGCTCAGCCGGGCCTGGCAGGGTCTGAGCCTGGCCGGCATCCGGCGTGATCTCGTCCAGCGCTTGAGCCATGCCGGGATCGAGGAGGCCGAGATCGAGGCGCGGCATCTGCTCGCTCACATCCTGGCACCGGCGACGCTGGCGGAGGCCCTGGCCGATCCGGCGCTCGTCTCCTGGCAGCGTATCGCCAGCCTCGCCGATCTGGCCTGGGACCGGCTGGACCGCAAACCTTTGAGCCAGGTTCTCGGCAGTCAGCCCTTCTGGACGCTCGACCTCACCGTGACACCGGATGTGCTGACGCCGCGGGCTGACACCGAGACTTTGGTCGAGGCCGTGTTGTCGCGCAGTCAGGACGGGGATGCCGAACTCCTCGATCTGGGCACCGGCTCCGGCGCCATCCTGCTGGCGCTTCTGAGCGAGCGGCCGGGCTGGAACGGTACCGGGATCGATCTGTCCGACGCGGCGCTTGGCGTGGCACGCGGCAATGCCCGGCGCTGCGGTCTGGCGAATCGCGCCCGCTTCGCACGCGGTCAGTGGTCAGACGGTCTCGCCGACGCGGCCTTCGATATTGTGGTCTCCAATCCGCCCTACATCGTTTCCGATGTGCTGGCCGGACTGGAGCCGGAAGTGCGCGATCACGAGCCGGCACTGGCACTGGATGGCGGTGCCGACGGGCTGGACGCCTATCGCGACATCTTCCGTGACGTTCCGCGAATTCTCAAGAAAAACGGTCTCTTGGCGGTCGAGATCGGCTATGATCAGGGCGCATCCGTCAGCGCGCTGGCGCAGGCCGCCGGGCTGACCGGGATCGCCGTCCTGCCCGACCTGTCCGGCCAGGATCGCGTGGTTATCGGATACAACGGCGAAAACCGCTAAAAGGGCTTGGAATGCTGGCGCGGGGAGTCTAGGGTCCGTCCTTAAGGCAGGTGGATCGCGCCAGTACGGGGGTCTCGCGCGGCCGGATGAGCCACCTGCCATTATCCGGCCAATTCGACGATCAACGTGAATAGCGGCGCTCAGGCTTGCACCTGCAAATGCACAGCAAAGCCAGCAGTTTAGATAAGCATCGCTGTTAAACAGGGATAGGCGATATGAAGCGTCAACGCGGTCGAGGACGTAAGTCCGGCAATTCGGCTAACCGCAGCTATGAGAGCAACGGTCCGGAAGTAAAGATCCGTGGCAATGCCTCCCAGATCTACGACAAGTATCTTCAGCTGGCGCGCGACGCATCGTCGGCCGGCGACCGGGTGCGTGCGGAAAATCTGTATCAGCACGCCGAGCATTATTACCGCATCGTCCAGGCCAACCAGCCCAGACGTGAGCCGGGGCAGGACGATAATAGCGACAATGCCGAGGCCAATGGTGATGACGAGGACAATGATGACATGTCCTACGGCTCCAATGGCGGCGGCTCCAACGGTGGCCATTCCAATAATGGATCCGGCAATGACCAGGGCGGTGAGCGCGAGCCGCGCCGTGGCCGCGGCCGTCAACGCCAGCCGCGCGGGTCCGATCGGGGCGACCGGGGTGGTGACAAGGAAGATCCGCTCGGTGTCGTGACGCCGGAAGGCGAAAAGCCGGCGGCCGAAGAGGCCAAGTCCGACACCAAGGCTGAAGACGGTGAAGAGGGGACGCGCCGCCGGACCCGTCGGCCGCGCCGCACCAAGGCTGAAATTGCTGCCGACAAGGCCGCTGCAGAGGCTGCGCTGGAAAGCGCCAGCGCCTCGGCCGACGGCAAGACCGGCGGTGGTGACGATTCCGAAAGCGAAGCCGCCTGACGGGCACATCGCATTACGGACTGTGAAAGATGGGCGGCCGGTTTCCCGGCCGCCCTTTTTTATCCGAAGCGTGATCAGGTGAAGTGGGCACCGGTTCACCGGTTCGATCACGCGACCACTCAAGTTGAGCGTGATCAGGTGAAGTGGGCACCGGTTCACCGGTTCGATCACGCGACCACTCAAGTTGAGCGTGATCAGGTGAAGTGGGTACCGGTTCACCGGTTCGATCTCGCGACCGCTCAAGAATCCGGAGCAGGGGGAGTTCCGCAGGAAAAGCGCCTGTCTAGATTTCGGCCCGGCCCCGCAGACTGCGCGGCACCAGGCCGAAATCATGTCCGTCGCTGCGAGCCGCCTGGACCAGCACGGCCAGCGTCATCACGGTCAGCAAAACCTGGGCCGCCGGGCTTGCCAGCCAGATCCCCCACTCCCCGAGCCAGACCGGCAGGATCAGTGTCAGCGGGATCGCGAACAGGTAGGTGCGCGACAGGCTGAGCAGGGCGGCGCGCAATGCGTCACCGACCGCCTGGAAACAGGTGGAGATCATCACGGTCGGTCCCGCCAGCACATAGGCCGCCACGATCACCGGCAGCAAGCGGCCGACCTCGGTGATGACGGCAGGATTGTCCACAAACAGACCGGCCAGCCCGGTCGCACCAAAGCTGAAAATCGCCTGCGCCGTGCCGGCATAGACCAGCCCGCAAACAAGGCCCAGCCGCAGCGTGCGGGCGACCCGGTCGAAGCGGCCGGCGCCGAAATTATTGCCGGCGATGGCCTGCAGCGCCTGCGCCATTCCCATCAGGCCGAGAAAGCTGAACGAGAGGAGACGCGTGGCGATGCCGTAGGCAGCGACCGTGGTGTCGTAGTCTTCCAGCGCCGTGTTCTGCAGCATGACCAGGATCGCGCCCGACCCCAGTGACAGACCCAGGAAGGACAGGCTTTGCGGGGCGCCCAGCGCCAGGAAATCGCGCCAGCCGGTGCGCCAGTGCCGCCAGGGCAGGGCGAAAGCCGGCAGGTCGCCGCGTCCGCTGGCACGAAAAACCAGCGCGATAGCGAGGCCGATTGCCTGGGCGAGGGCGGTGCCGATGGCCGATCCGGCGACGCCCCAGCCCAGGACTGCGATCAGCACGAAATTGATCGCAATATTGGCGATGGTGACGAGCGCACCCGTGACCGCCATGAAGCCGACCCAGCCTTCCACGCGCAGAGCGGTGGTCTGCAGGCCGAGGGCAAAGGCCAGGGGGGCGGTGATGACGGTGATCTGCAGATAGCGATAGCCGTATTCGGACAACGTGGCCGAACCGTTTGCTGCCAGCCGCACGAGGGGCTCACCGCCCAGAAAGAAGAGCGCGAGGAGGGCGAGGCAGGTGAGCACGCTCAGCCCGTGCGCGCCGGCGAAGCTGGCCCGGGCGCCAGCATGATCGGACGCGCCCAGCTGGCGGGCCAGCACGCTGGCCATGCCGTTGGCGACGAGCGTTGCCAGCGCGATGCACATCATGACGATCGGGAACATCAGGGTGACGGCAGCGAGGGCGTCGGCCCCGACGAACACGCCGAGGAAGATCGCGTCGACGACGGTGAGAAGCCCGTTCACGCTCATCAGGAAAACGATGGGCAGGGCGGTTCGGGCAAACAGGGGACCGATCGGTCCCTCCAGGTATCCGGTCTTGCGGGCAGCAGTCTGGCTCATGGGTCACATCCCGGTCGGGCACCGCCCGGCGACCGGGTGGCGCGACGTCCTGCATTCGCAATCGGGCAGCGTTCGCTTTGCCACGACATCAAGCAGGACAAACAGAATTCGGAAAGCGGGTTTCACCGGACAGTCTCGCTGCCAGCGGCGGGCACCCAGAAGCCCGTAAGGCGAATGGCTAGGCGGTCGCTCCGGCTCCGTCAAGCGAAACCCGGTCGCCGATCGCGATGCGGCCGCCCTGTTCCACGCTGAGATAGAGGCCGCAGCGGGTGTGGCCATAGTGTTCGAACAAGGCTTTGGGCAGGTCGATATCCCGTTCACCCGTTGCCAGATTGACGCTGGTCGCCGCGCAGCGCCCGATCGGATCCTGTGCCCGCAGCACGGCGTCGCCGATGCGGACATCCTGGCCGATCCAGTCGAACTCCACCCAGGGATCGAGCCCGTCGACCAGCAGATTGCCGCGGAAACGGACCGGGTCGAGTTCGTGTCCGGTCCGGGCTGCCAGATCGCGCACCGAGGCGGCATTGATCAGCGAGATGTGCGGTTGGGGAATATCCGTCATCGCCTGGCCGGGGGCCGAGACGATGCGCAACGGCCCGCGCAGCTGGTCGCCGAGAAGCGCCGCCAGCCGGTCGAACAGGGGCGCATGCGTCGCCGCATCCTCCAGCTCGACCGTCACCGGATCCCCGGCATCAAGGGCGACGGACAGGCGGTGGCCGGCATCGTCATAGCGGCAATCCAGCCGCGCCAGTCGGGCCTGTCCGGCCAGCATCAGGAAATGCTTCTTCTTCACATGGCCGGGACTGTCCGGATCGAAGGGGCCCGGGCCGTTCTCGATCGCCCAGCGGCGATCGTCGGGCAGCACCTTGCCGGCCTGCAGCGCGACGGCATCCATGCGATCGGGCCCCAGCCCCTTTACCGGAAAGCGGGTGATGGCGGTAAGCTGGGGCATGGCAATGACCTGTTCGTGAGGCAGGGGCAGAATGTCGCGACCCGTCCACTTGTGTGACTCAATGGCCACACCTACATCAGGGTCGGAACGCGGCACCGTCGTGCTTGATCAAGGCGACAGGCCGCACGTTATCTCGCCTGATTTGGGAGATCGATATGGATTTTGAGAAATATACAGACCGTGCGCGGTCGATCGTCCAGGCTGCCCAGGGCCTGGCGCTGAAGTCGAACCACCAGCAATTTGCCCCCGAGCACCTGCTCAAGGCGCTGCTCGACGATGAGGCGGGCCTCGCCGCCAACCTCGTCGAGGCCGCCGGCGGCCGTGTCCGTCAGGTGCAGGACGGCACCGCCCAGGCGCTTGCCGCCATTCCCAAGGTGGAAGGCGGGCAGGGCAAGCTCTACCTCGCGCCCGATACCGCCAAGGTTTTCGGTACTGCCGAGGAAGCGGCTCAGAAGGCCGGTGACCAGTACATCACCGCCGAACGCCTGTTGCAGGCGATCAGCTTGACCGCCGGTAACAAGGCTTATGACGTGCTCAAGGCCTCCGGCGTCACGCCGCAGGCGCTCAATACCGCGATCAATGATCTGCGTCAGGGCCGCACCGCTGACAGCCAGTCGGCCGAGGACAGCTATGAGGCGCTGAAGAAATATGCCCGCGATCTCACCGAGGTAGCGCGCGAAGGCAAGCTCGACCCGGTGATCGGCCGCGACGAGGAAATCCGCCGCGCCATCCAGGTCCTCTCCCGCCGCACCAAGAATAATCCCGTCCTGATCGGCGAACCCGGCGTCGGCAAGACCGCCATCGCGGAGGGCCTTGCCCTGCGCATCGTCAATGGCGATGTGCCGGAAAGCCTGAAGGAAAAGAAACTCCTGGCGCTGGACATGGGCGCGCTGATCGCCGGCGCGAAGTATCGCGGCGAGTTCGAGGAACGCCTGAAATCCGTGCTGAACGAGGTGCAGTCGGCCAATGGCCAGATCATTCTCTTCATCGACGAGATGCACACGCTGGTCGGCGCCGGCAAGACCGATGGCGCGATGGACGCGTCCAACCTCCTGAAGCCGGCGCTGGCACGCGGCGAGCTCCACTGCGTGGGCGCCACGACGCTCGACGAGTACCGCAAGCATGTGGAGAAGGACGCGGCGCTGGCACGGCGCTTCCAGCCGGTCATGGTCGAGGAACCGACGGTGGAGGACACGGTCTCCATCCTGCGCGGGCTCAAGGAAAAATACGAGGTGCACCACGGCGTGCGCATCGCCGACAGCGCCATCGTCGCTGCGGCAAACCTGTCGAACCGCTACATCACCGATCGCTTCCTGCCGGACAAGGCCATCGACCTCATGGACGAGGCTGCTTCGCGCCTGCGTATGCAGGTGGACAGCAAGCCGGAGGAACTCGACGAGATCGATCGCCGGGCAATCCAGCTGAAGATCGAGGCCGAGGCGCTGAAGAAGGAAAACGACGACGCGTCGAAGGAACGCCTGAAGACGCTCGAAAAGGAGATCGCCGAGCTGGAGGGCCGCTCCGCCGAGCTGACCGCGGCCTGGCGGGCGGAGAAGGACAAGCTCGCCTCCGCGACCACGATCAAGGAAGCGCTGGAACGGGCGCGCAACGAGTTGGTCGATGCGGAACGCCGCGGCGATTTGGGCCGGGCCTCCGAGATCAAGTATGGCCGCCTGCCGGAACTGGAGCGTCAGCTCGCCGAGGCGGAGGCCGAGGGCGATGGCGCTGACGGCCAGATGGTGCAGGAAGTCGTCGATGACGAGCAGATCGCCCATGTCGTGTCGCGCTGGACCGGCGTACCGGTCGACAAGATGCTGGAGGGCGAGCGCGACAAGCTCTTGCGCATGGAAGAGGCGCTGCATGGCCGCGTTGTCGGTCAACAGGCGGCGCTGGAAGCCGTGTCCGACGCTGTGCGCCGGGCCCGGGCGGGTCTGAAGGATCCGGCGCGTCCGATCGGCTCCTTCCTCTTCCTCGGCCCCACCGGTGTCGGCAAGACCGAGCTGACCAAGGCGCTGGCGGAATTCCTGTTCGACGACGAGACCGCGGTCACCCGCATGGACATGTCGGAATACATGGAGAAACACTCGGTCGCCCGCATGATCGGCGCGCCGCCGGGCTATGTCGGCTATGAGGAGGGCGGAGCCTTGACCGAAGCCGTCCGCCGCCGGCCCTACCAGGTCGTGCTGCTGGACGAGATCGAGAAGGCGCACCCGGACGTGTTCAACGTGCTTTTGCAGGTGCTCGATGATGGCCGTCTCACCGACGGGCAGGGCCGCACGGTCGATTTCCGCAACACGATCATCATCATGACCTCCAATCTGGGCGCCGAATTCCTGCAGCAGGCCGAAGAGGCCGAGCAGGCGCGCGACGCCGTGATGGGGGCAGTGCGGGCGCATTTCCGGCCGGAATTCCTCAACCGGGTGGACGAGATCATCCTGTTCCGCAAGCTGGCCGAGGCGCATATGGGCGCCATTGTCGACATCCAGATCGAGCGTCTCGCCCACCTGCTGGAAGATCGCCGCATGACGATCGAGCTGGACGGCAGTGCCCGCGACTGGCTGGCCGCCAAGGGCTATGATCCGGCCTATGGCGCCCGTCCGCTCAAGCGGGTGATCCAGAAGGAGCTGCAGGACCCGCTGGCCCGGCTGCTGCTGGAAGGCAAGATCAAGGATGGCGACACGATCCAGGTCTCCACCGAGGCCGGCGTGCTCACCGTCAACGGTGTCGCCGTCGGTGTGAAACCACCGCTTCAGGCCGTGGTGAACTGACAGAAAGAGCGGGCCCGGGTGATATCCCCCGGGCCCGCTTTTCTACATCCGGATTTCCAGGTGCGGGCGTCCGTCCGATGTCCGCGATGCCGAGACGCCATTGCGGCCGATCGTGCCGTTCACGCGTTTACGCCAGGCCGAGAAGCTCTCGAACGTCACCACGTCGACAGCCTCGTCCAGATCCAGCGTCACATGATAGCGCGCGCCGTCATTCAGCCGGGTCAGGCTGATCACCTCGGCGGTGAAGGCCTGGCCGAGATAGCTGCCGGACACTTTCGTGCCCAGCGACAAGGGTTCGGCCGGACGATTGCCGGCAGCCGCGTGGATCGTGTTCCAGTCGCGATAGCCGTATTGCCGGGCGACAAGCTCCAGCGCTTCGGAATGGGAGATGAAATTGCCCTCCGCCTCGAGCGACTTGCGCAGGCGTTTTGCCTGGGCCTTCAGCCCGTCGAGCGCAGGGAGGAGTTGGGTCGTCATGTCTTCAGCCTCATGCAGGTGCTGCATGCGGTCTTCTCGATGGGTGCCCGCCTTGCCATCCCGCCGCACAGCAACTGTTTTGGCAAAGATCATGTGCGGGAGAATTTCACCGTGGCTTGCGCCCGCGGGCGGCGGGCATCTCCCGTGCCCGAGAGCCACACATAGTGCGACATGGGCGCAACGTCAATCTTGCCCCGATGTCGCATCTATGTGTGCGGTATGAGGGTGTTCCGTACGCCTACTGGGCGCCGTTCCCGGAGTCCGCCATCAATGGCGCATCGCCGCTCGATGCAGACGGTGCCGCATCGCGGATCGCCAGGATCCGGTCCCGCTCGGCTTCGAACAGCGCGATCTCGCTATCCGCCAGCTGCCGGCCGGTCGGCAGGTCGAGCGTCATCGGATTCACCGGATTGCCGTTATGATGCACTTCATAATGCAGGTGCGGACCGGTCGAACGGCCGGTCGTGCCGACATAGCCGATGGTCTGGCCCTGGGTCACGCGCGTCCCGGCGCGGATACCGCGGGCGATATTGTTGAGGTGCGCATAGGCGGTCTGGTAGCCATTGGCGTGGCGGATACGGATATAGTTGCCGAAGCTGCCGAACCGGTTCGCCCGCTCCACGACGCCATTGCCCGCCGCCATGATCGGCGTGCCGGTCGGAGCGGCGAAATCGGTGCCGTTGTGGCGGCGCGTATAGCCCAGGATGGGGTGGCGGCGCGCGCGCGAGAAGTGCGAGGACAGGCGGGCGCCATTGATCGGCGTGAGCATCAGCAGACGTTCCACGCTGGCGCCGTCCGCCGAGTAGTAGCCGACGATCCCGTCGGGCGTCTCGAAGCGGAAGAATTCCTTGGGCTCGCCGCGGCCAGCATAGCGGGCGTAAAGAATATCGCCGGTGCGGGCGACATCGCCCTCATCGTCGATCATGCGCTCGAAGAGGATATCGAACCCGTCGCCCGGTTGGATCGAGCGCTGGAAGTCGATCGCATAACCCAGAACGCCGGCCAGTTCGACGACCACGCGGTCGGTGGCGCCGACATTGAGGGCGTCGACATAGAGCGATGTGTTGATCTCGCCGGTCGCGCGGACGATTTCCCTGTCGAACGTCGCATGGGTTTCGCGGGCGCGGTAATCATCGTCCCAGGTCCGGGCAACGGTGATTGACCGCTCGACATCGGGCCGGAAGGACAGGCCGTTCAGACGAACTGCTGAAGCCTCGTCGCCGCCTTCGGCATCCGGCGTGGTCTCGACATAGAGCCGGATACGCTCGCCGACGGGCAGGCGGCGCAGGTCGTAGACTGTGCTGAGCGCAGAAACCGCCCGCGCGGCCTCGACGCGGTCAATGCCTGCATCGTCGAGCAGGCCGGCAAGCGTGCCGCCGCTGGGCACCACCCGCTCAACCTGGATCGTCGTGGCACAGGCCACACAATCGGTGAAAGCCGAGTCGTTCAGTTCGACCGGGTCGAGCGCGACCGCCAGCGTCATCGGCGGCGGTTGCAACACGTCCTGGCTCGACGCGACCTGGCTGGCTTCGGCCAGTAGCTGGCCGTTGTCGGCGACCGGCGTGTCGAGCGTCGTCTGGCGGTCGATCGGAGACGCATCGCTTTGCGGCTCATTGCTGGTCATGAGGGCGATAAGAAGCACCGCGGAGAGTGTCAGGCTGGCAGCAGCCACAAGGCCACGGGTGCGGTGGGTGTCGGCACGGGATACGTCAAATCCGGACATGTCGGCGTCCATACTCCGGTCAGCTCGTTAACACACGGCGTGTCACACGTGATGTCTAGCAAGTCTCGCGCCGCCCGAAGCTGTATCACCCCGGAGTGGCCGAGCGCCCCCTCAAAAGCCGTGTGAACCATGGCTTGGACCGATCCGGTTGCCAAGTCCTTTACGGCGTAGCATTGCAGATTTGACTGCGAAAAGGCGCGAGAGGCAGCGAGAATCGTGTATCGATAAAGCCATGCTCGACGAATTTCCCTCCGAACTGACCGCCGAACAGCTTGCCGCACTGCTGTGCGCCCGGCTGTGTCATGACCTTGTCAGCCCTGTGTCTGCCCTGGGCGCAGCCCTGAGCGTTCTGGACGATCAGGACTCGGCGGACATGCATGAAGATGCGATGGGTCTGGTGCGCGAAAGCGCCCGCCAGGCCCAGGCGAAGCTGGAATTCTCGCGTCTCGCATTCGGTGCCGGCGGTTCGGCTCCGGGCATCCTGGACACCCGTGAACTGCGCCGTCTGACCGAGAACATGTTCTCGGCCTTCAAGCCGGAGATTGTCTGGAAGGTCGAAGCGACGGGGCTCGAGAAGGCAGCCGCACGCCTGCTGCTCAATCTGTGCACGCTCGGCATCGACGCGGCGCCGCGCGGCGGTACGGTGACGGTCGAGGCGACGGACGCTGCCGGCGGTGCGCGTCTGCGCATTGTCACGGAAGGCCCCCGGGCTCGGCTGGAGGCGGGCACCGCGCTCGCCCTGGAAGGCCAGGCGCCGGAGCACGGTTTCGACGGACGCTCGATCCAGCCCTATTACACAGCGCTCATCGCGCGTTCGGCCGGCGGCCGCGTCAGTGCGCATGCGGATGGCGAACGGGTCGAGTTTGTAGCCTTGGTCAAGCCGCCGGAAGGCATGATCGGCTAGGCCTGCAAGGCGAGGCCAAAACCAGATAATATTCTATTCGTATCGTCGATGAGAATAGGCTTCCCCGAGCCAACAGTCCGTTAACTAAGGGCTGGCAGGTTGTGCTGGAATCAAGACCGCACGGGGCCTGCCATGGATGATCTCATCAGCGAGTTTTTGACGGAAACAGCCGAAAGCCTGGACGTCATCGACGCAGAGCTGGTGCGTTTCGAGAACAACCCGGAAGACCGGGCCATTCTCGACAACATTTTCCGTCTTCTCCACACCATCAAAGGGACTTGCGGCTTCCTGGGGCTTCCCCGACTGGAAGCTGTCGCTCACGCTGGCGAAACGCTGCTGGGCAAGTTCCGCGATGGTGAACTCGCCGTATCGCCGCCGATGGTGACCCTCGTCCTGGAGGCGATCGACCAGATCAAGGTATTGCTGGAATCGCTTGAGGAAACCGGCGCCGAGCCGGCTGGCGAAGACAGCACCCTGATTGCCAAGCTTGAAGACGCGGCCATGGGCAAGCTGGAAGGGGCCGTCCAGCCGGACGCGCCGCAGAAGCCCGAAAACTGGGACGAAGACCTTGGCCGCGAACTGCGTCCGGGCGAAGTCTCCCTGGCCGATCTGGAAGCGGCCTTCCAGAGTGCGGAAATCGATCCTGCAAGTGATCCGGGCGATGCCGCTCCGGCAGAGAGTGCGCCCGTGCAGCACCTCGGCGTCGGAGACTTCGATCCGGAGCTGGGCCGCGAACTGCGTCCGGGTGAGGTGTCGGCCGCGGAACTGGAAGCTGCCTTCATGAGCGCTGATGTCGATCCGGGCAATGAGCCGGCGGCGCCGAAGGACTTCATCACCGATGATATGAGCCATGAAGAGGCGCTGCAGTCGGCAATGGCCGAGCTGAAGGGTGTCGATCACGCATCGGGCGGCGAAGGCGGCCCGCGCGTCCAGCAGACCGTCCGCGTTACCGTGGACGTGCTGGAAGGTCTGATGACGACCGTTTCCGAGCTCGTGCTGACCCGTAACCAGCTGATGCAGACCATTCGTGGCATGGAAGACGAGGAGCTCAAGGGGCCCCTCCAGCGCCTGTCCGCCGTGACCGGCGAACTGCAGGACGGGGTCATGAAGACCCGCATGCAGCCGATCGGCGATGCCTGGCGCAAGCTGCCGCGCATCATCCGTGATGTCTCGACCGATCTCGGCAAGAAGATCGAACTGGTCATGGAAGGCCAGGACACCGAGCTGGACCGTCAGGTGCTCGAGCTGATCAAGGATCCGCTCACCCACATGGTCCGCAATTCGGCTGATCACGGCCTCGAGATGCCGGCCGACCGTGTCAAGGCTGGCAAGCCCGAGAAGGGCCGGATCAAGCTGTCCGCCTATCACGAAGGCGGTCACATCATCATCTCCATTTCCGACGACGGGAAGGGGCTGGATACCAAGCGCATCGGCGAAAAGGCCCTGGAGAAGGGCCTGACCACGCACGACGAGCTGGAGCGGATGACCGAAGCGCAGATCCACCGCTTCATCTTCGCTGCGGGCTTCTCGACGGCGGCCAAGGTGACCAACCTGTCCGGCCGCGGTGTCGGCATGGACGTGGTGCGCACCAATATCGAGCAGATCGGCGGTGTGGTGGACGTGACGTCCACGGCTGGTCGCGGCTCACATTTCTCGATCAAGATCCCGCTGACCCTCGCCATCGTGTCCGCCCTGATCGTCGGTTGCGACGAACAGCGTTTCGCGATCCCGCAGCTGGCTGTGCGCGAACTCGTGCGTGTCGGTGCCGGGTCCGAGCACACGGTTGAAAAGCTGCATGGCGCTCGCGTGATGCGTCTGCGCGATCGTCTGATGCCGATCGTCGACCTGCACGACGTGCTGGGTGTTGGCGAAGCCTATAACGGCGGTAAAGACGAAGCGGCCTTCGTGGTCGTGCTCGATGCCGGCGGACGCAATGTCGGTCTCGTCGTCGACAATGTGCTCGACACCGAGGAAATCGTCGTCAAGCCGCTTTCGGAATCGCTGCGCAATGTCTCGGCCTATTCCGGTGCGACCATTCTGGGCGATGGCTCTGTCATCATGATCCTCGATCCGAACGGTCTGGCCGGCGAGATCGTCTCGGCGATGGAAGAGGAAGCCGTGCACGACGCGGCAAGCGCTTCGGTTACCGAACTGGCGCAGCAGACCCAGCGTCTGCTCCTGGTCCGTGCCGGCGGTACGGAACCCAAGGCGGTTCCGCTGGCCCTCGTTACGCGTCTGGAAGAGTTCGAGCCGGATACCATCGAGACCACCAATGACCGTCAGGTCGTCCAGTATCGTGGCCGCCTGATGCCGATCGTGCCGCTGGGCTCGGAAATCCGCTGCACGGAAGGCCAGCGTCTGCCGGTCCTCGTCTTCGCCGAGAACCACACGGCCATCGGCCTCGCGGTCGACCAGATCGTCGACGTTGTCGAGGAGCGTGTCGACATGCAGATGTCGTCCGACAAGCAGGGCGTCATCGGGTCTGCCATCATCAAGGGCAAAGCCACGGATGTGGTCGATATCGCCTGGTATCTCGATCAGTCGCGCGCCGGCGAAATCCAGCGCCGCTCGGCCTCGCGTCGCCGCAAGGTCCTGCTCGTCGACGCCGACGCCTTTGCGCGCCGCATGATCGCGCCATTGCTCGCTGCAGCCGGCTATGACGTGACACCGGCCGGCGGCATGCACGAGGTCAAGTCGATTGCCGAAGCGGGCGAGCATTTCGATGCGCTCGTCGGCGACCCGGCGGCGCTCGACCGCATCCGTAATGACGGCATGTGGACCAATCTGCCGGCCCTGGCCGTCACGGATTGGCCTGAAGATACTCCGGCCGACGGCCTCACGGTTGTCCTGCCGCGCTCCGACCGTGGTGCCCTGATTGCCGCGCTCGACGAGGTTTCCCAAGAGGAGAAAGTGGCATGAGCTCGCAGCATAGCGACAATTCCGGCCTCGGCGCCGAAGCGATGAACGAGTACGTGTCCGTCCGTATCGGTGATCAGCTGTTCGGCGCGCCGGTCGATGCGATCCGTGAAGTGTTCGCGCCGCAATCGGTAACACATGTCCCGCTGGCTCCCGACGAGGTCGCCGGTCTGCTGAACCTGCGCGGCCGCATCGTTACGGCCATCGACGCCCGCCGTCGCCTGGGCCTGACGCCGCGCGAGAAGACCGAGACCGGCATGGCACTCGGTGTCGAACGCGGGAACGAAATCTTCGGACTTATCGTCGACAGTGTCGGTGAAGTGCTGCGTCGTCCGCGGGCGGAACTCGAACCGGTCCCGGCTCATGTCGACGCGCGCTGGCGTTCAATGGTCAAGGGCGTGCACCGGCTGGAAAAGGAACTGCTCGCAGTTCTCGATGTTTCGGCCGTCATCGGTACGGCCGGCCAGACCAACAAGGCTGCCTAGCGGAGGGTAAGGCATGAAAACCTGTCTCGTCGTGGACGACTCCCGGGTGATCCGGAAAGTCGCTCGCAAAATTCTTGAAGAGCTCGACTTCGAATGTGTCGAAGCGGCGGACGGATCCGAAGCGCTCGACGCCTGCCGCAAGCAGATGCCTGACGCGATCCTGCTCGACTGGAACATGCCGGTCATGAACGGGCTCGACTTCGTCAAGGCGCTGCGCCGCGAAGAGGGTGGTGACAAGCCGGTCGTGGTGTTCTGCACCACCGAGAATGACATGGCGCACATCACCGAAGCCCTGCGCGCGGGTGCTGACGAATACGTCATGAAGCCCTTCGACGGCGAAATCATCGAATCCAAGCTGCAGCAAACCGGATTGCTTCGCGCCTCTTGAGGGAGTTTCCCATGCCGGAACTCGCCACCACGGGCGCGGCCGCCAACCCCATTGCCAAGGTTCTCGTGATCGACGACTCCGCTGTCGCACGTGGCCTGATGACCCGTTGGATCGACGAGGATGCCGATCTCGCGCTTGTCGGCGCCGCGGTCGATGGCGAGCAGGGTCTGAAAAAGGCCGAAGAGCTCAGGCCTGATCTGATCGTGCTTGATGTCGAGATGCCCAAGATGGACGGTCTGGCCGCCCTGCCGCTGCTGCTGAAGACGGTGCCGGGCTGCAAGGTTGTGATGGCCTCCACACTGACGCGCCGCGGCGGTGAGGTGACCATCCGCGCCCTGTCCATGGGCGCCGCCGACTACGCGCCCAAGCCGCAGGCCGGCCGTCTGGCCGGGGCCGAGGAGTTCCGCCGCGATCTCCTGTCCAAGCTGAAGGCTCTGGCGCCGCGTCCGATCCCGCCGGTTCCCAGTGCGCGCGACATTCTGTCGACGCCTGCGCCAGCGATCCGCACCCTCACACCGGCACCTGCCGCACCGAGCGCACCGGTCCGCAAGGCGTTTGCTCCGACGGCACAGCCGCCGGCCGCGCGCGGGGCCGTCGCGCGTCATACGGTGCGTCCTGAAATCATCGCCATCGGGTCCTCCACCGGTGGCCCGCAGGCGCTGCGCGATGTCGTTGCCGCTTTCGGAACCGATATCCGGGTTCCGATCGTCGTGGCCCAGCACATGCCGGCCCTGTTCACCAAGATCCTGGCGGAGCACCTGTCCAAGGCCTCCTCCCTGCGCTGCAAGGAAGCCGAGGATGGCGAACGCCTCGTCGCCGGCAATCTCTATATCGCGCCGGGCGACTTTCATCTTACCGTTCGCAAGGATGCGGCCGGCTTTTACGCGGTGCTCGACCAGACGCCGCCGATCAATTTCTGCCGCCCCGCGGTCGACCCGCTGTTCCAGTCGGTGACCGAGGTGACTGGTGGCAAGGCGCTGGGCATCATCCTGACGGGGATGGGGCATGACGGCCGCGAAGGTTCGCGCATCCTGCGCAGTGCCGGCGGCACAATCCTCGCCCAGGATGAAGCAACGAGTGTGGTCTGGGGCATGCCCGGCGCTGTCGCCGCGGCAGGCCTGGCCGACGAAATCCTGCCGCTCAACCGGATCGGTTCGTCGATCGCCCAGCGCGCGAAGAACGGGATGTGACCATGATCAAGATTGAAGACATCACTTTCGTGGCGGCTGAAGCCTACAAGCGCTCCGGTCTCGTCCTGTCTACCGACAAGGGGTATCTGCTGGAAAGCCGCCTGGCGCCGCTGGCGCGGGCCGAGGGCTATCCGTCCATCGAGGCCCTGATCGGCGCGGCACGCCGCGAAAGCAATGACCGTCTGCTCTGGGCTATTACCGAGGCGCTGGCGACGCACGAGACCTTCTTCTTCCGCGACAACACGCCGTTCGACCTGTTCAAGCAGGAAATTCTGCCGGTGCTCTCGCGGGCCCGCGGCAACATGTCGACCATCCGGATCTGGTGTGCCGCCTGCTCATCGGGCCAGGAGCCCTATTCGCTGGCGATGATACTGGAAGAGGAGAAGGCTCGCCTGGGCGGTCTGCGCTTCGAGATCGTCGCGACCGATATGGCGCCGCGCGTGCTGGAAAAGGCCAAGGCCGGTGTCTACTCGCAGTTCGAGGTCCAGCGGGGCCTGGCGATCCAGCGGCTGGTGACGCACTTCGACCAGTCCGGCGACCAGTGGCGCATCAAGCCGAACCTGCGCTCGATGGTGACTTTCCAGAAGCAGAACCTGCTGGAGAACTTCTCCGGCATGGGCACGTTCGACGTCATCTTCTGCCGCAATGTGCTGATCTATTTCGATGCCGATACCAAGAAGCGTATCCTGCAGCGGCTGGCCGCACAGACCGCGAGCGACGGCTATCTGATCATGGGCGCCGCCGAGACGGTGGTCGGCCTGTCGCAGGATTTTGCGCCGGTCGAAGGCCGCCGGGGTCTTTATGGACGGGGTGGAGTGGCGCGGTCGGCAGCGGCCTGACACCGGCACGTCAGAAAAAATGTGTACGGAATAGCCTTCGCAGCCCGGCTGCGGAGGCTTTTTCATGGGCGAAGGGAATGACGGGCAAAGAAAAACCCGGACGTTGCCGCCCGGGTTTTTCAGGTTCGGTTGTGAGGCCGGTGCCTTAGGAGGCGGCTTTCTCTTCGACCGGGTCACGCAGCACATAGCCACGGCCCCAGACGGTCTCGATGAAGTGTTCGCCACTGGTGGCCGCGGCGAGCTTCTTGCGAAGCTTGCAGATGAAGACGTCGATGATCTTCAGTTCCGGCTCGTCCATGCCGCCATAAAGGTGGTTCAGGAACATTTCCTTGGTGAGCGTCGTGCCCTTGCGCAGGGAGAGCAGCTCGAGCATCTGGTATTCCTTGCCGGTCAGGTGCACGCGCTGGCCATCGACCTCGACCGTCTTGGCATCGAGGTTCACGGCGATCGAACCGGTGCGGATGATCGACTGGGAATGGCCCTTCGAGCGGCGGACGATGGCGTGGATGCGCGCGATCATCTCGTCCTTGTGGAAAGGCTTGGTCATATAGTCGTCGGCGCCGCAGCCCAGGCCGCGCACCTTGTTGTCGATGTCGGCATTGCCCGTGAGGATCAGGATGGGCGTGTCGATCTTCGCCATGCGAAGCGTCTTGAGCACATCGAAACCCGGCATGTCCGGCAGGTTCAGATCGAGCAGGATGATGTCGTAATCATACAGCTTGCCCAGGTCGACGCCTTCCTCACCGAGGTCGGTCGTATAGATGTTGAAGCCGTCGGACTTCAGCATCAGTTCGATGGACTGGGCTGTCGCCCGATCGTCCTCAATCAGAAGAACCCGCATTGGTTCGCCTCCGGTTTTCGCTATGCGGGCGAATCAGAGCCGCCCGGCCTCACGTCTGTGATTAACCTTATTTGGACGCTAGGCGGAAACCCTTAACGAAAGTTAAGCGCTGCTTGACCCTGTTTCGGAATCATCAATTCGAGAGAAAGCTGACGATCTGCTTGATTCGAGAATCCCGTTAACGATTCAGGGGTTAACGGATGTAGTGAATCCTCTGGCAGCGAAAATTTCGCGAATTTATCAAATATAACATGCATAAAGTATAGCCTCCGGGAGATGCGATCTGCCCGTTCTGGAAGGGAAATTGGGCGCCGGAGCCCGCTTTGGAGCGCCCACCGGGTTTTCCACAGGACATTGCTTCGGCAGCGAGACTCACCTGCTGGAATCGAGTCCGCGCCTTCGGGGAATCGGCTGCGTGACGCCGTGCAAAAAATGCCGGGTGTTTACGTCGGAGCAACCGCGTCGGGTGTATTGTCTCCGGGAACTGGCATTTTCGCCACAGGAAGCAGGGCGGGTTTACCCGTATGATGCAGACTCTCATCGATCGCATTGATCGCCTCGACGACCGGGTGCTGGAAGGGCGGATCACCGCCCTGAACGGCCTGCTTGTCGAAGCCGAGGGCCCCAAGGCAGGGCTCTCGCTGGGCGCGCATGCCCTGATCGAAACGGGTGAGGGCGTCGCGGAATGCGAGATCGTCGGCTTTCGCGGCGAGACGGCCCTGATGATGCCTTTCGGTCCGCTGGAAGGTGTTCGCCCCGGAGCCCGGGTCCGCCTGCAGCCCGAAGCTGCCCGCGTTCGTCCGTCACAGGCCTGGCTCGGCCGGGTGCTCGACGGTTTCGGACGACCGCTGGACAATGGCCCGCCGCTTACCGAAGGTGGCCTTCCCTATCCGCTCAAGGGTAACCCGCCGGGCGCACATGGCCGTGCGAGGCTGGGGACGAAGCTCGACCTGGGCGTCCGCGTGCTGAATGCCTTTGTGCCCATGCGGCGCGGCCAGCGCCTGGGCATCTTTGCGGGTTCCGGTGTCGGCAAGTCTGTCCTGATGTCGATGCTGGCGCGCGCCTGCGACGCCGATGTCATCGTGATCGGCCTGATCGGCGAACGGGGCCGTGAGGCCCGCGAGTTTGTCGACGACGTGCTGGGCCCGGAAGGCCGCAAGCGCTCGGTCGTGATCACCGAAACCTCCGATGCGCCGGCCCTGGCGCGCCGGCAGGCGGCCCACCTTACCCTGACGACCGCGGAGTATTTCCGCGACCAGGGCAAGGACGTGCTGTGCCTGATGGACAGTGTCACCCGTTTTGCCCTCGCCCAGCGCGAGATCGGACTGGCTGCCGGCGAACCGCCGACGACACGGGGCTATACCCCGTCTGTCTTCGCCGAGCTGCCGCGCCTTCTGGAGCGGGCTGGTCCCGGACCGGAACGCCGCGATGGTGGCAAGCAGGGCACGATCACCGGCCTGTTTACCGTGCTGGTCGATGGCGATGATCACAACGAGCCGATCGCCGATGCTGTGCGCGGCATCCTGGACGGCCACGTCGTGATGAGCCGGGCGATTGCCGAGCGCGGGCGCTATCCCGCGATCGACGTTCTCAAATCGGTCAGCCGGACGGCTCCGGAAGTTTACGACCCGCCGCAGCGCCCGTTCGTGGCTGAAGCGCGCAAATTGCTGTCGGCCTATGCCGACATGGAAGAATTGATCCGGCTGGGGGCTTACACCCAGGGATCGAACCCGGATGTGGACCGGGCAATTGCTCTCAACGAACCGTTGGAAGCATTCCTCGGGCAGCAAAAAGACGAAGCGGCGGACATTCCGTCGACATTCGCGCTGCTGTCCGAGATTTTGGGTGGTGGTGAAGGAGGGCGGTCATGACACGCTCACATGAACCCTTGATCCGGCTGGCCCGGTTCAAGGTTGAAGAACTCCAGAAACAGATGGCAGAGCTCGATCGCTCCCGCCAGGCTCTGATCGACCAGATCGAACGGCTCGAGGCCTCGGTGCCGGAAGAACAGGCGGTCGCGGCCGAGTCGAAAGAGGGCTTCCTGGCCTATGGCTCCTACGCCCAGGCCGTGATCAAGCGGAAGGAAAACATCCGCCTGTCGCTCGAGGAAGTGGATATCCAGGCCGACGCGCTGCGCGGCCGGTTGTCCGAAGCCTTCCAGGAGCTCAAGAAGTACGAGCTGCTCGAGGAACGGCGTCTGGCCCGGATCGAGAAAGCCGTGCGCGCGGCCGAGCAGGACGAGTTGGACGAGATCGCCCAGGTGCGTCACCGCCGCCCCAACTGACGGACAAAAAAGGTCCCGGCCTTGAAGAAGACCGGGACCAATGAGTTCGTAGTTTCCCACCTACGAGGTTCCCCTGGCCTGAACGGCCGGGAGACATTGAGAGGGCGAGCGGGGAGGCCTCCCGCCCTCTTGAGTGCTTGTGGTCACATTTCCGGACCGCGAAACCGGTCCCCACTTTCGCTGGAAATGCTCGGTCTCCAGGGGTCACATTTCCGAACCGCGAAACCGGTCCCCACTTTCGCTGGAAATGCCCGGTCTCTAGGGGGCGATTTCCGGACCGCGAAACCGGTCCCCACTTTCGCTGGAAATGCCTGGTCTCCAGTGGTCGCATTTCCGGACCGCGAAACCGGTCCCCACTTTCGCTGGAAATGTTCTAGAAGTTCTGTGTCCAGCCGATATCGAAGCGGACCGAACGGCCCGGCTCGCTGACGCCGGCGAAGACGCGGTCATAGTCGTGATCCAGCAGGTTCTCGACGCCGGCATTCAGGCTCAGCCCGTGCTCGGCAAACGGCCGCCAGCGGGCATAGACATCCGTCACCACATAGCCGGCACGGTGCTCGGCCGTATCCAGCGGCTCGTCATACTCGCCGGCGGCTTCGATGCGGCCGCCCAGGATCAGGCGGTACTGGTCAAAGCTCCAGCGGCCATCGACGAACAGGCGCGTCGGGGCCAGCGAACCGATCGGGTCGCCCGACTGGGCATCCTTGCCATCAATCCCCGTCAGAGACGCATCGAGCGAGAAGGGGCCTTCGGCGAAGCTCGCCTGGATTTCATAGCCCGACAGTTCGGCCGAACCCACATTGCTGCTCTGCGTCGTGCCGGCCGTACAGGGCAGGAAAGGCGGCGCAAAGCAGCTGCCGTCGAAGGCGAAGTCGACCGACAGGTCGATGAGGTTTTCCGCGTCGGTTTCATACCAGGAGGCGCGCAGGTCCAGCCGATCGACGCCGACACGGTCGGCCAGATCAACACCGAAGCCGATCTCCAGGGTTTCGGTCTCTTCCGGCAGCAGGTCCGGATTGGCGATAAAATCGTTCGACACGAAGATCGGGGCGCCGAGGATCGGGTGCGGGAAGGAGAAGTGCGTTCCGTCCAGATAGAGCTCGTTGATCGACGGTGCGCGGAAAGCCTCGCCCCAGCTCACAAAGACGTTGAATGTGTCGACCGGCGCATAGGTCAGGCCCAGACGCTGTGAAACGGCGTCGTTCGACACGGCGGTGCTGGACGGTGTCGAGGTCTCGAACTCGTCATAGCGCACGCCCGGCAGGACGATCATGCGGCCGGGCAGGCCGAAGGGCGCCGGGCCGTCGAGTTCCAGCTGAACCCAGCCGGCCGTGAATTGGCTGTCGGCATCCGGCGCACCGCCACGGGTTCCGGTCGGGTCATTGCTGTCGAAGCCGTCCTGGCTGTCCTCGTAGTATTCGCCGCCCACCGTCAGTCCGGCCTCGTAGGCGCCCAGATTGAATTCGAAACGCTGGTCGCCCCGGAGACCGACGGTTTCCAGATCGCGGCGCAACTGCCGGCCGGACACCGTCTCGCGCTCATCGACGCCGGTCTCGTTGCGGTAGACCGTCAGTTCCAGGTCCAGCCAGTCGATCGAGCTCGGTGCGATCGCGGCAGTGAGGGTCAGATTGTCGGCCGTGATGTCCTTGTCGGCGAGAGCGTTCAGCGGATCCACGCCGGCATTGCCCTGGCCGTTATTGGGTTCGGTCACATCGCCGGAAAAGCTTTGCCAGCTCAGCTCGGCGCGCAGGCCGTCGCCGAAATCATTGCCGATCTTGATCAGGCTGGAGAAGGATTCGTCATCGGCCGGAAGGTCATTGCCGGACCCCAGGCTGATGTCGCCGGAGGAACGGGCGGAGATGGAGGCCAGGAAGTCAGCCGTGCCGGCCCGGCCGTACACGCTGGCAGAACCGCGGGTTTCCTCGTCCACCGACCGGTAGCCGGCGCCGAGGGAGTAGCCCCAGCTTTCACCGTCGTCCAGCAGATCGTGGGCGCTGGCCGTGCGGAAGGAGACGACACCGCCGGACGCACCGGATCCGTAGATCGCCGAGGCCGGGCCGCGCACGGCTTCGACACCGACCAGCAGGGCCGGGTCTATAAAGAACACGCCGTCATGGCCGGAAGAATAATTCTGGCGGGCGCCGTCGAGCAGCAGGGTGGTGTTTTCCCGCCCCTGACCGCGCAGCGCAATCGTCTGGCCGGTGCGGCGCGGACCGCCGGCAACCTCGAGGCCCGGCATGGAGCGCAGCAGATCGTCAAGATCGGCCGGGCGTCGCAGGTCCAGGGCTTCCGCATCGATCGTCGCCGTCATGCCCGGATAAACAAAAGCGTCCAGCTCGGTATAGGTGGCCTCGACAACGATGACGTCGGCAGTGTCGTCAGTGTCTGCGACATCCTGCGCCAGCCCGGGCGTGGACAGGGCAAGGGCGGCAACGCCGGCAAGCAACACGGTTCTCATTTGGAAGCCTCTGAGTGCGAATGATTATCAACCGCGAGGTTCTGCCCCTTGCTTTTTGCAAATGCAAGTGAGAATTCTTTCCAGGAATGCAGACAGGTCCCCCGGGCCAATCCATGGATGAGGGTTTCATGAAGATCGCCTATCTCGCCGCCGCCACCGCCGTCGCTCTTGCCGCGGGCGGTTGTACGACCACCGCAGATACGGGCGCGGCTGCCGCTGCCACTGCTGAAATGCCGGCCGCCGTGCGCTCGCAAGCGCTTTACGAACAGGACCGCGAGGCCATCCTCGCCATGCGCGGTCAGTATGAAGTGACGTTCGATTTCCGCGAGACCGTTCCGATCGCGGACGGCTATGAGCTCGCCGAACCGAAACACACGCCGGCCCGTGAAGTCGTGCTGGTCGTCGAGGATACCGGCGACTTCATCATGCTGCAGCACCTGCTGATCGCGGGATCGGACGGCGAATACTTCATCATCAAGCACTGGCGCCAGGACTGGCGCTACGAGCCGGAAACCGTGCTGGCCTTCCAGGGCCATGACGACTGGACGGTGGACGACGTGCCGGCTGCCGAACGCACCGGTGCTTGGTCGCAGACTGTCTACCAGGTCGATGACAGCCCGCGCTATGCGGCGGTGGCACCCTGGACGCATGACGAGACCGGCGTGTCGACCTGGGAGCCGCCGGTTTCCTGGCGTCCGCTGCCGCGCCGCGACGACACGACCCGGGACGATTACGACGTGATCGCCGCGGTCAACCGCCACACCATCACGCCCTGGGGCTGGACCCACGAGCAGGACAATTCCAAGCTGGTCGTCGAGACCGACGGCACGACGCGCGAACTCGTCCGCGAGATCGGCGTGAACACCTATCGCAATGCCGAGCTCGGCGGGCACC
Organism: Maricaulis sp. ABE4_448; assembly: GCF_056160825.1. NCBI lineage: Bacteria > Pseudomonadati > Pseudomonadota > Alphaproteobacteria > Maricaulales > Maricaulaceae > Maricaulis > Maricaulis sp. ABE4_448. Next base: position 948,246 of record NZ_JBSWXX010000001.1, read on the forward strand.
AGGCGGCGCATGACTACTGGGATGCGACCCAGGAGTACTGGGCCCTGGTCCGCGCCTATTTCGACGAGCTGGAAAACTCTGCACAGCGCTTCCACATCGAGGACGATGCGGAAGGCACATTGCTCTACGGCCCGGTGCTCGAGGCCGGCCAGCGTGTCCTGTTCGGCATGGCGACGGCCGACGAGGCCTATGCCGACGCCCAGACCTATCTGGACAGCCAGATCACGGTTATCGAGTAAGTCCTACCGGGCGGCGGCGACCTCGCGCGGGCGTCCCTGCTCGAAAGGCAGGGCGGCCGGCGGTGCCGACTGACAGAGCCGGGCGAGCGCGTCACGCATCCAGCGTGTCGCGCCGTCCAGTTCGAAGCGGCGGTTCCAGTAGAGCGCGATCGGCACGCAGTCGATCTCGAAGGGCAGGGGGTAGGCGGTGACACCGCCGTCCTGCACCATCTTGCTGGCGAGCCGGCCGGGCACGGTGGCGACCAGATCGGTCGTCCGCACCAGGTGCGCGAGCGTGCCCATATGCTGTGTAGTCACGGCGACGCGGCGGCGATAGCCCAGCCGGGCCAGGGTTTCGTCTACATGCGACTCCGAGTCGCCGCGCTGCGAGAAATTCACGTGCACGAGATCCGCAAAAAGTCCGATGTCCGGCATGGCGCGGACCCGGGGGTGGTTTGAGCGCACCGTGAAAGCATGCTGGTCCTGCATCACCGTCTCGACGCCGAAGCGTTTGGCCGCCGGCGCTTCCTTGTGCAGCAGGAAGTCGAGCTCGCCGGCATCGAGCATGTCCAGCCCCTCATCGAGATCGGGTGAGCGCAGGCGCAGGTCGATCTGCGGCGCTTCTACCGCCATGTGGGCGATAAGGCCGGGCAGGATGAACAGGTCGAAATAGTCCGCACTGCCGATCCGGAACTCCCGCCGGCACAGGCGCGGATCGAAGGCCGGGCCGCTGTCCAGTGCCTGTTCGATATGGCGCAGCGCCTCGCGGACATCCTTGATGATCTCGACACAGCGTTCCGTGGGTTCGATACCCCGCGGCGAGCGCATGAAGAGCTGGTCGCCGAATGAGGACCGCAGGCGCGCCAGCGCATTGGACACGGTCGGCTGTGACACGTTCAGCCGCCGGGCGGCGCGCGTCACATTGCGTTCGTGCCAGAGCGCTTCGAAGGTGATCAGCAGATTCAGATCGACATGCTTGAGCGACATGATGGCCATCCTTTGCGCGTCTCGCTTCGCCCGGCCTCAGAAATGCCGGGTCAGGCGAAGGGTGAGCGCATCGTCGCGGTCGGCCGGAAAAAGGGCGTCCCGTTCGTCCACATTGAGCGTAAACCGCCCTTCGAGTTCCAGGAATATATAGGAGCCGAAACGGCGCTCCGCTTCGATCAGGGCCGCGGTGGAGCCATTTTCCGTATCGATCACCGCCCCGCCGAGGATGGCGGTGTCGTTGATATCGTTCAGCGCCAGCCGTCCGCCCAGGAAGATATCATTGTCGAAAGCGGTCGGCGGCGCGATGGCCGGATCGCTGTCGCGGCCATCGAGATGATACTCGGCCAGCACACCGAAATCGGCGCCGGACGCCGTGATGCCGTAGAATGTGTACTCCAGCCCGCCGGAAAAGGCGCCGAACGTATCGCCCTGCCCCTCGCGGACAATCGCTTCGCCCTTCCACAGCCAGGGGCCCCGGGTCAGCTGCACATCGGCCGACACCTGGGTGATGATGCGGTAGAGCGGATGCAGGCTGTCGCCGCTGTCCGACCCCACGAAGACGGGCTCGCGGTCGGTGCCGTGAAAGGCCGCCAGACCGACATCCCAGTCTCCCAGGAAATGGCTCCACCGCGCCGCCAGATCGACATGGCGTTCCTCGTCGGCATGTTCATAGAGCGGGGCTTGCGTCACCGGCAGCGGACCGCGCAGCCGTCCGTCGCGGCCGGGAAAAGTCCGTTCGCGGAAGCCGGGCAGGAGGAAGAATTCCAGCCGCCCCCAGTCACGCTGGCTCGTCAGGCGAAGGGCCGGCTGGCCCAGCTTGTCCTCGCCGTCGGAATCCTCGACGAGGTCGGTCTGGTTGATGATGTCCACCAGATGACGTGACTCAGTGACACCCCAGAACACCTTTATGAGGCCGGTTTCGAGCGTGAATGTGTCACCTATGTAGCGGTAAAATCCCTCCCGCAGATCGGCATGGGTGCGTTCCTCGTCTGTGCTGTCGATCCGGGCCCAGGGCACCACGACCAGCTGATGCCGGCGATCCTCGCTGCGCCAGCGGAAATCACCTTCCAGGATGATTGATGACTGCACATCGTCCGCCTGTCCGGGCCAGGCCGGGTCGTCCAGGAAGATGCGGGTCTCGACACCGGCCGAACCGCCCGCATCCCATCCCTGGGCGTGGGCTGTCGACTGGGCCAGGACCACTACGGCTGCAAGGATCAGCGCAGGAAGAGCAAGCGAGCGCAAGGTTCGCAGGGAAGAAAGCATCAGAAAGTCTCGTCAACTGGAAAGCGCCGCAGCTGCGCCGGCAGGGAAGGGGCGCAGCTGCGGCAGGGCACGGGCTCAGGCGGGGCGGCAGGAGCCCGCGCAGACGGGGTCAGTACTGGCGTTCCAGAACGCCGCGCACGAAGTCATTGTCGGAAAGGCCGACGCCGAATTCGTAGTCGCTGTAGACAAGCTCGGTGGACTTGCCGGTCTGGTGATTGGTCATCGTCAGGGCGTGTGCCCGCCAGATACCGTCGCCGTATTCGCGGTAGTCAGTCAGGTCGAGCGTCTTGAGGAGATCGCCGCGGCGGTCGAAAAACTCGATCCGCCGGATCTGGTAGATGTCCTGGTCGATATAGGAGACCTGGCGCGAATAGCCGGAATTCTCATAGCGTGGGAAGCGCTCGACGATATCGACCGCCATCGTTTCGCCGCCGATCTCGACATCACCGGACGAGACGTAGTTGTGCTCGTATTTGTTCAGCTCGACCGCCGTGAAATCCTCGAATGCGAACTCGGAGCCGACAAACGGGCCGGACTTGTTGGCCGAAGAGATGCGGCGCACGCGTGCCAGGGCCGGCAGGTAGAGCCATTGATCGTCCGGCTCGAGAATACGAGCATGCGAGAGAAGCGCGGTTCCTTCCACGTCCGCCGGCGTGTGGAACACAACGACCGACTTGTCGCCGACTGTATTGTCCGCGCGCTCCAGCGTCTGGAAGCTCAGCTCGCGGCTGGTTTCCTGGCCGGCGGCGTTGCGCAGCACCATGCGGGCCTCCACGCGGCTGTCGCCGAAACCATTGTCGGAATTGTCCGAGCGCATGGCGATCTCATAGCCCTGGCGCTCGCTGTCGCTGTCGACCCAGTCGGGCAGGTCGATATCTTGCGCGATCGCGGAAGGGGTGGCGATGGCGGCGAAGGCCGCCGTCGCCAGAAGGGCGTTACGCCACAGGTTGGTAGTCACGGTCTTCATTGGACTTTTCTCCGGATTGGGTCTTGGGGGCGGTCAGCTTTGACAGCTCGACCAGCAGGGCCGGCAGGAGCAGGAAATCGAGCAACAGGGCGAAGACGATCGCCAGGGCGGTCAAAAGGCCCATGTCGGCATTGAGTTTGAAGGTGGACATGGCGAGCACGGCGAAGCCGGCTGCCAGGATGATGGTGTTGATCACCACCGCCATGCCGACGGTCTCGAAGGCATAGCGAATGGCCTCGGCGGTCGAGGCCCCGCGCTCCATGCGCGCCCGCCGGTATTTGGTGAGGAAGTGGACGGTGTCGTCGACGACGATGCCGAGCGAGACGGCACCGACCGCGGCGACGGAGAAGCCCACCGTGCCCACCAGCAGCGCCCAGGTCCCGAATGTCGTGAGAATGGGCAGTGTGTTGGGGATGAGGCTCAGCAGGCCGAGGCGGAAGGAGCGCAGCGCCATCACCATGACCAGGCCGATGGCCAGTATGGCGATGATATTGCCTGAGATCATCGAGTTGACGTTGCGCTCGGCGACATAGGCGAACATCACCTGCGCGCCGGTCGCGGACGTGTGCATATAGTCCGGCGTGTTCTCGGCAAGCCAGGCTTCGGCCGCGTCGAGGAAATCCTTGGTCTCCCGCGTCGTGACATTGTCCAGCGTCACCGTCATGCGGGTGGCCGACTTGTCGATATTGATGCGGTCGTTGAGATCCAGGCCGTAGGGCAGGGAGAGTTCGTAGAGCAGCAGGTATTGCGCTGCGAGACTGCGGTCTTCCGGAATGCGGAAATAGGCCGGATCGTCCTCGTGCATGTTGCGGTTCAGGCGCCGCATGATGTCGGTGATGGAGTAGACGTGGGTCACGCCGTCCTGCTGCCGCGCCCAGCTGGCGAAAGCGTCGAGTCTCTCCAGATAAACGGGATCCGATACACCGCCGGCGCCGTCGGCCGGGACCGAGAACTCGATCGGATAGAGGCCGAAATACTCCAGCGCCGTGTCGTTGTCCTGACGGACCTCAAGCGAGGGCGAGAAGTAGTTCACCCACTGATCGTTGAACTCGATCGTCGGGATCAGGGCGATCAGAGCCGCGCTGGCGGCCGCCGAAGCGATCAGCACGCCCCGGCTGTGCCGGGTCACGAAGCCGGCCAGCAGCCCCATGCGCGCGGTCGCGTCCTTGCCGTCGGACTTGCGCGGTGCGGCCTTCATCGGCAGCACGCTGACAACGGCCGGCAGGAAGGTGATCGAGAGCAGCCAGGCGGCGGCGATACCGATCGCCGTCATCGTGCCGAGATGTCCGAAGGGCGGTGAATCGGACAGATTCAGCGCCATGAAGCCGATGATGGTCGTCAGCGAGGTGATCGTGACGGCGAGGAAGTTGATCCGCACGGCGTCCACGATGGCGTCACGCTTGGGCAGACCGTCGCGCATGCGCTGGCGCATCGACATGAGAATGTGGATCGAGTCCGCGATCGCGAGCGTCAGGACGATGGTTGGCGCGGATGCCGAGACCGGTGTCAGGCCGATCGCGAGGAAGCCGCCCGATCCCATCGATACGATCGATGAGAACAGGATCAGGAATAGTGTCGCGATGGTGCCGCTGACCGAGCGGATTGCGACCATCATGATGGCGAGCAGGACGAGGTACATCAGCGGGATCAGCTTCGCCATGTCGCCCATCCCGGACTCCATGAAAGCGTTGTTCATCATGGAGACGCCTGACAGGGCGATATCGATGTCCGGATAATCCGCCTCGATCCGGTCGCGTAGTGCGCGAACGACGGCGACGGCCTCGGGGACTTCCATCGCACTCTCTTCGGGGTATTGGAGCACGATGTTGATTGCGGTGACGCTGGCGTCCTCGGTGATCAGCTGGTTGCGCAGAAGCGGCTCATTGAGTGCGACCGCGCTGCGCTCGGACAGTTCTGCGTCGCTGAGCGTACGGGCATCGCGAACCAGGTCCTCGACAATCAGATTGTCGCCGTCGGCCCAGGTGTGTTGGAAGTTGGTGATGGAATCGACGCGGATCGCGTAGGGAACCTGCCAGCCTGCTTGGGTGATCTCTTCGACTGCGGCGAGGGTTGTCTGGCTGAAGACATTGCCGTCGGACGGCCGGACCACGATCAGGAAATTGTCGTTCTTGGTATAGGTGGCCTGGAAGGTCTCGAAGGCCGCCAGCTCCGGATTCTCGTCCGAGAAGAAGGCCCGGTAATTGGTGTCGAAGGCCAGGCGCGGCATGCCCATGGCAAAGCCGACCGTGGCCAGGATTGTGGCGAGGATGACAATCCAGCGCCAGCGGAGCATGGCTTCGGCGAGGGCCGTCGCAAACATGTCCGTTCGGTTTCTGATAGCGCCCATTTCGGGTCCTTTCGCGCATGCGGTCTCATGCCGGGGTCGCGCAAGACGATCCGGCGGGACGCCCGGGCGTCCGTTGTCCTGTGTTTCGATTTGAAGGGGGTGGCCCGCAGGGGCCGGGGCCGTCAGGCCGGTTTCGCAGAACTCATCCCATTTCCCTCGTCTTGGCGGCCAGGCGGCTGGCTGCTGGACAGGTGGGACAGGCGACGGCATTCCGCCAATCGATGAGGCGAATATCGCTTATCGGGTATTTGAATAATGGTGCGCGAATGTGCGGGGCGGCTTACTTGCGGCCGTACTTACGCTTCACCCAGAAAATGCCGCCGATGGCGATCATGTACAGGGCAAGGCGGAGCAGGACGACGATACCGCCGCGCTCGTCGAGCCGGGAAATCGCGAAATCAAAAGCGAAGTCAGGCGGAACGCCGGTTGCCCAGCGGTAGAAAAAGGGCGCTGCCGCGTCCGCGAAGAAGGCAATGGCTGCTGCCGCCGGCCATTGCGGCCATTTGCGCATGATCAGCGCCGCCACCAGCGACAGGACAATCAGCAGCCACCAGTCAAAACCGGTAAAGCCGGAGGCCAGCCGGTCTCCAAACGTCTCGTACATCCCCGAGCGCTCCCCTACGCTTACGTCCGGGAGGCAGTTTAGGCCGCTTCTTTGCCGCGCGCGAGTGATCCTGCAAGCGCCTGCAGATCCTTGGCAGCATCGCAGGCCGGAGCGCGAACGGATACGCAGGTCTGGTTACGGATTGCTGCGGGCACGTTGACGTCCCGCCGCACGATGCCGGCCAGTGTCGGAGTAAAGCTCAGGAAAGCCTCGCAGGTCTTCTTGAAGGCACCGAAGGCCTCGCGCGCGCTGATCAGGTCGGGCGCGTTGTTGACGACGACCAGCGGCGCGGCGCCGTCGTCATGCAGGCGCAGCGTTTTCACAAAGGCGTAGGCATCGGTGAGCGAGGTGGGCTCGTCATTGATGACGATCACCACATCGTCTGCCGTCAGCGCCAGTCGTACCGTCGCGCGGTCGGCGCCGGCGGCCAGATCCAGGATGGCGCGATCATAGGAGAGGGCGAGCGCTGCGACGCCCGAGGCCAGCTTGGTCAGGCCCGGGCCGGCGAGATTGGCCAGGGCGCCGGAGCCGGAGCGGCCAGAGATGACATCGAAACCGCCGCGCTTCTGGGAACCGCCGAAGGCCGGACCCACCGCGTCGGTCAGGGAAACCTTGCCGTTGAGCACGCTGGTGATGTCCGCGGCGGGCTGGAGGCCCAGCTGGACGTCGATATTTGCCATGCCCAGATCGCCGTCGACGAGCAAGACCCTTTCGCCCATCTGAGAGAAAGCATGGGCCATGCCGATCGCGGACGCGGTCTTGCCGACCCCGCCCTTGCCGGAGGCGATGGCCAGAATGCGGCCTGCGGAGCGGTCTTGCGGCGCGGATGCGAGCTTCATTGGTCCGCCTCTTCGAACGGGGTGTCACGGTCTTCGATGAGAACCCGGGCCAGCCGCAGCGGTGTGGCCGGGGCCAGCCCGCCCCCGATGAAGGGGGTGGAGGAAATCTGGGCAAAGGCCAGCCCGGTTTCACCCACGCCCAGGATTGCACCAAGGCGTCGGCTGGTATCAAGCTTGACGGGGATGCAACGGCTGGCGCCGATCGAGGCGAACAGCGATGCGGCATCCTCGGCGTCTTCCGGGGTCAGCCCGGCGTCGAAAACATAGATGATTTCAGCCCTCGCAGAGTCGGCGAAAGCGAGTGTCATGTCCAGATCGTCCAGCTCGAACGGGTTCACTGCCGGGCTGTCAATCAGAATAGGGCCGTCAATTTCAGCGACCGCATCGATCATCTCACGCGGGTCGTCGGCCGTGCGGAATTCGGCGCCCATGCGCTTGGCCAGAGCCCGAAGCCGCTCGTCGGCGCCGGCGCGCTCACCGTCGCATGAGATCAGGGTGGGTTTGGCGCCGGCGGTGATCGCACGTGCCGCTATTTTCGCGAGCGCGGAAGTCTTGCCGACACCCGGCGTGCCCGCGAACAAGAGGGCGTGCTCGGGTACGGCCGGCAGCGGCTGGAAGGTGTAGCGGCTCTCGATCGCGTGGGCGAGACGGGCCACGGCCTGGCCGTCTGACAGATCGTGGGCCGCGCGGATCAGGGCCTGAGCAGCGCTACCGGGCGTGCGGTGAAACCCGAGCGCCCGGATAACGCGGTCCAGATCGCTGTCTTCACGCATCCCGCGTTCGATCTCGGCCTCGGCATGCAGTCGCTCGGAGCGTTCACGCACCGGTTCGGCCGGTTCGCGCACATAGGCCGTCTCGGCGGCGGCACGCACCTGCACACCGCCGCCAGGCGCGTCGGACGTCGCGATGATTACCGCATCCGGGCCCATTTCACGGCGCACATCGGCCATGGCCTGGGTCAGGGACGGGGCAGAGAAGGTTTTCAGGCGCATGATTGGTTCAATTCACAAGGGGGTTCCGGCCGGTCAGCCGACATGGCCCAGAGTCTTCAGACGTGCGCTGGGGTGGATCTCGTTCTGCGAAATCACCACCGTCTGCGGGCGGAAACGTTCCACCAGAGAGCGCACATACGGACGAATCATCGGGCTCGTCAGCAGTACAGGAACCTGACCCTGTGCTGATGCGGTTTCAAAAGAGTTTCTGATCGCGGCGACGAAATCGTGCAGTTTTGAGGGCGCGAGCGCGAGCTGCTTGCGGTCCCCCTCGCCGATCAGCGACTCGATGAAGGCCTGTTCCCATTGCGGCCCGAGAGCCAGAACCGGCAGGTTGCCGTCGAAGGACTTGTTGGCGTGGCAGATCTGCCGTGCCAGACGCGTGCGGACGTGTTCGACGATCGCATCGAGATGCTGGGTCGTGGCGCTCGCTTCGGCGATGCCTTCCATGATCGTAGACAGGTCGCGAATGGAGACACGCTCGCGGATCAGCGACTGCAGGACGCGCTGGATGCCGGCGCGGCTGATCTGTGCCGGCGCAATATCGTCGACCAGCTTCTTGTGTTCCTTCGACAGCTTGTCGATCAGCTTCTCGACTTCGGCATAGGACAGCAGGTCCGCCATATTCTCGCGCAGCTGCTCGGTCAGATGCGTCACCAGGACGGCGGCCGGTTCGACGATCGTATAACCGCGGAAGGTCGCCTCCTCGCGCGTGCCTTCGTCGATCCAGGTTGCGGGCAGGCCGAAAGTCGGCTCCTTCACATGGTCGCCGGGCATGTCGATCGGCAGGCCGGCCGGATCCATGACCAGGAGCTTGTGCAGGCGCAGCTCGCCGCGGCCGGCTTCCAGTTCCTTGATGCGGATCGTGTACTCGTTATTGCCCAGCGCCATGTTGTCGACGATGCGGACAGCCGGCGTGACAAAGCCCATTTCCTCGGCCAGCGAGCGGCGCAGCGCCTTGATCTGGTCGGTCAGCTTGCGGCCGTCGACATCATTGATCAGCGGTAGCAGGCCATAGCCCAGTTCGATCTTGAGCTCGTCGATGGCCAGGCTTTCCTCGATCGGCGCGTCGCCGCTGGACTTGCTGGCGGTCTCTTCGGCGATCTTGTCGGCTTTTGCCTCTTCCTCTTCGCGCGCCTTGCGTTCGGCGACATCGCGATTCATCCAGGCCAGAGAACCAGCGCCGGCCGCCATCAGGGCGAAGGGCAGGAAGGGCATCCCGGGCAGGATGCCGACCATCAGGGCAACGCCGGAAACCAGGCCCAGGCCTTGCGGGTTGGCTGTCAGCTGACCGAACACGGCCTTGTCAGCTTCGCCGTCGACACCGGCCTTGGAGACGAGCAGGCCCGCAGCCACGGAAATGATCAGGGCGGGGATCTGGGAGACCAGGCCGTCGCCGATCGTCAGGGTGGAGTAGGCGCTGGCGGCGTCCGGGAAGGACATGCCCGACTGCACGACACCGATGATGATACCCCCGATCAGGTTGATCGCCGTGATCATCAGGCCGGCCATGGCGTCACCGCGCACGAACTTGGAAGCACCGTCCATGGCGCCGAAGAAATTGCTTTCGCCTTCCAGCTCGGAGCGCCGCTTGCGCGCTTCGTCTTCATTGATCAGACCGGCCGACAGATCGGCATCGATGGCCATCTGCTTGCCGGGCATGGCATCGAGGGTGAAGCGGGCTGCGACTTCCGCGATCCGGCCGGAACCTTTTGTAATAACGACGAAGTTCACGATCACCAGGATCGAGAACACGATCACGCCGATCACGACATTGCCCTGCATGACGAAGGCGCCGAAGGCCTCGATGACCTCGCCGGCCGCGTTGGTGCCTTCATGGCCGCGCGACAGGATGAGGCGCGTCGAGGCGATATTCAGGCCCAGACGCAGAAGGGTGGTAATCAGCAGCACCGCCGGAAAGGCCGAGAATTCCAGCGGTTTCTTGATGAAGAGCGCGGTCATCAACACCAGAACCGACACCGAGATGGAGATGGCCAGCGAGAAGTCCAGCAGCATGCGGGGCATGGGCAGGAGCAGCATCACCAGGATGGCGAGAATGCCCACGGCCAGCGCCACGTCGCCGCGCATGACGCGGTTCAGGAAGGCGCGGGTATCAAATCCGCCCGCATTGGATGCGGCGGTTTCGGATGCTGCGGTGTCGACCACGATCTAGTCCAATCAGGCTACGGAGGCGCCGGTTACAGGCTGGTTGGGTGCGGGAATGTCCACGCCCTGGTCCGAGTAGAGTTTCAGCTTGTTGCGCAGGGTGCGGATCGAGATGCCGAGAATGTTGGCGGCATGGGTCCGATTGCCCAGGCAATGGTCGAGCGTGTTCAGGATCAGGTCCTGTTCCACCTCGGCCACGGTGCGGCCGATCATGTCGGTCTGCACAGATTGCGCGGCATCGGCGGCCTGGCGGGCGACGCTGTTACCCGAACCGGTGAAAGCGGAACCATCCGGCATGCGGATCGCGTCCGGCGTGATCTCGCGGCCGGATGCCAGCAGCACCGCGCGGTGCATGGCGTTTTCCAGTTCGCGGACGTTGCCGGTCCATTCGCGGGCCAGGAGCTGTGTCTTGGCAGCCTCGGAGATAGGCCGCTCCTCGATCGCATTGGCGGTGGCATACTTCTTCGTGAAGTGTTCGGCTAGGGCCAGGATGTCGGCCGGGCGCTCGCGCAGCGGCGGCAGCGCCAGGTTGACGACGTTCAGGCGGAACAGCAGGTCTTCGCGGAAGATGCCTTCGGCCACGGCCTTGCGCAGGTCGCGGTTCGACGTCGCCAGGATGCGGATGTTCACCTTGACCGGCCTGGTGCCGCCGACCCGGTCGATCTCGCGTTCCTGGATGGCGCGCAGCAGCTTGGCTTGCAGGCGGATGTCCATTTCCGAGATTTCGTCCAGCAGCAATGTGCCGCCATCGGCTTCCTCGAACTTGCCCACGCGGCGGGCAATTGCGCCGGTGAAGGCGCCTTTCTCGTGACCGAAGAGTTCCGATTCCAGGAGGTTTTCCGGGATCGCGGCGCAGTTGACGGAGACGAAGGGGGCCGAAGCGCGCTTGGACTTGGAGTGGACGTAGCGCGCCATCACTTCCTTACCGGAGCCGCTTTCACCCGTGATGAGGACGGAGGCGTCGGAGGCGGCGATACGGTCGGCGAGCTGGATGACGGCCTGCATGGACGGGTCGCGGGCGATCATCGGACGTTCGTCATCGGCGATGGCTTGCAGGACAGCGGCGATCAGGTCGGCGTCCGGCGGCATTGGAATGAATTCCTTGGCGCCGGCGCGGATCGCGGCCGCGGCAGCTTCCGGACGGACATTCACGCCACAGGCAACGACCGGCACGGAGATGCGCTCGGCCTCGTTGGCGGCGATCAGGGCCTCAACGTCCAGCGACAGGTCGACCATGAGCAGGTCGGCGCCGCGGCCGGCACGCAAGTGCGCGGTGGCCTGTTCGATCGTATCGACCTGCGAGACCTTGGCGCCCCGGTCCAGGGCAATCTTGGTGGCGGTGTGCAATTGTCCGCCGAGGCTGCCAACTATCAGAATGCGCATGGTGTTACTCCGTCCTCCGGCGGCCTAGGCCGCGTCCCCGTCCTTGATGATTTCCGTCATGGTTACGCCCAGCCGGTCATCAACCACGACGACTTCGCCGCGGGCCACCAGCCGGTTGTTGACGTAAATGTCGATCGCTTCACCGATCTTGCGGTCCAGCTCGACCACCGATCCGGAGGTGAGCTTGAGAAGCGAGTTCACGTCGATATGAGCCTTGCCCAGCACAGCCGAGATGTTGACCGGGACATCGAAAACCGGCGCCAGATCGGCGGCGTTCTTCGCATCGTCTTCCAGCATCTGCTCGGCCTTCGGCGCGGGTGCCGTCGCCGGTACCTGCTGCGCGTCATTGCCCAGATCGGGCAGGTCAAAATTATTTTCGTCAGCCATTCTGGCCTCCTTCAAGCAGCAGACGCGCCGGCCGATTGGCCGGTAACGCCGTCGGTGCTGTCATCTTCACTGGGACCGGCCGCGAGCCAGCGGGCCACGACATCATTGAGCCGCGCTTCGATTTCCTCGGCGCTGCGCTGCACTGCGCCGGCGCCCCATTCCATGCGGACATCGGCGCCGCGCATGCCGGCGTCGCCGCGCACCGAGATCGCGCCTTCAAAGCCCGCATCTCGGGCGGTCGCTTCGAGGCGGTCCGACAGGTCTTCGACGAGTTCTGCGGCGCAGCGCACGGACAGGCGCGGCTCGGACCGCAGGTCCTGCACCGTTTCGCGCGCCAAGCTGTCGATGGTCTCCAGCGGGTAGGCCGAGAGGGCTTCACCAGCGATCTTGCGGGCGGCAGCGACAGCTAGGCCGGCGGCTTCGTGGCGCAGGGCCTCCGATTCATTGGCCAGGCGAGCCAGGATCAGCTGCATCTGGGAGGCGATGGCCTGCAGCGCGTCGGCGCAGCGGCCCTCCTCCATCTCACGCCCTTCCTCGACACCCCACATGCGTGCGGCTTCGACATCGTCCTGTGTGAAGAAGCGCTTATAGCTTTCGCCTTCGCGCAGGATTTCACCATTGCGGTCGAACTCGGTATCGAAGTCGAATTTGACAGGATTCATCGTTCGTCCGCTCCCTAGTAGATCAGTTCATCGTCGGCGCCGCCATCGGCGAGCATGATCTCGCCCTTGGCCGCCAAGTCCTTGGCCACCGAGACGATGGCCTGCTGTGCCTGGTCGACGTCTTTCAGACGCACCGGACCCAGTGCTCCCATATCTTCGCGCATGATTTTCGCGGCGCGTTCGGACATGTTGGAGAAGAACAGGTCGCGCAGGCTGTCGGAGGCGCCCTTGAGCGCCAGGCCCATCTGGTCCTTGTCGATGCCGCGCATCAGCGTCTGGATGCCGCCCGGGTCCAGCTTGGACAGGTCTTCGAAGACAAACATCAAAGAGCGGATCTTCTCGGCGCTCTCGCGATTGCGCTCTTCCAGCGCCGCAAGGAAACGGTTCTCCGTCTGCCGGTCGAAATTGTTGAAGATCGACGCCATCATCTCATGGCTGTCATGCTTGGACGTGCGCGCCAGATTGGACATGAATTCGGTGCGCAGCGTTTCCTCGATCCGGTCGAGGATTTCGCGTTGCACCGGTTCCATGCGCAGCATCCGCGTGACCACTTCCAAGGCAAAATCTTCGGGCAGGGCCGCCAGAACGCGCGATGCGTGCTCGGACTTCACCTTGGACAGAACCACGGCGACGGTCTGCGGGTATTCATTCTTCAGGTAGTTCGCCAGAACCACCTCGTTCACATTGCCCAGCTTGTCCCACATGGTCCGGCCGGCCGGACCACGCAGCTCTTCCATGATCGCCTCGACCTTTTCGCCGGGCAGGAAGGAGGTCAGCAGCCGCTGGGTGGCCTCGAACGAACCCATCAGCGAGCCGGTCGAGGACATCTGGCCGACGAAGTCGACGATCAGCTTTTCCACTGCGCTCGACGTGACGGTGCCCAGATTGGACATTGCCTGGGAAACCTCGCGGATTTCCTCTTCGTCGAGGTGTTGCCACATCGACTCGCCTTCATCGCCGAGCGCCAGCAACATCACGGCGGCCTTTTCCGGGCCGGTGAGTCTGGCGGGATCTTCTATGGCGCGCTTCTCAGACATGGCCGGGATTACCCTTCATGCAGCCAGGAGCGGAGGATCGCGATCGATTCCTCTGGGTGGGATTCAACGATGTTGGCGACTTTTTTCAGCGACGAGGCTTTCACCTGGCCGTCGATTTTCTCGATGTCGATCGAGTCGTTGCTGTTGCCGCCCGGCAGAGCCGCAGGGCGGTCGCCCTGGGCCGGCAGTGCCATCGGGGCCGGCCCGGCATCAGCGCCGGCCGCAGCCAGGGCCAGGCCTTGCGGCATTGCCGCGCCGCTGGCGCCTTTGACCAAGGGACGGGCGACCAGGAAGATGATCAGCAGGGCGGTCACGAACAGGACAATGATTTCAGCGACCCGCATGATATCGGCTTTCGACAAGGATAGCGGGCTGCTCGCGGGCGTGCCCAGCAGCGGGTCGGCGCGGGCGAACTCGATCTGACGGACCGTCAGGGCATCGCCACGATCATCGCTGAAACCCATGGCCGACCGGACGAGCGCCTCGATCTGCTCGATCTGGGCCTGCGGGCGTTCACGCCAGACCGTGGCGCCATCCTCCTGGACTTCGACAAATCCGTCGACGGCGACGGCAACAGACAGGCGCTCGATGGCACCGGCTTCGACAACTTCGGTCCGCGTGGTGCTGGACAGGGCGTAGTTGACGGTTTCGCTGGACGTCTCACGATTGGCGATATTGCTCGCGCCGTCGGCCTCGCCATTGGCGCCGTCGGGCAGGTTTTCGGAGGCGGAGACGCGGTTGCCGGAGCCCTCGCGATCGCTGGAAACATCTTCGGAGCGCTCACGCGACAGCAGGACAGAGCCTTCCGGGTCATAGGTTTCCGAGCTTTGGGTGACACTCTGACGGTTCAGATCGGCTGTTACCTGGACGCGCGCGGCACCGGAACCGACGACACCCTCGACAATATCCAGAATATTGCGGCGCAGTTCGGCTTCGACCTCGCCGCGGCGCTCATCCATCAGGACTGCACTGGCATTCTCACCGTCGATCATGCTCGCCAGCTGGCGGCCGCGATCATCGGCGAGGGCGACCCGGCCCGGCTCGAGGCCAGCGCCGGAGGCGACGATATTGCGAATCACGCGGATCTGTTCGGCATTGAGGCGCTGACCGGTCGAGACGGTAACAGCTGCGGTCGGCTCCTGCTGATCGCGGGCAAACAGGCGGCGTTCGGGCAGGTTCAGGTGCACCCGCGCGCTGTCGACAAAGGCCATGGATTGGATAGTGCGTGCCAGCTCGCCTTCCAGGGCGCGCTTGGCATTCAGATTCTGGACGAAGCTGGTCTGGCCGAAATTGTCCTGGCGATCGAAAATCTCGTAGCCGACCGAAGCGCCGGACAGCGGGCCGGACGACGCGACGCGCACACGGGCTTCGTCAACCTGCGCCGTGTCGACATAGATCGCCGTACCACCTTCGCGAATCTCATAGGCGATATTTGCCTGGTCGAGCAGCTGGCTGGTGGATGCCGCTTCGGCCGGGTCGAGGCCCGAATACAGGAGCGACTGGTTGCCACCACCTACAGCACCGGAAAAATACACGAGCGCCGCGGCCACGCCCACGGCGAGACCGAAGATGGCGGTCAGTCGCCCGGCGCCAAAAGCCTTGAACTGGTCGAGTAGAGCGTTCACGGAGAATCCTGCCTTACGTCCCTGCTTCATCAGCGAAGCACTGGGCAGAATTTTCCTACCGGTCTCGTAAACGAGGGTTTAATGACGCTTAATAGGAAATGCACTCCACCCGTCGAGACCAGGCAGAGCACACAAACACGATGTGCGATTGACATGTTGAACGGCGACCCGGGGGGAGGGCCGCCGTTCGGAAACGCTAGTTAAGGGGGGACAACTAGCGATACTGTTGCAGGCGCGTCGTCCGCAGCCCGGCCAGCCCATGCTTGTCGATGGAGCGCTGCCAGCCCAGGAATTCCTCGACCGTCAGCGAATAGCGTGCACATGCGTCCTCGAGCGAAAGCAGGCCACCTCTCACCGCCGCGACCACTTCAGCCTTTCGACGAACAACCCAGCGCTGGGTGCTCGGCTTGGGCAGGTCCGCCAAGGTGAGAGGGCTACCATCCGGTCCAATGACGTAATTTTCTTTTTTAAGGCGCGGCTGCATGTCCGACCCCCGTTGTTCTTGTTTGTAGGGTCACCCTACACAGCGGCCTTTAACATCCACCTAAACCGCTGGGTAAATTTACGTTTAAGCGGCTTGATAGAATTTGTGACGAATTGGAAGCCCGCAGCATGCCCTGCAGGCGGCAAAAAAAGGGGGCGCTCAAGGCGCCCCCTTCGGATCACTAAGGCTTCAGCGCCAACCCTAGCGCTTCATGCGGATCGCTTCATCGAGCATCTCGTCAGCCGTGGTGATGATCTTTGACGAGGCGGAGTAGGCGCGCTGCGTCGTAATCAGGCTGGTGAACTCGGACGCCAGATCGACATTCGAGCTTTCCAGCGTCGACGAGGCGATATTCCCGGCTGTTCCCATGCCCGGACGGGTCAGCGTGTAGGCGCCGGATTCCGGGGTCACGGTGAATGTACCGCCGGCCTGTGCTTCCAGACCGTCCGGGTTGGTGAAGGTCGCAACCGGAATCTGGTAGATCTTGCGGACGATACCGTTTGTGAACTTGGCGAAGACGAAGCCGTCTTCATCCACATCGACGCTGGCGAAATTGCCGAATGCCGAGCCGTTCACATTGGTTGAGCCCAAATTGGACGGGCTGTCATACTGGGTGAAGCCGCCGGCCGAGTTCGCGCCACCGAAATCCAGAGTGATGGACTGGGCGTCGATACCGGTCGAACTCGCCCACTGGAACTGGTTGGCGCCGAGTGGTGCAGCATTGCTCGATGCCAGAAAGTCGAGCGAGGTCGGCAGCGTGGTGTTGGCCATGTCGAGGCGGCCGTTCTCGTCAAAGGCAACCGTACCTGTGAGCAGCTGACCGTCGACCAGGCCGGCGCCGGTTGTCACGTCGGTGGCCGGCGACATGTGAACCTCGGCATGCCACTCGTTCGTCGTCGCGCTCTTCAGCATCGAGATGGTGAGCGTGCGCACGCCGCCGACACTGTCGTAGAAGGGAATCGAGCGCTGGAAGTCCGGTGTGACATTGCCCGATGCCATATTGTTGGCGCTGAGGGTCGGATCGTACGTCGCTTCGTCGGCCGAAACGGCCTGGCGCTGGTAAAGATTGGCATTGAACGACATCGCTGTGGAAGCTTCCGCCGCCCCGCCGATGGATGACAGGTTGATCGTTTCCAGATTATTCAGGTCCGACGGATTGGTTGTCACCGAGCCATCCGACGCGACGGGCCAGCCAGCCAGATACATGCCGGCATCGTTCTTCAGGTAACCGTTCTCGTCCGGCAGGAAGCGGCCGGAACGGGTGAAGGCGACAGTGTCGTTGGAGTCGGCATTCGGCGTTTCGCGGACCACAAAGAAACCGCGGCCTGCGATCGCCAGATCCGTGCTGGTCGAGCCGGGCTGAAGCAAACCGCCTTCGGAGATCGCGAGTCTCGCAACCGAATTCACGCCTGCAGCAGTATAGCGGGAACCGGAGGAACTGCCGCCGCCATCATAGAGAGGCGTGAACACGGAGTTGGCGCGCTTGTAGCCGATCGTGTTGACGTTGGAGATGTTGTCCGAGATCGCGGCGAGCGCGCTCGAATTGGCAATGAGGCCGGAAGCGCCGGCCAAAAGCGCGGAATTGATGCTCATAATGCATGCTCCTTGCGTATTTGGTTCTTGTTTGGAGCTTTCTGCTGCGTTGGTTGAGGCTGCCTTCTGGCGGCCCGTCAGGCCGGCGGGCCTGCTCAATTATGTTCTGCCTGATCAGATTATGTCGTCGACCGTCGCCGACCCGTCTTCGCGAACAGCCAGGATGGAGGATAGCGGCACGCTGATATTGCCCATCTGGACAATCACCTCGCTGCCGGACATGTCGACGCCCGTTACCCGGCCCGAGGCGCGGATTTCGGCCGGGACAGTCTCGTCATCTGCATTCGTGGCGATCACGTCCAGCGTGTAGACGCCATCTTCCAGATCGGCACCGCTTTCACTCTTGCCGTCCCATTCGAACTCGTGAGAACCGGCCGTCACTTCGCCGGTCGAGCGAGCAACGATACGCTCGCCCTGTTTGATGACCAGCGTCACGGATTCGGCGTCGTCGGGCAGGATGTATTCCCAGTTGGCGCTACCATTTTCCATATAGGCCATGGGCGTGTCGGCCATGGCGACCCGGCCGATATAGCCGACCGAGTTTGCTTGGGCGGCGGCCGATTGCAGGATCAGCAGGCTCTCCAGATTCTGGTTCTGGGCGATCTGCTGTTCCACGCTCGAGAAGTCGACCAGCTGGTTCACGAACTGGGTTGAATCCAGCGGGTTCAGCGGATCCTGGTTCTTCATCTGCTCGGTGAGCAGGGTGAGGAACATCTCGAAATTGTCGGCGAGGCCCGTCTGCGAGTTGACAAGCGACGGGCTTGCCTGGGTCGCACTCGTGACTTCGGTCATTCTCGTGTCTCCCTTAGACCCGCATGTCCACGCCGCTCCGGCGTGATAGCAGGAAACCGTATTTCGATTGCTGGACCACCGGCGCAGTGGCCTCTTCGGTCAGCCCGATCTCGCCGCCCTCGGCAAAGATCGGCATGTTGGTTGCCGACGGGTCGCGCTGCGAACCCGGGGTGTCGCCGCCTTCGTCACGCATCTGGAAGGTCAGCCCTTCTTCGGCCAGCTCCAGGCCAGCCTCGTTGAGGCTGCGCTCCAGATCCCGGGCGGCGCGCTGCAATTCCGCAAGCGTTTCAGGACGTTCCGCCGAGAGAACGGCGTGGACCCGATTATCAGCACGCAGCTCGAGGCGCACATCCACCTTGCCCAGCTCGGCCGGGTCGAGACGGATATCGAAGACACGCTGGCCATTGTTGAACTGGCGCGTGATCTGTCCGGCCAGGTGCTGGGCTGTATGCGGCGCAAAGCGCGGCAGATTGGCGCCGGCGCGATCCGCGGGCGCGCGGACATCGCCCGCCCGGTTCAGCTGGATCTCGGCATCGGATTGCGCGGCATCGGCGTTGATCTCGAGCGGCTGCACCGGGGCCGGGTCAGCGGTTCCCGCAGGCTGTGCAAGAGCCTGCATCAGCGGTGACATAGCGGGTGCGTTCGGGTCGCGTTGCGCCGACATTGGGGTGACATTGGCGCTACCGGCTGTGGTACTCGACTGAGCGGAACCCCGCTCGGCCGGCGTGACCGAAACGCGCTGGCCAGCCGGAGCCTCGGTCTTGCCGTTCGACGATCTGGCGGATGCCGGATTGCCGCCGGTCTCCAGGATCGCCGGACGGTGCGATGTTTCGCGCAGCGGAGCGGGGGGCTGTCCGGGCTGCGGCGTCGCATTGGCCGTTGCAACTGTGGTGGCCGCTGCGGGGGATTGGGTGGCTGTAGCCTGGTTTTGCGTGCCTGCCGGCATGCCGGGCCTCGTGGCTGCTGCCGCTTCGGCATTCTTGGATGTCGATGCAGATGTGGCAGCCGGCTGGGCGGGCGTGGCTGATTGCAGGCCGGCCTTGGCGGTCTGGACCGGCTTGCCCGGGGTGGTGCCGGATGTGTCCGGAGCGGACGGAGCGGACGGAGCGGACGGAGCGGACGGAGCGGACGGAGCGGACGAAACCGTGCTGGCGGGCTTGCTGACAGCGTCCGCCTCCGGGGCCGAGGCGGTGGAGACCTGCCTGGCCGGCTCGGGTGCGGGGTCAGCCGCCGCGGTGTCCGGCTGCGACTCCGATGCGCTGTTCGGGGCCGGGTTTGTCACGGTAGACGAGGACATCTGGCCGGCGCTCTTCGCCGGTGCTGCGGTCGTGGACGTTTCGGCTGCGCCGTCCTGCACCTTTGTGGATGCGGCTGCAGCGCGGGTGGCCGCGGCTGTTGCTCCGTCCGGTGCTTGTGCTGTGACGTCTGCTGCCCGTGCGGGCGCAACCGTGCCGCCCGATACTGCTGCCGATGCTGCTGCCGGCGCGGTTCCGGCGGTCCCGGTCGAAGCCGCTTGTGCACCCTGAGCCACCGGCTGAGCGGCAGTTTTTTGCGGGGCGGGCTGCGGCGCTGCGGACTTGCCCTGCGCCGGTTTCTGGCTGGCCGCTATCATGTCCTGAACATCAGATGGTGCATCGGTCGCAGATGCGGGAGCAGGCTGACGCGAGGCAGGCGCATTGCCGACGCTGGCGGTGTCGCCGGGAATGGTGTGCGTGCCGGTTTTTGCAAGACCGGCGGGCTTGCGGGCCGGGGTCTCTTCCGTGCTGCGTGCCGTCTCGACCATGTCGGAGAAGGCACTGTCGCGGGGGGCGTCGGCATCATCAAGACGGCGGCCTGCATCGCCGGCCGGCCGGCCGGCCGCGTTGGGGCGATCGACCGCGGCCGCCGTGTCGGCGCTCCGGGGGAGGTTGGCAGTGGGGAAACCCGATTGCATGTCCGGTCCATCTTGTTCTTGCGGCGCCATCCGCGCCTGGCTTGCTGATCCGGTCGCAAGGGGTGTGCCAGTTTCGATTTGCCCTAACTATTAGAAAATATGCATTAATTTCCCGGTAACCGGTCGTCCGGACCGCTTCTGCCCGGCGAAACTTTCCCGGTGGTGGGCCGAAGCTGCCGGTCTGCGCCTCACATACCCGCCCGGCCTCGCGCGCGGGCGCGTTCCTGTTCTCCCGACACGGTTTCCCGAGTGCCGGACAGGCCCCGGTCAGGCAATCCGAAAACTGGCCCGCCGCTTGCGACGTCGGGGGCAGGCCGATCCGTCTCGCGGATGGCCGCTGAAGAGATCGAATGCGTAAAGGTCGAAATATCGCAATGGGTTACGTGATGGCAGCTTGGCTTGAACACGGTGTGCGCCGCCCCCGGCGACCCGGCAAGGCTTGCCGTGCCGGCGGCAGAATTGACCGCCCGGCCCACTGGATCGGCCTGCGCGCAGGGAGCGGAACATGTCGCTGAACGGAATTCTCGGAAATGCGCTGTCAGGCCTCGCGGCCAGCCAGGCCGGCCTGCGCGCCACGTCCAACAATGTCGCCAATGTCAACACGCCCGGCTATGCCCGCACGGAAGCGCTGCTGCAGGCGCGCAATGTCGGCGGCGTGGCCATGGGCGTGGAAGTTGTCGGCATCCACCGGATCGTCGACCGCCACCTCCAGACCGCATCCCTGCGGGCGATCAGCGATGCCGGTGCGGCCGAGCTGAGCGCGAAAATGCTGGACCGGGTGCAGGCGCAGTTCGGCAAGCTGGACGATGCCGGCTCTCTGTTTTCGCGTATGAATGCGGCTTTCTCGGGCCTGTCGCAGGCGAGTGTCGACCCGACCCTGGCCGTGGCACGACTGTCGGCCGCTTCCGACCTGCAATCCTTCTTCGACGAGGCCAAGCGCCTGTCCGGTGAAATCCGGAGCTACCGTCTGGAGTCGGACTCGAAGATCAATGCCAATGTTACGCGGGTCAACGAGATCATCAACGAGCTCTACGAGCTCAACTCCAGCGTCCAGAGTCTCGCCACATCCGGCGGCGACACCTCCGGCGCGGAGAACCGTCAGTCCGAACTGCTCGACGAGCTGTCGCAATATATGGATGTGCGCGCCGACTATCAGCCCGACGGCCGGGTCGTGGTGCGCACCGGCGATGGTGTGCTGCTGCTCGACAATTACCCGGCCAAGCTGAGCTATGATGCCGGCGGCACGGGTGCCTATGGCATCGACTACGGCAATATTTTCGTTCAGCCGCCCAATGGCGGCACGGCGCAACAGCTGGACAGCCATATCACCAGCGGCGAGCTGCGCGCGCTCATCGACATGCGGGACAAGGAATTGCCCGCCATGGCCGAAGAGCTGGCCGAACTGACCTCGGGCGCGGCCGACGCGCTGAACGCGGCGCACAACAATGCCACTGCCTATCCGCCGCCGCAGACGCTGAGCGGTCGCAATACCGGTCTGGAAGGCACGGATCTGCACAATTTCTCAGGTGCGACCACGCTGGCCGTGACGGACAATACCGGCACGCTGGTGCGGCGCGTCGATATCGATTTCGACGCCGGCACGCTGTCGGTCGATGGCGGGCCGGCCGCACCGATCGGTGCCACGGTGGCCAGCCTGACCACGGCGATCGACACGGCGCTGGGCGGTGTCGGCTCGGCCAGTTTTGCCAATGGCCAGCTGACCATCGCCGCGGATGCCGCGGCCAACGGCATCGCCACCCTGCAGGACGACGCCAATCCCAGCGATCGCGGCGGCCGCGGCTTTGCACACTTCTTCGGTCTCAATGATGTCGTGCGGTCGAATGAGCCCGGCTTTTTCGAGACCGGCTTGACCGGCGCCGAACTGCACGGGTTTGTCGGCGGTTCCACGATCAGTTTCGAAGTGAAGACGGCGGCGGGAGACCGGGTTTCCACAGTCGATATCCCGATGGTCGCCGGCCAGAGCTTCAACGACATCATCACGGCGCTGAACAACACCACGACGGGTGTCGGCCGCTATGTCACCTTCAGCCTCGACACCAATGGCGAACTGACCTCGACGCCGAATGCCGGCTATGAGGCCTTCGACGTCAATCTGACCGGCGACAGCACGTCGCGGCCGGGGTCGGGGCACGCCTTCTCGGAAATCTTCGGCGTCGGACTGGAAGCCCGTGCCGGACGTTCGGAAAGCTTCGAGGTCGATCCGGCGATCCGGTCGGATGCCTCGCGCCTCGCCCTGGCCCAGCTGGATATCGATGGTGCGACGGTTGTCGGCGATGTCGTCGTGACGGCGGGCGACAATCGCGGCGGGATCGCGCTGCAGAGCGCGCTGACCAATCCCCGCGTCTTCGATGCGGCCGGTTCGCTGAACCGCACGACGGTGAGCCTGCAGGACTATGCCTCCCGCATGGCCGGCGCAGTCGGCTCGCGCGCCTCGCGCGCCGAGAGTGTCGCCGGATCGGCGGCCGTTCTGCGTGAAACCGCGGCCCAGAAACGCACCGATGTGGAAGGCGTCAATCTCGACGAGGAACTCGCCGCGATGACGCGCTTCCAGACGTCTTACAACGCATCGGCCCGCATGCTGCAGGCCGCCAAGGAAATGACCGATATTCTCCTGAATATCGTCTAGGAGGTTTTGAACCCATGACGCGGATTTCCACCTATGCCGCCAACCAGTCGGCGCTGATGGACCTGATGAAGGCCCAGAAGCAGATGTTCGAGGCGCAGCAGCAGCTGACGACCGGCAAGCTGGTTCAAGACCTCAAGGGGGTCGGCTACCAGGCCGAAATGCTGTCGGCCGCCCGCGCCGCGGAAACCCAGGCCAAGAGCTATGAGGAAGCCGCGACGCGCACCGAGACCCGGCTGGCCGCCCAGGACACGGCGCTGGAACACATCGCCGATGCCGCCAACAGCCTGCGCCTTGCGATCACCACCAAGGAAGGCGACTACATCATGCAGCAGACGCGCGAGGCCTTCTATGAGGTCACCAACGCGCTCAACACGCAGCATGCCGGCACCTATCTGTTCAGCGGTACGCGCGCCGATGTGCCGTCGGTCGGGATTTCGGACCTGTCGGACCTTGTGCCCATGGGCAATGCCGACGAGGCCTTCCAGAACAATGACCGCAAGCCGCAGGTCCAGCTCGACCAGAATTATTCGATCGAGGTGGGCATGCTGGCCAGCGATGTCGGCGGCGATGTGATGGCGTCCTTCAAGCGGATCGCCGATTTCGACGCCGGACCGAATGGTCCCTTCGCCAGCCCGCTTTCTGCGGCGCAGGAAGCCTTCCTGCAGACCGAGATCCAGAATGTCGTGTCTGCGCTGGACAATCTGCATGCCCGCGTCGGCGAGAACGGCACGCGGCAGGCGCATGTGGAGAATCTGAAGACCAATCATGTGGAGCGCCAGGACTTCATCACCCTGATGATTTCCGACATCGAGGACGCCGACATGGCCGAGGCGGCGACCCGTTTCCAGCAGGCCCAGACGGCCGTGCAGGTCTCCGCAGCGACCTTCTCCTCGCTGAGCCAGGTTTCGCTGCTGAACTATCTGCGATAAACAGCGTGCCATCGATAACCGTTTGCTCCGGGCCTTGACCCCGTTGGAGGCGCAAGAATGACCACGCTGGTTTCCGGCGACGCCCTGGCGCGCGCCGATGCACTGCTTTTTGAATTCAACCTGTCCGGCGATCCGCTGGGACTGGGCGGCAACCCGGCAGACCATCGCGTCGTGGTGGCCATGTCCGGCGGCGTCGACAGTTCCGTCACGGCCGCCGTGCTGCACCGCGCCGGCTATGACGTCGTCGGCGTGACGCTGCAGCTCTACGATCATGGCGCCGCGATCCAGAAGAAGGGCGCCTGCTGTGCCGGTCAGGACATTTACGACGCCAAGCGCGTCGCCGAAGCCTGCGGCTTTCCGCATTATGTTCTCGATTATGAAAGCCGGTTCCGCGAGGCGGTGATCGAGGAGTTCGCCGATACCTATCTGGCCGGCTACACGCCGATCCCCTGCGTGCGCTGCAACCAGACGGTCAAGTTTGCCGACCTCCTGGACACCGCCCGCCAGCTGGGTGCGGCCTGCATGGCGACCGGGCATTACATCCAGCGCGTGGCCGGCCCGAACGGGCCGGAGCTGCGCCGGGCTGCCGATGCCGGCAAGGACCAGTCCTACTTCCTGTTCGCGACCACGCACGAGCAGCTGGACTTCCTGCGCTTCCCGCTGGGTCATCTCAACAAGGACCAGACGCGCCAGCTGGCTGAGGCCTTCGGCCTCGTCGTCGCCGACAAGCCGGACAGCCAGGACATCTGCTTTGTCCCCCAGGGCCGTTATGTCGACATTGTCGAGAAAGTGCGTCCCGGCGCCTCGCGTCCGGGCGAGATCGTGCATGTCGACGGCCGGGTGCTGGGCACGCATGACGGGGTGATCCGCTACACGGTCGGTCAGCGCCGCGGGCTGAACATTGCCTTGGGCGACCCGCTCTATGTCGTGCGGCTGGACGCTGAAAAGGCGCAGGTGATCGTCGGCCCGCGCGAGGCGCTGGAAGTCGACACGATCGGCCTGAAGGAGATCAACTGGCTGGGCGATGACGCCCTGTCGGATGGCGCGCCCGTGCGCGTGAAGGTCCGCTCGACGCGGCCGCCCGTACCGGCCGCCCTGGCGGTCGATGGCGACACCGTCAGCGTTGTCCTTGCCAAGGGCGAGGAGGGCGTGGCGCCGGGCCAGGCCTGCGTCTTCTATTCCAGCGATGACGAGGACCGCGTGCTGGGCGGCGGCTGGATTGCATCGACGAGCGGGCGGGGGAATGCCGGGACGGGTGTGCGGTTGATCGGGTGAGGTCTAGGCGAGGAGTTTTACCCGATCGCCGAAGCGTATCTTGAGCACGAGATCGCGTGTCTGCTTTTTCAAGCCCAGCCCCACGAAGAGCGCTTCTATTTCGCGTGCAATATCCGACCGCGGCTGTTTGAGCTGGGTCTGAATGTGGTTTTCCCAAGAAGGGTCGGAATTGGGTTTTTCGACCATCGATCTTTCTCCGATGACTAATTATGAGCTGATCCGGGCTCCTGCTCAATCTTCTTTGGCGCTCTCCAGATGGTATATGAGGATACCCAGAATGGGGGTGAAGAGACGTTTAAGGAAAACCGCATTCTTGCTACCGCGGAGGAAGTGTTGGGCGTTGGTGGAATCGATTGAAAGCACACCCAGAATTTCGCTGTCGTGGTGGGCTGGCGAGGGGATGGGAACTGCGAAGTAGGATTTGTCCTCGTCACGGTGCCCGGGAGGTCTTGCTACATAGTATCGCGGGTCTTTCAGCACGAGCCAGCGTGCTCGACCGTTGCCCGATTGTGGGGCCATCTCATACCAAGCTGTGCCACAATAGCCCTCGCCCTTTTGAAACTTGCGGCCTTGCGTGAATGAAATCATCTGCCCACCGTCAGAGCGGCACGCATATCCGATTTCCAGCGTGCTCTCCTCGGTTCTGCTGGGCACCATGATGGAAAGTTGGAAGTCGGCTCCGGGTAGCCCCTTGTCTAAAGTGCGCCCGATAGATCGTAGCAATTCCTCGATCATTTTCTGGTGAAATTTCTGGGTCTTTCGCTGTTTTGGGCGAAGAAGGTCGTCTCGCCAGTGTGAGAGGATCAGATGAATATCCTCTCGGATGAGCCGGTATTTGCGATAGGGGTCACGCTCGAAGCGTGTTTCGAGAACATGGATGAGAATGGCCGCGATCATCGTGCCAGAGAGTATCAGTGCAAAGCTGATCAAGGCATTGGTCGAGATGCCGAATAGGACGGTATCGTCAGACGCCGCCGGAACGAAGACGTCGACTTGCCCGATCCAGACGATGATACCGGCCAGTGCTGAAAGGAAGAATGCAAGTGTACGCGACATTGTTCGGCAATAGCAACCAGGGGTAGATTCGTCAAACTGCGCCCCCTTTCCACGCCACCACGGTCAGCCAGTGGATCAAGACGGCGGGCCAGACCGATCTGCTGGTTCGCCAGGCCACCGTACACACCAGTCCCAGCAGCGCCACGATCGCCAAGAAGCCCGGCTCCAGAAAAACCGGCTGGGCCATAGGCAGGCCGAGCCAGACCTGCACGGGGTGCCAGAGCACGAAAGCGGCGATGGCAATTCCAGCTCTCAGCCAGCCGGTCCGGCCGCCCAGCAGGACCCGGAAAACCATCTCTTCGGCGAGTGACGGAACGAGGATTGCCGCTGCTGCAACGGCGATGAATGGCGCCCATTCATCGGTCAGGGAAAACTTGAACAGTGATTCATGTTGCCCCACATAGGCAGCGATGAGCGCGAAAACGCCAAACAGCAGAAGGGATTGTCCCCAGTCGGACAATCGCGGCCAGGTCCGGACTGCCGATGTTGCATCTGCGAAAATGCTTGACGCTGTGCCGCATCTTTCGATCATGCGCGCCAGACTAGAGACGAAACCAACCCCTGAGGAGACACGAAATGAGTGCTAGCGACGATCCCATTGTCATCGTCGGCATGGCCCGCACCCCGATGGGCGGCCTGCTGGGTGAGCTGGCGCCGCTTTCGGCCAACGAACTCGGTGCGATTGCCGTCAAGGCGGCGATGGAAGAGGCCGGTCTCGCCGGCGACGATGTCGACCAGATCCTGATGGGCAATGTGCTGATGGCCGGCCAGGGTCAGGCCCCGGGGCGCCAGGCCGCGATCAAGGCCGGCCTGCCCAAATCCGTCGAGGCGACCACGCTGAACAAGATGTGCGGTTCGGGCATGCAGGCGGCGATCATGGGCCGGTCTGCGATTGCCTCGGGCGATGCCGAGATCATCATCGCCGGCGGCATGGAATCGATGACCAACGCCCCGCACATGCTGCCCACGCATCGCGGCGGCTTCAAATACGGTCATGACACGATCAAGGACCACATGGCCCAGGACGGTCTCGAGGACGCCTACGAGAAGAAGCCGATGGGCGTCTATGCCGACATGATCGCGGAAGAACACCAGTTCACCCGCGAACAGCAGGATGCCTACGCTCTGGAAACCCTGGCCCGCGCCCAGCGCGCGACCAAGGACGGCGACTTCAAGCGCGAGATCACGCCGGTAACGATCCAGACCCGCAAGGGCGATGTGACGGTCGATACCGACGAGCTGCCGCGCAAGGCGATGCCGGAGAAAATCCCGTCCCTGCGTCCGGCCTTCTCCAAGGACGGTACGGTGACGGCGGCCAATGCGTCGGCCATCTCCGACGGTGCGGCAGCCCTGGTGATGATGCGCCAGTCCGAAGCCGAGCGCCGCGGCATCAAGCCGATCGCCCGTATCGTCGCGACGGCGGCCCACGCCCACGAGCCGGCCTATTTCACCACCGCGCCGGTGCCTGCCATGCGCAAGGTCGTCGAGCGGGCCGGCTGGCAGGTCGAGGATGTCGATCTGTGGGAGATCAATGAGGCTTTCGCCGTCGTGCCGATGATCGCGATGAAGGAGCTGGGCATTTCCCACGACATCATCAACGTCAATGGCGGCGCCTGCGCCCTGGGTCACCCGATCGGCGCCTCCGGCGCCCGCATCATGGTGACGCTGCTGGCGGCGCTGGAAAAGGCCGGCAAGACGAAGGGCGTTGCCTCGCTCTGCATCGGTGGCGGTGAAGCAACCGCCATGGCCGTCGAGCGTATGGTGTAAGCGTTTCGAGAGACTGGAACGAAGAAGGGCGCGGCCGGCTGGCTGCGCCCTTTCTTTTTGGGGCGGGTCAGCCCTGAAGGGCGGCGAAGCCCGACAGGCCGGCGATCGGCAGGAAGGCCAGCCAGGCCGGGTGCCGCCCGCGTCCGAGAGCCAGGGCCGCTACTCCGCTGACAGCAAACACCGCCGCGATAATGCCCAGAACGGCGGTCCGTCCGGCGCCGCTCTGCCCGTCCATCACCACGAGAATGCCCGCCAGTCCGAACCAGGCGAGGGTGGTGATATGCCAGGCGGTGCGGATCAGCGCCCGTGTGAAGTCGGTACCGCCACGCAGGCGCGGCAGGGTGTCCAGTGCCAGGAGGGGCCGGACAAGGCGCTGCTCACCGGCGATGGAGTGATAGAGACCGATCAGCACGGTCAGCGCGGCGGCGATCAGAAGCATTGTTTGTGGCCCCCGCTAAAATGCCAGGCCGGCCGCGCCAAGCGCGGCCGTGGCGGCGAAGAGGCTGGTGGAGGGCAGTTTGAGCGGTGCGATGCCGCCCTTCATGGCGACGGCCGCACTCAGCACACACAGCGCGGCGCACAGTGGCGTCAGGAAAAGCGCGATCGGCCGGTAGTCCGCATCCCAGGCAGCGAGGGCATAGCCGGCGGCCATGAAGGCGAGCAGGACGGTGGTGATGTGCCAGCAATAATAGTTCAGCCATTTCGAGGCTGGCGGCAGGGCGTTGCTGTCGAGCAGCGGTCGCGCGACTTCCCGGCCGCCAGCGAATGTGTGAATCAGGGTGGTGAGCAGGGCCGTGGCGGCCGCTAGCCAGAGCAGGAGGGGCATGATAGTGACTCGCATTGGAAAAATTGTTCTAGAAATATTGTTCTAATATGGGCCGGCGGTCAACATTCTCCGACGATGATGTGTTTGCGGCGGTTGGCCGCATGCTGGTGCGTGACGGTGAGATGCGCATGCAGAGTGTGGTGGAGGAGGCCGGCGTGTCGATCGGCTCGCTCTATCACCGTTTCGGTTCGCGCGAGGGTCTGCTGGCGCGCGCCTGGCTGGACACGCTGGCCGCGTTCCATGCGCGCTTTCTCGCCGCGCTCGACCAGCCCGGCGATGTGCCGGGGCTGGCAGCGGCGCTGGAGACGCCGCGCTTTTGCCGCGACGAGCCGGACAAGGCGGTCATCCTTGTGTGCTGCCGGCGCAGCGAGCTGATGTC
This sequence comes from Maricaulis sp. ABE4_448, assembly GCF_056160825.1. NCBI lineage: Bacteria > Pseudomonadati > Pseudomonadota > Alphaproteobacteria > Maricaulales > Maricaulaceae > Maricaulis > Maricaulis sp. ABE4_448. Next base: position 977,407 of record NZ_JBSWXX010000001.1, read on the forward strand.
GGACGACACGCCGGAGGCGCTGCAGGCCGAGCTCGCCTCGGTCAATGACCGGGTGATGGCGGCGATCGGCGCTTTCTGTCGCCACACCGGCTTGCCCATGGACATCGCGCGGCTCGGCCTGATCGGCTTTCCCCTGGGCGCCGTGAAGCTTTACATGCCGGGCGAGCCTGTTCCCGACGCGCTGGACGCGGAGATCGAACGCGCCTACCGCGCCGTTGTCCTGCCACACCTGGCCCGGCGCTGACCCTCAGGGCCATGCTGCGCTGGCGAAGGCCGGCTCAGTCCTCGATATGGTTGAGGGGCAGGCCGCGGCCTTCCTTCACATTGCGGATCTGCACGGAGGTGCGGAAATCGCCGACCACGTCGAGCGGGATCATCTTCTCGTACATGAAGTCGTTATAGCTATCGATGTCCGGCGTAACGACCTTGAGCAGGTAGTCATAGGGGCCGGTCATGGTGGCGGCCTCGGTGACTTCCTTGAAGGACTGGATGGCGCTTTCGAACTTTTCGTAATTCGCCTTGCGGGCCGGCTGGATCTTCACTTCCAGATAGGCGGTGAACATCAGGCCGATGGCGCGGCGGTCGAGCTGGACCGAGCGGCGCTTGATGATGCCCTCGGTCTCCAGCCGCCGGATCCGGCGCCAGCAAGGGGAGGGTGTCAGGCCGACGATTTCGGCGATATCGGCGACCGAGCGGCCGGCGTCTTCCTGCAGGGCTTCCAGAATGCGGACATCAATCGTGTCGAGAGTGGCAGTCATTATTTCCTCAAACCATGGATTTCTGCGAAATTAATCCAATATATTGCACTTGCGAACCCCGAAATGGCGCCGCATTCCAACGGTAGACAAGACCTGTCCATCCGCGTTAGACGCCGTCTCGCGCTCGCGAGCCAGTATATCGCGGCGATTGCCGGGGCCCAGACGCCCCATCAGTTCAGCGAGAGCCCATGGCACAAGACGAACCCCGCTTCCATGTTCCGGCGCCTCATGTCCGGCCCGGCGACACGCCCGACTTCTCCCATCTCGACCTGCAGGCTGCCGGTGAGGCGCCGCGTCCCGACCCGTCCGTCGCGGGCATGGAGACGCGCGACCTGGCGCTCGGCCTGATCGGTGTGCTCGATCACAACCACCAGGCCGTCGGCGACTGGGATCCCAAGCTGCAGCCGGACGTGCTGCGCGAGGGGTTGCGCCACATGATGCTCACCCGCGCCTATGACGACCGCATGCTGAAGCTGCAGCGCCAGGGCAAGATGAGCTTCTACATGAAGTCGACGGGCGAGGAGGCGGTGGCTGTCGCCGGCGCGATGGCGCTGGACAAGGGCGACATGGTGTTTCCGTCCTACCGTCAGCAGGGCATCCTGTTTGCGCGCGGCCGCGACATTGTCGACATGATGTGCCACTGCATCTCCAACAGCCGGGACAATCTGAAGGGCCGGCAATTGCCGGTGCACTACACCTGGGCCGAGGGCAATTTCTTCTCGATCTCCGGCAATCTGGCGACGCAATTCCCGCAGGCCGTGGGCTATGCGATGGCGTGCCAGTACAAGGGTGACAAGCAGATCGCCGCGAGCTGGATCGGCGAGGGTTCGACCGCCGAGGGCGACTTCCACGGCGCGCTGGTGCTGGCCTCGACCTATAAGGCGCCGGTTATCCTCAATGTCGTCAACAATCAGTGGGCCATCTCGACCTTCCAGGGCATCGCCGCCGGTCAGTCGCCCAGCTTTGCGCTGAAGGGGCTGGGCTATGGCCTGGCCTCGCTGCGGGTCGACGGCAATGATTTCCTCGCCGTCTATGCCGCCACGCAATGGGCTGCCGAGCGCGCCCGTGCCGGTCATGGCGCCACGGTGATCGAGACCTTCACCTATCGCGCCGACGCGCACTCCACTTCGGACGACCCGTCCGGCTACCGCCCCAAGGGCGAGAACGAGATCTGGCCGCTGGGCGATCCGATCGCGCGTCTGAAGAACCATCTCATCGGTCTGGGCGAGTGGGACGAGGAGCGTCACACCGCGCTGGAGAAGGAACAGAACGAGCTGGTGATCGCCTCCTACAAGGAAGCGGAAAGCCATGGCACGCTGCATGACGGCCCGCTATCGCCGGTCAATTCCATCTTCGAGGATGTTTACGCCGAACAGGACTGGCGCCTGCGCCGCCAGCGCCAGGATCTGGGAGTCTAGGACATGGCCACGATGAACATGATCCAGGCCCTCAACTCGGCCCTGGACGTGATGATGGAACGCGATGGCGACGTCGTCAGCTTTGGCGAGGATGCCGGCTATTTCGGCGGCGTGTTCCGCGTCACGGCGAACCTGCAGAAGAAATACGGTCTCGACCGCTCCTTCGACGCACCGATCAACGAGGCAGCCATCGTCGCCATGGCGATCGGCATGGCCGCGCGCGGCCTCAAGCCTGTCGCGGAAATCCAGTTTGCCGACTATATCTTCCCCGGCCTCGACCAGATCGTGTCGGAACTGTCGCGCCTGCGCTATCGTACGGCCGGCACGTTCACCGCACCGGTCGTGATCCGCACGCCCTGCGGCGGCGGTATCCGCGGCGGCCAGACCCACTCGATGAGCCCGGAAGCCTTCTTTACCCACATCCCCGGTGTGCAGGTGATGATGCCGTCCAACCCGTATGACGCGAAGGGCATGCTGATCTCGGCCATCGAAAGCCCGGATCCGGTGATCTTCTTCGAGCCCAAGCGTCTTTATAACGGTCCGTTCGACGGGCATTCCGGCGGCGCGCTGTCGTCCTGGGGCAAACATCCCAAGGGCGAGGTGCCCGAGGGCCACTACACCGTGCCGATCGGCAAGGCGGATGTGGTTCGCGAAGGCAATGCCGTGACCATCGTCACCTATGGTACGCTCGTGCTCGTCGCCCAGGCGGCAGCCGAAAAGGCCGGTGTCGATGCGGAAGTCATCGATCTGCGCACCCTGGTCCCCTACGACATCGAGACGATCGCGCGTTCGGTCAACAAGACCGGCCGCTGCATCGTTGCCCAGGAAGCGCCGCGCACCTCCGGCTTCGCAGCCGAGCTGGCCGCGCAGATCCAGGAAGAATGCTTCTATGCCCTCGAGGCGCCGATCCAGCGCGTTGCCGGCTGGGACACGCCTTACCCGCACGCGCATGAATGGTCCTACTTCCCGGGCCCGGAGCGTTTCATCCATGCGATGAACGCCGTTCTGGAGGCTTAAGATGAGCGAATACCGCTACAAGATGCCCGATGTCGGCGAAGGGATCGTCGAGGCCGAGATCGTCGAATGGCACGTCAAGGAAGGTGACACCGTCTCCGAGGACCAGCACGTGCTCGATGTGATGACCGACAAGGCGACGGTGGAAATCCCCTGCGCCGTGAACGGCACGGTCACCAAGCTGGTCGGGGCACCGGGCGATGTTATCGCCGTCGGCACCGAGATCATGTTCATCGCCACCGAAGGCGCGGCTCCGGCCGAGGACGAGGCGAAAGAGCCGGAACCGGAAGCCCCGGCCCGGCCCGAGCCGAAAAAGCCGGTCGAGCCGGAACAGGCCGCTGCGGCGCCCTCCGTGGCTGCCCGCATGACCGGCGAGCGTCCGCTGGCCAGCCCGGCCGTGCGCAAGCGCGCCCTGGACAAGGATATCGATCTCGGCCTGGTGCCGGGCACGGGGCCGGCCGGCCGCATCACGCACGAGGATCTGGACGATTTCATCAAGTCCGGCGGGCGTCTGGCGTCCAAGTCCGGCGGGGGCGGCACGGCGATCCGTGCGCCGCAGACCGGTGTCACCGAGGAGAAGGTGATCGGCTTGCGCCGGCGCATCTCCGACAATATGTCGCGCGCCCAGCGCACCATCCCCGACATCGCCTATGTCGAGGAGATGGACGTTACCGCGCTGGAAGAGCTGCGGGCGCATCTCAACAATACCCGCCGCGAAGACCAGCCCAAGCTGACCTTCATCCCCTTCCTCGTGATGGCGCTGACGCGGGCCCTGCCGCACACGCCCCAGGCCAATGCCCATTTCGATGGCGAGGCCATGGTGCTGACCAAGTATGACGCCATCCATTGCGGCATCGCCGCGGCGACGCCGAACGGTCTGATGGTGCCGGTGATCAAGCACGCGGAAAGCCTGGACATCTGGCAGATCGCGAGCGAGCTCGGCCGTCTCGGCCAGGCGGCCAAGGACGGCAAGGCAACCAAGGACGAGCTGACCGGTTCGACCATCACCATCACCTCGCTGGGGGCGATCGGCGGTCTGGTCACCACGCCGATCCTGAATGCGCCGGAAACCGCCATCATCGGCGTCAACAAGATGCAGACCCTGCCGCGCTATGACGCAGACGGCCAGGTCGTGCCGCGCAAGGTGATGAACCTGTCATCCTGTTTCGACCACCGTATCGTCGACGGCTATGACGCCGCCATGCTGATCCAGCGGGTCAAAGGGTTCCTGGAGAACCCGGCCACCCTGTTCATGGGCTAGGGAGCGCACGCCATGCAACAACGCACTTGCCAGGTCCTCGTCGTCGGTGGTGGCCCGGGCGGCTATCCGGCTGCGATCCGCGCCGGCCAGCTGGGCCTCGAGACGATCATTGTCGACAAGCACGGTCTGGGCGGGACCTGCCTCAATCGCGGCTGCATCCCCTCCAAGGCGATGATCCATGCGGCGACCGAGTTCGAGCATATGTCCGAAGCCGCCAAGGGCGACCGTTTCGGCATCTCGCTTTCCGAGGCGCCCAAGCTGGACATGGGCAAGCTGGTGGGCTGGAAGGACGGTATCGTCTCCAAGCTGACCGGCGGCGTGGCGCAGCTGATCAAGGCCGCCGGTGCCGAGCACATCGCCGGCTGGGCCGAATTCTCCAACGCCAAGACCTGCATCGTCACGCAGGAGGATGGCGAAAAGGTCGAGATCACGGCCGAAAATGTGATCCTGGCCACCGGTTCGGTGGAAGTGGAACTGCCCTTCATGCCGTTCGGCAAGTCGGTGATCGGTTCGACCCAGGCGCTGGATCTGACCGAGCGTCCGGAAAAGCTTGTCGTTGTCGGTGCGGGCTATATCGGCCTGGAACTGGGCATCGCCTATCGCAAGCTGGGCACCGAAGTGACCTTCATCGAGGCGCTGGACCGCATCCTGCCGCTCTATGACAAGGAAATCACCCGCCCGATCACGATGTGGCTGAAGAAGCACAAGGTGGATGTCCACCTGTCGTGCAAGGCCAAGGGCGTGACCGAGACAAAGGGCGGCAAGGCCGTTCTGGAATATGAGGACGCCAAGGGCGAGACCCGGTCGATCGAGGCCGACAAGATCCTCGTCGCCGTCGGCCGCAAGGCGTGCCTCGATGGTTGGGGCCTTGAGAATATGGGTCTCGACATGGACGGCAAGTTCATCAAGGTCGACGCCCAGTGCCGTACCGGCATGCGCGGCGTCTATGCCATCGGCGATGTCGTCGGCGAGCCGCTGCTGGCGCACAAGGCGACGGCCCAGGGCGAAATGGTCGCCGAGATCATCGCCGGCCAGCGCCGGGTCCATGACCCGGTAGCGATCGCTGCCGTCTGCTTCACCGAGCCGGAAGTCGTCGGTGTCGGCCTGACGCCGGACGAAGCCAAGGCGAAGGGCGAAGAGGTGATCACGGGCAAATTCCCGCTGGCCGCCTCGGGCCGCTATCTCTCCATGGATGCCGGCACGGATGGCGGTTTCGTCCGCGTCACCGCGCGCAAGGACGATCATGTCATCCTGGGCATTCATGCCGTGGGCACGCACGTCTCCGAGCTGTCGGGCGAGTTCGCGCTGGCGGTCGAGATGGGCGCACGCCTGGAAGACATTTCCGGCACGATCCACGTCCACCCGACCCTGACCGAAGGCTTCGCCGAGGCCGCCCTGACCGCGCTGGGGCATCCGATCCATATTTCCGCACCGAAATAGGTTCGCACTCTCTTCCCCACGCCAGTGGGGAAGAGGGCCGATGCGCAGCATCGGGTCGAAGGGGCGGCGCGAAGCGCCGGAGGGCAGCGATCGAGCTTGGCTCCGCCATTCCGCCGCGTGCCGCGGCGGCCCCTCCCCCGTGAAGCCTGTCCTCGGGTTGGCCTACGGCCAAGCCCGGGGGCGGGTCCCCCTCCCCATGAAATGGGGAGGAAACGCACCCCCTTCACCTGCCACGCCGCCATCCATATATTGTGCGCCTGCGAAGGAGGGCGGGATGGATGACAGCAGGATTTCGCTGGCCGGGGTGATCGGTCCGGAACAGGCGGTCGAGGGTGAAGGCCTGGGCTGTGTCTCCTTCGAGACGGCGCTGATGCGCCGCGTCGTGCCCGGTCCGGGCGATATCGACGAGCTGGGCCATGTGAACAATGTCGTCTATCTGCGCTGGGTGCAGGACATTGCCATCACCCACTGGCACCGCGTCGCCATGCCCGAGATGATCGAGAACGATATCTGGATCGCGCTGAAGCACACGATCGAATACCGCGACGCCATCCAGCCCGGCGAGACGGCCGAGATCCGCACCTGGCTGGGCCGCATCCACGGGCCGCGCTTCGACCGCCATGTCGATATCCGCAAACCCGGCGCGAAACGCTTCTCCGCCCGCGCAACGACGGAATGGTGCCTGATCGATCGCGACACCCGCCGTCCCAAACGGATCGGTGAGGACATTCTCGACACCTTCGCCCTGCACGGGCTGGAGCGCAGCTGATCAGTCGCTGTCGCGGGCGCAGGCGAGATTGTCGCGCAGGCGTTCGACCGCCGATCTGAGTTCAACCAGCTCGTCCCTGGTCATGCCGGTCGATTCCGGAACGCAAGCGAGGAGGGCGCCGGCCTTGGCTTCCAGATCCCGGCCGGACGGCGTCAGCTGTACGGTGACGCGGCGCTCGTCGGTCTTGTCGCGGCGGCGTTCGATGACGCCGGCGGCTTCCATGCGTTTGAGCAGCGGGGTGAGTGTGTTGGATTCCAGGCCGAGCCGTTCGCCCAGCTGGCCGACGCCCTGGCCGTCTTCTTCCCACAGCGTCGTCAGCACCAGGAATTGAGGATAGGTCAGACCCAGCTCGGCCATGATCGGCTTGTAGAAACGGTTGAAGGCATTGTTCGCCGAATAGACGGCGAAACAGACCAGATCATTCAGCCGGATCTTTTCCGGGAAGATGGCGGGGGCAGGGGTTTGGGGCATTGCGGGTCTCGCTGGAATAACCACACTAATTTAGTCGTGCGCGATATGATCGCAAGCGCTTGACGACGGGGCATCGGCTTCCCATTTACATCGTGCACGATTTAATCGTGTAAAAATTGCCTGGCCGCGAGGCCGCTCATCAGGAAGGACGCACAATGTCTGTAAAGGTTGCATACAAGACGACGGCCCGGGCCACCGGCGGCCGCGACGGTACGGCGGAAACCCTCGACGGGACGCTGAAGTTCAAGCTGGCGACGCCGAAGGCGCTCGGTGGTGCGGGTGGCGAGGGCGCCAATCCGGAGCAATTGTTCGCAGCGGGTTATTCGGCCTGCTTCATCGGCGCCATGAAAGCCGTGGCTGGCAAGGTCGGCACGAAAGTCCCCGCCGAGGCGACGGTCGAGACGACGGTGGGCATCGGTCCGCGAGATGAGGGCGGGTTCGGCCTCGACATCGATCTCAAGGTCGACCTGCCGGGCCTGGAGCGCGACACGGCGCAGGCGCTGGTCGACGCCGCACACCAAGTCTGCCCCTATTCCAACGCCACCCGCAATAATGTGGACGTCCGGCTGAGCCTGGCCTGACCGGCATGCTCCTTCGCGCCTTGCAGGGCGCGGAGGAGCATTTGTCCTAGAGCCGCTCCGGGCAGCCGGCGATCTCGGCCGACTTGTTCAGCTGGGCAATCGTGGTGTCGTCCACGGGAATGCCCTCGCGGCGGCGCTTGCCCTCGGCGGCGCGCTCGGGATCGCCGGGATAGAGAACCGGGCTGTCCCAGTCCATCGGCGGCGAGGCGAGGACATAATCGGCCAGCGCCTCGATCTCGTCCTCCATCCAGGACGTGTCGCCGAAGGCGGCCGGATCGATCAGGATGGAGAAGAGGCCGTTCCGCAGCCCGCCGCGCCGCTCGCGCCCCGGCTGGATCGTACCCGAACCCGAAAGCACACCGCCCAGGATCTCGCAGGCAAAGGCGAGCCCGTATCCCTTATGGCGGCCCATTGGCGTCAGCGCGCCTTTCAGCTCGAAACCGGCCATGCCGCTGGGATCGGTCGTCGGACGCCCCGTCTCGTCGATCAGATTGCCCGGGGCCAGTGCGACGCCCTTGTTGGCCGCCACCCGGACCTTGCCCAGCGCGATCCGGCTCGTCGCCATGTCCAGTACAAAGGCAGGACGGTTCTCGGTCGCCGGGAAGGCGATGCAGACCGGGTTGGTGCCGAACCGGGCGTCGGAGCCGCGGAAGGGGGCGACCAGCGGCGCGTGGTCGCCGACACTGACAAAATGGATCGAGGCCAGCCCGGCCGCCGCGGCGCGTTCGCCATAGGCGCCGATGCGGCCGAGATGATGCACATTTCCGAGCGTCGCCGCCGCCAGCCCGCCGGCCTTGGCCTTCTGTCCGGCCTGCTCGATCAGATCGAAGCCGGCCGGTGCGCCCCAGCTGCCATTCCCGTCGACGCGCAGAAGGACCGGCGTGTCGGTCAGCGTGGCGGGGCGGGCTTCGGTGTCGACCTGGCCCTTGCGGATATGGTGGACATAGACCGGCAGCAGGCCGGCACCATGACTGTCATGGCCCTTCAGATTGGCATCGGCCAGATGTGCCGCGACGCAATCGGCGTCGGGTTTGCGGGCTCCGGCTGCCGTCAGTACGGCCGCCAGAAATCCGGTCAGCGTGTCGGCGTCGATGCGGCGGTCGGTGGGGGTCATGCAAGGGGTCCTGTTCAGGCGGCCAGGAAGGATCGAATTGTGTCTTTGCGGTTAATCCGATGTTTACGAAGAATCCGGCGAAGACATGTCGCGTTTTGGCACAAGTAACCAAGTCTTCAAATTTACAACACATAAGTCTCTGAATTAAATAGATAAAAAAATTTCCCAACCACTCAAAAAATCGAATCGCACTTAAGCGTTTGGCAACCGGTTTCAGTCATTCTGCATCCCGTCGGACAGAACGGGTCCGCACGAAATCAACAGGCGTTCGAACACGGGGAAAATCCCGGGCAACGCCTCGAACCAAGAACTGGATGAAGGGTATGTCGATGAAAAAGACGGGAACCATGTTTCTGGCGGCGGCAATGACGGCGATGGCTTTCACGGCGGCTCCGGCACTGGCACAGGACGATCGCGAGCGCACCCAGGTCGAGGCACCGGAATATCCGCGTGGTGCCGAACGCCGCGGGATCGAGGGCTATGCGGTTGTCGAATACACGGTTTCGGCCGAAGGCGCCGTCGAGAACGCCACGGTCGTCGAGGCAAGCCCGGAAGGCGTGTTTGACCGCGCCGTTCTGCGCGCCATCGAAGGCTGGGCCTATGCGCCGTCTGCGGCCGCTTCCGAAGGCGTGCAGCAGCGCTTCGACTTCAACCTGGGCGGTTGAGCATAAAGAAATACTGCGCCATCCGGCGGTAGAACCGGAGAGCGCTCACAAGAATAAGAATTCATTTACGGCGGCGCTGTAGCGTCGCCGTATCTTTTTATCGGGGGCATTAACCGTAAGGGGCCGTCCAATGAATTCTGTATTCGCCAACTTCCTCGACAAGACGTCGAGTATCCGGGTCCGGCTCTTGGCTGCATTTGGCCTGACGTCGGCCATGACGCTGATCGCAGCGGTGGTCGGTGTGACAGGCTTCAATTCGGCGAACTACGCCGTGCAGCAGATCGCCGAGCGCGCCATTCCGGAAACCCAGGCCGTCGATTCGCTGAGCGAGGACAGCCAGGCCCTGTCCGAGGCGCTGTCCAGCTTTGCCCTGTCCCCGACGGTGGATGCACGTCTGGCCAACTACAATCGCGTCGTCGACTACCGCGAACAGCTGACTGCCGAACTGGAAAACCTCCAGGCTATCGGCGGCGAGGCGGAAACCGCGGCGCTCGCATCGGCCGTCGCGGATCTTTCCGATCTCGTTGAAAGCATGAACGAGGTGGTGGATCGCCGGCTGCAAATCCGCGACGAGCGCTATGACGCAACCGCGCAGGCCCGTACGGCACGCGCCCAGTTTGCTTCCAGCGTAGAAAATGCCCTCGACACCAGCACCGACGCAGACATCGAAAGTCTGCTGCGTTCGCTGCTCGCGGCCAACCAGATGATGATCCAGTACACCGAAGTCGATATCGCTTCGACGAATCCGGATGTCGACGCCGTGTTCGACCGCTGGGACGAAGCCGTCGGCGAACTCGATGTGAACCTCGCCATCCTCGGACCGGTCGTGTCCGACGTGATGCGCGGCCAGGCTGACACCCTGATCGCCTTCGGCGAGGGCGACACCGGGATTTTCGAACTGCGCAAGGCGGAGCTCGCCGCTGTTGTCGCCGCTGAAGTGGTCGCCGAGGAAGCTCGCCTGTCGGCAGAGACGCTTTTGGCCAGTGTTGAAGGCTATAAACAGCAGGTCGATGGCCGTGTCGACGGTGCAACCGAAGCCGCAAACAGTGCCGTGACGGCCGGCCGGATCCTGTTGATCGCGATTGCGGCGGTCGGGCTGGTCGTGGCGCTCGCGATTGCCTGGTTCTACGTCAACAGCACGCTGCTTGCCCGCCTGACAGCCATGGCCCGCACGATGCGCGCGCTGGCTGAAGGCGATAATGACGTCAATCTGGGCTTCACGCCCGGGAAGGACGAGATCGGCGACATGGCGCGCTCGGTGGACGTGTTCCGCCAGAACGCCAAGGAGCGCGTGCGTCTGGAAGCGGAGACCGAGCAGGAACGCCGTATGAAGGAAAAGCGCTCGGCGGCTGTGGAAAGCCTGATCCAGGCCTTCGAACAGGCTTCCTCGGATGCGCTCAGCCAGGTCGGCGAAGCAGCCCACCGCATGGAAGCCGCCGCCCGCGCCATGAGCTCGACGGCAGCATCCACTACCGGCAAGTCTGCCGCTGTGGCCCAGGCCTCCGAAGGCGCGTCGCAGAATGTGCAGACCGTGGCCGCCGCGGCTGAGGAAATGGTCTCTTCCATTGGCGAGATCTCGCAGCAGATCGCCCGCTCCACCGAAATCGCCGGTTCTGCCGTCGACCAGGTCGAGCGCACCAATGAGGACGTGCAGCGTCTCGATGATGCCGCCAAGTCGATCGACAATATCGTCAGCCTCATCAACGACATCGCCGAGCAGACCAACCTCCTGGCCCTGAACGCCACCATCGAGGCGGCGCGCGCGGGCGAGGCCGGCAAGGGTTTCGCGGTGGTGGCCTCGGAAGTGAAGGCGCTGGCCAGCCAGACCGGCGCGGCCACGCAGAACATCTCCGAGCACATCTCCGGCATCCAGGGCGCGACCGCCAAGGCGGTCGAGGCGATGTCCTCGATCGGCGGCACGATCCACGAAATGTCGGAAATCGCGACCGCCATCGCCGCTGCCATGGAAGAGCAGCGGGCGGCCGCGGGCGAGATCACCCGCTCGGCCCAGGAAGCCGCCGACGGCACGCGCGACGTGTTCTCCAACATCCAGGAAGTCGACCAGTCGACCTCGGAAACCGGCGAAAGCGCGGGCGAGGTGCTCGAGGCTTCGCTGGCCGTCTCGCGCCAGTCCGACTCGCTGAAATCGGCGGTCGAGCAATTCCTCAACGAGGTGCGTGCCGCGTAAAGCAGGCACAACTGAAATCGGGGTCCGTTCGCGGCTTGCCAGCCGCGGGCGGGCCGCGTATATGGCGTCCCTCTCCCGAACGGGACAGACCTCGTGGCGAGGTAGCTCAGCTGGTTAGAGCGCACGACTCATAATCGTGAGGTCGAGAGTTCAAGTCTCTCCCTCGCCACCACCCTTCGCCCTGCGGGCTTCGGGTGGCAAGCCACCCGCAGCGCGCACCTGGGGCGAAGCGGTGCCCTCCGGAGCCTTGGCGCAGGAGGGCATGTTTGCGACACGCGCGACTCTCCCTTTGCCGTCGAGTTTCAAGCCACCCGCAGCGCGCACTTGGGGCGACGAGGCTTGTCATCCGGAGCTTGAGCGAAGGAGGATGCCCCGCCGAAGCCTTGGCGAAGCCGGGCTGTCGCGACACGCGTCATCCACGCCTTTCCCGGCATTCCGCAGCGCATCTGTCACACGCCGCACGAGCCGTGCGTCTTGGGTTCTGAAGCCTTTGCTTCACCAACCCAGGAGACTGAGATGACTGCCCATACCGAAATCCGTGCCGATCGCGACCTGCCGGACGTCTTCAACGCCTTCATCGCGGCTCAGACCGCGATCGTCGAGGCTGGTCTCGAGCCCGCCTTGCGTCACCTCGTCGTGCTGCGGGCCTCGCAGATCAATGGCTGCGCCTTCTGTGTGAAGATGCACACGCGCGAGGCGCGCGAGGACGGCGAGACGAACGACCGTCTCGACCGGCTTGTTGCCTGGCGTCACATGTCCGACTTCACCGCGCGCGAAAAGGCGGCCTTCGCCTGGACCGAGGCGCTGACGACCGTGGATCCGGCCGCCAATCTGGAGCCCTTGCGCGCCGAGCTGGCGCGTCATTTCGAGGCGCGCGAGATCGCCGCGCTGACGGCGCTGATCGCGATGATCAATCTTTGGAACCGCATGCAGGTCGCCCAGCACTAGGCTGCCGCGACGGCCCGGTTCGCCCGGTGCGGCGAAGCGTCACGCGGGCCGGGCCCGCCATGGCCCTGCGTCACGGGAACAGGTAAAAGAGCGCATGAACAGAACCAACATCCCCCTCATCGCCGTCGCGGTCGCCGCGATCCTGCTCTGCCTCGCCTTCATCGTCTGGGGACTGGGTAATCTGCCCGAGGTCTCGATGGGTATTCACGGCTGGATCGCGCTCGGCCTGGGCACGGTCGTCAGTATCGCTGTCGGCGGCGGGTTGGCAGCCATCCTCATCATCTCGCGCCGCAATGGCTATGACGAAGCCGCGCACCAGGTGTTCAAGGACAGCGAGCCGGATCTCTAGCAGGGTTGCGCCGATCGACGAGACGCAACCGTTTACGGTCCGTCCGGCGCGGCATCTGATCGGCTTCCAGGCCGCGCGGTCAGCATTGTCTGAGATACTGTTTTCAACCCGGATCAGGCCGCAGCGCTGGTCCGCTGCTTCGCCGGATCGCCGAGGCAGGCATCGATGGCGCCAAAGAACTCGGCCTGGTTGATCGGCTTGGTGACGACATCATTCATGCCGGCTTCGCGGCAGCGTGCCTGGGCGCTCGACAGGGCGTTTGCGGTCAGGGCGACAATCGGGACCTGACCGGCCGTGCCGGTCAGCGCGCGGATGGCGGCAGTCGCCTGCAACCCGTCCATCACCGGCATTTCCATATCCATCAGCACGAGATCGTAGTGTTTCGTCTTAACGGCCTCGAGCGCTGCGGCTCCGTTCTCGACGAAGTCGGCCTCATAGCCGCGCAGGTTCAGGAAACCCTTGGCGACGGCGCGGTTCACCGCAATATCCTCGGCGACGAGGACGCGCACACCGCCTGCCGGCGCCGTGGCCAAGACAGCTTCGGTCGCCTCAGCGACAGGCGCCGGGCCGGCGATGTCTCGCTTGAGCGGCACCTCAAACCAGAAGACCGAACCCTGGCCGGCCGTGGTGCGGAAGCCGATCGTGCCGCCCATCAGCTCGACCAGACGTTTGCAGATCGTGAGGCCCAGTCCGGTGCCACCATGGGCCCGCGTGGTCTCGGCATCAGCTTGGGTGAAAGCGGAGAAGAGTTTTGGCTGTGCCGCCTCCGGTACACCGCAGCCCGTATCGCGAACCTCGACCCGCATGACATGACGGCGCCTGCCGATGGCGTGAAAACCCATTTCCACGTCGACCGAGCCGGTCTCGGTGAACTTGATGGCATTGCTCACCAGGTTGAACAGGACCTGTTTCAGCCGCACCGGGTCGCCCTCAAACCGGTCGTCTTCGCCAGCATGAACCTCGATCGAGAAGTCGATATTGTTTTCACGAGCCCTTGCCTGCCAGAGTGTCAGGGCGTCCGCGGCCATGAGATGTGGATCGAAGACCTGGATGTCGAGGTCCATCTTGCCGGCCTCGATCTTCGACAGATCCAGAATATCGTTGAGAAGGCGCAGGAGAATCTGGCCGCTATCATTGATCACGCGCACGAATTCGGACTGTTCGGTATCCAGCTCGGTCGACATCAACAATTGCGCGACGCCGAGCACACCATTGAGCGGCGTGCGGATCTCGTGGCTCATCGTGGCCAGGAATTCCGACTTGGCCTTTGATGCCGCCAGCGCCTCGATGCGTGCATGGCCGAGCTGTTCGGCGAGGGCGGAGAGCTTGTGGCTGCGCTCCGCGCTTTCCCGCGAGGTTTCACGGAACAGGTCCAGGGCCGTGCCGACCCCGCAAAATTCGCCATTGCGGGTGATCAGGAAGCCTTCCATCAGCGCCGACGGCCGGTCGCGCACGATCAGCATGTTCAGCTCGGCAATCGGCGTCGCGGCCTCGACCAGCAGCGGATCCTTGTTCATCAGGAAGGTGATCGGCCGTTTTGAAAACAGAGCGCGGCCATGACGGTCCGCCATCTTCAGGAAAAACCGGTCCCGTGACACCATGCCTACAGGCTGGCCATTCTGCACGACAGCAACGACCAGCAGATCCTTGTCATCGGAGAACAGATCGTAGACGAACTCACCCGAAGTGTCCGGTGATACGACCGGCGCATCTGTCATCACATCGCGTACGAGGCGGCTCATCCCGTTTCCCCTTGAAATCTGCGGGGGAGATTGTCCGGCCCTGCTTTCCAAGGCTTAAACGCTTGGCGGGTTTCATGGAAACTTCACCGAACCGTCACGAAGGCGGGCGCGTTTCCTGATCGATCCAGTCAAGAAAACTTGCGGCACTTCCGGCCGTGTCGACCGGCAGGGAGAGCACGCACGGTTCGTCATAGGGATGCAGCGCGATGATGCGCTCGCACAGGGCGGGCGCCAGATCGCTCCGTGTTTTCAGAACCATGACGGTCTCCTGGGCCGTCTCCACCTTGCCCTGCCAGCGATAGACGCTCAGCATGCCACGGAACACGTTCGCGCAGGCGCACAGCCTCTCTTCGATCAGCCGCTCTGCGGCCGCCTCGGCGCTGTCCGGATCAGGCCAGGTGGTGTAGGTCCAGCTATGGCTCATGGTCATCCTCGCTGTCTTCATTATATAAGCCGCGCATGACGAACCCAAAGCCTGCAACTTCGGCCCTGGTCCTCTTCTCCGGCGGCCAGGATTCCGCCACCTGCCTTGCCTGGGCGCTCGACCGGTATGACCGGGTCGAGACGGTCGGTTTCGACTATGGCCAGCGCCACGCTGTTGAGATGAGCGCGCGGCAGGATGTGCGCAAGGCGATGCAAGTCCTGCCCGGCGGTGACCGGCTGGGCGAGGATTTCGTCATCGACCTCGCCGGCTATGGCGCTATCGCGGAAAGCGCACTGACAGCCGAGCGCGAGATCGAGATGCAGGCCAACGGCCTGCCCTCCACCTTCGTGCCGGGCCGCAATCTGGTGTTTCTCACCGTGGCGTCGGCCCTGGCCTATCGCCGCGGGCACAGCGTCCTTGTCGGCGGCATGTGCGAGACCGACTATTCCGGCTATCCGGATTGCCGGCGCGCCACCATCGACGCGACGCAGCAGGCGCTGGCGCTGGGCCTGGACGTGCCGATGCGTGTCGAGACGCCGTTGATGCATCTGGACAAGGGCCAGACCTGGGCGCTGGCAGCGCAGCTGGGCGGTGCAGACCTGGTCGAACTGATCCGCGTCCAGTCCCACACCTGCTACCGCGGCGAGCGCGGCGCGCTGCACGACTGGGGTCATGGATGTGGCACGTGCCCGGCGTGCGAGCTGCGGGCCGCGGGCTGGCAAGCCTGGCAGGAGGCGCAAACGGCATGAGCTATTCGGTGAAGGAAGCCTTCCTGACGGTGCAGGGCGAGGGCGCCCAGGCCGGGCGCCCGGCGGTCTTCCTGCGCTTTGCCGGCTGCAATCTGTGGAGCGGGCGGGAGCAGGACCGGGCCAAGGCGGTCTGCAATTTCTGCGACACGGATTTCGTCGGCATGGATGGGCCGGGCGGCGGGCGTTTTGCAACACCGCAGGATATCGCCGATCATGTCCGCAGCTTCTGGCCCGGCGGCGGCAAGCCGCTGGTCGTTTGCACGGGCGGGGAGCCCTTGCTGCAGCTCGATCCGCCGCTGATCGAGGCATTGCACGCAGCCGGGTTCGAGATCGCCGTGGAGACCAATGGCACGCTGCCGGCGCCTGACGGGATCGACTGGATCACGGTCAGCCCGAAGGGCGCGGCGCAGGTCGTCCAGCGCTCAGGTCACGAGCTCAAGCTCGTCTATCCGCAGCCCGGGCTCGATCCGGCAGCGTTCACAGGCTGGGACTTCCGGCGTTTTTCCCTGCAGCCGATGGATGGCGCACACATGATGGAGAACGCCCAGGCAGCATTCGAATACTGCCTGGCGCATCCGCAATGGTCCTTGAGCCTGCAGACCCATAAATGGATCGGCGCGCCCTGACGCCCTTACCGGGCTGGCGAACTAGCGGCTTTCCGACAGGCGGCGCGGCAGCGGGGCTTCGCCGAGGCTTTCTGTCAGCTCGCGCGCGAACTGGCTGAAGGCCCGGCGGGTATCGCTCCAGATACCGGTATCGTGCCCGGTCGGTTCCAGATTGTACCAGCGATAGGCATATTGCCCGATCGGACGGCCACTGGCGTCGACCAGTTCCGCGGTCAGCTCGGCCCCGCCGGACGCCTCACTTGTATAGTGCGCGATGTCCATCTGCTGGATCTGAGACAGGGTCGGGCGGCTGGGCACGACATCGACCAGGGTCACGTTCAGCACGGTCTCATGCGCCGAGACGCCATGCCAGTCGGCCGCGACCAGCGTGTTCTGCAACACTTCGCGCAGATAGCCGGTCAACCGTCCCAGCTCGGCTTCACCGAGAAACTCCGCCTTCTCGCGCAGCGCCGGGGCGACGTCGATCCGGCCGATCTCGATCGAGCCGGTCGCCTCGCTGCGATAACTGGACTGGAAGCCGCCGGTCTGCACCATGTTCGGCCCGGCCATGCCTGTCTGGGCCATGGCCGGTGACGCGGCTGTGCTTCCTGCAAACGCACCTACAAGGACTAAAGCGAGCACACGCATCGTGTCTCTCCTCGCATCAGGTCCCCCTTGTGGCACGGAGTTTAACACAGCGCCGGATGTGTGCGTGAGCGAAGGATGTTGTGCGCCCGCGAACGAGGGGCGTGAACAAAAAAAAGGGGCGCACCCGCCGGATGCGCCCCGCTCAAACTGGATGGAAAAGGGTCCGGATCAGGAGCCGGAACCGCTCCGCTCGCTCAGGCTCTCGCCGATATCGTCGGCGAACCGGTCCATGGCGCGGCGTGCGTCGGTCCAGCGGGAATAGCCGACCACGTCCCGGATGTTATGCGAGCGCCAGGAATAGCTGAACGTCTCCAGCTCGGTGCCGCTGGCATCGAGAAGACGGGCTTCCAGGCTCGCCCCGCCGATGCTGATCGACGAATGGTGCAGGCCGCGGGCGGTCATCTGTTCCATGGTCGGCCGGTTGGGCGTGGCGTCGAGAATGGTGACGTCCAGGCGAAGCCCGTTCTCGCCGAGCATGCCGGACAGTTCGCGCTCGAGATCCTCGCGCATCTCATTGGCCAGATAGTCCAGCTCGCGCTGGCCATATTCATCGGCCTTCCCGGTCAGCTCCGGTCCGAAGCCGATCGGGGAAATGGAAACGGGATCCTGTGCCAGAGCCGGAACCGCCAAGGCTCCGATCGCCAGCAGCGCGGTCATGGTGCGTCTCATTGTGCGCCTCCTGTCAAAGTTGGCAAACGAGTCCCTCGCAGCCAGCCTAACAGATAGGAATTGCCGATGAAAATGAAACCGCGGACAGGCGGGGAGGCGCTCAGTCCTCGTCGTCATCGTCTCCGGGCGTGACGACGTCGATTGCAGCGCCGCCCACCGCGCCTGCGGCACCGACCGCAGCGCCGACCGTGCCGACGGCGACATCGGTTGCGGCAATGACCAGGCATCCCGACAAGAGCGGGCTGAGGAACAGCATGGCGAGCAGGATGCGGATGCGGCGCATGGATCGGTCTCCGGTTGAACGCTTCCGTCCTCGCACCGCCATGGTTTCCACAAGATGAAGACGTGGCGTTTTAGCGGCCCTCGCGCCACCAGCCCAGGCCCAGGAAGGCTGCCAGCAGCAGTACGGCCAGGAGGCCCGGCAGAAGCGGTGTGCGGGTCGAGGCCTCGACCACATAGCGCTCATTCCGGGTCAGGCCCAGCCAGCTCCGTCCGGCCTGATCGGCCCCGGCGCGGGTCCGGCGCAGCGCCGGCAGGTCCGCATCGGCGCCGTCACCGACCGGATACCAGCCGCCTCCGGTCGCCTCGATAAAGGGATCGAGCGCCTCGCCGGTGGGACGCAGGTCGGCATATTCCACAGGATTGATCGGACCCAGCGCGGCCACCGTCGTCAGATCGCCCGAGCGCAGCCGCACCAGTCCGGACCCTTCCGCCGGCATGACCGCGGCAAAACGGCCATCCTCGGTCCGGCTCATCGACACGGTATCCTCCCGGCCGTCCGGCCAGGTGATCTCCAGCGGCGGGGCGTCGTCGGCCAGCGTGACGCGGTCGACATGCAGCTCGCCCTCGGTGGCGTAGGCGGTGAGGCGTTCCTCGTCCAGTTCGGGTTCGCGCATCAGCCAGTGGGCAACACGGCGGAACATTTCCGCATAAGGGCCACCGCCCTCGAAGCCGCGCGCCCACAGCCAGGTCTGGTCGCTCATCACGATCGCGGCCCGGCCTTCACCGGAGCGTTGCAGGACGAGAAGCGGATGGCCGTCCGGCGTTTCCAGCAACGTGTCACCGCCCAGCGCCGTGCCGTGGATATGACGCAGCCAGCGGCCCCATTGCGGGGCCTCGCCGCCCCCGGCCAGACCGGCCGTCACGGGATGGCGCAGACCGGTATCCGTGGTCTCCGGAGTAAAGCCCCCATCGGTGATATAGCCCGTCGGACGCACCGGCAGGACCGCGGCCAGCGGCGTGCGGTAGAGGCTTGGTGCCCCGGCAAAGGGCGGGCCGGCCGTCACCAGCAGCGCGCCGCCATTGTCCACATAACGGGCGATATAGTCGAAATAGAGCGGCGGCATGATATTGCGCCGGCGATAGCGGTCGAAGATCACCAGATCGAATTCTTCCAGGCGCTCCACGAACAATTCCTGAACCGGGAAGCCGATCAGGGCCAGCTCGTCGACCGGGGTCGAGTCGCGCCGGTCTGGCGGCCGCAGGATGGTGAAGTGGACGAGATCGACCGAGGGGTCGGACTTCAGGAGGTCACGCCAGGCGCGCGCGCCATTGTGCGGCTCGCCGGTGACCAGCAGCACGCGTAGCCGGTCACGCACTCCGTTTACCGACACAGCGGCGCGGTTGTTGATCAGGGAGAGTTCTTCCGGTCCCGCCACCACCTCGGCCTCGATGACATTCTGGCCGCGGCGCTCCACAGGCACTTCCACCCGGGTCGAGCGGCCGATCGGGATGGTGAAGCGCTGGGGCTCTCCGCCCTCGAAACGGAAGTCCACCGCGGCTGTGCCCTGCATCGCGTCGTCCTCGACGCGGATCATGAACTGCACGGTCTGGCCGACAATGCCGTAACGCGGGGCTTCCTCGATCACCAGGCGACGGTCGCCGGCCTCGCGGTCGCCGGGCATGACGTGATGGATCGGCGCATCGACATTGATCGCATCCAGACTGGCCGGTGCGTCGTGAACCTGGCCGTCAGTAACCAGAACGACGCCGGCGATGCGGTCCGGCGGTGCGCTGGCGAGGGCCGCATTGACGCCGTCGAACAGCATGGTGCCGTCGGCGCTCTCACCGGCTTCCACCTCGACCAGATCGAGCAGCGGATCATTCTCGGCCTCGCGGCGCAGCGCCTCGGCCATGGCGTTGGCGGCCTCGTTGCGCTCGCCGATATCCATGCTGGACGAGGTATCGGTCACCAGGATGGCGACGTCGGACAGCGGATCGCGTTCTTCCTCGACCAGCGAGGGATTGGCCAGCACCAGGGCGATGCCCAGAACGGCGAGTGTGCGCCAGATCCAGCCGGACAGGCGCATCACGCCGCCGGCCAGTGTGGCGACAAGGGCGAGCCCGGTGAGGGCCGCAATCACGCTCCAGGGCAGGAGCGGCGCAAAGTCGAGCGCAGTGACGGTCGCGTTCATTGGCCCAGCCTCTCGAGAATTTCCGGTACATGGACCTGGTCGGCCTTGTAGTTCCCGGTGAGCGCATACATCGCGATATTCACCCCGAAACGATAGGCCATCTCGCGCTGGCGATCGCCGCCCTCGACGGGCACCACGGCCTCGCCATTCTCATTGCGGGCCCAGGCCGAAGCCCAGTCATTGGCGCCGATGATCACGCCGGACGTGCCGTCGCGTGAAGCGCCGTCGGGATTGGCTTCCACCCAGACCGGGCGGCCCGAGAACCGTCCCGGGAAATCCTGCAGCAGGTAGAAGGTGCGGGTGAGCACATGATCCGGCGGGATCTGGGCGAGCGGCGGAATGTCGATGCTTTCCAGCAGGGTGACGAGGCCGGGGTGCGGCGCGCCTGTGCGCAGCATCGCGACGTCGGCATCCTGGGTGTCGAACACGATCAGCCCGCCGGACTGGAGGTAGGCACTCACGCGTTCGGCCGTCTCCGGCGCCAGCGGCTGCTCATTGCTGGAGACCGGCCAGTAGATCATCGGGAAGAAGAGCAGCGGATCATTGTCGATATCGATGCCCATCGGTGTGTCCGGCTCGATGGCACTGCGACGGGTGATCTCGCGGCTCAGCCCGGACAGGCCCGCTTCGCTGCGGCCGTCGGTCTGGGCGTTGCCGGTGCGGACATAGGCAAAGCGCAGGCTCAGCGCGGCTTCCAGGGCGAACGCGTCGGGATCGCTCTCCTGGGCGTCCGCCGTCGGGGCGCCGGGCAGTATGGCCAGCGCAATGAGGACAGCGGCAGCCGAGCCGCCCAGCCGCAGCGGCAGACGGCCGGCCAGCGCCAGGGCGATCAGGATGTCCATGGCCAGCAGGATCAGCGCGGCGGCCAGAAGCGGCGCGTCGAAATGCGAGACCCGCGGACCGTCCAGCCCGGCAAATTCAGCGCCGGGCAGATTGCGCGGCAGCGGCACCATCCGCGTGTCGCGGGCGATCACGTTGAGGGCGGCCGAGGCCGAACCAAGACGGTAGAGGCCGGGCGGTGAAACCGGGCTGGGCGTCGTCGTCTCGAATGCCTGGGCCGGGATCGGCCGGGCCGAGGCGGGTGCTGTGGCCAACTGGCCCTCGGCATCGAGTGCCCGGTCGAGCACCCAGGCGCCATTGGCGGGTGAAGAGGTATTGCCGCTGCGGGCGAGCCCCATCAGGCGCTGCAGCATGCGCGGGAAAAGCCCGGTCAGCGGCAGGTCCGACCATTCCGGGCTCGCCGTGACGTGGAACAGCACGATCCAGCCGCGGGCGCGGCGTTCGGCGGTGACCAGCGGCGTGCCATCGTCCAGACGGGCCCAGACGCGATCCGGGGTCGCCGAACCCGGTTGGGCGAGAACCTGCCGGTCGACAGTCGCATTGCGGTGCACCGGCAGGCCGGCGAAGGGCGATGTGTCGGGGAAGGGCGCCAGCGTCTGCGGTTCCTCCCAATTCAGTGCCCCGCCGAACAGACGGCCGCCCTGGCGCAGGTCGACGGGCAGCAGCGCGTCGCCGCGGGCCGCCAGGCGCGGGCCGGCAAAGCGGATCAGCACGCCGCCATTGTCGATGAAGTCGGCAATGCGCGGATCATCGCTGCGCGCATCATCGGTCATCACCAGGATGGAGGGCTCGGCAGCCAGAAGGTCGTCCAGCGTGCCGCGGATCAGCTCGGCCCGTGGTGCCAGGGCGCTCTGGATATAGTGGATACCCGACAGCAGGGGCTGGCCCTCGCTGGCGGTCAGTTCAATCAGGCCGACGCGCGGCCGTTGCCAGCTATCGCCCAGCAGATGCACCGACCCAGCGGTCGATGTGCCGTCGAGACGCAGGCTGGCGATGCGATTGCGCAGGTCGAGCGGCAGGGACAGCGTTGCCGAGGCGATGCCCGAACCGGCCTCAAAGGTGACGTCGCGGCGGGCGATGGCGCGGCCGTCCGAACCCAGCGCCGTGACCCCGGCGGTACGGGGCAGGTCGGTCGCGGCGCGGCGGACTTCCACCGTCAGCCCGTCAGCCGCGGCTTCCGGCGGCGCAAG
Source organism: Maricaulis sp. ABE4_448 (assembly GCF_056160825.1). Lineage (NCBI taxonomy): Bacteria > Pseudomonadati > Pseudomonadota > Alphaproteobacteria > Maricaulales > Maricaulaceae > Maricaulis > Maricaulis sp. ABE4_448. The sequence continues at coordinate 999,664 of NZ_JBSWXX010000001.1, forward strand.
GCCAAGCGCGGCGCGGCCGCTGTCCGGTTCGATCACCCGCAACCGGCCCAGGCCCGACAATGTCTGGGCCAGGCGGGCCGCATCGCCGGAATTCAGGCCGTCGCTCAACCAGGTCACGGCCAGCGGGCCGTCCAGCTGACCGGCTTCGCGCGCATTGCGCAGACGTTCGGCCGCGGCGTCGCGATCGGCCGGCCAGGGCTGGGGTGACAGGGTTTCCAGCTGGCGGCGGGCGGCATCGGCATTGCCAAGGCGCACGGGCAGGGGCGGGGTGCCGCTGCTCGCAGTGCCAGTGACGGCAATCGCACGGCCGTCGCGATCAGCCTGGTCGATCAGGCGTTCGGCCTCCCGGCGCATATCGTCCCAGGCCGAAGCGGCCGTCCAGCCATTGTCCAGCACCAGGAGGGAGGGGCGTGTCTCTGTCTCGACCGCGGCCGGCGTCCAGACCGGGCGGGCCAGGGCGATGATGATCAGGGCCGCGATCAGAAGGCGGAACAGGATCAGCCACCAAGGCGCGTGCTGCGGCGTCTCGGCATCGTCCGGTGCGCCCATAAGGAGGCGCAGCGGCGGGAAGACGGCCCGGCGCGGTGCGGGCGGGGTCGCGCGCAGCAAGAACCACAACGCGGGCAGTGCCAGAAGACCGGCCAGCGCCAGCGGAGCTGCGAAAGAAAAAGGGCCCAGGGCGAACATATGCGTCAGACGTCTCGTGCCAGGGTTTTGAACAAGGATAGCACGGCGCTGGTCGCCGGGCGGTCGGTGCGGTGTGTGATCATCGTCCAGCCGAACTGCCGGGCGAGCGCCGCCAGCTGTTCGCCATGCTGGGTCCAGCGGGCGCGATAAGCGTTGCGGGCTTCTTCGGCGCGGCCGAACAGCAGGGTTTCGCCGCTGCCGGGCGCTTCAAAGCGGGTGCGGCCGGAATAGGGGAAGTCTTCCTCTGCCGGATCGACGACGCGCAGCAGGACGCCATTGGCCTCCTGGGCGGCAAAGCGCGACAGGCGGGCAGCCCAGGTCTCCGACGGATCGAGGAAGTCACTCGACAGCACGATGCGGCTGAAGCGGGAAATATGCGGCGCCTCGACCGATTGGGCGGCACCGGGGCCCAGCGCCAGGCGGCGCGAGGCACGTTCGAGACCCAGCGCGCCGGTGCGGGCTATCGCCGATTCGCCCAGCACGGAGACCCGCTCCCCGCCCTGGGTGAGCAGGGCGGCAACGGCGATCAGGCAGACGGCAGCCCGGTCGGCCTTGGTCGGGACGTTGCGGCTGGAGGCAAACTGCATCGAGGCCGAGCCGTCGCGCCACAGCGAGACGGTGTTGGCAGCCTCCCACTCGTTCTGGCGCACGAAGAGCTGGTCGGACTTCGCCGACTGGCGCCAGTCGACCGCGGCGCGGCCGTCTTCTGGGCGGTGGTGACGATACTGCCAGAAAGTCTCGCCAATGCCCGAGCGGCGTCGGCCATGCACACCCTGGGCAACCGTCGCAGCGATGCGATCGGCCTCGGCCAGCAGGGCCGGCAGGCGCGCAGCCGCATCCTCACCCTCGTGACGCAGGGCGACGACGCGGCGCTCGGTATTGCGGTCTGCGCCCTGGGCCATGGATCAGGCCGCCTGGTCTGCGAGCGTCTTGATCAGGCCTTCCAGCGTATGACCGTCGGCGCGGGCCGCGAAGGACAGCGCCATGCGGTGTTTCAGCACCGGTTCGGCCAGTGCGGCAACGTCTTCGGTCGACGGCGCCAGGCGGCCGCGCAGCAGCGCGCGGGCGCGGCAGGCCAGCATCAGCGCCTGGCCGGCGCGCGGGCCGGGCCCCCAGGACACGCCGTCGCGCACGGCGGGGACATCGCTCTCGTCCGGACGGGCCGAACGCAGCAGGTCGAGGATCGCATCGAGCACGCGCTCGCCGACCGGCAGGCGGCGCACGAGCGATTGCAGTTTGAGGATCTCGTCCGGGTTCAGCACTTCAATTGCTTCGGCCTGTTCGGCGCCCGTCGTTGCCAGCAGCACGGCGCGTTCGGCCTCGCGCTTGGGATAGGGGATGTCGACGCGCAGCAGGAAGCGGTCGAGCTGGGCTTCGGGCAGCGGATAGGTGCCTTCCTGCTCGATCGGGTTCTGGGTCGCCAGAACGTGGAAGGGTTTGGGCAGGTCGTGGCGCTCGCCGGCGACGGTAACATGGCCTTCCTGCATCGCCTGCAGCAGGGCGGCCTGGGTGCGCGGGCTGGCGCGGTTGATCTCGTCGGCCATCAAGAGGCGGCAGAAGACCGGGCCCGGCAGGAAGCGGAAATGCCGCTTGCCGTCATCGCTCTCTTCCAGGATTTCCGAGCCCAGGATATCGGCGGGCATAAGGTCCGGCGTGAACTGGATACGCTTGGTATCCAGACCAGTGGCCGTGGCGATCGTCTGCACCAGGCGCGTCTTGGCGAGACCTGGCGCGCCGACCAGCAGGGTGTGACCGCCGGCGAGGACAGCGGCGAGGCACAGCTCGATCTCGTCCTCGAGCCCGAAGATCACCCGGCCGATGCTCTCTTTCACCGCCTTGAGACGTTCCGTCGCGGCATCCGCCTCGGCAATCAGTTCTGCACCGGGTTCATTCGTCTCGGTCATCGTCCTACATTCCTTTGCGATACAGATACGATCCATTGGCCATATTGCTCTTTACGAGCATGGCGTTGCACACGAAAGCTGTCCATGCCCTCCACACCTCCGACGCGCGATCCGATGCAGTCGCTACTCGACGCCGCCCGCCAGGCTGGTGACGGGCTGCCGCCGGTAGACAAGTGGCATCCCGACTATTGCGGCGAGATGGACATGGTCATCAAACGTGACGGGTCTTGGTGGCACGAAGGCACGCGCATTACACGTGACCGTCTTGTAAGACTGTTTTCCACGATCTTGCGGAAAGATGACGATGGCATTCACTACCTTGTGACCCCGGTCGAGAAGATCGGCATCGAGGTGGAGGTCGCGCCCTTCATCGCCACACGGGTCGACGCGGTCGGCGGGGGCCGGGACCAGTCGCTTGTCTTCACCACCAATGTCGGCGATCTCGCCGAGGCCGGACAGGATCATCCGATCACGGTCGAAGTCGATGAAGAGACCGGCGAGCCGACGCCGCTGGTGCGGGTGCGCGGCCGGCTGGACGCGCTGATGGCACGTCCTGTCTTCTACGAGCTCGCCGAACGGGCGGTGGAGCATGAGGGTGTGATGGGCGTATGGAGTGGCGGTGAATTCTATCCGCTGGGGGCGGTGTGATGGAGAGCGCCGACCGGCTGCTGGCCCGGTTGCGCGAAAGGCTGGACCCGGTCGATGCGCCGGCCATGCCGCCGCGATTCGGCGATGGCGATCTCAATGGCGGCGTGCCGCTGCGCGAGACGGCGACGACGGCGCTGCGCAATGCTGCCGTGCTGGCCCCGCTGATCGTGCATGACGGACCGCCGCGCCTGCTGCTCACCGAACGTGCAGCGCACCTGGCCAAGCATGCCGGCCAGGTCGCCTTCCCCGGCGGCAGTGTCGATCCGACCGGCGAGACCCCGGCCCAGGCCGCGGTGCGCGAGCTGGAAGAGGAGGTCGGGATCGGGGCCGGGCATGTCGAGCTGATCGGCCGCTTCGACGGGTATGAGACCGTCACCGGCTTCCACGTCACGCCCTTTGTGGGCGTGCTGAAGCCCGGCTATGTGCTGCGTCCGGACCCGGGCGAGGTCGCCGATGTGTTCGAGGCGCCCTTCGATTTCCTGATGGATCCGGTCAATCACCAGCGTCATTCGCGCGAGTGGCAGGGGCACCGGCGGCATTTCTATGCCATGCCCTGGGAAGGCCGCTATATCTGGGGGGCGACTGCAGGCATGCTTAAATCCCTGCACGACCGGTTGTATGGTTAGCTCATGATCCGCATCACAATTATCGAAATCGCCTCGTTTTTCCTGCCCTTCCTGCTGTTCTTCATCTGGCGGTGGCAGACACGGTCCGACGTCAAGCTGACGGCCACGCCGGCGCTCAAGCTGGGTGTGGCCGGAGCCGTGCTGGCGATCGTTGCGATGATCGCGCTGGCCATGTTCGACGCCTCGCGTGGCGGGCATGAGGGCGACCAGTACGTGCCGCCACGCGTTGTCGATGGCCGGGTCGTGCCGGGCCATTTCGTCCCGGCGGGCGAAGTGGAAAGCGACGAGGCGGATACGCCGGAAACGGAAGGCGAAGACACGCCGCAATGACCCGGCCGCGTCTCGATCCCGCCCGGCAGACCTGGATGCAGGCGCCGGAGACCGTCGCTGTGATGGAAGCGCTGGATGCCGTCCGGCCCGGCGGCAGCCGCTTCGTGGGCGGCTGCGTGCGCAATGCGCTGCTCGGCGAACCGGTGGCGGATGTCGACATCGCCACCCAGCTTCTGCCCGACGAGACCATTGCCGCGGCGAAAGCGGCTGGCCTGAAGGCGGTTCCCACCGGCAAGGCCCACGGCACGATCACCGTCATTGCCGATGGCGTGCCCTTCGAGGTGACGACGTTGCGGCGCGATGTGTCGACCGATGGCCGGCGGGCCGTGGTGAGTTTCACTGGAGACTGGGCCGAGGATGCGCAGCGGCGCGATTTCCGTCTCAACGCGCTCTATGCCGACCGCACGGGCGAGATCTCCGATCCGACGGGCGGGCTCGAGGACGTCGCGCCGCGGCGTTTCGTGTTCGTGGGCACGCCGGATAACCGTATCCGCGAGGACTATCTGCGCATCCTGCGCCTGTTCCGCTTCGAGGCCTGGTATGGCGGCGGCGATCCGGACCCGGCGGGGCTGGCGGCGGCGGCGGCGCTGAAGGACGGGCTTCATAAATTATCGGTCGAGCGTGTCTGGGCCGAACTCAAGAAATTGCTGGCTGCACGCGATCCGCGGGCCGCACTCGCCGCGATGGCCAGGGCGGGTATTCTGGATTTGATCCTTGGAGTGAACGGATCCTTAAGAGTCCTCGGCGGTATTGTTGATCAGGATGTACAATATGGTCTAGCGCCCGATTCGCTCTTGAGGTTCGTGGCGCTTGCCGATGGCGGACCGGAAAGGATCAGGACCATGGCAGCCAAGCTGAAGATGTCGAACGCAGAGACGCGCCGCCTCGAGGGCGCCGTCGACCCGTCGGCGCGCGAAGATGTCACAAAGGCCTTTTCCGATATGGCCGCAGCCGAACGCGCCATCATGACGCTGGGCGCACGGGCTTTCGAGGACCAGGCCCGCCTGCAGGCGGCCGGCGAGGTGGCTCCGCCGCCGCGCGACTGGACCCTGCTCGCCAAATTCGCCCGCGAATGGGCCGAGCCGGAATTCCCGGTCAAGGGCGGCGATCTGATCCTGCTGGGCTACGAGCCCGGCCCCATGCTCGGCGATGCCCTCGACGAACTGAAGGCCCACTGGGTGGCCGAGCGCTTCGAGCCGACCAAGGACGAGCTGATCGCGCGCCTGAAAACGCACTGATCGGCCTTCGAACCCAGAACAGAAAAACCCCGGCCGGTGGGCCGGGGTTTTTTGTTTTTAGATATCCAGATCGAGATACATCGCGGTGAAGGCCAGCGAGTCGACCAGCGCGTGCGCCAGGATCAGCGGCCAGAGATTGCGCTTGTAGACGAGGTAGAGCGTGCCCAGCACGACCCCGATCATGCCGGTCACGAACAGGCCGCGCAGGCCCTGATAGTAGAAATGACCGTAACCGAAGACCAGCGCCGGCAGGAGAATCGCCAGCCCGGTCGCGAGCGCCTTGGGCAGGCCGCTGAAAGCGCGTTGCAGGCGGGAGATCATGAAGGCGCGGAAGAAGAGTTCCTCGAACAGGCCGCCGCTGATCCAGGCTATCCCCATCCACAGAAGATAAACGGGCAGATTACCCTCGATATCGCCCCACCGGGCCTCGATCCCTTCGGACGGCAGGTCGGTACTCCACAGGCCCAGCGCTTCGCCGCCGGCCGTGACGCCGACACCCGTGCCCAGGATGGCGACAACCCCGAGCAGCGTCTGCGGAGCCACCAGCAGGATGGACTTCCAGCCACCCGGGCGCCGCAGGCCAAGCGCCCGCCAGCTTTCGCCGCGGCGATGAAGATACAAGGTCGCCAGGCCCAGCGTGACGATGAGGGTGATCGGGCCGGCAAACTTCCAGACGATCTGGTCGAGACCGGCCTTCAGCGTGATGCTGAACACGACGGCAAGCAGGAAGGCCGCGAGGGCTTCGCGGGGGCGGATCAGGGGCGGGGTGTCGGACATGAAGGCTCCACTGGCATCGATTGATGTTCCGGTCATGCCATGGCCTGCCGGGCGCTTATTGAACGATCGTGCAAGCGCTGTGCGGCGACGCCAGCAGAGTCTGCCAGCGCCGCGGTGACAAACCGTAGGCCTGCCGGAACTGGCGCGTGAAGTGCGCCTGGTCCGCAAAGCCGCAGGCATAGGCGGTGTCGGCCAGGGCATGGCCGTTTTCCACAAGGGCGCGGGCGCGGTCGAGCCGCCCCATCTGCCAGTAGCGATAGGGGCTGGTTCCCAGTACCTGGCGGAAATCGCGCGACAGGCGCCAGCGATCCAGGCCGCTGACCGTTTCCAGCTCTGCCATGTCCGGTGCCCGGTCCGCCCGGCGGAGAATGAGACGGCGCGCGCGTTCGACGGCGCTGCGGTCCGGTGCCGAACGCGAGGTCCTTGTGTCGGAGACCGCGTCCATCGCCAGGACAAGTTCGGTGAGGCGGTGGCTCCAGCCCGCGGCGTCACCGTCTCCCGATGCGCCGGCCCGCAGGCAGGCGCCGATCGCGGCGATGAGGCGCGGGTCGTGGCTGACCCCGCCGTCAATGTGGGGCAGGGGGCCGGGCCGCAGGTCCGACACGTGCTCGGGCGCCAGCGTGATCGCGGCATAGCCGAATCCGGTTTCGTCGACCGGGCGGCCGTCGTGGATTTCGTCGGGGTGCAGGATGACGGCGTCGCCGGGGCGGGCATGGCGGGTCGCGCCGCGATAATCGAAGGCCTGGATGCCGCGCCGGGTCAGCGCCAGCGTATAGACGTTGTGCCGGTGCGGCGAGAAAGCCGTGCCGACCAGCTCGGCCTGGAAACACTGGACCGGCTGGCTGGAACTGCTTGCTGGCATGGCGGACATCTCCTGTCTGTCAGGTTAGAAGATGCCCGCCGCCCGTGTTTTGGATGCAGTTTGGGACGGGTGGCGGCCTATCGGCCCCACATCGCCCGTTCGCCGTTTTCCACACGCTGCATGGATTGCGCGTAGGAAGCATTGATCGAGACACGGATATTCTGCTCCGCCGGGCTTTCCGCCGAAGTGCGCACCTCGTGCTCGATGCGATTGGCGATCTCGAACTCGATCCGCTCTCGTTCCTCGGGCGGCAGAGCCTTGAGCGTGTCCTCGGTCATGCCCTGTTCTTCCAGGTACATGGCGCGGATCTGCTCGGCCGGGCTCATCTGGGCCCATTTGAGGAATTCCTCGACCACACCACCGCCCAGGTTGGAACCGGGCGACTGCTCGCCGCCGGACTGGCCGGGCGGCGCGGCTTCGGCAACTTTTTGACTGGCCTCAAGCGGCAATTCGGCCGCTTCGGGCGGGATGGCATCAAAGCCTTCCGTCGGACGGGTTTCTTCCTCGGCCTCGGGAGAGCGGGCGCCCGGCCATCTCGGGGCCGGTTGTAACAGGGCGTCGATATAGGACACGCGCTGGGCTCCTCGTCGGTAGGCCCCGGCACGGGATTCGTGAAACGGGGCGCTGCCTGCCTAGCAGGAGCGGTGCCAGTGCAGAGGCCAGTCATAGCGTATGAATTTTCGCCAAGCGGCAGATATTGCCCGGCTTTTTCTTCCATCTGGCAGGATCTGCCGGGCCGCCGCTAAGGCCATTTCGCCTCGGGTGGCATCGAGGAGAGGATGGATTTCACATTGCCGCCGGTCTCGAGGCCGAACTTGGTGCCGCGGTCATAGAGCAGGTTGAATTCGGCGTAGCGGCCTCGGCGGACAAGCTGTTCCTCGCGGTCTTCCGGCGTCCAGGTTTCACCCATGCGGCGCCGGACCAGTTGCGGATAGATATCCAGGAAGGCCAGGCCGACATCGCGGGTGAAGGCGAAGTCGCCATCCCAGTCGCCGGTATTGTGGCGGTCGTAGAATATCCCGCCGATGCCGCGCGGCTCGTCGCGATGCGGCAGGTAGAAATATTCGTCGCACCACGTCTTGAAACGATCATGGAAGTCCTCGCCATGGGCGTCGCAGGCCGTCTTGCAGGCGGCGTGGAAATCCTTGGCGTCGGGGTGCGACTGGGTGCGGTCGCGATCGAGCACGGGGGTCAGATCCATGCCGCCGCCGAACCACCACTGGGTGGTGGTGATGAAGCGCGTATTCATGTGTACGGCCGGCACGTTGGGCGACCACATATGGGCGATCAGCGAGATGCCGGTGGCAAAGAAGCGCGGGTCTTCCGCAGCGCCGGGGATCTGCTGGCGGAACTGTTCGGAGAACGCGCCCTTCACGGCGGAGACGTGGACGCCGACTTTCTCGAACAGCCGCCCCTTCATCAGGCCCATGCGCCCGCCGCCTTCATCCTTGGGACCGTCGCCGCGTTTCCAGTCCTCGAACACGAACCGGCCCGGTTCGCCGGGATAGAGATCGGACGGGGCCTCGTCTTCCAGGCGTTCGAATTCGGCGCAGATCCGGTCGCGCAGATCCTCGAACCAGGCCTGGGCGGACTGGCATTGCAGGTTGGAGCCGGCAGAGGCAGGTTTGGGTTGGTCGGTCATTTGATCTGTCGACAATCCTTCAACGTATGAACGTTACAGGGCGTCTGGAATTGCACGTCATGCGGCGATAATCCAGATGGATCGCGGGATCTTTGATCGCGGGATCGTTGATCGGGAGGATGCAGTGCCTGAACCGGCGAAAGCGAACAACAAGCTGTCACAGCGCGTCGCCTACGGCACGTTCGCAACGGCGCTTATCAGCCTGCTTGCGGCATATTCGGCCTTCTGGTCGGGCATTGTGCTGCTGGCCTGGCTGGGGATCGCACCGGAGCGCGTGTTCCATTTGGACGTTTCCGCCGCCCTGTCTCTTGTTCCGGTCTGGACACGCCTGGTCCTGTGGCTGTGGACGGCTCTGCTCGTGGCTGCGCTCGTCATGGTCCTGTTCCGGCGCAAGGGGGCTGTGGTGTTGCTGGCGAGCGCCATCATTCCGCACCTCGCGGCCTTTCTCACGCTGAGTGCCAATCCCTATTATGACGGGACCTTCGGCTATCTGAACATCGCGCTGGAGGTCTTCCTCGTCTACTGGCTTGCGCGCCAGGCGGTGCCGGTCTCCGCACCCCGATAGGGCTGCCGGTCCGGCTTGCCGCAATGAAGCCCGGTGGGCGCTTCGTCTTCGAGGCGTGCGGACTTGACGCAGATCCGGTCGCGCAGGTCCTCGAACCTGGCCTGAGTTGAGGCGCGCTGGATATCAAAGCGGGTTGTGAGGGCCGCTCTGCACTGCGTGACCGGATGCCATCGGTCAGCGCCGCCAGGTCGGGAAGGCCGCCTCGATCTCGGCAATGCGGATGCGCGTCTGCTGGCGGATACGGTCGGCGAGCGACTGGACATAGTCCATGTTCTCGCCCTCATACCCCTCATACTGCTTGGCCAGCACGGCGATCTCGCCAACATCCGGCAGGTGGGTGACCCGGTCGCGGTTGATCATGCCCAGCGAATAGCCCAGCAACCGGCCGATCGCGCTTTGATTGGCCTGTTTCCAGTCGCCCGAGACATTGCTCAACGGTGCGTGAAGCGATGGCGCGAAGCGGATGGTCTGCGTGTTGTTGCGGCTTCGCGAGCGATCACGCACCGTGACCGGAAAATTCACGGCGCTGAACGTCCCGTCAAAGCTCAGACGGGCGCCATTTCTGCAGGCCCCTTCAGCAATCCAGGCGAGGGCATGGTCGGACAGGCCGGTGACATCGCCGCCCCCGCCGACCGAGCCGTGATCCCCGGGAAACCAGAGCTGTTGGTAGGCGTCGCGGCCGCGCCCGTCCTGCTCGGCTTCGGTTTGCAGCGCGGCCATCTTTTCGGCCTCGAACAGGGCGGGCCGGAAGGCAGCGCGCGGTTCGTCCAGCGCCACGGCGTGGCGGGCCCGCTGGACGATGCGGGAAAGCTTGAGATCGTGGAAGCCGTGATCCTCGGCCTTGCCGGCCATGGCATTCCACACGCCGGGCACGCCGTTCTGGCCGACCGTGTCCCAGACGCCCAGATAGCTGACCATGATCTTCTGGTCGGGATTGTCGGCCTGCAGTGACAGGTCGGCGGCGGTCTCGATCCACCAGCCGGGATGATTATAGGTGCGGCGGAACTCGATACTGTCGGGATGGTCGGGTTTGCGGCGCTTGTCCTTGTAGAGCACCAGCGCATCGTCGACATAGGGCGCCGCATCGCGCCGCAGGATGCCGCAATTGCGGATCATGCCGACCAGTGAGCGGGCCGTGTAGGCGCCGCGCGAGAAACCGAACACGAAGATCTCGTCGCCGGGGTCATAGTTGAAGACGAGGAAGGAATAGGCATCGACGATGTTCTGGATCAGCCCGTCGCCGAAACCGCCGCCATCCAGGCTTTCGCCTTCCAGCGTGCCGACGCCCTCGTCGTAGAAGACGACCTGCTTGACCGGATCGGCGCCGTCGCCGGCATCGCCCTCGGGGTGGATCGACTGGGCCAGCTTGACCACATTCGTGACCGGGCGGGACTTGTAGTCCAGCTCGTTCCAGGTGCCGTCACAGCAGATCACGATACGCTTGTGCCGCGCCATCAACCCCTCCCGAGCCGTGCCGGACATGCGCGGGTACACTACTTCAGATAGATACCCCGATCAAATTTCTTCAAGGGTTGTTTTTGTGCTGCCGGCTCGCTTCTGCCAGTGCGATGCCGGCGCTCATCGCGACATTGAGCGAGCGCATGTCCGGGCGAATCGGAATCCGCACGCGACAATCCGCCGCGGCATGGACTTCCTCGGTGACGCCGGCGCTTTCACGGCCGAAGAGGAGGCGGTCATCCGGCCGGAAAGAAAAATCCCACAGGTCTGTCGCGCCCGATGTGGTGAACAGAACGAGGCGGCCCGTGCGGGCTTCTGCACTTTCTGTATAGGTATTCCAGCTGGCATGGCGCACCGGGACAATGGCTGCGCCATAATCCATGGCGGCCTTGCGAATCCCCTTGTCCGTCAGGGGAAAGGCACAGGGTTCGATGACGTCCATTCCGGCCCCGAAACAGGCGGCCGTCCGCATGGAAGCCCCAAGGTTTTGCGGAATATCCGGTTGAAAAAAAACGATCCGCATTCTAAGCCGCGCACAGACTGGAGCCATCTGTCTGCATGCGGCATTGCGCCGCCTACTGGTCAGTGGGTCCGGGAGTAGTTTATACCGCGTCAAACCCCGTCTTGGATGGGGTCGTCAAGATTGACGCATGTTTCTGGGGCAGGGCCCGGCTTTGTGCAGGCCCGTTATAGACAAGAGAAGAGGTCGGCTCGTGACGGAAGAGAACGGCGCGCCCGGCGGACACGGTGAAGAACCGACACGCCGCGACTTCATCTATATCGCTGCAGGCGGCGCGGCCGCTGTCGGTGGCGGTCTCGTGGCCTGGCCGTTCATCGATCAGATGAATCCCGCAGCGGATACGCTCGCGCTGGGGTCCATCCGCGTTGATGTCTCGCTGGTCCCGGTGGGATCGGAGATCACCGTCATGTGGCGCGGTGGCCCGGTCTTCATCCGGCACCGGACCGAGGACGAGATTGCGGAAGCCCGCTCGGTTCAGATGAACGCGCTGCCGGATGAAGACGCCCGCAATGACAACCTGCCGGCCGGCATTCCGGCGATCGACGCCAACCGCGTCCTGCGCCCGGAATTCCTGATCGTGAAGGGCAACTGTACCCACCTGGGCTGTGTGCCGCTGGGTCTTGGCGCCAATACCGGCGACTATGACGGCTGGTACTGCCCCTGCCACGGTTCGCACTACGACACCTCGGCCCGGATCCGTCGCGGACCGGCGCCGGAAAACCTTCCGGTTCCCGACTACTATTTCGAATCGGAAAACACGGTGAAGATCGGCCTGTCGCCTGACGAGGCAGCTGTCTCCGGATGGCAGGTCGCTGACGCTTCGGGGGCTGCGGCATGAGCGGACAATCGACCTACGAGCCGAAGACCGGAATCGAGAAATGGCTCGACTCCCGTCTTCCGATCATCCGCCTGGGCTATGACAGCTTTGTCGACTTCCCGACGCCGCGGAATCTGAACTACTGGTGGACGTTCGGCGGCATTCTCGCCGTCTTCCTGATGATCCAGATCGTCACCGGCATCGTGCTCGCCATGCACTATGTCGCGCACGAGGCGCACGCCTTCGAGAGTGTCGAGCGCATCCGCCGCGACGTGCCCTTCGGCTGGCTGATCCAGTCGATGCACGCCAACGGCGCCAGCTTCTTCTTCGTGGCGGTCTACCTGCACATGTTCCGGGGCCTGTACTACGGATCGTACAAGGCGCCGCGCGAGATCCTGTGGATCCTCGGCGTTGTCATCTATCTGCTGATGATGGCGACAGGTTTCATGGGCTATGTGCTGCCTTGGGGCCAGATGTCCTACTGGGGCGCCATGGTGATCACCAACCTGATCGGCGCGCTGCCCTTCGTCGGCGACGCGATCCGGGAGTGGCTGTGGGGCGGTTTCTCGGTTGGCCAGGCCACACTGAACCGCTTCTTCTCCCTGCACTACCTGCTGCCCTTCGTGATTGCCGGCGTTGTCGGCCTGCACATCTGGGCGCTCCACGTGCCGGGCAATGGCAATCCGGCCGGTCTGGAAATCAAGGATACCAAGAAGGATGCACTGCCCTTCCACCCGTACTACACGGTGAAGGACGGCTTCGCGATCATCGTCTATCTGATGGTCTTCGCGACCTTCGTCTTCTACATGCCGAACGTTCTGGGCCACGCCGACAACTATATCGAGGCGAACCCGCTTTCGACGCCGGCGCACATCGTGCCTGAATGGTACTACCTGCCTTTCTACGCGATCCTGCGCGCCATCACTTTCGACATCGGCCCGATCGATGCGAAGCTGGGCGGTGTCATCGCGATGTTCGGCGCCATCGGCATCCTGTTCGTCCTGCCCTGGCTGGATACGTCCAAGGTGCGCTCGATGCGCTATCGTCCGCTGACGCGCTGGTTCTTCATCTTCTTCGTGATTGCGGCGCTCGGCCTCGGCTGGTGCGGCGCGAAGAACCCGGATGATCCGTTCATCGGCGCCGTGAAGTTCGTACACCTGGCGCAGTTCCTGACGGCCTACTACTTCGCCTACTTCATCGTCATCCTGCCGGTGATGGGCATTGTCGAGAAGCCGAAGGACCGTCCGGCGTCGATCGAGGCATCCGTCCTCGGTGAAGACAAGTCCTAAGGGAGCGACGAGATCATGATGATGACCCGTATTTTCGCCGCTGCCCTGGCAGCTGTCGGCCTGTCGGCCACGGCGGCGCTGGCCGTCGAGGGTGATGCCCACGCACCGGAAAACTACGCCTGGGACTTCGAGGGGCCGTTCGGCACGTTCGACCGTCATGCAGTCCAGCGTGGCTATCAGGTCTACCAGGAGGTCTGTGCCTCCTGTCACTCGATGAACCTGATGCGCTTCCGCAATCTGGGCCAGAAGGGCGGTCCGTTCGAGTCGGAGCAGTATCCGAACCCGAACGACAACCTGATCGTGATGCAGATCGCTTCGGGCTACCAGGTCGAAGACGGTCCGAACGATGATGGCGACATGTTCATGCGTGACGCCCTGCCGTCCGACGCCTTCCCGGCGCCGTTCGAGAACGAGCAGCAGGCGCGTGCCTCCAATGGCGGCGCCTATCCGCCGGACCTGTCCCTGATCGTCAAGGCGCGTACGGGCGGTGCGGACTATATCCGCTCGCTGCTGCTGGGCTATGAAGAGGCTCCGGAAGACTCCCACCTGTCGCCGGGCCAGTATTACAACGCCTACTTCGCCGGTGGCGCGATCGCCATGGCGCCGCCGCTGGTCGACGACATCATCTCCTATGATGACGGCACGCCGGCAACGCTGGAACAGATGGCCGAGGACGTGACGACCTTCCTCACCTGGGCCGGCGACCCGCACATGGAAGCGCGCAAGCAGATGGGCGTGATGGTGCTGATGTATCTCTTCATCTTCGCCGTCCTGGTCTATCTGGCCTACCGTCAGATCTGGCGGAACGTGAAGCACTAGGCGTTTCGCCTGGCACCGGATTGAAAAGGCCGCGAGCGGAAACGTTCGCGGCCTTTTTCTTTCCTCCCCACATCGTGGGGAGGGGGGGCGCGAAGCGGTGGAGGGGCGCCGCGTGGCAGCGCGGCGAAGATGGTAGCGCCAAGCTCGACCGTCCACCTCCTCCGCCTTGGGCTCCGGAGGCCCCCTCGACCCGCAGCTTCGCTGCGGCCCACTTCCCCACGTGCCGTGGGGAAGAAAGGAGATCGACACATGACGCACTGGAAACTCGGCATCATCGGTGGCTCCGGCCTCTACGCTCTCGACGGGCTCGAAAACGTCCGCAGCGAAACCGTCGAGACGCCTTGGGGCACGCCGTCGGCGCCGTTGACGCACGGCACGCTGAACGGTGTTGAACTGGTCTTCCTGCCGCGCCACGGGGCCGGGCATCGCCTGTCGCCGTCCGACATTCCCTTCCGCGCCAATATCGCCGCGCTGAAGATGGCGGGCTGTACGGATATTGTCTCGATCTCGGCCTGCGGCTCGCTGCGCGAGCATCTGGCGCCCGGGCATTTCGTCATAGTCGACCAGTATGTCGACCGTACCGATGGCCGCGCCCGCAGCTTTTTCGGTGCGGGATGCGTCGCGCACGTGCCCATGGCCCAGCCGGTTTGTGCCCGTCTGGCGGGCCTGATCGGCGATGCCGGGGAGGCGGCCGGTGTGCCGGTCCAGCGTGGCGGCACCTATATCACCATCGAAGGGCCGCAATTCTCCACCCGCGCCGAGAGCGAGCTCTACCGGCATTGGGGCATGGATGTGATCGGCATGACCAACATGCCCGAGGCCCGGCTCGCCCGCGAGGCCGAGCTGCCCTATGCCTCGATCGCCATGGTGACGGATTATGATTGCTGGCATGATGGCGAGGCGAGCGTCGACGTCTCTGCCGTGCTGCGGGTGATGCGCGACAATACGGTCAAGGCGAAGGCCTTGCTGACCGGTCTGACGGCCATGCTGGCCGGCCGCGAGCGCGCGCCCGACCCGGTCGATACCGTGCTCGATACCGCGATCATTACGCCGCCAGACGCCCGCGACCCTGAGGTCGTCGCCCGCCTGCGCGCGATTGCCGGACGGGTGCTCTAGCGAACGGCTGGACGGAGTGCGTGCGGTAGGACTAGACTTGCCTCATGTATCGCATCGTCCTGACTGCCCTCATCGCTGCTCTGGTCATGGGTCCGCAACCGCGCGCCGAAGCCAGTGACATTGTCAGCTTCAATGCCTTGGACGAACAGACCTACGACGTCTCGCGCGAAAGCGTCGTCCAGCTCCTATGCCGGGACGAGCAAAGTGGCCGGCATTATCTCAGTCGTGCGGTGGTGCTGGATGCCCATCCCGGGGGGCGGCCGCAATTCGACATACTCCTCGCAACCCGTCATGCCCTGCAGGGAAGGAACGGTTCGCGTACCTGCCATGTCCGCGGCGTCCCGGAATGGGTGGGTGAAATTGTCGATGTGCGCACCGGAAAGCCTTCCGAGGACAGCCATCCGCAGTTCAGCAGCGACTGGGCAATCCTGCGTACCCGCCGCCGCCTGCCGAACGAAACTCCGCGGCTTCGTGTTCTGGCGGCCGAAGGGATCGATCAGGGCGAAGTCTCGCTGCTGGTCCGTCCCGTGGACCGGGCACCCTGCGACGTCCGGCAGTCGCCCCCGGCCTTTTCCGATCCAGGACTTCTGATCCATGGCTGCCGGTCGCGCCAGGGGCTGTCGGGCACGCCGCTGGTCGTTCAGATTGATGGCGAACCCTTTGTGGTCGCTGTCCATGTCGGGCACACCATTCCATTCGGCGAGACCCAGGACTCCTACGGGATTGCCCGGCGGCTCAACGGGGAGTTCCTCACCACCCTGGCCGAGTATCTCCACGAAGCCGGCATCCCCTAGCCGCAGGCCGCTCTTTCCCCGGGCCGCGGCCTCGTCCATAAAGGCCGCACGGGCAAGGATGAAGGGGACACCATGATCACGGTGGTTGCACTCAGCTGGGCGATTTCAGCCGTTCAGATGCCGGAATTCACGCCGCCCCGTCCGGCGGTGGAATGTGCTGAACACCTCACCGACTGGCCGGCCCGCCGCCGCTGCCTGCGCGGTCTGCTCGACGATGCCGAAGCGGCGCTCGACCGCGCGGCAGACGCCGCCCTCGAGGAAGCGCGCAATTCCGACTTCGACTCCGGTGGTCATTTTGGCGCCGAAGCGCATTTCGAGACCGCTCAGACGGCTTGGCACGCCTACCGCGATGCCGAATGCGACCGGCGCACCGCGCTGATGTTCATCGGCGAGGACAGCCGCGAGGAGATCGGTTTGGACTGCCGCATCACCCTGACCCGGGCCCGCACACGGGAATTGGAGACGATGTGATGGACCGGCCGGTCCTGCATATCGGCAACAAGCGTTTCTCCAGCTGGTCCCTGCGGGCCTGGCTGGTCCTGCGCAAGGCGGGCATCGCGTTCGACGAGGCCATGGTGCCACTCAACACGCCGCAGACGCGCCAGGCCGTGAGCGATCTGTCCCCGGGCGGCAGCGTGCCGGCTCTGACCACACAGCACGGCACATTCTGGGATTCGCTGGCGATCGCCGAATGGGCCGCCGAGCGCGAGCCGGGGTTGTGGCCGGAGCATGAGGGCCAGCGGGCGCTGGCGCGCGCTGCGGTCTGCCGGATGCATGCCGGTTTCACCGCCCTGCGCGGCCAGTGCGCCATGGACATTGCGCGCACGCCGCAGGCCATTGCCCTGAATGCCGATACCCGCGCCGACATCGCCGCCATCCAGGCGCTGTGGAATGATGTCGGCAGTGTCGATGGTCCCTGGTTGTTCGGCCGCTGGAGCATTGCCGACGCCTTCTTCACGCCGGTCGCGGTGCGTTTCCACACCTTTGACATTCCGCTGCATGCCGGCGCCCAGGACTATTGCGATAAGCTGCTGGCCGATGAAGACTATACCGCGTGGCGCAGCGCCGCCCTGACCGAGGCCCTGCCGGGCCCGGCCGCGTGACTGACAGCGAACTGGACCTTTCCGCATGGACCTGAAATCCGCCATCCGCACGATCCCGGACTATCCCAAGCCGGGCATCATGTTCCGCGATGTCACCACGCTGATCGGCGATGCCCGGGCTTTCCGCGTCGCCGTTGACCGCATGGTCCAGCCCTGGGCCGGCGCCAAGATCGACCGGGTGGCCGGCACCGAGGCGCGCGGCTTCATCCTGGGCGGTGCCGTGGCGCACCAGCTCTCGGTCGGCTTCACCCCGGTGCGCAAGCGCGGCAAGCTGCCCCACCGTACGCTGATCGAGGAATACGAGCTGGAATACGGCCAGGACGCGATCGAGATCCATGTCGACGCGATCCAGGAAAACGACCGTGTCCTGCTGGTCGACGACCTGATCGCCACCGGCGGCACCGCCGAGGCTTCCATCCGTCTCTTGCAGCGCGCCGGCGCCACCGTTGTCGGCGCCGCCTTCGTCATCGACCTGCCCGACCTGGGTGGCGCCAAACGCATCGAAGCGCTCGGCGTGCCGGTCTCCTCGCTGGTGAAGTACGAAGGCGATTAAATGGGGCGCCCCCCTTCTACCCCACCGGGGAGAAGGTGCCGCAAAGCGGCGGATGAGGGGCGCGCGCCAGCGCCGCAAAGAGTCTCTGAGTGGGCCGCTCCGCGGCCGCCCCTCACCCTGCCCTCTCCCCGGTGGGGGAGAGGGGCGTTCACTGCAGCATTCATCGTCACCCTGACGAAAGTCAGGGCCCAGTTCACAGAACGCGATGGGGGCGAACTCGCACCCTGTACCGCTCTGCGGCCACAAGCGTAATCTGGGTCCTGACTTTCGTCAGGATGACGGTGGTTTGGGCTGAGGCTGGCTTTCCTCCTCATTCCATGGGGAAGAAAGAGGCAGCCGCTTCCCCCGGACTTGTTCCGGGGCCTGGCGGCGTTTCAGGCGCAGGCTCAACCAGGCCCCGGCACGGGGGCCGGGAAAATCAGGCGAGGCGGTGAATATAGCCCGGTGAAACCTTGCCTGCATCGGCACAGCCCCTAATCTGGGCCCGGACAGGGGAGGGCACGCCATATTTGTCGGTCATTACGGTCCGGCCTTTGCCGGCAAGGCGGTGGCGCGCAGCGTTCCGCTATGGACGCTGTTTCTGGCGGTGCAGCTGGTCGATGTCGCCTGGGGCATATTCGTCGCCAACGGGATCGAGCATGTGCGCATCGTGCCGGGCTTTACCGACGCCAATGCGCTCGATCTCTACGACATGCCGATCACGCATTCCCTGCCGGGCGCGCTGGCCTGGTCGGTGGCGGCGGGGCTGGTCTATGCGATCTGGGCGCGGCGCGAGAAGGTTCTTGGCGGGCTGGTCGTCGGCGCAGCCGTCTTCTCCCACTGGATCCTCGACCTTCTCGTTCATGTGCCAGACCTCCTGCTCTGGCCGGGCGGACCGCGCGTCGGGCTGGGCCTGTGGAACAATTACCCCGCCGCCCTCGCACTCGAGGCCGCGGTGCTGGTCTTCGGCTTTCTGCTCTACATGCACGTGACCGAGGCAAAGGGCCTCATCGGTCGGATCTGGCCCTGGGTCTTCATGCTGCTGCTGGGCGTCGCGGAGATCGCCAATCATGGCGGCCCGCTGCCGGAAAGCCCGGCAGCCTTCGGCTATTCCGCCGCCGTGACCTTCCTCGTCCTCACCGGCCTCGCCGCCGTCTGCGACCTGACGCGGCGGGCGCCCTAGTCCGCACTGTCTGCTTCGTCCGGCAGGCCGGGCAGGAGCACCAGCGTCAGCACGGACAGTACCGAGATCGCGGCGGCCACCAGGGCCAGCGGCAGGAGGCCGTCCGTCACGAAGGGTGCAGCGATGGCCGTGCCGCCTGCAGCGGTCAGCAGGATGGCCAGCAATACCAGGGCCGAGCCGCGCGCCTCATTGCCATCGGATGCCAGTATGGCGCGGTAGAAGCCCGGCGGGCCGCGAAAGCCCAGACCCATATTCACCGGAATGAAGAGCACGGCCAGCATCAGGGGGTTCGACCCGCCGGCGAACGCAAAGGCCAGCAGGCCCAGCGTGCCGCAGGCCGACAGGGCCGACCCGCCCGTGATCAGACGTTCCGCGCCCAGCTTGCCGGACAGCCAGCCCGCACTGTTGGCGCTGATCATGAAAAAGGCGATGCCCGTCACCTGCATGACGATGAAATCGCCCAGCGTGCCGCCGAGGCTCTGGGTGATCACCACCGGGGCGCCGAACACGAAGGTCAGCAGCGCGCCCAGTGTGAAAGCCTGGCTCAGCGCATAGCGCAGATAGACCCGGTCACGCAGCAGCGGCAGATAGCCCGTCGAACCGTGCCGTGAAACCAGGGCCGGGAAGGCCTTGCGCCGCATGAGGATGAGGGCGCAGGCCGCCACACTGCCTGCGGCGAGCACGTGGAAACTCCCCTGCCAGCCCAGATGCTGCAACAGCCACACACCGGCAACCGGTGCCAGGGCAGGAATGATCGCCTCGATACTGCCCAGAAGGCCCAGCGCATTCACCGCATCGCGTTCGGAAAAGAGGTGGCGGATCATGCCGGGGGCGAAGACGGCCGCCGCAGCACCGGCCGCGCCCTGGATGAAGCGCAGGCCGACGAGGATCTCCAGCGATGGGGCATGGGCGGCCAGCTGGGACAGCAGGGCATAGCTGGCCAGCGACAGGACCAGAAGGGAGCGCTGGTTGAACCGCGCGCCGAGTTCGCCGAACAGGACCAGACCGGCGCCCGCGCCCGCGACAAAGCTGGCGAGCACCATTTGTGCGAGGGCCGGGCCGCCGCCCAGACTTTCAGGCAGGGCAGGGACGGCTGGCAGGACCAGATCGGTCCCCGCCAGGCCCAGCGTCGTGCTGACGAGCAGCAGAACGAAGACAAGGCGCCGTCGCGCGCGGGCATGTGGGTCGTCTGACATGGCGTGTCCCGTCGGTCGTCTGGCAGAAGGCTGGAAAAGACCGGCACACCTATCCTGAAACCCGCAGTAACGGCCAGCGCAAAAAAAAGGGCGCAGATCTGAAATCTGCGCCCCTTGCCTGTCCTTGTTTGCGGTCGCGGCTAGTTCGCAATCAGTGCCCGCACATCGGCTGTCGAGGCCTCCAGTGACGGTTCGTGCAGATACATCATGTGGCCGGCTTCGTAATAGGTGAAGCGGACGCGGTCCTGGTCGAAGCCGGGCTGGTTGAACATCAGCTCGGCGGCGAAGAAGGGCGTGGCCAGGTCGTAATAGCCCTGGGCGACGAGAACCTCGAGATCGGAATTCTGGCGCATGGCGCGGGCGATCCACGGGGCGACATTGATGTAGTTGTTATTGCCCGAGCGGCCGACATTCCAGTTCCAGCCGCGCACGCCGCCGATCACCGAATAGAATTCGGTCATGTCGACGCCCAGCGTGCGGGTGAAATAGTCCAGCATGGCGGCGGTATAGCTGCCGTCGATACCGTAGAAGCTGGGATCGGTTTCCGGATTCTCGCCGACACCGTCGACCTCGACACCGGTGAAGCGGGCGTCCAGTCGGCCTACCGACACGCCTTCATCGCGCATCAGCTCGCGCTGGAAGCGGCGCAGCGAGACCCGCATATTGGCGCGGGTGAGGAAGTCTTCCGACAGACCGGTAAAGCGCGACAGCTCGCGCACCACGCGCGCCTGGCGGTCGGCCGGCAGGGTCACGCCATGCATCAGGGCCGGCATGTAGTCCTCGATGGCGAAGGTGCGTGCCTCGGCCAGGAAGGCCTCCAGATCATTATTCCAGGCCGAGCGGTCGACCTGGCCGTGATACCAGGCGGTGGCCGCGAAGCCCGGCATCAGGCCGACATAGCCGATATCATTGCCTTCGGAGGTGTCGTCATAGCGGAAGTCCAGCACGGTCGAGATCAGGGCGACGCCATTGATCGCGACATCGTTATAGCTGCCTTCCAGCTGGTTCAGCAGCGAGCCGATACGCAGCGTGCCATAGCTTTCGCCCAAGAGGTATTTCGGCGAGTTCCAGCGCCGGTGCTCGGTCAGCCAGATGCGGATGAACTGGGCCAGGCTTTCGCCGTCCTCGTTGACGCCCCAGAAATCGTCGCCCTCGCTCTCGCCCAGCGGACGGCTCCAGCCGGTGCCGACCGGATCGACGAAGACGAGATCGGCCACGTCGAGGATAGAATGCGTGTTCTCGACGATGTTGTAGGGCGCGGCGCCATCGTCCTGCGCATTCGGCAGGGCGACGCGCTGCGGGCCGAACATGCCCATGTGCAGCCACAGGCTGGCCGAACCCGGCCCGCCATTGAAGACGAAGGCGACCGGACGCGTGCGCGGGTCGGCATGGCCGTCGGCGATATAGGTGGTCGAGAAGATCGAGGCGGTCGGATTGCCGTCGGCATCGCGCAGATAGGTCTCGCCGGCGGTGACGGTGTAGCGCACGCGCGTGCCGTTGGCGTTGACCTGGCCGGTGCTCTCATAGACGCGCGGTTCGGGGATATCGTCCCCGGGATTCTCCTGCGCCTGAACGGTGGTGGCCAGAAGCACCGCGCCTAGCGCGGCAGTCATCAAGCGGATCATGCCTGTCTCCCCAAATTTTCTCGCCGCGACCCTAAGCGCCAATCCGCCCGGCGGGAAGACCGGGTGTGCGGCGGTAATGTTGGGTGGGTGGAGTTAGCGCCTGTCCTCTCTCCCTCTCCCGGGGAGACAGGCACGAGCGTCGAGTTTGGTCCTTCCCCTCGATGGGGAAGGTGGGCCGAAGCGGAGCTTCGGGTCGGAAGGGGTGAACCCCGGCGGCGGGCCATGAAAAGCGAAGTGGCAGACACCTCGCCGCCACCCCATCCACCACGCCTGCGGCGTGGTCCCCCTTCCCCATCAAGGGGAAGGACGAGGGCCTACCGCTTCTTCTCCACCAGCAGCGTCTTCGGGCGGCGTTCGCGGGCGGTCTTGAAGAGCTGGAAGCTCTGGTTCACGAAATTGGTCACGTCGGTGATGGAGCGCATGAAGCTTTCCAGCTCCGGCGTCTTCTCCGCCTCGACCAGGCGCACCGGCGCGGCCGGATCGCCGCCCTCGAAGCGGACATAGAAGAGCGGCTCGCCGCGCTTGAGCACCAGATCCTTTTCCAGATCGTGCCATTCGAACGCCCACATGTGCTGGCGCGGCCAGATGTCGGCGGGGAAGCGGCCGCACAGCATCACGCCCGGCCGGGCCTGGGTCTCGTAATGCAGGAAGGGCGGGAACTGGTTGATGTAGAGCGGGTCGTCGGAAATGAAGACATAGGGCGTGACCAGCTGGATCATCGGCCGCTCGGGATGGCGCCACTCATTGGGCGGCGACAGGACGAGGATTTGCTGCAGACCGGCCGGGCGGGTGGAGGCCTGGTGACCGTCGACATTGGTCAGCTGCAGCTGGCCCTGGGCATTGCGCACCATGCGCAGGCGCAGATCGACCGGGCAGGGGATGGCGAAATGCCGGCGGTCGAACTCGATCGCGGCCGGACAGGACAGGGCCGACTTGGTCGTTGCCGGTCGCGGATGATCGAAGCTCACCGGCTTCGGCGCGTCCCAGATCAGGCTCGTCTTGTCGTCCTTGAACAGCCAGCCGGCCTTGTAGACCCGGCGCGGCCCGCGATCCGCCTCGTCCTGCATCCGGCGATAGAGTTTCACGAACATGCGGTCTGGCCCCTCCGTCTTCACGCCACCGGAAGGCTAGGCCAAAGCCCGGCCGGTTGCGAGGCGGGTTTTCAGCATGCCCCGCCGATGCGGGCGATGGAAACGCCGCCGCAGAAACGCTATAGCGCTGGCATGAATTACCGCCACGCCTTCCATGCCGGAAACTTCGCCGACGTGCTCAAGCACTGCGTTCTCGCCCTGTGTCTGGAGCATCTCAAGTCCAAGCCCAAACCCTTCCGGGTGATCGACACCCATGCGGGGATCGGCGGCTATGACCTCGCCTCCAGCGAGGCCGAGCGCTCGCCGGAATGGAAGGACGGGATCGGCCGCCTGCTGAGCGCCGACATGCCCGAAGCCGCCGCCGAGGCGCTGGCGCCTTATCTCGACGTGGTGCGCGCGCTCAATCCGGACGGTATGCGCCACTATCCCGGCTCGCCGGAAATCTCCGCCCGGCTGTCCCGCGCCGACGACCGCATGCATCTGTGTGAGCTGCACGAAGCCGACGCGAAGACGCTGGACGACCGCTATCGCCGCGATGCGCGTGTGAAGGTGGAGCGGCGCGACGGCTACAAGGCGCTGAAAAGCCTGCTGCCGCCGAAGGAAAAGCGCGGCCTGGTGCTGATCGATCCGCCCTTCGAGGACCGTGACGAGCTGGCCCATATGGCTGAGGCCGTCACCGGCGCTTTCGGGCAATGGCCGACGGGCACCTATATCTTCTGGCGCTCGCTGAAGAATCTCTGGGCCGCTGACCGGTTCGACAACGGGCTCGCCGAATGGCTGATCGCCGAGAAGGGTATCGAGCCGGAGAAAATCCTGCGCGCCGACCTCTGGGTGCGCGACCTCGCCAGCGAAGGCAAGCTGGCCGGCGCCGGCGTGATGGTCATCAACCCGCCCTTCACACTTGAGGAAAAACTCCTCGGCCTGATGCCCTGGCTCGCCGACACGCTGGCCCAGGGCGACGGTTATGGCTGGCGCGTCGATGGCGGCCTGACCGACGAGGATGTTGAAGAAGGGCTGGAGGAATAGCCAGCCCTCCTTCGTCAGTCCGGTTCTGCGCCAGTCCGGCTTTGCGTCAGTTCAGGCGCTGTGCGCGGCGCAGGGCGAGCAGGGTGCCGCCGCCGGCGAGTACAAGCATCCAGATCATCGATATGAGGCTCGACGCCGGGACCGCCGGTTCGGTGAAGACAAACTCCGGAATGCTGCGGGCTTCCGCAACCGTCAGCCGGTTGCGCCCGACCGTCGCCGGTCCGATCGCATCCAGCACGACATCCAGATGCGCACGGGCCTGCCGGCGGTAATCGGCCGAGCGGGCCGGCCCGGTGCCGGCCGATGCCTGCAGGACCTGGTTCAGCATGATGGCGGGAGACAGGAATTGCAGCGTGCCGACCAGGCCGCGCTGTTCCGCCTGCTGGCCCTCGAACGCATCGACGAGACCGCGTGTGCGGGTATTGATGTCGATATTGGCCAGATAGGAGGCGCGGTAGAAGCCGGGCACGGCCTCGTCGGGCGCATCGGCTTCGTCCGGATGCTCGGCCATGAAAATCTCCGCCCGTTCGGCCAGATTGCGCCGCGTCGCACCTTCCGCCAGCCGTGCCTCGGTGAGATAGCTCACACGCGAGGGCAGCGGGTAGAGCGCTTCCGCGGTGAAGCGCACGGTCGACGGTGCGACCACCACCAGCAGCGCCCAGACGGTCACCGCAGCCAGCGCGCCGGTCGAGACCTGCCGGAATGAAACCGCGACCAGCGCCGCCACGGCGCTCCAGAACACGGTGTAGATGGCAAGGCTCGTGATCCAGACACTGGTGGCCGCGACCGGGGCATCAAGGAGGAGCGCGGCGGCCAGGATGGCGACCGCCGGTATCGCAAAGGCCGGCAGCGCGACCGCGATGAGACGGGCGATCAGGGTCTGGCCGGCGCGGCCGCCCTGGATCAGGAAGAGGCGGAAGCGGCCGGCTTCCCGGTCGCGCGACAGCACATCGAATGAGAGCAGCAGGACCAGTAGCGGGAGGACGGCGACCACGATAAAGGCGAGGTCCAGACGTCCTGCGCCCAGTATCACCGGGCCTTCCACTTCATAGCGCCGGAACAGCGAAACCTCGCTGCGCCATCCGCTGATCAGGGCAGTGTGCGGCTGCATGGCCTCATTCCGGCTGGCCAAGGCCGCCAGCGGCCCCGGAGGCAGGGCTGCGAGGAAGGTGAGGCTCATGGGGCGGGCGGCATAGGGGGAAATCTCTTCGCCGGCCTCTGCGCTTTCCAGATCCGCCATCCATTCGGATCGGTCGGTCAGAAGATCGGCGGGCACGTCGGCCAGCACACCTTCGGCATGGCGTTGCCAGGTCACGCCATCGGCGACGGACCAGGCAATCAGCACGGCATAAAAGGCGATGGCGGCGAGGCGCGGCACCGAGCGCCACAGGGTGTTGAATTCGCGGGCGAGGTAAAAGCGCAGCATCACAGGCGCTCCTGTTTCATGGCCCGTCCGGACAGGTGGATGGCAAGGGTGAAGCCGGCCAGAAGCCAGGCGAGAAGGGCAAGGACTTCGATCCGGTAACGCTCGAGAATCTCCAGCGTGGACACCGGTTCGGCCTGGAAGTCGGGGATTTGTTCCCAAAGCGCGCGGTCGGCGGTGTAGGCATAGCCGCTCTCGCCGGCATTCATCATCATGTCGCGGTTCAACTGCTCGATAATGCGGCGGCGATGGGCCTCGGCCTGCCGTGTGAAGCGTAGCTGGGCCGTCAGATCGGTCTCAGCGAGACCGGAGGACAGGCGCTGCAGGGCCAGCACCGGCGAGGCGATCGCCAGATAGCGCAACACCCGGTCCTGGGCCTCGTGACGGGCATAAAGCTCGCCATAGAGACGGTCATAGACCTCATTGGCGAATTCCTCATGGGCCTGGAGGACAAGGGCTTCACGATCAAAGCCGAGATCCTCGAAGCGTGCAGCGCCGAATTCTTCCAGCACTTCGGCCTCATAGGCGGCGACGGCCGGCTCGCGGGCATCGCCGCTCCAGAAGGGCGACTGCGCCTCCAGCTGGATGGCGTTTTTCAGTTCTTGCTCGTCGATATCGGGATGGATGGACGCCGCAAGCTGTCCGCCGATCACGGGCAGGATCACCGAAACGCTGACCCAGAAACCGATCGCCAGCACAAAGGCGGCCGACTGGCTGCGCGAACGTGCCGAGATCGCGACGACGATCAGGGCAAAGCCGGTCAGGGCGCAAAGATAGGTGCCGGCAAGCGTGGCAATGCGCATGGCGCCGGCATCGAGATCGCCGCTGATCGCGCCGGGCAGCAGGACCGCCAGGAAGATCAGAAGGCACAGGCCGCCCACGGCCAGCAGAACCGCGCCGGTCTTGCCGGTGATGAAGCGGCCCGCGGAAAGCCCTGTCGCGGCGAGCGCGCGCAGGGTGCCGCGTTCACGTTCGCCCGCGACGGCCTGGAAGAGCAGGACAGTCAGGGCCAGCGTACCGATCACCTGGATCACCCATGCTGCAGACAGGGTGGGGAAGGGGGTGGCGATGGCGGCATCCTCGGCCCGGCGCAGGGCGGCCGGGTTCTGGGTGTGGGCTTCCAGCCAGACCGCGGCGCCGGCAAAGTCGAACACGCCGGGATCGAAAGCCGCCAGCGAGGGCGTCGGGCGGAAGGCGTATCGTGCGAAATGCGCGGCGCCATGGGGATTATTCTCGCCCTGCTCGACCCAGATTTCCCGGTCGGAGGCGGCCGCATGGTCACGGGCGGCGGCATCGCTGCGGGCCCGGTTCCACCCGTCCAGGCTGGCCGCGCTGACCAGCACCAGCATCAAGGCAAACAGCACGAGAAAGCGCCGGTCGCGGAGAAACTCGCGAAACTCCTTGTGGATCAGCGTGCCGGTCATGACACCGCGTCCGCATGCATGTGGTCGAGATAGATCTGCTCGATCCGGTTGGCATCGACGCCGGCGGACGCGATGGTTTCGACCAGCTTCCCGGACTTCATGATGCCGATCCGCGAAGCGCATTCCTTGGCGCGGAAAATGTCATGCGTGGCCATCAGCACCGCACAGCCGGCGGCGCTGAAGGTTTTCAGCCGGGCGGTAAAATCGCTCGCGGCCTTGGGGTCGAGACCCGACATCGGCTCGTCGAGCAACAGGATCCGGGCCTCCTTGGCAAAGGCGATGGCGAGACCGACCTTCTGCCGCATACCCTTGGAATAGCCGCCGACCGGCCGGGATATCTGGTCTTCCGTGAGCCCCGCCTCGACCAGCAATTCCCGCAGCCGGGTGGGCGACTGGCTGTGCCCCGAGAGGCGGTCGAAATAGGCGAGATTCTCCAGACCGCTCAGGCTTGGATAGAGCGCCACATTCTCCGGAATATAGGCGAGCAGGCGGCGGGCTTTCTCCGGATTGCGGGCCGGATCGATCCCGTCGACGCGGACGGCGCCCTCATCGGGTTCTGCAAAACCGAGAAACAGGTTCAGCGTCGTCGTCTTGCCGGCGCCATTGGCGCCGAGCAGGCAGACGGTTTCTCCCGGTTCGACACGGAGATTGAGCGCGTCGAGCGCGGTGACGGTTCCGTAGCGCTTGGTGGCGCGGTCGGCGTGAAGCATGACGAAATCCCTCCCCGGGCGGCCTCTAGAAGGCCGCCCTCAACGTGGCGCGAACCTGCCGGGGCGTGCCGGGCGTCGCATTTGTGGCAGCGGTGCGCGACCCGCCGAACAGATAGACATAGTCCTCGTCCAGAAGGTTGGTGACCGACAGGTCGATCCCCATGCCCTCGCGCGGCAGCGCGATGCGGGCCGAGGCGTTGAGCAGGCTGAAAGCGCCGCCGCTCACACTGTTGTCGGCGGTGACGAAGTAATCGTCATACCATTCATAGGACGCGGTCAGGCTGAGCCAGTCGGCCGGCTGATGGTTGATCTCGGCATAGACAATGTTCTCCGCCACACCCTGCGGGGTCGTACCAGACAGGTCGACCGCCCCTCCGAAACCGTCGACGATGAAGGTGTCCCATTCGGGGTCGAGATGGGTGTAATTGACCATGATCGCCGTGTCCGGGCCGGGCCGCCAGGTGACCGAGGCTTCGACGCCGCGGCTGGAATATTGCTGGCCCGTGGTTGCCAGGGTGGGCGGACCGCTGGGATCGGGATTGCTGACAAAGGCGCGGCGGTCCTGTTGTTCCAGATAGAAGATTGCCGTCTCCCAGGAGAGGCCGCCATCGAAGGCCTCGCCCTTCCAGCCAAGCTCATAGCTGTCGATCGTGGTGGGCCGCTCGATCCGGTCGTACTGCGAGGGGTTCCACTGCCAGATCGGGCCGAAATTGGAATTGAAGCCGCGGCCATAGCTGGCATAGAGCAGGCCCGGGCCGTAATCATAATCGAGCGAGGCCTTGGGCGAGAAAGCGCCCGCATCGCCTTCGGCAACGAGGTCGGCGGGCTGGCTGTCGACGATCGCGAACCGGGTCTCGCGGTCGAACCAGTCATACCGGCCGCCCAGCGTCAGGGTCCAGCGGGCGTCCAGCTCGATCTCGTCCTGAACGAACACGCCGTAGAACTGGTTCGTTGTGTCGGCGGCTGCCCGTGTCTCGCGTACGAAACAGGGATGATCGCCATTGGTCACCTCGCCGGTCGAATAGTCGATCAACACGGCGTAGAACTTGAACCCGCAGGCAAAATCGAACCCGTTCTGGCCGTACCAGATATCGCGCTCGTCCTGGGTGGCGTGCTCGGCACTGATGCCGGCGACGATGGAATGCCGCCCCGTGCGCCAGTTGGCGGTGGCTTCGGCGAAGAAGACATCCGATTGGTTGGGCGAGTCGAAACCATTGATGCCCATGATGGAATTGGCGGGATCGAACTCGAAATAGTCGTAGAAGTTCAGGTCCGCGCGTCCGTCATAGGTGCGATACTGGGTGCGCAGGGTAAGATCCAGATCGTCGGAAACGCGATGCGTCAGACGCCCGGCCAGCATCCAGCCGGTCAGGTTATTGCTCGGATTGCCATAGCCCAGAAAGGCGCTGTGACCGCCCGTTACGTCGACCAGCTGTCCGTCCGGCAGGGTCGGGATCGTGCTGGGCACTTCCGCGTCGCGGTCGAAATAGTTGAGATAGCCGGTGAAATCCGTCTGCGGCGAAAGCTCGGTCTCGGCCCGCAGGAAGAGGTTGGACGCCGTCCGTGCGCTGTTCTCCCGCCAGCCTTCGAAGCTCTCATGCGTTGCCGAGGCGAGCAGCGAGCCGGCCGCGCCGGTGCGTTCCAGGGTGAAATTGGCGCGATAGAAGTCGTCGCTGCCAATGGACAGGGCGACGCTCTGGCCATTCTCGCGGGGCGCACGGGTGATGTAGTTCACCGCGCCGGCGATCGCGCCGCGGCCGTAGAGGGCCGAGACCGGTCCCCGCACGATCTCGGCGCGGCTGACCGCGGCATAGGGGATTTCGAACAACAGGACTTCCTCGTCCGGCCCCACAAAGGGAATGCCGTCGACCATGGCGAGGAAGGTGTCATTGCCGTGATTGCCGGTGACGCCGCGGATGGAGATGAAGGGGAATTCATCGCCATCGCCTTCGCCGCGGCGGAAATAGACGCCGGGCACGCCGCGGAACTCGTCCGTGCCATAGGTGAAGCCGCGCGCATTGAGCGCGTCGAAATCCTGGACGGTGAGCGCAACCGGCGCATCCATCAGCGCGCGCTCGGTCCGGGTGCCGGTGACCACGACGACATCGGCGTCCTCAACGGCCTGGTCATTGGCCTCACGGCCCGTCTGCGCCAGGGCCCCGCCGGCCAGCATGACAGCCAGCGCCGCCACGGATCCGGTACGATACAGGAAACTCTTCACATGCCCCTCCGATACGAAATGTGATAACATCACATATCCGGAGCAAGCGTCAGCGGCAAGAACCCGCGATGTGAAGGATTGGAAAGATGGGGAGGAGGAGGCCTCGCGCTCGAAGCCCGGCTGGGTCGTTCACGATCCGCGCTGTGACGACTACGCCAACGGCCAAGCTGCTCGGTGCGCACGCAAATACCTGACGCTGAGTGGCGTCAACACGCGCTCACGCTCGGGGAAACTCTTTGGTCCGGTCCCTCGCGCGTTGATTGGGGGCTGGCCGATACGGGTGTTGAAGGGGGGCGTAGTCAGCCAGCGGCCTCGATTGCCGCGCATCTTGTGATCCTAGACCGGCGGAGTCTCGACCAGGACACAAAAGTGCACGCCGATATAGGGCGGCACATTGTCATGCGGTTGTCCGCGCCCGGCGAAGCCGGACAGGATTCTGCGCGAACGGGTACCACCCGCACCTATGCCCAGTTCGTCCCCACCATCCGCTCCGCCCCATGGCAGATACTCGTCGCTGTTCGTGGCGAGCATGGTCTCGTGCTGGTGCCGCGGCATCTGATCTTGCGTAAGCACGACCTCCTGGGTGCCGCCGAACTGCCCGGCTCTCACCTGGTTCGTTCTTGACTGATCGTCAGGCGGGATCCCGGCACCAACCAGAAAGCGGCCGACCGCAGGTTCGTACAGCGACCACATTGGGCCGGGGCAAGGTTCTTGCGGGCTGGAGTTGACGGCGATGATGGTTCCAGCAGGCAGTTGCAAGGAAGGGATGTCGCCACTGTGGGCAGGCTGACTAAAATTTCCAAGCCAGCCCAGGTCGACATTTCCGGGCTGAGACAGGCGCCAAACGACAGATGTTGTGTACACAAGGAAAAAAACAAACATCGAACCAAGCACCATCCAGATCATTTTGTGGGTTATGTTTGCAGCGATTATGGCTCGATAGTCTTCGTGTGCTGGCGTTTCGCTTTTATTCGGCATGTTGCCTCTCCCCAAAGCGGCATGCTTTCGCCGCCCCCGCTGGGCAGAGGTGGTGAATTGGCATCTTTCCAGTTGCTCGTATATCACAATCAACCAGTGGGTGTGAGTCTGCCGGCGCTCGTCCCGCGCGGCCGCTGCCTTCGGCGTACGCTCGGGGCCGATCACCTGGCTATCTGGTTGAGGCGGCCGCGGGATAGGCAATGCCGGCAAGGTGTGGGCTGAGGCATTTTCGCGCCGACTACCCGGTTATGAACAGCCGCAAACGGTTTTCTTGGCGCTCAGGCTTGAAACGCTTCCGCATCTCCCCAACTTAGGCGCTCCACGCCATTTTGGCCTCCCTTGTCCGGAAGGCGCCTTTCCGCATGTCTTCAATCATATCCATTTCGGGTCTCTCGAAGACCTATCAGGACGGATTTACCGCGCTCAAAACTGTCGATCTTGAAATCGGGAAGGGCGAGATCTTTGCCCTTCTGGGCCCGAACGGGGCCGGCAAGACGACGATGATCGGTATTATCTGCGGCCTCGTCACGCCGACGACCGGCAGCGTCACCGTCGACGGTCACGACATCCTGCGCGATTTCCGCGAGACGCGCTCGCGCATCGGCCTGGTGCCGCAGGAGATGTCGATCGACATGTTCGGTACGGTGAAGGCGGCCGTGTCGTTCTCGCGCGGCCTGTTCGGCAAGGCGCCGGACCCGGCCTATGTCGAACAGGTGCTGAAAGACCTGTCGCTGTGGGACAAGAAGGATTCGGAGATCCGCGCTCTGTCCGGCGGCATGAAGCGCCGGGTGATGATCGCCAAGGCGCTCGCCCACGAACCCGACATCCTCTTCCTCGACGAGCCGACGGCGGGCGTCGATGTCGAGCTGCGCCAGAGCATGTGGCAGGTGATCGGCCGGCTGCGCGAACGCGGCGTGACCATCATTCTCACCACCCACTATATCGAGGAGGCCGAGCAGATGGCCGACCGCGTGGGGGTGATCAACAAGGGCGAGATCGTCGTGGTCGAGGAGACCGGCACGCTGATGCACAAGATGGGGCAGAAGCGTCTCACCCTGCAGCTGGCGGAACCGCTGAGCGAACTGCCCGAGGCGTTGAAGGCCGACGGGCTGGCACTGGCGGCCGACGGTACGGCGCTGCATTTCGACTATGACACCCAGGCCGAACGCACCGGCATCACCACGCTGCTGGCCCGCCTCAACGAGGCCGGCCTGTCCGTGCGCGACCTGGAAACCAGCCAGAGCTCCCTTGAGGAGATCTTCGTCGGCCTGGTGGGGGGCAAGTGATGAATTTCCGCGCAATCGCAACCATCTACCACGCCGAGATGGCCCGCACCGGCCGCACGCTGATGCAGTCAGTGCTGGCGCCGGTGATCTCCACCTCGCTGTATTTCGTCGTCTTCGGCGCGGCCATCGGCTCGCGTATCGAAGAGATTGACGGGGTCGGCTATGGCGCCTTCATCGTGCCGGGCCTGGTGATGATGATGATCCTGATGCAGAGCGTCTCCAACGCCGCCATCGGTATCTATTTCCCCAAATTCACCGGCACGGTCTACGAAATCCTCTCCGCACCCATCTCCGCCTTCGAGATCGTCATCGGCTATGTCGGAGCGGCGGCGACCAAATCGCTCATTCTCGGCGTACTGGTGCTGGCAACGGCCGCCTTCTTCGTGCCGCTGGAGGTGCAACATCCGCTGGCGATGCTGGCCTTCCTGGTGCTGACCTCGGTGACCTTCTCGCTGTTCGGCTTCATCATCGGGATATGGGCGGACAATTTCGAACAGTTGAACATCGTCCCGATGCTGATCGTCACGCCGCTGACCTTCCTGGGCGGCAGTTTCTATTCGATTTCCGTCCTGCCGCCCTTCTGGCAGACGGTCACCCTGTTCAATCCGGTCGTCTATCTGATCTCCGGTTTCCGCTGGAGCTTCTACGGCGTGTCCGATGTCGATGTCGGGATCAGCCTCGTGGCGATCCTCGGCTTCTTCCTGGCGTGCCTGGCGATTGCCTGGTGGATGTTCCGTACCGGCTACCGCTTGAAGAATTAGGGGATGCATTATGTCACACCGGTATCACATCTATGATGTCTTTACGGAGCACCAACTGGCGGGAAATCCACTCGCTGTGGTGTTCGGTGCAGACGATCTGGACGAACCGGCGATGCAGGCCATCGCCGCCGAGTTCAACCTCTCCGAGACCGTCTTCATCTCCGAGCCGCGGGGCCGGGATGCCGACTGGGGCCTGCGGATCTTCACGCCCAAAACCGAACTGCCTTTCGCCGGTCACCCGACCGTGGGCGCGACCGTCGCGCTGACGCTGGAAAGCGGTGCGAAAGCGGGCGATGTGCGCCGCTTCGTGCTGGAGGAAACCGTGGGCGATGTCACGGCTGACGGCCGCTGCAACGGGCCGCAGCACGGCTCCGCCCGCTTCTTTTCACCGCGCCTGCCCGAACGGGTCGGCGAATTGCCTGACTTCGCACGGATCGCCGAGAGCCTGGGATTGAAGCCCGGTGATCTGATGGACACCGCCGTGACGGGCGGTGTGTGGACGGCGGGTGTTCCCTACGCCGTGGTGCCGCTGCGGAACGCCGCCGCGCTGCAGTCGATTGCGCTCGACCTGGCAGCCTTGTCGGACCTGTTCGAAGAGGGCGTGCTCTGCGTGGTCAAGGCGAGCGAGACCGAGCACACGACGGACTGGCGCATGCGCATGTTCGCTCCGCATCTCGGCCTGCTCGAAGACCCGGCGACGGGCAGCGCAGCGGCGGCCTTCGCCGGCCTGATCGCCGAACAGGCGGGCCTGGGCGACGGCGAACACTCCGTCAGCCTCTACCAGGGCGTCGAGATGGGCCGGCCCAGCCATATCCGCCTGCGCCTGCGTATCGAAGCCGGGCGGCTGACCGAGCTGATGATCGGCGGCGATGCCGTGAAGGTCGCCGAAGGCACGCTGCTGCTCGATCAGTAGGCGTCCTCGCCCTCATCCCACCAGGGATACCAGGGCGGCATGTCTTCGGAGACGCGCAGCGGGAAGTCCGGTTGGCGCTTTTCCAGGAAGGACATGACGCCTTCCTTGGCGTCGGCGCCCATGCCGGCGTGCAGAATGCCCTGGGTCTCGATCCGGTGGGCATCCATCGGATGCCCCGAGCCCAGCATCCGCCAAGCCATGCGGCGCATCAGTGAAACCGAGACCGGGGCACACTTGTCGGCAATCAGGCGGGCCCGCTCGCGCGCTTCGGCCATCAGGTCTGCCGCCGGCACGACCCGGGCCACAAGCCCGCTCTCGAAAGCTTCGGCCGCGTTGAAGGTCCGCCCGGTCAGGCCCCAGTCCATCGCGGTGGAAATCCCGACCACGCGCGGCAGGAACCAGCTGGCACAGCCATCCCAGACAATGCCGCGCTTGGCGAAGGGATAGGCGAATTTCGCCTCCATCGAGGCCAGCCGGATATCCATCGGCAGGATCATCGTCGCGCCGATTCCGACCGCTGCGCCATTGATGGCGCCGATCACCGGCTTGACGCTGTCCCAGATCCGCAGGTTCAGCTTGCCGCCCTTGTCGCGCCATTTGGGGTCTTCCGGATCGAACTCCCCGCTCTGGGTCTCGTCGGCGACCCGGTTGAACGTATCGGCGCCGGTCGAGAGGTCTGCCCCGGCACAGAAAGCCGGGGGCTCGCCGGTGACAATGACGGCGCGGACATTGTCGTCGGCATCGGCTTCGTCAAAGGCGGCGATGATCTCCTCACCCATTTCCAGGGTGAAGGCGTTCAGCCGGTGCGGCCTGTGCAGCGTGATCGTCGCTATCTGCTCGTCGACGGCATAGCGGATGGTCTCGAATGACATGGATGTCCTCCCTCTTGCCGCCCAGAATGACCGGCAAGAGAGGGCAGGGCTAGTCTTCCCAGTCCTCGACCACTGCAAACAGCTTGCGGCGCTCGGTGATGTAGACAATCACCAGCGCGATGGCCGACATCACCGCCTGGCCGGCTATGAGCGGCACCGGCGTGCCATTGTACAAATACCCGATATAGCCGCCGATCGCCGCGCCCACCACGCCCGTCACGAAGCCGTAGGCGGCCGAGGCCGTACCGGCGATATGGCCGACCGGCTCCATCGCCAGGGCCGAGAAATTGGCCGCGATCAGCCCCATGAAAGCCATCGCCGAGGCGAGCAGAACGAGGAAGACATAGAGATTGTCGACGCCGGACATCAGGATGATCGTGTGCGCGATGCTGATCACGGTGAAGGCGACGAGGGCGCCGTGCGACAGGCGGCGCTGCCCCACCCGCATCACCAGCCGGGAATTGGCATAGCTGGTCACGCCGATCCCGCCGGCAATCGCCGCGAAAGCGAGGGGAAAATGCGCGTCGGACAGGCCGAAATGGTCGACGAAGACCTGTTGCGACGTGCCCAGGAAACCGTAGAGCCCGCCGAAGAAGGGCATGGCCGCCAGCGTATACCCGACCATCAGCCGGTGACGGGTGGTCTCCATGAAAGTCGATATCGTCGACTTCAGGCGCAACGGTACCCGGTATTCCGGATGCAGGGTTTCCGGCAGGCGCAGCTGCAGCCAGGCGATCAGGCCGATGCCGAACAGGATCAGGAAGCCGAAAATCCAGCGCCAGGGGGCGAAGGTCAGTATGACCTGGCCCAGCGTCGGGGCCAGTACCGGCACGGCCATGAAGGCGGTCATCACCATCGACATCACCTCGGCCATCCGCCGGCCGGAGGTGAGGTCGCGCGCGATGGCCACGCCGATTACGCGGCAGGCCGCGGCCGCTGCGCCCTGGAAGAAACGGGCAACCAGCAGCAGGCTGTAGGAGGGCGAGGCGGTACAGACAATCGTCATCAGGATGAAGAAGACGAGCGACCAGATGATCACCGGCTTGCGGCCGAACCGGTCCGACAGCGGGCCGTAGAACAGCTGCGCCGCACCGAAGCCGGCCAGATAGCTGGTGATCACGAATTGCTGGTCATTGGCCTGCGCCACGCCGAGATCGCCGGCAATATCGTCCAGCGCCGGCAGCATCATGTCGATCGCCAGGGCCACGACGGAGGTCATCGCCACCAGGAGCGCAACGAGTTCGAACAGCGGAAGCGGCAGCGTCTCGCCCGCCGGGCGTTTCGGTGAAGTCATGGCGGTCTCCGGGGATCGGGCGCAGAACAGCGCTCCCCTTCACATGCGACTTGCGGCCTGAAAGTGCAAGTCGTGCGCATGCATGTCTGACCGGCTTATTCGTATGGCGAATAGAAAAGCTGCAGCTGGAAGCTCTTGGCGATCCGGTTGGCGCGATCAAGGAAGGCGGCCTTGGCGGCCTCGCTGGCGCCGATCTCGTCAAGCGTCTGTTCGAACAGGCCGAGCCAGCGGGCAAAGTGCTCCGGCGCGATATCCGGCTTCAGTTTCATATGCGCCGGCATGGGCCGTCCGGAATAGCCGCCATCATGGAAGACGATGGCAGACCAGAAGCGTTTCATCGTGTCCAGATGCGGCTCCCACGTGTCGCCGATCGCCTTCTCGAAGATCGGACCGAGATCCGCATCGGCACGGACATGTCCGTAGAAGGTATCGACCAGATCGGAGACGGTCTGGGCGGTGATGCCCATGGCGGCCGCTTCAGCGCGGGCCGCCTCGCGGGCCTCGGTGGCTCGGAGAGAATAGTTCGCAGACATGACGGGTCACTTAAGCAGCGCGGCGTCCGATTGCGATGCGGTGGTCTGACGCAGATCAGACGTTGAAGCGGAAATGCATCACATCGCCATCCTTGACGATGTATTCCTTGCCTTCCGCCCGCATCTTGCCGGCTTCCTTGGCTGCGCTTTCCCCGCCGCAGGCAACGAAATCCTCGTAGGGGATCGTCTCCGCGCGGATAAAGCCCTTCTCGAAATCGCCGTGGATGACGCCGGCGGCCTGTGGTGCGGTCCAGCCTTCACGGATTGTCCAGGCGCGCGCTTCCTTGGGGCCGACCGTGAAATAGGTCTGCAGGTCCAGAAGCTTGTAGCCGGTGTGGATGAGGCGATCGAGGCCGGCCTCTTCCAGGCCGAGCGTGTCGAGATATTCCTCTCGCTCCTCGTCTTCCAGCAGGGCCAGCTCACTCTCGATCTTGGCCGAGATCACGACCGCTTCGGCGCCTTCTTCCTCGGCGCGCTTGAAGACGAGTTCGGAATAGGCATTGCCGGTGGCGGCGGAGTCTTCATCGACATTGGCGATGAACAGGACCGGCTTGGTGGTCAGCAGCTGCAGGCCGCGCCAGGCCTTGCGCTCTTCCTTGGGCACTTCGGCAAAGCGCGCCGGGCGGCCATTGTTCAGCTGCTCCAGCGCCAGGTCGATCAGGGACAGGGCGGCCTTGGATTCCTTGTCGCCGGTCTTCGCCTTCTTTTCCAGATTGGCGCGGCGCTTTTCCAGGCTTTCCAGGTCGGCCAGCATCAGCTCGGTCTCGACCGTTTCCAGATCGGCGAGCGGGTCGATCTTGTTGGCGACATGGGTGACATCGTCATCGTCGAAACAGCGCAGCACATAGGCGATGGCGTCGGTTTCGCGGATATTCGCGAGGAACTGGTTGCCCAGGCCTTCGCCCTTGGATGCGCCGGCCACAAGGCCCGCGATATCGACGAAATTCATACGCGCCGGGATGACTTCCCTGGACCCGGCGATCTCGGCCAGCTTTTTCAGGCGCGGTTCCGGCACGGCCACATCGCCGACATTCGGCTCGATCGTGCAGAAGGGATAATTCGCCGCCTGCGCCGCCGCCGTCTGGGTGAGGGCGTTGAACAGGGTCGACTTGCCGACATTCGGCAGACCGACGATGCCGCATTTGAATCCCATGATGGATGTCCCTTGCTGGTCCGAGCGCGCCTTATAAGAAGAATGGGCCGCGGGGTCGACTGTCGTGTCAGTGGGGCCTAGGCATCGTCCGGCCGGCCGCGCTTGATCGGCTCCGGTGCGGGCGCCTTGTGCGTCACGCGGGTCTGGAAGGCGTCGAATTCGCCTTTGGCCAGGAGGTCGAGACTGTCGGCGATGGCGTCGAGGAGGTCGATCAGCCAGTCTTCCTCGGCCTTGACGAAGTCTGACAGGACATAGCCGGTGACCCGGCCCTTATCGCCCGGATGGCCGATGCCGATGCGGGCGCGGCGGAAGTCCGGACCGATCTGGGCGGTGATCGACTTGATGCCGTTATTGCCGGCCGCACCGCCGCCGGTCTTCATGCGGAACTTGCCGGGTGCCAGGTCCAGCTCGTCATGGAAGACGACGACATTCTCCGGCGCGACCTTGTAGAAGTTCGCGGCCTCGCCGACGGCGTGTCCGGCATTATTGTAGAAGGTCTGCGGCTTGAGCAGGAGCAGTTTCTGCGAGCCGATCACCAGTTCGCAGGCCTGGCTCTGGAAGCGCTTGCGCCAGGGGCCGGCGCTCCAGGCATTGGCGATCACGTCCAGCGCCATGAAGCCGACATTGTGGCGGTTGCGCAGGTATTTCGGTTCGTAATTGCCGAGGCCGGCGAGGATCATCATCGGCGTCTGCTCCCGTCATTGCGCAGGCCGGATATGAAATCAGCGAAGCCGGGCCCGGCTTCGCTGATTGTACGCTCCAGAAATGTCGCGGCGAGTGATTACTCGTCGTCGCTCTTCTGGTTGATGACTTCCGGTTCGGCCGGGGTATCCGCGTCTTCGTCCGTTTCCGGCGTCAGCACGGCGCGCGAACCCTGCAGGGTGGCGACGGTGAAGTCACGGTCGGTGATGGTCGACTTCACACCTTTCGGCAGCGGAATGGCCGAGATGTGGATGGAGTCGCCGATATCCAGGCCGCTCAGATCGGCTTCGATGGCTTCCGGGATCGCGCCGGCCGGGCAGTTCAGCTCGACCACGTGACGGACCACGTTCAGCACACCGCCGCGCTTGAGGCCCGGGGACATTTCTTCATTGACGAAGTGGACGCTGACTTCCACGTCGATGCGGGTCTTCTCGTTCACGCGGAACAGGTCGACATGCATCGGGGCGTCGGAGACCGGATGGAATTGGATGTCGCGGGCGATGACCTTCTGGCGCTTGCCTTCGTGCTCCAGCTCCATCATGTGGGAGATGAACTGGCCGGTCAGCAGAGCCTTGCGGATCTCGTTGCCGCGCAGGTTGATGGAAACCGGATCCTGGTCGCCGCCATAGAGGACGCCCGGGACCAGATCTTCACGCCGCGCCGCGCGGGCTGCGCCCTTGCCGGTGCCTTCACGAACGTCGACGTTGAGAACGATGTTGGAGCTCATCGGTCCTGTTCCTTAAATGCAAACGCCGCCTCCAGCCGGATCAGGGCGGGCGGCGATCTGTCATGGCCTCGTGCCACAGTGTTATTTCGAGCGGCGGGCTATAACCGATCCACAGGCGCCGCGCAACCGCGACGGCAGGGAAGAGTCAGCAAACGCGCGCGGTTCAGTCGAACAGCTTGGAGACCGACTCGTCATTGGCGATCCGGCGGATCGCTTCGCCGAGCAACGGGGCGACGGAGAGGCGGCGCACCTTTTCGGTCTGGGTGGAATTCGGCGGTTCGAGAATCGAGTCGGTGACGACCAGTTCGCGCAGCTGCGACTTGGCCACCCGGCCCTGGGCGTCCTTGGACAGAACACCGTGGGTGACATAGGCGGACACCTCGGTCGCGCCCTTCGCCAGCAGCGCGTCGGCGGCGTTGACCAGCGTGCCGCCCGAATCGCACATGTCGTCGAACAGGATACAGCGGCGGCCTTCGACCTCACCGATGATGTTCATCACTTCGGCGACGCCGGCCTTGGGGCGGCGCTTGTCGACGATGGCGATCTCGGCATCGAGCAGCTTGGCCAGCGCGCGGGCGCGCACCACGCCGCCGACATCCGGCGAGACGATCAGCAGATTGTCGGTCTGGTAGCGGCGGCGGATGTCGTCTTCCATCACCTTGGTGGCGAAGAGGTTGTCGGTCGGGATGTCGAAAAAGCCCTGGATCTGGCCGGCATGCAGATCGACCGTCAGCACGCGATCGGCGCCGGCCTTGGCGATAAGATTGGCGACCAGCTTGGCGGAGATCGGCGTGCGGCCGCCTGTCTTGCGGTCCTGCCGGGCATAGCCGAAATAGGGAATGACCGCCGTAATCCGCCGCGCACTCGCACGCACCAGCGCGTCGATGCAGATCAGCAGCTCCATCAGATGGTCATTGGCCGGCGAGGAGGTCGACTGGATGACGAAGACGTCTTCGCCCCGCACATTCTCGTCGATCCGCACGAAGATCTCGCCGTCGGCGAAGCGTTCGATCTCGCTCGCGCACAGGGGCGCATCCAGATAATCGGCAATCGCTCTGGCCAACTCGCGATTGGCCGTTCCCGACATCAGTTTCATGGCTGGTGGTCCCCGGCAGTCACACTCGCGCGCTGATTAACAGACGCTCGCCCGGGATTGAAGCTGAAATGATCAGCGTGCGGTGAATCCCGGCGGCGCCGGCAGGCCGTCTGCATCGAGGCAGACGAGTTTGAACAGCGTGCCCATCTGTTCCGGATCGGTCAGCCGCCAGACCTGGCGGGCGAAGATTGTGCGCTTGTCGGGCGCGGCCTGGCACAGCGCGGCAGCACGGGCCTCCAGCCCCAGCCCGACAAGAAAATCGCCCTGGGTCACCGGACCGCTGACGGCCAGTCCCGCAGCGCGGGCGGCAGCAGCGAGGCTCTCGAAATCAACACGGGCAGTGAGGTCGGCCGTACCCGGGGCGTCCAGCGGCGGTACTTTCTTATGAGCCTTGACCGCCTGCAGCGTATCGCCGGTCTCGCTGAGGGCGGGGCCATAGTCGATGAAAAGCGCGCGGCCCGGCGTTTCGGCAAAGCGGGCGGCCAGCGCATCGACGACCTGCCGGTCGCCCGGCCGCAGCTCGGCCAGGCTGTCCTTGGGCGCATCGCGCAGGCGGTCGGGAATGAGATCCGCATCGGCACCCAATGGCGGGCCGAGCACGAAAACGAAGGCCTGATTATCGTCCAGCCCGATCATGCGTTCATGCCAGTCATCGCCGCGGCGGATGGCCTGACGCACGGGCAAACAGTCGAGAAATTCATTGCCCAGCACGATGGCCGGTCCCGCCGGCACGCTCTCCAGCCGGTCGACCCAGCGGATCTGCGCGCCGGTCGGGCCCAGCGTCTGTGCCTGCACGGCTTTCAGAGCGGCCGATGCTTCGATCAGCACCACATGGGCGGCCTCCATGAAGCCGGGCACGGTGCGCGCGGCGCGCAGCGCATCGGCCATCATCGTGCCGCGGCCGGGGCCCAGCTCGACGAGCTGGATGGTGGCAGGCTTACCCATATCCATCCAGGACTGCGCCGCCCACAACCCCATCAGCTCGCCGAACATCTGACTGATTTCCGGCGCGGTGATGAAATCTGCCCCGGCGCCGATCGGGTCCTTGGTGGCGTAATAGCCGTCCCTTGGATCGAACAGCGCTTCGGTCATGAAGGCGGCGATGGACATCGGGCCCGTCTGGCGGATCCGGTCACGCAGGCGGTCGGCGATCATGGCTCAGGCCCTGGCGGCAGGGGCGGGTTTGAGGGCGCGGTGGATCAGCCAGACGCCCGCTGCGATCATCGGCAGGGAGAGCAGCATGCCCATGGTGACATAGCCGCGCAGGGCTTCGGGCATGTGCGCATCCGGCTCGCGCACGGTCTCCAGCAGGGCGCGGAACAGGCCATAGCTCAACAGGAAGAGACCGGCATTGAGGCCCGGCTTCTCCAGCGAGCGGAATTTCCAGGTCGCGATGTTGACGATGACAAACAGGGCCAGGCCTTCCAGCGCCGCTTCATAGAGCTGGCTGGGATGACGTGGCGTGCACAAGGGGTCGGTGGCAAAGCGCATGCCCCAGGGCAGATCGGTCGGACGGCCCCACAGCTCGCCATTGATGAAGTTGGCCAGCCGGCCGAACAGGAGCCCGATCGGGGTTACCACGGCCGCCGCATCGGCGATGCGCATCAGGTCCAGCTTTTCCCGGCGGGCGAAAATGAAGAGCGCCAGCGACACACCGATCAGCCCGCCATGGAAGGCCATGCCGCCATCGGTGATGCCGAAGATGATGTCCTGCGGGCGCTCCCAGATCATGTCGGGCATGTAGAAGATCACATAGCCCAGCCGTCCGCCGACGATGACGCCGAGCGTGGCCCAGATCAGAAGATCGTCCACCTGGGTTTCCGTGAACGGGGGCTTGGGCTTCTTCGTGCCGGCGGGATGCCAGATCTGCGGCCGCCGGGCGAGGGCGATCATGTAGCGCCAGCCGAGCAGAAGGCCGGCGATATAGGCCAGGGCGTACCAGCGCAGATCGAAGCGCAATTCCATGCCGAACAGGTCGAACGGACCGATTGTGAACAGGATGGGGTCGATCAGGTCGAAGCTGGGCGGACAGAATTCCATGAATGACTCAGCGGGTTGCGGGTGGCACATGCAGATGTGACGGATGGGCGCGTTGCGCTTTTCCGCCATGGGCCGCATATAGGTGGCCGTTCGTCACTCTAATGGCTTTCTTTGATGCAAACGCGCAACCCGCTTCTGAATGATTTTGCCGATCTGATGACCGACGCCTTCGGCGCCGCACAGGCGATGGGCGAGGAGGCACGCGCCGTTTTCCGGGCGCGGGCGGACAGCATGATTGCCGACATGGATCTGGTCAGCCGCGAGGAATTCGATGCCGTGAAGGCAGCACTCGACGATTCGCGCGCCGAGATCGACGCGCTGAAAGCCCGTATCGAGGCGCTGGAAACGCCGGCCAAGCCGAAGGCGGCCAGTCGCGCGAAGAAGCCGGCCACGAAGGCCCGCGCGCCGAAATCCACGAACTGACACGGCCGCACACGCCGCTTTTTATTGCGCCTGACGCAGCGCGGTCATA
Source organism: Maricaulis sp. ABE4_448 (assembly GCF_056160825.1). Classification (NCBI taxonomy): domain Bacteria; kingdom Pseudomonadati; phylum Pseudomonadota; class Alphaproteobacteria; order Maricaulales; family Maricaulaceae; genus Maricaulis; species Maricaulis sp. ABE4_448. Next base: position 1,042,117 of record NZ_JBSWXX010000001.1, read on the forward strand.
CCGTCCATGCACGGTGTGACTCGCAGCGCAGACGAAGGAACGTACTCCATGGACCTCCTGTCAGATGAATTCGCACCCTCTGTCACCGACCCGCTCGACGCGGTCGAACAGGCGGTTATTGCCGAGCAGTATCCTTATGATCGCGACGAGATGGGCGAGCTGCATCTGACGGCTTCCGGTGCCTGGCGCGATCACCAGATCTGGTTTGCCTGGCGTGAAGAGCTCGAGGCGCTGCACATCTGCGCCAGCCTCGACCTGAAAGTGCCGACCAACAAGTTCCGCGATGTCTGCGAACTGGTGGCGCGCCTGAACGAGAAATTGTGGCTGGGCCATTTCGATGTCTGGTTCGAGGACAGCTCGATCGTCTATCGCCACGCCCTGTCCCTGCCCAATGGCGAGACCGTGTCGCCGGCGCAGGCCGCCGCGATGATTTCGGCCGCGCGCGAAGCGGGCGAGCGTTTCTATCCGGCCTTTCACTTCCTGGTTTGGGGCGGAAAGAATGTCGAGGAGGCGGCCGCGGCCGCCATGTTCGAAACGGCAGGTGAGGCCTGAGGCGCACCATGTCAAAGATTGAAAAGATTGCCCTTATCGGCGGGGGTCATATGGGCGGGGCCCTGGCCGCCGCCTGGCTGCGTGGTGGCAAGCGCGCCAAGGTCGCAGCCGAAAACCTCATCGTGGTCGACCCCGCGCCGGGCGAGATGATCCAGAATCTTGCCGAGAAGCACGATTTCACGATCAGCGAAGCGCTGAGCCTTGAACAGGCCGAGCGGGCCGATCTTGTCGTTCTGGCTATCAAGGTGCAGGTCGCCGACACTGTCGCGGCTCATCTCAACCAGGTCATGCGTGACGATACCGCGCTGCTCTCCACCATTGCCGGGGTGTCGCTGAACCGCTTGGCACTGGCCTTTGGCGACCGGCCGATCATGCGCGCCATTCCCAATACCGCCTCGGAAATCGGGGCCGGGGTGACGGTGTGCGTGGCGAATGAGGCCGGTGATGCGCTGGAAGCGGAAATCACGCGCCTGCTCAAGGGCGCAGGCAGTGTGGAATGGGTGCATGACGAACGCCTGATCGGCGCGGTCGGTGCCGTGTCCGGTGCCGGTCCGGCCTATGTCTTCCTGCTCGCCGAAGCCCTTGCAGGCGCCGGCGTTGCTGAAGGCCTGCCGCGGGACTTGGCCGAACGCCTGGCGCGCGAAACGATCGTGGGCGCCGGTGCGCTGCTCGCCTCGTCCAAGAAGTCGCCGCAGGAATTGCGCCGGGCTGTCACGCCGGTCGGGGGCACAACCCAGGCTGCGCTCGATGTGTTGATGGGCGGTGGCGGCGGACTGCCCGAGCTTGTCCGCCAGGCCGTTGCCGCAGCCGAGCGCCGCTCCCGCCAACTCGCCGCCAATAGCGGCAATGGCGGCCGCGAGCGCTAGGGCGTCTCAACCGGTCGGAACCGGTTAGCCCGGCAGGCTGATCACAGCCTTCAATCCGCCCAGCTCGCTTTCGCCCAGGCGGATGTCGCCGCCATGATTGCGGGCGACGTCGCGGGCGATGGCGAGGCCGAGGCCGACCCCCTTGCGGTTCTGGTTGCGGCTCTCATCCAGCCGGTTGAAGGGTTTGAGTGCCTCTTCATACTGGTCCGGCGGAATGCCCGGACCGTCATCCTCGACCACGATCTCGACCCGTGACCCGGCGCGCCGCACGGTGACGCGCGCTTTCTTGCCGAAGGCGAGGGCGTTCGAGATCAGATTGGCGAGCGAGCGTTTCACCGTGCCGGCCCGGATATCGCTTTCGATGGCGCCATCGGCGAGAAACTCGATATCCCCGCCCTGTCGTACTGCGGCATCCACGGTTTCGCGGGCCAGTTCGACCAGGTCGCTGCGGGCCGTCTCCTCGCTCGCCTGGCCGCGGGCGAAGTCGAGATACTCGTCCAGCATCTCCTCCATCTCCGCGATATCCTTCTTGGCGTCTTCACGCTCGGGGCTTGCCGGCATGAGGGCCAGCTGCAGTTTCAGCCGGGTGAGCGGCGTGCGCAGGTCATGGCTGACCCCGGCCAGCAGCGCGGTGCGCTGTTCGAGGTGGCGGCGGATACGGGCCCGCATTTCCAGGAAGGCATGGGCGGCCTGACGCACCTCGGTCGCGCCGGCCGGACGGAAATGATCGACATCCTGGCCGCGGCCGAATTGTTCCGCCGCGTCGGCGAGGCGGCGGATCGGCTTGACCTGGTTGCGGATGAAGACGATCGAGACGGCCGTCAAAAGCGTCGTCGCGCCGATGATCCACAACAGGAAGATATGCCCCGTGGTGGCAAACACCCGTTCGCGCAGGGCGATATAGCGCAAAACGCCGCCCTCGACCTCAACCCGCACATCGACATAGCTGGGATAGCGCGTGGTATCGAACCAGAAATCATTGTCGATCTGGGCCGAAAGCGCGCTGCGCAGCGTGCGGTCCAGCGTGCGGAAGAAGGAAGAGCGCCGCGAGGTGGGCAGGGTCTCGCCGGGGCGGAAATCGACCGAAAGCCGCATCGTCTCATAGGCCATTTCGGCATGGCGCTCGAAGGCAGCGGACGTTTCCTGGTCGGATTCGTAAAGCGCCGTCATCATGGCAATATCGCCGGCCACGCCTTCGGACAGGCGGCTGGTGACGGTCTCCCAGTGTTCCTCGAAAAACGACCAAGCCACGGCGACCTGCATCAGCGCCACCGGCAGGACGATGATCAGAAGGGTACGGGCAAACAGTCCCTTGGGCAGATAACGGCGCATCAGTCCCATGCTGGAGCGCCTTTCTTCGTCACCCCGGCCGGATAGTCTGCACAGTCGCGGCTCAGCCCTCCCTCTCCCTTGGGAGAGGGCCGGGGAGAGGGGGAAAGCGCGGTCAGCGCCTTTCTTGGCGATGCTGGGATGTCCCCCTCATCCGCCCTTCGGGCACCTTCTCCCCGGGGAGAAGGGGGAGGGCGGAGACCGAGTTGAAAAAGCCGCTTCTCCACGAGGCTCAGTCCTCGAAGATCGGATCGGCCACGAGGCGATAGCCTTCGCCGCGGACGGTCTGCAGGTGGAGCGGTTCCTTGGGGTCGGACTCGATTTTGCGCCGCAGCCGTGTGACCTGGACGTCGACAGCACGTTCGCCGCCGCCGGTGCGCTCGGACAGGGAGAGCCGCGAAACGGTTTGTCCGGCCGACGCCGCCAGTGCGGCCAGCAGGGCTGCTTCGCCGCCCGTCAGCCGGACCGGCTCGCCGCGCCGGCTCAGGCTTTCCCGGCCGATATCGAAATGCCAGTCGCCGAACGCGACCTGCCGGATCGCCGCCGTCACCGGCCGGGCCCGCCGCAGGATGGCATTGATCCGCAGGACCAGTTCTTCCGGCTCGAAGGGTTTGGCGAGATAATCGTCCGCGCCCAGCGACAGACCCTTGATGCGGTCCTCGGCCTCGCCGCGCGCTGTGAGCAGCATGATGGGTGTATCACCCCGCAGGCGCACGGCTTCGGTCATCTCGAACCCGTTCATGCCTGGCATCATCACATCCAGCACCAGAAGGTCGAAGGCGAGAGAGTTCAGTGTCGACAGGGCCTTGGCGGCATTCGGCGCCGTGGAGACGCGGAAGCCGCGTTCCTGGAGGTAGCGCTTGAGAAGGGTCCTGATCCGGTCGTCATCGTCGACGACGAGAATATGGGCATCACCACCGGCCAGCTCCGCCATGCCGTCTCCTGATCTGTGTCCGGCCCAGAATGACCTGTGCCGCCGCGCGGCTCAAGTTCAGGCCTGCGGCTTGCGGCGCAGATAGCCCAGCCCGGTCGCCAGGCTCATGGCTGCGGTCAGCCAGACGGCGATGATCCAGCCTTCCACCACCCACAGCACGGTATGGATGCCGGCGATGGCCGCGATGAGGGGAAAGGCCGTCACGACCATGGCGATGGCGGTCTTCAGTTTGGCCGAGGCGGAAACGGGCAGGGCCGGCTCCGGCCCGCCGCGGCCCACCATGCGCGTGAGTGTGATGACGGCGTCGCGCAGCACGATGGCGGCGACCGGCACGGCCAGCTCGACCGGGCTGCCCAGGATCATCGTGTAGACCAGCAGATAGGCATCGACGAGCAGTTTGTCGGCGATCGGGTCGAGCACCGAACCCAGGCGGGATTCCGCCGACAGGCGCCGGGCAAGCCAGCCATCCAGCCAGTCGCTGATGGCAGCAACAATGAAGGCGGCGATGGCAAAGGCGCCCAGTGAGCGGGCGGCGACCGAGGCATCACCCAGCCAGAGCGGGACATTGTAGTCGACCGACCAGAAATAGGATTGCCACAGGGCCCAGGCGCCGCCAATGGCCAGCACGATGCGCAGGACGGTGATGATGTTCGGCAGGGTTTTCAGCACGCGGATTACCTCTGGAACCAGTCGTGGATCCTTTTGGCCATGGCTTTCGACACGCCGTCAACTGCTTCAAGGTCGGCCAGGGCTGCATTTCGCACCGCCTTGGCCGACCCGAAATGCGCCAGCAGGGCCTTTTTGCGGGACGGGCCGATGCCGGGAATATCGTCCAGCGGGTTTTCCGCCATCTGCTTCTTGCGCTTGGCCCGGTGGCCGCCAATGGCAAAGCGGTGGGCCTCGTCGCGCAGGCGCTGGAGATAGTAGAGCACCGGGTCTTTCTGCGGCAATTTGAAGGGCGGTTTGCCCGGCAGGTAGAAGGCCTCGCGGCCGGCATCGCGCTCGGGTCCCTTGGCGATGGCGGCGATGGCGATATCGGTCACGCCCAGTTCTTCGGCGACTTCCAATACCGAGGACAATTGCCCCTTGCCGCCATCGATCAGGATCAGGTCGGGCACGGGGGCGCCTTCCTCGCGCTCCTTGATCAGGCGCGACAAGCGGCGGCGCAGCATGGCCTGCATCATCGCGAAATCATCGTTCGTGGCCGCGTCATCCCCCTTCATGTTGAAGCGGCGATAATGGTTCTTCTCGAAACCCTCCGGCCCCGCCACGATCATCGCACCCAGCGCGTTCGTGCCCTGGATGTGGGAGTTGTCGTAAACCTCAATGCGCTGGGGGATGTCCTCCAGTTCGAAGATACGCTGCACGCCCTTGAGAAGCTGGGTCTGGGTGGCGCTTTCCGACAGGCGCCGGGCGAGCGCTTCCCTGGCATTCGTCGCCGTACGCTCGACCAGTTTGCGCTTTTCGCCGCGCTGGGGTGTGTGCAGCTGCACCTTGCGTTCGGCCCGCAGGGACAGGGCTTCGGCCAGCAGCCCGGCTTCCTCGATCTCGTGCGACAGCAGAAGCAGGCCCGGGGCCGGCTTGTCGTCGTAGAATTGCGCCAGGAAGGCCGCCAGAACGTCAGCCGGTTCGGCATCGTTTTCATGGCGCGGGAAGAAGGACTGGTTGCCCCAGTTCTGCCCGGCCCTGAAAAAGAACACCTGGACACAGGACTTGCCGCCATCCTGGGCGATGGCGATGACATCAGCCTCTTCCACCCCGTCCGGATTGATGCCCTGGTCGGTCGTCACGGCTGCAATCGCGCGGATCCGGTCGCGCAGCTTGGCGGCGGTCTCGAAATCCATTGCCTCGGCCGCTTCGCTCATCCGGGTCTGCAGCTCCTGGCGCAGGGCGTTGGAGCGGCCGCGCAGGAAGTCCGTCGCCTCCTTGACCAGCTCGTCATAGGCCGCCGGTTCGACCAGATCGACACAGGGCCCGGCACAGCGCTTGATCTGGTAGAGCATGCAGGGGCGCGAGCGGCCCTCATAGACGCTGTCGCTGCAGGTGCGGATCAGGAAGGCTTTCTGCAGCGTGTTCAGCGTCTGGTTCACTGCGCCGACCGAGGCAAAGGGGCCGAAATAATCGCCCTTCGTCTTGCGTGCGCCGCGATGCTTGAGCAATTGCGGCGCCGGGTGGTCCTTGCGGATCAGGATATAGGGGAAGCTCTTGTCGTCGCGCAGCAGGATGTTGAACCGCGGCTTCAGGCGCTTGATGAGATTGGCCTCAAGCAGCAGCGCCTCGGTCTCGGTCTGGGTGACCACGAACTCCATGGAATGCGTCAGCGCGATCATCAGCGCGATACGGTTGGAATGGCCGCGCCCGGCGGCGTAGTTGCTCACCCGGTTCTTCAGATTGCGTGCCTTGCCGACATAGAGGATCTGCCCGTCCTCGCCGATCATCCGGTAAACGCCGGGCTTGGGCGGCAGCCGCTTGACGTAGTCGGCGATGAGAGCGGGGCCTGACGGTGCTGCTGTCGTGCTCATATCACTAGGATTGTTTCGTGCGACTGATGCCGCAAGGGCTTAGCCCCGTTCACTTGATTCAGCACGGGGCTCGATGGGACATCCCGCAGAGTCGGTCTCGCGAGGCATGCTAATGATGATGGGCCAGCCCGGCAGGGAGCGTTGGGCGGCGCGGATTGTCTCTACATTTCCACCGGGGTGCGTCATCGCCTCAAGTCCGCCAATGCCGAAGCAGTATTCCAGTGTTTCGGGCGGATAAGCGATTGAAATGGTGTTTCTTCGCTGAAAAACAAGCGGCCAGCTAAGCCACCAGCTTATACCGGGTGGCAGATCGGGATCGTGACTGGCTTCCAGAATTTCGATGTGCGCTCCGGTCAAGCCGTATAGTGCCGCCGTACGCTTGCCCGCAGCAAGAGCGTATTCCAGATGCGCGTCAAGGGTTTCTCGATCACTGAGGACCTCTACCGGTGTGACGACATCGAATATCCAATCGCGCAGGAAGACGACATTGTCTGTCGGGCCGCCGTGCCACGCTACAAAACTGCCTTCAGGAACAATCTTGTTGTGAGCGAGTGGGAAGGCGTAATTGGCACAGCTCGAAGCGCACAAGCGATCAACGATGATAAAGTCGAACGGTGGATCGAGAGCCTCGATGAGGTCGATCCAATCCATGAAGGGGCCGCCTGATGAGAAGGTGACTAGACCGTCCGGCTGAACTATTCCCAGAGATGATAGTTCGTTGCCAAACTGCTCCGGCCCCTCTTCTAAACCGTCATAGATGCATAGGATGGTGTGGGGCTGGACGGTAAGTGCAGCCAGACTTCGGTTCGGATGACGGACTGCTTCGCGGCAGGACTCGATATACAGGTCGGCATCTTGAGCACTGGGTATCGGGCCGATCAGAGAAGGCTGAATCAGCAGTGCCAGAAGCGATGCGAGAAGAACTTCAACCATGAATGCTAAAGTTGCATTGGTCACCGGCGGCGGCAAGCGCCTGGGTGCCAAAATAGCTGCCGCGCTCGGTGCGGATGGCTGGCACGTCGTCGTGCACTACAACGCGTCCGGCGCAGAGGCAGAGGCCGTTGCCACGGCGATCCGCGATGCGGGCGGTTCGGCGGACACGGCCCGGTTCGACATGGACGACACGGCCGGCATCGAGGGTTTCATGGACGGGGTGGGCCGTGTCGACGCGTTGGTCAATTCCGCGTCGATCTTCGAGCCAGACCGGCCGGAGAATGTCACACCTGTGCAGCTCGAACACACGCTGCGTGTAAACCTTGTGGCGCCGGTATTGCTCGCGTCTGCGATGGCAAAGCGACACGAGGACCGGGCGTCGGGCTGTATCATCAACCTGCTCGACCAGAAGCTCTTCAACCTCAATCCCGACTTCTTCTCCTACACCTTGGCCAAACAGGCCCTTCTGGGCGCGACGACCACCATGGCCATGGCTTTCGCCCCGCGCGTGCGGGTGAATGGTGTGGCACCGGGCATCACTTTGCCGTCAGGCGGGCAGTCGCCAGAAGAGTTCGCCCGGGCGCACCGGATGAACCCGATGCAGGGCGGGTCCACGCCCGAGGACATCATCCGCGCGGTGCGCTTCATCCTTGCGACACCGTCGATGACGGGCGAGACGATCATCGTGGATGGTGGCCAGCATCTCGACGCGCGCGACGGCGATGTGATGTATGCCGCCGGTGTGCCGGAGGAGTAGCGCCTTATGAGACTGGATCAGGTCATCGAGAACGCGCTGGCCAACGCCACCGGCGAGGATGTCTTCGTTTACCGTCTGGAAGGCGTGAAACTGGATGTCGAGATCGGCATCCATGACTATGAGCGCGGTGTGAAGCAGCGCGTTCTGGTCGATGTCGTCACCCTGGTGTCCAAGGCCTGGTGCGGCACGGACGATATCGCCACGGTCGTCGATTACGATTACATCCTGAATGGCATCAAGGCGCTGGGCGAGAAGCAGTTCGACCTACAGGAAAGCCTGTGCGGGACCATTCTCGATATCGCCCTGGAACCGGCGGCGGTCGCCGCGGCCCAGGTGACCACCCGCAAGGTCGACGCCTATCCCGATGCAGACGCCGTCGGGCTGACGCGCTTTCGCTGTCGCCCGAAGATCTGAGCCGGATCAGCCGCCCGCTGAGCGCATCACCCCGTCAGCGATCAGTCCCGCAGCCAGCAGGACCAGCGTGCCGCCGATCGCCAGATTGAACAGCCGCATGCGCAGGGGTGAGACCAGGAAGCGGCGGATACTGCGTCCGAGTACGGCCCAGGCGCCGATCCCGAACAGGCAGATCACGAAGTAAAGGCTGGAAAATACCGCCAGCCGGTCGCCTGCTCCCGCCAGTTCGAACAGGGACACCGCCGCCAGACAGGCGCCCCAGGCCTTGGGATTGACCCATTGCAGCAGCACGCCTTGCCAAAGGCCGGGCAGGGCCGGCCGGTCTTCAGTCTGCAAGCCGGTCGGGGCGAAGGCGATACGGATGCCGAAATAGACGATCACAGCGGCGCCCAGAACGGCCATGCCGATCTGCCAGACCGGCCCCAGCCGGGCGAGAATACTGGCCGCCAGACCGATGGTCACGAGCAGCGCGGTGAAACCGATCGTGCAGCCGAGCACGAAAGGCAGGGCCCGGCGCGCGCCATGATGCAGCCCGGCCGAAAGGGTGATCATGTTTGCCGGTCCCGGCGAGATCGACATTGTCAGGGCGAAGACGCCCATCGCCAGCAGGTTTCCCATCGCGTGTCTCCCGTTTCAGCTGATCTATCAATTCGCTTTACGGTCGATTAGGCTGGCGAGTTGAAACTCATTGATCGAAAAATCATCGATATGCTGGATCGGCTCAAATCCCTGGCGACTTTCGGGACCGTCCTGCAGGAAGGCTCCTTCCGTGCGGCCGCAGTCAGGCTGGGCGTGGCGCCGTCGACAGTGAGCTATCACATCAGCGAGCTCGAGAGCTTCCTGGGCGCACCGCTGCTCAACCGCACCACCCGTCGCCTGTCTCCCACGGCACTGGGCGTAGAGGTCGGCCGCCATGCCGCCGCGATCGCCGCGGCCTGCGACGATGCGTTCGCGCTCGCCAGCCGTCATACCGGTCAGTTGCGCGGGATCCTGGCGGTGACCTGTACCTCGGCGATCATCGGAGCCGGGCTGGGAGAAGCGGTTGCGGCGTTCTCCGGCAAGCATCCTGGCGTGGAGATGCGTGTCGATGTTTCCGACGCGGTTGCGGATCTCGGCGCGGGGCGGTTCGATCTCGGCCTGCGCGCCGGGCGCCTGGCGGACAGCGCGCTGAAGGCGCGCAGGATCGGACACATCCGGCGCCAGTTGGTCTGTGCGCCGGCTTTCCTGACCGGCCGTGCCTTGGGTGCCAACGCTGAATCGCTGGCGCAACAACGCTGGATCCGGTTGGCCGCCATGCCGGCCTGGCGCACGCTGATCGCACCGGATGGCCAGTCGGTGGATGTCGAGACTCCCGGCAATGTCGTGGTGGGCAGTATCGATGCCATGATCGAGCTGGCGCTTGCGGGCATGGGACTGGCCACACCGCCCGCCCATCTGGTGGAAGGCCGTCTGCAGGCTGGCAGTCTGATCGACCCAGCGCCGGGCTGGACCGTCCCGCCCATCGACCTTCATGCCGTCTGGCCAGCAACGCGGACCGATTCGCCAGTTCGACGGGCCTTTCTCGATTTCCTGCTGGAAGAGTGGGCGCCGCAGCTGGCCTGACCGGCTGCAGCGCCCCGAAGTCTACCCGGCGGCAGGCTCGCGTCGCTTCAGCATCGGCTGGGCCTGCTTGTAGGTCAGCGAGCGCCAGACCCATTCCAGCGGGCCGAAGCGGAAGACCGACAGCCAGAGCGGCGACCAGATCAGCTGCACCGCCCAGACGACGAGTACCAGCTTGGCCTGGTCGACCCGTTCGACCGTGCCGAACAGGCCGAGACCCGGTGTCCCCACGAAGATGAAGCTCATAATCAGTGTCTGGGTAAGGTAATTGGTAAAGGCCATCCGCCCGGCCGCCGCGAAGGGCGCAAGCAGGAGCTTGAAGACGCCAATCTTGGCCAACAGCATGACCGCCGAAGCATAGCCGAATGCATGGACGAGGCTGCCGAAATAGGCGAAGGCATTGCCGTCGGCCGCAGCCTGGGTCGAGAATTCGCCATTGATCATCGCGATGGTGCCGGTGTGCGACAGAAAGATCCCGAGCGGCAGGGTGATGGCTGTCAGAACGGCGTAGCGGACCAATGACCAGTTCGCCGACAGGAAACCCGTTCTGAAGAGAACCATGCCGATGAACATCAGGCCAAGTGTGCGGGCGCCCAGCAGGATCATTCCGAAAACCTGCCCCATCAGCCCCATGCCGGCATTCCAGGGCAGACGGTCGATCCAGCCGGCCTGGTAGGCCGCAGTCATGCTCTCGATCAAGCCCGAGAGCATCTCTTCTTCTTGCGCGGCTGTGTCCGGCGTCGCGAAGAGAGCGCCCAGATAGGTGCCGCCAACCATGAAGAATGCGCTGACCAGGATCAGGACAATACCCCAGATCACCAACGGGACCGTGCCCACGCGCCGCGCTTTCACCGCCAGCATGCCAATGAGCGCGTAGGTGACAAGAATGTCGCCCCACCACAGCAGGTAGGCGTGGATCGCGCCGATCAACAGCAGCCAGAGCATGCGCGGATAGTGGCGTCCGGTATCCTCGCTCTCACCGACCATCATCATGATGCCGGCGCCGAACAGCGTGGAGAAGATCGTGATGAATTTCAGATGGAAAAACGTGTGCGCAAGGGCCCACACAGTCAGGTTCTCGCCGGTCAGATCCATCTGCATCGTCGGATCGTCATAGGCGAAAGGCGTCATCGCGAAGCCCTGCACATTCATCATCAGAATGCCCAGGACCGCGACGCCGCGTAGCGCGTCGATACTGATCAGACGCTCGGTGTTCGGTGAAGCCATGTGTCCCCCCTCGGATTTATAGCCGCCGGCGGGAGGCTACGATGTTGCGGGACAAATGTCTGCGGGACTTTCGTCCGGATTGTCCCCTGCAGCGATCAGCTGCCCAGTGCAGACCGGGCCAGCACGACCATATAGCCAATGTAGGCGATGAAAAGCAGGAGGCCGAACAGGCGGCTGATCGGCTGGCGCGCCAGGATGATGGCAGCAATCGCGACGCTCGCGCCGATCATCACCCACAGATCCAGTGCGAAGAAGCCGTCCGGAACCGGCAGAGTCTTGCCCGCTGCCGACGCTGCGAGACCGGTGGCGCCACCAACCGCGAAGACGTTGAAAATGTTCGAGCCGAGCACATTGCCGATCGCCATGTCCGCCTGGCGCCGCATCGAGGCCATAATGACGGTCGCGAGTTCGGGCAGGGAGGTGCCGAAGGCGACGGCGGTCAGGCCGATCAGAGCTTCGTCGACATTCAAGGCGAGGGCCGCTTCGGTGCCGCCCGTCACGATCATCTGCGCGCCGACGGGCAGTGCGACCAGGCCGACAAGAACAGCGGCCACGCTGCGACCCATACTGCTGGGCAGGCCTTCCATGTGCTCGAGATCGGTCAGTTCAGCGAGAGACGGGTCGTCGCTCTTCTTGCCGGCCAGAAAGCCCATGAGGCTGATATAGCCGATGATCAGGGCGAACAGGACGGCACTTTCGACCGTGTCGATCGTGCGATCCCAGCTAACCGCGACCAAGGCGAGGGCGGCCAGGAGTGCGATGATCGCATTGCGTCGGACGCCGGGCGTGGTGGTTGGAATCGCGCCGAAAATTGCCGGCAGGCCGAGAATCAGGAGGAAGTTCGCGGTGTTGGAGCCGACTATATTGCCCAGGGCAAGGCCGGGTACGTCTTCCAGGGCGGATTGCACCGAAACCACCAGTTCGGGCGCAGATGTCCCGAAAGCAATGATGGTGAGGCCGACGAGGAGCGGCGGCAGCCGCCAGATCCGGGCCAAGCCGGCACTGCCCCGGACCAGAAGGTCCCCGCCGAACAAAAGAACGACGATCCCGCCCAGGATCAGGGCGATGAACAAGGGTGCAGCCATGCCGGAAACCTCTGGAAGCGCGGACTAGTCGAGGCGGCGGTATTCGATAAGGTTGAGCAGTCCGAAAATTGCCGCGACGCCGAGGATGGCAACAAGAGCGTACATGATCATTTTCCCGAAAATGGCAGTCAGATGCCCCGTACATAGCGTGACGAACAGGCGGTGGCTAGCGGTGGAAGCGGCATGAGCTGGCGCGCGCGCATCGAGCCGGCAGTACGCCCGATCTTGCAGTCCTGGTGGCGTCTGTCGCGGGGAACCACGCTTGGGGTCCGTGCTATTGTCACGGACGGTGAGGGGCGCGTTGCACTCGTCCGCCATACCTATGTTCATGGCTGGTATCTGCCAGGCGGCGGGGTGGAGCGGGGCGAGCCAGTTCGCGAGGCCCTGCGCCGTGAACTCGCCGAGGAAGCGGGCGTGGATATGACCGGACCAGCCGATCTGCTTGGTATCTTCAGCAATCACGCGAGCTTTCGCGGCGACCATGTCGTGCTGTACTCGGTTCGAAACTGGCGGGCCTGCCCGACAGATCATGCCGGGGAGATCGAGGCAGTGGACTGGTTCCATCCTGACGCCCTGCCGGATGGCACGTCGCCGGCAACGCTGCGCAGGATTCGTGAATACGCGGGAAGCGCCAATCCTCCGGATGAGTGGTGAGAAAAGGTGCGGTGTACCGGCCCGGTCCGGAGCAAAGCGAGGGTTGTTGCCCGGTCCGGACCGGCACACCGCGGGGCGCACGCTGACGACATTAGGGGCGTGGCGGTGAACCCGGGCTGACCGGGGCGGGCCAATTTGTGCCATGAGTTTGGCGGTCTTACGCGACAAGCGCCACAAAATCGCTAACATGGACTTCGGGCGTTCAGGCGGGGTCGATTCGAATGACCGCAGATGCGGACGAAGATACCTATCTCCGTAACGAACCGGAGCAGGCTGTGGCGCGGTCTGCCTTGCAGCGCCTTGCCGACATTGACGGTTGGGTCGGCCAGGTCCTGCCCGGGCTTGTCGCTGTATGCTTCATAGTCGTTGTTGCGCTTGCCGTGATGGCGGGCGAGGGCGCGTTGATGGCGTCTGCCCGCTCGACCAACCTGTCCGCGCTGCAGACCGTATTGCGCAACACGATCCAGCGTTTTGAGGACTGGGCCCAGGATCGCGAGAACGATGTCCGTATCTGGGCGGAAAACGAGGTCGTCGTTGAAGCCCTGGGGGAACTGTCGCGTGCGCCCGTCCGGTCCGAGCTGGAGCGGTCGCCCGCCCAGGCCCGCCTGCGCGAGACGCTGGGACCCTGGCTCACCGAATATGGCTATCGCGGTTATCTGCTGATCTCGCCCAATGGTACGACGCTGTCCTCCATGCGCGACAGCGCGCTGGCGCAGCCGGCGCTGGTCCTAGACCTTCTGCCCGGGGATCGTTTCCAGCGCAGCGGCGCAGTGCTGACGCGCCCGCATATCGTCGACCTGGCCCTGCCGTCTCCGGACATGGAAGGCGCGCCGATCGACGAGGAAATCCTGATGTATTCGGTCGCGCCGATCCGGGATGGCGGCGAGGTGGTGGGCTATCTGGCCCTGCGGGTCGATCCGCTGGCCGAGTATTCAGCCACCTTCCGCGTGGGACGTACCGGCGTGTCCGGCGAGACTTACGCAATCGACCGGACCGGCCGGCTCCTGACCGAAACCCGTTACAGCGAGGAATTCATCGAGGCCGGACTGCTGGCCGAAGGCCATCCCTCCATGTTGCATCTGGAAGTGCGCGATCCCGGGGTCAATGTCTCCCGTGGCGCGATCCCGTCCCGCCCCTACGCGGAATGGCCCCTGACCCAGGCCGCACGGAGTGTCACCACCGAAGGGCGCGGTTATAATCTGCGCGGTTATCGTGATGCGCGCGGCGTTCTCGTCATGGGCGCCTGGGTCTGGGATGACAGGCGAGATGTCGGCATTGTTACCGAGATCGAGGTCATCGATGCGCTGGCAGGCGCCAACCAGGCCCGCGCCGTGCTGCGGGTCTTTGCCGTGGCGATGGCCCTGTCTTTCATCCTGCTGGCTGTCCTGTTCAGCGCGCACAGGACGATCACCCGGCGCCGGGCGCTGGCGACGGCCGCGGCAAACCAGCGCCTTTCGCAGATCCTGATGACCGCAGCCGAGGGCATTTACGGCATCGACGGCCAGGGTGTGCTGACCTTTATCAACCCGCGGGCCTGCCAGATGCTGGGTTATGAAGAGAGCGAGCTGATCGGCCGGGATATCCATGCGGTGATCCACCACTCTCGCCGCGATGGGTCGCTTTATCCGCGCGAGGAATGCCCGCTTCATCATCCTGGTACCACCGGCGAGACGGTGGATGGCGATGTGTTCTGGACCAAGAGCGGACAACCCATCCCGATCGAATCGGCGAGCTCGCCGCTCGATCCGTCAGACCCGGCCATGGGCGCGGTTATCACCTTCCGCGATATCACCAATCGCAAGCGCGACGAGCTGGCCCTGCGCCGTTACGCTCAGGAGCTGAAACGGTCGAACTCCGAGCTGCAGGAATTTGCCTATGCCGCCTCGCACGACCTGCAGGAGCCCCTACGCAAGATCCAGGCGTTCGGCGAACGGCTGAACAACAAGTGCTATGATGCGCTGGACGATACCGGCCGGCACTATCTGGAGCGCATGGTCGATGCGGCAACGCGGATGCGTCGGCTGATCGACGATCTGCTGAGTTATTCACGGGTCAATTCGAAGACCACCTCCTTCCTGCCGGTCGAGCTGGCGACCGTGCTGGCGGATGTCTTGTCCGATCTGGAGCCCCGGATTGCGGCAGAAGACGCCAGGATCCGCGTCGGCGAGCTGCCGGCTATCGAGGCCGACCCGGGCCAGATGCACCAGCTCTTCCTCAACCTGATCGCCAATTCGCTGAAGTTCCGCCGCCCTGGTGTTCAGCCTGCCATCTCCATCGAGGGCAGTGTCGAGGTTGGCGAGAACGGGGCGATGGCGCGCATCGCGGTCGCCGACAATGGTGTCGGCTTCGAACCGCGCCATGCCGAGCGAATTTTCGGCATGTTCGAACGTCTGCACGGCCGGGATGAGTTCGATGGAACCGGTGTCGGTCTGGCGACCTGCCGCAAGATTGCCGAACGCCATGCCGGCGAGCTGACGGCCTGGGGCGAACCGGATGCGGGCGCGGTCTTCACCCTGTTGCTGCCTGTGCGCCAGGGCAGTGTTACCTGACGGGAGGCGCGGGGCGGGCGCGCCCCGTGACATGCTCATGAACCATCCGGACCCGGACAAGGCAGGGCTGCAGCAACGTATCGTGCCTGTGCTGGCGGCGATCTGTCTTCTGCTGGCCGCCGGTGCGGGCTTGCCACTGGCCCGGGCAAACCCGGCTGCGCTGATAATTGTGCTGTCACTGGTCGCTCTGCTGCTGGCGCTGGTTGTTATCAGCTGGCGGCAGGCAGACCGGGTCTTGACCCGGCAGCGCTCGGACCGTGCCCGGATCGCGCGGCTGGAGTCGGAAAAGGCGGATCTGGAGGTTTTCGTCAACGCGGCGACCCACGACCTGCACGAACCCCTGCGCAAGATCCAGGTTTTCGGTGCCCGCCTGCGCGACCAGCTGGGCCTCCTGCCCGATCCTGCGCTTGCGCAGCCACTGGACCGGATGACCGCCGCGGCCGGGCGCATGCGCGATCTGCTCGATGCGCTGCTGGTGCATATCCGGGTGCGCGACGACCGGACGGCTATCACGTCTGTCGACCTGGATGCAGTTCTGGCCGGGATTCTTGACGATCATGCGTCCGGGATCCAGGCGGCGAAAGCAGAAATCGAGTGCGGCCAGCTGGGATCAGTCGAGGCTGACGCGAGCCAGATGCGGACACTTTTGGAAAATCTTATCGACAATGCCTTGAAATACCGGCGTTTGGACGCGAGTGTGAATATTCTTATTTCCAGTCAGGCCGACGGGGGCGAGGCAGGCGGGCGCGTGACGATCGAGATCAGCGATAACGGGATCGGTTTCGAACCGCGCCATGCCGAGCGCATATTCGGCCTGTTCGAGCGTCTGCATTCGCGCGACGCCTATCCGGGGGCAGGTGTAGGGCTTGCCACAAGCCGCAAGATTGCCGAACGTCATGGCGGGTCGCTTTCCGCCCGTGGAGAACCCGGTTCGGGCGCTTGCTTCACCTTGATCTTGCCCCGCCGACAGGCGAACCTATCACCCGACCCGGCCCGCAGGGCCGACTAATTCGACGAGGCTTTCATCATGAGCCAGGACAACCGGCTTTTCACCATTCTCATGGTCGACGACGATCCGGATGATCGTCTCCTCTTCAAGGAAGCCTGCGAGGAAGTGCGCCTGCGCAATCCTCTGGAATTCCTCGAGAACGGCGAACAGCTTGTCGATTATCTCAAGCGCCGTGGTGCCTATGCGAACCTTGGGGGCACGCCTTATCCGGGAATTATCCTCCTGGACCTCAACATGCCGCTCAAGGACGGGCGTGAGGCGCTGGAAGAGATCAAGAATGACAGCGAACTGCGGCATATCCCGATTATCGTCCTGACCACGTCGAAGGATGAGGACGATATCCTGTCCAGCTACGGGCTGGGGGCCTCTTCCTATATCGTCAAGCCGATCTCGCTCGACCGGCTGATGCGGGTGGTGAACTCGATTGGTGAATACTGGGTGCAGATTGTCGAGATGCCTTCGGCGGAACGTTCGGCCGAGGGTCTGGACGACGAGGAATAGCGCCGCCCCGGCGAATCGCCTTTCGCGCGAGTAGTCGCGACTTCGACGTAATTATTGTCTAGTGTCCCTCTTCGCGGCCGTCGGGGGAGGGGAGTTCCATGCTGTTTGCACGTCTGTCCAAGATTTCGGCGACGCTGTTCGTGTCCATGCTGATGGCCATGGCCATGCTCGCCCTGCTCTGGTTCTACCTGCCCGAATGGCTGGGCTGGGTGCAGGATGGCGCCGATCTGGTCGAGGACGGGGTGTCCTCCATCCCCATCCCCGAGCAGTACAACAATCTCGTGCGCATCTATGCCAGTGACGACAAGATCGTCCTGCTGATCTTCACGGTCATCGCGCGCTTCATCCTGGCGATCTTCGGGACCGCTTTCACCGCCACCACGCGGGCCGCCAAAATCCGTGTGGCCGAGCCGCCTTTCATCAGCCGCATCTCCTCGATGATCGCCACGCTCTTCCTGTCCTTCGTCGTGGCCATCTTGATGCTGGCCTTCATCGCACTGACCATGGAACATGTGCTGCATTCCATGCTCGATATGGCGGACTGGGTGGAAGATCAGCTCGCGCACCTGCCGCTGGCTGGCCGCTGGCGCTCCGGCGTGCGGTTTGCCGTGTCGGACGACAAGATTCTGCTGCTCTTCTTCACCATCATAGCCCGTGTGCTGATCGCTCTCGTGGCGACCGGCTTCACGGCTGTCTGGCATTCGATGACGGGTGGCAAGACCGAGACGATCAAGGTTCCGGCCTAGCTCGTTCCGGTGCCGGGTGCGCCGGCTAAATGCGGTTGTCACCTTGCCGGGGCAAGCTAAAGGCCGTGTCTCTTGCTCCGGGGGGGTCATGTTCGTTCGTGTCGTGTGTCTTGCTGCCATGCTGGCGGCTTGCGGGATGGCCTTCGCCGACGGAGCAATCAGTGCGCTGGAGGCGGTTCGCCGGTCGATCGAACGGCCGCACACACCGCTCGAGGCCCAGTGGATCGAGATGGACGTGTGTGGAGCCGGCGAAGACGGCGCGCATGGTTTTCTCAACTCGGTTCGCGACTATCGCAGCCGTGACTCCCTGAATGTCGAGCTGTTGCCCGCTGTCCGGGCTCGACTGGAGCTGCGGCTCGGGGGCGACCCGATTGCCGTGCTGCGCGGCCAGCGGATCGCTGTCTTCGGGCCGGTCCGGCAGGTACAGATCAACCTCTACGATGGCGGCGTGCCGACAGGGCGCTACTATTTCCAGACCCAGATGCGGCTGGCCTCCGCCAATCATCTCGAGGTGTTGACCACGGACACCGGCGAGCCGCTTTCCGCACGGTGCGGAGCGCTCATCGTCTGATGCTCCTTATGCGCTGAGGCGTTCGGCGAGGAAGGGCAGGGACCGGTCCATGCGGTAGTCGATCGAGGAGTGGTTGTCCGGGAACTCCTCATAGATATGGTCGATGCCGCGGGCGGCGAGCGCCTTGTTCATGCGGCGGGCGCCATAGACGAGATTGTACTGGTCGACATCGCCGCAATCGATGAACAAGCCCTTGAGGGATTTCAGCCCCTCCGCATGGTCCTCCAGCATTTCCAGCGGATCCCACTTCATCCACTCGGCCCAACGCTCGGGAATGCGTTCGCAGGTGTCGGTTGTCACCGGCAGGCGGATGCCCAGGAAGGCGTCGGGGTCGGGGTCGTAGGTCGCGCCCATGGCCAGGATCATCATCGCGTGCAGGTCGTCGCCATTGACCTTGTCCGAGGTTTCGAAGGCCTCGACGAAATCCTGGATATTCCCGCCATGCTTGGCGAGGCGCCGCAGGGTGAAGGCAAAGTCGGCGGCGAACATCAGATCGAATCCCATATCGCCGGAATGGCAGGCCGCGGCCGACCAGAAGCCGGGATGCAGCAGGGCATGGACCATGGCGCCATACCCGCCGGAGCTCTTGCCGAACACGCCGCGCCGGCCCTCACCGCCGCAGCCGAAGGTTCGCTCGATGAACGGCACGGCCTCCTGCAGCAGGAAATCGTCCCAATTCCCCATCGCTGCCGAGTTGACGTACTGATTGCCGCCCAGGCGCGTGAAACAGTCCGGGAAGGCGATGACGCAGGGCTTCATCTCGCCGTCATCGATCAACCGCTGGGCACGGCTGGGGGCGCTCTCCCCGAAGCTCTTCCAGTTGGTGTGCGCCGGGCCGCCACCGGTGAAGCCGACCAGGTCGACGAGGAGGGGCAGGCCCGCCGGATCGTGGCCGTGCGGGATGTAGACATCAATCCGCCGGGTCAGGTCCTCGCCGAGCATGTTGTTGGCAATCGCCTCGCTCTTAACGAAATGCGTGGTGACCGTTCCGGCGGGCAGGTGACGTTCTCGGCGCATGGCTTTCCCCATTGGCTTGCGCGGCCAGACTAGAGTGCATGTGCGCGCGGGCAAGTGCTTGAGATGCAGCGCGAAGCGGGTGATCCTTCTGCATGGTCCAGAACAAGCGATACATCTCCGCGGACGGGCTGCTGGTCGACAGTATCCGGCTGGCGCGCCAGATTCACGATGCCGGCTTCCGGCCGACCCATATCGTCGCCGTCTGGCGGGGCGGGGCGCCGGTCGGGATCGCGGTGCAGGAGTATCTCGAATACCGGGGTCTGGAGACCCAGCATATCGCTGTTCGCACAGCCTCCTATACCGGGATCGACGAGCAGGCGCCGGTCGTGCGCGTGTTCGGCGAGGGCTATCTGGTCGACACGCTGAATGCGGAGGACCGGCTGCTCATCGTCGACGACGTTTTCGACAGCGGCCGCTCGATCGAGGCCCTTCAGCGTGTGTTGCAGGAGAAGTGCCGCCGCAATTATCCCGGCGAGGTGAAGGTCGCTACCGTCTTCTACAAGCCGGCCCGGAACCGCACCGGCGGCATGCCGGACTTCTTCGTCGAGGAGACCGATGACTGGCTGGTCTTCCCGCACGAGATCTGCGGGCTCAGCGAGGACGATATCCGCGCCAAGGGCGCAGCCGGCGCTGCGGTGCTGGACTAGCGGTCAGGGCCAGTCGCGGGCACCGTGAAGGACGCGCAGGATCTCGACGTTATCCGCCTTCTGCCGATAGACGATGAGATAGGCCGTTCCCGGCAGGGCCAGTTCCCGCGTTGATGCGACGCGCCCGGAGCGGCCCATCGACGGGTAAGTGCCCAGCATACCGACGGCTTTGAATATGTGATCGCGAAGACGGGCGGCGGCGTCGATATTGTCGGCGGAAA
Organism: Maricaulis sp. ABE4_448; assembly: GCF_056160825.1. Lineage (NCBI taxonomy): Bacteria > Pseudomonadati > Pseudomonadota > Alphaproteobacteria > Maricaulales > Maricaulaceae > Maricaulis > Maricaulis sp. ABE4_448. The sequence goes on from NZ_JBSWXX010000001.1 coordinate 1,062,250, forward strand.
TCCGGGTGAAAATGGCAACCAGGTCGTCCTTCGCGCGGACGGACCAAGCGATTGTCATGCCTTGCGCGCCGCCTCGATCAATGTGTCGATCTCGGCGACGACCTGGTCGTGCGGCACCGTCTTGCCGTCATCGGCATTGCGGATGCCGTCCCTGATGGCTTCAACCATCCAGTCCTGCTGATCGAAATATTGTTGCAGGGCTTCCTTGACGACCCAGTTGCGGGACCGGTCCTGAGCCTTGGCCAGGGTGTCGAGCTTGTCGATGGCGGCATCGTCGATGCGGATCGATATATTTTTCATAATCCCGGCTTTGTAATCACATTTGATGAAGTGTATCACGTCGCCGGAACCCGCAAAAGACGTGTTCCCGCCGCCCCTATTTCACCCGGTAGAGGGCGCAGAGCTTGTTGCCGTCGGGGTCGCGGACATAGGCCAGGTGCATCGGTCCCATACTGGTTTCGCGCAGGCCCGGTGCGTCCTCGATCGAGGTGCCGCCATGGGCGATGCCGGCATCGTGGAAAGCCTTCACCTGTTCCGCTGACGTACACTTGAAGCCGATCGTGCCGCCATTGGCGCCGCAGGCCGTTTCGCCATTGATCGGCTCGGAAATGCCGAATGTGTTGCCGTCATGCCGGTAGAAATAGCGCACATGTCCCGTCGGCGCTTCATTGCGCAGGGCCTCGCCGGCACCCAGCGTGCCCAGGACTGCGTCGTAGAAGGTTTTCGAGCGCTCGATGTCGCTGGCGCCGACCATGATGTGATTGAACATGTGTTGCTCTCCCCTCAGGCCTCGTCCAGGCCGATATCGAAATTGGGCGCCGAATGGGTCAGCGCGCCGACCGAGATTACATCGACACCGGTCTGCGCGATATCGCGCACCGTATCGAGATTGACCCCGCCGGACGCTTCCAGCGTGACCTTGCCGCTGGCGGCGGCTACGGCGGCGCGCAGATCGTCGAGCGGGAAATTGTCCAGCAGCACGCTTTCGGCGCCGGCGCCGATGGCGGTGTCGAGCTGGTCGAGCCGGTCGATCTCCACGGCGACGCGGGTCATGTGGCCGGCATGGTCGCGCGCGGCCTTCACGGCCTCGGCCACCCCGCCACAGACAGCGACATGATTGTCCTTGATCAGGATGGCGTCATCCAGGCCGTAGCGGTGCAGCGCGCCGCCGCCGGCCTGGACGGCCTGGAGTTCGAACGCGCGGAAGCCCGGCGTGGTCTTGCGGGTGTGGGCGATGCGGGCCTTGGTCCCGGCGACGGCGTCGACATAGCGGCGGGTGAAGGTGGCGATGCCGCTCATCCGGCCCAGAAAGTTCAGGGCAATCCGCTCGGCCGAGAGCAGGGCGCGGGCCTGACCGTTGACGGCGGCGAGCACCTCGCCGGCCTTCACGCTGTCGCCGTCGCGCACCTGGACATTCACCAGCGCATCCGGATCCATCTGCCAGATCGCTTCCACGGCCGGCTGCAGGCCGCAGATCACACCGGCGTCGCGGGCAACGAAATAGAATTTTGCCTCCTGGATTTCCGGGATGCAGGCCAGCGAGGTCACATCGCCACGGCCGCCCTGGTCTTCGGCGAAAGCACGGGTGACGGCGTCGGTGACGACAAAGCGGGGCAGGGGGGAAACGGGCATGGCGTCCTATTCGGCGGGTTCGCGGTAGCGGGCCGGAATTTCGGTGCGGGCGGCAAGGTCGGCCAGGGTCATCCGGGTATGCTGTGCCACGGTGTCCGTGGCGGGGCAATCGGTGCGGAAATGGCCGCCCCGGCTTTCATTCCGGTTGAGGGCGCCGGTGACGATGAAGCGTGCCGCAAGCAATGCATCCGCGTCACCATGTGTGCGCACAAGACCATCAATGAGGTCATATAGCTGCACCATAGCGCCACCATTCCGCTCCACACCGCAGGCCCGGCTCATGGCGGCGCGGAGTGCCGCAAGTGCGTCGGCGGGCAGCTCGGGCGGAAGATCCGGCGCTGGCGCGACAGCGCCGCCGCTGGACTTGCGTTCCGGCAAAATTCTGGCCACCCGCGCCGCACTCACCAGACCCTCGGCCAGCGAGTTGGAGGCGAGACGGTTGGCGCCGTGCAGGCCGCTCGAGGCGCATTCGCCGATGGCATAGAGGCCGGGGATGCTGGTTGCTCCGTCGATATCGGTCATCACGCCACCCATATGATAATGGGCTGTGGGGGCGACGGGGATAAGTTCGCGGCGCGGATCGATACCGGCCTGCATGCAAGCCGCGAAAACGGCAGGGAATTCTTCCGGGAAAGCCTCGCCGATCGCGGTGCGGCAATCGAGGAAAGCGCCCTTGCCGGAGAGGTTCTGCCGGTGCACCGCCCGGGCGACGACATCGCGCGGGGCGAGTTCGGCATCGGCGTGGACGGCTTTCATGAAGCGGTGGCCCGTGCGGTCGACCAGGGTCGCGCCTTCCCCGCGCAGGGCTTCGGTGCACAGGGGGGCCGGATCGAGGCCGGCATTGAGGGCAGTCGGGTGAAACTGGACGAATTCGGGGTCCTGGATCACCGCGCCCAGGCGTGCGGCCATTGCCATGGCCTGGCCCTGGGCACCGGCCGGTGTGGTGGTGAGTGCAAACAGGCCGCCCGCCCCGCCCATGGCGAGGATGGTGGCGCCGGCTTCGATCGCTTCGGTTTGCCCGTCCGGTAAGCGGGCCAGCGCGCCCGTACAGCCCGCAGCATCGCCCAGCAGCGCGGCGGCTTTCCAGCCATTGCGGATCTCGATGTGCGGCGCCCGGCGCACGGCGTCGATCAGGGTGGCCATGATTGCGGCCCCGGCGCCGTCGCCCTTCACCCGGGCGACCCGGTGGCGGGCATGGGCGGCTTCGCGGGAGAGCGACCAGGTCTCGCCCCGGCGCTCGAAAGGCGCGCCCAGGGCGGCAAGCTCGCGGACTTCCTGTGCGGCACCTTCGGCCAGCGCCCGCGCCGCATCCTGATCGACCAGTCCGGCACCGGCGGTGATCGTGTCGGCGGTATGCAGGGCGGCGCTGTCATCATCGGCCAGCGCGGCCGCGACCCCGCCCTGGGCCCAGCCGGAGGCTGCGCCGTCACCCAGCGGTGCGCCGGTCAGCAACAGGACCGGACGCGGCGCCAGTTTCAACGCCGCCCACAGCCCGGCAATACCGGCACCGCAGATGAGGACGGGACGGGTCATGGCCGTCCTCCTAGATCGAGACCAGGTCCACGGGCTTTTCCTGTTTGGCCGGGTCGAAGCTGGCGGGCTTGTCGGGCTTGGGCAGGTCGAGCATGGCCTGGACGGAGCGGCGGGCGCCGTCGATCACATCGTCGGGCACGGTCACTTCATGCTGTTCCAGACGCAGGCAGTCATAGATGTTTTCCAGCGTGATCCGCTTCATGTGCGGACACAGATTGCACGGCCGGATGAACTGCACCTCGGGCACTTCGACGGCGACATTGTCGCTCATCGAGCACTCGGTCAGCAGCACGGCCTTCTTCGCCCCGGAAGTGCGGGCATAGTCGGCCATGGCAGCGGTGGAGCCGGCATAGTCGGCGGCCTGGACGACCTCGAGCGGGCTTTCCGGGTGGGTGATGATGAGCACGCCGGGATGGGCGTCGCGCAGGTCCTGAACGTCCTGCGCAGTGAACTTCTCGTGCACTTCGCAGCTGCCGGCCCAGGTGAGAATGCGCACATCGGTCTGGGCGGCGACATTCTTGGCGAGATACTGGTCGGGCAGCAGGATCACCGTGTCGGCGCCCAGGCTCTCGACGACTTGTACGGCGTTGGAGGAGGTGCAGCAGATATCGCACTCGGCCTTCACATCGGCCGAGGTGTTCACATAGGTGACGACGGGCACGCCGGGATAGGCAGCCTTGATACGGCGCACATCCTCGCCGGTGATCGAGGAGGCGAGCGAGCAGCCGGCGCGGGTGTCCGGGATCAGCACTTTCTTCTCCGGCGCGAGCACTTTGGCGGTCTCGGCCATGAAGTGGACGCCGGCCTGGACGATGATGTCGGCCTCGCTCTCGGCGGCCATGCGGGCCAGCGCCAGGCTGTCGCCCATCAGATCGCCGACGCAGTGGAAAATGTCGGCGGTCATGTAGTTGTGGGCGAGAATGACGGCGTTCTTTTCCGCCTTCAGCTGGTTGATGGCGTGGATCAGCGGTGCCTTGGCCGGCCACTCCATCGGGGTGATGATGTCCTTCACCTTCTCGTAGAGATGGTCCGTCGCGGCCTTGACCCCGTCCGTATACGCCAGTTCCGGCCGGGACTGTTCAAACCCTTCAGGCGTGCCGTCCCAGTTCAATCGATCCATTCTCTCCTCCCTTTTGCTCAATATGAGCAATATTGGGGCCCGAAATTGGGCGGCTGTTTTGAGGTGCCGCCCTTATGCTCGAAATGAGCTTTAACGTGATCCGTATATATGCTCACCCTGAGCACAGTGCAAGGTGCAGGCGTGCGACGCGATCTCCCGCGATGCGATTTTCGAAATGAAGGTGATCAGTGCGCGGCGCTGGGACGCAGGCCGGAGAGCCAGGCACCGCTCCCCAATGATGCCAGCCCAAGCGCGAGGGCCAAGGCCGGCGCCAAGGGAATACCATTGACCATCAGCACTTCCACCGCGGCAACGCCAAAGGCAGCGGGAACCAGAATCTGGATTTGCGCCAGTCCCGTGCGCGGCATGATCCCGATAATGGCAGCGACAATGAGGATAACCGGAATGGCGGGCAGGTAGAACTCTGCAGCAATCAGGCGCAAGGCAAGCGCAACAGTGGCGCAGATTGCTAATGCCAGCAATGCATTACTGATCGCTGTCCCGCTCATAGCTACCCCCCTCAAGGTACTCGAACTATCGTCAATCGCCTGCATTGTAAGCCTGAACAACTCTCAGCTGCAACTCTAATTACCCGTCACGCAATCTGGGAATGGCCAGACCCAGAGAGGGCAGACCCGCCAGCGCTTCACGGCGGTAGCGGAAAAGCTCGGCCGGACGGCCGCCCGTGCGGCTTTCCATCCGGCCCGTCCCCTCGACGAATCCCGTACGGTCCAGCGCGCGGCGGAAGTTCTGCTTGTGGAGCCGGTATCCTGCAATAGCCTCGACCACCTGTTGCAATGCCGACAGTGTGAACAGGTCGGGCATCAGCTCGAAGACGATGGGACGGTATTTGATCTTGCCGCGCAGGCGCGAGATGGCCGTCGCCAGGATGCGCCGGTGGTCAGAGGCCATCGAGAGGCCGAAGGCCGGGCATTGCGAGGGGTTTTCAACCTGGCCGTCGCGCGCGGCCTCGGCGACGAGGCCGGCTTCATAGAGCAGCTCGTAGCGGTCGAGCACGCGTTCCTCGTTCCAGCCCCCGCCGCCAACCCCGAAGACGGTCTTCAGCCGGTCATGACGCGAGGCACGGCGGCCGGGCACGCCGGCTTCGTCGGCCCAGGCTGACAGGCGCGGAATAATCTCGGTATCGATCAGGGCCGGCTTGCCCTCGCGCCAGTCTTCCCAGGGGAAGAAGTCGTACCAGCCCCGCCAGCGTCCGCCGCCATCGGGCGGCGTGCTCTTGTCGGGGGTCAGCGCGAGATAGCCGATCGACACGATGCGGGCGTCCCCCGAGCCGGACATCGCGGCGACCGGGGCTTCGCGGCCACGATCTCCGAAGGTGTAGAGCTGTTCCACATAGCCCAGCTGGAAGTGGGCCTGTTCGGCCACCCAGCGGCGCAGGCCGATCTCGAACGTGCGGTGCCGGGCTGGATCGAAGGGACCGAAGGGCAGGGCGACCCCGCCGCCCTCCTGCGGCACGATCAGAAGCTGCGGTGTGTCGCCGTCGACCGAGAGGATCACCGCGTTGAGGCCGACGGAGATGGACTGGCCGGCCGGCTGCATCAGCGCTGCCCTTCGAACTGGTCCAGCACGGTCTCGAAGCGGTCGAGGAAGAGCACCTGGGCTTGTTTTACCGATTTCGGCACGATCTCGATTTCCAGCCCGGCCGGCGGCCGGCCGAAGAATTTCACCGACTCGTCATGGCTGAAGCCGGCGATCTGGGTCGCCTCGAAATAGGCGCAGATCACATCGGCCCGCTTGATCTTGCGCTTGGCTTCCTTGGGCAGTTTCGGCGGCAGGCCGAAACGCAGATGGATTGCCGCTTCCAGCCGGTCCTCGAACTCGCGATAGTTCACGCCCAGCGCGGCCTTGAACGGGCTGATCATGTCGCCGATCACGTATTCGGAGGCATCGTGCAGCAGCGCGGCGAGGCGCCATTTCTGCTCGAGATCCGGATAGAGGTGGTCGAGAATGTCGAGCACGACGACCGAGTGTTCGGCGACGGAAAAGGCATGATCGCCATGGGTCTGCCCGTTCCAGCGCGCCACCCGGGCCAGCCCGTGGGCGATGTCCTCGATCTCCACATCGAAGGGTGAGGGATCGAGCAGGTCGAGCCGGCGGCCGGAAATCATGCGCTGCCAGGCGCGCGGTGCAACGGCTTTCTTGCGGGCGGCAGCAGGCATGCGGGTCGGACCTCCGGTTTGGCGGAGAGCGGAGATAGCATTGATGCTGCCATCACTCCACTCTGCGCACTGTCAGCCCGGGTCTTGCGCTGTAGGGAACACCGCGCCGGCCTGCCTTGCACCGCGCGGTCATGGGGTTCACTCTGCGCCGACCAGAACGGTTCGTGAGACCGGAACTCCGGGGGAAAAGATGCGACTGATTTCGACACTTGTGGCCGTGGCTGTTTTGACGGCGCCGGCCCTGGCCCAGGACTATTCCAACTATTCCGAGGATGCGCTGCGCGCCGAGCTGGCGCGGATGGCGACGGCCGAGACGAAAGTCCTCGTGCCGATGCGCGACGGAATCGGCCTGTCGACGGATATCTACCGCCCGCGCGAGGCTGATGAGGACGTGCCGGTGATCTTCTGGCGCACCCCCTACAATTTCAACACCCTGTCCGGCAGCCGCCTGCGCATGGCGGTGGAAGCGGTCAATCGCGGCTATGCCTTCGTGATCCAGAATGAGCGCGGCCGGTATTTCTCCGAAGGCGAGTTCGAGATCCTCGGCTATCCGCGCACCGACGGTTATGACGCGCTCGACTGGCTGGCCGCGCAGGACTGGTCGAACGGACGGGTTGGCACCTGGGGCTGTTCCTCCTCGGCGGAATGGCAGCTGGCGCTGGCGGCGATGGACCACCCGGCCCATGTCGCGATGGTGCCGATGGCGTCCGGCGCCGGCATCGGCCGGGTCGGCGAATTTCACGAACAGGGCAATTGGTACACAGGCGGTGCCGAGCGGAACCTCTTCTATCCCTGGCTCTACACTGTCGACAATCCGCTGCGCGCCCAGATCCCGGCCGGGCTCGATGCGGCGACCCGCAGCCGCATCGCGCAGTATAACGACCTGTCGACCGACAAGCCGGAAGTCGACTGGGCGACACAGATCGCGCATCTGCCCGTGTCGGAGATCATGAGTTCGATGGGCGAGCCGCCGGCGACCTTCGACGAATTCATCACCCGCACCCCGGCCTCGCAGGGCTGGTATGAGGGCGGGCTCTATCACGACAATGAGGACTGGGGCGTGCCCGCGCTCTGGTTCAATTCCTGGTATGACGTGTCGATCGGCCCGAACATGGCGCTTTACAACCATGTCCGCGAGAACGCCTCAGACCGCGCCGTGCGCGACAACCAGTATGTCGTCGCCGGCCCCAATGTGCACTGCAACTTCTTCAATTACGGCCCCGATACCGTCGTCGGCGAACGCAATATCGGCGATACCAGCTTCGACACGACGGGGCTGATCTTCGCCTGGTTCGACCGCTGGCTGAAGGGCGAGCGCAATGCCTGGGACCGCGATACGCCGCGCGTGCAGTACTACGCGATGGGCGCGAATGAATGGCGCGGCGCCGATGCTTGGCCGCCGGCCGCGGCCGAGCCGGTGCGGCTCTATCTGCATTCCGGCGGAGACGCGAACAGCCGCTATGGCGACGGGCGGCTGAGCTTCGAGGCGCCGGGCGGCGAGCAGCCCGCCGATACCTATGTCTATGATCCCATGGTGCCCGTGCGGACCATTGGCGGCGGCGATTGCTGTAATGGGGGCATCGTGCATCCCGGCGCGCGCGACCAGCGGCCGGTCCAGGTGCGCGACGACGTACTGGTCTATACGTCCGACGTGCTGACCGAGCCGCTGGATGTGACCGGCTTCATCGATGCCGTGCTGTATGTCTCCTCGGACGCGCCGGATACCGACTTCGCCGTCAAGCTGGTCGATGTCGCCCCGGACGGCACGGCCTATATCGTCGACGACACCATGCTGCGGGCCCGCTATCGCAATGGCTATGACACGCCGGAAATGATGGAAGAGGGCGAGGTCTACGAACTGGATTTCACGCCGATGACGTCGAGCATCGTCTTTCAGCCGGGCCATCGCATCCAGGTGGAGATCACCTCGTCCAACTTCCCGAAATTCGTGCGCAATCTGAATACGGGCGGCAATAATTACGACGAGAGCGAGGGCCGTGTGGCGACGAATTCGGTGCACCATTCGTCCGAGCGGGCCTCCTATATCGAACTGCCGGTCGTGCGCTCGCGATAGGGACGTGAATGTGCGTCCTGCCCCATCAAGGGGCAGGACGGGCGCGTGCGTGAGATCGCCGCATCCTTGCGGAACGGATTGACCCGCCCGCGAAATGGGAGTGCGATAATCGCCGATCTGAAACAGGAGGCCGAGATGGGTCTGACACGTGTGGTGATGCGGCTGGGCCGCAATCCGGATGCCGGCTATCCCGATGGTGACGATGCGCACGGCTATGTCGTGGTCGCACCGCTGGACGGCGCCGGCCGGCTCGATCTCGACTTGTGGCGGGCCAACAAGGAAAAATGCACCGTCGACCGCTTCTCACCCGATCCGGACGACAAGGCCGATGGCTGGCTCTCCCATCGCGGTTCGCACTGGTTTTTCCGCTATGACGAGGAGGATGAGGGGCCGGACGAGCCGGTCTTCCGCCTCGGCGACCACACGATGCGCGTCGGCGATTATCTCACCATCCACGAAGCCGATGGCGACGACCTGACCTACCGCATCACCGAGGCCACGGCCGTTTAGGCTATATCTTGTGTTTCGAGGGGCAGATAACACTTGATCGTGTGTATTCTGCGTGCTAATGTCCGAAATCCAGACTAAGAGGTCTGTATCGAAAGCCCGCCCCTCCGGCGGGCTTTCTTCGTTTGAGGATGCCCCATGGACGATCTGTCGTGTTGGATGCGCCTCTTGCCGTGGTTGGCCGGGCTGGCCAGGATACTGTTTCCGGGATCGAGGCCCCGCACCGAGGAGACGCGTTTGCGCGTCCGCTCCGGTGACTTCGAGCTCGACTTCCACACCCGCAAGACGCGCGACTGACACGTTCCTTTCGAACTGAATAGCCGGTTCGAAAAGCGAAAGGGTTTGGCCCCGTACTGCGAATAACACGCATTCGCAGTACGGGGTTTGTGGCTCAACCAGCAAGCGGGGCAGGTGTTTTGGGGGCGTCTTACTCGGGGCCCCGGGGGGCAGGAGCGGGGTCGGATACTTTCAATCGCCGGCCCTGTCGCGGGGCGGCGGTGCATACCGGTCGATCAGCCGCCGGCCGGCTTTCAGGAGAGGCATCTCGACGGCGATATGGGTCAGCCAGCCCAGGGTGATGCAGGCGGCCAGGGCGACGAGATAGAAGAGCGGGCTCCACAGGCTGTCGGGCAGCAGGCGTGCCAGGGCGCTGATCGCCAGGAGATGGCCCAGATAGATCGCATAGGACCAGTCGCCGATGCGCGCGGCGAGGGCGGGCAGGTGCGGTTTCCAGGCCAGCCAGGCTGCCGTGATGCCGATGGCGAAGGGAGCAAAGACCGGCACGCGTACGGTGGCCGCGTTGATGGCCTCCAGCCCACCGCCATGGGTCCAGATCAGCCCGCCAATCATCCCGGCCAGCGCGACCACCGTCAGCGGCCAGCGCCGTGCCGGCAGCCGGTCGCGCAGCACAGAGAGCGCAATGCCGGACAGGAAGAGCAGGTTGAACGGGCTGAAGGCGACGGTGAGCCAGGGCGAGACATCGCGCGGCATCAGGAAGACCGCGGCAATCGTTGCCGCCGCCCACAGCGCGGCTGCCCGCACTCGCCAGGCGGTCGGCAGGGCCAGCGCCAATCCGAACAGGGCATAGAAGTAGAGCTCGTGCGTCAGCGTCCAGCCGACCAGCAGGATCGGCAGGTCATGATGCGGGATCAGGGTCAGCGAGGCGATGAGGTCGAGCTCGGCAACGGAGCGGGTCAGGCTGTCGCCGAAGACGAGATAGCCCGCCAGCGTCAGCCCGGTGAAGATCCAGTAGAGCGGGAAGATCCGGTTCAGCCGCTTGAGGAAATAGCGCACATCCAGCCCGCGATGGTCGCGGTAGAGATGGTGGATGATGAAGCCGGACAGGACGAAGAAGACGTCCACACCGGCAAAACCGAAATAGGCGCTTTGGCCGAGTAGCGGTGCGGTGAAGAAACGCGCATCGGCCTGGTGGATATGGGCAAGCACGACCAGCAGGACCGCGACCATGCGCAGGTGCTGGATCTCGACGATGGTCGTGTGCCGCCCGTGTTCCTGCATGATCGCGGCGCCGGCTATTCGCCGGCCGGATCGTTCGCGACGAGGGCGATATGGCGGCGGTCCGGGCTGACGGCGAGGCGGGTGACGCCGTTGATGTCGTGCACGGCCAGATCGGCGACCGCGTGCCAGGGGGTGTCCAGCGTGCGCGTCATCAACACATTCTCGTCAACCGCAAAGAAACCGTTCGAGCCGTCCGGCAGGGTGAAGACGGCATAGTCCTGGGTCTCGCCGGGCAGATCGAAACGGTGCTCCGGCGCCGCGCCGTCGAAGCCGGTCTCGTAGACGGCAAAACCGCCATCCTCGCGCGGCAGGGTGAAGTAGACGCTGTCATGGTCCGGCGCGGCATAGAGGGCCCGGCCGATGTTTTCGGCGACAGTGACAATCTCCGTATCCTCGAACCGGCCGAAGACTTTCAGCGTGAAGCCCTCGTCCAGGCTGAACACGGCCAGCCGGGTCATGTCGGCATTGAAGGCGTAATAGCCGTTCGGGCCGACGCCGGAGGCCGAGCGGGCATTGCCGCCATCCGGTGCGTCCAGCCAGACCTCGCCGCCATACCCGCCGGGCGCCTGGTAGATGTAGGAGAGGGCGCCGCCGGCCGGGGTCGGCCGCGGCGAGTATTCCCCGGCATCGGGCGTGTCGGTGATCTGCGTACGTACCGAACAGTCCAGGCTGCAGCGCCAGATATCGGTGTGCTCGCTGTCGCCCGAGGTGAAGTAGAAGCCGGTACCGTCTTCGGTGAAGGCGGGCTGGTTGTCATAGCCGTGCCGCGCGGTGGCATTGGTCAGCGTGCCGATGGCCGGGATATTGCCGACCCAGCTGAGCGGCGCGATGTAGATGTCGACACCCGGCAGGCCGGCGGTTTCGGCCTCGTCCTCGGCGTCCGCCTGGGCGGTGTCCTCTGCGGCCTGTTGCGGGGCGGCGGTATCTTCCATGGCGTCCGGACCGTCGGCGGCTTCCGGTTCGGGCGCGGGGTCGGAACAGGCAGCGATCAGGCTCAGGCCGGCCAGTGCGGCCAGGGTGTGTATCGGGCGCATCAGCGTTTCCTCACGGCAGCCGCGCCGACACCGTAACCGGCACCAAAGGCGCACATCACGCCGGTCTCGCCGGCTTTCATATCGTCGGAATTCATCTGGAAATTCATCACGACGGAGGAGGAGGACGTATTGCCGTACTCGGTCAGGATGGCCGGTGCATTCTCCTCGGTCCGGTCGCGGCCGAGAATGCGTTTGGCGATCATGTCGACCATGCGGATATTGGCCTGGTGCAGCCAGGTGCGGCGCACATCCTCCGGTGCCAGGCCGATATCCTCCATCAGGGTGCGCGCCACGGTGGGCGCGAAGCCGACCACATCCTTGAAGACGCGGTGGCCGTCCTGGTCGAGATGCGGCTCATAATCCGGGTCGACCTGGCGTTCGGCGATGTTGATAAAGCCGAAATCCGAGCGCAGCGCCGAGGACCACTTGTTCTGGGCATGGGTGCCCAGCACGTCCCAGCCGCCCGGGCGGCCGTCATCGGCCTCGACGATCATCGCCGCCGAAGCGTCGCCGAAGATGAAGTGCACCTCGCGGCGCGAGTGCACATTGATGCAGGTCATCAGCTCCGGCGAACAGATCAGCAGGCGTTTCGCCTGGCCCGAGCGGATCATGCCATTGGCGATGTGCAGCCCGTAGAGCGCCGAGGCGCAGGCCATGGTCAGGTCGAAGGAGAAACCGTCCGAGCCGATAATGTTCTGGATCTCGCAGGAAAGGCCCGGGAAATTGCGTTGCTGGGCCGAGGAGGCGACGATGACGCCGTCAATGTCCGACCCGTCATAGCCGGCCGCTTCCAGCGCCGGCGTCACCGCCTTCATCGCGAACTCGGCCTGCACCGAGACATCCTCGATCGGGCGCGGCGGGATTTGCGGCACCATGCGGTCGATGTCCAGAATGCCGGACTTCTCGTAGACATGCCGGCGCTGGATGCCGGAGGCATTGACGATGAATTCGGTGCTGGACAGCGGGACAGGCTCGATCTCGCCAGCCGCAATGGCTGCGGCGTGTTCTGCGTTGAACCGCCCGGCATAGGCATTATAGCTCGCGACGAGCTCGTCATTGTCGATGACACTGGGCGGGGCCCAGTAACCGGTCGCCCGGATGACGCTGTCTGTCACGGTTCCCGACTCTTTCTTCCCGACTTTTCGCCAGCGTAAAGCATGCCCGCCCCCGATCAATCCATGCGCGCATTGCCGTGCCCGGGCCGCCGCCCGAAAAACGGGCAGACCTGCCCGATTGTGCAGCGCACCCGGCGCAAAACCGCGAATTTTCCGCAGCGACGTCGACACCCGGAAAATCCGGCGCCTAGCTTTTGGCCAGATAGCAAGAAGCAAACAAGCGCTCGCCGGAGGCCCCGCATGGACACTGGAAACAATGCCTGGATCCTGACCTCGACCGCCCTGGTCCTGTTCATGACCTTGCCGGGGCTGGCGCTTTTCTATGCCGGCATGGTGCGCCGCAAGAATGTGCTGTCCACGCTGATGCAGAGTGTGGGCGCGGCGGCCATCGTCACCGTGCTGTGGGCGCTGATCGCCTATTCGCTCGCCTTCTCGGACGGCGGCGCGCTGAACGCCTTTGTCGGCGGGCTGGGCCGGATCGGCATGGCGGGGATCGCCCCGGACACGATGTCCGGCGACCTGCCGGAAAACCTCTTCCTGATGTTCCAGCTGACCTTTGCCATCATCACCGTCGCGATCATCGCCGGTGCGGCGGTCGAGCGGATCAAATTCTCCGCCTTCATGGTGTTCTCGGCCGTCTGGGTCGTGCTGGTCTATGCGCCGATCTGCCACTGGGTGTGGGGGGGCGGCTTCCTGGGCGAGGCGGGCGTGCTCGACTTTGCCGGCGGCGCCGTGGTGCACATCAATGCCGGTGTGGCCGGTCTGGTGCTCGCGAAATTCGTCGGCCCGCGCCGGGGCTATCCCGGATCCAACCTGGCGCCGGACAATCTGGTGCTGACGGTTGCCGGCGCCGGCATTCTCTGGGTCGGCTGGTTCGGTTTCAACGGCGGGTCCGCGCTGGCGGCCGACGGCGCGGCGGCACATGCCCTGGTCACCACCCAGCTCGCCACCGCAACGGCCGTCCTGGTGTGGATGGGTCTGGAATGGATCCTGCGCGGCAAGGCCAGCGTGCTCGGTGCCGCTTCCGGTGCCGTGGCCGGCCTGGTCGCGATTACCCCGGCTGCCGGTTTCGTGCCGGCCTGGGCCGCATTCTTCGTCGGTGCCGGCGGGGCCTTTGCGGCCTATTGGGGCGTCACCGCCCTGAAGAAAACGCTGAAGATCGACGACGCACTCGACGCGTTCGGCCTGCACGGTGTGGGCGGTCTGGTCGGTGCCATTCTGACAGGCGTCTTTGCCAGCGAAGCCATCGGCGGCGCGCCGGGCGCCATCGAGGGCAATCTCCTGCAGATCTGGACCCAGACCTGGGGCGCCCTCGCCGCGGCCATGTATTGCGGCGCCGTCACCTTCGCCATCCTGTTTGTCCTGTCGAAGCTGATGACCCTGCGCGTCGACGAGGAATCCGAAGTCTCCGGCCTCGATACCAGCCTCCACGGCGAGTCCGTCGGCGGCTGATACCGGCTCATGGTTCGGCCGGTTGGGGGCCGGAAACGGGGGTGAGGGCTGTAAGGGGTTGCGGCGCTCGCCCCCGACCTGTTTTGAACCGTTTCGCGTCCAGGCCATGTCCTCCCCGGCCTCGAGACGTCAGACTGACCCGGTTCGCTGCGGCGGACCGGGTCTTTTTTTGGCCGCAGACCGGGACGGGGTCAGGGCGCAGGGCATCCCTCGGGCGTGCACGCCATTTCGGGATCGCTTGCGTCCGGCGCGGAGCCGGGATCGCCCTCGGCGAGGAGTACGCCGATCGCGGCGCCGAGTGCGAGATCGGTGACCGCACCGAAACTGTGCCGCCGGATGCGGCCCTGACGGTCGATCAATATCGTCGTCGGCGTGCCTTGCATGGCATAGGCGGCCATGGTGCGGGGCAGGCCGCCCCGCTCACCGGGCGCATCTCCGGGCGCATCCATCGCGACGGGAAAGGCGATCCGGTATTCGTGCAGGAAGGCGGCCAGTGCCTCGCGGCTACCCTGGGCCTGATGATGTTCGAACACGCTGTGCAGGCCGATCACGGTGACGCCGTGTGCGGTGAAATGCTCGGCAATGCGCCGGGCCTGCGGCAGGGAATGCGAGACACAGCCCGGACACAGCATCTGGAAGGCTTCCAGCAGCACGATCTGGCCGCGCAGGCCGGCCAGGCTCATCGGCTCCGCAGTGTTCAGCCAACCGGACACGGTGAGTTCGGGGGCGGGTTTGAGTTTCATCTCGGTATCCTCCGGATGGAGGCCCGCCGGCAGCAGCGCCGGCGGGCTATCCGTTTTATCAAGCGGCCTGGCGGGGTTTGACACGGGGGAAGTCGACCTCGACGCCGAACACGACATTCACATAATTGGTGAAGAGGTTGAGCGCGACATGGGCGACGATCTCGACGATTTCCTCATCGTCGAACCCGGCCTCACGCAGGCGCTCGACAGCACCGGCGCCGACATGGCCGCGTTGTTCGACAACGGCGAGCGCGAAGTCGAGGGCGGCCTGTGTGCGCGGATCGGCGGCCTTGCCGGTGCGGGCGGCCTCCATCGCGGCGGGTGTTTCGCCGGCCTTGGTACCCAGCACGGTATGAGCGGAGAGGCAGTATTCGCAGTCATTCCGGTTGGCGATCGCCACGGCGATCTTTTCGCCGAGGGCGGCATCGATGCGCCCGCCGCCCAGCGCCTGGAAGCTGCCGAGCATGGATTTCAGCGCGGCCGGAGAGTGGGCGACGGTGCCGAACATGTTGATGACGGCGCCGAACTGGCCCTTCACGGCGTCCATCAGCTGCTTGCGCTCGCCCGCCGCTTCGGCGTGCGGGAAGGGGGTGAGATGGGGCATTGGATGTCCTTTTGCTTAAAGGTATCGACTCGATACATTTAAAAGCTAGGGCGTGAATACGGGGTTTGCAAGACCTGTTTTGACTCGATACGTTCAGGCATGTCCGGACACTCACCGACCACGCATTTGCTCGAACGCCTGTCACGCCTCATCCAGAATGAGGCGCATGCTCGCGGGCTGAAACCCGTGCAATGGGAAATCCTGCGCTTCCTGCTCCTGGCCAACCGGTTTTCCCGCACGCCCTCGGCCGTGACCGCCTATCTCAATCTGACCAAGGGCACGGTGTCGCAATCGCTCAATGCGCTGGAATCCAAGCAACTCGTGACGAAGGAGCCGGTCGCCGGCGACCGGCGGCGCCTGTCGCTGGCCTTGACTGCGGCGGGGCGGGAGACGCTGGCCGGCGATCCGATGGATGCGCTGGATGCCGCGGTGCGCAGTGTGGAGGCAGCGCGCGGCGAGGACATGTCCGGAGGATTGCGGGCGGTTCTGTCCGATCTTTTGCGACGGCGCGGCGGCCGGGCCTTCGGCGTGTGCCGGACCTGCCGGCATTACCGGCCGGAGCCCGGCGCGGCAGGCCGGGCGCGGTGCGCCCTGCTGAATGAAGCGCTCACGCCTGCCGACAGCGAGGCGATCTGCGTCGAGCATGACGACTAGGGACACGAGCCGGACAGTGGTGCCAGCGGCCGGTGCCTGCTAGGTCAGGTAAAGACAAGGGTGGGGGACATCGAATGTGGCGTTATCTGGCGATCGTGGGACTGCTGTGTCTGACCGCACCCGTTTTTTCGCAGGACCACGCGCAATCGGGAGACGTCGAGGTGTTTCTCGACCGGGCTGTGCCGCGGGCATCGGCGCCCGGTCTGGCCTATGCGCTCATCGAGACCGGTGATGTGCAGCGGGGCGAACGCGGTGAGCGTGTGGCGGGCAGTGACCTGCCGGTCACACAAGACACGCCCTTCGCGCTCGGCTCGATCTCGAAGAGTTTCACAGCACTCGCCATCATGCAGCTGGTCGAGGCCGGCCGGGTCGAGCTCGATCACGGCATTGGCGACTATCTGGATGCGTTCGACGGCCAGCCCGGCGGAACCATCACGATCCGCCAATTGCTGAGCCATACGAGTGGCTATTCCACGCTGCAGGGCAACCAGTCCCACACCGACCGGACGGGCGGGGCCGGTGAGCTGGCTGAGCGCGTCCGTCAGCTGGCGGCGGCAGCGCCTGCCAGCGAGGCCGGCAGCCGGTGGCAGTATTCCAACGCCAACTACCTCATCCTCGGGGCGCTGATCGAGACGGTCAGCGGCCTTGAATACGGCGACTATATCGAGACACGGATCCTTGCGCCGCTGGGGATGGACGACAGTTTCGTCGCCGATGGCCAGGCTCACGAAACAATGGCCACCGGCCATACACCCTGGTTTGGTGGCCGCCGCCCGGTGGCCGACCGCCGGACGGTGCGCGGCATGGCGCCGGCAGGGGGCGTGATGGCCAGCGCGTCTGATATGGCGCGCTATCTCGCGATGATGATGAATGGCGAGGACGATCTGATCAGCGCCGGGCACAAGGCCCTGATGCTGAGCCCGGCCAGTGCGGCCTCGCCGCACTACGGGTTTGGCTGGTTC
Organism: Maricaulis sp. ABE4_448; assembly: GCF_056160825.1. Taxonomy (NCBI): domain Bacteria; kingdom Pseudomonadati; phylum Pseudomonadota; class Alphaproteobacteria; order Maricaulales; family Maricaulaceae; genus Maricaulis; species Maricaulis sp. ABE4_448. The sequence continues at coordinate 1,079,378 of NZ_JBSWXX010000001.1, forward strand.
CTCGATGCCGAGGCCGATGCGGCCTACCACACAGGGCTGACCCCCGGGGTCGAAACCATCGCTGTCCTGTCCCGCGCGGAGCCCAGAGGCGGTGTCGTTCTCGTCAATGCCAACAGCGGCATGGGGTTTGGCGTGACGGGAGATATTCTCGCGGGCTTTGCGGCGATCGCGCTGGGGGAGGCGCCACAGAGCGGCGGCAACCATCTGGGGGCGAAGAGCCTCTATCTCATGCTGCTGGTGTTGCCCGTTCTCTTCCTGGCCGGTATCGCGACGGCGTGGATACGCCGGGACGGCCTGCGGGCGAAAACGGGGGCTTTCGGCCTGTTCAGCCTCGTCTTCCCGCTGATCGCGACGCTTGCCATGGCCTGGGTGCTGATCGACCTGGTGCCCAAACTCTTCGGCGCACCGCTCGCGACGTTCAACCTCTACCAGCCCGACATGACAATCCTGCTGGTCGCCAGTTCGGTGTGCGGTATCGGCTTTGCGGTCTTCAGGCTGGCCGTGGCTTTGAGCGGCCGCAAATAGGCCGCTGACTTGCCCGTTCAGAGCTTCTCGACAAACACCGTGCCGGCGGAATAGCCCGCGCCGAAGGAGCAGATTAGCCCCTTCTCGCCAGGCTCGAAACCGTCATGATGGCGATGGAAGGCGACCAGCGAGCCTGCGCCCGCCGTATTGGCGAACTCGTCGAGAATGACCGGCGCTTCGCTGACGTCGAATTCGCGGCCGAAGACGCGCTTGGCCACCATCATGTTCATGTTGATATTGGCCTGGTGCAGCCAGAGGCGCTTCATCTGGTCCGGTTTGAGACCGAAGCTCGCCATGTCGTTGAGGATCATCTCGGCGACCATGGGACAGACTTCCTTGAAGACCTTGCGGCCTTCCTGGACGAAATAGCGGTCGTCGAAATCCGGTTCCGGATCCTCGGAGGCGTTGAGGAAGCCGAAATTCGACCGGATATTGTTGGAGAATTTCGTCATCATGTTGCGGCCGACCACGCGCCAGCCTTCGCCGCCGGCGACATCCTCGTGCTCGATCAGCACGGCCACGGCGACATCGCCGAAGATGAAATGGCTGTCGCGGTCGCGGAAATTGAGCTGCGGCGTGGTGATTTCCGGCACGATGACCAGCACGGATTTCGCCATGCCGGTATCGATCATGTTGATGGCATTGACCATGCCGAACGTGCCGGAGGAACACGCCACGGTCATGTCAAAGCCGAAGCCCTCAATGCCCAGCGCGTCCTGCATCTCGATCGCCATGCACGGATAGGTGCGCTGCATCGAAGTGCCCGAGCAGATCACGGCATCGACGTCCTTCGGGTCGCGGCCGGCGCGGGCCAGTGCGTCGCGGGCGGCGGCAACGCCGGCTTCCGCGGTCAGGGCGAGCTCGTCATTGGCGCGCGGCTTCACCCGCGGACGCATACGGTCGACATCGAGCACGCCGGCCTTGTCGATCGTGTAACGCGACTTGATGCCGGAGGCCTTCTCGATGAAGCCGGAGGAGGAGGGGTTCTTTGCCTCGACTGAACCGCGCGCAATGGCGTCGGCATTCTCGGCATTGAAACGTTCGACATAGGCGTTGAAGCAGGCGACGAGTTCATCGTTGGAAACGGATTCGTCGGGGGTCCAGAGGCCCGTGGACCGGATAACCGCGCTCATTCACATCACTCCGGGACGTATGAAAGAGGCGCGAAACTAGTCCGGCAACGCCGCGGCGTCACCCTCCTAGCGCGGTTGTCCGGTCCGGCAGGTATCAGAAGCGCCAGGTCAGGCCCAGGGCGACAAGGTCGGCAGCGTTCTCGTCATAGACCCCGGTCAGCGTGTCGCCGCCATTTCCCGTCTCTTCGATCTGCGCATCCTCAAAGAAGATGTGCTGGTAGCCGGCGTCCAGCGTGACATTCGCGCGCGGGGTCCAGGAGGCGCCTAGCGCGGCGACGGTGCGGTCGGCATCGGGCACGCGCGGCGAGCGGAAGTCCGGATCGGTCGGCGTTTCCTCGACGGCGACGCCCCCGCGCACGGTCCAGGCCGCATTCACGGCGTATTCGGCACCGGCGGAGTAGCGGATCGTGTTGTCGTAATTGAGGGTTTCCACCGTGTCCGGCTGGGCCGGATTGTCGAAATCGACCGAAATCCCGTCGAACCGCTCCCACTGCGACCAGCTGACATCACCGGTCAGGGCCAGGCGTTCGGTGGCCTGGTGATGCAGGCTGACCGAGAAGCGGGCCGGCAGGTTCAGCGGCGCAAAGGCCTGGCTGTCGGTGAAGGCCGGATCGAGGATCGGTGCGATCGAGGCCGGGGTGGAGAATTGCGCGTCGCCCTCGATACCGTGATCGACACCGGACCGGTAGGCCAGGCCCAGGCGTGTGGCATCGGTGAGGGTGATCAGCGCACCCAGATTATAGCCGAGCGTCCAGTCGTCGCCGTCGAGCTTGACGAAGCCGTCCGCCTGTTGGGGCAGGGCACCGATGGACGAACACGTGCCCGGCGCGGCCGGTTCCACCTGTCCCAGGCACAGGGCCCCGAAATCGACAGTATTGGTCAGTTTCACGCTGGCATATTGCGCACTGACGCCTACACCCAGCGACAGCCAGTCATTCACGACAAAACCGAGCGAGGGGTTGATGTCGATGATGGTCAGATCGGATTCGAGCGTCTGATAACGGCCGACCCAGCCATCATCATAATCTGTGGTGAGGCCGAAGGGCGCGGTCAGCCCGATGCCGAACCAGAAGCGCCCGTCGCCGATCGGCTGGGCGTAATAGGCATTGGGGATGACGGCATCGTTGAACAGGTCGCCGCCATTGCCGCCGCTCAGCGGAGCGCCGGTGGCATCGGTCGATCCGGTATCGGTGAACGCGCCATTGCCCAGAATGCCATGCAGGCCGACATTGAGCTGACGCCCGTCCAGCTGTGGCAGGGCGGCAGGGTTGGAAAAGACGGTCGACGCGTCGGCAGCGTAGGCGGCATTGCCGGAATTGGCGAGGCCGAGATCGCGCACGCTGTATTCCTGGATGCGGAATCCCTCGGCTTGGGCGGCCGTACCGGAAAGGGCGATCAGTATGGCGGTCGCGGAGACGCGCCAGCCGGCGGGGGGAAGAGACGGAAACATGACAAACTCCTTGCGCCCTCCCCAGTGACCCAACGGTGTGCGACGTCGTTTCGTTCCGTCCGCGTTTCAAGAGGTTTGCTGCGCAGCAAAATCTGCTTTTTGCAGCCGCGTACGCCTTTGACCTCCCGGTCCCGGAGTGCGAAACACGGGTTCTGCAATCGGTCTGGAATCCCGGGAGAGCTCCATGAAAACGCGTGCCGCTGTCGCCTTCGAAGCCGCAAAACCGCTCGAGATCGTCGAGGTCGACCTGGAGGGCCCGCAGGCGGGCGAGGTGCTCGTCGAGATCAAGGCGACGGGGATCTGCCATACGGACGAATTCACCCGCTCCGGCGCTGACCCGGAAGGTGCCTTCCCGGCGATCCTGGGCCATGAGGGCGCGGGCGTGGTGGTGGAGTGCGGCCCGGGCGTGACGGGGCTCAAGCCCGGCGATCACGTCATCCCGCTCTACACGCCGGAATGCCGGACCTGCGAATACTGCCTCAATCCCAAGACCAATCTGTGCCAGTCGATCCGCTCGACCCAGGGCCAGGGCGTGATGCCGGACGGCACCTCGCGCTTCTCCTACAAGGGCGAGAAAATCCTGCACTATATGGGCTGCTCGACCTTCTCCAACTACACCGTCCTGCCCGAGATCGCGCTGGCCAAGGTTCGCAAGGACGCGCCCTTCGACAAGATCTGCTATATCGGCTGCGGCGTGACCACGGGCATCGGCGCGGTGATGTTCACCGCCAAGGCCGAGCCGAACTGCACGGCCGTCGTCTTCGGTCTGGGCGGGATCGGTCTCAATGTCATCCAGGGTCTCAAACTGATCGGCGCGCGCCAGATCGTCGGGGTCGATATGAACCCGGCCAAGGAAAGCATGGCGCGCCAGTTCGGCATGACCGATTTCGTCAATCCCAAGGATGTGACAGGTGATCTCGTCGGCCATCTGGTGGAGCTGACCGGCGGCGGGGCCGACTACACGTTTGAATGCATCGGCAATGTCGATGTGATGCGCACGGCGCTGGAATGCAGCCACAAGGGCTGGGGCACCTCCATCGTCATCGGCGTGGCGCCGGCCGGCGCGGAAATCTCCACCCGTCCCTTCCAGCTGGTCACCGGCCGCAACTGGCGCGGCTCGGCCTTCGGCGGCGCACGCGGCCGCACCGATGTGCCCAAGATCGTCGACATGTACATGGAAGGCCGCATCGATATCGACAGCCTGATCACTCACAAGCTCAAGCTGGAGGACATTAACAAGGGCTTCGACCTGATGCATGCCGGCGAGAGCATCCGCAGCGTGGTGGAATATTGATCCACGCTTGGGCCTGGCCTGCGGGCCTGTTATGATATCGCCATGATATCAGGAGGCGCGCATGGGCCAGGTCATCATCCGCAATCTCGACGATCATGTGGTCGCCAACCTCAAGCGCATGGCGGCGCGGGAGGACAAATCGCTGGAGCAATTCCTGCGGGAGGTGCTGGCCATGAAGGCCCGTGAGGACCGTGAGGATCTGATCGCCTTTGCGAGGGGCGTGCGCGAGCGATCGAGACCGGCTTTCAAGGACGCCACGCAGATTATCCGGGAAGACCGCGACAAGGATCATTCGGTTTGACGGCCTGTGTTCTTGATGCCAGCGTCGCGGTGAAAATCTTCGTCGAAGACAGCTACAGCGATCAGGCGGCAGCGGTATTGCGTCGCTATGACCTCGTTGCGCCCGCCATTCTCCTGTCAGAGACGGCCAATGCCTTCTGGACCTATATCCGGCGCGGCGATGTCCAGGTTGCTGATATGCGCTTGTCAATCCGGAAGCTGGCCGCGCTGATCAGCATCCATCCGGATGAGACACTGGTCGAAGAGGCTCTGGCGGTGGCGGCCGAGATGGACCATCCCGTCTACGATTGTCTCTACATGTGCCTCGCGCGGCGCGACGGTCTTCCGTTGATCAGCGCAGACAGGCGCATGTTGAAGCTGGCAGGCGAAAAGTTGAATATTGAAGCTGTTCCGCTCTCCAGCATTCCCACCGACGCGACATCATGACCCGGCCGCCAACAGGTTCAGACGGAGGCGGAACCGGACCCAGTCCGTGCAGCAGAGTACTCGCATACCGGTTTGAAGAAAGGACATCGCCTTGACCCTCCAACCCGTTTCCAGCTGGACGTCTTTCGGCGGCACGCTGTCTGTCCATGATCATGACAGCGAGGCCTGTGCCTGCACGATGCGCTTTGCCGTTTTCACGCCGCCCCAGGCGAAGGACGGACCGGTGCCCGTGCTGTGGTATCTCTCCGGGCTGACCTGCAACTGGTCGAATGTGATGGAGAAATCCGGCCTGCAGCGCATGGCGGCCGAGCTGGGACTGATGGTCGTGGCGCCGGACACCTCGCCGCGCGGCGAGGATGTCGCCAATGACGAGGCCTATGATCTGGGCCAGGGGGCGGGCTTCTATATCGACGCCACGGAAATGCCCTGGGCGCCGAACTTCCGGATGCAGCAATACATCACCGAGGAATTGCCCGCCCTGATCGGTTCGGCCTTTCCCGCCGATATGGAGCGGCAGGGGATTTTCGGGCATTCCATGGGCGGGCATGGCGCGCTCACCCTGCACTTCAAGCAGCGCGCCCGCTATCGCTCGGTCTCGGCCTTCTCGCCGATCGTGGCGCCGTCGAAAGTGCCGTGGGGCCGCAAGGCCTTCCAGGCCTATATCGGCGATGAATGCCCGGCCTGGGGCGAGCACGATGCCTGCGAGCTGGTGAAGCGCCAGCCGTCCGAGGCGCATATCCTGATCGACCAGGGCGAGGCCGACCAATTTCTCGAGGAACAGCTGAAGCCGGAAATGTTCGAAGCGGCGTGCCGCGAGGCGGGCCAGTTACTCACCTTGCGCCGGCACCCCGGATACGACCATTCATACTATTTCATCGCCAGTTTCATGGAAGACCATCTGCGCCACCATGCGAAGGCACTGAAGGACTGATCCGGCCGGATCAGTTGTCCTCGACCCGGTGGCGCGGCCGGGTGCGCTGGAAGGGGCTGTCGCCATTGTCGCAGATCCACTCGCCGGGCGCGGCTGCGTCCTGCGGTCCGGCCTGGCGGCAATCGCCGGCGCCCAGTTCTGAGGCCGAGGGCAGGTCCTCATTTCGGCCACCTTCCAGATAGGCGCAACCGGTGAGGGCGAAACTGGCGGCAAGCGGAAGGAGAAGACGGGTCATGGGGCGCAGCTCCGGTTCATCGGGTGACGGGACCGGAAAACTAGCGCCGCGCCGGCGCGCCTGTCACGTGAAACCCGCGTCACATCGCCGAGCGGCTGGCGTGCCGGAGGCAGGAGGTTCCGCCCCCGGCACACGGGATCAGCGCTGGCCGACCTCGGAGATCGAAAGCACGGCCGGAGCCGTCTGACCACTGGCATAGGTCGCGACCCAGATCGCATAGCCGCCAGAGCCCGGACGGTTGATCGAAATCTGGGGGTTCAGACCCGGACCGGAATCGTCGTCACACAGGAAACCGCCGTTTGGCAGGCCCACGATCAGCGTTGTGTCGCTGTTGGATGTGGCGGAGATGGTCAGCGGATACTGGCCGGCCGTGTAGTAGAGCACATAGCTGCCATCGCCCGTCGTCCAGCCACGGCATTGGGTGCCCAGCTCGCGGGCGGACTCGTAGGTGCCGCCGGCGACGACATTGACCCGGTAGGGATCCGGCGTGAAGCCGGCCTGCAGGGAGACCGAGCCGAAGACGCCATTGATCCGGCCGCCGCCACCGCCGCTTCCGGACGTGCTGGCGCAGGCGCTGACCGCGAGAGCCAGCGCCGGGATGAGTGCAAGATGATGCGCCTTCATCACTATTGCCGTCCGATTTCGGAAACCGACAGCGTGGCCTGGGCGTATTCGCCCTGACGGTAGGAGCCGATCCAGACCGAATAGCGGCCTGAGGTCGGATTGCCGATCGTCACCATCGGGTTGAGACCGTTGCCGCTGTCATCATCGCAATACCAGTTGCCGTTCGGCGCCTGGATGATCAGCGTCGTGTCGGCGGTCGAGCTGGCCGAGAAGGTCAGGTTGAAACTGCCGGCGCTGTAGTTGACGGCGAAGTCGACATTGTCGGCGACCCAGCCGGTGCAGTTGTTGAACAGATTGCTGGCGGCAATGGTGCCGCCGGATGTCACCGTCGTGCGATACGGATCCGGCGTGAAGCCGGCGCGCAGATTGACCGAGCCGAAGGTTTGGGCCGAGGCCGGCGCAGCAAGGCCGATGGCGGCGATCATGGCGAAGGTAGCAAGGCGTTTCATGGTGTCCCCTCCTTGGAGCGTTCAGGTCCCTCACAATGACGGGGAGCCTAGGAGCGGGGTCATGAGGCGGGTATCCCCGGTTCAGGGGAGGCCCGCCGGGCGGGGCGAAAAGCCTGTCAGCAAAGGAATGGGGAGGCGATGCGGGAACCGTCGCACCAGTCGTGCGAGGGTGCGAGGACGCGGGTCTGGTGCGGCCTTGGAGGGCCCCGCATCGCACGGCCACCAGGACCGGGATGAAGTGGTGGCCGCACGATCACGATTAGACTCGCCACGCCAGCCGCACGATCCCCCGTTCGGGGGAGAGGCTGACGGTATTGCGTAGGGGCCTACTCGGCTTCCCCGGATTCGGCCTGTGTCAGGATTTGGTAACCGGTCGGGTGGAACCCGCCTGTGCAGGCCAGGCCGGCAACGGAAGCGCGTAGATTCGCTGCGTCAGTGTCGCTGGTGTCAGCCCTATCGCCTTGGGCCGCATCATCGCCGATCGATATCAGGTCGTTGAGGGCCCCAACAAAACCTGTCGCGGCCTCGGCGGCCTGGCTTGCAACGGGCTCCGAGTCCATTGCGACGGAGGAAACCAACCCGTTTGCAGCATACTGCACCGTGAGGTCGCCCGAGGCGAGCGGGCCGGGTTCAATGTCGATGTAGTAGAGTTCACCCAGCGGGTAGACGCCGGTCTGGCTGGCTTCGACTTGATCGCAACCGGACTTGCCGTTCCGGGTGGTGAAATGCCCGTCGATCCGTACCAGTGCAGGCAAGCGCATCGGCAGGCCGTACTCGTCAATTGACGTATTATCCCCTGTGCTCAATTTGCGTGGGGACTGGGTCACAATGAGATCGCTGGCGCAGGCCGAAAGCGACGCGCTCGCAAGAAGAAAAGCCAGGATACGCATGCCTTAACCCTCCGCGTGATCGAAGTGCAGTTTAAGGCAATAGTTGCAATTTGTGCAACCACAAGGTTATTCGGCTTAGCGCACCAGCCGTTTCACCGGCTCATGGCGGTGGCAGCGGGGCTCGTGGTCATTGACCATGCCGACGGCCTGCATGAAGGCGTAGACGATCACCGGGCCGACGAATTTGAAGCCGCGTTTCTTCAGATCCTTCGACAGGGCCTCGCTCTCGACGGTCTTCGTGGGCGTGTCCTTCAGCGAGGGCCAGGCATTCTGGATCGGCGCGCCGCCGACAAAGCTCCACAAATGCTCCGAGAAATCGATGCCGCCCTCGCGCATGTCCAGATAGGCCCGGGCATTGCCGATAGCCGCCTCGATCTTGGATCTGGAGCGGATAATGCCCGGATCGGCCAGCAGGCGTTCGCGGTCGGCATCGGTATAGCGGGCGATGATCTCGGGCTGGAAACCGTCAAAGGCGGCCCGCATCGTCTCGCGCTTGCGCAATATGGTGATCCAGGCGAGGCCGGCCTGGAACCCGTCCAGCATCAGCTTCTCCCACAGGGCCCGGCTGTCATACTCGGGCACACCCCATTCGGTGTCGTGGTACTCGGCATAGATCGGATCGTCGATATTCACCCATCCGCAGCGCTGGAGCATGGCCTGGCCTCGTTTACGTGTCCGCCACACTCCACCCCGCCCGCGCCCGGCTGCCAAGCCAGGATGGCAGAGCGTGCTGACAGCGTCGTGGCAGGAGTGGGTGACGGTCGGCATCTGTCTTCCGGACGGGAAGTGTCCAGGCGAACTCCAATACTCGGCACCACTGTCGAGCGAAAGCTAGAGCCGTTTCGTCGCCGAGGCGACAATAATGTCCTCGGCAAGCTTTGTTGGCACGAGAGTGACCCCAAACGGCGCAAACGCAACGGGTGCAAGTTTGAAATGGGCCAAAGCATTCGGAAGGCATACGGGAATCGTAACGATCAGGGCGCACGCAACGAGATTCGCCAGTCCCGCAAGGAGATGCATGAGGGCGAGCAAAACCCCGAATGTGAAAACCCAAACCACGTTTGCGAGGAATTTGATAGCAGCAGATGCGTTTGAAAGTCCGTCTTCGTGGATCGGCATGCCACGGGCTTCCTTGTAGGCATTCACAGCCGTGCGGGAGACAGGCCGACGGCCGAAGGGCCAGTAAGAGTATCCGACCATGGGAAGCAGAAAAGGAAGTAATGGAAAAAGAATAATGGCCCCAAGAAGGTATATTGTTCCTATTACAAATCCTCCTAAAACAAACCAGACAATGTTAGCAATAAACGCCATCTTCACCCCCGGAACGTCGCAAAGATGCATAGCGACGCTTGGGTTGTGATGTCAATAAAAATATTATAGGTTGTATTCGGGTTCGTGGAGCGCTGTCAGCCGAGCTCGCCGGACCCCAGAAGGCCTAAGGCAATTCCCGCAGGAAGTTCTCGACGACCTTCTTCTCGCCGGCCTTGTCGAAGCGGACGGTGTATTTGGCGCCGTCGGCTTTCTTGACCGTGCCGTAGCCGAACTTGTCGTGGAAGACGCGGTCGCCCGATTTCCAGCGGCCGTTTGTGTCGCCGCTCTCGATCAACGTGGCCTTGGCGTTGATGGTGGGCGGGGCGGAGCGGCGGCCTTCGGCCTGGGAGGCCTGGTAGCGTTTCCAGCCGGGGCTGGAATAGCTCGAGGCCATGGCGTCGGGCTGCTGGCGCACGCTTTCAAAGCCCGGACCGCCATCATAATAGCCGGTCTCCGAGCGCGCCTCGACATGGTCGACCGGCAGCTCGTCGATGAAGCGCGAGGGGATCACCGTCTGCCAGCGGCCATAGATCATGCGGTTGGCGGTGAAGGTGATGATGGCGCGTTCGCGCGCGCGGGTGATGCCGACATAGGCGAGGCGGCGTTCCTCCTCCAGCGAGCGCGTGCCGCCCTCGTCGAGCGAGCGCTGGGAGGGGAAGACGGTCTCTTCCCAACCCGGCAGGAAGACGAGCGGGAATTCCAGCCCCTTGGCGCCGTGCAGCGTCATCAGGGAGACCTCGTCCTCGTCGGCCGCGCGGTCTGCGTCGGTCAGCAGCGCGACGTGTTCCAGATAGGCTTCCAGCGTGTCGTACTCGCCCATGGAGCGGACGAGTTCCTTGAGGTTTTCCAGACGGCCGGCGGCCTGGGGCGTCTTGTCCTCGCGCCACATCGCCGTATAGCCGCTTTCGTCGAGCACGATCTCGGCGAGCTCGTCCAGCCGGCTCTGCCCGGCCTGGTCGCGCCAGCGTTCCATGTCGCGCAGGAAGACCTGCAGCGCGGTGCGGGCCTTGCCGCGGATCTCGTCCGTGCCAACCATGACGCGGGCGGCCTCGGTCATCGGCACACCCATCTGGCGGGCGGTCACGGCGATCTTCTGCACCGTGGTGTCGCCGATGCCGCGCTTGGGCGTGTTGACGATGCGCTCGAAGGCGAGATCGTCCTCGGGCGAGCGGACGAGGCGCAGATAGGCGTGGGCATCGCGCACCTCGGCGCGCTCGAAGAAGCGCGGTCCGCCGATCACCTTGTAGGGCAGGCCCAGCATGATGAAACGGTCTTCAAAAGCGCGCATCTGCCAGGCGGCGCGCACCAGCACGGCGCTGTCGGAATAGGCGCGGCCCGAGGAGACCCAGTTCTCGATCTCCTCGGCGACATAGCGGGCCTCGGCCTCACCGTCCCAGATACCGCGTACGGCGACTTTCTCGCCGGCCTCGTCCTCGGTCCACAGTGTCTTGCCCAGGCGCGAACGGTTGGCGGCGATCAGGCCCGAGGCGGCACCCAGAATGTGGGCGGTCGAGCGGTAATTGCGCTCCAGCCGGATCACCTCAGCGCCCGGAAAGTCCTTTTCGAAGCGCAGGATGTTGTCGACCTCGGCGCCGCGCCAGCCATAGATCGACTGGTCGTCATCGCCCACGCAGCAGATATTGCCCGTGCCCTGGGCCAGCAGCCGCAGCCAGAGATACTGGGCGACGTTCGTGTCCTGGTACTCGTCGACGAGCAGGTAGCGGAACTTGTCGTGATAGGTCTTCAGGACGTCCGGATTGTCCTTGAAAATGTGCAGCGTGTGCAGCAGGAGATCGCCGAAATCGCAGCAATTGAGGGTCTGCAGGCGCTCCTGATAGATGGTGTAAAGACCCTGGCCGCGGCCTTCGGCGAAGGACCATTTATCCTCTTCGCCCAGCTGCTCGGGCTTGAGGCCCCGGTTCTTCCAGCCATCGATCAGGCTGGCCAGATGGCGCGGTGTCCAGCGTTTCTCGTCGATATTTTCCGCCTGGATGATCTGTTTCAAGAGGCGCAGCTGGTCGTCCGTGTCCAGGATGGTGAAGGAGGACTTGAGATCCACCAGTTCGGCATGGCGCCGCAGGATCTGGGCCGAGATGGAGTGGAAGGTGCCCAGCCAGGGCACGCCTTCGACCGCCTCGCCGATGATCGCACCGACCCGTTCCTTCATCTCGCGCGCGGCCTTGTTGGTGAAGGTGACGGCGAGGATTTCCCACGGCCGGGCGCGGCCAGTGGCGAGGATGTGGGCAAGGCGGGTCGTCAGCACGCGCGTCTTGCCCGTGCCGGCCCCGGCCAGCACCAGCACCGGCCCGTCCAGCGCTTCCACCGCGGCGCGCTGCTGCGCGTTCAGCCCTTCAAGATAGGGCGTCGGCGGCGCCGGGCGCGCCATGTCGGAAATGGAGAGGTTGGACATCGTGTCTTGGGTGCCGCCTTCGAGTCGCAATAGCGCGACAGTCTGGACCGATTGGCGAGCAATCCCAAGACCGGGATGTGCAATTGTTCGTATTTTGTTCGGGGTCTTTGTGCGCGCTGCGCGCTCTGCGGTGCTGCGCATCGCCCCCTCAGTCGGCTTCGCCGACAGCTCCCCCGCAAGCGGGGTGAGCCCTGATCCAAGGCTTCCCCTGCGAAGCGGGGGAAGTGGCCGAGCCTGGCCTGGGGCCGGGTGAGGTCGAAGGGGGTGAGTCCATCCCGCTACCCCGCCATTTTCAGCGGCATGGTGGGCGCGTATTCCATGTCGGTGCCCATAATGTGATCTGCCAGCCAGGTTCCGAGAAAATCGAGGAAGCCGGACGGGACCTGGCCGCCATTGGCGCGAATGGTGTCGGCATGCGCTGCGAACGTCTTCAGCAGGTCGGCATGGATCAGCCTGTGCGCGGCGAGGCCGGGGAAATTGACGCTGGCCATATAGGCTTCCTCGTCGCGGAAATGCGCGAGCGTGACGCGGGCCAGCTGGTCGACGAGCGCGGTCATGGCGGCACCCGTCTCGCCGGTGGCGGCGCGATCGTGGATCGCGTTCATCAGGTCCAGGATCCGGCCGTGGTCGTCATTCATCGATTCCACGCCCACATCGAGCGAGGCATCCCAGTTCATGATCGGCATGGTCGGTCTCCGGTGTCTGTCTTTCTCCGAGCTATGACTCGCCGGCGGCCAACGCACGGTTAATCCGGCGCGGCAAAACCGGCGGGGGCGTCAATATTATATGAGATGGCGAGTTTTGCGGTTCAGCCGAACAGGGCGTCGATGTCGGCCTGGGCGGTCTCGTCGGCGAAGTCGTCCTCGCCTTCCTCGCGGCCATGGATCGTGCCGGAGGCTGCTGCGATCAGCGGTTTGATCTCTTCGGTCGCTAGGGATGCGACGGCCCGGCAGGTCGCATCGTCGGTGCCGCTGCGCAACCGGTCCTGGGCCTCGATCACGGCATTGTCGATCTGCAGGATCAGCGTTTCCAGATGTGCGCGCACGGCTCGCGGTGCCGCAGCATAGGCGAGGATGGCCAGATCCTTGTCCTTGAAGGCGGACTGGCGGAAATGGCCGCAATAATCCAGCGGCTGCCAGTCCAGCACATCGCCGGCGCAATCGGGCATGTCCGGCAGCATTTCCATCAGCATAACCACCTCGTTGAAGTGGTTGAGATAGTCCGTGGCCAGACCGGTGACGGGATTGATATTGGCGGCGGCAAGCGCATCCGCACTCAGCACGCCCGCGCCGAGGGCTGTGCCGTCCTGCGTTGTCATATGCAGCCCGCCCAGTGTCATTTTGCCACCATAGCGGGACATCCTTTCCAGAGCGCTAACCGGTTCGCGCGACAGGCGAAACTGTCTTAACGGTGTTCTTCCTCGCTGATTTCGGCGAGCCGGCGGGCATAGGCGGCCTGGGCGTCGGCCTTGGCGATCCAGCCGATGACGGCCTGTTCGCCCGTGCGTTGGCGCACAGCAGCACCGTCGACCTGTTCGGCATCCAGCACGCCCAATGCCCGGCCCAGCGTGTCATCCTCGAAAACGCAGGTCTTGTCGGGGATTTCCGACTTGCCCCAATCGTCCAGCGGTACCAGCACGTCACGCACACGGATCGTCTGCAGCACCAGCCGGCTCGATCCACCGGAGAGGTCATAACCCTTGCGCTGGACCTGCAGCTGGAACAGCGAGCCGCCCAGCGCCGATTGTGACAGCACGGTCGCCAGTGACACGGCCAGCAGTACCGCGACCGAAGCCTCGTAGCTCGTGGTCAGCTCGAACACGATCAGCGTGGTCGAGAGCGGCGCGCCCAGTACGGCGCCGGAGACTGCGCCCATGCCGATCACGGCAAAGAATCCCGGTCCGGCCGTATGTTCGCCCAGAACGGCGCTGAGTGCGATACCGAAGGCGGCGCCCAGCATGGCACCCAGATACATGGAAGGCGAGAATACGCCGCCGGCAAAGCGGAAGCCGAGCGAGAGCACGGTCGCCACCGTTTTCAGCACGATGAAGAGGATAAGCTGCTGGAAGGCGTATTCGCCGCGCAGGGCATTGGAGGTGGCTTCATAGCCCACGCCGAGGATTTCCGGGGCGATGAGAGCGATGAGGCCGATCAGCAGGCCGCCGGGGATGGGCAGTAGCCAGACTGGCAGATGCATGCGCTCCATCCACTGGCCCAGCCTGGCCGGCAGGAAGATGACACCCCGATTGAACACGATGGCGAGGCCGGCCGCGGCAAAGCCGAGGGCGGCGGCCGCCGGGAAGTCCCACACGCTGGCCGCGGCCATTTCCGGCAGGCCGAAGACCGGGTCCTGTCCGAAATGATGGCGCACGATCAGCGCCCCAACGATGGAGGAGGAGGCGACCGGCGCGATGGTGCGCAGGGCGTAGTGACCCAGCACGACCTCGAAGGCGAAGAGGGCACCGGCAACCGGCGCGTTGAAACTGGCCGAGACGGCTGCTGCGGCGCCGCAGGCGAGCAGGATGCGGCTGCCGCGCGCGGGCATATTCAGCCATTTGCCGAATTGCGAGGCGAGGGTGGCGCCCAGATGCACGGCCGGGCCTTCGCGGCCCGCACTGGCGCCGCCGCCCAGCGAGATCGCCGACATGACAGCGGAATAGAGCCCCGATTTCAGATCCATCCGGCCGGCCTTCACGGCGCGCGCTTCCAGAACATCGGCGACGCCGGTGCCGCGCGTGTCCGGCGACAGGTTCCAGCGCCGGCCCAGCCACAGCATGCCGGCGATGATGAAGCCGGCGGCCAGCGGGATCAGGACAATGCGCCAGGCCGGCAGGTGCGACGCGGCCGAGGCGAGGTGGATTTCGGTGACGCCGAAGGCGCCGCGCTCGACGGCGGAAATCCCCAGGCGCAGGGCGAGGGTGGCATAGCCGGCCACAAGCCCGACACCAATGCCCAGCACCCACAACGCCGGGCCCCGGCCATCGCGGAAGGCCTTGGCGATCTGTCCCAGCCAGGATTGCCCATCTGAATCGCTCACATCTCCGGTTTCACTGCGGAATGCGTCAAGCGTCAAGCCGAACCACGGTGGCGCTTGACATGAAACCAATCGGTTCCATATAAAAGAAACCAGATGGTTTCATATGGAGGCCCCGCATGGACAGACCGGATATCTTCAGGGCAATCGCCGACCCGACACGGCGGGAAATTCTCGCGCTTCTCTCCGAGGGCGCGATGAGCGTCGGGGATGTGGCGGAGCGGTTCGACATGACCCGCCCCGCTGTCGCCAAGCATCTCAAAGTGCTCAGCGATGGCGGGCTGATCAGCGTCGAGGCGCGCGGCCGCGAGCGGTTCAACCGGCTCAACGCCGCGCCCCTGCAGCAGGTCGCCGACTGGGTTTCCCGCTTTGACGCCTTCTGGGACGACAAGCTGAGCAAACTGAAAGAAGAAGTGGAGAAAGAGCATGGCTGAGGCCAAGATCGAGAAGTCGCTATTCCTCAAGGCGCCGCGTGAGCGGGTCTGGGAATTCCTCACAGACAGTGCTTGCCTGGGGCGCTGGTTCCACCCGTCGGATCGCCCGCTGGACACGCCCGGACCCTACCGGCTCGTCAAGAGCACCGAGGAACCCGATGCCTGTGTCTGCTGGGGCGAGGTCATCGAGGCCGAGGCACCGTCCCGGCTGGTCTACACTTTCACCCACAAATGGCTGGGCGAGCATGTCACGCGGGTGGAGTGGACGCTGAGCGAGGTTGCCTCGGGCACGCTGGTCAAGCTGGTCCATGACGGTTTCCAGGGCGCGCCCGTCGATGTCTTCGAACAGCTGTGCGGCCACGATGCGGGCTGGGACGAGCATTTCGTCAAGCTGCGGGCTCGTGTCGCCGAGCCGGCCATGGCCGACTAGACGGTCCGCTTGCCTCTCCCTGCAGGCACGCTAGGCTGCGGCGTCTGCAGGGGGAGAGCGGAATGTCCATACGGATCATGATTGGGGCCGCGCTGGCGGTCTCGCTGGCCGGCGTTGCCGCGGCCCAGTCAATCGACAGCACCTATACGCGCATCGACGAGACCTGCTCCGAGCGGCAATTGGCTGACCAACCCGGTGTCGAGATCCGGTGCACGGGTCATGATGGCTGGTTGTTCCAGATCGCGGCTGGCGAGCACGGGGCGGCCATCGCCTACGCCCGCGCCGGCGGGACGATCTCTGACTTCATCGCACCGCCCATGCGCGGCCTGTTCGGCGGTTTCAACGATGTCGTCGAATGGCGGCTGCGCGATGGCGCGGCCTTCGCCACCATCCACCGTTACATCCATTACAATCCGCCGGAAATGCTGGAAGTGTCCGGCGGGCTGGAAGAGCCCAACACGCTGATCGTCACCACGCTCGACCCGCGCGGTACGCACACGGCCTGCGCCATTGCGCATGTCGATGCCTCGGCCCTGCGCAATGCCAATCTCGTCGCGCGCGAGGCGGCCGATCGCCTGGCGCCGGGCTGGGACTGCGGACATCCGCCGGTCCTGTTCGACGATACCAATCCGGACGTGGGAGCCTGGCTGGCGCGCAGCCACTAAACCTCGCTAACGCCCGGTACGCAGGCGTTCGAGCACCCAGACCCGCATGGACGAGGCCAGCGGATCCTCGCCGCGTGCCTCGTCGATCTCGGCGACAAGCCCGGCAAGCGAGCGCCCGTCCTCGGCTATGGCCCGGTCGATCTCGTCCCAGAACTCCGGTTCGAGCGACAGGCTGGTGCGGTGACCGGCGAGGGACAGCGAGCGTTTGACGAGCGGCATGTCCGGTTTGTCGCCCGGCGCGTGCGCGCTGGCAAGCGCCGGGCGCCTCAGAAGCACCGTCCAGACCGACGGTCCGGCGATCCCGTCGGCCGCCAGTCCGGTCTGCGTCTGGAGACGGCGTAGCGCGCGTTCCGTCGCGGGACCGAAATCGCCATCGATCCGCACATCGCATTCCGCCCGACGCAGCGCGTATTGCAGGCTGGCGACCGCCGGGCCCCGCGCCCCGCGCTGTAGTACGGGATGCGGTGCCGGGCTCCAGTCGAGACTGCGGTCCATCGCGGCCCGCACGCGGATCAGCCGCTGGCGGCGGTCAGCTAGACCGTTGAGCCCGCCATTGACGGCAAAGGTGATGGCGACGAGATCGTCGCGATCGGCATGGACGTTCAGTTGCCGGTCCTGCCAGTAGGCGCAGGCCGTGCGCACCGCGACATCGGGGTCGGCAGCGCGCCGGGGTTCAGCCTCCAGATCGATACCCAGGCGGCGGCCGAACCGGCGGTAATTGGCGCGGCCGGTCAGCTGGATCAGGCCGCGGCCCTTATAGCGCACCCCGTCGCCGGGCCGGGTATTGCCCAGATCGGTCCGGCCCTCATAGCCGCGTCCGCTGGCATATTCGGTCAGGGTGGCGAAGCCGTCGCTCTCATGGGCGATCTGGGCGAGGAAGTGGGCCTGCCGCAGGGGCGTGTCGATTGCGACGGCGGCGAGCGCGCCGGGCAGGTGCGGCCGGATGGCGGCGATGATGGTGGCGCTCTGCGGGCGCGCTGACGCCACGGCGTCAAGGGCGGCGCGGCTGAGGTCTGGCATGTCTGTCTCCCGTTTCCATCCAGCCTAGGCCGGGCCAGGAGGGGCGGGGACAAGTTGCGCGCGGCGAAAATGGCGCCATATCTCAATGACCAGCGGAGGCAAGGCATGAAAAACTTCAGCGAGATCGAGGCGATGGCCCGGATGCACCATCCCGATCTGGACGCGCGCCTGGCGGCTCACGGCCACCCTCTCACGGCGCAGGAAATCGCGGATACCCCGGATGATCGCTGGCTTTCCTCAATGACGCGCTGCGTCTTCCAGGCCGGTTTCGTGTGGAAGGTGATCGAGGCGAAATGGCCCGGTTTCGAGGCGGCCTTTGACGGGTTCGACCCGGTGAAGGTCAGCTTCTATTCCGACGATGATGTGGACCGGCTCGCCTCGGACGAGCGTATCGTGCGCAATGGCCAGAAGATTCTCGCCACGGTCCATAATGCCGGCTTTGTCGCCGATATCTCGAAGGAACATGGCGGGTTCGGCCGCTTCATGGCCAACTGGCCGGCCCGCGACCAGCCCGGCCTGCTGGACGTTCTAAAGAAGCGCGGCTCACGCCTGTCGGGCATGACGGCCCAGTATTTCCTGCGCTTTTCTGGTTGGGACGCCTGGATCCTGTCGAAGGATGTCGGCGCGGCGCTGGTAAGGGAGGGCGTGGTCGACAAGGCGCCGACCTCGAAAGCGGGCATCGCGAAGGCGCAGGCGGCGATCGCCGCCTGGTCGGAGGAGAGCGGCAGGTGCCAGAGCGAGATCAGCCGCATTCTCGCGCTCTCGACCGGTTGAAAACCTGCGCAGCAGCGTTAATTCCCTGATTACAGGATCGGGCATATCTGGCAGGGTCAGTTTGGAGGCGTGACGCTACGCCTTGCAGGAGAAGCCGGAATGAAGCGCTGGCACAAGCCGGTCGCCCTGTCGCGTTTCAATACGGAGATGGTCCCCGATGTGCCGGGCGTCTACGTGCTGCTGCGCGACGAGCGGGACATTTCCTCGGTGCTGAAGATCGGACCGGCCCGCTCGCTCCGGCGCGCCTTCGCCCGCGAGCTCGAACCCACCGCCGAGCGACAGCCCGCCATCCCCACGGCGATGATGTTCCTGGAATCCCGCGCCGACGCGGAAGAGGCCCAGCGCCTGATCAACGAATACCGCCGCAAGCACGGCCGCGTACCGGTGCTCAACTCACCGTTCTGAGGGTTTCCTCCCCACGATGTGGGGAGGTGGATTGCCTCAAAGCGGCAAGACGGTGGGGCGCCGCGTAGCGGCGTTGTCTATACGCTACACGTCACCGGCTCCCGGCGCTCCGCGCCGGCCCCTTCGACCCGATGCTGCGCATCGGCCCACTTCCCCACTTGGGTGGGGAAGAAAGCGCTACTCCCTGTCAGGCTTGTCCGTCTCGTCCCGCTTGTGCCCGTCCAGGGTCTTCACCGCCATCTCCGCCCGCGCCTTGGCCAGGTCCGAGACCGCTTTTGGCGTGCCGTGCTTCACACGGTTTGCCTCGGCGGCCGCGGCCTTGTCCTCGCGCTGCTTGCGCTTGCGATACTGACGGAGATTGACGGGCTTGGTCATGGCGGGTGCCCTTTAGCCTAGTCCTTCGGCCCCAGCATGTTTTCCGGGCGCACGATGGCGTCGAACTGTTCCTCCGTCACGAAGCCCAGCTTCACGGCTTCCTCGCGCAGCGTGGTGCCGTTCTTGTGGGCGGTCTTGGCGACGATCGTGGCGTTGTCATAACCGATGGTCGAGTTGAGCGCGGTGACCAGCATCAGCGAGCGCTCCATCAGCGCCCGGATATTGTCCTCGCGGGCCTGGATGCCGACAACGCACTTGTCGGTGAAGGTGTTGGCGGCGTCGGCCAGGAGGCGGATCGACTGCAGCACATTGTAGATAATGACCGGCTTGAACACGTTCAGCTCGAAATGGCCTTGGCTGCCGGCGAAGCTGACCGTCGTGTTATTGCCCATCACCTGGGCGCAGACCATGGTCATCGCCTCGCACTGGGTCGGGTTCACCTTGCCCGGCATGATCGACGAGCCCGGCTCGTTCTCCGGCAGGGCGATCTCGCCCAGGCCCGAGCGCGGGCCGGAGCCCAGGAAGCGGATATCGTTCGCGATCTTGAACAGCGAGACGGCGACCGAGTTGAGCGCGCCGTGAGCCTCGACCAGCGCGTCCTTGGTCGCCAGGGCCTCGAACTTGTTCGGTGCGGTGACGAATTTCAGCTTGGTGAAGGCCGCGACCTCGTCGGCGAAGGCTTCGGCGAAACCGGTCTTGGTGTTGAGGCCGGTACCGACGGCCGTGCCGCCCTGGGCAAGCTCGAGCAGGGCCGGTAGCGTGGCTTCCACGCGGCGGATCGAATTTTTCACCATCGCGACATAGCCGGAGAATTCCTGGCCCAGGGTCAGCGGCGTGGCGTCCTGGGTGTGGGTACGGCCGATCTTGATGATGTCCTTGAAGGCATTCGACTTGTCGTTGAGTGCGTTGTGCAGCGTCTGCAGGGCAGGCACGAGGCTGTGCACCATCTCCTCGGCGGCAGCGATATGCATGGCCGTCGGGAAGGTGTCGTTCGAGCTCTGAGAGCGGTTCACGTGATCGTTCGGGTGGATCGGATCCTTCGAGCCGACCGTGCCGCCCAGGATCTGGATGGCGCGGTTCGAGACGACCTCATTCGTATTCATGTTCGACTGGGTGCCCGAGCCGGTCTGCCAGACAGACAAGGGGAAATGGTCGTCCAGCTTGCCTTCGGCGACTTCCAGCGCAGCCTGGGCAATGGCGTCTGCGAATTCCGGCTCGATATTGTCCAGGCGCTTGTTGGCCAGGGCCGCCGAGCGCTTGACGATGCCCAGCGCGCGGATGAGCGGTTTGGGCATGGTTTCCGTGCCGATCGGGAAGTTGATCAGCGAACGCGCAGTCTGAGCGCCGAAAAGTTTTTCGGACGGAACTTCCAGGGGGCCGAAGCTGTCGGTCTCGGTACGCATCTCGCTCATCAGGGGAGGCTCCTTGCAGGCCGCGTTGTGCGGGAGGAATATGGCTGTGATCGGTGGGAACGTGTATCACCGGCAGATGAACGATCAAGATAGCGATGCGCAAGGCCGCAGATCGGGTGCCCGTGGGGGGCAGGCGCAAAACTGGGTCGGTAGAGGGAAGGTTCAGGCCTTGATGTCTGGCGACGAGCTCAATTTGCGCGTGGACGCACTGACCACGCAGTCGCGGCGTTTCAAGGCGCTGATCGGGGAGTTCTTCCGCCTCGAATTCAAGCGCGCACGCCCGAAATGGGGGGCCTACGAGGTCGAGATCGAGATCCAGCGTACGCCGGACAGCCCGACCCATGATGTCGACAATGTCGCCAAGGCCGTGCTGGACGCACTGACCGGCGTGGTCTTTCACGATGACAGCCAGGTCGAGCGCCTCCTGGTCACCAAGACCGAAGGCGAACGCCCGCGCATCTGCGTCACGGCGCGGCCGATGAAGGATGTGAAAGTGCTGGAAGAGGCCTAGCGGCGTCCGCCAGCCAGACGCGCCGCTTCGGGCCGTGCGCGCAGGCGGGCCATCGCGATCACGCCCAGGAACGGACCGATCGCAAGCGGGGCAAACCCCCATTTCCATCCCGCAAAGCCGATCCATATCGGCAGGACTTGCACGACGACGGCGGTGAGGGCGAAGCCGAGCGCGGTCTGCAAGGTCAGCAATGTACCGGTGAGTTCGGGCGGCGAGAGTGCGGCCACCGCTGCCGAGAATTGTGCGCTGTCCGCGATCACCGCCATTCCCCAAACCAGAAGCAGGGTCACCATCACGATTGCCGGGGCTTCAAATGCCAGTCCGGCCAGAATGGCGCAGCTGCCAGAGATGGCCATGGCGCCGATGGTGATGGCGGTGCGCCCGACACGGTCTGCCAGATGTCCGGCAATCAGGCTGGCCGGCGCGCCGATCGCGATAACGGCGAATGCGGTCATGGCCGCGGCCTGTCCGCCCGCTTCGTGCATCGACCAGTAAGCCAATGCGAACGGTCCGATCCACGCCCACATGGCGTAGAGCTCCCACATGTGCCCCAGATAGCCCAGGTTCGCCATACGCAGCGCCGGATCCCTGAATGCCAGAAGAAGGGCGCCGGGCCGGAAAGGAGGTGCAGGGCGCAGGCCGGGCCCGTCACCGGCGCCGAGGATCAGGGCCGCCGCGCCCAGAGCGGCAACAGCTGAAATCGCAAACGGAGCCTGCCAGATGATGCCCGGGCCGTCGGCACTGAAAACAAAGGGGAGCGCCGAGCCCAGCGTGAGTGCTCCGACCAGCAGGCCGACCAGAAACCCGGTGTCGCCGCGCGCCCAGCTGGTCGCGAGTTTCATGCCCACCGGATAGACTAGGGCCAGCGCAGCGCCCGCACAAAAGCGTGTTGCAATCATCGCGAGGCCGCCGGGCGGGCAGGCGAGGGCCAGAATGTTGGCGAGCGCAGCGATAATCGCTCCGGCGCAGAAGACCCGTCTGGCATTGAAGCGGTCGGGCAGGCCCAGAACCGCGCTGGCAAGGGCGCCCAGCACGAAGCCTGCCTGCACGGCGCTGGTCAGCGCGGCCTGGCGCAGCGGCGGCAGGTCGCCGGCGGCAATCAGACCGGGCAGTGACGCTGCGCCTGAGAACCAGACCGACAGGGCCAGGACCTGTGCCAGAACGATGAGCAGGAGTGACCGGCCGCGCGCAGCCACAATGCTAGCCGGCCGCCTTGACGCGCCGGACCTGGCAGGTGGCGCTGGAGCGGGCGGCGATTTCGCCGGACGGTGTCCAGATCGTGCCTTCCATGAAGGCGACCCGGCCGCCGATCTTCGTGGCGACGCCGCGCGCCCGGCAGGGCTCGACCGGCAGGGGCGCAAAGAAGCTGGTCTTGATCTCCAGCGTCGGCACGCCGCACATGAAACGCTCCGACACCAGCACAGCCAGCGACATCACCTCGTCGAGCATGGCCGTAACGATACCGCCCTGCACTGAATTGCGTAGATTGGCGAGCTGTTGCGTGGGGTGGAAGTCCGCCTCCAGCCAGCGTTCCTCGATCGAGAAATCGGCCAGCTGGAAACCCAGAAGTTTGGAGGCGTAGGGATGGTTGGCGCGCTGGCCGAGATAGGTGCGGATCTCGTCCGCGCTCATGGGCTCGCGCGGCGTTCCGGCCAAATCCGGGGCGACCAGGTCCGAGCCCGACATCACTTCTTGCGGAAGCTGTCCAGCGAAACGACTTCGGCGCCGTCGCCGCCTGCCGGCTTCTTCCCGCCTTTGCCGGCCTTGCTTCCGGTGGCCGCCACGGGCTTTTCGGCCGGGGCGACCTCGGTCTCGTCCTCGGCCGGGTCCTGCTCGAACTGGAGGTGGAAGCCGACGCTCGGGTCGTGGAAACGGGAAATCGCCGAATAGGGCATTTTCAGGTATTTCGGTACGCCGGAGAATTTCAGCGTCACCTCGAAACCCGTCTCCGTGACGTCGAGGTCCCAGAACTGGTGTTCCAGCACGATCGTCATCTCTTCGGGGTATTTTTCCAGCAGGGTCGGATCGATATCCACACCCGGTGCCTGGGTGCGGAAAGTGATGTAGAAATGATGCTGTCCGGGCAGCCCGCCGGGGCCGGCCGCTTTCAGCAGAGCCTGACGGACCACGCCGCGAAGCGCGTCCTGCGCCATCAAGTCATAGCGCATCAGGTCCTTGGCCATGTCGATCTCCCCCGATCTCCCTGTCGAAAAAAGGGTACCCCAAGCCCGGGGCAGGTCAACGGATATCAACGGCTAGACTGCAGATGGGGCCGCGGCGTGGTGAAGGATGGCCTAACCGGCTTGCGGGCGCCGTGTGTGAAGTCTGTATGAGGATAAGTGGAGGCTTCTGTTGCCAGGCGCCTCCGAGCCCCGCCTGAACCGGCTAAAGGGTCCAGGAGTTTAGTGCGAGATTACCCGCGCTGCATTACGCAGCGAGAGCGACCTCTTCAGCAAAGTTGTCGTTGGCAACTTTCATAAGCGAGCCTGTAACGGGCCTCACCCGGGCGAAAGCAATCCCCTTTACCCGTCCGTCGATCCTGTTTCGGCCCCATGCCAGACCGCCCACTTGCTGAAGGTGGTGCGGGATAAGGTTATGGTGGAGCCGCCGGGTACTGCCCCCGGGTCCGGTCCGGTTATTACGAGCGCGTTTATCGCCATAGCTGGCAAGCCAGCACTCATGAATATAAGGGAAAATGCGGCGAATTGAAGGGGGCGATGCGGTTGGCCAACCCCGCTGCATCGACCCATCGCGTCTTGGCAGACCGCGCAGGACGCGCTTTGATGCCCGGCATGATGACCCGTTTTCTTTGTGCTCTCCTCGCCACCATGATGTTTCCCGCCTTCGATGCTGCTTACGCACAGCCGCCAACCCATTACCCCGGCGACCGGGTCTCCGGCGGGCATTTCGCCAGCAGGTCGCCGGTCATCGCGCAGCACGGCGTTGCGGCAACGGCCCACCCGCTCGCCTCGCAGGTCGCGATCGACATCCTGAAATCCGGCGGCAATGCGGTGGATGCGGCGATCGCCGCGAATGCCGCGATCGGGCTGATGGAACCGACCGGCAACGGTATCGGTGGTGACCTCTTCGTCATCCTCTGGGATCCCGAAACCCGTCAGGTCTACGGTCTCAACGGCGCCGGACGCTCGCCGCAGGGGCTGAGCTATGAGGACATGCTGGCGCAAAGCGAGGCCTGGGGCGGTATCCCGCCGGGGGGCGCGCTGCCGGTTTCCGTACCCGGTACGGTGGATGGCTGGTTCACGCTGCACGAGCGCTTCGGCCGGCTGCCGATGGATGAGATCCTCGCGCCCGCGATCGACTATGCCGAGACCGGTTTCCCGCTCACCGAGACCATCGCCTTCTACTGGCAGATGAATTTCGAGCGTTTCCAGCCCGCCGTCGATGCCGGCATGATCGAGGAGTTCGACAATGCGCGCGCAACCTATCTGACCGCCGATGGCGATGCGCCGCGCGAGGGCGAGATTTTCCGCAATCCCGACCTGGCCGGGACCTACCGCCTGCTGGCTGAAGGCGGCCGCGACGCGTTTTACGAGGGCGAGATCGCTCGCACGATCGACGCCTATATGCAGCGGATCGGCGGCCCCCTGCGTTACGAGGATCTCGCCGCACACCGGTCGGAATGGGTCGATCCGGTCTCGGTGAACTATCGCGGTTATGACGTGTGGGAGCTGCCGCCCCAGGGCCAGGGCATCGCCGCACTGCAGATGCTGCAGATCCTGGAAGGCTATGACCTCGCATCCATGGGCTTCATGAGCGCGGACGCGCTGCATGTCATGGTGGAAGCCAAGCGTCTCGCCTTCGAGGACCGTGCCCGCTACTACGCCGACCCGGATTTCCATGAGGCGCCGGTCGAGGCGCTGGTCTCCGATGCCTATGCCGAGGAACGCCGCGCGTTGATTTCCATGCAGGAGGCGATGGAGCGCGTCGGTCCGGGCGATCCGCAAATCCTGGAAGAAGGCGATACGACCTATCTCACCGTGGCGGATGCCGATGGCATGATGGTGTCGCTGATCCAGTCCAATTATCGCGGCATGGGCTCCGGCCTGGTGCCGGACGGTCTCGGCTTCATGCTGCAGAACCGGGGCCAGCTCTTCTCGCTGGAGCCGGGGCATCCGAATGTCTACGCACCGGCCAAGCGTCCCTTCCATACGATCATTCCCGCCATGGTGACCCAGGGCGAGAATGCCGTGCTCAGCTTCGGCCTGATGGGCGGGGCGATGCAGCCGCAGGGCCATGTGCATGTGCTGGTGAACATGATCGATTTCGGGCTCAACGTGCAGGAAGCGGGCGATGCGGCGCGCTGGCGTCATGACGGATCGACGGAACCGACCGACGGGATCGGCGAAGCCGGCACGGTCGGTGTGCTGCATCTGGAAAACGGGGTGCCGGACGACGTCCGGGCCGAGCTGGAAGCCCGGGGCCATGTGCTCGGCGAAAGCGATGCTGGCTTCGGCGGCTACCAGGCCATCTGGCGCGATCCGGAGACCGGCGTTTATCACGCGGCCTCGGAAATGCGGAAGGATGGCGCCGCCATCGGATACTGACGGCCGACAAGGCCGGGTCCAGGGCGCTGTGCGCCCTGGACCCGGCCCTCGGGCCTACATGCAGAACACGTTCAGCTTGTTGCCGTCCGGGTCACGGAAATAGCCGGCATAAAAACCGCTCTCGCCGCGCGGACCGGCCGGGCCTTCGTCCTGGGCACCCAGTTCCATTGCCAGCTTGTAGACCTTGTCGACGTGCGCACGGTCCTTGGCCTGGAAAGCGGCCATGACACCATTGCCGACCGTGGCCGCCTTGCCGTCGAAAGGCTTGCTCAGCGCGATGCCGCAGCCGCCATCGGCCGTGCCCCAGGCAATGAATGTGTCCTCTTCCATGAAACGGCCTGCGCCGAATTCGGCGCAGAGCTTGTCATAGAAGGCGGCGGCGCGGGGCAGGTCATTCGTCCCCAGGGTTACGTAGCCAAGCATGTTGATCGTCCTCCATTGCGGGAATGTTCCCCGATTGTTCCGTTCAGTAGGCTATCGCAACCCGGTGCGGTGGCAAGCCGGAAACGGCCCGCAGCGGGATCATTCCTGCCACAACGCTGTCGGCAGGTTGCCATGGTTGACGGCGTCAAAGCGGGCGAGGTCTAGCGTTGCTGATGCCGTGCGACGATTTCGACGATCGCCAGGGCGACACCATGCCCGGCCAGGCCAACCGTCCACCAGATCGTGGCCCATTTCATCACGAATGCGCCGACGCCCAGGCTTATCCCGGCGAATACGACCATGCCGCAGACATAGCTGGCGAGGTGGATCAGGAAGGAGAGGCGCAGGTCGGCTGCGACTTTCCGGTTCTTGATCTGCACAATTCCGGCCGCTTCGGCCTCCGGATCGATGCACAGGGCAAGTGCCTCGACCTGGAAGGCTGCGGCGAGGGCGGTGAGGGAGTCGCGCGACGCCTGTTCGCCATTCTCGATCCGCTGCACGGTGCGAAGTCCGATGCCGGCCAGTTCTGCCAGATGTTCCTGCGACCAGTGCCGCTCCTCGCGCCAGCGCTTGATCTTCGCTGCGTCTGCCTTGAATGCCATCTCGTTCTCCTGGAAGTTTGTTGTAATCGGATGCGCGGGATTGACCAGACCTGCGGCGAGTGCGCCACGCCTGCCTTGCGTCACGAACCCGCCAAGTGCCCGCCACAGGCCCGCCAGTTGCGTGCTCGAAAGTGTTTCGGGTCAGCAGGCACCGAAGCGGCCGGAAGTCTTGAGGCTTGGCCGGTTATCCCCGGCGCAGCGCTGCAGGCAGGCTCCCGGCTGCGTCTCGAGCGGTTAGACTTGCGAGGATCGAATCAGTCGAGTTGCGCGGATCGCAGGAGGAATTCATGGCGGACCTGGCCTTTGCGGATAGCCGGCCGGAAGCGGCAGGCGCGGGCGGCCTTCCTGGCTCGGCAGTTGAGCGCGCCTATCTCGATCTCCTGCGCGATATCCGCGAGACCGGCGCCGAACAGCACGACCGCACCGGTGTCGGTACGCGGGCCGTTTTCGGCCGGCAATTGCGCTGCGACCTGTCGGAAGGCTTTCCGCTGCTGACGACCAAGAAAGTGCATTTCAAGTCGATCGCGATCGAACTGCTCTGGTTCCTGCGCGGCGAGACGAATGTGCGCTGGCTGCAGGAACGCGGTGTGACGATCTGGGATGAGTGGGCCGACGAGAACGGCGATCTCGGTCCGGTCTACGGCAAGCAGTGGCGGCGCTGGGAAGGGCCTGACGGCACCGAGATCGACCAGTTGTCCAATATTCTCGAGCAGATCCGCAACAATCCGTCCTCGCGGCGGCTGATCGTGTCGGGCTGGAATCCGGCGGATGTGCCGAACATGGCGCTGCCGCCCTGCCACACGCTCTACCAGTTCAATGTCGCCAACGGAAAACTCTCCTGCCAGCTCTATCAGCGCTCGGCCGACATGTTCCTGGGTGTGCCGTTCAACATCGCCTCCTATGCGCTGCTGACGGCGATGGTGGCCCAGGTGTGCGGGCTGGAACCGGGGGAATACATCCACACATTCGGTGACGCCCACATCTATTCCAACCATATGGACCAGGTGGAAGAGCAGCTCTCGCGTACGCCGCGCGCCCTGCCGCGCCTGTCGCTCAATCCGGACGCGAAGGACCTGTTCGCCTTCGAATACGAGGACATCACCCTGCAGGGCTATGACCCGCACCCGCGCATCTCTGCGCCGGTCGCGGTCTAGGGGGCGGCATGTCAGGACCTCTCACCGATCTGGGTGCGCAGATCGCGCAGGTCTCCGATATCTATGCCGGCCATTACGGCATCGACCGGTCGGGCGACTGGTATCTGCTCAAGCTGCAGGAAGAGATGGGCGAACTGACCCAGGCCTATCTCGATGCAACCGGCCGGTCGCGCCGCCCGGCCGACGATGAGGCCCGCGCGGCACTGCGCCGGGAAATGGCCGATGCGCTGGGCATGCTGCTCCTGCTGGCGCGCTCCGAAGGCGTCGACCTGGACGCGGCTGTGCAGGAAAAATGGCTCAGCTGGCTGGACAAGCCGGTATCGATATGACCGGCATCATCGTTCCGAAAATCTGCCTGGTCGCGGCGCGCGGCCGCAATGGTGTGATCGGTGCCGATGGCGATCTGCCCTGGCGTCTGTCGTCCGACATGAAACTGTTCCGCGACACGACGCGCGGCAAGCCGGTGATCATGGGGCGCAAGACCTGGGAGAGTCTGCCGCGACGGCCGCTGCCGGGCCGGCTCAATATCGTCATCACCCGCCAGTCCGGCTATCAGGCTGACGGCGCGACGGTCGCCGGCAATCTCGGCGATGCGCTGGCTGCGGCCTTTGCCCGGGCCAATGCGGACAGGGTTGAGGAGGTCTGTGTCATCGGCGGCGCGCAGATCTATACGGCCGCGCTGGAACGGGCCGACCGGCTCTATCTGACCGATGTGGATGCCGCGCCGGACGGCGATACCCGTTTCCCCGATGTGGAAGAAACCGCCTGGACGGAAGTCCGCCGCGAGACCCATCCGGCCGGCGAAGGCGACGATCATGCCTTCGTCTTCCGGCGGCTCGACCGCATCTGATGCGCGCGAAAATGAGGGACGCTGCGTCTGCGTGTCCCGCTTGCCCGCTCTTGAACGCTGGCGCGCTTGCGTTCATGTAGGGCACAAGACTAGCAAGAGGATCGATCCAGCCCATGCCGTGGAACGACAATCAGGGTGGAGGCGGCGGAGGCCCTTGGGGCTCCGGCGGAGGAAATAACAACAACCAGAACCCGTGGGGCGGACGCCGTCCCCAAGGGGGAGGCGGTGGCGATGAAGGCCCCGATCTCGACGAGGTTGTTCGCGACATGCAGCGCAAGCTGCGCGGCCTGTTCGGCGGCGGCGGACGCGGCGGCAATGGCGGCGGCAAGAAGGGCAGTGGCGGAGCCAGCGCCTTCGGCTTCGGTTTCATCCTGCTGGTGATCGCCGGCGTCTGGTTCGTCATGCCGGGATCCGGCTGGTACCAGGTCGGCCCGAACGAGGCTGGCGTCGTGCTGCGCTTCGGCGAGTATTCCCGGACCTCCTCGCCGGGTTTCCACTTCAAGCTGCCCACGCCGATCGAGACGGTGACGCTGCCGGAAGTGACGACAACGAACACGATCACCATCGGCCAGGGCAATGAAGGCCAGATGCTCACCCGCGACGAGAATATCGTCGATATCGACTTTGCCGTGCAGTGGCGTGTCGATCTGAGCTATCCCGACGGTGTGCGCGACTACCTGTTCAATGTGCGCGATCCGGAAGCGACCGTCCGGGCCGTGGCGGAAAGCGCCATGCGCGAAGTCGTCGGTACGTCAGACCTGCAATTCATCATCACGGAAGGCCGTGCGGAAGTCTCCCGCCGGACCCGTGAACTGCTGCAGGAAACGCTGAACGAGTACAATGCCGGCATCGAGGTTCTGCAGGTCAACCTGCGCAACGCCCAGCCGCCCGAACGCGTCATCGACGCCTTCCGCGGTGTGGATGTCGCCCAGCAGGAAGCCGAACGCGCCCAGCTCAACGCGACCGCCCACGCCAACAGCGTGATCCCGGCGGCCCGCGGCCGTGCCGCCCAGGTGACCCAGCAGGCCCAGGCCTATCGGGACTCGGTGATCGCCGAAGCCCAGGGCCAGGCCGACCGCTTTGTGGCCATTTACGACCAGTATCGCCTGGCGCCGAATGTTACGCGCCGGCGCATGTATCTCGAGACAATCGAGGAAATCTTCCGCCGGTCGGACCTGATCGTGCTCGATGACCAGGCCGGGGCTGTGCCCTACCTGCCGCTCAACGAACTCGGCCAGAACCGCAATCGCACGCAAGGAGGCAATCAATGATCCGCACGTTCGGCATTATCATTCTTGCGGTTGCCGTCTTCATCGGCCTGCAGAGTGTCTACACGGTCTCGGAAACAGAGCAGGCCCTGATCCTGCGCCTCGGCGAGCCCGTCGATGCGGTTAACGAGGTCGGCGAGCCCGATCCGGGCCTGCATTTCAAGCCGCCCTTCATCATGGAAGTGCTCACCTTCGACAAGCGCAATATCGAGCTCGATCTTGATCCGGAAGAAATCCTGGCCTCGGACCAGGAACGCCTGATCGTCGACGCTTTCCTGCGTTATCGCATCACCGACCCGCTGCGCTTCTACCAGACCTTCCGCGACGAGCGGGGCGCCCGCGTTCGCCTGCAGCAGATCATGGATGACAGCCTGCGCGGCGTCATCGCGTCGATCCCGTCCTCCGAAGTTATCTCCGGCCAGCGTGCCGAGCTGATGGATCGGGTGCAGACTGCGGTGGAAGACCAGGTGCGTACCGGCAGCTTCGGCATCGAGGTGATCGACGTGCGTATCCTGCGCGCCGACCTGCCGCAACAGATCGCCGAGAACGTCTTCCAGCGGATGCGCTCGGAACGTGACCAGGAAGCGGCCCGCATCCGCGCCGAGGGCGAGCAGCGAGCCGCGGAAATCCGCGCCAACGCCGATCGCCAGGCGGCGATCATCGAGGCTGAGGCGCGCGCCGAATCCGAACGGATCCGCGGTGAGGGCGATGCCCGCCAGAACCAGATCTTCGCCGAGGCCTACAGCCGTGACGAGGAATTCTTCGCCTTCTATCGCTCGATGCTGGCCTACCAGCAGGCGATGGGCGACGGCACGCCGATCGTGATTCCGCCGGACAGCGAGTTCTTCAACTACTTCCGGTCGGAAACCGGCCAGTAGTGTGGACGGTCCTGTTCGCCGGGCTCGGGGTGGCGATCGCGCTTGAAGGCGCGGTCTACGCCCTGGCCCCCGGCGCTATGAAAGACGTGATCGCCAGAATTGGCGCGATGAGCCCGGACCAGCTTCGCCTGGCCGGGCTCACGGCTTTGTGTCTGGGCGTCGCCATCGTTGCGCTGGCGGTGCGCTGAGCGCCCCGCAAACCTTAAGCCTGCATCACTGCGGTTGCAGCGGGGTGCCGCGAAGCGGTATTCACCTTGTTCTGTATTCCGGTTCCCGAAATCGAACGGATAGTTGCGATGCCGCGTTTTCTTGTTGTCTTCCTGGTTCTCCTGGTCACTCCGGCGGTGTGGGCGCACCCGGCGCCTGACGGCTTTGCCGATCTGGCCGAGCGCCTGTCTCCGGCCGTGGTGAACATCTCGGCCGCCCAGCGGCTGGACAGTGGAGACGGCTTGCCGGAATTCCCCGAAGGCTCGCCGCTGGAGCGCTTCAACGACATTTTCGGCGACGCGCCGCGCATCGCGAATTCGCTCGGTTCCGGTTTCATCATCGACCCTGAAGGCCTGGTGGTGACAAATAATCACGTCATCGATGGTGCCGACGAGGTCGAGGTGGCCCTGCCCGACGGGCGTGTCTTTGCGGCCGAGGTGGTGGGGATCGATCCGGTCACCGACCTGGCTGTCCTGCGCATGGAGGTGAGCGAGGCGCTGCCCCACGTCGATTTCGGTGACAGTGATACGGCACGGGTTGGCGACTGGGTGATCGCGATCGGCAATCCCTTTGGTCTGGGCGGCACGCTGACGGCGGGTGTGGTCTCGGCGCGCGGCCGCGATGCCGGCGGTCAGTATGACGACTACATC
The DNA here is from genome assembly GCF_056160825.1 of Maricaulis sp. ABE4_448. Taxonomy (NCBI): domain Bacteria; kingdom Pseudomonadati; phylum Pseudomonadota; class Alphaproteobacteria; order Maricaulales; family Maricaulaceae; genus Maricaulis; species Maricaulis sp. ABE4_448. The sequence goes on from NZ_JBSWXX010000001.1 coordinate 1,111,012, forward strand.
CAGACCGATGTGGCCATTAATACGGGTAATTCCGGCGGGCCGCTGTTTGACATGGCGGGCAATGTTGTCGGTGTGAACACGCTGATCCTGTCGCCGACCGGCGCCAGCGTCGGCATCTCGCTGTCTATCCCGTCCAACCTGGCGCGCCGCGTGGTCGACCAGCTGATCGAGTTCGGCGAGACCCGCCGCGGCTGGCTGGGCGTGAGCGTGCATCGCGTCACTCCGGAACTGGCCGAGAGCTTTGGATTGGACACGCCTTATGGTGCCATCGTCTCGCGGATCGAGGACGACGGTCCGGGCGAAGCAGCCGGCCTGCGCCAAGGCGATCTGATCCTGAGCTTTGATGGTCAACGTGTCCGCGAGAGCCGCACCTTCCCCCGCATGGTCGCGGAAAGCGAGATCGGCCGCGAAGTCCAGATCGAGATTATCCGCCGCGATCGCCGCATGGCGCTCGACATCACGGTGGGCGAGCTTGAGCGCGAGGGTGATGAAGACGCGGCGTCTGGCAGCGGTTCCGCCGGCGGCGTGGTCGACCCCTCCCAGGGCAACGCGAATGAAGTTCTCGGTATGACGCTCGCTGCGCTGGACGCCCCCTCGCGCCGCCGCTACCGGGTCGATCCGGACGCCCAGGGCGTGCTGGTGACCGAGGTCGACGCGTCCAGCGACGCCGCGGGCAAGATCCGCCCCGGCGATGTGATCGAGGAAGTGGAATTCACCCGCGTTGCGACGATTGCCGATATCCGCGAGATCGTTTCGGGCCATTCCGGCGGTCCGATCCGCTTCCAGGTCAATCGTGGCGGCCAGTACGTGCTGCATTCCATCCGGCCGTGACGTCGCCGGCCACCCGGGCCCTGCTGATTGCGGGACCGACGGCGGCGGGCAAGACCGCCCTGGCGATTGCTGCGGCGGAAAGGCTGGACGGCGAGATCGTCAATGCGGATTCCATGCAGATCTATAACGGTCTGCACCTGATCACCGCCCGGCCTTCGCCCGAGGAAGCCGCGCGTATTCCCCATCATCTCTTCGGCGTGGCCGATCCCGGCGAGCGCTGGTCGGCGGGGCGCTGGGCCGAAGCCGCCCTGGCTGTTTGCGCGGATATCCGGGCCCGGGGACGCACGCCCATCCTGGCCGGCGGGACAGGTCTTTACTTTCACACACTGACGGTCGGCCTGGCGCCTGTTCCGGAGATCGGACCGGCGGCCAAGGCCAAGGCTGCGGCGCTGGTCGATGCAGGCGGTATGGAGGCATTGCGCAAAGAGGCGCGGCGTCTCGATGCCGTCGCCGAGGCGCGGATCGAGCAGGGCGACCGCCAGCGCCTGTTGCGCGTGGTGGAGGTCGGCTTTGAAACGGGCCGGGCTCTCTCCGACTTCCAGGCCGATACACAACCGCTCCTGCCGGCGGGCAGCTGGCGCGGGATCGTCATCGAACCGGACCGGGCCGCGCTCTACGACCGTATCGACAGGCGTTTCGACGGGATGATGCAGGCCGGTGCGCTGGCCGAGATCGAGGCCTTTGCGGCCCGCAATCTCGATCCGGACCTGCCCGCCATGAAGGCACTGGGTGTGCCGCCGCTGATCGCGCATCTGCGCGGCGAGCTCAATCTCGACACGGCGGTAGAGACCGCGAAGCGCGACAGCCGCCGCTATGCCAAACGTCAACTGACATGGTTCCGTAATCAAACGGCCAGCTGGCCGCGGATAGTCTCGCTCGATCCGGCAGCGGCGCGGGCCGAGCTGGCCGGCATTCTGGACGAGGGGGACTGACATGCATCCAGGTACCATGATCAACGCGCTGACGGCTTTGACCCTGACGGCGACACCGGTGGTCGCCCAGGAGACGGCCGTCGATGCCATCATGCAGGCCGATCGCGATTTTGCGGCGATGGCCGCCGAGACCGGGCCCGGTCCGGCGTTCGAGACCTTTATGGACGATGTCGACGGGCGGCTGATTCGTGGCACCGCGGATGCGTTGGTCGGTTCTGCAGAGATAAGCGGCTCGTTCGATGCCTGGCCGGAGGGCATCCTGCTGCACTGGGAGCCGCTTGAAGGCTTTGCCTCCGAGGGCGGTGATTTCGGTGTCACCTGGGGGCTGTGGTCGCTGCATCCTGATGGCGATCGCGCCAGCGCGCCAGCCGGACGTGGCACCTATGTTACCGTATGGCGGCAGGACGGGGCGGGGAATTGGCGCGGTTTGCTGGACATGGGGACGAATGATCCGTCCTATCGGCCCGAAGCACCGGAAGCCGATTCGCAAAGCGCCCCCGAGGATGACTGACCCGCTTTATACCAAAGACATCGATCTCGATCCGATCCGCACCTGCCGCCTGGCCATTCTGGGCTATGGGAATCATGGCCGCTCGCACGCGCTCTGCCTGCGCGACAGCGGTGTGCGGGATATCCGGATCGCGCTGCGGGATGGCTCGCTGTCACGCGACAAGGCCGAGGCGGACGGGTTCGATGTGATCGGCCTGGACGAGGCGGCGCGCTGGGCCGATGCCATCGCGCTGCTCGCCGCCGACGAGGCCCATCGCCAGATCTGGGATCGGCATATCGCTCCCAACCGCAAGCCGGGCCAGGCGCTGATCCTGTGCCACGGCTTCTCGATCCATTACGGGCTGATCGAGCCACCGGCCGATGCCGATATCATCCTGGCCGCGGCAAAAGGGCCGGGCGGGGCAGTGCGCCAGGAATTCGAGAAGGGCAAGGGGTTGATCGGCTTCTGGGCGGTGCACCAGGACGCATCCGGCCACGCCCGCGAGCTTGCCCTGGCCTATCTTGCCGGCATCGGATCCGGCGAGGTCGGCATTTTTCCGACGACATTCCGTGAGGAGACCGTCTCCGACCTGTTCGGTGAGCAGGTCGTGCTGGTGGGCGGCATGGTCGCGCTGGCCAGAGCCAGTTTCGACCGGCTGGTTGCTGCCGGCGTGTCGCCGCGCATGGCCTATATCGACTGCGTTCACGAGATCAAATATCTCGCCGACCTGATCCAGGCGCGCGGGATTGCCGGCATGTATGAGGCGATCTCCGACACGGCCGAATATGGCGCGCGCCAGATCGAGGATGCCATTGCTGGCCCGGAACTCCGGCGCACTTTCGACAGCGCCATGGCTGCGATCGAGGATGGCAGTTTTGCCAAGCGCTGGGTCGAGACCTACGAGGCGGGCAACGCCATGACAGCTGACCGCGCCCGGGATCGTGAACTGCCGGTCGAGGCCGCCGGTGCTGAGCTTCGCAGCCGCATCTACGGTGACGCGAAATAGCCAAGCCGGAAATGGGCCTGTATTAAGCGGCTATTGTTTATTTCTTACTGCGGGGGCAGGACATGTCATTCAATCCGGTCAAAGTCCGGCGATATGGTGAACCCAAGGAAGTGGTGGCGCGCGTCTTCGAGGAAGTGGGCGGCATCCCGAAGGTCATGGAACTGCTCGATCTGAGCCGCACGCGCGTCTATGCGCTGGCGGACCCGGATTCCAGCAATGAAATTTCCTACACCCGCATGGCCACGCTGACCGAAAACGGCGCAACGGCAGCGGCCCAGCACCTCGCAGCCCTGGCGGGCGGCATCTTCCTGCCGATCGAGAAGGCGGATGATGCCAACTGGCTGGCCCTGGCCGGCGATGCCAGCCGCTCCAATGCGCGCAATATCTCCGCATTGATGGAGTCGCTGAGCGAGACCGAGCGTTCGCCGGGTCGGGTTGATCAGGACGAGGCCCGCGACATTCTCAAGGTTCTCGACGAACAGCTCGCCGTGCTGGCCATCCAGCGCGCCAAGCTTGTCGCCATCGCGTCGGGCGAAACCGTCGACATGGACGCCGAAATGTCCGACGGTGAGGCGGGTTCCAACTGATTTGCGCACGGCCCGACCTGTGACTTCTCAGACGAACCGCGCCATACGGAACGGCCGAGCATGAACCGGATTTTCGACTTCATCCTACGCATGGATGCGCGTGCCGCGCGGGCCATCGGCGTGTCTGTGGCCCTGTTCATTGTCGTCGCCATTATCTTCCTGATCGGGCGTTTCGTGCTGGAGATCGAGCCGGGTGCTGCCGGCAGCTGGTTCGGTTCGCTGCAGGATCGCTGGTACGCACTGCCCGTCACGATCGGCGTCTTTATCGCCCTGTCTTTCCTGGGCGCACCGCAATTCGGACTGATGGCTGCGGCGATCGTCGCCTTCGGTCCGGTCACGGGGGCACTCTACGCTTGGATAGCGACCCTGACAGCAGCATCGGTGAATTTCTGGATGGGGCGCGTCTTCGGCGCGCGCATCCTCAAGCGGTATGGCGGCGACTGGGCCAACCGGATTTCAAGTTTCATCGGCCGCAATGGGCTGGTGGCATCCATGGTGGTGCGCTGGGTGCCCTCGGGGCCCTTCATCGTGGTGAATATGGGCTTCGGCATTGCCCGCACGCCCTATTGGGCCTTCCTTCTGGGCACCGCTCTGGGAACCGGTCCCAAAATCATCGTGGTTGGCCTTGCAGGGCAGGGGATTTTGGCCATGTTGAGCGAGGGACGAGTGCTCGTGGGACTGGCGCTGTTCGGCGCCGTCGGCGCCTGGTTCGGCATCATGCTGATGGCGCGCAAATGGCTGCGCCGGAACCGGCCCGAACTGGCTGCCGAGGCCGAGGCAGCGGCCCCCGAATAGCAGGCAGACCTGCCATGACATGTGCGCCCGCACCGTTGCGCCCCTTGCAATCTATCGCGGACCATCGCACAAGAAAAACAAGTTGCACCGCGGCTTTGCCGCCACACGTCTGAACGCGCCACGCTCATGCTCAACAGCCTTTTCGGTTTGCTCTCCGCGGATATCGCCATCGACCTGGGTACCGCGAACACGCTCGTCTACGTCAAGGGGCGCGGTGTCGTCCTGAACGAACCCTCCGTGGTTGCCTACAAGGTGGAGAAGGGGCGCAAGCACGTGCAGGCTGTCGGTGCCGAGGCCAAGCTGATGCTGGGCAAGACGCCGGGCAATGTCGAAGCGATCCGCCCGATGCGCGACGGCGTGATCGCCGACTTCGACGTGGCCGAGGAAATGATCAAGCATTTCATCCAGAAAGTGCACAATCGCCGTGCCATGGTGTCGCCGCAGGTCGTGATCTGTGTGCCGTCGGGCGCGACAGCGGTTGAACGCCGCGCCATCCATGAGAGTGCGCTGGGTGCCGGTGCCCGCAAGGTCTATCTGATCGACGAACCGATGGCGGCTGCCGTCGGGGCCGGCCTGCCGATCGACGAGCCGACCGGTTCGATGATCGTCGATATCGGTGGCGGCACGACGGAAGTGGCCGTGATGTCGTTGTCCGGCATCGTCTATTCGCGTTCGGTGCGGGTCGGCGGTGACAAGATGGATGAGGCGATCATCAACTATATCCGGCGCTCGGCGAACCTTCTGATCGGCGAGACCTCGGCCGAGCGGATCAAGAAGGAAATCGGTTCGGCCATGCCGCCGGTGAAGGGCGAGGGCCTGTCCCTGGACATCAAGGGCCGCGACCTGATGAATGGTGTGCCGCGCGAGATCGCCGTCACTGAAGCCATGATTGCCGACAGCCTGTCCGAGCCGGTCGAACAGATCGTCGAGGCGGTCAAGCAGGCCCTCGAGGCGACCCCGCCGGAGCTGGCGGCCGACATCGTCGACAAGGGGATCGTGCTGACCGGTGGCGGTGCCTTGCTGCGCAATCTCGACACCGAGCTGCGCGAGCGCACCGGCCTGCCGGTGAGCCTGGCCGACGAGGCCCTGTCCTGCGTCGTGCTCGGCTGCGGCAAGGCCGTCGAAGACTTGCGGATTTGGCGCCCCATTCTCTCCGAAGCCGTGTAACCTCCGCCCTTGCGGGTGGAGAAGGAGTGAGTCGCGGTGGCCACAAGGCGCTCGACACGACATGATGGCGAGCAGGGCGTCCGCTTCTCGCGGACCGTCTTCATTGCGCTTCTTGTTTTGTCCTGCGCGCTGATCGCTTTCGACCGCCCGCAATCGCGATCCGATACGTTCGCTCGTATCCGCGCCGGCTTCACCGACCTGACGGCGCCCGTTCTTGAACTGGTTGCCCAGCCGCTTCGTGCCATCAAGAATATCGGCCCCTATTTCCGCCGGCAGGGCGAACTTGCCCAGGAGAACGCCGATCTGCGGCAGCAATTGATCGAGGCGCGCTACTGGGAGGATCTCGCCTATCGCCAGCGCGACCGGATCGAGATCTATGAAGACGCCCTCAATGTCGACACGCCCGCAACCCAGGACCGGATCGGGGCCTGGACCGTGGCCGACCCGCGTGGCCCCTTCGTCCGCGCCCGTCTGATCGGCCGTGGCGCACAATCGGGCATTGAGGATGGTTATCCGGTCATCAATCTTTATGGCCTGGTCGGGCGGGTTTACGAGACGGGCCGCCATTCGGCGCGTGTGCTGCTGTTGACCGACCTCAACAGTCGCATCCCCGTGATGGCGGACCGCTCGAATGCGCGGGCTATTCTCGCCGGCGACAACTCGTCCTATCCGCGCCTGGAATATGTCGGCCGGGCGCCGGATATCCAGCCGGGCGACCGGATAGTGTCGTCGGGCGATGACGGCATCCTGCCGCGCGGCCTGCCGGTCGGCGAGGCAGTCGCGACGCGCGAAGGCGGATGGCGGGTCCGGCTGTATTCGGACCAGGCGCCGGTCGATTTTGTCTGGGTCTGGCCCTACCGCCGCGTGACACCGCCGGATGAGGAAGTCAGCACCGACGAAGCCGGGCTTTTGGACCCTGAAGAAGCCGGTCCGGCCACGGCGGCGCCTGTCGCTGAAACTGCCTTGCCCGGCACTGAAGGCACCGTCGGCGACACAGAAGAGGCTGCGGCCTTGGATCCGGAGGCACAGCCATGAGGAAGCCGGCGGACCGCAGCTCGATCTGGTTCTCTGTCGCACTTTGCGTTTTTACCGTCCTGCTGGCCCTGGTCACCCAGGCGGCACCGACACGCCTGATCGACGGAATATCGGTCATGCCGACCTGGCCGCTGATGGTGATTTTCCTGTGGTCGGGTCTGCGCCCGCACTTCATGCCGCCGATCGTGATCTTCGCCATTGGCTTGTCCCAGGATCTTCTCACCGGAGCGCCGATGGGGGTCTGGGCCCTGTCCTATCTGGTCGCGCTGGCGGTGTGCCGCTTTCGCGGCGAGGAAGGCATGCCACGCGATCTGCCGCCGGTCCTGCTGCGTTTCGGGGCAACGCTCCTGCTGGCCCATGGCATCGCCTTTGCCGCCGGAAGCTTTGCGCTGGAGCAAATGGCCGACCTGCAGCTCTTGATCATTGAACTGGCAGCCACGATGCTGATGTTCCCGCTACTGGCCTTCCTGGTGCTGCGAAATCGTCGCCCGGTCCGGTCCGGGTTCATCGGGGGCTGATCGCGAGGCAAGATGCGCGCTGACCGCCAGGAACAGGATCTGAAATTCACCCGCAGGGCCCTTATCATGTCGGGCCTTGGCGGGCTGGCCTTCATCGGCCTCGGTGCGCGCCTGTATTCTCTCCAGGTGCTGGAAGGCGAGCGCTATCGTCTGCTGTCCGAGGACAACCAGTTCAATTTCGATCTCCTGCCGCCGTCACGGGGCCGCATTCTCGATCGTTTCGGCATCGCGGTCGCCGACAATCGTGACAGCTACCGGGTGCTGCTGGTACCGGAGCAGGCCGGCGATGTCGGCGCAGCCCTGGACCGGCTGTCACGCTTCATGCCCCTGTCCGATGCCGATCGGGAGCGCGTGCTGCGCGCGGTTCGCCGCCAGTCCCGCTATCGTCCGGTGACCGTGGCCGACGATCTGGATTGGCAGACTTTCTCGGCGATCAATCTCAATGCGCCGGATCTGGGCGGTGTGCGCCCAGATGTCGGCGAGGTGCGGTCCTACCCCTATGGCGCGGCCTTCGCGCATGTCATCGGCTACGTCCAGACGGCGAATGAAGACGATATCGCCGCCAGTCCGCGCGAGGAGGAGGGGCTGCTGCTGCATCCGGGTTTCCGGGTCGGCAAGACCGGCGTGGAAGTCTCGCGCGAACGTGATCTGCGCGGGGCCGCCGGTGCACTGAAGACCGAGGTGAATGCCCGCGGCCGCGTGATCCGCGAACTGCCCGAACAGTCCACGGCGCCCCAACCCGGCCGGGACGTGGTTCTGACCCTCGATGCCGATATCCAGCGCTACGCCCACGAGAGACTCGGCCAGGAATCCGCTTCGGCCGTGGTGATCGACGTCAATACGGGCGAGCTCATTGCGCTTGTGTCCACACCCAGTTTCGACCCGAACCTGTTCGTTGGCGGTATTTCCTCCTCGGACTACTCGGCCCTGCGTGCGAATGATCACAATCCGCTCTTCCACAAATCGATCATGGGCACTTACCCGCCGGGCTCGACCTTCAAGGCCGTTGTGGCGGCGGCCGCATTGGAGCATGGCCTGGTCGATCCCAACGAGACGGTCTTCTGCAACGGATCCACCATGCTGGGCCGGCGTGAGTTTCACTGCTGGCGCCGCCAGGGTCATGGGCGCGTGAACCTGCACGAAGCGGTGAAAACGTCCTGCGATATCTTTTTCTATGAAATGGCCGACCGGCTCGGCATCGACCGGCTTCATGACATGGCGGTTCGCTTCGGTGTTGGCGAACAATTCAATATCGGCATTTCCGGCGTACGTTCCGGCAATATGCCGAATCCGGCCTGGCTGCGTGCGCGCAATAACGAGCCCTGGACGACGGGGCACACCTACAATGTCGGTATCGGCCAGGGTGCGGTGCTGATGTCGCCGCTGCAGCTGGCGGTGATGACGGCCCGCGTCGCTTCCGGCCGGGCTGTCGAGCCGACGCTCTATCGCAATGCGCTGGCCCGTCCGGCGCCGCATATCGGTGTTTCCGAACCGGCACTGGCCCGTGTGCGGGCTGGCCTTCGCGGCGTGGTCGAGGAGCCGGGCGGTACGTCCTATTCGCTGGGCGGGCTGGGCATTGAAGGCGTCGCCATGGCCGGCAAGACCGGTACGGCGCAGGTCTATTCCATTACGGCCGAGGAACGCGCGTCCGGCGTTCGCGACCAGGACGACCTGCCCTGGCGGTTGCGCGATCACGGCCTCTTCATGTGCTACGCTCCGGCCAACGATCCGAAATATGCCGTGGTCGTGGTGGTGGAACATGGCGGTGGATCGAGTGCGGCAACGCGCCCGGCCCGCGATATTCTGCGCCGCGTTGTCGCGCGCGACCCGTCCAGCCGGGCCGGCGTGTTTGCCGACCTGGCCGGCACTGACCGGCGCGGGGGGGCCTGATGGCAGTTTTTCGCGAGAGCGTGCCGCGCGATCTGCGCGGCAAGCTGATGGAGCTGAACTGGACGCTGGTCCTGTTGCTGATCCTGCTCGGTGGTGCCGGTGTTGGCATGCTTTATTCGGTGGCCGGCGGCAGCTGGACACCCTGGGCCGTCAATCATGCCATCCGCTTTTCGGCGGCCTTCGGCGGCATGATGGTGATCGCGATGTTTCCGCCACGCTTCTGGATGGGCGTTGCCTATCCGATCTATGTCGTGGCTCTGGTGCTGCTCGCGGGCGTCGAGATCGCCGGCGTCACGATTAACGGGTCGCAGCGCTGGCTGGATATCGGACCGATCCGGGTGCAGCCTTCCGAAGTCATGAAGCTGGCCCTCGTTGTCGCGCTGGCGCGCTTCTATCACGATCTGCCGACCGACAAAGTCTCCAGCCTCGGTGGTCTGCTGATCCCGGCGGCGCTGATCGGTCTGCCGGCGTTGCTGATTGCGAAACAGCCGGATCTGGGTACCACCCTGCTCCTGATTGCAACGGGCGGGGCGATTGTCTTTCTGGCCGGGCTGAGCTGGAAGATCATTCTGCCGGGCGCCGTTGCCGGCATTGTCGGCGCCGTCGGCTTCTTCCGTTACGGCCTGCACGACTATCAGCGCGAACGCATCATGACGATGTTCAATCCGGACGCTGATCCGCTCGGTGCGGGCTATCAGATCCTTCAGTCGAAGATCGCGCTGGGGTCCGGCGGGTTCACCGGCAAGGGCTTCATGGAGGGCACCCAGTCCCAGCTGGAATACCTGCCGGAAAAGCAGACCGATTTCATCTTCACCATCCTGGGCGAGGAATTCGGCTTCGTCGGCGGGCTGGTCGTCATGTCGATCTACGCGCTCGTGCTGGCCAACACGATCGCCATCGCGATCAGCTGCAAGTCCACCTTCCTGCGCCTGCTGAGCATGGGCGTGGCAACGACTTTCGCACTCTATGTGATCATCAATGTCGGCATGGTGATGGGGGCCCTGCCGGTGGTTGGTGTACCCTTGCCGCTCATTTCCTATGGCGGGACCGTGATGATGGCTGTGCTGGCCGGCTTCGGTCTCATCCTGGGCGCACATATTCACCGCAATGCCGAACCGCCGCGGGGGGCGGGCCTGTTCGGCTAGTCGTGTGGTTGCACGCCAATCGGCGCCATCGTTTCGATATCGGGCGCTGCCGCGCACGTTGGTTGCGCTGGCGAAGCCAGCTTGACCTGATCGGGCCGTTGGGGAAGTGTGCGCGACAATTTTTCACAATTCGGGCGCGGGGGGCCGCGCCCAGGCAGGGGAGAGTTTTCATGGCGGTTACGCCCACGGGGACGCATGCGCACTGGTCGTCGCGCTTTGCATTCATCATGGCAGCGGTCGGGTCCGCGGTCGGTCTCGGCAATCTCTGGCGCTTCCCGTTCATGACGGGTCAGAATGGCGGTTCGGCCTTCGTGCTGATTTATATCGGCTGCGTGATCCTGTTCGCGCTGCCGGTCCTGATGGCGGAAATCGCCATCGGCCGCCACGCCCAGCAATCGGCAATCTCCTCGACGCGCAAGATGGCGCTCGAGGCCGGCAAGTCCGGCAACTGGTCCATCGTGGGCTGGGTCTGTACCGCGGCTGGCTTCCTGATCCTGACCACCTATTCCGTCATCGCCGGCCAGGTCATGGCGTTCTCGGTCGCCGGTTTTGCCGGCGGCTTCGGGACCGATGAAGGCGCGACCATGTTCTATAATGGTCAGGGTATTCAGCTGTTCTGGCACATCCTGTTCATGGGCCTGACGGTCGGTATTGTCGCCCAGGGGCTCAAGGGCGGGATCGAACGTGTCGCCACGCTGCTCATGCCGCTCTTCTTCATCGTCCTCATCGCTCTGACCATCTACTCATTGGCCAATGGTCATGCCGGTGAAGCGGTGGCCTACCTCTTCCGTCCGGATTTCTCGGCCGTCACCGGCCAGACTTTCGTCCAGGCGCTGGGACAGGCCTTCTTCTCGGTCTCGGTCGCGTCGGCCATCATGATCACCTATGGCTCCTACCTGCCCAAGGATACCAATATCGGTTCCTCCTCGGTGACGATTGCTTCGGCCGACACGATGGTGGCGCTGATCGCGGGCCTGATGATCTTCCCGATCGTCTTCATGGTGGGTATCGATCCGGGTGAAGGCCTGGGCCTGATCTTCTCGGCTCTGCCGGCGGTGTTCGCCGACATGCCGGCGGGCAATATCATTGGCGGCGCTTTCTTTGCCCTGGCGCTGATCGCGGCCGTGACCTCGTCGATCTCGCTGCTGGAGGGCGTTGTGGCCTTCGTCGACGAGCACGCGAATTTCGGCCGGGCGCAGACGGCGGTGCTGGTCGGCTTCTTTGCCTTCATGATCGGTGCGGGTGCCGTTTACTCGCCGGAGTTCGGTGGCAATTTCGTCGACTGGCTCTCGGGCAGCCTGCTGCTGCCGCTGGGCGGTTTCCTGGTGGCGGTCTTCACCGGCTGGGTGATCCCCAAGGCGCTGCTGCGTGACGAACTCTCGCACACCGGCAAAGGGCTGTTCGAGTTCTTCCACTTTGCCGTTCGCTGGATTGTGCCGCCGGCGATCTTCGTGATCCTGGTGCTGGGCCTGGACGCCCAGTTCAACAATGGCGGCATTGGTGCAATGTTGGGGCTCAGCTAGAGCCTCATAACACCACCATTGGTGTTACACGGGGTCGCATCCATACGATGCGGCCCCGTTTTCTTGTCCGGATTAGCCCATGCGGTCGGCAAAGGCATCGGTCGCGCGCACCAGGGCATCAACGACGCCCGGTTCGCCGGCGGCATGACCGGCATCGCCGATCATCTGCAGCCGCGCCCGCGGCCAGGCCCGGGCCAGCGACCAGGCCGAGCGCGGCGGGGTCACCATGTCGTAGCGGCCCTGCACGATGACGCCGGGCAGATGGCTGAAGCGGCTGACATCCTCCAGCAGCACGCCATCGCGTTCCAGGAAGCCGTTATGGACGAAATAATGTGTCTCCAGCCGGGCCAGCGCGTCGGCGCGGATCGGGTCGGCGAGGGGGGCGGACGGGTCACCGGTCATCGAGATCAGCGCACTTTCCCAACGCGCCCAGGCGAGCGCGTCCGGGCGGCGGCGGATGATGTCCGGCTCGGCCAGGCGCTCGTAATAGGCGCGCACGATATCGCCGCGCTCTTCCGGTGCCAGCGGGTCGACCAAGCGTTCCCAGGCATCCGGGAACAGCATGTTGGCGCCCTGGCGATAGAACCAGTTCAGCTCCAGCTCGGTGCACAGGAAGACACCGCGCAGGACCAGGCCGAGGCAGCGGTCCGGATGCTGGCGGGCATAGGCGATGGCCAGTGTCGCCCCCCAGGAGCCGCCGAAGACCAGCCATTTGTCGACACCCATGCGTTCGCGGATGCGTTCGATATCGTCGATCAGGTCGGCGGTGGTGTTGTTCTCCAGCCCGCCATGCGGTGTGGAGCGTCCACAGCCGCGCTGGTCGAACAGGATGATGCGGTAGCGGCGCGGGTCAAAAAAGCGGCGCAGGGCGGGTGAGACACCGCCGCCGGGACCGCCATGCAGGGTGATGACGGGCAGGCCGTCAGGGCGGCCGCATTCCTCGACATGAAGTTCGTGTCCGCCGCTCACCGGCAGGCGGAATGTCTGCGTTGCGTGGATTGGCGGATACAGCAGTCGGCGGGAGTAGGCGGCGTCCATTCCAGATATGTCCTGTTAGCGCGTCGTAAACGCAATAAACCATAGCCTAGACCCTTATGTCCCTATATCATCTTTCACCTTGGGGCTAATCAGAGACTGTTGGGAAACCACCGCGTAATGACCGGACTTCGGCGCTTCCTTGTGGCATTGGCCGCGTGTTCCTTCGTCGTGGGCTGTGCCAGTGCCCCGATTTCCGTCTCCTCCCGTTTTGCCGAAGCCGGTGAAGCTTCGCCGCAGCAGGCCAGCGTCAGCCGGACGGCCGCCGATTTCGAGGATGTTGCCCGGGCGCGCGGCTGGATACGCGAAGCCGGGTCGATGGCGACCGCCATGTCCTGGATGGGCCGCCTCGCGGGTCAGTCGGATGATGATGCCGGAACCGACCGCTCACCGGTGGCCCGCTATCTTGAAGCCAATGAAACCGCGCTCGACGCGCCCGGCTTTGCCGCCCATTTCCTGACCGACATGACCCTGGCCTGGGAACTTGCCGGCGCGGTCGACAATGCCGCTGCCGAACTCATCGCCCAGGGGGGCGGTGTCTCCAGCAGCGCGCTCAGCCGCAGCATCGGCGATGTCGAGACCGTCACTGCCCGGGCCCGCGATGCGCTCGCCCTGTTCGATGCCGTTCTGGCTGAGATGCCGGTTCCCGGCGACGAGGAACTCGCCAGCCAGCTGGTGTCCGAGCGTGACCTTTTCGCGGTCCGCACCGACAGCTTGCGCGAACGGGTCGACGAGCTGGTCGATCTGCGCCGCAGCAACGCCTCTGACGACAGCCTGTCCTGATGCTCGATCCCGATAGCGTAAAGGGCTTTCTCGCACCCGGGGAAGGCGCGGATCTCGCTGCCTGTGCACGCGAGGCCGGGCGTCTCGGTCCGGTGCTGGAGATTGGCAGCTATTGCGGCAAGTCGGCCCTCTATCTGGGACCTGCGGTGCGCGAGGCGGGCACGGTGTTGTTCACGCTCGATCATCATCGCGGTTCGGAAGAACACCAGAAGGGCGAAGAGTATCACGACCCCGATCTCTACAATGCCGGGCTGGGGGCGGTGGAAACGCTGCCGGCCCTGCGCGAGACGCTGTTCCGCGCCGGCCTGGAAGACTGTGTGATCCCGGTGGTCGGCAAATCGGCGACCGTGGCTGCTCACTGGACCACGCCTTTGGGCATGGTCTTCATCGATGGCGGGCATTCCATGGAAGCGGCGCTGGCCGACTATCGCGGCTGGAGCGGACGCATCCTGCCGGGCGGATTGCTGGCGATCCACGATGTCTTCCCGAACCCGGAAGATGGCGGCCGCCCGCCCTATGAAATCTGGAAACTGGCCTGTGCCTCCGGCCTGTTCGAGCCGGTCAGGCGGACAGGAACGCTGGAAGTGCTTCGGCGTCTGGCCTGACCGGATATTCCACCACCCAGTTGCGCACCAGCAGGCCGGAGCCCGGAGTGAGGCCGTCCAGCGCGTCGGCCGCCATGATCAGGGCGCCGGCGGTCCAGCTGGGACGCTCATAGGGCCAGACGACTTCCTCGGCGAATTGCCAGCCCATCCAGTAGCCGCCGGATTTGGCCTTCAATGGTGCGAGGTCGGCGATCAGCGTGCGGGCCTGGTCGCGCTTGCCGGCGGCGAGGCAGGCCAGGGCCAGTTCGGCGGTTTCGGCTGCGGTGACCCAGGGCTCGTCCGAAACGCAGCGGCAGCCCAGTCCCGGCTTCACAAAGTCCGTCCAGCGCGCATAGAGGCGCGCGCGGGCGGTCTCGCCGGTCAGGACGCCAGCCAGAACCGGATAATACCAGTCCATCGCATAGCGGCGGCGGTCCGTGCCCTTGCGGTCGAAGCGGGCATCATTCTCGCGCAGCGCTGCGCCCAGCTTGCGGCGGGCCTGGGCCCAGTGATCGACGGGAGCCTCCATCAGGCGGCCCATCAGGATGGCGCATTCCAGCGACTTGTAGAGTGAGGCATTGCCGGCACGCAGCGAGTCGATCGTCTCCAGTGGCTCGTCGCCATCGCGGGCACGCCAGACGATGTCGCCCTGCCGTGTCTGGTGTTCGAGGATGAAGTCCATCGCGCGCTGCACCATCGGCCAGTAGCGCGGCAGGTCCGACAGGGCGCCCAGCGCGAGCAGGGAGCGCAGCACGGTGACGGCGGCATAGCCGGTGAAATTCGTGTCGCGGGCCGTATCCGGCGTGCCGGGGACGAGATGGCGATTGGCGTCGTCCAGCGGGACAGAGGCGCCCAGATCGCCGGTCCAGCCGCCATCGGCCTCCTGGCGTTCAGCAAGATGGTCGAGGGCGCGGCGCGCGGCCGTCTCGCGGCCGGCGATCGCCAGTCCCATCGCGCCTTCACCGTGATTCCACGCATCCCAGATACCCGCCTCGATCCAGGGAATATCGCCGCCGGGACGCTGCAGCGCCTCGATGTGCCGGGCACAGGCGCGGATATCGACCAGATCCGCCATCACACGGTCTTCCGGAAGTACATGACGACCGATTTGCCCATTACCGGGTCGAGCACCGCTTCCATCGCCCGCGTCAGCCACGGCCGGTCCAGCAGATCCCATTCGAGGAATTTGCGGTAGATGCGGACCAGCGTGCTGGTTTCACGGCTGTCCCACAGCGCGCATTGCAGCCACCAGTAGGGGCTGTGCAGGCTGTGCGCCCAATGCCGCGAAAAGCGCCGGAAACCGTGCTTCTCGACCTGAGCCTTCAGCGCGTCCGGCTTGAAGATGCGCACATGGCCGCCCGGTGTGCGCGGATAGGCCGGCGACAGCCACCAGCAGATCGCTTCGGGCCAGTAGCGCGGCACCGAGGCGACGAAGATGCCGCCGGGTTTCAGAAGGCGTGTAATCTCGGACAGGAAGAGGTCCGGATCGGGCACGTGTTCGAGCACTTCGGAACAGATGATCCGGTCGAAACTCCTGTCGGGGAAGGGCAGGGTCTCCCCGTTGGCGGTCGCCAGCACGGCATGGCGCAGCGGCGAGGCCGGTTCGGGCGGCGGCAGTTCGAAGAATTTGTCGAGCGCGATGACGACATCATCATAACACAGGTCGACGCCGACCGCGGTGACCGGTGTCTCATCCCAGTAGAGGCCATGCAGGTGGCGTCCCTGGCCGCAGCCAAGATCGAGCACGCGCTGGCCTGCATCCAGGTCGAGCGCTTTGAGGCGGACAGTCAGCATGCGCGGGAGTCTCCCCGTTCAGCGAGCGCTTCGGCATAGAGCCGCGAGGCGGCGAGGGCGTGGGACGACCAGTTGAACTCGGACCGGGCGCGGGTGCTGGCCTGCTCGCCCAGCTGTGCCGCTTCGGCGGGCGCATCCAGCAGGCGGGCGAGATTGGCGGCCATCGCCTCGGCATCGCCGGCCGGCGAAACAAGACCGGCATCGCCGATGACTTCAGGCAGGGCACCGCCATCGCTGGACACAACCGCTGCGCCGCAGGCCATGGCTTCCGCGGCGGGAAAGCCGAAGCCTTCAAAGCGTGCTGGACAGGCAACGATGTGCGCCCGGCGATAAAGATCGGCGACTTCGGCGCGGGTGAGATCGCTGGAGGTGGAGACACGCTGGGACAGGCCGTGCGCGGCCAGCCGGCGCTTGGCCGGTCCGTCGCGCAGCTGGCCGACAATGTGCAGCCGTGCCTTGGGGCGGGCGGCCGCGACCTTGGCGAGAGCGTCGATCAGCACGTCGAGACCCTTGATCGGCACGTCGGCGCTGGCCGTCGTCACGATCAGCCCGGTCTCACGCGAAATGGACGGATCCGGCCGGAAGACCTCATGATCGATCCCGTTATAGGCGACGCGCACGCGGTCCGGGGCGACGCCATAGCGTTCGGCATGGGTGTCGCGCGCGGCTTCGGAGACGGCGAGATGACGCTGCAGGCGGCGCGCGGTGCGCGCCTGCATTCCCACAAACCGGTACCAGCGGCGGGTCAGCAGCGCCTTCCACCAGGCGTCGCTGGCGGCCAGGGCGTAGTCGTGATCGATCGCGATGGGGTGGTGCAGGGTGGTGATTACCGGCAGGCGGCGCTCGATCCGCAGGAAAGGTGTCGAGAGCGTCTGGTTGTCGTGGACGACATCATACTCGCCGGCATTGTCGGCGAGATAGCGGTCGAGGCGACGGCCGAAGGCATAGAGTTCACCGAAAGCGCCGGAATTATGGGCCAGCCACTCCGACAGATCGGCCCAGGAGGCCAGATGCTTCGGGCGCAGCGCCATGAAAGCATTCTCTTCGGCAAACAGGTCGAGCGAGGGCAGGCGCACCAGATCAATGCCGGGGTCGAGCTCAGGATAGGGCGGACCGGAGGCGACAGTGACCTTGTGGCCCAGCGCGGCCAGACCGCGCGTCAGCTCGCGGATATAAACGCCCTGGCCGCCGACATGCGGATGCGAGCGATAACCGGTGACGAGCACGCGTAGCGGCCGGACGGGCGCTGCGTCCGGTCTGTCTTCCAGCTGTGTGGAAACAAGGGTATCTGGGCCCATGACGCATGATTCCGGCGGTCGAATTCGAACCGCGAACCTATAGAAGTGAACATTGTTCGCCAAGCATGCCATACCAGCATGCTGCATCGCTGGAACCGCACGCGACGCCAGGAAGGCCTTATGATCCGCACGCCCGCATTCCGCTTTGCCGCTTATTATGGCGCCTTCTACATGACACTGGGCTGTTTCCTGCCCTATTTCCCGCAATGGCTGGACGGACGCCGACTGTCGCCGGAATGGATCGGCTGGATCGTGGCGGCCGGCATGGCCGGGCGCACGCTGGTCTCGCCGGTCGGCGCGCGCTGGTCGGACCGGGCGGTGCGGCGCCGCGATCCGATCCTGGTCTTTGCCATTGGCTGTGTCGTGGTGTTCGGCCTGCACGGCCCGTCATCCTTGCCGTGGGTGCTGCTGGTCCTGTCCTTCCTGTCCGGCGCGCTGCTGTTCGGCCAGATCCCAGTGATCGATGCCTTCGCCATGCGCGCGGCCCGCGATGACCGCTTCGCCTTCGGCCCGGTGCGCGCTTTCGGCTCGGCCATGTTCATCGTCGCCAATTTCTCGGCCGGTGCCCTGATCGACCGCTTCGGCACGGAGAGCATTCTGGCCTGGCTGATTCTGGGGGCGGGCCTGCTGGCACTGGCCGCGTCCTGGTTGCCCGAGGGGCGCCGTCCGGACACGCACAGCGCCGATCATGCCCGGCTGGGCCATATCCTGGTGATGCTGGGCGGGCCGCTGGGGATTGCGCTTCTGGCCTCGGCCATGGTGCAGGCCGGGCATGGCTTCTACTACGCATTTTCCGCCAAGGCCTGGAGCGACCAAGGCTTGTCCGGCACAGCGATCGGCGCGCTGTGGGCCACCGGTGTTGCGGTCGAGATCGGCTTTTTATGGCTGTCCGGACGCGGTCTTCTGGGACGCGCCAGCCCGGCCATGCTGATCGGGGCCGGTGCCGCGGCATCCATCCTGCGCTGGGGGCTGACCGCGTTTTCCCCGCCGCTCTGGGCGCTGTTAGCACTGCAATCCTTGCATGCGCTCACTTTCGCCGCCACCTATGTCGGGTTCCTGCGGTTCGCGTCCGAACATGTTCCCGATGAGCATGCGGCGCTGGCGCAGGCGCTCAATTCGGCGCTGTCCGGCGGGGTTGTGATGGCGGCCGCGTCTGCAGTGTCGGGATATTTCTATGCCCGGATCGGCGCGGGCGGGTTTGCATTGATGGTGATTCCGGCCGTGTGTGGCCTGGCTGCCGCAGTTTTGCTGCACCGCTTCCAGGCACTCCCGCGGGCGGAAAATTTCGACTAGGGTCAGGGACATGAGGGGAGAAACTGTCATCACTGCTGACCCGGCGGGCCTGACCGTCCGGGAGGACGGACGACGCACTGTGCTGGAGCCGAACGGCGACTGGGTCGTCGATACCGTCGGTGTGCAGGATGCGGCTATCCGCGCTGTCGAGGAGAACAGCGAGCCGGGCGATATCGTGATCGACCTGGACGGGCTGGGCCGGATCGACACGGCCGGGGCCTATCTGCTGGGCCGGGCGACACGCCGCTGCAGCCAGCCCGATGGCGATATCCATTACCGCGGCGATCATCCTACAGCCCGGCGGCTGATCGAGGAGGTGCGTTCGCGCACCACGATCTGCCAGCCCGAAAGCGAACCCGCCTTCGGCTTCATGGGCGCAATGGCGCGGATCGGCGCCGGTCTGGAAGCGGCCTGGACGGAGGCCGTCGACACGATGGCCTTCTTCGGCCGCACCGTGACGACGGGCCTGCGCATGGCAGCCCAGCCCTGGCGTTTCCGCCTGACACCGACCGTCTGGGCGATGGAAGAAGTGGGGGTGAACGCCCTGCCGATCGTCGCCGTCCTGTCCTTCTTCATCGGTGCCGTGGTCGCCTATATGGGCGCCAACCTGCTGCGCAGTGTCGGCTTCTCGGTCTTTACCGTCGAACTCGTCGGCATCGCCGTGCTGCGCGAATTTGGTGTGCTGATCACCGCGATCATGCTGGCAGGCCGGTCCGACAGTGCCTTCACCGCCTCGATCGGGTCGATGAAGATGCAGCAGGAAATCGATGCCATGCGCGTGCTCGGCCTCGACCCGTATGAGGCGCTGGTGATGCCGCGTGTCGTCGCCTGTGTGCTGATGGCGCCGCTTCTGACCTTCGGGGCCATGATTTCCGGGATTTTCGGCGGCATGCTCGTCGCCTGGTCGGCGCAGGATATCTCGCCGACCCTGTTCATCACGCGCCTGCATTCGGAGCTCGACTGGAGCCATTTCTGGGTCGGCATGTCGAAAGCGCCCGTCTTCGGGCTGGTCGTGGCGATCATCGGCTGCCGGCAGGGCATGCAGGTGCAGGGCGATGTGGAGTCGCTGGGGCGCCGGGTGACGGCTTCGGTGGTGCAGTCGATCTTTGCCGTCATCGTGCTCGAGGCGCTGTTCGCCATGATGTATCTGGAGCTGGGCATATGAGCGGAGAGGACATTCTCATCTCCGTGCGGGGGCTGCGCTCCCAGTTCGGCGATCATGTGGTGCACGACGATCTCGACCTCGATATCCGCCGCGGAGAAATCCTGGGCGTGGTCGGCGGATCGGGCACGGGCAAGACCGTGATGATGAATGCCATTCTTGGTTTGAGAAAACCGGAAGCCGGCGAGATCCGGCTCAACGGGCGCCTGTTCAGCGAGATGAGCGCGGCCGAACGGCGGCGGGTGGACAGCCGCTGGGGCGTGCTGTTCCAGAACGGGGCCCTGTTCACCTCGCTCAATGTGCTGGAAAACGTCATGGCGCCGCTGCGCGAGCATGTCGACATGCCGATCTCCCTGATGGAGGAGATCGCCGGCATGAAGATCGGTCTGGCCGGTCTGCAGCCGGACGCGGCGACACGCTTTCCCGCGGAGCTGTCCGGCGGCATGCGCAAGCGCGTCGCTCTGGCGCGCGCCCTGGCGCTGGACCCGGAAATCCTGTTTCTCGACGAGCCGACCGCCGGTCTCGACCCGATCGGTGCGGCGGCCTTCGACAGCCTGGTGCTGGAATTGTCCCGGGCGCTGGGCCTGACCATCATGATGATTACCCACGATCTCGACAGTCTCTACGCAATCTGCGACCGGGTGGCCGTACTGGCCGACAAGCGGGTGGAGGTTGTCGCTCCGCTCCGCGAACTGCTGGACCATCCGCATCCGTGGATCCAGGAATACTTCCACGGACCGCGCGGCCGCGCCGCGCTGGCCGGAAAGGAGATTTAGGCATGGAAACCAAAGCTCATCACGCGCTGGTCGGCCTGTTTACCGTCCTGCTGGCCGCCGCCCTCGGCTTCTTCGCCCTCTGGCTGGGCAAGATCTCCTTCGACGAGGATTATGCCCTTTATGACATCGTGTTCGACGGACCTGTCCGCGGGCTGCGCGAAAGCGGGGAGGTGCGGTTCAACGGGATCCAGGTCGGCGAGGTGATCGAGCTGGAGCTGGACGAGCAGAGCCGGGTGATCGCCCGGGTCCGCGTGCTCGCCCAGACGCCGGTCCGGGTAGACAGTTTCGCCCAGCTCGAACCGCAGGGCCTGACGGGCCTGTCCTATATCCTCATCTCGGGCGGCTCACCCAATGCCCAGCGCCTGCTCAGCCCGCCCGGCCGCCAGCCGCCGAAAATCTTCGCCCGGCGCGCCCAGTTGGAGGGTCTGTTCGAGGGGTCCGAGGACGTGCTCGATGCGGCTCAGACGGCGCTGTTCCGCCTGTCAGCCCTGCTCAGCGAGCAGAATGTCGAAGAGGTTTCGGAGACCCTGTCAAACCTGCGCGCCCTGACTGAGCGGCTGAGTTCGGAAGATGCCCTGATCGCCGACATGCGCCAGGCAATCGGCCGGATCGATACGGCGGCCGGCGATATCTCGGCTGCGGCGATCTCGCTGGAGCAGTTCGGCACGACTGCCGAGCGTTTCCTGGTCAATGATCTGACCCCTGCGGTTACCGAGACCACACTTGCGGCGCAAGCGGTGAACCAGGCGGCCGTGAACACCGACACCATGATCCGCACCATCACGCCGCCGCTGGAAGACTTTGCAGACAGCGGGCTGCAGGATCTCAACCGGGCCTCGTCCGACCTGCGCCGTCTGATCGCGACGCTGGAGCGCATCGCCCTGGAAATCGAGAGCAATCCCGGTGCCTTCGTCGCCGGTTCGCCCCGTGAAACCGTGGAGGTCCCGCAATGAGCGGAACACGTTTCCTCAAGCCGGCGCTGATCGCGCTGAGCCTGCTGCCGGTGGCAGCCTGTGTCTCGCTTCTGCCCGAGAGCGAGCCGGTGTCGGTCTACCGCCTGTCCTCGCCGGAACCGAGTGAATGGAGCGGCAATAGCGAGAACTGGACGATCATCGAGATCGAGATGCCGCAGGCGCCGCGCGGCCTGTCCGGCGACCAGATCGCGCTGGTCCGCGACGGGCAGAGCCTGGCCTATGTCCATGGCGCGCGCTGGATCGCACCGGCACCGGGCCTGCTGCAGAGCCTGGTGATCGACACGTTCAACGCCGATCAGGCGCGCCTGGCACCGGCCCGGCCGGAAGACGGGGTGCGGGCCGATTACGAGCTGCATCTCGATCTGCGCCAGTTCGAGGCGGACTATGATCACGGCGACAGCGCAGCGCCGACCGTCCGCGTGCGTATCGCGGCGCGGCTTGTGGCCGAGCACGGGCGCCGCTTTGTCGGGGCGCGGGTGTTCTCGGCGGAACGCCGGGCGTCGGACAACCGGACCGGGGCTATCGTCGATGCTTTTGATGCGGCCGCGATCTCGATCAGCCGCGATATCGCCGGCTGGACCGCCATGGCAACCGAGACGCCGGAGAGCGAAGCCGGCAGCGAATAATCGCCGCCCGGCCGCGTTCGGGTCTAGTCGTCGGAGCGCTTCTTGCGGTCAGACGGTGATGGCGCGCCATCCTCGTCCTGCGGCATGTTCGAGAGCAGGTCCTTCCAGCGCCAGCCCGGATCGCCCTGACCGCGGCGTCCGCCGCGCTCGGGGAAGCCGACACTGTTGTCGCTGCGCGGACGCTCCTCGGCCGGTGCTGCCGGCGTCTCGCTGTCCCGGGACGGGGCGTCATTGGCGTCCGGTTCGGCGGCATCCGCATCCGGTGCGGGCGATGAACGCCGCCGCTGCAGCGGGTCGGGCAGTTCATTGGCACCGAGATCGGGCACGCGCCGGCCACCGGCCACACTGCCCATGCGCAACATGAAATCGCTGAGCAATTCGTAATTCTGGCGGATGCGCGACTGGAAGGCGGCGTCGATTTCCTGCGCCTCCTCGGCGGCGGCCATGGCGGCGGCATTCAGCCCGTCCAGCCCTCGGCGCAGGGCGTCGGCGGCTTCCTGCGCCCGGTCACGCGCCATGACAGGCATTTCCGCCAGACGCTGTGTCATCGTCTCGATCTGACGCTCGACCGACTGGCTCTCGGTGCGCGCGGTCTCCAGAACGGCCTCGAGCCGGCGACGGACCGAGTCGGCGGCATCGTCGGCGGCCCGAGAGGCGCGCTGGGTGAGTTTCTCGGCTTCGGCCAGGCGGGCCTCGAAGGCCTCGTCCGAGCGGCGGGCGGCTTCATAGGCCGTCTCATTGGTTTTCTCGACCTTGGAGGAGACGATGTCGGCCTGTTTCTCGATCGCCTCGATCGCGGCCTCGGAGACCTCCTTGGCCTCCTGCGCGGAGGCGATCAGGCGGGCCAGCGCAGCCTCGTGCTCGCTGGCGGCGTGCTCGGTTTCCGTTCGGACCCGGCCGGCCATGTCGTCGGCCCGCGCCAGGGCGGCATCGACCGCCTCGCGGAAGGCCTCGGCACCGGAGGACGCCGCCGATTTCAGTGCGCCGGCGCCGTCCTGGGCGGTCCTGGCCATGACTTCCAGCTCGGCCTTGTGGAAGTCCAGCGCTGCAGCGATTTTTTCCTGTTCCTGGCGCAGCGCCTCGCTGGCCTCGCTCAGGCGCTGGCGGTGTTTGACATAGGCCGCGTCGAGATTTTCCGAACGTTCCTTGAGGCCGTTGGACAGATCGCGCAGATGATCGGCGCGTTCGCTGATGACAATTGCAGCCTGGTCGCTGCGTTCGACGATGGCCGTGCCGGCGGCATCCAGATCGCTCAGGCTGGCGCGGATACGCTTTTCGCTGTCGCTGGCCTGGGAGGCGGCGAGCTCGGCTGCCGCGGCGACCATTTTGGACTGGTCTGAAATCGCGGCGGCGATCAGGGCCGCCTTGTCGTCGAGCGATTCAGATACTTCGCCGAGACGCAGGCGCTCGCTGCGCAGATCCTTCAGCAGGCCTTCGGCACGGTCGCGCGCATCGGTCGCCGACTGTTCCAGCGTGTCGGCATGGTGCGCGATTACCTCTTCCATGGCGGCAAGGCGGGCCAGGGCGCTTTCCAGCGCCGCATTGATCCGCTCGACCTCATCGGAGACGGCATCGGACAGGCTCTGGACTTCATGCTCGGCATAGCGGGCCGGCTCGACCAGCTTGCGCAGGGCGATTTCGACGCGTCGTGTATTGCGGCCGTTGCGGACGACTTCACGCGCCATCAGCCCGCTCATGATGAAGAGCAGGGCCGGGGCGATGGCGAACACGGACAGACCGGTCAGCTGGCCGAAACCATAGCGCGTCAGTGCGTCCAGCGACTGGATGCCCAGATATCCCCAGATGAAGGCGCCCGCGGCGCCGATCCACAAAAGCGCGAACGTATTGCCCAGCCAGACCATCCAGTTGCCGCTGGACTTGCCACCGGCATCGTCCCATTGCGGGTTCTGGGAGGCTTGGGTGGACAGCGCATGCGACTGCGCTGTGGCGACCGGTGAATCCTGAGCGTCATCCGCCATATTCATCTCCGCCAGTTCGATCGTCTGGTCCTGGGTGTGTCTGGTCATTCCGGGCCCGATTGGCTGCCTTCATCCTGCGCCGGATCAAGCCCTGTGCGCGCCGGATTGTTCATTATGGCAGAGAATAGGCGCAAATGCGCGCCGGACACACAGATAATCTATGCAGAACCGGTGTTTGACGGAAAAACCTGCGGTCGATAGCGGGGATCAGCTGCGGTAGGATTGGCGCGGTTCCGCGACCAGGAGGGGCGTGTCGTCAATCCGCAGAAGGCTGCCGGCGGCACCGGCGCAATCGCTCAAAGACGTGCTGTTGAGGCCGGTATTCACGAACACAGCGTCCGGACCGGCGACGTAGACCGCCGAGATGGTCCGGTACTCTGCCGGGCCGGCAGCCGCAGCACAGTCGACCGCCTCGACTTCGATACCGACGGACGACAGGGCCGCCAGCGCGAGCCATTCGATCAGCGATGAGAGAAACTGGATCATCCCAAACGTGCACCCTACGATCCGATTCAACCCCTCACGAGGGCATGACGCGTTATATCCAATGCGTCTTCATGGAAGATGGGAATTTTGTGAATTGTTTGTAAGCAAGGTGGCGGAAATGGGGCAAGGGCAGCACGATCATGGATGACCGCGACGGGGCAGGACTGCTCCGCCTCCTCGGGCTTTGTGCCTTCGGCCTTCTGCTGGCCAACCTGCCGGGCATGGCGGGCGTGTGGCCTTCTGCCGACCTGCCGGAGATCGGCGGCCGGACGCTGGGCGCCGCCGGAGCCGTGGCCTGGTGGACCGGCCAGACGCTCGTGTCCTGGACGTTCAATATCGTGCTGATCGCTGCATTCGGGGGCTGGCTGGCCTGGCAACAGGACCGGGGCTTGCGGGTGCCGCTGGGCTGGATGCTTCTGCTGGGCCTGGTGCTTGCCTACCTGGTCTGGTTCGGGGAGCTGATCTCGATCCTGGTGATTGCGAGCCTGATTGCCTTGCCACTGCGCGCCATGCAGCCGGCATCGCGCCTCGTCACTGCGCTGGTCCTGGTGGGCGGGACGCTGCTGATCGTGGTGGCAGGGTCGGCCGTGACCGCGCTTCTGCCCGACACGATGGAGCCGGGCCAGCTGCTGGGTTTCGGAACCGAACAGGTCACCGAAGCCGAAGCGGCACACCGGGCGGGCTATTTCGCGCAATTGCCCCGCAATATGGCAACGGCGCTGCAATGGCATCTCATGGAGGTCGTTTTTCTCGGCGG
Organism: Maricaulis sp. ABE4_448; assembly: GCF_056160825.1. Classification (NCBI taxonomy): domain Bacteria; kingdom Pseudomonadati; phylum Pseudomonadota; class Alphaproteobacteria; order Maricaulales; family Maricaulaceae; genus Maricaulis; species Maricaulis sp. ABE4_448. Next base: position 1,136,478 of record NZ_JBSWXX010000001.1, read on the forward strand.
CGGTGTTCTGGGGGTGGCGATGATCGGCATGCTGGCGCTGGAAACCGGATTTGCCGGCGGGCGGTGGGCGGCGATGCACTATGTCCTGGTCGCGGCCGTCTGCCTGGGCCTCGGCTTGCCGCTGACCGGATGGGCGGCGGCCGTGGCCCTGGCGCGGGACTTCGCCCCGTCCGGCCTGTGGCAGAGCAATGGTGCGCATGCGGTTGGGGCCTTGCTGTGTGCGACCGGGGTCGCAGCGCTGATCGTCCTGGCGGGCAGTCACGCTCGCCTCGCACCGGTGACCCGACTTCTCGAACAGGCCGGTGAGATCTGGCTGAGCCTCTATACCGGCCAGCTCCTGATCGGGCTTGCCCTGTTTTCCTTCCTGCCCGGCCTGTCGCTCTACGGACGGCTGGGCCCGGCCGGGCTGGCGCTGACCGGCTTTCTTCTGTGCGTTGTGCAGGCGCTCGCGGTCTGGGCCTGGAGCCGGTCTTTCCGGACCGGCCCCGTGGAGTGGCTGCTGGACGGGTTGTCCCGCCGGCAGTTCGGCCCGCTGCGCCGTTTGTCCTAACCTTCTGCGTCGGGCTGATTTTCCGGCTCGGCATCGCGGAAGGCGGGAAGCGCCCGTGCCGCTTCGTCCGCGGCCTGGAGGGTGGGGCAGTTCGAGATGTCGGCGCCCCACCGGCGGGCATTGTACATTTGCGGCACGAGATAAACCTCGGCGAGACCGGGCGCATCGCCGTGAAGGAAGGGCGTGCTGCGCGGGTGTGCGGCCACCATGGCCTCCAGCGACTGCAGACCGGAACCGATCCAGCGCTGGGCCCAGGCCTTCATGCCTTCCGGGCCCTGGCCGAGATCGCCGGCGATAGCGTTCAGGACGCGCAGATTTTGCACAGGATGGATGTCGCAGGCGATCACCGAGGCCCAGCCGCGCACGAGGCAGCGTGCTTGCGCGGTTGATGGCAGCAGGGCCGGTTGCGGCCAGGTCTCCTCGATCCATTCCAGGATGGCCGGCGATTGCAGCAGGCGCCGGCCGTCATGCTCCAGCACAGGCACCAGGCCCTGTGGCTGGATGCCCCGCCAGTCATCGCTGTTCTGTTCGCCATCCTTCAGATTGATCGAGACCTGCTCATAGGCAACGCCCTTGAGATTGAGGGCGATGCGCAGGCGATAGGCGGCGCTGGAGCGCCAGTAGCCGTAAAGCGTCGTGGTCATGAACGGGCCTCCGTGACGGAGAATTCCAGCACGGGCAGGCCGGCGATCTCCGCCTTGACCGTGTCGCCGGCCTTGAGCGGGCCGACACCGGCGGGCGTGCCGGTGAAGACCAGGTCGCCGGCGCCGAGTGTGAAGAAGCGGCCCAGTTCGGCCAGAAGCGCCTGCGGCGTCAGGATCATCTGGTCCAGATCGCCCGATTGCCGGGCCTCACCATTGACCGACAGGCCGATCGCACCGGCCGCCGGCGGCGGTCCGGCACGCAGTGCACCGACGGGCGCGCTGTCGCGGAACGCCTTGGCGATCTCCCAGGGGGCGGACTTTTCCTTCAGCCGGGCCTGCAGGTCGCGCTTGGTCAGGTCGACCCCGACGCCGCAGGCGGCAATGGTGCCGCCCTCACCGAGGGCCAGCACCAGCTCGACTTCATGATGCAGATCCGCGGTCTCGGCAGGATAGGCAAGGGTGCGGCCGGTTGTGACGGCGTCGGCGGGCTTCATGAAGAAGATCGCTTCCGCCTTCGCGCCCATCTCCTTTGCGTGATCTGCATAATTGCGGCCGATACAGAAAACGCGGGCAACCGGGAAGGAACGGCTGTCGCCGTCGATGGCAAGGCGGGGCCGGGCAGGCGGCGTTACAAGGTCGGTCATGGCGTCTGAGATAGCGCGAGCCGTGCCCTGTCGTCGAGACAACAATCGCTTGCGGCCCCCGCCCCCGTATTGCACGACTGCTGCATGACCCGCTCGACCGTGCCCGATAACCCGTCGCACCTGCGCCTGCAGGATTACTTACCCTACCGTCTCGCCGTGACGTCCAACCTCGTCAGCCGGCTGGTGGCGCGGGCCTATCAGGACCAGTTCGGCGTGACGATCTGGGAATGGCGCGTGATTGCGATCCTGGGTGAAGCCGTGCCGATGACGGCCCAGGCGATCAGCGACAGTGCGGCCATGGACAAGGTATCGGTCTCGCGTGCTGTGCGAAGCCTGGAAGAGCGCGGACTGGTGGAGCGTGAGAACCACGCAGCGGACCGGCGTTCGCGCATGCTGCATCTGACGGCCGACGGGCGGCGCGTCTATGACGAGATTGCCCCTGTCGCCCTCGATCAGGAATCTGCATTGCTGGCAGAATTCTCTGAACAGGAAATCGAAATCCTGGCCGGGCTGCTTGATCGCCTTCGCGAGCGGTCGACGGTGTTGTCGCAGATCTGACGCGATGGAGCTGTCGCAATTCTGCGGACGGATCAGTCATATTAAATGAGAGTTTTTGGTGAAGCCTTGGTTTTTCTTCGAAAAGGCGAGTTGGGGTAATAGAGGTTGTAATATCCTATGAGCAGTTGAAATCATTCTGTTAATCCCCCCTGCGTAAGCGGTGCCCATGCGACGTCCAGCGGCGTCCCCCAAACAAAAGGGCAGGGGCTTACATGCGTTCTCTCATTCTGCCGGTTCTCGCCGGCGCACTCTTTACGTCTCCCGTTTTTGCGGAAACCTCCCAGCGCGATCTTGAAGTGATCGGCCGCGCGCTTGGCTTCATGGAAGGTGTCGACGGATCCGACCGGACCGTCGCCATCGTCTACGACCCGGCCAGCGAGGCGGAAGCCCAGGCTCTGGCCGGCGCCATGTCCGGCGGCCTGTCCGCTGGCCGCGTCACGCTGAATGCACGTCTGGTTCCCGTGGCCGATGCCGGCAGCCTCGGCGGCGCTCATGCCGCCGTCCTGCTGGGCGGCGCGTCGGGCGATGCGGGCGTTTTCTCCTCGGCCAGCTCGGCCGGCGTGATGACGGTGTCCACCGATATGGGCTGCGTTGAAAGCGGCAATTGCGTGATGGGCGTGCAGAGCGCGCCGTCTGTCCGGATCGTCGTCAATCGCGGCGCAGCGGACGCATCCTCGGTCTCCTTCGCGGCGGCCTTCGCGATGATGATCGAAGAAATCTAGACCGGACAGGACTTGAAGAGTTTTATCATGAAAAAGCAACTGATCACGACTTCCTTCGCTGCCCTGGCTGCCGGTCTCGTCTGGCAGGCCGGCGCTTCGGCCCAGAGCCTCGACTACACGGCGATGAGCGAACTGTTCGGCGAACCGGTCACCGCCGGTGCCACGGGCGCACCGCAGCGCGCCTCCGACGTTCCCGCCACGATGGTGATCATCACCGGCGAAGACATCCGCCGTTTCCCGGAACGCGATATCCCGGGCATCCTGCGTCACTATGCCGGCATGGACGTGACCCGCTACGGCTTCGGCGACGGCCAGGTCAATATCCGCGGCGCCGCGACGGGCTATACGCCGCGCCTCCTGGTGCTGGTGAACGGCCGTGAAGTCTATCTGGACAGCTATGGCTATACTGCTTGGGCGACCCTGCCGGTGCAGCTGGACGAGATCCAGCAGATCGAAGTGGTCAAGGGCGCCCAGTCGGCGCTCTACGGCTTCAACGCCGTGTCCGGCGTGGTCAATATCATTACGCGCAATCCGGAACTGGGCAATTATGCCACCGCGCACGTCGATGGCGGCACGGACAGCTATACCGACCTGTCGCTGGTTGCCGCCTATGGCTTGGGCGACCGCGCCTCGGTCCGCTTCAGCCTCGGCTCGACGCGCGCCGACGAGTTTGGCGGCTTTCCGGGCAATACCGGTGCGGCCGGCTTCGGCGATGTCGAATTCTCCCGCGACACGCTGGCGCTGGAGGGCCGTTTCGCCCTGACGAACAAGGTGAACCTGATCACCGAGTTCACGCATTCCGAAGTGAACCAGGTGGAAAGCACCAGCATCGCGCTGGCGGCCGAGAGCGAATACGAGATCACCTCCTATCGTGCCGGTGTCGAAGCCGACACCGATCTGGGCTTCCTGACGATCTCCGGCTTCCGCAATGAGGTCGAGGTGCTCTACAGCTTCGGCCTGAACGAAACCTCGCTGACGGCCTTTGCGATCGAAGACCTGTTCAAGGTCGGTACGCGTAACACCATCCGTCTGTCGGCCGAGTATCGCGACGGCGAGTCCAACTCCTTCCCGGCTCCGGGCAATGGCGATTTCGGCTATGAGACCCTTGCCGCATCGGCAATGTGGAACCGCAAGTTCTCCGACAGCATCGAGCTGACCCTGGCCGGCCGCTACGACCATGTGGACTGGAGCCGTGACGGCGATATGGATCCGGCGCTCTACCCGTTCTCGCGGGAAGACTATGACGTCACGATCGAGGAGTTCAGCTACAATGCCGCGCTCGTCTGGCGTCCGGAATTCGGCGGCACGATGCGCTTCTCGACGGGTCGCGGCGTGCTGGCGCCGACGATGTTCGACATCGGTTTCGGTCTGCCGGTAACGGTGGGCGGCAATACGCTGGTCATCTCCGGTGACCCGAATATCGAGCCGGCCATCGTGACCAATTACGAGATCGCCTATGACCGGTCCCTGTCGCCGACTGTCGATCTGCGCGCAGCGCTCTTCTACCACGAGACCGAGAAGGACCGCGGTGCTTTCGGTCCCGTGCCGGATCTCTTCCCGCCGGCCGTCAACGCCCCGGCCTTCCTGTTCGGAAACCGTGGCGACACGGCGACGACGGGTGCCGAGGTCACGCTCAACGGTAATCCGGAAGGCCCCTGGAACTGGTCGGTGAACTACACCCTCCAGTCCGTCGAGGACGATCTGTCGCCCTTCGGTGTCAACACGGTCCGTGACTATGAAGGCGCCACGCCGAGCCATCTGGCGAACGCCCGTGTCGGCTGGACCGGCGAGCGCTTCCGCGCCGATGTGCTGGTCAATTATGTCTCGAGCACGGATGTGCCGATGCAGCCGGCCTTCGGATCCGTGTCGCGCGTGTCTGTTGACGATGTGATCTCCGCCTCCTTCCGCGGCGAATACGTCATCAACGACCACCTGTCGGTCGCGCTGAACGCCCAGAACGCGAATTTTGGCGATGGTGAACAGACCAATGCCAATACGTTAACTGAATCGCGGTTCTGGTTGTCACTCCGCGCAGGTTTCTAGCGGTGACTGCGTCCCGCCGCACGGGTGTGCGGCGGGACGTCCAACCGGTGGGTACCGGAAGAGGAGAGGGAATATGGGCAAGGCATCACGTTTCAGTCTTTCGATCGCGCAATCCTTTGCGGTTGCGCCGATCGCGGCCATTCTGGCACTGACCGGCGTCGCGGGTCTGGGGACCTGGGCGCTGCTCAATGCGTCGCACACCCAGGACGCCGTCATCGGCGACATGAATGCCGGCCTGCGGCTCACCGAATTCCGGGCCCGGCTGGAAGCCATCAACGCCGATGTGCTGAGCATCGTCACGCGGCAGGCCGCCGGCGACAGTGTCGATGTCCTCGCCGGCTTCGAGGCCGTGGCCGGACGGGTGGATGGTCTGTCCGACAGTATCGAGACCCTGCGTCCCTTTGCCGAAGAAGCCGGCCGTGGCGACACGATCAACGAGCTGGTTGAACAGCTCGCGCTCTACAAGGATGCGCTGGACTTCGTCGGCCAGATGCTGGAACTCGACTTTGCCAGCTCCGTGGCCTTCCTCCAGCCGTTTGATGAAGTGTTTGATGGCATCAACGCCGATCTCACGGCTTTGGCGGAACACGCCGCCGAGCTCTCCGAGCAGGATGTCGCTGCCGCTCAGCGCACATCGAATACCTCGATCATCATCTTCCTTTCCCTGGCCGTGATAGCCGGTGCAGGCCTGATCGCGGTGTCCGTTCTCTTCGGCCGCCGGACCGCCAAATCGGTGCGGACGATTGCCGATGCGACGGAAGTCCTTGCGACCGGAGACTATTCGCTCGACATCGATGCGCTGCAGCGCTCCGACGAGCTGGGCGCTGTGGTGGAAAGCCTCAAACGCTTTCGCGATAACGGCCTGAAGGCCGAGCAACTTGAGGCGGACACCCGCGCCCAGGCGGAAGCCAATGAGCGCCGCGCCGCCCGCCTGAACGAGCTGGCTCACGGGTTCGACGCTGATGTCCGCGCGATGCTGCGTGAAGTCAGCGAGGCCTGCAGCGGCATGGCGGCTATCGCCCAGCAATTGTCTCACGCCGCATCGGAAGGCTCGCAGCAGAGCGATCTGATGGCGTCCTACGCCTCCGAAGCGTCGTCCAATGTCGAGTCCGTGGCGGCAGCGGCAGAAGAACTGTCAGCGTCGATCGCGGAAGTGACCCAGCAGATCCAGGGTTCCTCAACCATGGCCTCGCAGGCCGACGAACGCGCCAAGAGCGTGCGTACCGTAGTCGGCAATCTCGGCGCAGCGGCGCAGGAGATCGGTCAGGTTGTCCAGCTGATCAATGACATCTCCGAGCAGACCAATCTTCTGGCCCTCAACGCCACGATCGAGGCGGCGCGTGCAGGCGAGGCCGGCAAGGGCTTCGCCGTCGTGGCGTCGGAAGTGAAGTCGCTGGCCGCCCAGACAGCCCAAGCCACGGACGATATCCGTGAGCGCATCCAGGCGATCCAGGATGCGGCCGCGACCTCGTCGGCCTCGATCGAGGACGTCACCCGCGCGGTCGGCGAAATCAGCCAGACCTCCGCGGCCATCGCAGCGGCGGCGGAAGAGCAGAGCGCCTCGACGCGGGAAATCTCGTCGTCCGTGTCGCAGGCCGCCACCAGCGCCCGCTCGGTGTCGGAAAATGTCGATGCAGTGTCGCGTTCGGCACGTCAGACCGGCGAGGCATCGCAGGATGTGCTGCAGGCCGTGCAAGCGGTGTCCGAGCGCGCCGAACGCCTCAACAAGACCGTGGAAAGCTTCCTGACGGAGGTTCGCAAGGCCGGCTAACTCCCCCTCCTGAAGTCGCCTTGCAATATCGAAGGCCCGGCGCCGGTTTCCCCCCCGGCTCCGGGCCTTCTTGTATCTGCAGATCAGCGCTCGCCCAGGGCGCGGGCGGGCAGGTAGATGATCTGAGCGGCCAGATCGGTCAGCACGCCGATACCGGTCGAGCGCACATGGGTCGACTCTCCCATCAGCGCGTCGTTGAGCACGCCGCTTGATGACAGGCGCATCAGGGTTGGCGAGCTGGCGAAGGTGGTGTGGTTGATGAAGCCGCGGCCGTCGGCAATCGGCGACAGGTCGATCACGGCCACGCCCAGCGCGTTGAGCTCGTCCCGATAGGCGCCGGACCCGATGCGCGGATGGCTGCCGCCGCGAAGCTGCTGCGACAGGAAGAGCGCCCGGTCCCGGTTGGAGGAAAACACAGCCAGATGCTGGGGCGGCGGATCGAGCGAGGTCAGCTGCATGCGGAAGACGTCGAAGTCGATGTCCGGGGAAGCCAGCAGGACAGGGTCTATCTTTTCCAGCACATCGCTGCGGCCACGCAGGCTGAGTTCGCGCAAGGCTTCCATCGTCACCAGCGCGCCCATGGAATGCGCCAGGACGGTGATGCCCATGGTCTGCGTGTCGGCCAGCATGGTCAGCGTTTCGGCCAGCCCGTCGCGGGCAAACTGTGCGCTGTCTCGGTCATAGAGATAGGCGGGCAAGCGTCCGGCCGACGGCCAGGCATAGTGGACGCCGACGCCTGGAACGCCGAAATCATTGAGGACCTGGGCGTTGAGATACAGCCCGTCTGAGAATGGCGTATTGAAGCCGTGCACAAACAGGAAGATGCGCCGCTCGTCCAGCGCGATGGGAGCGAGGGCTTCGTCGATCCTGCTGATGAAGTCGGACCCGCCGGCGAGGTTTTCAAACCCCGTCAGCGCGAACTCCCGGGCCGGATTGACGCGGCTGGAGGGCAGGTTGACGCTGCCGGGTTCCCGATTGTGTGGCACCCATACCCCGGCTTCGGCAAAATAGAGGTCGTCGCCGCGGCCGGGACCGAAACGGATCGCGGGATCGTCTGACGGGGTGCGCGTCGTGGCGATAAAGACGGTTTCGTCGCTGCCCTTGGCCTCGCCCGGGTCAACAACCGGCAGACGCGCCGGGTTGGAGGCGCAGGCGGCCGTCAGGGGCAGAACGGCAAGGATGACGCCCAGCAGGCGGGCTGGCGGTGCAAGGGAGGGCATGCGGGACTTTCCTCGGGCCAGGCGAAGCGCTGCGCGCATCCCTAGGCATTTGCGTGCGCCGTGGCAATGTCGTGCCGGATCACGCAGGGGACGGATAGCCCGGTTTTGCGGGAAAACGAGGAAGAGTATTGGTGCGCCCACTAGGATTCGAACCTAGGACCCGCTGATTAAGAGTCTCCGTGTCCATGTTTCCTGCAATTTCCGCGAGATGCCCAGAGCGGTACTATAGCTGGTAAAATCCCGTATCGGCGTTCCCTGAGAGTCCTTGAGTTGCCGCTAAGGTGGTAGCATTCTGGTAGCACGGACGGCCAAGCTACTAGCGAGGGGCACGAAATGGGAACGAAACTCACCAAGCGGATTGTGGACGCGGCGAAGCCGGGTCAGACGGTTTGGGACGGGGAGTTGCCGGGCTACGGATTGCGCGTGAGTGCCAAAGGCGTGAAAGCCTATGTGCTCAAGTACCGGTTCCATGGTCGCCAGCGCTGGTACACCATCGGCCAGCACGGACGGCCTGCCCCAGCGCTGGGGGAGAATAACCGGACCGCTGATGAGACAGGCGATGCCCATGTCTGGACACCGGACCGGGCGCGCCGCGAAGCAAACCGGTTGTTGGGTGGTGTTTCCGCGGGGATAGACCCGGCAGGCGTTCGCGCGGCGGACAAGGCGGCGGAAAGTCTGAAACAATTCGCCAAGCGCTATGAGCGCGACCACATGAAGCCGCACACCAAGGCGAGCACGGCCAAGGAAACCAAGCGCATTCTGGAAAAGTACGTTCTGCCCAAGCTGGGACATATCCGGGTGAAGGATTTGAACCGGGCAGAGGTCGCGAAGTTTCATGCCGACATGAAGGCAACGCCCTATCAGGCGAACCGTTGCCTTGCCGTCATTTCCAACATGCTCGCCAAGGCCGATGAATGGGGCATACGCGAGGGCGGCGGCGCGGTGTGCCGGTCGATTAAGAAATATCGCGAGACGGCGCGCGAACGCTTCCTGTCAGCCCAAGAGGCCAAAGCATTGGCCGACGCACTGCAGGCCGCCAAGGCGAAGGGCGCGAACCCGCACGCGATTGCCATTATCCGTCTGCTGGCTGTGACAGGCGCTCGCCGCAATGAAATGGAAGCCCTGCAATGGTCCGAAGTGGACCTTGAGCGCGGCCTGTTACGGCTGGGGGATTCCAAGACAGGGGCGAAGGTTATCCCGCTTGCCCCAGCGGCCAAGGTCATCCTGTCCAAACTGCCCAAGGTGAAAGGCAGCAAATGGGTATTTCCCGCCGCGAGCGGTGACGGGCATTTTCAAGGTATCGGCAAAATCTGGCGTGAAGTGCGCAAAGCCGCCGGGCTGGATGGCGTGCGCCTTCACGACCTGCGCCACACCTTTGCCAGCTTTGGAGCCGCTGGGGGCCTGTCTCTACCGCTTATAGGTGCGCTGCTGGGACATAAGCAGGCGGCGACCACACAACGCTATGCGCACTTGGCAGATGACCCAGTGATGCGGGCGGCTGAGCAAGCCGGGAGTGCGGTTGCGGCGGCGATGGGGGGCGATGCAAGTGAAATTGTTCCGATTGCTCTGTCACCGGGTACCTCAAGATGACTGGGAGCATTCCGCCTCCGAGCCTCGTCAGAGCACCACGGCTTGAGCGCGAATGCATCGATCTGGTCGGCATCGTCTATTTGGTCGATGGCTTCGACCTTACGTCCTTGGAGCACGCCTGCGAAGTTGTCCCATTCGGCAGGGCGAGCGGCGCTCTACTAAACTTCGCTCCAACCGAAATCACTCTCCGTCGGCATTGGCCCTGGATTGCGTTCGCAGCGAACCAATTCGAATTTCAAACCCGAGAATACGAAGCCGGTCGGGCCGGGGCATTGCCGCCCTCAGAGGTCAAAAAGCTGTTGGACAGGATCCACAAGAACGCCAGCAAACTGGCCGCCGATCTGTGCGAGCTTCAATCAATCGCCAATCAGCTTGAGGTTCCGGGGAGCCCTGAGGTGCGCGGGCATCTGCGATGGCTAGATGCGCGTTTGAGCCAAGCCATTCGTGGCTTATTGAGCTGCGACCTCGATGATAGCCACGGCGCGTTTTTCGCTAACCATCAGGCACGCATGGCATTGCTGGGGACGCTGGCACGCCTTTCTGCCAGTGCTGAAGATGCGTCGGATAGGTGTGACCCGTCACTATTGTCACGAGGGCGAATGCAGGCGAACCCAGCCGTTACCGGATTGGTGCGAAGGCTCGCCAAGGTTTGGAAGAGCATGACGGATAGGGAGCCAAGCGCGAACAAAGTCAACGGTGGGGAGGACCCGGAGTTTGTAGTTTTCGTTCGAACCGTTGCGAATTTTTTGCGTGAAGAACTTATCACCCGGCGCATGGTTGAGACCGCGTTGACCTAGCGACGCTTTTCCTCGCGAAAAAAATAGGCTTCTGGGGTGTGCGCGGACAAGCGGACACCTCCACCCTTTGCAGAGTCCTCAAAGCAAAGGGAACCTACCTATGGACATTGAATTCCTTAACACCAATCAGCTCGCCGAACGGACGGGCATTGCCGCATCGACTTGGACGAAGCGTCGGACGTCCGGCGATGGCCCGCGCTACATCAAAGCAGGGCGGCTCGTATTTTATCGCTGGCCTGACGTGGAAGCTTGGTTCGCCAAGCAGGCCCGCACCAGCACCAGTGACGCGGCATGAGCTGCGCCCATGAAAAAACCCCAGCGCGGTTTGGCGACCGGGCGCTGGGGCTCGAAATCCCCCACTCTCAGGAGAGAAATTCCATGCGTAACGTACGCAATCGCGCCCCTGTGCGCAACTGGCAGAGTACCCCGCTGGGTCGGTTCGCGGTGCTCGCTGGAGACCGCCGCCGTCTGACTTACGCGGCTCGCTGGATCAACAACCGCTTCCATCCCGGCTCGGGTTCTTTGGCCGCCCTTCATGCGGATCTGGCCGGCTACCCCAGCGAGGAGGTAGACAATGGCTAATCGGCGCTTTGGCACGCTTACTTTTGAATGGAGCCGGGAGGGCGGGGCGCGTCGCTTCAGCCTCTCGGGTCGCCCCGCTTGGGCCTTGTCACGGCTCATCTTGGCACGCGCTGGGGTGACGCCCCAAAGCGAACCGACCGGCCCGAGGTGGAGCGCCTATGTGCACCATCTTCGCCGCGAAATCGGGCTGGAAATCGAAACGCTCCATGAAGCGCACGGCGGCTCCTTTCCCGGCACCCATGCGCGGTACGTACTCCATAGCCGCGTACGGGTTGTTTCGAGGGAGGGACCTAATGGCGGCACGGCATGACGCCAAAGGCCGCAGCAAGGGAGGTGGGCAGTACATGCCCATCTCCCGCATCATGGCCATGAGCGACGCCATGCGCTCGCTCCAGGGGGCATCTCTCAAGGTCTATGTGGAGCTGCGGAGCCGCTACAACGGCTCGAACAACGGGGACTTGTCCCTGTCGTTCGGTGAAGCCGCCGACCTCTTGGGGCTGGGCAAGTCCACTGTCGCACGGAGTTTTGCGGAGCTGGAAGAAAAAGGCTTCATTGTGAAGACCTCTCAGGGAGAGTGGTACGGACGCCGGGCCGCAACATGGGCGGTGACGGATCGGCCCTTGGAGAAGGGCGGTGTCACCACGAACGCTTGGCAGCGCTGGCGCTATCCAAAAACAGACCCTCGGTACTCAGGCGGCACCATGAGGGCGGTTGCGTGCCGTCACAGGACCGGGGGGGAGAAAAATTTCTGACTTAGCGTTCCGTGTCGGTACTCGTCACGCCGCATCAACGCGGCTGACGGTGCCGTCTCAGGACTGCCTATACAGTCTTTACCAGAGGAGGCCGCGCGATGGCTGAGAAGCATGTGAGTTTGAAGGACCGGCAGGCAGAGCTTGCGGGCGAGGCTGCTGAGCGCGTCATGGCGCGGAAGCGGGAGCGGCTTGGGCCAGCCAAGCTGAAAGCCGAGCGGGCTGCGGACGGCACCGTGACGATTGGTGCGGCCACAAAGCAAGATGAGTTGAAGGCACTGGCGTCGATGGCGGTAACGGACGGAGATGCCCTGAACCTGCTTTCGAAGGCGCTCCTGTCGCTATCGGACAAGGCGGCGGTGAAGCTGGACCCAGGAGAGGAAAACGGCATGTTGGCGCTCCTGCACGAGCTGGAGCCCAGAGACGCAGCGGAAACCATGCTGTGCTGCCAGATGGTCGCCTCTCACTTGGTCGCCATGGAGTGCTTCAGGCGCTCCACAATCGATGGCCAGACCTTTGACGGGCGTGACGTAAACCTTCGCCACGCCGAGCGGCTGACACGCATTTTCGCACAGCAGATCGACGCCCTAAACAAGCATCGGGGGAAGGGGCAGCAGAAGGTGACCGTGGAGCACGTGACGGTGAATGAGGGCGGTCAGGCAGTAGTGGGTTCGGTCAGTGGATAGTCCTCAAAATCCGCCACCGCTTCAATAACTGACGCGGCGGGTAAAAGGAGTCTCCTAGAGGCATCGTTGGCGTAGGGTTCAAAGCCGTACGTCCGGAAAAAGCCCTCCGCATCTTCGTTTATCGCTTCCAATTGCAATGCGTAACCGCCGACAGACTCGATAGCTACGCTCGCTGTTCGGAGAGCATCAACGAGCGTCTGTTCGCCGTATCGGAGGTCGGTTCCTCGCTGACAATCCCGGTGCACACCCATCCATTCCAATTGAACGCATGGAAATGTCAGGTGGAATTGATCGGTGCTGGATTTATGCGAGCGGCCAACGTCGGCCACCGGTTCCCCGTGCACTCGGAGAGTGTAGTACGCGAGTACGATACCGTCTTCGTTTAGAGCAAGCTTCGTTCGAGCTAAATGGCGCGAATGTCGCTTCCAAGCCTTAGATTTGAGATACTGATCAACCGCGCGCTCGCGAGTTTTGATTTCCGGCGCTCGAATGGCTTCAATGATAGGCTGGAAGTCTAGCTTAGCAGGTTTCTTCACGTTCGCGGCACGTTTCCATTTCCGCAACGCGTTTGACCGCCGCACGCAGCTTGTCATTCACTCCGCCGCTCTCCCGGCGAATGCGCTGAATCGCATCGAACGCTTCCCTCGACGTGCGGAAAGGCGGCTCATGCGAGCGGCGTTCAGGCCAAATTCTGGCAAGCAAGTTGGTCATAGCGGTCGTAATGTAACTTTTGAAGTCAACCATCGCAAGAAACTTAAGCCGTAACTTCTTCCTATAAGGCTAACGCGTAAGGTTTCTGATTGTTCGAACGATATCGCACGAGATGGATGGCTACTGCCAAGCGCAGTGGTAGCGCACTGGTAGCTTAGCCGCGCATAGACGCTTCAGGCATCGCTGCAAAGCATTGGAAAAATTGGTGCGCCCACTAGGATTCGAACCTAGGACCCGCTGATTAAGAGTCAGCTGCTCTACCAACTGAGCTATAGGCGCGCCGGTTGGGAGCGCGGAAAATACGCAGGATCGTGACAAAATCAAGTCACTCCTTGCGCGCCCCGCACATGTCAGGCATGCGCGAGGCGCAGGGCTGGGTAAATGGTCGCCTATTCGACCTGTGCCCGCCCGATCGTTCCCATGTCTGAACCGAACCAGATTTCACCGGTCTGCGGCAGGTATTGCATGTGACGCACGACACCGCCGCCGGACGGGATGGCTGTTACCGAGAAGAAGCTTTCGCTGGCCGGATCGAAACCGACGAACCAGTTGGGATCGACACCCGTTTCGACAAACCAGATCCGGTCCTGGCCATCGACGGCCAGGGCGTAGGGGCGGGCATTCTCGCCCGAGGGCATTTCCCACTCGGTCGCGCTGGCGCTTTGCGGATCGTAGACGCCGAGATAGCCGCCATTGTAGTCGCCATACCAGATGCGCCCGTCCGAGGTGATGCCGATACGGCGCGGACGGCTGTCCTCGCGCGGCAGGTCATGCTCGGTCAGCGTCATGGTCTGCGGATCGATCGAGGCCAGCTTGTACGTGCCGAACAGGGCAACCCAGACCGTGCCGTCCGGCGCGATCTTGATGCCGTAGGGGCGGGCGCCCTCGGTCGGGACCGGCAGGATCTGCACCGTGCGTTCCGACACATCGAGGAAGCCGACCGAATTGGCTTGCTGGCTGGAGAACCAGATATCGCCGTTCGCGTCCCAGACGAGGGTGTGCGGGTCGCGGGCCGTGTCCGCCGGCGTCTCGATGATCTCGAATTCACCGGTCTCGACATCATAGCGGCCGATATGGGCATCGCGATTGCCGGCATACCAGACGTCACCGTCCGGGGCGACGATCAGATTGTGCGGGCCTGCGCCCTCGCGCAGGTCGACCCGCTCCATCTCGCCGGAGGCGACATCAAGGCGCGCGATGTAGGAATTTTGCTGGCCGACGAACCAGACCGTCTGGCCGTCCAGCGTGAAAGGGTCGCGCGGGCGGCCGTCCCACGGCACGTCCCATTCCTCGATATCGATGCTGGCGGCCGCGGTCTCTTCACCCGCTGTCTCTTCGCCCGCCGGGTCGACTGGCGTGGGATCTTCTGCTGACCGGCTTTCCGGCATGCTCCCGGCCGCGTCGTCATCCGCAGGCGCGGGCACATCCTCGGTGCAGGCGATCAGGGCCAGACTGGTAAGGACGGCAAGCGGCGTGAGTGTGTGGCGCATAGGTCTTCTCCCGTTTGCGGCGAACACTAAAAGCGAGCGGGCGTTGGCTGCAAGGCAAATCGCTCCGGTACAGGGCGGAAAATTCTCCTCCTGCGCGAACCTCAATGCGCTGTTCACCCTGACCGCAAATCACCGATAGGACCGTCCGGCGATGAAGGCCGTTGTTAAGACTGGCCGGCTACAAGGTCCGCATGCTTGCTGACAGGACATTTTCGGACCGGCCCTTGTTCGATCAGGCCCATCTCGACCGCTATACCGGCGGCGACGAGGCCCTGACGGCCGAACTGCTGGGTCTGATGTGCGAACAGGCGGCCCGTTGCATCGGCCTGATGGCCGATGCGCGTGACGAGACGGCCTGGCAGGCGGCAACGCATACGCTGAAAGGGGCCGCGCGCGGCGTTGGTGCGTTTGCGCTGGCGGATGTCTGCGAAGCGGCCGAACATCAGCCCCAATCGGCCTGGCCGGGCGCGCGGCTTGCCATTGAGCGCTGTTTTCGCGAAACCGAGACGGCGTTCCGCGCGCCGCGCTAGCGCGTTTTGTCCCAGATATTGAATTCGTAGGCGATGGAGCGCTCGACAAGTTCGCGCCAGACTGGCTCGGCAATGTCGAGGGAGAGGCCGACGCGGCTCGCCTCTGCCTTCACCTTCGACACGACATCCTCGATGCGCCATTCGTCACGCACGGCGTCACGGTCCGGCTTGATGCGGGCCGCTGCTTCCATGTAGCGGGCACGCTTGGCGATCAGGCCAACCAGCTCCCGGTCGAGCGCATCCACGCCGTCGCGGACTTCGGCCATGGTGCGGCAGTCTTCCGGAGAAAGGGGAGAGGTCGACACTGAGCTCATCGGGCAACCCTGCGAAGTTTCGTTTCTTATAGGCGGGCGCGCCGCCAGTCCCAAGCCGTCAGCTGTCAGAGGTGGTGAAAACCGTCCCGGCAGGGCTCGCCATCCCCGCGCGTGGCGCTATGGTGCCATCCAGCACGAGGGAGTCTCTGTCATGTCTCAACCCGTTCGGATCTATGGCGACCGGCGCAGTGGCAATTGTCTCAAGGTGAAGTGGACCGCGGATTATCTCGGTCTGGATTATGACTGGCACGAGATCGACGTCGTGAAGGGTGAGACCCGGTCCGACGATTTCCTCGCGATAAATCCGGCCGGCCAGGTGCCGTGCCTGGAACGGTCCGACGGACGTATCCTGGCTCAGTCGAACGCGATCATCTTCCACCTCGCACGCGGCTCGGCGCTGATCCCGGACGACGAATTCGACCAGGCGAAGATGCTGGAATGGATGTTCTGGGAACAGTACAGCCATGAGCCCTTCATCGCCGTCCGCCGCTTCCGCAAGGCCTTCATGAACACACCCGACGAAGAGATCGAGCCCGATCTCATGGCGAAGGGACGGCGGGCCTTGGGCGTGATGGAAATGCGTCTCCTTTCGCGTGATTTCATCGTGCGCGACCAGGTCAGCCTCGCCGACATTGCTCTGGTTGCCTACACCCGGGTCGCCGATGAGGGCGGTTTTGACCTTGATGAATTCCTCGGCGTCCGCGCCTGGGTGGCGCGGGTCGAGCAGGAAATCGGCATCGATATGGATGACGGCCGTATGAGTCCGCTGGGCTAGGCTGGAACGCCGGATTTGCGGGTGCCGGACCGGCCTCGGACGCGGTCCGGCACCCGATCCGGGCCTGTCTGGGGCAGGACCGGAAAAGGCACGCGCTTTCAGGCGCCGTGTTTAGTGGTTTGTATTGCGAATGATTTTCAAAGTCAAGCTGGGTCAGCCGGAGCCGAAGGCGACCCAGCTGATTTCATACAGGATGCTGTCCCGGATGATGTCCCCGTCGGGGACAAGGCCACCCAGATCGCTGATGCGCGTCCGGAACCAGTAGACCGGCCCGTCCGGCTCTCCGGCCTGTTTGCAGAAAAGATCGCCTTCGCGGCCAGGGATCTCATTGGTCGCGAAACAGTCGTCCGGACGCAGAAGCGTGTCACCGAAGCGGCTGCCGACATGCCAGGCATTGGCGATGCGTCCCGGTTCCCGGACGCGGATGGCGACAAGGCCGGGCGTGTCGTCATGACCAAGGAAGTCGATGGTCGGGGCGTCTTCGCCGGGTGGGGTGGCTGCAATCCGCCGTGCGCCGGGTGGACTGCCGGGGTCAGGATCGACGGTCCGGAAGGCATAGCCCGGCAAATGCACCGCAAAGCGCTCTTCGCCGAATGGCGTTTCATGCGTGAACGGGCCCAGCGCCGCGCGCGACCACATCCACGCATCCGCGGTCATCGTCCGACCGTCCGCCAGACGATCTCGTAGACGGTCCCGCCAGCGACGATGTCGGCCGGGGGCAGCGTTCCGTCGGGCCCGGCATAATCCACCGAAATCCAGTAGGACAGGCCCGCAACGTCCGGATCGTCGCAATGCACATCGCCGGAGCGCTCTTCCATGCCGGCCACGCAGAGCGGTCCGGCAAGGCCCGCTTCCCCGGCGGCATCGCCGATATCGGCGGAGGCCTCCACCAGCCCGCCGGTGCGTATGCGTACGGCCAGGAGACGTTCGCCTTCGCCGTCGAAGACGATCTCGGCCTCGCCGCCAGCCGTACGCCTGGCCTCGATGACCGGATAGGCCATGCCTTCCGACCAGGCCTCCGCTTCGGCCACGTCGAAGCCGGGCAGGAGGCCGGCCAGCGTGTCCCGCTCAAACGCGGTGCGGGCCGTGACCGGGCCGATCTGGCTGTTGGACACGCTCCAGCGCTCCGCGGCTTCACCGCTGCTGCACGCTGTGGCAGCGAGCGCCATAGCTGCGAGTACGGGCGAGATGTGGATGGTTGAAATCGTCATGAATCGCCCCCCTTGCGCTGCCGGTAGCGGTCTGGATTGCACAGGGGAGCCGCGGCATCAAGCGCCGGCCTAGCGCGCCAGTTCCTTCATGGCTTCGTCGACGCCTTCCAGCGTCAGCGGGAACATGCGGTCGGCCCCTATGATCTCCTGCACGAGGCGGGTGGAGTAGGAATGCTCCCACCACTTCTGCGGCGTCGGATTGATCCAGATGAGGTGGGGCCAGGTGCCGGCGATACGTTGCAGCCAGGTGGCGCCCGCCTCCTCGTTCCAGTGCTCCACCGAGCCGCCCTCATGGGTGATCTCGTAGGGCGCCATGGCGGCATCGCCGACAATGATCACCTTCCAGTCGTGCGGATATTTGTGCATCACATCCATGGTCGGCACGGTCTCGGTGCGCCGGCGCAGGTTGGAGCGCCACACGCCCTCATAGGGGCAGTTGTGGAAGTAGAAATATTCCAGGTTCTTGAAGGTCGACCGTGCCGCCGAGAACAGCTCCTCGCACAGCTTCACATGGGGATCCATCGAGCCGCCGACATCGAACAGAGCGAGCACCTTGATCGCGTTGCGCCGCTCCGGACGCATGACGACGTCCAGCCAGCCCTGGCGGGCGGTGGCGCTGATCGTGTTGTCCAGATCCAGCTCTTCATGGGCGCCGTCGCGGGCAAATTTGCGCAGCCGGCGCAGGGCGACTTTCAGATTGCGCGTGCCGATCTCGCGGTCGCCATCCAGATCCTTGTAGCGGCGCTGCTCCCAGACTTTCGTGGCGCGCTTGTGCTGGCTCTTGCCGCCGATGCGTACGCCGGCCGGATTGTAGCCGGAATGGCCGAAGGGCGAGGTGCCGCCCGTACCGATCCACTTGGAGCCGCCCTCGTGACGCTCTTCCTGCTCTTCCAGACGCTTTTTCAGCGTCTCCATCAGCTCGTCGAAATCCATGGCCTTCAGCTCGGCCATTTCCTCCTCGGTCAGAAGGCGCTGCATCATGGCTTCCAGCCATTCGTCCGGGATTTCCTTCTCGCCGAACATTTCGCTCAGCATCTCCACGCCCTGGAAGACGTGGGAGAAGACCATGTCGAACTTGTCGAAATCCTTCTCGTCCTTCACCAGCGCGGCGCGGCTGACGGAATAGAAATGGCCGATCTCCGGCTCGATCACGCCCTTGTCGAGCGCTTCGAGCAGGGTGAGATATTCCCGCGTGGTGACGGGAATCCGGGCGGAGCGCAGTTCGGTGAAGAAGTGGTGCAGCATGTCCGCAATCTAGCGCACTTCGGCGCGAGTTAAAGGACACATGCAGGTCCGAAATGGAAACGGCCCCGGCAAATGCCGGGGCCGATATTCTTGTCCGGACAACGCCTCCGGACGGCGGATCAGAAGTCGTATCCGACTTCCAAGCCCCATACGCGCGGCGCGCTGATCGTGGCAAACGGGGTGCCCAGAGTGTCAGTCGTGATGTTGTTGACACCCTCGACATAACGGTTGTCGAAGAGGTTGTTCACGAAGGCGCTGACCGTCAGATTGTCGCCGGGTGCCGCCCAGCGCACGCGAAGGTCGGTGCGGTCTCGCGCTTCGCCGGTCGAGAAGGCATCATAACCGCCGCAAGTGCCCTGGAACACGGATTGGCTGTTGCAACGCGACTCGCCTGTATAGGCATGATTGGCCTGGATCGTGATTTCTCCATGCCCGGCCCAGTCGATCACGTATTCCGCACCGAAGGCGAGGTTCCAGTACGGCTGGCCGGTCGGTTCGCCGGACAGGTCCGCGCCATTGCTGTCGACCCGGCGCTTGTGGGTCGAGTCGAGCCACTGGGCGTTGGCGTGGAGCCTCAGGGCTTCGGAGGCCGACCAGTCCAGTTCCAGGTCTACACCGATAGCCTCGTCGTCGGAGGTCTGGACGAGGTATTGCGGCACACCGCCTCCAGCGGGCGTGACCAGGCGGATCGATTGCTTGTCCTCGTAAACATACGAGAAGGCGGACATGTTGAAGATCAGGTCGGGGTTGAGGAAGTCGGACTTGAAGCCGAATTCCCAGCTTGTCACGGTCTCGTTCTCGAAGCGTGACCCCACTTCTACCGAGTTGAAGCCGCCGGCCTTGTAGCCTTCGGAGAAGGAGCCGAAAATCATGATGTTGTCTGTCAGCTGATAGTCGACGACGACGCGGGGGCTGAGATTGCTCCAACTGTCTTCCATGATGCAGGCCACGCCTTCGGCGATGTTCACGCCATTGTCGCAGACCACGCCGGCAAGCGGTGAGAGGTCGAAAACGAAGTCGAACTGGAAATCGGCCGGGGAAGCACCGGCGAGCGCCAGGACGCCCCCGGCATCGAGCGCGGCGAGCGTCTGATCCAGCCCTTCGGCGACCCGGCCGCCATTGAGCCAGCGGAAGGACTTTTCGTCTTCGGTATAGCGCAGACCCACGGTGAGGTTCAGCCGGTCGGTTACCGACCAGATGGCATCGCCATAGAGGGCGCGGGCCGTGAACTCGCCTTCATTGTACATGCTCTCCTGCCAGCTGTGGCCGAGCAGGGTGGCCGGAACGTTGAACGGCACGAGAAGGCCATATTCCAGATCTGTGAACGGGGTGCCTGCACCGATATTGCCGAGCACGGTATTGACGGTGTCCGTGAAGGTATAGGTGTGCGAGGTCTGCAGGGCGGTCTCGTCGTAATAGCTCGCCCCGACCAGCCAGTCGACGGGGCCGGTCGTGCCGGCGAGGCGAAACTCCTGATAAAAGGCCTCGTTGTCTTCGACATTGTTGGTGTCAAAATAGGTCTGGATCCGGTTGGTGCCGTCCTCGTCCTCGCGGTTCATCGTCTCGAATTCGCGATAGGACGTCAGCGAGGTGAGGGTCATCCCGCCGATTTCCTGATTGATCGTGAGGGTCGTTTCCGACAGCTCGCGGCTCTCACGATTGATGACGACATCATTGCGAACCGGCGCGTCGAAGGGCGAGATAAAATCTGCGCTGTCAACCGGTATGCCGGGGGTGCCGGGGGCGGCCGGCAGCGGGACAATGCCGATCGCCGGTCGGGCATCCTGATCAATGCTGTCACGGCTGTGGCGCAGCAGGATTTCCGTTGATGGTGTCGCGTCCCAACGGACCGTGATCCTGTTGGCGGAAGAATCTTCGCGGCGATAATCCTCACCGGTGTCGGCATCGGTCAGCCAGCCATCGGCCCGATTGCCGAGGATGTTGACACGGACGGCGAGCGTGTCGCTGAGCGGTAGGTTCAGCATGCCTTCCGTGCGCAGGCGGTTGTGGCTTCCGACACGGAGCGCGAGCCTGCCTTCCAGTTCATCGGACGGTGAGCGTGTGATGATGGAGACCGCGCCGGCGGCGGAATTGCGTCCGAACAGTGTGCCCTGCGGTCCCTTCAGAACCTCGATCCGCTCGACATCGTTGAAAGCGAGCAGTGAGGCACCGGAGCGTGCAGCGTAGATACCATCCACATAGATGCCGACCGCTGGGTCCGTTCCGACACCGAAATCACTCGTCGAGATGCCGCGAATGGAGTAACGCGGCTGGGTCGGGCTGCCGTTGGAAACCGACAGGCCCGGAACGAAGGCGTCCAGATCGCCCATATCGTCGGCTGCAAGGGCGTCGATGAACTCGCTGTCGAGGACCTGGAGAGAGATCGGAACGTCCTGCGACGATTGTGCCCGTTGCTGTGCTGTGACGACGATGACATCCTCGCCCGTGTCGTCTTCCTGTGCGAGGGCTGGTGCCAGCGCGCAGCCGGCTGCCGTGCTCGCCAGCAGGGCTCGCAGGCCCCAGCGACGGAGTGAGTTCGAGACAATCATGTTTCCTCCTGAGGGCGAATGCCCATTCCCCGACCGGTATCCAATTGCAGGCGGACCCGGTTTTTCCCTTTGGATTTTCCGTGCTGGAATCCAATATAAACGAAACTGAATTATTTTCTGTTTTACAAGATGTGTCTCGGTTCGGAACCACGATAAGGCGGGATACGACGCAAAATGGTCACACTTGCCTTCGGGGCGTGATGTGCCAGTTTGTCATGTAAAATCAACGAGGCAGAGTGTGAACGAGCGAGCGCCGACAGAAGCAGTTGATCTGGAACGACGCGTTGCGCCCCGGCAGAAGCGGTCACTGGAGCGGATCGCCAAGATTGTTGCGGCAACCAAATGTCTGCTCGAAGGGGACGAGGCGGATTCTGTAACGACCTCGACGGTCGCAGCTGAAGCCGGCGTGCCCGTCAGTTCCGTCTATCGCTATTTTCCCAACATCTACTCGATCCACCGCACGATCCTGGAAGAGTTCAAGTCGGAAACCGACCGCATTGTCGACGCGATACTCAATGATGCTGACCAGCAGGACTGGCGCGAGAGCCTGTCGGGCATGATCTTCGGCTTGCGACAGCTCGTTGTCGACAATCCCTCCTACGGGGCGGTCTTCCGGTTGACCCTCACCACGCATGAATTGCGGGCGGTTCGTGAGGCTTGGAATCTGCGTCTTGCAGACGTGCTGGCAACGCGCTGGCGGGCTGGCAAGGACGGATTTCACGGAGGTGATCCTGATCGCGTGGCGCGAATGACGGTTGAGATCTATTGCGCGGCAGAGATCCTGATTTTCGAGACCCGTGATCGTCCTGATGACGCCGAGGGGTATTTCTCCGAAGCGCTCATGGCGCTTCAGCGCTACCTTGAGCACTATCTGGACTGATCAGCCACATCCGCCCGGCAGGCTGTCGATCCAGGCGCGGATAAGCTCAACACCTTCGGTATGAATGGTCGAGCGGCCCAGCTCCGGCATCATCTCATCAGGCTCCACATTGTCGAGACGGTACAGAAGGATGGATTCATCCGGCTGTCCGGGAACAATGTCGAAACGCCGGTTTCCGGTTCCGGCACCTGCAGCGATGGGCAGTTTGCAGACACCCAGCGCCGGGCCGTGAGCAATGTCCGGCTCCAGATTCAGGCCCGAGGTATCGGCCGGTCCCACAGGGCTGTGGCAGTGGGAACAGTTGGCGTCCAGATATGCGCGCGCGCGCATCTCCAGCGGTGCCGTGAGATCCTGCCAGTCGGCATTGCGCGGTGCGTTCTCCGCGCCGGGAAAGCCGGTCAGATAGCCCGTGGAAGCGAGGTGTTCCAGCTGGTTCCCCGTGCCGTCCGAATAGGCAAAATCCCGGTTGAGGTGGCGGGGTTTGGGGCCGATCGGGGCAATTTCCCGGGTGTTTGAGTCCGGAGCATGGCAGCTGGCGCACTGGTTCACGTCCGGCATGATATAATTGAAGGGCTGCTCGCCGCCATCGGAGCCGATGAGACGCAACGGAATGACATCGCCGACCCGGTGAAGGACGGCATCACTCTGGTTTTCATTCCAGCGATAGGGCAGCGCGACCCAGCCCGCATCGCGATGAACGAGAATGCGTGTTTCGACAAGCTCCACCTGGGACAGGTCCAAATGCCCGTCAGCGGTAAGCGGCGTGTGTCCGTCGCCGGGTGAAACAGCGCCTTCACCGCCGGCGCGTGTGTAAAAGAAGGTTTTGGTAATCACGGTGCCCACCGGGAAGTCGAGCGTGTCGTTCTCCCGGTAGTTTGCAGCCTGCCCGTCCGGCATCCAGATTGTGCGCAGCTTCTGGGCGTAGTCGGTGAACAGGGGCGTGTTGAGGTCATACACAACCACATCATCGCCAACACGAAGAGTGCCGCCGGTGATGGCAACCTGCCCCCATTCAGACAACAGGCGAGGATTGTCCTGCGCGTGATATTGCGGCGCCGGCGGCGGTGCGCTGCAACCGGCAATGCCAATCAGGACAAGGACTGCAAGACGGATAAATCCGGGCACCGGGACCTCCTCCTAGTCCGCGAAAGCGAGCTCGACGGGCGCCAGCCCCTCCAGCGAACACCGATAGGCGTCTGTATCGACCCGCGGGGATGCGTAATCGTTCGGACCGTCCGCATTCAGCAGATCGACATCGTCTGAAATACAGATGCGCAGGGTTTCCGGCAGCGCGCCATCAACAAACTTCGCAGCGTCGATATAGCCGTCGAACAGGACATCCGGCAGCGCACCGTTCAGGCCGAACATGGCGATCTTGAGTGCCGTCAGCTCCATCCCGTCCGGCGAGGTGCCACCGCCTTCATAAGTGTTGTCGTGGATCCAGATCGTTTCCGGATAGGGGTCGAAGTCGGATTGGGCGGAGGAGTTCGAATAACCGGTCGAATACAGGCTCGAAATGATGATGTTCGCGGTGTCGTTGTCCGCGAGCCGGTTGTTGAAGATCTCGACCTGGTCGTTGGAATTGATGACGATGCCGGAACCAGCCGGGACGCTCGCAACCGGCGTGCCGGCATGCCCGAAATTCTCGGTGTTGTTGGCGTAGACATCATTGTCATAGACACGGGTATGATAACCCGGTTGCGGCAGGTTCGGCATGTTGAAGACGAGAATGCCGCCGGTATTGTTGGTGGCGACATTGCCGTAGACGTCTGCGCCGATGCAGTTCTCGATCTCGATGCCTGCCACATTGTATTCGGCGCGGCTGTTGCGCACGATCACATTGCGGGACTGGCCGACATAGATCCCGGCGTCTGATGCGCCGATCGCGACGGTATCCTCAACCAGCACATTGGTGGTCTGAACCGGATAGATGCCGTAGGCGCCATTATCGGTGGAATAGCCGCTGGTCCATTCCACCCGCACGCCCCGGATGATGATGTTTTCGCCGCCATTCACCTTCAGCCCGTCGCCGATCGTGTCTTCGATCGCCAGGTTCTCGAGTGTAAAATCGTCAGCGGTGACGATGAGCCCTTCGGCGCCGGCGACCTGATCCTGAAAGTTCAGGATGGTTTCGTCCATGCCGGCTCCGCGGATGGTGACACCGTCAACATTGAGGCTGAGCGAACGGTCAAACCGGTAGACGCCGGCAGGGATTTCGATGACATCGCCGGGCTGGGCATCAATAAGCTGCTCCAGCAACACGGTCTGGTATTCGCTGTTGGCTTCGCTGAGGTCACGCGCCTCATGTCCGCCCTGACCACAGGCGCCCAGCGCCAAGGCCGCCATACCGGCGACAAGAAACTGTATCGTTTTCATCCTGCTCTCCCGCTCTACGGCCTGTTTCCGGCCGCCTCTAGCAGAGCAGGCTTCCACATTCCTCGCATTCGCACAATCAGAAACAGAAACAGTTTCCGATTTTGATGCAGTCGCGTGCCGGCCGGATCATGGGCGGAACTAGGGGGTAAGGTTCTGGCCGAACGTCACCAGAACGCCGAACGGATCGAGAATGGCGAATTCGCGATAGCCCCAAGGCTTGTCCTCAAGACGGCCATTGGGATGGAGGCATCCGGCGGCGAGTGCCTGCTCGTGGATGCCGGTGATGTCATCAACATCGACCCGGCAGGAGGTCCACTCGCAGACCTCCTTGCGATCGGTCGTGAAGAAGTGCAGCTCGGCGCCATCGCGTGTGACACCGCCATAGCTGGGCGGATCTTCCCAGGCCCAGGCGGCAAAGCCCAACTGTTTGAAGAAGGTCAGGCTGTCCGCCACTTTCAACGAGGGAAGGACCGGGATGGCCCGCGTCAATATTGTTCCGGTCATGCCTGTCTCCCGCCTCCGCATGCACGCGCGATCCGAGCATGCACGGGGAGGCGGGGCCAGTTAATTCGGTGACAGGCCACGGCCGGCGGATCAGTCCACGGGGGTCAGGGCCGGTTTGACGACTTTCTTGCGGCTGTCGAAGCGCTGGCCGAGCTCCTCGGCTTCCTTGTCGGAGAGGTCCTTGCGGGCAAGCGTGAAGAACTCTTCTTCCTCTTCTTCCATGTGATGCTCAAGCAGCTCGGCGAGGGAGTGGAATTTCTGGCCCCACTCGACATTGTCCTTGGGCATGGTGTCGAGCTCCTCGATCAGCGAGTTGATCATGTGGTGCTCATTCTTGGCCTCGAGGCTCTCGGCCTCGTCGCCCTTCTGCTCCAGCTTGGCGTAGAAGGTGGCTTCCTCGACCTTGTTGTGCGTCCACAGTTCCAGCTTGAATTTGTCGAACAATTCCTGGCGCGTCTTGGCCGCGCGGTCGGTCGTGTCCTCGATCTGGCCGATCAGGTCACGGGCCTTGTCATGGTCCTGTTTGATCCGGTCGAAAATGTCGGTCATGGAAACCTCCTCGCGCGTGTTGATGGATATGCAAGCAACGCGCGCGAGGGGGGAATGTTCCGTGAGACAGCCCTACGCCGCCCCCGGACCGCGCGGGCCGCCGCCGGGGCCGCCGGCGCCACCCGGGCCGCGGCGGGCCATGAAGGCGAGCTTTTCGAACAGCATGACGTCCTGCTCATTCTTCAGGAGCGCGCCATGGAGCGGCGGGATCAGCTTGCGCGGATCGCGTTCGGTGAGCACGGCCGGGTCGACATCCTCGACGAGGAGGAGTTTGAGCCAGTCCAGCAATTCCGAGGTCGACGGCTTCTTCTTCACGCCCGGCACGTCGCGGATGTCGTAGAAGAGTTTCAGCGCATCGGCGAGCAGACGGCCCTTCAGGCCGGGGAAGTGGACCTCGACGATCTTCTTCATCGTCTCCTCGTCGGGGAAGGCGATGAAGTGGAAGAAGCAGCGGCGCAGGAAGGCGTCCGGCAATTCCTTCTCATTGTTCGAGGTGATGATCACGACGGGGCGGGTCTCCGCCTTCACCGTCTCGCCGGTCTCGTAGACATGGAACTCCATCTTGTCGAGTTCCTGCAGGAGGTCGTTGGGAAACTCGATATCGGCCTTGTCGATCTCGTCGATCAGCAGCACCGAGCGCTCCGGCGCCGTGAAGGCTTCCCACAGCTTGCCGCGGCGGATGTAGTTGTTGATGTCGTGGACGCGGTCATCGCCCAGCTGGCTGTCGCGCAGGCGGGCGACGGCGTCGTACTCATAGAGGCCCTGGCGGGCCTTGGTGGTCGACTTGATGTGCCATTCGATCAGCGGCATGCCCATGGCGCGCGCGACCTGTTTGGCCAGCTCGGTCTTGCCCGTGCCCGGCTCGCCCTTGACGAGCAGCGGACGCTCGAGAGCCACTGCAGCGTTGACCGCAGCGCTCAGTTCGTCGTCAGCGACGTATTGATCTGTACCTTCGAAACGCATGACTGCCGACTTAGCGCGTCTGGGCGCCGCCGTGTAGTCCCGCCATACCGATTATTGTGAACGGGATGCAGATCGGTTCCAGTCGAGCATGTCCATGGCCAGCGGTTCGCCGCGTTTCAAGGCGCGTGTGGCCGGCCGGCCGATCACCTCGCCATACCATTTCGGCGCCAGCCCGTGACCGGGGCGGATCGAGCGCACATGGTCCGGTGTCAGGGGCTCGCCGACCCCGATATCCTTCACCACATAGAGCGAGCGGCGGTAGGTGACCGAGCCACGCTCGCAGCCGGCCAGGTCGTAGCGCACGCGGCCGAGGGCCTGGAAGGCGGCGGTGCAATCCTCGACCAGGCGCCTCATCTCGTCCGGCTCCAGCGAGAAAGCGCTGTCGGGGCCGCCATCGGCGCGCGACAGGGTGAAGTGTTTCTCGATCACCCGGGCACCTAGGGCGACGGCCGCGACGGCGCACGCAGTGCCGGGTGTGTGGTCGCTGAGGCCCGGGATCGCGCTGAAGCTCTCGCCCAGATGCGGCACGGTGCGCAGATCGGCTTCTTCGATCGGCGCGGGATAGGAGGACAGGCAGTGCAGCAGTGCCAGGCCGGTATTGCCATGCTCGCGCGCGGTGCGGACCGCATCGTGGATCTCGGCCAGGTTCGCCATGCCCGTCGACAGGATGATCGGTTTGCCCGTCTGCGCCACGCGGGCGATCAGCGGCAGATCTGTGACCTCGAAACTGGCGATCTTGTAGGCCGGCGCGTCGAGGCTTTCGAGCAGGTCGACGGCAGTGTGATCGAACGGGGTGGAGAAGATCGGCACGCCCAGTTCGGCGGCACGGGCAAACAGGGCCTCATGCCATTCAAACGGCGTCTCCGCCTCACGGTAGAGTTGGTGCAGGGTGCGGCCCTTCCACAGACCCTCCTCGATCCGGAAACCGGGACCGTCATGATCGATCGTGATCGTGTCGGCGGTATAGGTCTGGATCTTGATGGCATGTGCGCCGCAGGCGGCGGCCGCCTCTATCGTTTCAAGCGCGCGGTCGATCCGGCCGAGATGATTGGCCGAGACTTCGGCGATGACGAGCGGCGGATGGTCGGGGCCGACCAGGCGTCCGGCGATGTCGAAGGAGGTGGGTTTCATCGGCTCAGCTCATTGCTTGCTGCCGGCCATCACCGGCCCAGCGGGCACGATGCAGTTCCAGACAGATCGCGGCGATCGGCTGGCCGTCGCGGCGGACGCGGTTTTCGATCCGGTCTGTTTCCTCAAACCCGAACTTGCGATGCAGGCCGAGCACCGGCGCGTTGAACTCCAGCACCTCGCAGCGCAGCGTCTCCAGGCCGAGCGTGGTGAAGGCATGATCGATGATCAGGCGTTCCACCGCGCTGCCGACACCACGTCCGGTGAGATCCGCTTCGCCGATATAGAAGGCCCAGCTGGCCGAGCGGTGGCGCGGATCGATCTCGGACAGGATCACGACGCCGATATCCTTGCCGTCGCACTGGATGATGCGGATTTCCCGCTCCGGATCGCCCAGGGCAATACGGTACCAGGTCTGGTGTTCCCAGGGCTCGATCGGATGGTCGGTATACATGTTGCGGCGGACATGCGGTCCGTTCCGCCAGCCATGGACCGGCCACATATCGGTCATCGTGGCGGGGCGAAGGGTGACGGCGCCGTCGGTGAGGACGGGCTTTTCCGGCAGTGGATCAAACGGGTTCATGGCCGGCCTCCCGCTGGCGTTCGATCCGTTCGACCAGGGCCTGGGCAACCCGCTGCGCGCCGCGCCCGTCACACACGGCGGCGGCGCGTTCGGCCATGCGGGCGCGCGCGGCCGGGCGTTCCAGTCGGCGGATCAGACCGGGCAGTTCGGCGAGCACGTGTTCCGGACTGGCGATGGCCGCCAGGGCGCCATCGGTATCCAGAAGACCGGTCATCTCCTGCTGGTTTCCGGCCAGCACGACGGCGATACTGGGCAGGCCGACGACGCAGCGCTCCAGCGCGGTGCCACCGCCGGCGCCAATGGCGAGATCGGCCTGCGCCATGCGCCGGGCCATGTCGTCGATATCGATCTGTACCGTCAGGCGCGGCTCGGTGCGGCACAGGGCTTCCAGTGCCGCCCGGCTGGGCGCGCGGGGTCCCAGGATCACTTCGACGGATGCCTCGGGCAGCGTGTCCAGAACGAGCCGGGCAACCGGTTCGGAAATGCCGCCCAGATCGGTCAGGCCCATCGAGACCAGAACGCGCCGGACTGGGCCCGGTTTGACGTGGCGGTCGAGGGCGCGCTGGCGCTGGTCGGCGAATTCGCTGCGCACCAGGGCAAAGGCGCCGCCGGCCATGATGTTGCAGTCGCCAGGAACACGTCCGGCATAGTCGAACGGGCTGCCGCCGGGCATGGGGTCGACCAGAAGGTCGCAATCATGTGTGCGTTCGGGCAAGTCCTCGATCACGGCGATGAGGCCGGCGCGGTCGCGCATGCGGGTCTCATCGGCCTGGCTCGAGGTGTAGAGATCGACGAAAATCGCGTCGGCGCGGCCGTTCCAGTCGGCCGGAAAATCGAAGTCGGCCTCGCTTCGTGCGGTGGTCACGGGCAGGTTCGCACGGGCCAGCGCAGGTGCTGCATCCAGCGTCCCTTCGCAACACGCAAAGGCAACATTGGTGCCCCATTCGTGCGACATCGGGTGACACAAGGCGCGCGCCAGGGCCAGGCAACGCATCACGTGTCCGCCGCCCAGGCTGGGCGAGGCGTCGGCACGAAACAGGATGCGGGGGGCATGGCGTGTCATGATAGGCCCGATAATACCATGGTGCAGAATGGGGGCGGACGAGTTAATGCGCCGTTAGGTGCAGGCGCGAAGATTGGGTCGCCCAGATGGAGGATAAGCCATGACGCTCGCCGTCATCGTCCAGGCCCGTGCCGGCTCGTCCCGGCTGCCGCGCAAGGTGCTCGAGCCGCTGGGCGACAAGTGCGTGCTTGACCGGGTGCTCGATCGTTGCCGGCGTATCGCGGCTGCCGATCATGTGATCTGCGCCATTCCCGAAGGCGAGGCGGACGATCCTGTCGCCGATGTGGCGCGGCGCGCCGGGGTAGCGGTGTTCCGCGGGTCCGAACAGGACGTGCTGGCGCGCTATCTGGGGGCCGCGAAAATGGTCGATGCGGACGAGGTGGTTCGGATCACCAGCGACTGCCCCTTCATCGATCCGGACATGGTCGATCAGCTGGTCGCGCTCTATCGCGAGAGCGGGGTGGATTATGCCAACAACACGCTGCTGCCCGGGTTTCCGCGCGGGCTGGACTGCGAGATCGTCTCCACGGCCTGGCTCGAGCGGGCCGATGCCGAGGCGAGCGATCCGGCCGAGCGTGAACATGTGACGGCCTGGATCCGCAACCGGCCGGGCCTGAAACGCGCATGTCTGGAAGGGCCCGGCGGGGAGGCCGCGAACTGGCGCTGGACGCTGGACTATCCGGCCGATCTGGCCTTCTGCCGGGCCGTGTTCGAACGGGCAGGCGAGGCGGCGGCGGAGCTGGATTTTTGCGCGCTTTCAGAGCTTTGCCGCAAGGCGCCGGACCTGGTGGCGATCAATGCCGTGCATGCCGATCCGGCGCGCCCGGATATCCGCCGTCCTGCAGCCATTGTCCGCGACTATCTGCCCGCTGGTGCAACACCGCCTGTGCGCTAGCGTGCGCGAAAGGATTTGTTCACCGACACACCCGACCCTGCCGGTAATTCTTGATGTGGCGCCAGGTGATTCGGGGTGCCGAACCGACGAGGTGCAGCGATGGCTGACGGGATGGCCAGGGCCCAGAATTTCTTCGCCTTCGAGTGGACGACCGGCAAGGTCGCCGACTGCGACCCCAATTTCCCGACCACGCTCTATGCCTGGGACGGTGAGGCGCTGGCGCTCGATGCGACGGACACGGCCTTCTTCGGCTTCGTCCAGCAGGGCCCGGCCGAGCTGACGACAGCGTCCGGCACTTTCACGCTGGGCACCGGCATGTATTTCTCTGCCAATAACGTGCTCTCGGTCAAAGGCGGCCAGGGCATCGTGATGGCGCGCGAGCACCACCAGGCCTTCTTCATGGTCGGCGGTCCGGTCGAGCCCCAGGGGCGTTTGAAATACATCGATGGCTGCACCGAC
This sequence comes from Maricaulis sp. ABE4_448, assembly GCF_056160825.1. NCBI lineage: Bacteria > Pseudomonadati > Pseudomonadota > Alphaproteobacteria > Maricaulales > Maricaulaceae > Maricaulis > Maricaulis sp. ABE4_448. The sequence continues at coordinate 1,167,259 of NZ_JBSWXX010000001.1, forward strand.
AGCCTGCTGATCGCGCCGGTGAAAATGGGCGATCCCTGCCTCAATCTTCTCTACTTCCCGCCGGGCATCGACCAGACCTCGCACACCCACCCGTCCGACCGGATCGGCGTGGTGTTCTCCGGCGAGGGCGAGTGCGAGACGCCGGAAGGCATCATCCCGCTCAAGCCCGGCGTGATGTTCCGCATCCCCTATGAAGGCCACCACAAATTCCGCACGACCGGCAGCGAGATGCGCGTCATCGCCTATCACCCGGACAGCGATTTCGGCCCCCAGGACGAAAACCACCCCATGATCAACCGCACCATGGTCGAGGGTGTGTCTGCCTCAAAGATCGACGCGATCCGCACGAAGTAGGGGGCGTTGATCCTCGCCTTCCTTGTCATCCCGGATGGATGCCCGGCGCAGGCCGGGCGCAAGTCCGGGACCCATAATCCCGGTCTTCGTCCGGTTGGCGCGAACAGCGAGCCTGCTTTCGGTCAGCAGCGGCGCGTATAGGTCCCGGCCCTGCGACCCGCCTGTGCGGGCCATCCGGCCGGGATGACAGTATGAGGTTTTACTTCCCCGCCCGCTCGTCCGGCTCCCATTGGGGGCGCAGCCAGACATCACCCTGGGCGTCCGGTTTGCCGTCGGCGCCGTAGCGGCCGCGGCGGAGGTTGCGGCGGCGGTTGATTTCGCTGGGGGCGGGCTTTTTTACGCCATCGCCGAGGGCGGCTTCCAGGATGCGCAGATCGGCGATCATGGCGGCGAGTTCGTCGAATTCCATCGCGAAGGGATGATCGGGCCCGTCGAGCGAGCGGTCGAAGGTGACGTGTTTCTCGATCACCGTGGCGCCCAGCGCGGCGGCGGCGATGGGGGCGGTGTGTCCGGGTGAGTGATCGGACAGGCCGACCGGACGGCCCAGCGCGGTTTTCAGCGTGGTGATGGCGGTGAGGTTCATGTCGTTCCAGCTGGGCGGATAGCTGGCGGCGCAATGCAGCACGGTGATGTCGTGACAGCCGGCATGCTTGAGCGTGGCGACGGCCTCCTCGACCTCGTCGAGATAGGCGGCGCCGGTCGACAGGATGACGGGTTTGCCGGTGCGGCCGAGCTTGTCCAGCAGCGGGACAAAGGTGAGATCGCCCGAGGCGACCTTGTAGCGCTTGACCCCGATCCCCTCCATCAGATCGACGGCCTCCAGCGAGAAGGGGGTCGACATGAATTCGATGCCATTGTCCTCGCAGCAGGCTTTCAGCGGGGCATGCCAGTCGTCCGGCAGGCCGGCATTGGAAAAGGCGGCATGCTTGGGATTGGCGACGATCTCGCCGCTTTGCGGATCGCGCACGAAGCGGGCGATCAGCCCGTCGCGGGTGAGGCTCTGGAATTTGGCGACATCGGCGCCGGCGCGGGCGGCGGCCTCGATATAGCGTTTCGCCGTATCCAGATCGCCGCCGTGATTGGAGCCGATTTCCGCGATGATATCGATATGGGGCATTACGAAGCGAGGCTTTCCAGGCTGGCGTTCGGACCGCGTTTCTCGTCCATCAGGCGGCAGATATGCACCGTGTCGACGGGCCAGTTGCGGGCGTTGAGTTCGGCCAGGACCGCGCGGGCGCTGACCAGATCGGCGGGCGTATCGACCGACAGGTCGATTTCCGGATGATGAAGCGCGTCGGGGAAGGTGACGGTGTGGATGCGGTAGGCCTCGCGGTTTTCCCGGATGCGCAGGGTGACGTGTTCGCGGTCGCGCTCGGTGGTCGCCGGATCGGCCGCGATCTGGCGCAGCACGGCGGTTTCGACCACTTCGGCGCGCAGCCCTTTGGGCAGATGTCCATCGGCCGGGCGGGTGTATTCCGCGCCGTGGGCACGATGCCCGGCGACACAGGCCCCGATCACCGCCGGATCGCGGAAGGGGCTGTCGGAGGTGATGCGCACCAGCGTGGTGGCCAGTGTGGCGTCGGCGACTTTGAGGAAGCGGCTGAGCACATCATGCTCGGAACCGCGGAAGACGCGCAGGCCTTCCGCCTCGCCCAGCGCGACCAGGGCGTCATCGTCCGGGTTTTCCGTGGTGGCGATCACCAGCTCGTCAATGCCGGGAATATGGCGCAGTCGGCGGCACTGATAGGCGAGCAGCGAGGTTTCGCCCTCGATCGGTTCGAGGACTTTGCCCGGCAGCCGGTTGGAGCCGGTGCGGGCCTGAATGACGGCGACGGTACGGGTCACGTATCACCCTCCTGGAGCGGCGGGAGCGCAATGTCCTGCCAGGTTCGAACCATACGCGCGGGAGCGTAGGGCGGAAAGGTTGACGGGATATGGCCTGCCAGGTGTTCCCGGCCGGCCAGCATGCGCACGAGCAGGGCCGGCACGTTCAGCCCGGCCAGGGTCATCAGATAGCCGAAGCCCCACATGCGCGGATTGATTTCCAGCAGGAAGGCCGGCTCGCCCGGCGCCGGGCGTTTCACCTCGACGGCGGCGAGCCCGTGCCAAGGTCCGCTGGCGCGCAGCACGGCGAGGCCGGCATCGCGCAGGGCCTCGTCGACCACGGTTTCGCCCGCGACAGCCACGCCGCCCGTGGGCGGGTTGGTCTGAAGCTTTCGGTGCAGGGTGGACACGACCAGTTCGCCGCGATCCCACAGCGAGCCGATCGTGTAGACCGTGTCGGCGCCGCCGGGAATATAGGTCTGGACCACGCAGGCCCCGTGTTCCTCAGCGGTATCGGTCCAGATCCGGCGCAGTTCCTCCATGTCCTGCGGATAGGAGACGCCGCGGGCGCCGCGCGAGCAGCGCGGCTTGACCACGCAGGGAAAACCGCCGGTCCAGGCGTCCAGATCGGCCAGGCTTTCCGGCTGCAGGGTGACAGGGCAGGGCAGGCCGGCTTCGGCAGCGCGGGCCAGCAGTTTGCCCTTGTCGATGCCGAATTCGAGCACGTCCGGATCGGGCACGGGCACGCGCAGGCCTTCGGCCTCCCACTGACGGGCGACGGGAGCGAGGGCAGCCGCTTCCGCCTCGGAGCCGGGGATGATCGTGTCCAGGCCCTCGGCGGTGCACAATTCGCGAACCGCGTGCAGATAGGCCTCGCGATTGCCGGCCGAGGGGAGGACGCAGCGTCCGGCGCCGGGCTCATAGAGTCCGCCGGCGAGCGGGTTGATGTCGGCGGCGACGAGTTTGAGATCCGCATCGGCCTGGCGCAGCGAGCGCAGCGTGCCCAGGCCCGGCGGTGCGCCGACCCCGGTGACCAGCACGCCGGTGGAGAGTTCGGAAAGCCTCATGGGCGCCGCCAGTCCGGGATATCCCGGCCGATCAGGTCTTCCAGGGCGGCGATCTCCGGTTCGAAACGATCTTCCAGCATTGCGCGGATCGCCGGATCCATGGGCGGTACGGTCACCTTGTCCTGCTGGATCGGCGGGTAGACGCCATCGGCCGAGGTCGCGCCCGAAATGCCGCTGACCGGCGCAACGAGTTCGGCATGCAGGGTTTCGAAAGGCGTGCTCGCGCGGCCGTCGCAGAGGCCGTCGAGGATCGGAATTTTCGAGGCGGGGATGCCGCCGGTATTGTAGCGCTTCTCCATCGCCACCGGCACCGGGTCGAGTTCCAGAAAGCGGAAGATGCGTTTCATGACGGCCTCACCATCGCGGTCGAGTTCGTCCTGCAGCAGGATCAGCGTATCGAAGCGGTCAGCATAATGGCGCAGGCGGCCGGCATAGCGGCCGGTTTCGGTGTAGAGCCACTGGAAGCCCCAATTGTCGGCCACGCGCTGCGGCTCGACCTCCAGCGTCTTCGCGAAGGAGAGGAATTCCGCATCGCGCCGGACATTCTGGAGATAGTGGGAATAGGCCCGGTCGACCGGGTTGCGCAGGATGGCGATAATTTTCGTGGCGGGGCCGCAATAGCGCATCACCCGCGGTGCCGCGATGGGCGCGTAGGCGTAATAATCCGGCGAGACGTCGCCGATGCGCGCCGCGCCGTCATAGTCGGCGAACAGGGCCTGGTAGGCCTCGACCGTCGGCGCCGTGTCGAAATGGTAGAAGGCGGGCCAGTAGACCGAACCGTCGCCGACGCCGGAGAAGAAACGGCCTTCCTTGCGGACCCTGGACAGGAAGATGTCCGGGTGCTGGCTGAGATAGTGATAGAGCGAGGTCGTGCCGGATTTCGGCGCGCCGATCACCAGGAAGTTCGGCCACACTTCGCGGGGTTTGTCGGTCTGATTGTCGCTCGGATCGGTCACGCGGGGCTCTTTGATGGGCTGGGTCAGGACGGTCGAATCAGGGGTGGAACCGGGCACAGGAGCACCCGGCCGGTCTTAAGAAATCACTGCGTTGCCGCGCCGGCCGGCAGGACGAGCTCGATCAGCTGGCGCGCCACCCGTTCCGCACCGCGCCCGTCGACCAGCGCCTGTCCGGATTGCGCCATGGCGCTGCGGCGCCCGGCATCGGGGATCAGCGCCTCCAGCGCGGCCGACAGGCGTTCGTCGAACGCCTCGCCCGGCGCGATGGTGAGGCCCAGGCCCAGCGGCTCGACCTGGGCGGCGCGCTCTGCCTGATTTCCGGCAATCGGCACACAGATCACCGGAAGGCCGGTGGCGGCTGCCTCGTGCAGCGTGGTGCCGCCGGCGAGAATGCCGATATCGGCTTTCTCCAGCGCTGGCAGCAGACGCGGCGGCATGCCGGGCCGGGCGGCGGGGCGGCGGATTTCCACCTGCAGGCCGTGCGCGATCGACAGGCGGTCGAGCACCTGTTCGATCATGTCGAGAAGCGGTGTGCCGGTGCCCCCCAGGCTGACCAGGATGCACTGCGCCTTGGCGGCAATCTCGCGCGGTGGCAGGCCGGCATAATCGGCGCGCAGAAGCAGGACTTCGGGGCCGTCGAGCACGGGGATGGCCGGCTCGGACGGGCTTGCGACGAGGGTTTGGCGGATCAGAAGGTCGGGCGTGGCGCCATCGGTGCGGCCGCCGACCAGAATGGTGAGAATGCCCGAGGCCCGTACGGCAGCGACGAGGGCTGCATCGACCTGTTGCCAGTCACCGACGAGCAGTGCGGTGCCCGCACTGGCGAGATAGCCGGTGAGGCTGGCCCCGGTCTCATTGCCGTCCAGGCAGCGGATATCGGCGACGGCGTCGAGCCCGGCCGGCAGGTATTCCGGTGTGGCGGTGATGAAGAGCGGGCGCTGGCCCAGCGCGTTGAAGGCTCCGGCCAGCGCGCTGCAGCGCATGACATGCCCCAGGCCGATCTCCCCGCCACCATCGGCGCGAATTGCGATGCGGCCGGGGAGGGGCGGGGTCATCTGCGGGCTCCTGCCTCTCCGGCAAGGGCCTGTTCGACCTTGCGCATCGTGTTCTCCCAGTCCTGGAAGCCGGTGCCGAAGAAGGAGCGGCTCTGGGGATACCAGTGCTGCTGGCCGGTGCCGAGCAGGGTCCAGGCGCTGGAGCGGGCATGGACAAACCACACCTTGCCGCCGCAGGCCGCGGCGAGGTTCGAGGTGGCGTTCATCGGCGCGATCACCAGGTCGCAGACGCTCGACAGGGCGGCCACCTTGTCGAGGTCCATCTTCAGATCGATGTCGCGCGGCTGGTGGATGGTGATGCCGAAACGCTTGCCGGCCAGTTCGAGTTCTTCCTCGACTTCGCCGTATTGCAGGTTCACGAATTGTACGCCCGGTACACGCAGCACGCCTTCCCAGGCATCGAAGGCCGAGAAGAAGCGCGAGCGGCGCGGATCCATTTTCAGCGACTTCCAGAGAATGCCGACCTTGAGGCCTTCGCCGAAACTGTCGAGCTGTTTGCGGAAGGCGGCCTGGTGGGCCGGATCGGCCTTCAGGAAGCCGGGTGCGGACGGGAAGTCCTCGATCCTGTTGCGGAAGGCGCGCAGCGGCGTCGCCATCGGGGTCCAGAAATCGGCACCATCGCCGATCTTGGGCACGGCCCGCACTTCGCGGCCTTCTACGGTGGCCGACATGTGGGGGCCGACAACAGCCTGCGGGAAGGAGCGTTTGACGATCGGCATCAGGCGGTATTCGCAGGCGATGCGCAGCTCGCCGTCCGGGCCGATCGCCTCGATCAGGTCCTTCACCGTATTCATGAACAGGACTTCGTCGCCCAGACCCTGTTCGCCGACAAGCACCAGGGTCTTGCCGCGGATCTGCGCCGGGTCGGCCCCGTCCCACATGGGCGCATCAATGGTGAAGAGCGTTGCCTGGGCGCGGTGCGGGTCGAGGCGCGCGGCATTGGCGGCCCAGCCCTCCTTCAGCTTGCCGCAGGCCAGCAGAACCATGGAGCGGGAGTGGCGCATTGAGGCCTCTTCCATCTCGTCGGCCGGATCCTTCAGCGCCATTTCATAGTGGGGCAGCGATTTTTCCGGCTCGCCAAGCAGTTCGTAGACGTTCGCCATATTGTTGTGGGAACGGCCATAGCCCGGGTTCAGGCGCAGCGCTTCCTCATAGAAGGTGACGGACTCAAGCGGCCGGCCGGCATCGTTGAGCACCGTGCCCATCGAGTTCCACAGCTCGTAGTTTTCCTGGTGCGCATAGATCGCGGTGCGCAGGAGTTCGATCGCTTCCTCGAACTTGCCCTGGTCACGCAGCACACCCGCCAGGTTGATGACGGCATGGGGATTGCCCGGCGCGAGCTGGCACTCCAGGCGGTAGAATTTTTCCGCCGCCGGCAGCATGTCCAGCTTCCAGGCGACCAGGCCGAGCTTCTGGTAGATTTCCGCATCCTGCGGGTCGAGCTTCCAGGCGGCCTCGAAGAAATCGAGCGAGCGCGACAGACGGCCCAGCCGGTAGAGCATCAGCCCCATGACGTGATTGGTCAGGGCGAGGTCGGGGGCGAGCGTGACAGCCTTGTAGGCGATGCGCGCCGCTTCGGAATGCTGGTTTTCGGCGGAGAGTTTCAGGGCCCGCTTGGCCTGGGCGACGACTTTTTGATAGTCGCGCCGGCGGTTCTCCGGAATGCGCAGGGCGGTCTTGTCGAGCTGCAACGGCGTCGCGTCGAGCGGAGCGGCATCGCGCGCCTCATTCTTCTCGACTTCAGCGTCTGCGGCGAGTTCCGCATCCAGATCCAGCGCGGGTGCGTGGGCCATGATCAACAAACCTGTCCTTATTTTCCTCGCATCAGGGCCGGGATTCGCTTTAAGAAGTTGCTAACGATACGGGCGCGGCAGGCTTTCAAGGCGGAAACGATTTCTTCACCCGGACTTGCCAACCTGCCGCCAGCTCGGCTGTGACCGCCGTCCTGCGCAACGGAGTTTGCTCATGCCCCTGAAGATCTCGCTCAAACCCGGCGAGAAGTTTGTCCTCAATGGGGCCGTCATCGAAAACGGTGACCGGCGCGCCAATCTTGTGCTCAAGAACAAGGCCGCCGTCCTGCGCGAAAAGGACATCCTCCAGGAAGGCGACGTCACGACGCCGGTCCGCCGCATCTATTTCCCCATCATGATGATGTACCTGTCCGACAGGAAGGATGACTCCCTTTATGACGAGTTCGTGCTGCGCATGAACGAGTTCATGGGTGTCGTGTCGGATCCGGGCGTGCTGTCGATCTGTGTATCGGTCAGCCGCGATGTCATGGCGGGCGAGCATTACAAGGCCCTGATGGGCTGCCGCAAACTGATGACCTACGAAGCCGAGAGACTGGCCTGATGTCCCTTCAAGCTTACCAGCAGGCAAGCCAGCGCAGCGAGGACCCGCGCGCAACAGAGTACCGGTTGTTCGCCCAGGTCACGCGGGCGCTGATGGCGTCCAAGACACTTCCCAAGGAAGACGTGAAGGGCCGGGTCGAGGCGCTCGACTGGAACCGCCGCGTCTGGAGCAATCTGGCGATCGACTGCGCCAGCCAGGACAACAAGCTGCCGGAGAGCCTGCGCGCCGCGATCATCTCGCTCTCCATCTTCGTGTCCAAGCATGCGAGCGTCGCGCTGCGCAATCCGGACGCGATCGACGACCTGGTCGATATCAATCGCACGGTGATGCAGGGGCTGATGCCCCAGGCCAGCGCCGGCGCTGCAGGGCAAGCCGTCGGGTAGGAATTGCCGCCCCGGCAAAAAACGACAGGCAGGAAAGGGCGTCTCCGGTGAGGAGGCGCCCTTTCTCTTTTTCAACCCACTGAAATTTCGAAGTGATTTGTCAGGCCTGCGCGGCACGCCGCTTGCGAAGTCGTGCGCAGGACAAAACGTCCACGGCCGAAAAATTCGGTTTGGATACTTCCAGAATGGAGGACTGACACAATGGCACTTTCTGTCAACACCAACGCTGGGGCGATGATCGCCCTGCAGAACCTGAACAAGACGAACTCGGAATTGGGAATGGTCCAGAACCGCATCAATACCGGCCTTGAGGTCGCAAGTGCGAAGGACAATGGCGGCATCTACGCCATCGCCCAGCGCATGCGCTCGCAGGTCGCCGGCTACGGCGCGGTGAGCAATTCGCTCGATCTGGCGATTTCCGTGACCGATGTGGGCCTGGCTGCCGGTGAGGCGATTTCGGACCTGCTCGTCGAAATGAAGGAAAAGGCTCTTGCTGCAGCCGATGCGTCGCTCGACTCGGCCTCGCGCACAGCCCTGAATGAAGATTTCAAGGCCCTGCGGGACCAGATCACGACCATCACCAGCAATGCCGAGTTCAACGGTACGAATCTGATCAACGGGTCCGTCACCTCGATCTCGGCTCTGGCCAATGCCGATGGCTCCAACACCATCACAGTCTCCGATGCGAACCTGACGCTCGGCGGCGGTATCGTGACGGTGGCGGCCACGGCCTCCTTTGCTACGGCGGGTGACGCGTCCACGATGGTTTCAACCATCGAGACCTCGCTCGACAACCTGAATGCCTCGCTGGCGAAACTCGGTACGGCGTCGAAGTCGCTGGAGGTCCACAAGACCTTCACGTCCAAGCTGTCCGACTCGCTGGAAAAGGGCATTGGCAATCTGGTCGACGCGGACCTGGCGAAGGAAAGCGCCCGGCTCCAGTCGCTGCAGGTCAAGCAGCAGCTGGGTGTCCAGGCGCTCTCGATCGCCAATCAGGCACCGCAGACCATTCTGTCGTTCTTCGGCTAAGTTCGCCCGTCGGGACCGCCTTTTGGCGGTCCCGACTTTTTTCTGCATCGCCGGCGCTGGCGCTTCAGCGTGCCTGAATTCCGGAATTAACTCTTTTTTAAGCATAAATTCTTGCCGATCGGCAAAATTTGCCGGTCATTTTTGCCGGTTTGCCCGGCAATTTCTTCCCAGTGAATGGTTACCGCGGCAGGCCTTGCCGGGTGAAAAGCCCCAACCGAATCAGGGGCGGCCGTATTAACCAGATATAGCAAGGGAAAACTGGCACCGGCTTTGCTCTCTTCGTTGATGGGTCAGAAGACCTGGCGAGCAAAACGCTCGTTACATCACAAGAATGGAGAGGGCCAAGAAATGGCTACTATCAACACCAATGCCGGCGCCATGGTTGCGCTGCAGAACCTGAACCAGACCAACCGCGACCTGGAAACCGTCCAGAGCCGCATCAACACCGGTCTGGCGATTTCCTCCGCCAAGGACAATGGCGGTATCTACGCGATCGCCCAGAAAATGCGTTCGGACGTCAACGGCTATTCCGCTGTCCGTAACTCGCTGGACCTCGCCCAGTCGACGACCGACGTGGCCCTCGCCGCCGGTGAAGCCATCTCCGACCTTCTGGTCGAGATGAAGGAAAAGGCCCTGGCCGCTTCCGACACCTCGCTCGACACGGCATCGCGCACCGCCCTGAACGAAGACTTCAAGGCTCTGCGTGACCAGATCGCCACCATCACGTCGAATGCCGAATTCAACGGTGCGAACCTGATCAACGGTTCCATGACCTCGATCTCGGCCCTGGCCAATGCTGACGGCTCCAACACGATCACCATCTCCGACGCCAACCTGACGCTCGGCGGCGGTACCGTGACGGTGGCTGCTACGGCATCCTTCGCTTCGGCTGGCGACGCTTCGACGATGGTCACCACCATCGAAACCTCGCTGGACAACCTGAACGCTTCGCTGGCCAAGCTCGGCACGGCTTCGAAGTCTCTGGAAGTTCACAAGGGCTTCGTTGGCAAGCTGTCTGACGCCCTGGAAAAGGGTATCGGCAACCTGGTCGACGCGGACCTGGCAAAAGAAAGTGCCCGCCTTCAGTCTCTGCAAGTCAAGCAGCAGCTGGGTGTGCAGGCGCTGTCGATCGCCAATTCGGCGCCCAGCACGATCCTGGGCTACTTCCGTTAATCGCGGGATCTGGGATGGCGGAGCAGCGCTCCGCCATCCTCGTCCGCGGTTGACGTGAGGGGATAGGAGGCGTCGGCGCCTCCGCGTCGACGATCAGGACAATGGCAGAAACGGGGTTCAATCCGAGAACTGTTCCGGTGTCCGGCTACACCGAAAGCAGGGATTTAGGCGCTGACCGTCCACGCGAAGGCGTGCGGCGGGTCGAACCGCTTGAGCAAGCCGGCAAGCTGTCCGAGGCCGGCATCGGCCAGGAGCAGCGCGCCGAGGACATCGCGCGCATGGTGGAATCCGCGCTGAGCAATTCGCGCCTGAAAATTCTCCAGGACGAGACCGACGGCGACTATATCTATCTGATGGTCGACCAGGACACCGGTGAGACCGTCCGCCGCTGGCCGCCGGAAAAGCATGGCGACCTTCTCGAATACCTCCGCACCCGCCAGGCCGGTCTGATCGACCGTCTCGCCTGAGCCTGACCACGCAGGTCGGCAACCCGGCAAAAACTGACCGGTTTGGCCGACCTTGCTGGGCAAATTCCGCAAACCTCAAATCTGCCGCGCAGCAGGGAAATCTCTAACCTGCTGATTTTTATCGCTTTGCCGGTTTAACCATAACCGGCACGGCATTTGCGCTTGTGTGTTCGAACCGCCGCTGAAGGTGGCGAACTGGATACGCGGGAGAATGTCGCATGACGATGAGCGTCCACACCAATACCGGGGCCATGATCGCCCTGCAGAATCTGAACAAGACCTCCTTCGAGATGCAGGACGTCCAGAACCGCATCAATACGGGTCTGAAAATCTCGGGCGCCAAGGACAATTCGGCGATCTACGCCGTGGCCCAGGGCATGCGCTCCGATATCGGCGCACTGGAAGCGGTGCAGAACGGTCTTGATCGTGCCTCGACTATTGGTGACGTGGCCTTGGCGGCTGGCGAGTCGATCTCGGACCTGCTGGTCGAGATGCGCGAAAAGGCAACGGCGGCGATGGACCCCTCGCTCGATGCCTTCTCCCGCCAAGCTTATGACGCTGACTTCAAGGCCTTGCTCGACCAGGTGCAGGTGATCATCCAGAACGCCGAGTTCGATGGTGCCAACATCCTCAACGGATCGGTGACCAGCGGCATTGAGTTCCTGGCCGATGCCGATGCCGCCCGCACGGTGACGTTGAAGTCCCAGGACCTGAGTGTCGGCGGCACGGTTATAACGCTTGCCGCGACCGCCAGCCTGAGCACGGTCACCCTGGCGACGGCCGCTGTAACCGCGATCAAGACCAGCCTGGAAAACGTCAACCAGGCGCTCGCCAATCTCGGCTCTGACGTCAAGAAGCTGGAAGCCCATTCCGGCTTTGTTGACAAGCTGCGCGACAGCCTGACCGAGGGTGTCGGCAATCTGGTCGATGCGGATCTTGCCCGGGAAAGCGCGCGGCTGCAGGCCTTGCAGGTGAAACAGCAACTGGGTGTCCAGGCCCTGTCGATCGCCAACTCGCAGCCGCAGACCATTCTCAGCCTCTTCCAGGGCTAACCGGCTCTGGCGACACACTCCACCACCACGGCGCGGCCTCCGGACTTCCGGAGGCCGTTTCCGTTTGGGCGACTCATTTCATGATCGCGGCTTCAAGGAGGCCCTCCGATGTCCGCATCCTTCCTGCCCTATGGCCGCCAGGCCATTGATGAAAGCGATATCGAAGCCGTTGCCGAGGTGCTTCGCGGCGACTGGCTGACAACAGGGCCGGCCGTCGATGCCTTCGATGCGGCCTTTGCCGAAGCTGTCGGTGCACGGCATTCCGTGGCCTGCTCGAACGGTACGGCGGCGCTGCATCTGGCGCTGGCCGCGCTGGGCGTGAAAGAGGGCGATACCTGTGTCGTACCGGCGATCACCTTCATGGCGACGGCCAATGCCGCACGCTATTGCGGCGCGGAAGTGGCCTTCGCCGATGTCGATCCGGATACCGGGTTGATGACGCCGGAAACGCTGGACGCGGCACTGGGGCGGGCCGACGGAACGGCCCGGGCCGTGCTGCCGGTGCATCTGGCCGGGCAGTGCGGCGCGCTGGATGAGCTGGCCCGTGCGGCGGCGCTGGCCGGTGCTGTTCTGATCGAGGATGCCAGCCACGCGGCCGGCTCTTTCTATCAGGGCGAACCGGTGGGCAATGGCCGCTATTCGGCGGCGACCACTTTCTCCTTCCATCCGGTCAAGACGATCGCGGCCGGCGAGGGCGGGGCGGTGACGACAAATGACGACGCGGTCGCTGCGCGGCTTCGCCGGCTGCGCAGCCACGGGATCGAACGCGATGCGGCGCGTCACCGGCGCCAGGAGGGCGAGCCCTGGTGGCACGAAATGCACGCGCTGGGCTGGAATTACCGGCTGAGCGATATCCATGCGGCGCTGGCGCATTCCCAGCTGAAACGCCTGCCGGCCTTCATCGAACGGCGCCAGGCACTCGCAAGGGCCTATGATACGGCGCTGCAGGACCTGCCGGATACGGTGCGGCCGCTGGCGCGCACGCGCGCCTGCAATCCGTGTCTCCATCTCTATCCGGTGCGGATCGATTTCGAGGCCGCCGGGCACTCGCGCAGCGCCGTGATGGAGGCGCTGCGCGAGCATGGTATCGGCACCCAGGTCCACTACATCCCGGTCAATGAGCAGCCCTACTACCAGGACCGTTATGGCCGGCAGGAGCTGCCCGGCGCGCGCCATTACTACGAGCGCACGCTGTCACTGCCGCTCTTTGTGGGCATGGCGGATGACGATCCGCAGCGGGTCGTGGATGCTCTCCGTGACGTGCTGGAGCGCTAGTCTCCCGGCGTCGCCGCGTTATAGGCCTGCAGCGTGTCCGTGTATTGCTGGAAGCTGGTCACCTGGCCGTCTTCGACGGTCATGACATGGACGAATTGCAGGTCCATGTATTCGCCGGTTTCACGGTTGGTCCCGGTATACCGGCCCATGACGGCAATCTCGTTGCCATTGGAAATCATGCGTTCCGGTGTCGCTGTAAAGCCGTCCCACTCAGCCACGGTCCGGCCGATAACGCCTTCCAGCACGGCGTCCGGGCCGACATAGGGATTATTGTCGGCGTAGATGTAGTTTTCCGCTTCGTTCCAGACGACTTCGGGGTGGAGATAACCGGCAAATGCCGGAACATCGCCAGCGGCAAAAGCGGTGTAGATACCGTGCGCCACGGTTTCGGCTTCGGTCATCTCCGCGCTTTCGTGGTGATCGGCCAAAGCCGCATTCGACAGGAACAGACCGGCGAGGCCGGCGATCAGGATGTGCTTCATGTTTTCCCCCAATGATTGATTGGGGATATTACCACAAAAAGCGGTTGTGCAGTCCCGAATGACCGGTGCCTGAACGACCCGGTCTGGCTAGGCCGCTTCGGCCTGTCCGATCAGGCGCCGCAGGGCCTTGCCGTCCAGCTGTTCCGGATTGGTGTTCGAGGCATAGCTGAAACCGTCCGGCACAAGATGCGCGCCGGTGGCCAGATAACGGGCCATCAGCTTGGCGCTGTGGGCGGGCAGGATGGCATAGCGGTCCTCGAGCTCCACCGTGGTGCGCGAGTCGTCCTCGGGGATCATGATCTCGTGCAGCTTCTCGCCGGGCCGGATGCCGATGATGCGATGGGGCAGGTCCGGCGCCATGGCGCGGGCCAGATCGGCCGTGCTCATCGAGGGGATTTTCGGCACGAAGACTTCACCGCCGCGCGCCATCGCCAGGCTGGACATGACAAAGTTCACACCCTGCTCCAGCGTGATCCAGAAGCGCGTCATGCGCGGATCCGTGATCGGCAGTTCGCGGGCACCGTCTTTCAGCAGCTTGCGGAAATAGGGAATGACCGAGCCGCGCGAGCCGACGACATTGCCGTAGCGCACGACCGAGAAGACCGGTCCGCCATCACCGCCCATATGCTGGGCCGCGGTGAATATTTTATCTGCGGCCAGTTTCGAGGCGCCGTAGAGATTGATCGGGTTCGCCGCCTTGTCCGTGGACAGGGCGCAGACATTCGAGACGCCGCGCTTGATCGCGGCGCGGACCACGTTTTCCGCCCCCATGACATTCGTCTTGATGCATTCGAACGGGTTGTATTCGGCGATCGGCACATGCTTCAGCGCGGCCGCGTGGATGACGATATCGACATCGCGCATCGCCTGGTCCAGCCGCGACTCGTCGCGCACATCGCCGATGAAATAGCGCAGGAAGGGATAATCGCTGGGCGAATAATCCTGAGCCATTTCATACTGTTTCAGCTCGTCGCGCGAGAAAATGATCAGCTTTTTCGGTTTGAATTCCGCACAGATCGCCGCCGTGATCTGGCGCCCGAAGGAGCCCGTCCCGCCGGTGATCAGGATCGTCTTGCCGTCCAGCGGCATGCGCGGCTCGAGAAAGCTGCGCTGGGGCAGCAGTTTCTCCAGGGGCGTCTCGGGCGCAGTCCTGTCAGACATGCATGGCCTCGCGATTCGATTTCGATGACCGACGCTGCGCCGACAGGGTTAACGGCGCGTTAGGCCCCGCCGGAACGGCGATTCTAGCAGATTTTCGCCACGCAGGCCGGAAAACCGGTGTCCGTCGCCGGAAAAAGTGTTTGAGAGCAAGTTGTTTACGCTGTCTGGCAACACTTTGTTTGTGTTCTGCAGCGACACTCTGCAACCAGGAAAAAAGGGTATCGGATCGTGGCAATCGTCGGGATCAACCAGTCACTGCTGACCAGCTGGTATTCGGCACGGGTGACCGCCGCCACGGTGGGGACGTCGCCGCTTGCCCAGTCGGCGGCCGGCAGCAGCCAGGCGGGCGAGGACGTAGCCGCGCCCTGGGAGCTTGAATCCGACGAGCTGCAGACGCTGGAGGAAATGCGCCGCCGTGTGATGGCGACGCAGGACTTCTTCCTCGATCCCGGCCGCGAATTTTCCGACGTCGATGCGCCGGACGATCACAAGGCCCTGTTCTCGCTGCATCAGGGGCTCAAGCGCCTGGTCTCGCTCGCCGAGGAAGCGCAGGACAAGACCACCACTGATGCGCGCCGCATGATCCTGGAGAAGGCTTTCCAGAACGGCCTGGGTCAGCTCGACGAATACTTCCAGGACATGCGCCTTGAGGAACTGACGCTGCTCAAGGGCGAGGAGCTGACCAAGATCGAGAGCGCCGTTGCCGTGTCGCGCGGGGTGTCACAGTTCAAGTCCGGCATCATCCACACCGGCGAGTACGATGCTGAAGTGCCCAGCCTGACCGGCGATGTGCAGTTCAATATCTCGGTGAAGAAAAATGGCGTGACGACCGATGTCGCCATCAATCTGGCCGATATGGGCGGCCAGACGCGTAATCTCGACAACATCGTTGCCCACATCAATACCGAGCTGGAAGCCGCCGGCATGGTGACGCGGTTCGAACGCACCAAGATCGGCGAGGAAAACGATATCGGCGTGATCCCCGGCAATGATCACGGCTTCCTCGTGCGCGGTGTGTCGACGGAACAGATTTCCTTCTCCGCCCCCGCTGCCCAGCCTGCGCTCTATTTCGCCGGCGTGTCCGGTATCAACGAGACCGCCGGCGGCCAGATCGTCAAACTGACCGACCTGGCCAGCGGCGACCCGTCCATCGGTTATTCCACCCGTTTTTCTGCCGACCCGACTGCGAGCGAGGTCGATGTTGTCGGCGGCGAGGACGGCGAGACCCGCACGAAGCTGGTCGACAATCCGCTCGAGATCCAGGCCACTGCCGCTGCGGCCGATGGCGGCATTTTCGTGGTTGGCAAGACGACCAACTCGACCGACGGCCAGACGCTGAAGGGCGAGCAGGATCTCGTCCTGGCCAAGTATGATTCCGCCGGCAACCGCGTCTGGAGCCGCGTGCTCGGCGCAGCTGACGATGCCGAGGGCGCCAGCGTCGCCGTCGATGCGGACGGCAATGTCGTCGTGACCGGCCAGGTGACGGGCGGTCTGGGTGCCACGACCGATATCGGCGGCTCCGACAGCTTTGTGGCCAAGTATAATGCAGCCGGGGTCGAGCAATGGCTGCAACGTTTCGGCGGCACGGGCGACGACAAGGGCACGGCCGTTGCGGTCGGCGATGACAGCACGATCTATGTTGCTGGCAAGGCGGCCTCGGTCTTCGGAAACCAGCCCCACCAGGGCGGTGTCAGCGACGGCTATCTGCGCGCGATCGGTGCCGACGGACAGACGTTGTGGACCCGCCGTATCGGCGATGCCGGCGATGAGTCCGTTTCCGCGATCGCTGTGGCCGATGACGGCAATATCCTGGTCGCCAGCAATGAGGGCGGCACGGCCGTGCTGCGCAAGTTCGATGCGTCCGACAGTGCGGCTCCGGCGCTGTGGGAACAGTCGCTGGGCGATCTGGACGACGGTTCTATCGGCGGCATCGCGGTCGATGGTGCCAATGTCTACATCACCGGCGCGGCCGGCGGCGCCTTCGCGCCGAGCGCTCCGGTGGGTGCCCATAATGGCGGCGTGCGCGACGCCTTTGTGGTCAAGCTGACCGACGGCGCCAGTGCCAATGTCGACTACACAACCTTTGTCGGTTCGGGCTCCGATGACGGCGCGGCCGATATCGAGGTCTTCAACGGCAAGATCTATATCGCCGGCAAGACGCTGGGCGGAATCAATGGCGATACGCTGAACGGCGAGCGCGATGCTTTTGCGGCGCAGCTCGATGCGGCGACCGGCGCGCTCGACTGGTCGCACCAGATGTCCGGCCGCAACGGCCTGTCCCAGGCCACCGGCCTGGCGATCGGGGCGGGGGACGACTCGGTGCTGGATGCGCTGGGCCTGCCGTCAGGCACGCTGACCTATTCCGACACCCGCGTGGTGACCGACCGCAGCTCGGCGCGCGAGGGCGATCATTTCTACGTGTCCGTCGATGGTGGCCGCCGCAAGAAGATCACCATCGATAATGATGACACGATGCGGTCGCTGACCTTCAAGATCAATGCGGCGCTGGTGCTGGACGGTACGGCGGATGTGCGCCGGTCCTCCGATGGCGACCAGTTGCGGATCAAGGCGGCCGAAGGCAAGACGATCGAGTTGTTTGCCGGGGCCGACGGCCGCGACCTGCTGGAGTCGCTGGGCATCCAGCCGGGCGCTATCGTCAACACCGGCTCCCTGCTGGACGATGACGAGAAGACCTCCGACAGCCCGCCGCTCTTCGCCCTGGAATTGCCGGTCTCGATGTCGCTGGGTGATGAGAAGTCCGCGGAATCCGCCTTCGAGGCAATCCAGAACGCGATGTCGAAAGTGCAGCGCGCCTATCGCGAGATCACCATGGACCCGGCTCTCAAGGCGCTGCTGGAAGGTCCGCAGGCGGGCAAGACGGGCGGCACGGTTCCGGCCTATTACAGCGCCCAGCTGGCCAATTACCAAGCCGGGCTGGCGCGCCTCAACGCCGCCCCGCAGACTGGCGCGGGCCTCTTCCTCTAGTTTCGGTTCCGGCCGGTCAGAGCGGTTTCGAAAAGGTGAGGGCCAGCAGGCGCGGCGGCGTGTCCTCATCGACCTCGGCGCCCGCCTCGATCGCCTCGTTGAGACCGGTCAGCACCAGGCCTGCGGCCTCGGCGCCGGCGACATAATCCGACACGGAATGCACATAGGCTTCGACGAGCGCGGCTTTGCCATTGCGCTCGAACCGGGCCCGGCTGCCGCGCATCTGGCGGTCCGGATGCAGTTCGGAAATGAAGAGCAGCCCGCCGGGCTTCAGGGCACGGCCGATCTCGGCATAGACCGGCGCGAGGTCGTCGACATGCTCCAGCACGAGATTACCGACGACAAGATCCGCCACCGCATCGGCGCAGGGCCAGGGGCGGGTGATGTCGTGTTCGGCAAAGCTGACATGATCGCCCAGCCCCCGGGCGCGGGCGCGCTCCAGCATGGCGGGCGATAGATCGAGTGCGAGTACGGAAGCGGCGCGTGAGGCGAGATACTCGGTATTCTTGCCGGTACCGGCACCGAGCTCGATCACGGTGGCGCCGTCGAGGGGAAGTTCTGTTGTGCGCAAGACGAGGGCATCGAGATCGCGGGTGCGGTTCTCGTTGCTGTCATAGATCTTCGCCCATTCAGAATAGGCGTCGCGGGTCGGAATCGGCTCGGTCATGATCGGCTCCTTCACCGTATGACCGCTTGCCGCGATTGGCCCGGCAAGTAAAGGCCGGGCCGGATCGTGGCGGACCGTCCGCCGTCAGGCCGTGTGGTTCACCGCCATTGCGAAACTGCCGGTGGAGCCAGACGGCCGGTTGCCATTGGCGCCATAGCCCGAGCCGGCATTGCGCTGGCGGGCGGCCTCGTCGGCGATGGCCTTCACCACGCCTTCGGTCAGGACTTTCATGGCATTGACCACGCGTCCGTTCTCGTCGAGCGCGGTGTGGAAGGCCTTCGTCGCTTCGCGCAGCAGGGCCTTGGCCTGCTCGGGCGCGCCGGAGAACCGGCCCGGTTCCTGGCGGGCGCGGGCGACTTCGGCGCGGTAGATATTGGCCAGTTCGGATTTTTCGGTCTGAAGCTCGATCGCCTCATGGGGGCGGCGGGCCTTGAACAGGCGCGTCTCCTCCTGGATCAGCGCGGTCAGGCGCTGGGTCAGCTTGAGCAGGGCCTGGGTGCGTTCCGACCCGTTTGCGGCTGCCAGTTCCGTCATATCAATTCCCTCCTCCGGCTTCCTGATAGCGCAGGATCTCGGCCGTCAGCCGGTCGGCTAGGCCCAGCCCGCCCGATTGCGCCATCACTTTCGCGTATTCCTCGTGCAGCAGTCCCTTGAAGGCCTTTTCGCCCGGGCCGCCGCCAAACGGATTGTCTTCGCCCACGCCCGAGAACATCTGTTCGAGCATCTGGGAGAGGAAGAAGGCTTCGAACTCCTCGGCGGCCGCACGGGCCTCGGTCTCGGTGCGCGCAGCGGCGGTGTTCGGGGCGCCCTGGGAGCGTCCCGCCGCGGCGGCATTGGCCATCTGGAGTTCGAACAGATTGTCCATGGTGCTTACAGGACCTCGATATCGGCCTGCAGGGCGCCGGCGGCCTTGATCGCCTGGAGAATGGTGATCATGTCGCGCGGGCTGACACCCATCGCGTTCAGACCATCGACCAGCTCGCTCAGCGAAACGCTGCCGCGGTCCAGCACGCCCAGCTGCATCGTGTCTTCCTCGGCGGTGACATTGGTGCGCGGCAGCACAACCGTCTCGCCATTCTCGGCGAAGGGCGAGGGCTGGCTGGCGACCGGGGTCTCCGACACGGTGATGGTCAGATTGCCCTGGGCGATGGCAACGGTGGAGACGCGCACATGCTCGCCCATGACGATGGTGCCGGTATTCTCGTCGATCACGATGCGCGCCGGCAGGTCCGGCTGCACGCGCAGCTGCTCGACTTCGGCCAGCAGGTCGATCATGTCGCCCTCATAGCTGGCCATGCGGTTCAGGCGGACCGTGGACGGGTTTTCCGCCCGGGCCGCGCCGCGGCCGATATAGGCATTGATGGCGTCGGCCATGCGGCGCGCCGTGGTGAAATCCGGATTGCGCAGGGACAGGCGCAGGCTGTCGCGGTTGGCGATCTCGGCCCACGGATCGATACCCGTGCCGTCGAACGGGTTTTCCACGATGCCGCCATTGGCGATCCGGCCGGAGGTCGGCACGCCGCGGGTGATCGTCGCGGCATCGCCGCCGGCTTCGAAACCGCCCACCGTCAGCGAACCCTGGGCCACGGCCCAGGCACGGCCATGGCTGTCGAACAGCGGCGTGGCGATCAGCGTGCCGCCCTGCAGGCTGTCGGCATCGCCGATCGCGGAGACCGTCACATCAATGCGCGAGCCTTGGCCGGAGAAGGCCGGCAGGCTGGCGGTCACCATCACGGCGGCGACATTATTGGTGTTCAGGTTGGCGTCGCGGGTGTTGACGTTGAAATGTTCCAGCATCGCGTTCAGCGACTGGTTGGTGAAGGCCGAGTTGCGCAGGCTGTCGCCCGAGCCGTCTAGGCCGACGACAAGGCCGTAGCCGACAAGCGGGTTTTCGCGAACGTCTTCGACGTCCACCATGTCCTTGATGCGCGAATTGGCCAGGGCCGGGGTGGCCAGGGCGAGGGCGGCGATCAGGGCGGTCAAGATGCGCATTTTGCGGTCTCCGGAACGGGTTCGCATACGCCCTTGCGAAGACCGTGCCAGACTGGAAAACTTGGTTAATATAATAAAACACTGAAAAATAAGAGGTTTGACGCTAGCTTGGTGGCCGGTGGGGCGGAAAACCTGACCTGTGCGGCCGATTGCCGGGCATAAATTGCCGGGCAAACCGCGTCGGTTAAGCCTCTATTAAGTGGCCCGGTTCATCCATTAACGCATCGCAGAGAGGCATCGATTCTCGCCATGAAGATCCAGGGACCCAGCTCGAACTCCGCCGTTTCGGCAGGCAAGCGCAAGACCACGTCTGGCGCCTCCTCCCAGGGATTCTCGGTCGATACGGGCAGCCCGGCGGGCCGCACGGCCTCGACCGGCGCCGCAGGTGCTGCCTCGACGGTTCAGTCTGTCGATGCGATCCTCGCCCTGCAGGGTGTGGAAGATGCGACCCAGGCCAAGAAGAAGGCGACCGAGCGGGCAATGAACCTGCTTGATGTGCTCGACGAGCTGAAGCTTGCCCTGCTTGAGGGCGGCCTGCCGCGCGCCAAGCTGGTGGCCCTGATGAACCTGCTGCAGACCCGCCGCGACCAGACTCACGATGCCCGGCTGGAAGCCGCGCTGGACGAGGTTGAGACGCGTGCCGCTGTGGAACTGGCCAAGTTCTCCTGATCGGGACCGCCTCGCGCAGGTCTGAAAACTCACACTATTTCTGATGCTTTCCGGTACGGCCGCTGAATTGCAGTGCCGCCAACAGCGCCTGCGCGTTGACTTGCGGGGATCGGCGCATATTCTCCGGCCCGCTTTCAGGGGAGCGTGGGAAACCGTATTGTGGTGAGTGGAAAGCGATGAGTGAATCCGAACGCATCGAACTGCCCAAGAACTATTTCCCGTCGGACGACGAGCCGTTCATGAATGACCGGCAGAAAGAGTATTTCCGGCGCAAGCTTATGGCCTGGAAGGAGGAGATCCTCCGCGAGAGCCGTTCGACCATCTCCAATCTCCAGGAAGATATGGGCGCGCTGCCCGATCTGGCCGACCGCGCCTCGACCGAGACCGATCGCTCCCTGGAGCTGCGGGCCCGCGACCGCCAGCGCAAGCTGATCTCCAAGATCGACAGCGCCCTGCGCCGCATCGAGGAAGACAATTACGGCTATTGCGAAGAGACCGGCGAGCCGATCTCGCTCGCCCGCCTCGATGCCCGCCCCGTGGCAACCCTGAGCCTGGAAGCCCAGGAACGCCACGAACGCAAGGAACGCGTCCACCGCGACGAATAGGGTCCGCGCGGACGCGTATCTCCAGGGCTCTTGTTTGCGCCTTTCCTCCCCATTTCATGGGGAGGTGGATCGCCGCCAGGCGGCGAGACGGAGGGGCGCCGCGCCAGCGGCGTCATGTCTGAGACAAGCCCACCGCCTTCCGGCGCTCACGCGCCAGCCTCCACTTTATTTGTTTTCCGGCTCGAACAGTGCAACCGCTATCGCGTGTTCCGCGCTGTCGGCATCGACCTCCCACTGGTCCGACGCAACCACGATCGCAACGCTTTGGTCCTCATAATAGCGCCAGTGACTGTTATAGGCCCGGCTGCCGCCATTATGCCAGTAGACCCGGCCCATCCCGGCGATGTCCTCGACCACAAGCCCGTAACCATAATAGCTCGGCGCGCCATCGCCTTCCTGCTGGTGGCGCCGGTGCGTGAGGGCCCGGACGTCAAAACCATCCAGCTGCCCGGTCTCATAGGCATTGACCCAGGCCAGAAGGTCACGCGGTGTCGAGAGCATGCCGCCATTGCCGATCAGGTGCCAGGAGGGCGTGCCGCCGCCCCATGCGGTATCGGCGACGGCGCGTGTGGCGGCGTCGGCGTTCTGGCAGCACATCGCTTGATAGCCGGTGTGCGATATCCCGGCCGGCAGCAGGATGCGGGACCGTAGTGCGGTATCGAAAGTCTGTCCGGAAACCCGTTCCACGATCGCCGCGAGCACGCTGTAGCCGACATTGGAATAGTCGTACCGGGCTCCGGGCTCGGCTGCCAGCGGCGTGGCCCAGGTGCGAGCCAGATAGGCCGCCTGGTCCAGCACTTCGTGATCGTCGCCGACCGCGTGGGGCAGGCCGGACGTGTGCGTGAGCAAGTGGTGGACCGTGATGCCGGCTTTGTCGCCGGGCGCATCAGGGAAAACCTCGCCCAGTGTCGTCTCCGCCGACAGTGCGCCGTCCTCGATCAGGCTGGCGACGAGCAGTCCGGTATAGCTCTTGGTGATCGAGAGCAGGTCGATCGGCGTGTCCAGGCCGAAGGCGCGGTCCTCACTGTCGCGGCTGCGTTCGTAGACGAGTTCTCCATTGCGGGAGACGGCGATCGTGCCGGTGAAACCCCGTGAGGCCAGTTCGTCGAAGGCGGCATCCAGCCGTGCCAGCGAGACCGGTTGTTCCTGGAAGACCTGAGCGTCCGCAGTGCGAGGGGTGGCTTCGGTGCTGGCAGGCAGACCGGCGCAAAGAAGGAGGAGGCTGGCAGTGACTCTTGTTCCTGTGTGCATGCTTGTAGCCCTTTCTCAAGGTGGTGTATGGCTGGGAAAGGCTCGTGGCGTATGCTTCAGGCCGTTCGCGGGCCTGACCAAAACGTTTCGAAACATGCGTGAAGACCAAATTCTGATACCTGCCGACGCGTCTCCCGCATCGCCCGTCCATCGTTTCGCGATCGGCGCTGTCGTGTGCGATCTGGCGGACGGGCAAATTCTCGGTGACGGGCGGGACGAGCGGCTGGAACCGCGCCTGTGCGGCGTGCTCTCGCTCCTTGTCCAGTACGCACCCGAGCCGGTGACGCGGGACATGTTTCTCGAGATTGTTTGGGATGGAGACGGATCGGACGAAGCGCTGACCCAGAGCATTTCGCGCCTGCGGCGCCTGCTCGGCGATGCCGGCGCTATCCGGACCCATCCGCGGATCGGCTATAGCCTTGCGCGACCGGTTCAGCCAGCGCCGCTGGCGCTGCCGGGGATGGAGCAAAAGCCGGCATCGGGCTGGCGGACGCATCTGGGACGGCGGCAATGGGCGGCCGTCGGGGCCGCTGCGGTGATGCTTGCCGTCCTCGCCGGTGTGTGGATCGAGCGTGTCCGCACCACACCGGCGCCGGGCGAGGTGGAGTTCATCGAGATCGAGCGGGAATTCGACACCGCCCCCGGCAGCTAAAAAATAGGCCGCCGCGAGTGAACGCGACGGCCTCAGTGGAACCCGATGGTGGCGGGGTCTTAGGTCCTAGAAGGGCATCAGGAGGTCATAGATCTCCTGGCCATAGCGGGGGCGCTGGACGTCGGTGAGATGTCCGCGGCCGCCATAGGAAATACGGGCTTCGGCGATCTGGGTGTGGGCGATCGTATTGTCCGAAGCGATGTCCTGCGGACGCGCGATGCCGGTGATCAGCAGTTCGCGCACTTCATTGTTCACACGCACTTCCTGACGGCCGGCGATGACCAGATTGCCATTGGGCAGAACCGAGGTGACCAGGGCGGCTACGGTCAGGGAGATGCTTTCCGTCCGGTTGACCGAGCCGGCGCCCTGCGAGGAGGAGGACGAACCCAGGCTGGCGAGCGAGGACGGGTCGATATTGTCGTTGAAGAAGCCGGTCAGGTCGGCGCCGAAGAATTGTGTCAGGTCGGCATCTTCCGCCGAGGAGCGCGTCCGGTTGGTCGAGTTCTGCAGCTGGGCGCGGTCGGAAATGTCGATATTGACCGTGACGATGTCGCCGACGCGGGCGGCGCGCGGATCGCCGAAGAAGGTCGGCGAGTTGGCGTTCCACAGCGAGTTGCTCTGCGAGGTGTGCTGGCGCGGCGTGGCGTAGACCGGCGGCATCGGGATCTGCTGCGGACCGGCACCGGCGAGGACGGCCGGGTTCTCGATCGGCGTCATGGGCGGCGTCTGGCCGACATAGGACAGGCGGTCAGTGGCTGCGCAGGCCTGCAGGGTGGCCGCGCCGATGATGAGGATTGCGATTTTGCGGATCATGGGGGTTCTCCCTGGATATCAGAAGCTGGCGGCCGGCGAGGCGCCGACGCGAGCACGGCCCGGCCCGTCGACAAGGGCCTCCACCGTGCGGCTGGACTGCAGATTGACGAAGCGGGCGATCTCGCCGTCGGCGGCGTTTTCCATGGCGCGGGCGCGCACGGAGAGCTGGATGCCCGGAGCTTCGAAGACGAGGGTGACGAGTTCACCGCGTTCGATCATCAGCGGGCGCTGCAGGTCATAGCCGCGCAGCGGCTCGCCCGGGCGCAGAGCGCGGCGGGTTTCCAGGCCGATGATGGCATCCGGATCGAGCAGCGAGTCCGGACGCAGACGGTCCGAGCGCAGCGAGACCCATTCGATATCGGCGTCGGAGATTTCGGCGCCGGCCGGGATGGCGCGGGCCAGGACCGGCACATCGACCGTGATATAGGCGCGGCCGGTGATGCGTACAGACTGGGCACCGTCATAAGGCGTGATGTCGGCGACGAGCATGCCCGAGCGCGGATCGAAATTCATCGACGCGACCTGCAGCCCGCCGGTCGCATCGACCGGGGCGTGCAGCGCCATCGCGGTGTTCGACAGACGCACTTCGTGAACGCGGCCCTCTTCGGCGAACAGCTCGCCTTCCAGAAGGTCGGTCAGCGTGGCGGCGTCGATCACCTGGCTGTCGCGGGCCACCGTGATGCGGCGGACGCTGGCGGCATTGGCCCAGTCCAGACCGTTCTCGGCGGCGATGCGGCGGACATAGTCCACCGTCAGCGAGGTGCGCCCGCCCGGTTCCGGGGCGCGGGCGACCACGATGTCGGCGGCTTCGCCGTCGACCATGAAGAGATCGCCAAGCGTGATGTGAGCGCCATCGACCAGGAGTGTTTCGCGCAGCACCACCGTGTCGCTGGCCAGGGCCTGCGGCGCAATCAGCGCCGAGGCGGCCAGGCAGGTGAGGGCGAGGAGAGATGTGCGGGTCATCTATTCGCTCCGTTAGCGCAGGTTCGAGGACGCGGCGAGCATCTCGTCGGATGCCGTGATGACTCGGGCATTCATCTCGTAGGCGCGCTGCGCCTGGATCAGGGCGGTGATCTCGGCGACCGAGTTGACGTTGGAGCCTTCCACGAAACCCTGGCGGATGATGCCGTAACCCGGCGAACCCGGCGTGCCGACAGAGGCGGTGCCGGAAGCGGCGCTTTCCAGATAGAGATTGTCGCCCGTAGCCTCGAGGCCGGCCTCGTTGAAGAAGGTCACCAGTTCCAGCTGGCCCACGGTGGACGGTTCGGTCTGGCCGTCGATGAGCGCCTGGACCTGGCCCTGGGCGTTGATTGCAACTTCCCGGGCGCCCTGCGGAATGGCGATACCCGGTGCGACCGTATAGCCGTCGGAGGTGACGATCTCGCCTTCCGGGCTCAGGGCAAAATTGCCGGCGCGGGTATAGGCATCGGAACCGTCAGGCAGCTGGACGCGGAAATAGCCGCGGCCGGAGATCGCCAGATCGTAGGTATTGCCGGTGTTCGACAGCGGACCCTGTTCGGTGATCCGGTAGATGGCGTCGGCCTGGACGCCGAGACCGACCTGGACGCCCGTCGGCACGATGGTGCCGGCGTCGGAGGAGTTCATCCCCATGGCCTGGACGTTCTGGTAGAGCAGATCCTGGAACTGGGCACGCTGGCGCTGGAAGGCCGTCGTGTTCATGTTGGCCAGGTTGTTCGAGATCACTTCGACATTCAGCTGCTGGGCTTGCATGCCGGTGGCGGCGGTGGTGAGGGAGCGCATGGTTCAACTCCTCCTTAAGAGACGCGGCCGAGGCGCTCGATGGCGCGCTTGTTCAGGTCTTCGGCGTCGTTCAGGAATTTGGACACGGACTGGTAGGTCCGCATGATGCTCATCATGTCGGTCAGCTCGGTGATCGACTCGACATTGGAGCGTTCGACATAGCCCTGGCGCACGACCGGATCGAAGGCCGGCTGGGGCTGGTTCTCAGGATCGTCGGCATTGGCGACCGTGTAGCGGCCATTGCCTTCCTTGGTCATCAGCGAGCGGTTGGGCGCTTCGAACACGCCGATGCGGCCGACGGCCTGGCCGTCCTGCATGATCACGCCGCCGTCGACGATGACGGTCTCGGTTGCGTTGGGATCGAGCAGGATCGGGGCGCGGGTATCGGCGTCAAGCACCGGGGCACCGTCAGAAGCGACCAGCTGGCCGTCGGCATCGGTGCGGAAGCGGCCGTCACGGGTATATTGTTCGGCGCCGTTGAAATCGACGGCGAAGAAGCCTTCGCCCTCGATCGCCACGTCGAACTGGCGGCCGGTGAAGTCGAGCGCGCCCTGGCTGAAATCGCGGCCCATGCCCCAGTTTGTCACGTACTGAAGTTCTGACGGTCCGTCGGCGTGTTCGGCGGTGCGGGCGGGCTGGTTCTCGAGAAGCAGCGACTCGACCTTGAAGCCGGCCGTGTTCGCGTTCGCGATGTTGTTGGCGATGACGTCCATGTCCCGGCGAAGGGTCATCTGGCGCGTCAGGCCGATCATGATTGCGTTGTCCATCGGGCGGTTTCCTTTCTGGATACCTGGTGTCGCCGTCGTATCGCAGCGATTGCCCGACAAGTTGCACGCAGCGTGCCAAGGTTAATTTTGTTGGTTATCAGCTACTTGGCCGGATCGCCTTGGGGGACAGGCCTGCCGGGTCCGGCAATCCTGTCCGGGCGGGTGGGAAGAAGTTGCCGGGGCGGGGGGAGCACTACGAAACGTTAACCGCAGTGACCGTTAATAGGGCCAGACGATTCCCCCGTTTGGAGCCCGCAATGGCCGACGAAGAAACAGAAACCGAAGACAGCGCCGAAGGCGAAGAGAAGGCCAAGAAGAGCCCTATAAAGCTCATTCTTTTCATTGGCTTGCCTGTGCTGATCCTGCTGCTCGCGGGTGTCGGCGGCTTCCTTCTGTTCTCCGGTGGCGGCGACGATGCGGCCGAGCATGCCGATTCGTCGCACGGCGAATCGGGCGGTGACGGCCATGGCGGCGATACGCATGCCGCGGCCGAACAGCATGCCGAACCGCATTATTTCGATCTGCGCGAGGGCGATGGCGAGGTGGAGACGATCACCACCAATATCCGCTCGACCGATGGCCGGCCGGTGCTGGTGCAGCTGAAACTTTCCTTCGAGTCCACCAATCCTGAGATGGAGAGCATTCTCCAGTCGCATGTGGACCCGATCATGGACCAGTTCATCATGTTCCTGCGCGAGCTGCGCGAGGACGATCTCTACGGGTCGGCGGGCATGCACCGCGTGCGGCTGGAATTACTGCGCCGGGTGAATCTGGCGATCGAGCCGGCCCAGGTGGATGCCGTGCTCATCCAGGAATTCCTGATTGTCGACTAACGCTTAACTGGACGGATACCGATGTCTGACGACTTGGATCAAGACGCGCTGGCCGCCGAATGGGAGGCGATGGCCGAGGACGGTGACGACCTCGACCTGGCTTCCGAATGGGAGGCGATGGTTGGCGGCGGCGACGATGACGACAACGACCTTCCGACGGTCGGTGGCGGTCCCGAGCGCATCCTCAACCAGGATGAAATCGACAGCCTGCTCGGCTTCTCGCTGACCGACGACGATGCTGCCGACAAGTCCGGCATCCGCGCGATCATCAATTCGGCGCTTGTAAGTTATGAGCGCCTGCCAATGCTCGAGATCGTCTTCGACCGCCTGGTGCGGCTGATGACGACCAGCCTGCGCAATTTCACCTCGGACAATGTCGAGGTGTCGCTGGATAATATTTCATCCATCCGTTTCGGCGACTATCTCAACTCGATCCCGCTGCCGGCGATCCTGGCCGTGTTCCGCGCCCAGCAGCTGGATAATTACGGCCTGCTGACGGTCGATTCCAATCTGATCTACTCGATCGTCGACGTGCTGCTCGGCGGCCGCCGCGGCACTTCGGCCATGCGGATCGAGGGCCGGCCCTACACCACGATCGAGCGCATGCTGGTTCAGCGCATGATCGAGGTCGTGCTGGGCGATGCCAAACAGGCTTTCCAGCCGCTCACGGAAGTCGATTTCGATCTGGAGCGCGTGGAGACCAATCCGCGCTTCGCCGCGATCGCACGTCCGGCCAATGCCGCCATCCTCGTGAAGCTTCGCATCGACATGGAAGATCGTGGCGGCCGCATCGAATTGCTGCTGCCCTATGCTACCCTGGAGCCGATCCGGAAGATGCTGCTGCAGCAGTTCATGGGCGAGAAGTTCGGCCGCGACAATATCTGGGAAGGCCACCTGGCTACCGAGCTGTGGTCGACGAATATGGAAGTCCAGGCTGTGCTGGACGAACAGCGGATGCCGCTGGGCAAGATCGCCAATCTGAAGGTCGGCGACACGCTTTTCCTCGACGCCACCCCGAACAGCGAGGTGGAGTTGCGTTGCGGTCAGGTACCGCTCACTCGCGGCCGTATGGGCCGTATCGGACATAGTGTTGCCCTGCGCCTGAGCGGACCGCTCTCGCCGGGGGCCAAGAAAGCGATGATGAGGTTCGCATGACGCTCGCAGCTCTGGTTTTCGAAGGCTTGGTGGCCGCGCTTCTCGTCGTTGCCGTCGTGATGTGCTGGCGTGTCGACCGTCGCCTGAATGCCCTGAAGAAGGGGCAGGATGGCGTGCAGGCGTCCGTGATCGCGCTTAATGAAGCGACGGATCGCGCCCGGGCCAGCCTGGCAGCCCTTGAACGCGCTACCAGCCAATCCGGTGACGTGCTGGAAACCCGCGTGGCCGAAGCCCGCAAGCTGGCCGACGAGCTTCGGCTGATCACCGGCGAGGCCGATCGCCGGGCGGACAGCCTGTCTGCGCGCCGTGCGCCGGCGCCGGGTCGCCGCCGCGCCAGCGAGATCTTTCCCGAAGGCGCCGGCTCGCGCGTCATCAACGATCTGAAGGATGTGAGATAGGTCATGCGCGAACCGGTTCGTCTGCTCGCTGTTCTCGCCGTCCTGATGGGCGGCCTGTTCGGCCTGAAAGCCCTGTCGGTCGCCAATGGCGCTGCCGACTGGTGGGAAGCTCATGCTGCCACGCTGCTCGTCGAAGAGGCGACGCCGCAGGAAAGCGGTGACGGCCATGCGGCCTCTGCCGGCGCGGACGCCGGACACGATGCCGAAGACGGTGAGCACGCGGCGCAAACGCCGTCCGAGCCGCCTGTTTCCGACACGGCCTTCCAGCCGGCCGGCGATGCGTCTGCCGCTTTCGCGGAACGCATTGCCAGCGGCATGCGCACGGCCGAAGAAGACCGCGTCTTCTATCGTCTGCGCGAACGCTCTGCCGAACTGGATCGCCGCGAGCAGGAAATGGAAACCCGCGAAGCGCTGATGCTTGCCATGGAACAGCGCGTCGATGGCAAGATCGACGAGCTCAATACGCTGCGTACGCAGATCCTGGAGCTCACCGACAGCCTCTCCGAACGCGAAGGCGAGGACATGCAGGTGATCGTCGACTGGTATGGTGCCATGGATCCGGGCGATGCCGCCGAGCGCATCGCCAGTCTCGACATGGACACCCAGATCCAGATCGCCTCGCGCATGTCCCAACGCAAGTTCGGTCCGATCCTGGCCGAGATGACGCCGGAAGCCGCCGCTGCCGTGACCCAGCGCATGGCCACCCGCAGCGATCTGCCAGATACCGTTGCGGAGCTGGAGGCCCGGCTTGCCGAAGGCGGCTAGACATATCGCCTATCTGACCGGCGGGCTGACCCTCGCCTTGCTCGGTTCGACAGCCCTGGCCCAGACGGCCGGGGCGTTTGTCGTCGAGCGCACGGGCGCGGGCGCACGCATCGTCATCGACTATGATGACGCGATCGCGAATGCGCGTCCGTCTGCCGCCGCTGACGTCGAACACACTGTCCTGATCGTTCGCCTCAGCGAGCCGCTGGAGGCGGATGTCGCGGGGCTGGCCGACCAGCTTGGCAATCTGGCGGCCCGTGCGCGTCTGGATCGCGATGGCTCGACTCTGCGTATCGCCCTCAACCAGACTGCCGACGCTCATGTGTCGTCGAGCTATGACCAGGTGGCGATCGACATCGTCCCCGTCGGCGCGCCGGCGCCTGCACCCATCGTGTCCCCGCGCGAGGCGCGCGAGCGCGAAGAGGCGCGCCTGGCTGCCGAGCGCGCGGCCAATCCGCCGCCCGTGCCGCTGGTCGACGCACTGCCCGTGCAATACCGCGTCGGGCAGGCGACCGAGTACACGCGGATCGAGTTTCTCTGGCCCCGCGAGGTCGGTTTTGAACTCGCGCAGACTGGCAATACCGCAACCATCCGCTTCGACGTCCCGGCCGATATCGAGCTGGGCCGTCTGCGTGGCTCACCGCCGCGCTTCCTGGAAAATGTTAGCGGCGAGCGCGATGTGAACGAGTGGGTTCTCACGCTCGAGGTGATGGACGATGTCCAGGTGCGGGCCTGGAATGAGGGTGGCCGCGTCGTCGTCGATCTGCCCGATCCGGACGTGGCAAGCGCGGCAGCCCTGCTGGCCCAGCTCGGAGATCTGACCGCTGAAGCGGGCGCTGAGCCTGAACCGGAAGAAACGGCTCCTGAAGAGCGTGCCGATACGGTCGCGGCCGCCGGTGCCGTTGAAACGCCGGCTCGCGGTCCCGCACAGCTGCAGCCGCAAACGGCGGCGGCCGAACCGCAGCCGGCAGAGACCGAACCGGTTGCCGAGACCCAATACGCTTCGGCCGACGCCCCGATTGTCGCTGAAGGCGGCGACCCCGTGCCGGCCGATGGCCGGGTGCGCGCGAATGTCTCCGAGTTCAACGGCGATCTGCGGGTCGAGTTCGACTGGGCTGCCCCGCTGGGCGCGGCCGTTTTCCGCCGTGGCGAGGCGGTCTGGGTCGTGTTCGACGCCGCTGCCGATATCGACCTGCGCGAGATGGAAATGGCCAATCGCCGCCATGTGCGCGACTACACCGCTGTGCGCGGTGCGGATTGGTCAGCTGCACGCATCGCCGTGCCTTCAACCTCGCAGGCCGAGGCGCGGATTGATGGCGCCCGCTGGACGGTGGTGTTCTCCGAACGGATCGACTCGCCGCCGCGTCCGATCAATGTCCGCCGCGATGCCCGCCGCACCCGGCCGGGCCGGATCCTGATGGATATTGCCGATCCGCGTGCCATCCGCTGGATCGAGGATCCCGTCGTGGGAGACCGGATCGGCGTTGTGACGGCCGGAGCCCCGGTGCAGGGCCTGACCGCCCGCCGCGACTTTGTCGGCGGTGCGCTGTTGCCCAGCGCCCAGGGCGGTGCCGTGGAAGCCATTGCCGAGGATATCGAGATCAGCCTCATCACATCGGGCGTCGCGATCAGCCGCCCGGAAGGGCTCAACCTGTCGCCGGCGTCGGAAGCCGGTGCGGCGGGGGCGGAAAGCTCGGTCCTCGCGAATATTTCCTCGCCGGCTCTGGTCTATTTCGACGCCTGGGATGGTGACGGGTATTTCCGCCGTGACTGGAATGCGCGTCTGCGCCGTGCGGCGCTGGAAGAGGGCACGGACGGCAAGGTCGCGCTGGCCCGCTTCCTTCTGGCCAACGAGCTGGCACCGGAAGCGCTGGGCATGCTGGACCTTGCAATCCAGCAGGATGCCGCACTGGCCAACGATCCCCATGTGCGCTCGCTGCAGGGTGTCGCCAGTTACATGATGGACCGGCTGACGGACGCCCAGACCTATTTCTCTCACCCTGCGCTCGCCGTTGATCCGGCAGCCGATCTCTGGCGCGCGATGACGGCCGTTGGCGAGGAACGCTGGGCCGATGCCCGCCGCCGCTTCGCGTCAGGCGACAGTACGATCTATTATTATCCGCCGGTCTGGCAGTCGCGTTTCCTGGTGGCGCACGCCCGGGCCGCGATGGAATTGCGCGACTATGCAGCCGCCCAGGATCTTCTCTATCAGGCCGAGGCCGGTGAGCCGGACGCCCGGACACGCCGCGAGGCACAATATATCCAGGCGCGCCTCGCCGAGGCAGACGGTCAGGTCGAGCAGGCGATCGCGCTGCTGCAGGATCTGTCGGATTCCGGCGATGCGCAGATGGAAGCCAAGGCGCTGTCCGATCTTTATCGCCTGCAGCTGGCCGCGGGGCAGATCACCCGCACCGAGGCGATCGACGCGCTGGAAAACCTGCGCTTCCGCTGGCGCGGTGATACGATCGAACTGGATACCGTCCGGGCACTCGGCGAACTCTATGTCAGCGCCGGCGAATATGCGCGCGGGCTGGAAACGATGGACACCGCCCAGGCGCGCTTCCCGGATACTGAAGCCGGCCGCCGGATCGGTGAGGACATGGATGCGATCTTCCGCCGTCTCTTCCTCGATGGTGAAGCGGACCGTATGGATCCAGTCGAGTCTGTCGCCATCTTCTACGAATACCAGCACCTCGTGCCGATCGGCGCCGATGGCGACCGCATGGTGCGCCGCCTGGCCGAACGGCTGATCGCCTTCGACCTGCTCGATCCGGCCTCCGAACTGCTGCAGCACCAGGTGGAATACCGCCTGCGCGAGCCGCTCGCCCGGGCCCGCGTCGCGACCGATCTGGCGGTCGTCTATCTGATGGACCGGCGTTATGAGGATGCGATCAATGCCTTGCGGGCGTCCCGCATCGCCGGTCTGTCCGAAGAATTGCGCAATGAGCGCTACCTGCTCGAGGCCCGCGCCTATTCCGAGCTGGGCCGCCACGAGCAGGCCCTGGAACTGATCGCCTCCGACCGCTCCGGTCCCGCCAACCGGCTGCGCGCCGACATCGCCTGGACCCAGCGCGACTGGCCGATGGCCGGCCGGCGGCTGGAGGCCCTGCTGAGCAACCGCTTTGCCAATACCGAGCCGCTGGATGCGTCCGAAGAGGCCGATGTCATGCGTGCGGCGATCGCCTATTCCCTGGCCCGCGACACCGAAGCCGCCGTGCGGCTGGGCGAGCGCTATGGCGATGCCATGGCCGGGTCAGAACAGGCCGCAGCGTTCGAGCTTCTGACCGATGAAAGCGCGCCGGCGGGCAATGCCCGCTTCTCCGATCTCGCCACGCGGATCGCCAGTATCGATACGCTGGACGCCTTCATGGAGCCTTTCCGCGACCGCTTCACCAATAGCGGCGGACCGAGCTAGAGCTGCGCGCGAGCAGCACTGAAGCACCGCCTCACAGAGAAATGGCTGCCATTTCCGGACGCGCTGGAGATGATGGCGTTTGGGTCTTGGCGGTTGCCGATACCCGGTCAGCCACCGCCTATCGTCCCGAAGCTCTGCATCAGCGAGCCGGTGACGAGGCGCCAGCCGTCGATCAGGACGAAGAAGATCAGCTTGAAGGGCAGCGAGATCACGATCGGTGGCAGCATCATCATGCCCATCGACATGAGGATGGAGGAGACGACGAGGTCGATGATCAGGAAGGGGATGAAGAGCAGGAAGCCGATCTCGAAAGCGCGGCGCAGTTCGGAAATCATGAACGCAGGCGCGACGATCCAGAAAGAGGTGGCTTCCGGCGTATCGGGCAGAGGCTGTTCCGACATCTCGATGAACAGCGCCAGATCGTCCTCACGCGTATGGGCCAGCATGAAGGTCTTCAGCGGAGCGGTCGACAGGCCGAAGGCCTCGGTCAGCTCGATCTCGTCTTCCATCAGAGGCTGGATGCCCTGTTCGTAGGACTGGGTGAAGACCGGCGCCATGATGAAGCCGGTCAGGAAGATCGCCAGCGAGACGAGGACGGCGTTCGGCGGGCTCTGTTGCAGGCCCAGCCCGGTGCGCAGCAACGACAGCACGACGATGATCCGCACGAAACTCGTCGTCATGATGATGATAGACGGTGCCAGCGAGAGGACGGTGAGCAGGGCAATGAGCTGCAGCACGCGCTCGGTCAGATCGCCTTCGGTGCCGGTATCGATCGTGATGCTTTGCGCCTCGGCGCCCGCACCCAGCAGGGTGATGATGCCCAGGACGAAAAGCGCGGCGCAGACCCAGAAGCCCTTTTTCATGCCGCATCCTCCGTCTCGATGTCGGGTGTCCGGGGCGCGGCGGCCGGCCGGCTGGCCAGCACGGTTTCCGCTTCTGTGCCCAGAAGGACCACATGTTCGGTGTCGTCCGCCTGCACGATCACCACGCGGCGACGCGGGTCGATCACCAGGGTTTCCTTGAGGCTCAGCCGGCGCTCCATGCCGGTGCCGAAGCCGCGCAGGCCGGTCATGCCCTGCAGGATCCAGCCGCGGCGCACGGCATAGCCGAACAGGCCGAGCCCGCCCACGAGCACGGCCAGAACCGAGACGGCGAAGAAGTAGTGGGTCCAGTTGACGATGTCGCTCATCGGGCCATTGCCTCATAAGAGATTACCCGCTTGTCCGGTGATGCGGTTAAGTGCGCGTTAACTGTGACGGCCCACCTTCGTTAACGGTAGAAAAGGGGATTCGCGGATGCGGCCCGACGACGTGTCAGTGCTGGCACTTCTTCGACAGTCGATGAGCTTCAACACCGAGCGCCAGCGGGTGATCTCGGAGAATGTGGCCAATGCAAACACGCCCGGCTACACCGCGAAGGATCTCGACGAGAGCGAATTCAATCGCGCGGTACAGCGCCAGATGCGAGGCCACGAGGCCGGCAATGGCCCGTCGCGCGTGCGCATGCTGACCAGCGAGGCCGGGCACATGTCCGGTTCTGCCGGCGGTTCGGCATCGCGCAATTGGGGAACGACCGACGCGCCGGACTCCGAGACCACGGTCAACGGCAATTCGGTCGTGCTGGAAGAACAGATGGTGCGGGCCCAGGAAACGCGCATGCAGTACGAGAGCGCGCTGACCCTGTACCAGAAGAGCCTGGGGTTGATCCGTATGGCGATCAAGCCGGCCGGGCGCTAATCGAGGAGCTAGAGGATGAGCGACGCATCTGACGCCATGTCGATTTCCGCTGCCGGCCTGCGGGCCCAGGCAGCGCGCATGCGCATCATCTCGGAAAACCTGGCCAACGCCGATTCCACGGCGCGCGAGCCGGGTGGCGATCCCTATCGCCGCCAGATCCCGGTCTTTGAGGCCGAGCTGGATCGCGTAACGGGGCTGAACCATGTCCGCATGAATGATGTCGCCTACGACCAGACCGAATTCACGCTGGAATTCGATCCGGGCCATCCGGCA
Organism: Maricaulis sp. ABE4_448; assembly: GCF_056160825.1. NCBI lineage: Bacteria > Pseudomonadati > Pseudomonadota > Alphaproteobacteria > Maricaulales > Maricaulaceae > Maricaulis > Maricaulis sp. ABE4_448. Next base: position 1,202,626 of record NZ_JBSWXX010000001.1, read on the forward strand.
GCGGACGAAGCCGGCTATGTGCGCACCTCCAATGTCGAGACCCTGATCGAGATGATGGATATGCGCGAGGCGATGCGCTCCTACGAAGCCAATCTGAACATGATCGAAAACAGCCGGCGCATGCAGGAGCGTACGCTGGACCTGCTGCGCCGCTAGAACCGCGCGCGCCGCTCTCAGAATGAGGATGTGAGCCCATGGCTGCCGATCTTTCCGCCGTCCAGGCCTATCAGGCCGCGGTCCGTGCCGCCCAGCAATCGGTGGGTGGAGCCAAGGAAGCCGAAGCGGCACCGTCGCTCGACTTCGGCAATATGGTCTCCTCGGCCATTGCCGATACGTCCGGCGCCCTGGCCAATGCCGAACAGATGACCGCCGCTGCCGCCGCCGGCGAAGCCGAGCTGCTGGACGTGGTCACGGCCGTGTCCGCCGCCGAGATCTCGCTGGAGACCGTCGTCGCCGTGCGCGACGAGGTGGTTCGCGCCTACCAGGAAATCCTGCGCATGCCGATCTGACTTCGGTTTGCTATCCCGATAGAAAAGGCCTCCCGGCTAGCCGGGAGGCCTTTTTGGTTCCGATGCCGAAGCAGCCTATTCCGCCGCTTGTGTCTCCGCGATCCAGTTGTTCACGCGCTCTTCCAGCACGGCCAGGGGCATGGCGCCCTGGGTCAGGACAACATCGTGGAAGTCACGAATGTCATAGGCCTCGCCAAGGGCCTCCTCGGCCACGCCGCGCAGGCGCAGGATTTCCAGCATGCCGACCTTGTAGGCATTGGCCTGGCCCGGATAGACGATGTAGCGGTCGATCGCATTGCGCACATCGCCTTCCGGATTGGGCGTGTTCTCCAGCAGGTAGTCGACCGCGTCCTGGCGCGTCCACTGGTGATAGTGCAGGCCGGTATCGACCACGAGACGGCAGGCGCGCCACAACTCCATCGCCAGGCGGCCGAAGTCGGAATAGGGGTCGGAATAGAAGCCGAATTCCTTGGGCAGGTATTCGGTGTAGAGCCCCCAGCCTTCGGTATAGGCGGTGTAGCCGCCAAAGCGACGGAAGGCCGGCACGCCGTCCAGTTCCTGCATGATGGCCAGCTGCATGTGGTGGCCCGGAATGCCTTCGTGATAGGCCAGCGCTTCCATCTGGTAGGTCGGCATGTCGGCCATGTCGCGCAGATTGGCGTAGTAGACGCCGGGGCGCGTGCCGTTCGGAGCCGGGCGCTGGTAGAAGGCCTTGCCCGCGGCGTTTTCGCGGAAAGGCTCGACGCGGCGCACGTCCAGTTCGGCTTCCGGGAAGGTATTGAACATCTGGGGCAGGGTCTCGCGCATCGTGTCGATCAGCGCGGTGGCATCGGCGAGATAGTCAGCCCGGCCTTCATCCGTGTTGGGATAGTAGAACTGCTCGTCTGTGCGCATGAAATCGAAGAAGTCGGCCAGTGAGCCTTCGAACTCCACCTGATCCATGATGGCGCGCATCTCGCCATGGATCCGCTCGACCTCGGCGAGGCCGAGCTGGTGGATCTCCTCGGCCGACAGATCCATCGTCGTGTAATTGTTCAGGAGGTAGTTGTAGAACTCGCCGCCATCGGGGTGTTTCCACACACCGTCATCGTCGCTGGCGACTTCTGCCTGCTCTTCGAACAGGGTGATGATCCGCTGATAGGCGGGTTCGACGACGGATGTCAGGGCCGCCTCGGCTTCGGCAATGAGGCGATCTTTCTCGGCTTGGTCGATGTCCAGCGCCTCGACCTTGCCGCGGAAGTCGGCCATCAGCGGGCTGTCCTCGCCGCTGTCATCGAAGGGTGCGCCGGTGATGACATTGCGCGCCGTGGCGATCATCGGGTCATAGGTCCAGCGCGGGGTGAGAACGCCCAGCTCGGCCGAGCGGCGCGAATTCGCGATATTCTGGTCGAGATACTCACCCATGCCTTCCAGCCGCGCGACATAGGCTTCCGCGTCGGAAAGCGTGTCCACCCGGTGATTATTGATCAGGAAGGTGGGCGTGTTCATGTGCGGGCCCGAACGCGGCGTGAAGGTGTAGCCGTGGTCGCGCCAGCGCCAGCCGGCTTCACTGCGCTCGGCATCGTATTCGAACAGGCGCCAGGAGAGTTGTGCGCTCTCGTCCAGCGCATCGAAATCGAAATTCTCGCGCATATGGGCGAGATTGGCCTGGCCGATCTCGTAGCCCTCCGCCTCGAATTCCGGAGAGGCATCATTCCAGCGATCATAATCCGTCTTGCGGCCAAGATAGGTCTGGTACATCGGGCTGCGGGCCAGGTTCGCCTCGAACACCTCGTTGAACCAGGCGTTCAGACGCTCGCTTTCGGTCTCGACTGCATCGGCAGTCTGCGAGGTCTCGTTCGCGGCTTCAGCGCCTGCGGCGCCGGTCTCCGGCTGGCTGGTCCCGGCCGGCGCCTGTCCGGCGGCGGAATGATCCTCGGCGGGTTGCGAACAGGCAGCCAGCAGGGCCAGCGCCGACGCCCCGGCCAGCCAGGTCATTGCGGTCTTTGTCATAACATTTCCCCTCACTCTTGGCTGTCGCCGCGCTTCCCGGCGACATAATCATTGACCAGCTCGGTCAGCACCGGCAGCGGCAGCGACCCGTTGGTCAGCACGACATCGTGGAATTCGCCCCAGTCGAAAGCCTCGCCCAGCTCTTCGCGGGCATAGTCGCGCAGGTCGCGAATGCGCATCTGGCCGATCTTGTAGGAGGTCGCCTGGCCCGGCCAGACGATATAGCGCTCGACCTCGCGGACGATCTCTTCTTCGGTGAAGGAGGTATTGGCCGTCAGATACTCGATGGCATCCTCGCGCGACCATTGCAGAGAGTGGATGCCCGTATCGACCACGAGGCGTCCGGCGCGCCAGAGTTCGTAGGCGAGGCGGCCGAAGTCCTGATAGGGATCGGTGAACAGACCCATCTCCTTGCCCAGGCTCTCGGCGTAGAGTGCCCAGCCCTCGCCGAAGGCCGACAGATAGAGCAGGCGCTGGAACATTGGTGTGCCTTCACGCTCCTGGGCCAGGGCCAGCTGGAAGTGGTGGCCGGGAATGCCCTCGTGATAGGCCAGAGTTTCCATCTGGTAGGTCGGCAGGTTCCGCATGTTCAGCGTGTTGGCGTAGTAGATACCGGGGCGGGAGCCGTCGAGCGCCGGTGAGTTGTAGAAGGCCGTCGGCGAGCCGGCAGCCCGGAAGGCCTCGACTTCGCGGACGATCATCGGCGCTTCCGGCATGGTGTCGAAGTAGTCCGGCAGCACAGTGCGCACGCGATCGAAAATGGCATTGGCGCCGGCGATATATTCGGCGCGGCCCTCATCTGTGTTCGGCAGGTAGAATTGCTCGTCGGTGCGCATGAATTCGAAGAAGTCCTGCAGCGAGCCTTCGAATTCCACCTGATCCATGATGGCGCGCATCTCGCCATGGATGCGGTCGATCTCGGCGAGGCCGATATCATGGACTTCCTGGGGCGACAGGTCGGGCAGGGTCGTGAAGCTGGCCAGCTGGCTTTCGTAATAGGCTTGGCCGCGCGGCAGTTTCCAGGCGCCGTCGCGCGTATCCGTCATCGCGGCATGACGCTCGAACATGTCGATCAGGCGGCCATAGGCCAGGCCGACCGAGCTTTCCAGAGCCTCGGTCGCGCGGGCGATGAGATCGTCCTTTGCCTCCTGGTCGATATCCAGCGCCTCCACCTTGCCGCGGAAGTCAGCCAGCAGCGGGCTTTCGCTGCCGCTGTCGTCAAAGGGCGCGCCGGTGATCAGGGCTTGTGTGTTGCCGATGAGGTAGTCGAAGGCGAAGCGCGGTGGCATGACGCCGGCCTCGGCGCGTTCGTCGGCGCGCACGATCAGCATGTCGAGAACCGGGCCAAGCCCCTCAAGCCGTCGGATGTAAGCTTCAGCGTGATCGGCGTTTTCGACCCGGTGCTGGCTGATCAGCAGGGTCGGCATGCCGGTGTGCGGGCCGAACATCTGGGTGAAGACATAGTTCTGGTCGCGGAATTCATACTGCCGGATGCCGGTTTCCTGCAGGTATTCGAAAACGCGATAGGAGACGCGGGCATCCGTATCGAGCGCGTCATAGTCGAAACTGTCGCGCATATAGGCCAGGCGGTCGACGCGGCGTTGCTGGTCGGCTGCTGCGGCCTCGTCGGTCACCGCGTCCCAGCGGCCATAGGCGTCCAGATTGCTGATCCGGCCGAGCTGGGTCTGGGTTTGAGGCGAACGGACAAGATCGGCCTCGAAAAGCTCGTCGAACCAGGCATACAGGCGTTCGCTCTCGCTTTGCTCGGCCTGGGCGGCGCGGGCCGCCTCAACGGCGGCGCCGGACAGCTCGTTCTGCGGTGTGGCGCTGTCCTCGGGTTGCGAGCAGGCCGCCAGCAGGGCGACAAGCGAGACAGCAAGCGGTGTGCGGATCGAATATCTCATGTCGGTCTCCCCAGACCGGCGGCGGCTGGGTCGCAGGCCGACGCCGTTATCCGAATTGGCTGCGATCAAACAGACGACAGCCGCTGCGCCGGCAGCGGCTGACCCCTGTCACGTCCTGTCCGGCAGGATAGCCCCGTGTGGCCCCCGCCTGTCAAACGCGGTTCGTCTATTCGGCAGGCTGGTTCGCCGCGATATAGTCGTCGACCAGCTGTTCCAGCAGGGTGAGCGGGACCGAGCCGTTCGTCAGGACGACATCGTGGAACTCGCCCATGTCGAACTCGTCGCCCAGGGCGTCCATGGCCCGCTGGCGCAATTCCAGGATGGTCAGCATGCCGACCTTGTAGGACACCGCCTGGCCCGGCCAGACCATGTAGCGGCGCACTTCATTGCGGATATCGCCTTCCGGGAAGGGCGTGTTCTCGATCATGTAGTCGATCGCATCCTGCTCGCTCCACTCCATGGAGTGGATGCCGGTGTCCACCACCAGGCGGGCAGCGCGGAAGACCTCGTAGGAGAGACGGCCGAAATCCTGATAGGGATCGGTGAAGCCGCCCATCGTCTTTCCGAGGTTCTCTGCATAGAGGGCCCAACCTTCGGAGAAGGCCGAGTAGCCTTGCAGCCGCTGGAACATCGGTACGCCTTCCAGCTCCTGGGCAAGGGCGATCTGGAAGTGGTGGCCCGGCGCGCCCTCGTGATAGGACAGGGTCTCGATCAGATAGTTCGGGTTTTCGCGCATGTGGGCGAGATTGACGTAGTAGGCACCCGGGCGGGAGCCGTCGAGCGCGCCGGATTCGTAGAAGGCACCGGTGGCCGTCTCGATGCGGTATTGCTCGACGGCGCGGACTTCCAGATCCGCTGCCGGCAGCGTGTTGAAGTATTGCGGTGCAATCTCCATCACGTGATCGACATAGGCGGTGGCCTGGTCGAGATACTGCTGACGGCCTTCGTCGGAGTCCGCGTAGTAGAACTGGTCGTCGGTACGCAGGTGGACGAAGAAATCCTGCAGCGAGCCTTCAAAGCCGACCTCTTCCATGATGGCGCGCATCTCGTCGTGGATGCGGATGACCTCATCCAGACCGGTCTGGTGGATGTCGGCGGCGGAAAGGTCGGTGCGCGTAGTGTAGTTATTCAGCTGGCTGCGATAGAAGCTCTCGCCTTCCGGAAGCGCCCAAGCACCCTGATTGCGGCCGTCGGCCATCTCGCCATGACGCTCCATGGTCTCGACCAGAGCCGTGTAGGCGGGGCCGACTTCGGACGTCAGGGCCGTTTCGGCTTCGGCGATCAGGCGGTCCTTCTCGGCCTGGTCGATGTCCAGTGCCTCGACCTTGCTGCGGAAGTCGGCCATCAGCGGGCTGTCCTCGCCACTGTCGTCGAAGGGCGCGCCGGTGATGAAGCGCCGGGCGGCAGTGACCACGATCGGATAGGCAAAAGCCGGGGCCAGGACGCCGTCCTGCGCGCGGGCATCGGCCTGGGCCGTATAGGTCTCGATCACGTCGCCCAGACCGTTTAGGCGGCTGATATAGGCCTCGGCATGCTCGATCGTGTCGACCCGATGATAGCCGATCAGGATGGTCGGAAGCTGGGTGTGGGGCCCGAAGAACTGGGTGAAGATATAGCCGTGATCCCAGAACTCGCCCTGCTGGGCGTTGTTCGCCGCGATGAATTCGGCGAAGCGCCAGGCGACCTGGCCCTCATGGGTGAGGGCGTCATAGTCGAAATTCTCGCGCATGTAGCGGGTGCGGGCCGCCTCGCGGGACCGGGTGTCACGGAAGGCCTCTTCCGACACGTCGTCCCATTCACCATAGGCCTCCATGTCGTCGATCATGCCCAGATAGGTCTTGAACAGGGGCGAGCGGTTCAGCTCTTCCTGGAACTGCTCATCGAACCAGGCAAAGAGGCGCTCGGTTTCGGTCTGCTCGCTGGCGGCGGCCTGTTCGGCGGCTTGCGTGTCCGGTACAGCGGTTTCGGTTGTCATCGTGTCGGACGGTGCCGCGGTTTCCGCGGTGTCGTCAGTGGGTGCGCACGCGGCCAGGAGGGCCAGGCAGGACGTGCCGATCACAAAGCTGCGAAGACGCATAATGGATAACTCCCCGATTAAGCTGAATTGACTCTTTCTTAACGCGCGGCGCGCATTCGTAAACATAATTAACCGTAAAACCGATTCTCCCCGCAGAAGGTGAGGCGAGACGTGACCGGACCGGAAGTCCTTGATTTTGCACGCGAAGCGATCTGGCTGATGCTGGCCATGTCGGCTCCGATCATGCTGGTCGGACTGGCTGTTGGTGTCACCATTGCCCTGTTCCAGGCGCTGACCCAGGTGCAGGAAATGACACTGGTCTTCGTGCCCAAAATCATCGCCATCTTCATTGCGCTGCTGATCTTCCTGCCGCTGATGGGCGGTCTGATGTCCGGCTTCATGACGGTGATCTTCGACCGGATCGCCACGCCATGATACCGCAGGCGCCGGAACTCGTCTTCGCAGGCGGTCTCGTCTTTGCGCGGATCGGTGCGATCCTGATGCTGATGCCGGGGTTCGGCGAGCCAAGCATTCCGATGCGCATCCGTCTGTCCTTTGCGCTGCTGGTCTGTGTGGTGCTTGGCCCTTTGATCGCGCCGCGCCTGCCTGCGCTGCCGGAGCAGCCGCTGATGCTGGCCGGACTGGTGATGGGCGAAGTGATCACGGGGCTGATGATCGGTGCCGTGGCGCGCATTTTCATGTCGGCGGCCGCGGTGGCGGGCCAGGTGATCGGCATGCAGTCGGGCCTCGCGATGGCGCAGAGTTTCGACCCGTCGCAGGGTCAGCAGGGCGCGCTGGTCGCGACCTTCCTCAATCTCACCTTCCTGCTGCTGCTCTTCGCGACCAACACCCATCACCTGCTGCTGGCGATGATGGTGAATTCCTACGATGTGTTCGATGCGGGGCAGATGCCGTCGATGGCCGATGGCGCGCAGTGGGCGCTCAACGCCTTCATCGATGCCTTCAATATCGGCGTCCAGCTGGCCGCGCCTCTGATCGTGTTCGGTCTGACTTTCTACCTGGCCCTCGGCGTGCTCTCGCGCTTGATGCCCCAGGCGCAGATCTTTTTCATCGCCATGCCGTCGAATATCATCGTCGGCCTGTTCATTCTCACCATCTCCCTCGGGGCGATGAGTGCTGTCTGGCTGGAGCGCATGCAGCGCTTCGCGACGGACATGAATTAGGGAGGCTGGCGTGGCAGAAGGCGAAGACGACAGCCAGAAAACAGAAGAGCCGACACAGCGGCGCCTCGATGATGCCCGCGAGAAAGGCGATGTCGCCAAATCCCAGGAAATCCCGGGCTGGTTCGTGCTGGCCTCCGGCCTGGCCTTGATCAGTTTTGCCTTTCCACCCATGGCGCGTGCGCTTGCGTCAGACATGCAGGTTTTCTTCGCCGAGCCACATAATTTCGACGTCGATCCCAATGCCGTCATGCGGATGATGCGCGATACGGCCTGGCATGTGACAGGGCTTGTCGGACTGCCGATCGCCTTGCTGGCGGTCGCCGGTTTTGCCGGTCACTACGTCCAGCAGGGCATGCTGTTCACCACCGAGAAGATCCAGCCCAAGCTGGACAAGCTGAACCCGATCGAGGGCTTCAAGCGTAATTTCGGACCCCAGGGCATCGCCAACTTTCTAAAGGGTATCGGCAAGATGGCCCTGGTCGCGGCGGCCGCTTTCCTGGTGCTTTATCCCAAGCGCGAAATGCTGGCCGGACTGCCTGCTCTCGACATCGCTTCTGTGCTGGCCATCGTTCGCCAGTCGGCGATCGAGCTGATGCTGGCCGCTCTGATCGTCTACGCGATCATTGCCGCGCTGGACTACATGTTCCAGCGTCAGAGCTTCATGAAGCGTAACCGCATGTCCAAGCGTGAGATCAAGGACGAGCTGAAGCAGTCCGAAGGCGATCCCATGGTGCGCGCCAAGCTGCGCCAGATCCGCCAGGAACGCTCACAGCGCCGCATGATGGCGCAGGTGCCGGACGCGACGGTGATCGTTACCAACCCGACCCACTATGCCATCGCGCTTAAATACGAACAGGGTGTGACCCCGGCACCGATCTGTGTCGCCAAGGGTGTCGATGCCGTGGCCCTGCGGATCCGCGAACTGGCCAACGAGCATTCCATTCCCATCGTCGAGGATCCGCCTCTGGCGCGCGCGCTGCACGCGACAGCCGATCTCGATACGGAAATCCCCGCCGAGCACTTCCAGGCCGTGGCCAAGGTGATCGGTTATGTTCTCTCGCTCGCACAGGGACGCCGCGCACGCTATCGTCCGAGCGAGTCGACCGACTAGGCTTACGCCTTCCACCGATCCGTGCCGGAGTATCCCATGGCCGAGACGTCTGCCCCCGATCCAAAACCCCGCAAACCGCTGTGGTCGCGGCCGATCGGCCGGGTGGCCTTCTGGGTCTGCGGTGCCATCGCCGTGGTTGCCTTCGGGGCCGCCGTTGTTGCGGCGGGCGAGGATGGCTGGCAGGGATTTGTCTATCTGTCCGGCCTGGCCGCCGTGGGTTTCCTGGTGCTCTACGCCATTGCGGCGGGCGAAACGGCGGGCCGCAATCTGCGCCGCAAGATCGAGAAGAACCGCGCGCCCACACCGGCGGCGCTGGCATTCCGCGCCATCGAGACCTTTCCCGAGCCCGTTCTGATTTCCGACCGGCGTGGCGCGCCGCGTTGGGGTAATGCGGCCTATCACGCACTGGCCAGCAAGACGGGCGGTTTCGGCCAGAGCTTCGGCCTGCCGAGCATTGACCGCCTTTGGGCGGGCGCCGGTGGCGGTGACGGCACGGTCTACCGTCTGGCGCGGGCCGCGGCCCGCGGCGAGGGGGCGTGCGAGATGATGCCGCCGCTCGCTCTGGGCGAGGGCGATATCCGGCGTTTCCACCTCGAAGCCTCTCCCCAGGCCGATGGTCTGATCCTCTGGCGCCTCGTCGGTGCCGGTGAGCGCAGTGGCGATGCCGGTGCGGAACCGGTCTCGGCTGACTGGAGCCTGCATGCGCCGGTGGCTCTGTTCTCCCTGCGTGCCAATGGCGACATTGTCGGCGGCAACGCCACTTTCCGCGAATGGCTGGGCCTCACTGAAGGTGTGCCTTTCCCCTCGCTGCGCGATATCCTCGCCGGCGATGGCGCGCGCAGCGTGCTTTACAGCCGGGGCGGCGAGGGTGCTGCCCGGATCGATGCTCGCCTCAAGGCGCGCGACGGCATCGAAAGCCCGGTTGCGATCGTGGTCGAATGGCTGCCCGGAGAGGGCGCGCTGGGCCGGGCCGTGATGTACGGCCTGTCGCGAACCGGTGCGCCTCCGGGGGTCGCTGAGCCCATGGCGGCGACCGGCGCGGCGGCGGGTTCGACCATGGAAGACATGTTCGCCACCACGCCGTTCGGCGTCGTGCGCCTGGACGGCGCCGATCCGGAAACCGCTATCATCGAGGATACCAATCCAGCGCTGATGCAGCTCACCGGTGGCCGCGCTATTCCCGGCACGCGCTTCTGCGACCTGTTCAACTGGGATGACGGCCGCTCGCCGGTCGATGCCTTCTCGGCCGCCATGGCCGGTAGTGGCGATCCGGCCGAAGCCCGGCTGGTGACGCCGGACGGTCAGCTCTATGTCCACCTTGCCTTTGCGCCGGCCCGTGGCGGCAAGCGCGTTGCCTACGTCATTGACGTGACGGCGTGGAAGGAAATGGAGCGCCAGCTCTCCCAGTCCAACAAGATGCAGGCGGTCGGCCAGCTGGCCGGGGGTGTGGCCCACGACTTCAACAACCTGCTCACCGCCGTCCGGTTGAACACGGACGAGCTGCTCAATCGCCACCCGGTCGGCGACCCGGACTATTCCGAGCTGCAAGCGATCAACCAGACTGTCGCCCGCGCTGCCGGCCTGGTGCGCAAGCTGCTGGCTTTCTCGCGCAAGCAGACCTTCCGCATGGAGACGCTGGATATCGGCGATCTCCTGTCCGACGTCTCCGTGCTTCTGCGCCAGATTGTCGAGGAAACGGTGCGGCTGGACATCATCCATGGCCGCGATCTGCCGATGATCAAGGCCGACAAGGGCCAGCTGGAAACCGCCATTATCAACCTGGCCGCCAATGCGCGCGACGCGATGCGCGAGAATGGTGGCGGCACGCTGACCGTGAAGACCTCCCGGGTCAGCGATGATGTCGTGCGCAATGCCGGCGCGCCCAGTCCGCGCGAGGGCGACTGGCTGTCGATTGCCGTCACCGATGAGGGGCACGGCATGGACAAGGCGACGATGGAGAAGATTTTCGAACCCTTCTTCACCACCAAGGAGGCAGGCAAGGGTACAGGGCTGGGCCTTGCCACTGTCTATGGCATTGTCAAACAGTCCGGCGGCTTCCTGTTCGCTGACAGCGAGGTTGGCGTCGGTACGACCTTCACCATCTACCTGCCCGGCCACGAGCCGACCGAGGAGGAGGCGGTCGAGCTGCGCGAGGCGGAAGCCGAGAAGACCGTCGAGAAGGCGCCCGAGGATCTCTCCGGCCGCGGCCGTATCCTGCTGGTCGAGGACGAGGATGCTGTGCGCGCCATTGCGGCCAAGACACTGGCCAAGCGCGGTTATGACGTGGTGGAAGCCTGTGACGGCGAGGAGGCCTACGAAATCCTCGAGGACGATGAGGAGGGTTTCGACCTCCTGATTTCCGATGTCGTGATGCCGGGCCTCGACGGACCCGGCCTCCTGGAAAAGGCCCGCGACATGCTGGAAGGTACCCGCGTGGTCTTCATCTCCGGCTACGCCGCCGAACAATTCTCCGACACGCTGTCGAAGGAACAGGATGTAAGCTTCCTGCCCAAACCCTTCACGCTGACGCAGCTGGCCGAGAAGGTGAAGGAAGAGCTGGGCGAGCAGGCGGGGTAGGTCTAGGCCGCCTTCCTCTCCGTGTGCAGGCGCACCCAATCGGCGAAGTCGGCCATCAATTCCTTGACGAAATCGCGGCTTTTCTCGTCGACGAGGCGGCCGTCCTCGATCTTGTTGCCGGCCTTCATGACGAGCACTTCGTCATAGGGCAGCAGGGGCATCGCATTGTAAAAGACGATCTGGCGAAGATGTGCCTGGGCGCGGGCCGTGCCGAAGGGGCTGGGCGAGGCGCCCATGATCGCGGCTGGCTTGCCGGTGATCGGGCCCTTGCCGGTCGGGCGCGACAGCCAGTCGATCGCGTTCTTCAGCACGCCCGGGATCGAGTAGTTATACTCCGGCGTCGCGAACAGGATGCCGTCGGCCGGGGCGACTTTCTCGCGCAGCGCGGCGACGCCGTCCGGCCAGCCATCGGCCTCGGTGTCCTCACTGAACGGTTCGATATCGTGCAGGGTGAGCAGGTTGACGGTCACCTTGTCCGGGGCCAGTTCGGCCGCAGCCTGCAGGGCCGCCGTGTTGAAGGATTCCTGCCGCAAGCTGCCTGAGATACCGGCAATCGTGATGGGGCGGGTCATGAAACGCCTCCTTTCGCTCTAATGGTTGCGCAGGGCATCGATCAGCTCTGACTTGTCCATGTCGGAGCGGCCTTCGATGCCGATCTCCTGCGCACGGTCGTAAAGCTCGTCCTTCGTCCAGTCCTCATAGGGTGGCGCCTTGCCGCCGGACTTCATTGGCTGATCTCCGGCCGCTTCCGCATTGGCGATGCGGGCAGCCTTCTCCTTGCTCATGCCCTCCTCGCGGAGCTTCTCGTAGAGGTCGTCATCCTTGACCGAGGGGCCGGGATCCTTCTTTGGCATGTCGGACTCCTTGACTGGCGTTGCCGGTACAACGGGGGCAGCAAGGGCCGGGTTCCTTTGCATCTGTTTGCACGCTCCCGGGCATCTCCTGTTCGAGACGAGAGGGAGTTTCTCATGTTGCGAACAATCATCACGGCCGCGATCACGCTTGCCGCCACCACATCCACCGCGCTCGCCCAGATGCCGCCACGGCCCGAACCCGTCGCCGAAGTGCTGATCCTGGGGACCTATCATTTTTCCAATCCGGGGCGGGATCAGTACAATGCCCGCGCCGACGACATGCTGTCGGAACGCCGCCAGGCCGAGATTGCCGACTTGCTCGACGGTCTCGCCGTATTCGCGCCGACCATGGTTGCAGTGGAGGCCGGCCGGGAATCCCCGATCAATGAGCGATATGCTGCCTGGCGCGCCGGTGAGGCCGATCTGACGGTCAATGAACGCCAGCAGATCGGCTTTCGTATGGCGGACCGGATGGGGCTGGACCGGGTTGCGCCGATCGATGCGGATCATCGCTTCATGGCCTATGAGGACCTGCTGCTCGCCTACCAGCAGCTGGCGGGATCGGAGCCGGATCCGCATCTTGCCGGCGTCGAGGCGGCGAGCAATGCGCTCGGACGCGGCTTCACGGCCGAGACCGAGGCGCGGCAGGCGGCGCACACGGTCGGCGAAGTGCTGGCCTGGATGAATACCGACGCGGCGCTCGACGCCAACCAGGATTTCTATCTCGCCTATAAGATCCGGCTCTGGGAAGCTGACGGCAGTCCCGCCGGTGCCTATACGGTGGGCAATTGGTACACGCGCAACCTCCTGATGCTGCAGAATCTGCTCTACGAGCTGGAGGGCCGCGACGACCAGCGTGTGCTGTTGATCGTCGGCCAGGGCCATGCCGCGATCCTGCGTGAGCTGGTGGCGGCTTCGCCCTGGCTGACACTGGTCGACCCGCTCGACTACCTGCCGGCTGTGCCGCCCGCGCCGGCTGCAGAGTAGGGGGGTCTAGATCCCCTGGGCGTCCAGCAGGGCGCGGTACTCGCGCACCTTCTCCACATAGCGCACGGGCTCGTGGCCGCGGGCATAGCCATGGCGCAATGTCTCGTAATATCGCGGGTCCGAGAGCAGGGGGAGGGTGCGGGCGAGGTCGTCCCAGGAATTCTTGTCGCGCCCGAGCCGCTCGGCGAGGGCCCGCGCATCATACATGTGGCCCATGCCGACATTATAGGCGGCGAGGGCGAACCAGATCCGGTCCTCGCCTGTCACGCCGTCCGGGACGCGCTCGAAGAGATCGGCGAGATAGGCGGTCCCGCCGGCAATGCTCTGTTCGGGGTCGTTGCGGTCCTCGATACCCACCCGGCGGGCGGTCGACAGGGTCAGCATCATCAGACCGCGCACGCCTGTCGCGCTGACGGCATCCGGGTCCCAGTGGGATTCCTGATAGGCCTGCGCGGCCAGCAACTCCCATTCGAAGGGCAGTTCTGCGGCGGCCCGCTCGAAGGCCGGGCGGTATTGCGGCAGACGGCTCTGCACGCGGCGTACGAAGCGCGCCACATCGACATAGTCGAAAGCACCGAACCGGCCGAACCAGCGTTCGTCCAGATCGGCGAGCAGGCCGGTTTCGTGCGCCGAGGCGAACCACTCCGCCAGCGCCTCGTCCAGACCTTCGATACGGCCGGTATGGGCCCAGGCGAGCGGGCGTTCCTCGGTCAGCGTCATGGCGACATCGAGCTCGGGGTGCCTCCGGCGCGCGAAGTCCGCGAGATGACTGTCGGAGACGGTGCAGTCGAACGTGCCGCGGTCGACGCCTTCAAGAAGCGGCATGGCCGATCCGGCAGTCCGCGCGCTCCAGCGCACGCCTGGCTGCTGCCGCGCGAGGGTTTCCAGGGTTTCCTCATAGCTCGACCCGGCCAGCACGCGGATCGTGGTGCCGGGCAAAGCGTCCGGCGTGGTCGGCGCGCGCCCGCCGCGCCGACAGATCAGCTGCTCGGTGACGGACTTGTAGGCCGGGCCGAACGAGATCCGGGTCCGTCGTGCCGGCGTGACTGTGAGATTGGCCGCGGCGATATGGCCCTCGCCGGCGTCCAGGCTGTCGAACAGGCTGTCGATGTCCCGGCGCGGTTCGAACCGGGCGGTGACACCCAGACTGTCCGCGAAAGCCTGCGCCAGCTCGACCTCATATCCGGCCGGCGCCTCGCCACCGGGGTCGAAACTGGTCGGTCCGTCCAGCGTAAGCACAATCAGCTCGCCGCGGGCCTGGATATAGGCCAAAGAGATATCTTCCAGACCTTGCCGGTCCGGCGCGCACTGAACGAGGATGAGTCCGGCAATGACGGCCCGAACCGCCTTCGCCGCTGACAGAAACGGACGTCCCATAGTGCCGGACTGTAGCGCGAACGCGTCATTGTGCAATCCGGATATGCCTCTTTGTTCCGTTTTGTTAACCATAAGTGTTCTGCTTGTGTTCCCAGAACAAAGCTGGTACGTCTGACGTCGGTTGCCCGCACCCCGGGGGCGTGAAATAAGGGATGAAGGCTATGAGCAAGGGCGCGATTCGACTCGTGAAGGACGATAAAAACACCGACAAGCAGAAGGCCATCGAGGCCGCGCTGAGCCAGATCGACAAGGCTTTCGGCAAGGGCTCCGTGATGAAGCTCGGCCAGCGTCCGTCGATGGATATCGAAGCGATTTCCACCGGTTCGCTGGGGCTCGATATTGCCTTGGGCATTGGCGGTCTGCCGAAAGGCCGGATCATCGAGATCTACGGTCCGGAGAGCTCGGGCAAGACCACGCTCGCGCTGCACACCGTCGCCGAGGCCCAGAAGGCCGGCGGCGTGGCTGCTTTCGTTGACGCCGAACACGCGCTCGACCCGGTCTATGCCGGCAAGCTCGGCGTTGATGTCAGCGAGCTTCTGGTCTCCCAGCCGGACGCCGGCGAACAGGCGCTTGAGATCGCCGATACGCTGGTGCGCTCCGGTGCGGTCGACATTCTCGTGATCGACTCCGTGGCAGCGCTCACCCCGCGCGCCGAGCTGGAAGGCGAAATGGGCGACAGCCTGCCGGGTCTGCAGGCGCGCCTGATGAGCCAGGCGCTGCGCAAGCTGACCGGCTCGATTTCCAAATCGAAATGCCTGGTGATTTTCATCAACCAGATCCGCATGAAGATCGGTGTGATGTTCGGGTCTCCGGAAACCACGACCGGCGGCAATGCGCTGAAATTCTATTCTTCCGTGCGCCTCGACATCCGCCGGATCGGTGCGATCAAGAACCGCGACGAGGTGATCGGCAACCAGACCCGCGTCAAGGTTGTCAAGAACAAGGTCGCTCCGCCCTTCCGGGAGGTTGAGTTCGACATTCTTTATGGAGAAGGCATCTCCAAGATGGGTGAACTGCTGGATCTGGGTGTGAAGGGTGATGTGATCGAGAAGTCCGGGTCCTGGTATTCCTATAGTTCCGAACGCATCGGTCAGGGCCGCGAGAATGCGCGCCAGTTCCTGCTAGACAATCCGGACATTTCTGCCGAGATCGAGAAGAAGGTCCGGGCCAATGCCGGCCTGATCGCCGACGAGATGCTCACCGGCCCCGATGCCGATGATGAGGCTGCGGCCGGCTGATATTGGCCTGACGGGCGGAAGTCTGCGGGTGCCGGGCCGTCAGAGTTGGCGGAAACGCCGGAAAACGGCATGGACGGGCGCGGAACAGGCGCCAGCGACACACCGCTCCGGCAATCGCAGCTTGATTGTGAACGGGTGCTTGGCTAGGCCGGGCACCCGTTTCTATATGATATCCTGAAAAATCGGCGGGTTTGCGATCATCTCGGTCTCTCCCGCGCCCGCAACACGACGGACCGTAATCCATGGCCAGCCTTCGCGACATCCGTGCCACCTTCCTCGATTATTTTGCGAGTCACGATCACGAAGTGGTGCAATCGGCTCCGCTGGTGCCGCAGGACGATCCGACTCTGCTCTTCGTGAATGCGGGCATGGTGCCGTTCAAGAATGTGTTCACCGGCAAGGAAAAGCGCGCCATTCCGCGCGCCACCTCGTCGCAGAAATGCGTACGCGCCGGCGGCAAGCACAATGATCTCGACAATGTCGGCTATACGGCGCGCCACCACACCTTCTTCGAAATGTTGGGAAATTTTTCCTTCGGCGACTATTTCAAGGAACGCGCGATCAGCCATGCCTGGGAGCTGGTGACGAAGGAATTCGCCCTGCCCAAGGACAAGCTCCTCGTCACGGTCTTTTCCGAGGATGACGAGGCGCGGGCGCTGTGGCGCAAGATCGCCGGCCTGCCGGACGAGAAGATCATCGGCATCTCCACCTCCGACAATTTCTGGTCCATGGGCGACACGGGGCCTTGCGGTCCGTGTTCGGAGATTTTCTTCGACCACGGAGAAAACATTCCGGGCGGCCCGCCGGGCTCGCCCGACGAGGATGGCGACCGTTTCATCGAGATCTGGAATCTCGTCTTCATGCAGTTCGAGCAGGTAGATGCCGCGACCCGGATCGACCTGCCCAAACCCTCGATCGACACCGGCATGGGGCTGGAGCGGATCGCGGCGATCCTGCAGGGCAAGCACAACAACTATGACGTCGATCTGTTCGCAAACCTGATCCGCGCCGGCGAAGACGTGCTGGGCGTGAAGGCACAGGGCGATGCCCTGGCGAGCCATCGTGTCATCGCCGACCATTTGCGTTCGACCTGTTTCATGATGGCCGATGGCGTATCGCCGTCGAATGAAGGCCGCGGCTATGTGCTGCGCCGGATTATGCGCCGCGCCATGCGTCACGCGCATCTGTTGGGGGCGACCGAGCCGGTGATGTGGAAGCTGGTACCGGCCCTCAAGGCCGAGATGGGCGATGCCTATCCCGAACTCGGCCGTGCCCAGGCGCTGCTCGAAGACACGCTGAAAGTCGAGGAAGAGCGTTTCCAGCGCACGCTCGGCCGCGGCCTGTCCCTGCTCGAAGAGGCCACCGAAGGCCTGGGCGAAGGCGGTGTTCTGCCTGGCGAGACGGCGTTCAAGCTCTACGACACATACGGTTTCCCGCTCGATCTCACCCAGGATGCGCTGCGCGCCAAGGGCCTGACGGTCGACGAGGCCGGTTTCGACAAGGCAATGGACAAGCAGCGCGCGGATGCCCGCGCCAGCAAGTTCTCCTCCGGCGATGCCGCGCCCGACGCCGTCTGGTTCGGTGTGCGCGATGCGGCCGGGGCGACGCAATTCCTCGGCTATGACGGCACCGAAGGCGAGGGCCGTCTCGCCGCTATCGTCTCCGGCGGGGCCGAAGCAGGCAGCCTGGCGGATGGCCAGACAGCGGAACTCGTTTTCGACCGCACGCCCTTCTATGGCGAGAGTGGCGGCCAGTGTGGCGATACCGGCGTCATCCTGTTCGAGAATGGCGCCGTATTCCGGGTGGAAGACACACAGAAGCGTGCCGGAGATCTGCATACCCATATTGGCGTGCTGGAGAAGGGCGAGGTGAAGACCGGCGATACAGCTCGCCTGTCCGTGGATGCGCTGCGCCGCGTGTCGACCAAAGCCAATCACTCGGCCACGCACCTGCTGCACGCCGCCCTGCGCGATGTGCTTGGGCCGCATGTCACCCAAAAGGGTTCCTATGTCGGCCCGGATCGATTGCGTTTCGACTTCAGCCACAACAAGTCCGTGACGGCCGACGAGATTGCGGCGATCGAGGCGCAGGTGAATGCCGTGATCCGCCAGAATGCCGCCGTTTCGACCCGCGAGATGAGCCCGGATGCTGCCATCGAGGCCGGCGCCCTGGCCCTGTTCGGCGAGAAATATGGCGACAAGGTGCGTGTGCTGGCTATGGGCCGGGCCCTGGCCGATGCCGACACGGCCTATTCGGTGGAATTGTGCGGTGGCACGCATGTCGACCGCACCGGCGACATCGCCCTGTTCAAGATCGTATCGGAGAGCGCTGTTTCGTCAGGCGTACGCCGCATCGAGGCGATGACGGGTGAGGGCGCCCGCCGCTATGTCGATGAGCAGATCGGTTTCGGCCGCGCCGCGGCCGATGCGCTGAAGGTCACTCCGGTCGATCTGGCCGCGCGTGTCACCTCCCTGATGGATGAACGCAAGAAGCTGGAACGCCAGCTTGCCGAGGTCAAGAAACAGCTCGCCATGGGTGGCGGCGGTGGTGCCGCGCCGGCCGGGCCGGAAGCGATCGCCGGCACGAAATTCATCGGCCGTGTGGTCGAGGGCGTCGGCGGCAAGGATCTGCGCGGCCTGATCGACGAGGCCAAGACCTCGATGGGGTCGGGCGTGGCCGCCTTTATCGGGGTCAATGACGGCAAGGCGGCGCTGGCAGTCGGTGTCACCGACGATCTGACCACGCAGTTCAGCGCCGTTGAACTTGTACGCGCCGGGGCCGGAGCCGTTGGCGGCAAAGGCGGTGGCGGCCGGGCGGACTTCGCCCAGGCGGGCGGACCGGATGGCGCCAACGCTGCGGCCGGGCTGGATGCCATTCGCGCCGCGCTGGCGGGCTGATGGCCCGCAAGGCCAGACCATCCGCGTCCCGCGACGTCCAGCTGACCGGTGACAAGGCGCTGGCGCGGCAGGTCGTGGCGGCGCGCGAATCCTTCAACGCCGCGCTCGACGCGCGCGACACGCCGGCGATCGCCGAGGTTCTCAGCGAGGAGGCGATCCTGGTGCCGGGCGACGAGGCCCAGCTGATCACCGGGCGCCAGGCCCAGCTGGGTGCCTGGGAAGGCGTCTTCGCCAGCATGCCGGATATCGCCTATGTCCGCGCGCCGGCCCGTATCGAGATCAGCGAGGACGGGCTGCTGGCCGCAGAGACCGGTCGCTGGCGCGGAAGCTGGTCGCTGGACGGGATGTCGGTGCGTTATTCCGGCCGCTACTTCGCCAAATGGCGTCATGACGGCACGGCTTGGCGGATAGAGGCAGAGACCTTCGTCACGATGAAGCGCACCGGCGGGGCGGGGTAGGGCCAGCACACCCAAATAAGCCGCACGCGTCTGTCACAAAATGCCGAGCCCGACCGTCTGGAACCCGAAAGCAAGGGAGTTCCGGATGATCCAGCGCAGTCTTCTCTATCTCGGTGCCATCTTCTATTGGCTCAATGGCGTCAGAATGATCGCGGATCCGCAGGGGTTTTTCGACGGCACGGCAGGTGTCAGTGCGACCGGCGGATACAATCTGCATTTCATCGTCGATATCGGCTTTGCCTTTCTGGTCTCTGCCGGGGCGATGGCGGCCGGCGTCTGGCTGCGACGGCGCAGCCTGATCCTGGCCGGGCTGGCCTGGCCGCTCCTGCATGCCGCTTTCCACCTCGCAGGCCTGGCCATGCACGGAGCGGTGTCGCGCGCCGCCTGGGTGGTCGAGACCGGCGGTGTGATCCTTCCGGCGCTGATCCTGGTGTTTCTTGCCCTCCGGGCTCCGCTTTCGGGACTGGGGACAGGGATGCCGCGCCTGGTGCATACGGCGCTGCGGCGTTTCGAGGCGCAGTGGTCCTACGATGCGACCTATCTGCACCGGCTTGTCGATACGGTGCCCGACAGCGTGCCCTTCCTGACGGCATTGCAGGGCTTGTCGGGTCTTTCCACCGGGCAGGCCCCGTCCGCGCTGCTTCATGGCGCCTCGCTGGCGGCGTCACTACAGGAGGATTGCGGGCCGTGCGCGCAGATCACGATCGACAAGATCTACGCCGATGGCGCCGATCCGGATTCAGTGCGTGCGCTCATCCGGCGGGACTTCGGGCTGGCCGACCCGGTGTCCGCGCTGGGGTTCAGCTATACGGCCGCGGTCCTGGCAGGTGAGGCGGAAGCGATGGAGATGCGTGACGAAATCGTCGAGCGCTACGGCGAGGCTGCCCTGTCGGAACTGGCGCTGGCGGTCGTCGTCTCGCGCACCTATCCGACGATGAAGAAGCTGACGGGCTTCGGCGCGGCCTGCCAGAGGCTTGACGTGGCCGGCCAGACAGAAACAGTGGCAGCCGCATGACCGTCCCTCGAACCGATCTGTCGGCCTTCCAGGCCGAACGTCCCCGCCTGATCTCGATCGCCTATCGGATGCTGGGCGAACGGGCGGCGGCCGAGGACGTGGTACAGGATGTCTGGCTACGCTGGGACCGTGCCGATACCGGCGGTGTTGCCAATCCGCAGGCTTGGCTGACCGCCGTTACCACGCGGCTGGCGATCGATGCCTTGCGCAAGACGCGGGTGCGCCGGGAGGCCTATACGGGGCCCTGGCTACCCGAACCTTGGCTGCACGATCCTGCAGACGATCTGCTGGAGCGCATCGAGACGGCACAGCAGGCTGAACTCGCCCTTCTGTGGGCGATGGAGGCCCTGACGCCGCGCGAGCGCGCGGCCTTCATTCTTCACGAGGCCTTCGACACGGGATACGAGGCGCTCGCCGGGATTCTCGATACGACGGAAGCGGCCTGCCGCCAGCTGGTCTCGCGCGCCCGGCGCAAGACGCGCGGCGGGCCGGCACGCGCGGGAAGTGCGCCGGAGGCCATCATGGAATTGCTGGCCGGTATCATGACGGCTTACGCCAAGGGCGATATCCGGCAGATTGCGGCGCTGCTGTCCGAGGACGTGGTTGCGATCAGCGACGGCGGTGGCAAGGCGCGGGCCGCTCTGCGTCCGCTGATGGGGGCGGCCGAAACCGCGCAGGTCATGCATGCCCTGGCGACGCGAAAGCCCCCAGACCGGGCGCCGGATCTGATCTGGATGAATGGCCGTCCGGCGATCGGTATTCTCGACGGGGGCGCGAGTGACTTCCTGTTGACCGTCACACCGGCAGCGGACGATCCCTCCCGCATCGGCTGGATCTATGTGATGCGAAACCCGCTGAAGCTGCCGCTCTAGGTCGCTGTATTGCTCACGGTGCGGACGGCGGAAAGCCAGGCGCGGGCCTGCGTTTCGTGCTGGAAGACGCGTTGTTCTGTGGTCAGCCTGTTGCGGCTGGAGAACTCCCAATAGGTCAGCGTGGCCTTGGACAGCGGATCGTTGCAGACGATGGCTGCGCGGCGTTTGTGTGCAGGTTTGGCATCGTCATTCTCGCGCATCGTGTCCATCAAGCGGCTCACCGAGTCCGCCCTGATATCGCTGAGCGAGACGTGGTCCAGAATGGTCAGGAAGTCGTAATCGTCTGACCAACCGGGCTGGATCCGGGCCATGGCGAACATGGACAGGAGTTTGTCGGGCGCGAGCTTTCCCGAAATGCGGTAGACGCACAGATCGTTCTCCGCTTCGAAATCGATGCTGAAATTCACCCTGCGTCCCCGATTTTGTCAGCGGGAAGTTCTCTATCAAAACTGTTTGATTATCGGTCCTGGGCGCCCAAAATCAAGGTCGCGCGTTCCTCCTCGACGGTTTCCAGCGCTTCGCTGAATTCTGTCGCCGGGACAACGGGTCGTGACATGGTGAAGCGGCCGGACCATCCGCGCGTCCGCCAGATACCGGCTACCGTATTCCCATCGGCACTCAGTTCGCCCGTATAGGCCACCGAATGGACGGCGCCGCCCGTGCCGTCATACGTCTTGGTGAAGGAGACGACGCCGTCCCTGCACGTACCCTGGACATGGGCAAACAGGCGCATGGCACCGCGCATTGCGAAGGTATTGGGCTCGTCGGTCCGGCCGGTCAGCAGGCCGCCGCAATCATCGATGCTGGCGATGAACGTTACGGGCGCTTCGCCGAGCGGATAACCATACTCGCCGAACCAGACTCCGGTCAGATCGATTGTCATCTTGGCCCCTTGCGCAATCGAGTGGTGTCGGTTGGGGCCACAGCCGTCAAGGGCAATAAAAAAGGGCGAAGCTTTCTGGCTCCGCCCTTTTCCGGTTCGTTCGATCGAAGGATCAGCCCCAGTTGGCCATCGCCTTCTGGAAATTCTCGTCGACCTTGTTGAGGAAGCCCTCGGTGGACAGCCAGCCTTGCTGCTCGCCCACCAGGAGCGCCAGGTCCTTGGTCATGTAGCCGGCTTCCACCGTCTCGATGATCGTGTCCTCCAGCGTCTTGGCAAACTTCTGAAGGTCTTCATTGCCGTCCATACGGCCGCGATGGGTCAGGCCCTGCGTCCAGGCGAAGATGGAGGCGATGGAGTTTGTGGAGGTCTGCTCGCCGCGCTGGTGCTGGCGATAGTGGCGGGTGACCGTGCCGTGGGCGGCTTCCGCTTCCACCGTCTTGCCATCGGGAGACATCAGCACCGACGTCATCAGGCCCAGCGAGCCGAAGCCCTGCGCCACGGTGTCGGACTGCACGTCGCCGTCATAGTTCTTGCAGGCCCAGACGAAGCCGCCGGACCATTTCATGGCCGCGGCAACCATGTCATCGATCAGGCGGTGCTCGTAGGAGATGCCCTTGGACTGGAAGGCGTCCTTGAACTCCGCGTCGAAGACTTCCTGGAACAGGTCCTTGAAGCGGCCGTCATAGGCCTTGAGGATGGTGTTCTTGGTGGACAGGTAAACCGGCCAGCCACGCTGCAGGCCGTAATTGAACGAGGCGCGCGCGAAGTCGCGGATCGACTCGTCCAGATTATACATGCCCATGGCGACGCCGGCGCTCGGGAAGTTGAAAATCTCGTACTCGACCTCGTCACCGCCGTCTTCCGGAGTGAATTTCATGGTCAGTGTGCCCTTGCCCGGCACCAGGAAGTCAGTGGCGCGATACTGGTCGCCGAAGGCGTGACGGCCGATCACCATCGGCTGTTGCCAGCCCGGAACCAGGCGCGGAATATTGGAAATCACGATCGGTTCGCGGAAGACGACGCCGCCGAGGATGTTGCGGATCGTGCCATTCGGCGAGCGCCACATCTTCTTCAGGTCGAATTCCTCGACGCGGGCCTCGTCCGGTGTGATTGTCGCGCATTTCACGCCGACGCCGTATTCCTTGATCGCGTTGGCGGCATCGATGGTGATCTGGTCATCGGTCTCATCGCGCTTGGTGACCGAGAGGTCGTAGTATTTCAGATCAATGTCGAGATAGGGCAGGATCAGCTTGTCCTTGATCATCTGCCAGATGATGCGGGTCATCTCATCGCCGTCGAGCTCGACGACCGGGGTATCGACTTTGATCTTCGCCATGGGTGTTCTGCTTTCTTTTCGGACGTACGGGAGGTGCGCCCGCAGGCGCACGAGAGAATTTGCGCGCTCTCTAGCATCGGTCATTGAGTCAAGGAAGGCCCGGCCTGAAAAAGCGCGCGCCTGTCCGCCACCGTAACTTTCTCTCCGCCTTCGAACATTGTTAACTGCCGCTGGCGCCGGGGGGCGTATCGGCACGGGACGCATAATGACAATCATTCGGATCGGATTTGCACTGGCGCTCGCCATGATCGCTTCGGCCTGCGACGGCGCGGGCGGCGCGGCGGAGGACAGCGCGGCCCTGATCGAGGGCACCGGTGTGACGGCAACGGTTTCGGAACGGGCCGATGGCCGTTTCGACATCGAATACGTCTTCGCGGCGCCGCAGACCGCGATGATCTTCAGCCGGTCTACGGGCGATTATCGCGTGGGCGCCTGGGAGATCGCGGAGGAGGGGGCACGTCTGGAGCGCCTCAACGGTTTCGATACGCTGGTATTCGATGCGCCCGTATCCCGGGTCTCGCTGGTCGCCGAGCCGCGTTTCGTCAATCCGGAGGGCGATTACAGCCCCTTCGTCGACTTCTCCGATGGTGGTCTCGCCCTGTTCACCGGCCAGTTCGACCTGATGCCCGTGGCAGACGCCGACGCTGCCGCTGCGCTGGACGGCCGTCTTGATCGCTGGCGCGGCGAACAGCCTGTGCTCGGTGTCCGGGTCCGCTCCGGCCGGCGGATGGTGTTCGACGGCGCCGTTCGTGAGAGCGCGATAGAAGACGTGTCGCTCGGCGGTGGGAGTTTCGTCTATCTGGGCGATGGCGAGATCGTTGAAGGGCGCAGCTATATCGGCGTCATCGACCGGGGCTTGCCGGACTGGGTGCTCGCATCCATCGATCGGGACATGGAGGCGATCTTTGCGCTCTATGAAGCGCGCTGGCAGCGTCCGCTCGACGAGCGGGCCGTGCTCTATTTCGCCTTTGGCGGCTACGACAATCCGGGCTTTTCCAACAAGGGCGGCGTCTCCGGATCGGTGATCATGCTGGACTCGTCCGGTGAGGCGATGCGGACGGAATCGCCACGCCTGCGCAACTATCTCAACTGGTTCTTCGCCCATGAAGTGGCGCACCAGTTCCAGAATGCCAGCGGCGCCCGCAATGGCGACACGGCGGACAGCTGGATCCATGAGGGTGGCGCCAACACGATGGCGAATGCGCTGGTTGCCGGCATGACCGAAGAGCCTGACACTTATATCGATACCGCCTACGCCCAGGCTTGGACGAATTGCCTTCCGGCCTTGCAGAACGGTCCATTGCGCGGCGCGGGAGCTCGCGGCTATTTCGGCGCATATTACGATTGCGGCGCGCTCGTCTCATTGATCGCAGAAGCGGGCGCACCGGACGGGGACATCTATGCAATCTGGCAGGCGATGCAGTCGGCTGCGCTCGACATGGACGAGCCCGTCAGCGCTGACCTCTTCTTCGCGGCCATGTCGGGGCTGGGAGCTGAAGCGGATCTTGTCCGGCAATTGCGCCGGATCGTGATCGAGGGCGTCGCCGATCCGGCCGGCGAACTGCGCGCAGCGATGGACTTGGCGGGCCTTATGCCGGAGTTCGACGAAAACGGCCAACTGACAGGGTTTGTGCACAATCCATGACTGAGACTCCCGCCTTCATCCTCCACACGCCTCAGCTGGGCGAGAATATCGGCGCGGCGGCGCGCGTAATGGGGAATTTCGGCCTGCCGGAGCTCGTGGTGCTCGATCCGCGCGATGGCTGGCCGAACGACAAGGCGATCACGATGTCAGCGGGCTCACCGGTCCTCGGCAATGCGCGCGTGGAATACCGTTTGACCGATGCCACCCACGACTTCAACCGCCTTTACGCCACCACGGCGCGGCCGCGCGGCATGGAGAAGCCGGTTCTCACTGCCCGCCAGGCGGTTGCCGAGATGCGGGCCGCCATCGCCGCTGGCGAGCGGGTCGGCGTGATGTTCGGCGGCGAGAAGTCCGGACTGCCCAATGAGGCGGTGACCATGGCCGACGCCATCATCACCCTGCCGGTGGATCGCAGCTTCTCCTCGCTCAACCTGGCCCAGGCCATCGCCGTGATCGCCTATGAGTGGAAAGCCGAGGAAGCGACGCCGGCGGAATTCGAGCCGGTCTCGGACATCGCCAAACGCGAAGATCTCGAACGCATGTTCGAGCATTTCGAAAGCGAACTCGACCGTGCCGGCTTCTTCCATCCGCCGTCCAAGACCCCGCTGATGGTCCAGAACCTGCGCAATGCCTTCATCCGCGGCCGCTGGACCGAACAGGAAGTGCGCACCTTCCGTGGCGCCGTGAAGGCCCTGACCCTGGGGCGCGGCAAGGCGCGGATCGTGCGCGAGGACTAATCCTCCGTCAGCGCCCCGAACAGCTCGAAGGCAAAGTCGGGCGCTTCGAAATCCTTGTGATTGCCCTGAACGGCGAGGGTCAGATCCGATCTGCTGTCATGAATGACTGCCGACCGGTAGCCGCCGAAATCGCCGCCATGGGAGATGCGGTAGCCGCCGTCTTCATGGAAGCGCACATAGATGCCCAGCCCGTAGCCGCGTGTGCCGGCCTCGTCGAACGCATTGAGACCGGCCCGCATGATGGCGCCTTCTGCTGCGAAACGGCCCTCATCGCCCAGCGCGCGGTACAGCGTGCCGAGGTCGTCCGGCGTGGTGACCCAGCCGCCGCCTGTCCATTCATGATCGAGATTGGACTTCAATGTGCCGCGACGCGCGGTGGCCTGACGGCCGAACAGGCCGCGTGTATGTCCGGCCGCGAGATGCTCGAAAGTCCGGCCCTGCAGGGGCTCGGTGCTCGTCGTGCCCAGCGGTTCGATCACAAGGCGTTGCGCGAGGTCATAGAACGCTTCGCCGGTTGCGGCCTCGATGGTCAGGCCGACCAGGATGTAGTCGGTATCGGAATAGGAAAAGTGCGCGCCCGGTTCGCCCTCGGCCGCATCGCCCGCGACAAAGCCGACCAGCTCGTCGGGGGAATAGCCGCGATTGCCGCGGGTCAGGCCGGCAAGGAAGAAGTCGACGTCTTCCAGATAGTCCGGCACGCCGGCGGAATGGTTGAGCAGCATGCGCAGAGTGAGGCGGTCTGCATTGGCCAGCCTGTCCCACCAGTCCCGCTCTGCCAGCCAGGTCGAGACCGGCGCGTCGAGGTCAAGCGCGCCTGTTTCGGCGAGCTGAACCGCGACCAGGGCGGTGATCGTCTTGCCGACACTGCCGGACAGGAAACGCGTGTCGCTACCCACGGGGAGGTTTTCGCGCGGGTCGGCGAGGCCAGCGTGCAAGTCGATCCGCTGGCCATGCGCTTGCAGGAGGGTGACCGACAGGCCCGGTGTCTCGCCGTCTTCGACGGCGGCATTCATCTGTGACCGGGCGAGCTCTGCCAACACGGCCGGATCAGCGGCCTCTGCAGGAGTCGCGGCGAGGAAAAAAACAATCGGTATAATCAGGCGCATAGGGGTGCCTAAAACCGGGGGTGGGCGGGGTCAAGGCCAGGTGTCGTTGCCGCAGGCCCGCAGCGGCTTGGCGATCCTGCCGCCGCACCGGCAGCGCACCCATTGACTTCCCTGTCCTGGCAGGTAAAACCCCCGCTTCCCTCGCCGGGGCCTGCCCCCGGATCGTTTCACTTTAACGGGACGATGCGTGGACCGCCGTTTTGATCGCGTGCTGATGGGGGAGAGCGCGCCGGGCCGCATCGAATAGAGAGAACATGTCGAAGCGTCATTCGCAGAAATACAAGATTGACCGCCGCATGGGTGAGAACCTGTGGGGCCGTCCGAAGTCTCCGGTCAATTCGCGTTCCTACGGCCCGGGCCAGCACGGTCAGCGCCGCAAGGGCAAGATGTCCGATTTCGGCCTCCAGCTGCGCGCCAAGCAGAAGCTGAAGGGCTATTATGGTTCCATCACCGAAAAGCAGTTCCGCCGCACCTATGACGAGGCTTCGCGCCGCAAGGGTAACACGACGGAAAACCTGATCGGCCTGCTGGAAAGCCGCCTGGATGCGATCGTCTACCGCGCCAAGTTCGTGCCGACCGTCTTCGCTGCGCGTCAGTTCGTGAACCACGGCCACGTCAAGGTGAACGGCGTGAAGACCAACATCCCGTCCTTCCGCTGCAAGCCGGGTGACGTGATCGAGGTTCGTGACCGCTCGCGTTCCATGGCCCTGGTGCTGGAAGCGCTGGAAAGCGCCGAGCGCGACATCCCGGATTATATCGACCTGGATCCGAAAGCCATGAAGGCCACCTTCGTGCGCATGCCGGAATTCGCCGAAGTGCCGTATCCGGTGCAGATGGAACCGAACCTGGTCATCGAATTCTACTCCTCGTAAGAGGACGAAATCCGACCTGGAAAACAGGCCGCTCCGGTTCGCCGGGGCGGCCTTTTTCTGTTCAGGTGCTGCCGGCCCCGGAAGGGGGCAATATGACGAGGTGTTCCTAGCCGCGCGGGGTATCCGGCCCGCTTGCCGCGTCGGCCTCATCGCTTTCCAGGCCGAGCCATCGCGCCGACAGGCCTGCTGTCAGCCCGTGCACAAGCAATGAGATGACGACGATCACGAATACCAGGTCGAAGAAGACCGGCGTGATCGGGCCCGGGCTGACCACCGGGAAGATTGCCAGGAAGATCGGTACCGAGCCGCGCATGCCCATCCATCCGATATAGGCTTGTTCGCGCCACGGGATACGGGTTGGCAGCAAGCAGGCAAAAACGGCGAGCGGGCGGGCGACGAGGATGAGGGCCGCGGCCAGGATCAGGCCGCTGACGATGACAGCGCCCAGCGTGGTCGGGGTCACGAGAAGCCCCAGCAGGACGAAAAGGCAGATCTGCGCGATCCAGGACAGACCTTCATGGAAATGGATGGCGCGTCGCGGCGGTGCGGCGCCATGATTGGCGACGACGAGGCCGAACAGATAGACCGCCAGGAAACCCGAGCCGCCGGCCAGTCCGGTGCCTGAAAACAGGGCGAGACCGGTGGCAAGCAGAAAGGGGGAGGCGAGCCCGGCCGGCAGGCGCAACCAGGCGAGAAGCTTGGAGGCCAGCCAGCCTCCGCCCAGGCCCAGCAGCGTGCCGAGGCCGAGCTGTGCGGCCAGAACGGGCAGGGTATCGACCAGGGCGCCGGGCGAGAGGCCCGCGCCGGCATCGACGATCTCGACAAAGCTGATTGTCAGAAAGATTGCGACCGGGTCGTTGATCCCGGATTCGACCAGCAAGGTCTGCCGGGGCCGTTGCGGCAGCCGGATACCGCCATGGCGCAGCGACATGAAGGTGGCGGCCGCATCCGTGGAACTGACAACCGCCCCGAACAGGAGCCCTTCCGCGAGCGGGGCTTGCAGCAGGAGGCTGTAGGCCGCACCAACCAGCGTGGCCGTCAGGACGACGCCGGGGCCGGCGAGCAAGCCAGCTGGCAGGGCTGCAGCCTTGACGTCTTCGAAGCGTGTATCGAGCCCGCCGGACAGGAGAATGAGGGCAAGGCAAACCGAGCCGACCGAATAGGTGAGCGCAAAATCTTCGAATTGTATGCCGCCGGGGCCGTCCTCTCCCAATGCCATCCCGACGAGGAGGAAAACCAGGAGGATCGGCGCGCGAAACCGCGAGGACAACGGTATCAGCATGATACTCAAGGCTATGGTGGCACTGATCAGGAGCAGGACTTGCAGCATGCAGCCTCCGTTCAAGGGTTCGACGATGAGTGGAGCGACCCCTGCGGATCACGCCGGTAATCCTATCCGAGCCGCGGCAAAAACCGAAAGACGATCTGTAGGATATGGCACCCTGTCCCGGGCGCGGGCAGGGATGCCACGAAAACGGGCAGGCGCCGACTTCCTTTCGCCTGATAGAAGCAAGGGGTTGATTCTCGCCAAATAACCGGCTTCATGTGATCTCCGTCACGGTCGCTGGGGGTGTTTGCCGGCTGTGCGGAATTCGTGTTGGGCAACACGGACGGGGGCGAGGGTGAAAGCAGTTTGGGGTGTTTTCACAGGCGTGGCGATGATGGCGTCGGCTTGTTCGGCGACCGGGAGTGCGGGCGATGAGGGACGCTCCGCATTCCTGCCGTCACTGCCCCCGATGCCCGCCATGCGCGCGCTTCCGCGTATCCGCTTTTCAGACATGCGCATTCCCGGCTTCGGCCAAGCGCCGGAAGTCGACCCGTCGCTCGAGCCGGTGATGCACTGGCGGGTGATCGACAATGAAATCCTCGTCGTACACGCCGACAGTCATGGCTGTACCGCGCGTTCGGACTTCACTGTTGATGTCGGCAGCTATGAGGGCGATGTCTACGCCGTCAGCCTGTTCCGGGACACACCGGATGCATGCAGCCGCGAAATGCCCTGGGGCGTGCAGCTGGCATTCGCGCTCGAAGAGCTGGGCGTGCCTGCGCAGGGCGAGGTCGTCGTGCTCAATCCGCTTGAAAATGCCCGGCCTGCACCCGGCCGCCGCGCTGTCGCGGCGCGTTGATACAAAGCCGGCCGGAGCCCGGAAAAGGGGTCAGGCCGGTTCGATCAGGCCTTTCTCGCGCAGATAGGTCTGCAGCTCGCCGGTCTCGAACATTTCCTTGATAATGTCGCAGCCACCCACGAACTCACCCTTGATGTAGAGCTGGGGGATTGTCGGCCAGTTCGAGAATTCCTTGATGCCCTGGCGGATGCCATCATCCTCGAGCACGTTGACGCTCTCGAAATCGACCTGGAGATGATCCAGCACCCGCGCCACCACGGAAGAGAAGCCGCATTGCGGAAACACCGGCGTGCCCTTCATGAACAGGACGACGTCATTATTCTCGACGGTGGACTTGATGACGTCATGAGCAGTGGTCATGGCGGGACTCCCTGTTGGATGTGTCCGTTCAGCTAGGAAGCGGAGGCTCGGGCTTCAAGAGCCGCCAGCCGGGCATTCTCGGCCAGATTGGCGTGGCGTGTTGTCAGGCACATTAGCGCATCTGCCGGTCCGTTTTCGAGCGCCCATTTCAGGCTCAGCTGCGGTGTATTGACCGGCGCGGCCGCAGCGTTGCCCGACAGGCTGCGTCTGGCCTGCCGGGCCCAGTACCACAGATCTCCGCGAGAGCGGGGCAGGCGGCGGCGTGACGTGCCGGCCATCACCTCGATACCCAGTACACGCAGTCCGGCCGCGCGGGCCCGCTCCAGCCGGGCCGTCTCGATGTCGGAAAGCCCGGGATTGACCGGCGCCATGATCGCCTGGAACGCCCCGGTATCGATGGCAAAATCCAGCTCGCCGCCGCGTCCGCAAACACCGAGATGGCGCACCATGCCGCGTTCGCGGAAAGCCTGGAGATGGCGGATCAGCTTGTCGCTCATCTCGGTCGCGGCGGGACCGTGCAGCAACAGAAGGTCGACATGGTTCATCGACAACCGGTCCAGCGAGGCGCGCAGGGACATTTCAACCGCGCCGGCGGAAAAGTCGCGGTGCCCACCCGGACCGACACCGGCTTTGGTGGTCACGAAAACCTTGTCGCGGGGAAAGGCCTTCAGAGCGCGGCCCAGGCGGCGTTCCGCTTCGCCCTTGCCATAGGAGGGGGCGGTATCGAAAAGGGTGATCCCCAGGCCCACTGCTTGGCGGATGAGGTTCTCCGTCGCGTGACGCGGCACGCCCCAGCTGGCGTGCGGGCCGGATACGCCGAAGCCGAGACGGGAGAAAGCGGGACTGTCGATCACGATGACTCAGGCGGCCGGGACACGGGTTTCCAGGGCGAGGGCGTGCAGCTCGCCGCCCATCTTCTCGCCCAACGCGGCATAGACCATCTGGTGCTGGGCGACGCGCAGCTTGCCGCGGAAGCTTTCCGACGTGACCACGGCTTTCCAGTGGTCATTATCGCCGGCCAGGTCTTCCATCTCGACATCGGCATCGGGAATGCCGGCCTTGATCAGGGCGATGATATCTTCGGCAGGCATGGGCATGGCGGCTCTCCGGGCGGTGACGGATGTGTGATCCGGCGTGTTGCGTTGTGCCTTTTACCGGACCGGTGTCGGGCGCATATCGGGGGCCAAGCTAATCGCCACGACCGCAAGGGAAAAGACCATGAGCCTGTTGTTGACTGCCAAAACCTGTCTTCGCCTGTCGCTGGGCGCTGCCAATCTCGCACTGGCGGTCTTCCTGCTGGCCGGCGCGGCCTTTGCCGGCGAGCAATATGTCGACCGGGACGGACGGGCCGTCAGCGGTTTCGACGTGGTCTCCTATCACACTGCCGAGACCCCGCAGATGGGCCTGGCCGATATCAGCGCGGAGTATAATGGCGCCGTCTGGCATTTCGCCAGCGAGGCCAATCGCGAGGCCTTCCTGGCCAATCCGCAGCGCTATATCCCGGCTTATGACGGGCATTGCGCCTGGGCGGCCTCGCGCGGCTACAAGGCGCGTACCGATCCGCAGGCCTACCGGATTGTCGATGGCGTGCTTTATCTGAATTACGATGCCGGCATCCAGCGCCGCTGGGAGCGCGATATCGACGGCTTCATCACGCAGGCCGATGCCAACTGGCCGGAGCTGGAAGGTGAGCCCGCCGCCAGCCCGCCGCGCGGCTGGTTCCAGTGATCCGCAGATACTGACCTAGATTTCAGTGGGTTCCCGGCGTGCGCCGTGGCAAGCTCCCCCGGATTGATCAATCCGGGGGAGTTTTCATGCGGTCCATCCTGTTCAGTGCTGCCGTTTCGTTTGCCGTCTTTACCCAGGCGGGTTGTGCCCAGGAGGCGCCGGCGCTCGATCGCGCGCAATTGCTGGAAGACCTGCGCATCCTTGCTGCCGACGAGATGGAAGGCCGCGAAGTAGCGACCGAGGGAAATGCCCGGGCCCGCGCCTACATCATCGAACGGCTCGAGGGTATCGGCGCCGGTCCGGTGAACGGCAGCTATGAGCACAGCTTCACCTTCTCCCTGCCGACCAATCCGGACGAAGACATTACCGGTGTGAACATCCTGGCGCAGATCGCGGGCACGTCGGACAGCGCGCGCACGCTGGTTGTCACGGCGCACTATGATCATGAGGGCATGCGCGACGGGCAGATCTGGAACGGCGCCGACGATAATGCCTCCGGCGTGGCCTCGGTGCTCGCGATTGCCGCGGACTTTGCTGCCAATCCGCCCGAGCATGACGTGATCTTCGCTTTTGTCGATGCTGAGGAGCGGGGCCTGCAGGGCGCGCGCGCCTTCGTCGCCAACCCGCCCATCCCGGTGGAGAACATCACCTTCAATCTCAACATGGACATGGTGGCGATGTCGCAGGATCGCATCCTGTGGGCCGTCGGCACCTATCACTATCCCTTCCTCGTCCCGATGGTCGAGGAGGTCGCGGCGCGCGCGGATGTCTCGATGCCGATGGGGTATGACGAGCCGACCGAGGTGCCGGGCGGTGACTGGACACTGCTGACGGATTCAGGGGCGTTCCACGTCGCCGGCATCCCCTTCATCTATCTCGGTGTCGACTTCCACCCGCACTACCACCAGCCGACCGACACGTATGAGAACATGACGCTGGACTTCTTCCAGGACGCCTCCGCCGCCATCCTCGACTTCGCCCGGGAGGCGGATGAGCGCCTCGACGAGATCGGTGAGGCTGCGGGGCGCTGACAAGGCTTCCCCTGCGAAGCGGGGGAAGTGGCCGAGCCCGGCCTTGGCCGGGCAAGGTCGATGGGGGTGATACATGCGCGCTGGCGCGCTTTGCGCCGCTGGGCGGCGCCCCCTCAGTCCGCTTACGCGGACGGCTCCCCCGCAGGCGGGGCGAGCCCTGATGTGCCGCCGCTTACGACAAAACGGGATACTACTCAGCCGCTTCGACGAGCTGGTCCATCAGGCCGGGCATCCAGCCTTCCCAGGCCGTACGCAGGCGGTCGAGTTCCAGCGGGTGGGCGCCGTTGACGCTGATCGTGGTGCCGCCGGCGAGGCCGACCACCTGGACCGGGATCTCGTCCGCCTTGGCATCCTGCAGGATGGCGATGGCGTCTTCCTTCCGGGCGGCGATCAGATAGCGCGACTGGTCCTCACCGAAGAGGAAGCCGTGCATCGGCGGATTGGCGCCCTCATGGGCCAGCTTGATGCCGCACTCCGAGGCCAGGGCCATGTCAGCTGCGGCGCAGGCGAGGCCGCCATCGGAAATATCGTGACAGGCGGTCAGGCGGCCGGTGCGGATCTGGCCGCGCACGAAATCGCCATTGGCCTTTTCCGCGTCGAGATCGACATGCGGGGCGTCGCCGTCCTCGCGGTCCTCGATGACCTTGAGATAGACCGACGCGCCCATCACGCCCTGGGTCTCGCCGACCAGCAGCAGGATATCGCCTTCCGTCATGCCGCCGAAGCCGGCCCGCTTGCCGATATCCGGGATCAGGCCGACACCGCCGATCGCCGGGGTCGGCGGAATGGCGGCACCATTGGTCTCGTTGTAAAGGCTGACATTGCCGGACACGACCGGGAAGCCGAGCGTGGCGCAGGCCATCGCCATGCCGTCGATACAGCCGACGAACTGGCCCATGATTTCCTCGCGCTCGGGATTGCCGAAATTCAGGCAGTCGGTGATGGCGATCGGGTCGGCACCGGTGGCGGTCAGATTGCGCCAGGCTTCGGCCACGGCCTGCTTGCCGCCCTCGAACGGGTGGGCATAGCAATAGCGCGGCGTGCAGTCGGTGGTGATGGCCAGCGCCTTGGCTGTGCCGTGCACGCGCACGATGGCCGCGTCGGACGGATCCTCGGAGGAGGCCGCCGTATCCGCCATCACGTGGCGGTCATACTGTTTCCAGATCCAGGATTTGGAGGCCATGTCCGGCGAGGCCATCAGCTTCAAGAGCACTTCGCCCATATGATCGGGCTGGGCGATGTCCTTGGCGTGGATCTGGGCACGCACTTCCGGTGCGAAATAGGGGCGCTCGTATTTCGGCGCATCGTCGGCCAGCGGTGCGACCGGGATGTCGCACACGGTCTCGCCCTTGTGGGTCAGCACCATGCGGCCGGTATCGGTCGTCTCGCCGATCACGGCGACATCGAGTTCCCATTTGCGGAAGATCTCGTGCGCGACGTCCTCGCGGCCCGGCTTCATGATAACCAGCATGCGTTCCTGGCTTTCCGAGAGCATCATCTCGTAGGCCGTCATGTTGGCTTCGCGCTGGGGAACCTTGTCCATGTCCAGATGGATGCCGATCCCGCCCTTGTCGGCCATCTCGACCGAGGAGGAGGTGAGGCCGGCGGCGCCCATGTCCTGGATGGCGGCGATGGCGTCGGTCGCCATCAGTTCGAGGCAGGCCTCGATCAGCTTTTTCTCGACGAAGGGGTCGCCGACCTGGACGGTGGGACGCTTCTCCTCGGAGGCATCGTCGAATTCGGCCGAGGCCATGGTGGCACCGTGGATGCCGTCGCGGCCGGTCTTGGAGCCGACATAGACGATCGGCTGGCCCGGCTCGGCGCCGCGGGCGTAGAAGATCTTGTCCGCATCGGCCAGGCCCACCGCCATCGCGTTGACCAGGATATTGCCGTTATAGCCGGCGTGGAAATTCGTCTCGCCGCCGACCGTCGGCACGCCGACGCAATTGCCGTAGCCGCCGATGCCGGCGACCACGCCGGAAACCAGCTGGCGCGTCTTGGGATGGTCCGGCGCGCCGAAGCGCAGCGCATTCATCAGCGCCACCGGGCGCGCGCCCATGGTGAAGACGTCGCGCAGGATGCCGCCCACACCCGTCGCCGCACCCTGATAGGGCTCGATGAAGGAGGGGTGATTGTGGCTTTCCATCTTGAAGATGGCGGCCTGGCCGTCGCCGATATCGATCACGCCGGCATTCTCGCCCGGGCCCTGGATGACCTTCTCGCCATCCGTCGGCAACCGGCCCAGATGGGCGCGCGAGGACTTGTAGGAACAGTGTTCCGACCACATGACCGAGAAAATGCCCAGTTCCACGAGGTTGGGCGCCCGGCCCAGACGGTCGAGGATGATGGCGTATTCTTCGTCATTGATGCCGTGCTCGGCGACGATCTCGGCGGTGATGCCTTCGGCGTATTGGGTCATGTCGCTCACGCGCTCCCGAGAAGGGATTCAAACAGTTTCAGCCCGTCCGTGCCGCCGTGTTTTTCGTCCACGGCGCGTTCCGGGTGGGGCATCATGCCCATGACATTGCCCTGCTCGTTGGTGATGCCGGCGATGTCGCGCTTGGAGCCGTTCGGGTTTCTGCCATAGCGGAAGATCACCTGGCCCTCGCCCTCGATCCGGTCGAGCGTCTCGTCATCGGCGAAATAATTGCCGTCATGGTGCGCGATCGGCACGATCAGTTCGGCACCGCCCTCATAGTGCGAGGTGAAGCGGGTATTGGCGTTCTCCACCGTCAGCTTCGCCTTTTCGCAGACGAATTTCAGGCCGGCATTGCG
Source organism: Maricaulis sp. ABE4_448 (assembly GCF_056160825.1). NCBI lineage: Bacteria > Pseudomonadati > Pseudomonadota > Alphaproteobacteria > Maricaulales > Maricaulaceae > Maricaulis > Maricaulis sp. ABE4_448. The sequence goes on from NZ_JBSWXX010000001.1 coordinate 1,238,217, forward strand.
CATCAGCGCGCCGGGCAGGAGGCCGCTTTCGGTGAGGATCTGGAAGCCGTTGCACACGCCCAGGACCGGCGCACCGGTGGCTGCGTGGGCCACAATCGCCGGCATGATCGCCGAGCGCGAGGCCATGGCGCCGCAGCGCAGATAGTCGCCATAGGAGAACCCGCCCGGCACCATCACGAAATCGGTGCCCTCGGGCAGTTCGCTTTCCTGGTGCCAGACCATGGCGGGGGCGTGGCCCGTGACTTTCGCGATCGCATCATGGGCGTCGCGGTCGCAATTGGAGCCGGGGAAGACGATGACGGCGGATTTCATCTCGGCCGGACCCCGCTATTCCAGCTCGATCGAGTAGCTCTCGATCACCGGGTTGGAGAGGAGTTTGGCGCACATTTCCTCGACCCGGGTGCGGGCCTTTTCGGCATCGTCGCCGGTCAGGTCCAGCTCGATCAGCTTGCCCTGGCGGGCCTCGACGACTTCGTCATAGCCCATATTGTGCAGCGCGCCGGCGACGGCGGCTCCCTGGGGATCGAGGACGCCGGGTTTCAGATAGACGTGGATTTTCGCTTTCACGGGCTCGACTCGCTTTCAAGGCCTGAAATTCGCGCCCTCAATAAAGCGACATGGCCTTGGGCGCAATTGATAGCCCCGTGTGATTCAGCAGGGCAGGGATGCGGGGGCGCGGCTGCGGGCGTCTGCAAGGAGATTTTTCGCGAAATCGCGCCCGCCCTGTCCTGCGGAAATCGGAGTTCGGGGTGGGCATGTTCCGTGCGCTGAGTATCCATTATCCGCTTGCCGAGGAGGGGGCCGTATCCGGTTTTCCAGGTCAAGGGCGCCAAGGCGCCGCTCTGCGGTTTCACCCTTGAGCTGGAAAACCGGATACGGCTGACTGGCCGGCATGCGCCCTATGGATGATTGCGAGCGAGGCTCGACCCTCGCACGTATCAAGCCGTCATTCCGGCGAACGCCGAACAAAAAAGGCGCCGCCCGCGGGCAGCGCCTTGTTCTTTGGCAGAACGCAGAGCGAGCCTATTTCTGGTTTTCGCCGCTGCCCTGGCCGTGTTCCTTCATGATGCCCAGGCGGCGGGCCACGTCGGCATAGGCCTCGGTGACATTGCCCAGATCGCGGCGGAACCGGTCCTTGTCCATCTTCTCGTTGGTTTCCATGTCCCACAGGCGGCAGCTGTCCGGGCTGATCTCGTCAGCCAGCACGGTGCGCACCATGTCGCCCTCGTAGAGACGCCCGAATTCCAGCTTGAAATCCACCAGGCGGATGCCGGCGCCCGAGAACATGCCGGACAGGAAGTCATTCACCCGCAGCGTCATCGCCATCATGTCGTCGATCTCCTGGGTGGAGGCCCAGTTGAACGCCGTGATGTGCTCTTCGGACACCATCGGATCGCCCAGCTCGTCCTTCTTGTAGTAGAATTCGACGATGGAGCGGGGCAATTGCTCACCTTCCGGCACGCCCAGACGCTGGCTGATCGAACCGGCGGCGACATTGCGGCAGACCACTTCCAGCGGAATGATCTCGACCTGGCGCACCAGTTGTTCGCGCATGTTCAGACGCTTGATGAAATGGGTCGGAATGCCGATCCGGCCGAGACCGAGCATGATATACTCGGAAATCCGGTTGTTCAGCACGCCCTTGCCTTCCAGCGTGGCCTTCTTCTGGTTGTTGAAGGCGGTGGCGTCGTCCTTGAAATACTGCACGATCGTGCCCGGTTCGGGGCCTTCATACAGGATCTTGGCCTTGCCTTCGTAGATCATCTTGCGGCGGGACATCGGCGGACGCTCCGTTGGCGGTCGGCCCCGGCCAGCGGGGCGGTCGACCCGAAAAGAGAGACGCGGCCCGAATCGAGAACCGGACCGCGCATCGAAGGGGGAAAATATCCGCGTGCGCGTCCCTCTGCAACGCTTTGCCGCGGTGCGGTAGGATTGTTTCGAGATCGCCGCAGCCTTGTGTGCGGTGAAGATTGATTTAGACCCCTTGCCGAGCTAGTCACTCGGGCAAATGGACATCCTCAAGGAGAGACCCATGTCGGGCATCAACGATCGCGAAAAAGGCTTCGAGAACAAGTTCGCGCACGACCAGGAACTCGAATTCAAGGCGGCCGCCCGCCGCAACAAGCTCCTGGGCCTGTGGGCTGCCGAGCTGATGGGCCTCGACGGCGAAGCCGCGGCCGAATACGCCAAGTCGGTCATCGTTGCCGATTTCGAGGAAGCCGGCGATGACGACGTCTTCCGCAAGGTGCGCGGCGATCTGGACGCGCGCAATGTCGAGCTCTCCGACCACCTGCTGCGCAAGCAGATGGACGATCTTCTCGCCACGGCCCGCCAGCAGATCCAGGCGGAAGGCTAGGTCCGGGATCGATCACGCGCCTCGCCCGTGACCGGGGAGGCGCGTCAGCCCTCGACGCTCTCCAGCCGGTCGACGACGACCAGCCAGCGCTCCAGGGCTTCGCGGATACGGGCACGGTCATAGTCCATCGTGACGATCTCGAAGACCTGCCCGGTCTCGCGATCCATCAGCACGAGGAAACCGGTGCGTCCGGCCAGCTCGTCATAGAGCGGCGCGATGCCCTCTTCCTCGGCCATGCCGCGCAAACCGTCGCGCTCGCCCCAGGTGAAGTTGAAGCGCACCCAGCCGATCGGCTCTCCCGTCAGCGCCTCGCGCACATCCTCGACCCGCGGTTCCAGTACGCGGCAGGCGCTGCACCAGGATGAGCGGAACATTGCGGCCACCAGGCGCGGCTCGTCCGCCGGCGCCGCCTCGTCCCAGGCCGCCCGCACGAAATTCGGTCCGAGAAACAGGGCCAGTCCGGCCAGTGCGGCAGCAATCAGTCGCATGTCGATCTTCCTCCAGGACGTCCCGTTTAGCCGTGGCGTACGCGGCGGTCACTGCACGAAGCGATCACGCTGACGTCATTCCGCCGCATCCGGCTTTACCAGACCCGGCAGGCCGTCGATCGACCGGGCATTGCCGGTATAGCGGCGTTCGCGCCAGACCGCGTCGTCGCGGTGCTCATTATAGCGGATCAGCTGGTCGCGCTCGCCCTTGAAGTCGTAGAAGGGCACGCCCCAGCCGCAGCTGTCGGCGATGCGGTGGATCTTCGCCGTGATGATCGCGCGCACCTTCGGGAAGTCCGGGAAGAGGGCCTTCTTCTCGGCAAAGCCCGGATCGTCGAAACAGGTCGCTTCGCCCGTGCCATAGAGGCGCACTATGTTCGCCGCGCCCTCGAAGGCGCAGAACATGAAGGTGATCCGCCCGTTCTGGCGCAGATGCGCAATCGTCTCCACACCCGACCCGCCCAGATCGAGAAAGGCCACCTCGTTCGGCCCCAGTATGCGGAAACTGTCATAGCCCTTGGGCGAGACATTCACATGCCCCTCATCGCCCGACGGTGCTGTCGCGACGAAGAACATCTTCTGCTTTTCGATGAAGGCCGCGAGGCGATCGTCGATCGAGTCGTAGAGCTTGGACATGAGGGGAATTTAGGGGGCTCTTCCCCGCAAGCCAACAAGCGCATTTGTCATCCCGGCCGAATGCCCCGCGCCGGCGGGGCGCAGAGCCGGGACCCATACGCGCCGATCTAGGCCGTAAGCAGGCTCGATAACGGCGTCAGTGGGATGAACACCGGGATTATGGGTCCCGGATCTTCGCCCGGCTCAGGGCCGGGCATGCGTCCGGGATGACAAGCGTCGATAACTGGAACGCCTACGCCCCGAACACCCGGCGGAAAATCGTGTCGACATGCTTCATGTGGTAGGCCTCGTCGAAACAGGCCTCGATCTGTTCGTTGCCCAGAAGCGCGGTGACCTCGGCGTCGGCCTTGAGGTGGTCGACCAGCATGCCGCCTTCATCCCAGGTTTTCATGCCGTTGCGCTGGACGAGGCGATAGCTCACCTCGCGGCTTGCGCCGGCCTGGGTGAGGGCCAAAAGGACGCGCTGGGAATTGTGGATGCCGCCATAGGCGTTGAGGTTTTCCGCGCAGCGGTCGGCATGCACGATCAGTTTCTCGATCATGCCGGCGGTGCGGTGCAGGGCGAAGTCCAGATGCACATTGGCGTCCGGGCCGATGCCGCGTTCCACGGAGGAGTGGGAGATGTCCCGCTCGTGCCACAGCGCCACATTCTCCATTGCCGGCACCACGGCCGAGCGCACCAGGCGCGCCTGGCCGGTCAGGTTTTCCGTCAGGATCGGATTGCGTTTGTGCGGCATGGCCGACGAGCCCTTCTGGCCCGGCGAGAAATATTCCTGCGCCTCGCGCACTTCGGAGCGCTGGAGATGGCGCACCTCGATGGCGATATTCTCGATCGCCGAGGCGATCAGGCCCAGAACGGCGAAGTAGTTGGCATGGCGGTCGCGCGGGATGACCTGGGTGGAGATCGGCTCCACCGTCAGGCCCATCTGTTCGGCGACATGCTCTTCCACGGCCGGATCGACATTCGCGAACGTGCCGATGGCGCCGGAAATGGCGCAGGTGGCGATCTCGTCACGCGCCCGCACCAGGCGTTCGCGATTGCGGGCAAACTCGGCATGAAAGCGCGCGAATTTCAGGCCCATCGTCATCGGCTCGGCATGGATGCCGTGCGAGCGGCCGATACAGGCGGTGTATTTATGCTCTTCCGCGCGCGCTTTCAGTGCCGCCAGCACGCGGTCCATGCCTTCCAGCAAGAGGTCGGCAGACTGTTTCATCTGCACGGCGAGACAGGTGTCCAGCACGTCCGAGGAGGTCAGGCCCTGGTGGACGAAACGGCTCTCCTCGCCGACATGCTCGGCCAGATGGGTGAGGAAGGCGATGACATCATGCTTCACCTCGGCCTCGATCTCGTTGATCCGGTCGACGTCGAACTCGACGTCTTTCGCTTTCCAGACAGCCTCGACCGCCGATTGCGGCACCACACCCAGCTCCGCCAGCTTCTCCGTCGCATGCGCCTCGATCAGGTACCAGATCCTGTACTTGTTCTGGTCGGCCCAGATGGCGGCCATTTCCGGACGGGTATAGCGGGGGATCATCGGCGGTGCTCCGCGTTTCATTGGCTGAAGCGCGGGGGATGCGATGAAAGGCGCGTGGGGTCAAGTGGCGCGCTTCTTTCCTCCCCACATCGTGGGGAGGGGGACCCGCGAAGCGGGGGAGGGGCCGCCGCGTGAGCGGCGGAAGGGTTGAGCCGAGCGTCTTTCGCGGCCTGAGGCCGCGACCCCTTCGACCCGATGCTGCGCATCGGCCCACTTCCCCATGGAATGGGGAAGAAAGAAGCTACATCGCCCCCCAATCCTCATCATCCGGCTATTCGCGGCAGTTACGCTACTCGATCTTCACCAGCTCAATCTCTGTGAAAGAAAGCGGGGGCCACCGGCGAATGCCGTTTTTTGCCTCGATGGGACGAAGAACAATCAGTGCCGGCAGGAAAGCAACGCCCAGCACGCGGACCCAGGCAGGAATGCTGGCCGGAACCGTGACCTGGAACCGCAGGAGGTATTGTCCGATCGTCGGGCCTTGGCCCAGGCCCCCTCGGCCCAGATACAAGATGATCGGTGCAAAACTGGCGAGAAAGATCAGGACAGTTACAAGGTCGGTGGCACGCACATAGTTGCGTTGAAAAGATCCAGCCCACTGCCCGGTATGCGCGGCCTCGATCAGCAAGGGGACCGCCGCAATCAGCGGCGCCAAGGCCAAAAGGGTCAAGAAGAAATCGACGACCCAGGCGATCAGGACATGGCGCTTCTTGATCGTGCCGGACTGCGCTGGCTGAGCAGGCAGATTGCCCAGAACGAGAATAAGGCTCAGCGCTGATCCCGCTGGTATCAGCGCATACACGCTCCAAGCGGCGCGGACCACGCAGTCTCCATTCGAGCAGATGGTCTGGCTCATCACCTCGGTATCGAGGAAAAGGCTGATCAGGAAGATCGCGGCGAGGCAGGCCCATATGACCAACCGGCTCTCGCGGATCTTTTTCAATCGCCCACTCACATCGCCCCCCAATCCACCTCGCTGTGCCGGTCCAGCGCCACGGCCCCGTCCGGCATCGTGTATTTCAGCCCCGACCCGCAATTGAACAGCACGCATTCCGCGTCCCGCGCCACAAGCCCGTCGCCCATGGCTTTTTCCATGGCCGCCAGCGTTGCCGCGCCTTCGGGGCAGAGCAGGAGGCCGTCCTCCCGCGCACAGCGCGTCCGCGCCGTCTCGATCGCCTCTTCGGTCACCGCCACGGCCGCGCCCTCGCTCTCGCGCACGGCGTCCAGGATCAGGAAATCACCGATGGCCTTGGGGACGCGGATGCCCATGGCGGCGGTCTTGGCGTCGAGCCATTCCTCGGCGTGGCGTTCGCCGGCCTCGTAGGCCTTGACGATGGGGGCGCAGCCCTCGGCCTGGACGGCGAACATTTTCGGGCGTTCCGGGCCGATCCAGCCGAGCTTTTCCATCTCGTCGAAGGCTTTCCACATGCCGATCAGGCCGGTGCCGCCGCCGGTGGGATAGAAGATCGCATCGGGCAGTTTCCAGCCCATCTGGGCGGCCAGTTCCAGGCCCATCGTCTTTTTGCCCTCGATCCTATAGGGCTCCTTGAGGGTGGAGACGTCGAACCAGCCCATCTCGTCCTTGCCGGCCGCGACGAGGGCGCCGCAATGATGGATATAGCCGTTCACCTTGAAGACCCTGGCACCCTGCAGCGCCATTTCGTTGAGGTTGATTTCCGGCGTGTCCTCGGGGGCAAAGCAATAACTCTCCATCCCCATCCGGCTGGCATAGGCCGACATCGCCGCGCCGGCATTGCCATTGGTCGGCATGGCGAGGCGCTTGATGCCGAAAGAGTGCGCCATGGCGACGGCGAGGGCGAGGCCGCGCGCCTTGAACGAGCCCGTGGGCAGGCGGCCCTCATCCTTCACCCACACCTTGCCGGTCGCGCCGGAGGCCTTCGCCGTGGCGGGCACATCGATCAGCGGGGTGTCGATCTCGCCGAGACGGCAGATATCCTCGCTGTCATGGACCGGCAGGAGCTCGCGCCATTTCCAGAAACCGGTGTTGCGTGCCCAGATCGCGCCGCGATCGATCTCACCCTTCATCTTCTCCAGATCATAGCGCGCCAGCAGCGGCTTGCCGGCATCGGAGAGATTGTGCGGCGTGTCGATCTCGTAGCGCTTGCCGGTTTGCGAGCATTCCAGATGGGTGAAGTAGAAGGCGCGATTGTGCATCTGTGTCCTCGAGGTTGCGAAGGCCGATCATAACAGGGACGCGGGACGCGCCCAGCGGTTCCCTCTGCCTGTCAGCGGTTTTGATCAGCCTGTGCTTTTCCCCGGGGTGCTGCAGCTATTCCCAGATAATCTCGCTGCCGGGTGTCGCGGTTCGCAGCCGCTCGTTCGCGATGCGGGCCCGGGCAGGGCCATTGCGCAGGAGATAGGCATCCATCATGTCGAGCACCAGCAGGGTCATGGCCTGGTAGGCCGGTGCCGTCTGCGCGACCGGGCGGCGTGCATCTTCACCCCGGGCGAACCCGTTCAGCATGATGAAGGTCGATCCCAGCTCGCCATGACCGAGTTGCGGCAGGCGCACGACATGACGGTCGGGCGAAGGCGCCGCATCGACAATCTCGCGCGTCTCCGGGAAATTCTCTGCCGGCTCCGAGAAGACATGCATGTGCGGCCGGTCGAAGCGGGCAAGGTCGAACCCGGTGCTCTCGCGCACCGCGCCGATCAGCATGTCGCGCCCTTCCGATCCGTCGAGGGACACAAAGACCCTGACCCGCGGCTCCTGCATCGTCAGCAGCGTGCCGACGGCGCCGCCGCGGCTGTAGCCGACCACGCCGAGGCGGGACGTGTCGGCAAAGGCCAGCGTGTCTGCAACGCGCAGGGAGAGCCGGATATCGGCCAGCTGGTTCTCGATACCCGCCCGGCCGGACGCCTGGGCCCGGGTCCCCATGCCGACCGAGGGCGTGGCGATGACGACGAAACCCTGGCGGGCGAGTGTTTCAAGCAGGACGGTATTCTCATAAGGGTGCGAGGACACGCTGGCGGCATAGACGATCACCGGGAACGGTCCGGCAGCGGGTGTCGCGTCGAGCCGGGTCCGGGTCGGAGCATCCAGGAATGCGTCCAGCCGGCCGGCGTCCGCACCCCGGTCGATGGCATGCTGCACAATGCCGGCGACGCGTTCGGCCCGTGCGGCTGGTGTCCCGTCATCCGCCGAGCGCGCGGCGGCGTCGAAGCCGATGGTTTCGCGGTGGGAGAGGATGCGGCCATCGGCCTCGGCGGGATACCAGACCATGACCTGCACGGTTCGTGGTTCGCCTCCCACCCGCTGTTCTGGGTCGGCGGCATGATGGACGTAGAGACCGGCTTCGTAGCGGGCTGTCAGGGGCGGGGCGAGCAGGCTGTGCGCGGATTCAGCACCGGTGCCGGAGGCGGGGAACAGGATCAGCGCCAGGATGGCGCCGAGCAGGCGGATGGACATGGACAACCTCACACGCAGGCAAACAGGCCCGAAAGGCTAGTGGAGTGCGTGGCGCGCTGCGCCCGAAACGTGCCGAGCGGCCGGAGAGGTGATGCGACGGTCTCAGCTGCCGGTCAGCTGGCCTCAGGCGGTGACAGGGTCACGGTCGAACCAGATAAGGCCGGTGCGCTTGCCCGGTTCCGGTGAACCGATCTCCTGCTCCAGCCGCAGCTGGCGGGCGGCACCGAGCGTCGTCAGTTCCAGCGCGGTTTCCACCGTACCGGCCTCGCCCAGCGTGCGGATCTCGCCATTGAGGAAGACCAGATGCGCCGCCGGCCGCGGCTCGCGCGCCAGTCCGGAGAACAGGCCGGCAGGGTTGAGGATCAGGCCGGCCAGGGCCATGAGAAAACGTTTCATGGCCGCGCGCTTAGCAGGATGTCGCGGCGGGGCGAGCTAGATCAGCCCCAGCGTCTTGAAACTGGCCGTGTTTTCGCGGCCGATCACGAGGTGGTCGTGCAGCACGATGTCGAAGGGTTTGCAGATATCCGCGAGGGTGCGGGTCATCTCGATATCGGCCTGGCTGGGCGTGGCATCGCCGGAGGGATGGTTGTGCACGAGGATGAGGGCGGTGGCCTCATGCGCCAGGGCGCGCTTGACGACTTCGCGCGGATAGACCGGGGCGTGGTCGATCGTGCCTTCGCCCAGCACCTCGTCGGCGATCAGCCGGTTCTTGCGGTCCAGGAAGAGCACGCGGAACTGTTCGGTCGTGGCGTGCTGCATGGCGGTGCGGCAATAGGTGACGAGCGCCGACCAGGAGGCGATGACGGGCCGGCCGATCACCTGTTCGCGGGCCAGCCGTTCGGCCAGCGCCTTGATGAGCTTGAGCTCGGCGGCGGTCTTTTCGCTGACGCCCTTCACGGTGACCAGCTGGTCGACGGAGGCCGAGGCCACGCCGCCCAGATCGCCGAAACGGGCGATCAGGTCTTTCGCGATCGGTTTGACGTCGCGTCGCGGGATGCAGCGGAACAGATAGAGTTCCAGCAATTCATAATCGTGAAGTGCCAGGGAACCCGCTGAGGTTAGTTTTTCGCGCAGCCGGTCCCGATGGCCTGTATGATGCGCGAGATCGGTCATGGATCAGCGGTTATAGGGCGGCCGGTCGAGGCCCTTGGGCGACTTGGTGAAAATCTCCACCCCGTCCTCGGTGACGCCGCAGGAATGCTCGAACTGGGCCGAGAGCGACTTGTCGCGCGTCACGGCGGTCCAGCCATCGGAGAGGACTTTCACGTCCGGACGGCCCAGATTCAGCATCGGCTCGACGGTGAAGAACATGCCCGGTTTCAGCTCGGGGCCTTCGCCATGCTCGCCGAAATGCAGCACATTCGGGCTGTCATGGAAGTTCTGGCCCAGGCCGTGGCCGCAAAAATCGCGCACGATCGAACAGCGGCGGCTCTCGCCATATTCCTGGATGATCGCGCCGATCGTGCCCAGCGTCACGCCCGGCTTGATGGCCTCGATACCCGCCATCATCGCCTCATAGGTCGTGTCGATGAGGATTTCGGCCTTCCGCTTCGGCTCGCCCGCCACATACATGCGGCTGGTATCGCCGTGCCAGCCATCGACGATCACGGTGACGTCGATGTTGAGGATATCGCCATTGCGCAGCGGTTTGGGACCGGGAATGCCATGGCAGACCACATGGTTCAGCGAGGTGCACAGCGAGTGGCGGTAGCCCCGGTAGAACAGGGTTGCCGGCATGGAGCCGTGATCGAAGGCATACTCGCGGGCCAGCTTGTCGAGATGCTCGGTCGTGACACCGGGTGCGACCTCTGCGGTCAGCATGTCGAGGATCTCTGCGGCCAGGCGTCCGGCCTTGCGCATGCCGGCAAAGCCTTCCGGCCCGTGCAGCTTGATCTTGCCGTCGCGCGGTGCGCTGGCGGCGTCCTCGTCGGTCACGATCTCGTAGGCGGTCGTCAAGTCAGCAATCCTCCATCTCGTCCTTATATACAAAAGCGCGCGCCGTTTGGAACGGCGCGCGCCTGCATTTTCCGATTTCCGAAGAAACTAGTTGTCTTCGCCGGCGTAGAGATTGCCGAAGAAGCTGTCCTCGTTCCAGGCCGGCCGCTCGTCGCTGTCGGCGACTTCGCGGGCGATCATGTAGTTGATATTGGCAAACTTGGCGCCCTGTTCGAACAGGACCTCCAGCTCGCCATCCAGCTGATCGGTCGGGCGGTGATAATAGGTGTTCAGGAAACCCATGAAGCCTTCGCCCTGGTCCCAGCGTGGATCCGGCGAGGAAAAGCCGGTCATCAGGAAGAGCGACGGCACGCCTTCGCGCACGAAGTTGTAGTGGTCCGAACGCACGAAGAGCGATTGTTCCGGCAGCGGGTCCGGGCTGATGGCAACATCCAGCTGGGCGGCCGCGCGCGTGGCGATCGGGCCCAGATTGGAGTGGTTGGCACCGAAGGCGATCACGTCGGAGAAATCATAGACGATGACCGGCATGTCCAGATTGACATTGGCAACGATCTGCTCGGCCGGAACCGTGGGATTGCGGGCGAAGTGCTCGGAACCCAGAAGGCCTTTTTCTTCCGCCGCCAGGGCAACGAAGACGATGGTCCGGCGCGGCGTGCCGTCTTCCAGGAAGGTGCGGGCCGTTTCCAGCATGATCGACACGCCCGATGCGTTGTCGACGGCGCCGTTGCAGATCACGTCTTCCTCGTCGGAGGAGCGGCAGGAACCGCTGGCCCGGCCCAGCTGACCATCATTGCCGATATGGTCGAGGTGGGCGGTGAGGACGACGATTTCATCGCCCAGTTCCGGATCGGCGCCGCGGATCATGCCGACGACATTGGGATCGCTGAACGGTTCGGAAATCGTGCGCTGGCGCATGGTGACGGTGTGCGGCAGGTCGAAGCGCGGGAAGCTCGGCTCCTCGGCCTCCAGCGCGGCCGTGACCTCTTCCAGGCTCATTTCCGCGCCCTCGAACAACGCCGCGGCCAGATCGGCGCCGACGCTGGCGGACACCTGGATATTGTCATAGCCGGACGGACCGGTCGCCGGGGTCAGACGGACAGCCGGCAGCGAGGCATAGCCTTCCGCATAGCCCGCCGTGCGTTCATTGTCCCAATCGGTCAGGGTGATCATGCCGATGGCGCCGTGGGCGGCGGCGACATCGCGTTTTGTGGTGGAGGAGTTGTGGTGGGCGCGCTCTTCGCTGATACCATCGAAAACACCGCCGGGAACGCCGCCGAGCACGACCACGATCTTGCCGTCGACATCGACGTCGGCATAGTCGTCATGATCGCGATTGGCAGCCGACACGCCGTGTCCGACAAACACCAGCTCGCCGGTGATTTCGGCTTCCAGCACGGACGGGTTCGACCAGATCACGACACCTTCGCCCTGGGCATATTCGGTGCCGTCTAGGCTGAAGCGGTTGTACTCGCCGTCGGCGTGGACATCCTGCATCGGCACGTCGGCGAAATAGGTGCCGTTCTCGCCGGCCGGCTCGAGGCCCAGAAGGCGCATCTGCGAGGCGACATAATTCGCGGCGATCTCGTAGCCGTCAGACCCGGCATCGCGGCCAGCCATATAGTCTGATGCCAGGAAGCGGATGTGGGCTTCGATATTGCCGGCGCTCACATCGGGCGTGAACGCGGTGGCGGTCTGCGCCTCGTCAGACCCGGTCTCGGTGTTGCACGCGACCAGCGCCAGGCCGGCAATTGCCGGAACCAGATACTTCATCAAAATGGGCCTCCCCCAGAGGTGTTATTCTGCGCGGAATATAGACCGGACAAGCCCGGGCTCAATGTTACGGCGCCTTAATCTGCAGCCGCCAGCGCTTCGGCGACCGAGGGCAGGACGGAGTAGTGATCACGGAAAATCCGGGTCATTCGTGCCGGCCGGCCGGTAGAGAGCTGGAAACACACGACTTTCGTCAGTGCCCGGAAGACCGTCACACCGTCCTTCACGCGTTTGAACTGATAGCGGCGCTCGGCGCGCAGGCGCCCGTCCGACTGGGTGATCCAGACCGCGCAGTCCAGCGCATCGCCAACGCGCACATGGCCCAGATAGTCCGCCTCGGTGCGAATGATGGCGATGCCGCGGTCATCCTCCTGGCAGGCATCCATCGAATAACCCTTCGACCACCAATGGGTCCAGGCAGCCGCATCGGCCCATTCCAGATAGCGCGCATTATTGGCATGGCCGAAGGCGTCCATGTCGGCCTCGGTCACGGCAATGCGGTGAATATAGGGATCGGGCAGGTCCCAGCCGGTCTCGCTCATACACCCAGCTCCACTGTCATCGGGGTGGTGACGGCTATGCCATCCGTCGTCACGTGGCAGGCATAGGCGAGGACTTCAACACCCGCCGCTGCCGCCTGGCGCAGGGTTGCTGCATAGACCGGGTCGATATCGCCGGCCGGGCGCAGGGTGTGGCAGTCGCTGCGCTGGACGATGAAGAGCTGCACGGCGCGATCGCCGGCTGCGACCTGCGCCGCCAGTTCGCCCAGATGCTTGGCGCCCCGGCTGGTCACCCCGTCGGGAAATTCCGCAATTCCTGGACCGCGCTGCCAGTGGACATTCTTCACCTCGACCCAGCAGGGCGGCTGGCCCGCGCTTTCCAGCAGGAGGTCGATGCGCGAATTCTCACCGTATTTCACTTCCCGGCGCAGGCTGTCATGACCGGCCAGTTCGGTAATCACACCGGCATTCACCGCTTCCTCGGCCAGCGCGTTCGCGGTGTTGGGCAGGGCGCCGATAATCGTGCCCTCCGCCTCCACCAGCTCCCAGGTGTATTTCAGCTTGCGCTTGGGATTGTCCGATTGTGACAGCCACACTTTCAGCCCCGGCTCCTTGATGCCTGTCATGGCGCCGGTATTGGCGCAGTGGGCAGTCACCTCCGTACCGTCTTCCAGGGTCACATCGGCGAAGAAACGCTTGTAACGCCTGACAAGATGGCCGGGGATGAGCGGTTGGGGAAATTTCATGGCTTGGACTTCCTGGCGTCTGCCTCATATACCCCCTCGAAGGGCGCGATGAAGGATGGAATCACATGGCGGATACGAAACACGTTACGGCAGCGGTTCTCCTGATCGGCGACGAGGTGCTCTCCGGGCGCACCCAGGACAAGAATCTCCAGCAGATCGCGCAATTCCTGGCGCCGCTGGGGATCAATGTCATCGAGGCGCGCACCGTGCCGGATATCGAAGACGAGATTGTCGAGGCAGTGAACACGCTGCGCGCCAAGGCCGATTATGTCTTCACCACGGGCGGGATCGGCCCGACCCATGACGACATCACCGCCGACAGCATCGCGAAAGCCTTCGGCATGTCGATCGATATCCGCGCCGATGCGCTGGCGATCATCGAGGAATGGTACGACAAGACGAAGACGCCGGTCACCGAGAGCCGCAAGCGCATGGCGCGCATCCCCGAAGGGGCGTCGCTGATCAAGAACCCGGTCACCGGCGCGCCGGGCTTCCAGACCGGCAATGTCTTCACCATGGCCGGCGTGCCCGCCATCTGCCGCGGCATGCTGGAGGATATCGCCCATCGCCTGGAAGGCGGCACGGTCACCCTGTCGCGCTCGGTGAAGGGCGACAATCTGCGTGAGGGCGAAATCGCGGAAAAACTGGGCGAGCTGCAGGAGGAAAATCCCGGCGTCTCGATCGGCTCCTATCCCTACTTCATCGAGGTGAAGGCCGGCGAGGTCCGCCGCGGCACCCATCTCGTCGCCCGCTCCACCGACAAGCGCGCCCTGGCCCGCGTCATCGACGCCATCGCCGACCTCGTCCAGGACCTCGGCTACGACCCGCGCATCGATCCGGAGGATTAGTTTTCCTCCCCATTCCATGGGGAGGGGGACCCGCGAAGCGGGGGAGGGGCCGCAGCCGCAGGCTGCGGAGTTTGGAGGCAAGCGCCTTTCGCGGCTGTGGCCGCGCCCCCCAGAAAAACGTGGCGACCCGATGCTGCGCATCGGCCCATTTCCCCACAATGTGGGGAAGAAAGACCCACTGCTGTTTTCCCCGGACCTGTTCCGGGGCCTGCTGCCGCTTCAGGATAGGCGCAGCTCTTCGCAACGCCCTTTTGCCGGGCCCCGGAACAGGTCCGGGGGAACGGCGGGCGTTGCGCCTGCCCCCAAATTGCCCCGCTTTCGTCTTTTGGTTGCACCGGCTGTCATGGTGCTGCTTGATGTGAGGGACCTGACGGGAAGGGGAGTGCTTCCATGAAACGCGCAATCTTGCTGGCGAGCGCCTTCGGCGTCGCTGTGGCCGGCTGTACGGCAACGACAAGCGAGCCCGGCGAAGTGGCCGAACGGGACGAGGAATACCGGACGCCGCCACCTCCGCCGCCTCCGCCGCCTCCGCCGCCAGGCTCGGCCGACTACATTACCGTCACCGGCGCCCGGCTCGCAGGCGCGCCCGCGCCCATGGTCAGCCCGCGCCCCTGGCCCCAGCCGGCACCGGAAAATCGCGAGCGCTATGACGATACCGAGGCCAATCCGGTCGTCTCCACGGCGGACGAACCCGTCTCCACCTTCTCCATCGATGTCGACACGGCCAGCTATGCCGTGGTGCGCGACTATCTGATCGACAGCCGCGAACTGCCGCCCTCGGATGCGGTGCGGATCGAGGAGATGATCAATTATTTCGACTACGACTACGCCCTGCCGCCGGGACCGGACGAGCCTTTCGCCACCCATGTCACGGTGACGCCCAATCCCTGGAATTCATCCACCCAGCTGATGCATGTCGGCATCCAGGGCTTCGAGATCGTGCCGGACGAGCGGCCGCGGGCCAATCTGGTCTTCCTGATCGACGTCTCCGGCTCGATGAATTCGCCGGACAAGCTGCCGCTCGCCGTACAGGCCATGCACATGCTGGTCGACGAGCTGGAGCCCGAGGACACGGTGTCCCTCGTGGTCTATGCGGGCGCGGCCGGGGCTGTGCTCGAGCCGACCGAGGCGCGCAATGCGCGGCGTATCCACGAGGCGCTCGACCGTCTGCACGCGGGCGGTTCGACCGCCGGCGGGGCCGGTCTGGAACTGGCCTATTCGCTGGCGCGGGAGAATTTCGACGAGGACGCGGTGAACCGCGTCATGCTGCTCACCGATGGCGATTTCAATGTCGGCGTCACGCGTGACGAGAGCCTGGAAGACTATGTCGCCCGCCAGCGCGACAGCGGCATCTACCTTTCCGTGATGGGCTTTGGCCGCGGCAATTACAATGACCGCATGATGCAGCTCATCGCCCAGGCCGGGAACGGCACGGCGGGCTATATCGACAGCCGCCAGGAAGCACGCCGCATGCTGGTCGAGGAGAGCTTCTCCGCGCTCTTCCCGATCGCCAATGATGTGAAGATCCAGGTCGAGTTCAATCCGGCCCGCGTCGCGGAATACCGGCTGATCGGTTACGAGACGCGCCTTCTGGACCGGGCGGACTTCAACAATGATGCCGTCGATGCCGGCGAGGTGGGTTCGGGCCATGCCGTCACCGCGATCTACGAGATCGCCGCGCCGGGATCGGAAGGCGTGCTGATGGACCCGCTGCGCTATGGCGGGGCGTCCCGGCCGGCTGCAGACCTCTCCGGCGAATACGGTCTCCTGCGCCTGCGCTACAAGGAGCCCGGTGAGGATGAGAGCATCCTGATGGAACGCACGGTCACCGATGCCGACGCGGTCGGTGCGTTCGGCGAGGCGGACACTGACGTGCGTTTCTCCATCGCCGTCGCCGGCTTTGCCCAATTGCTGCGCGGCGACCCCTATCTGCAGGACGGATACAGCTGGGAGGCTGTGGCCGAAGAGGCGTCAACGGCCCTCGGCGAAGACGAATTCGGCTACCGCGCCGAATTCCTCGACCTCGTCGACCGCGCCCGCCGCATCGATGAGGGCACAGGCCTGAAGGAGTAGCCAGGGCAGGCCGGAGGGCTGACCGGCCCTCTGGCCTGCCCCGAAAAGCGGTGTAGGATCGCGCCGCACCACCGGCGCGGGCGTGGCGGAATTGGTAGACGCAGCAGACTTAAAATCTGCCGGCCGCAAGGCCGTGCCGGTTCAATCCCGGCCGCCCGCACCAGCTTTTTTGATCTCACGGCAGTCCGCTGCGCGGACGCCTCCGATGGGGCGGGCTGACCGCCCGACGCGCGGTCGCGCTTGCGAACCCTGCGGGTTCGTTTGCTGGGCGCCCCCCCCTAGCGGCAGAGCGTTTGCGAGGTCAGCAGATTGCCGGCGTCGTCATAGGTGTTGCGGATCACGCAGTCATCGGATGACAGGTGCGCGACGGCTTGCTGCACTGCCATGGCGAGCAGGAAGATCGCACCGATCACGATCGCCGCCTGCATGGTGACAGACATCCTGTTGGTTGCATTGAACATTTCACACTCCCCCATACCCCGGCAGGGATCATACGCGGCCGGGCGCCCGGCATCAATTCTTCTGTGGGGACGGTCATGTCCCGTCCATCTTCATGTGGTCCGGCGGTGTCTAGGCTTGCCCTGCGGAGGGATACGCAAAGTGCGCCGTCTGCCGGTCCCTGCATCCGACAGGGCCGGGCGGCGCATCTGTTCGTTCGAACAACGGGGAGACAAACGCGTGAAACTTCATCCAGTTCTGGCCGCGGCCGCCGCCGCGCTGGCCGCCACCATGCCTGCTCTGGCGCAGACGCCGGACACCTGTCCGGCCGAGCCGGTGCGGCTCGATATTGCCCATGCCGGCGGCAACCGGTTCGACGTCACCGTCGAGGCGGACGGTGCCAGCGGCGTACTCGACATTCTCTGGCGTCCGGGCGAGGGCGCGCAGGACGGTACCGCCGACTTCATCGAGGATTTGCGCTTCGGCGACGATCCGCGGCCTGCAACCTATCTGGGCTATGGCACCTGGCAGCATCCCGGCGGCGAAGCGGCCGGCTGGGACGGTTACAGCTATACACTGGTCGCCGATCATGACCGGGCGGTCTGGGAAACGGGCAAGGAGGAGACCGCCTACCGGTTCGACGACGCCTTCTATTTCACCGGCAATCCGGTTCTGGTGCTCAACCATGCCTGGACGGATTGCACGTTCGACATCGGCTTCGACCTGCCCGAGGACTGGCAGGCGGTCGCGGCATGGCCACAGGCAGGCGCGGGCCGCTTCCGGGTCGACGGGGTCGAGGATGTCATGCGCAATATCTTCGTTGTCGGTCCGGGCCTGGCGCCGCAGACGTTCGACATTGACGGCATGGCCGTCACCCTGCTCGCCCAGCAGCCTCTGGCCGATGGTGTGGCGGACTTCCGGCGCGTGCTGGAGGACAGCCTGACGCGCTATGCGCAGACCTTCGGCGGTGTGCCCATGGAGCGCTATCTTGTCGTCTTCGGCGAGGGGCAGATGAATGATGGCGGCGCCTTCGCCCAGAGTTTCGGCCAGCGCATGCCCGCCCCCTTCCGCCCGCACGAGCGCCTGATGTGGGCGCGCACCCTGGCGCACGAGACGCTGCACGCCTGGCTGGGCGTGACGATCCGGCCGGTGCCTTACGCCCAGTCGCAATGGTTCACCGAGGGCGGGGCGGATTACTTCGCCATGAAGACACTCTACCGCGCCGGCCTGGTCGACGAGCACGATGTCATCTTCATGCTGGAAGGTCAGATCCGCCGCTTCCTGCTGGGGCGCATCGCCAGCGGTCCGATCAGCCTGGCCGAGGCCGGCGAGGACAAGCAGGCCAACCGTCAGCTCGTCTATGGCAGCGGGGCGCTGTTCCATTATCTGCTCGATGCCCGCATGACGGATCAGTCCGGCCCCGGCGCCTATGAAGCGGCGCTGGAAAGCCTCTATCAGTCCGCCGATCGCGACTATTCCCAGGCCCGCCTTCTGGCCGCGCTCGATGCGCGATCGGACGGGGCGGCCAGCGAGATCCTTGCGCTTCTGGACGGGCCGTTCGACCCGTTCGGCCTGCTGGACACGCTGGATGAGACCGGTCTCGCCACGGCTGCCTTCGGGCCGGACGAGATTCTGGTGCGTTTTGCGGCCGGCGATTGCGCCGGCTCCCGCGAGAATGCCTGCATGCCGGTCTTCCTGCAGCGTTAGCCGGACGGGGAGACGTCAGCAACACGCCGGGCCGCTGCATGGCGGCCCGGCGTGCGCGGCCTATCGCGCGTCCATGACGGCGGTATGCGCGATGCGCCAGCCATCCGGCGTGTCGGCGAGAACGAGGTGCAAATGGGTCCGGCGGGTATCTTCCCCCGCATTGCGTGAGGCGCCCCGATGGCCGTCCGTATACATGTGGATCACCGCGGCATCGGTGCCGATAAAGCGGATCGAGATCGTGCGCATGTTCTGCGTCTCTTCTACCGAGACTGCCGGATCGAATGCCGGGAAAAGCCGGTCGCGCAGGAAGGTCTCCAGCGGGTCGCGGCCACGGAACATGCGGGCATAGGCATTGATCCATTCCGTGTCGGCCGTGTGCAGGGCTGCCACCGCGGCGGCGTCCTGCGACGACCAGGCCGACTTGAAGTCCGCGATGAAGGCGTCGATTCCGGCTTGGGCGCCGGGCGCGCCCTCGCCGAACACGGTAAATTCGGGAACATCCCGGCGCTCCTGGGCGTCCGCAGAGGGGGCGGCTGTCACGGCGAGGGCCATCATCGGGACGAGGAAAAAGCGGGCAGCGGCCTGGACTGTGATCATGTTTGTTACCTTTCATGGTGTTTGGCTAGGATGCGCCGCGTCCGGCACCGGCCGTCGCGGTGAACCGGGGATAGGACCAGCCGGTCGCGGCCGGCCAGCAAGGGAACGTGAAGTGTCGCACCGTGTCGCGAACCGTCCGGACGGCGGACTTGCCGGCCCGCTCGCCCATCTGGCGGGCGTGCTGGTGCTGGCCGTCCTGTTCTCGCTGGGCGGCGCCTATGACACGGACGAGCTGGGCCTGATGCACCGGCTCGCCCTGTGGCTTCTGGTCTCGGCCCTCCTGGTGGGCCAGACCGTTATGATCGAGCACGCACTGGCACGCATCCTGCCGCCGCGGGGCGCCTTTCGCCTGGTCTCCGGCGCGGGTGCGGCGCTTGTGACCCTGCTTCTCGTCACGCTCGAACTCGACCTTCTGAAACAGACACCGCTCCTGCCCAAGCCGCGGGATCCGTTCTGGGAATTCCTCGTCTTCCTGGCACCGCTCGTGCTGACGCTCAGCGGTTTCGTACTCATGTTGCGGGCGTTGGCGGGCATCGGTCCGGAGCGCCTGGCCGAGGAGGCGGAGGAGACGGTGCGCCTGATCGCCGCCCAGCCGGTGATTGCCGGCCTCCTGCCGGCCCCGTCACCGGCGGCCGGCGCCTTCGGCGACTGGCCGGCCGGGCGCGTGCTCAGCGTGCAGGCGAATGATCATTATCTCGAGGTGAAGGCTGAAACCGGCCGTGTCTTCGTGCGCGGCCGCATGCGTGATGCAGTCGCGCGGCTGCGCGGCGAGGGCGGGGTACAGATCCACCGCTCCTGGTGGGTGGCGCTGGACCGTATCGCCGGGCTCGAGCGCGAAGGGCGCGACTATGTCGCCTGTCTCGTCTCGGGCGAGCGCATACCCGTCGGCCGCTCGCGCGTGCGGGAGATGCGCGGGCGCGGGCTTCTCTAGCCACAATCGCTGCCCACAGTCGCTGCGCCGATATCGCGCAGGCGGGCCGGGCCTTATTCCTCTGGCGCGAAGCCCGCCGGCTCGCCTATCCTGCAGCGCATGAGACCCTATATCTTTTCCTTCCGCATCGGCGGCGTCGTGGTGCGGGCCGAACCGTCTTGGCTGTTCCTGGCGCTGCTGGTCGGCTGGTCGCTGGCCTCGGGCTTCTTCCCCGGTCTGCGCGACGATTTCTCGCTGCCCGCCTATATCGCAATGGCGGTGGCGGGCGTGGCCGGGCTGACCTTTTCCATCATCGCCCACGAGCTGTCGCACACTTTCGTGGGCCGCGCCTTCGGTCTGCCGATCAATCATGTCACCCTCTTCCTGTTCGGCGGCGCGGCCGAGCTGGAGAGCGAGCCGGAAACGCCGATGAGCGAGCTCGTCATGGCGCTCGCCGGCCCGCTGATGAGCCTTGTCCTGGCGGGTGTCTTCATGCTGGCCGGCGGTGCGCTGGGGCCGCAGGCTGCGGGCGACCCTGTTGGCGCGGTGGCACTGGTGCTGGGCTATCTGTCGCTGATCAATCTCCTGCTGGCGATGTTCAACATGATCCCGGCCTTTCCGCTCGATGGCGGACGGGTGCTGCGCGCCATCCTGTGGCTGTTCACCGGCGACCGGCGCCGCGCCACCGGCTGGGCCAGCGGTGCGGGCGAGTTCTTCGCCTATGTCTTCATCGCCACGGGGGCCGGGCTGGCGTTGTTTGCGGGCCAGATGGGCGGCATCTGGTGGGTGTTGATCGGTCTCTTCCTGCGCACCGCGGCCGTCTCGGCTCGCAATGAGCAGGACATGAAACACGCGCTCGCCGGTGTCGCGGTGGGCGAGCTGGCCGGTCCCTTCGAGACGGCGCAGGCCGATATGAGCGTGGCCGATTTCATCGAGGCGGTGCTGGTACGCCATCACCGCGCCTGGGTGCCTGTGGTCGAGGCCGACGGCCAGCTGGTCGGCGGCGCCGGCGTGGAAGAGGCGCGGGCGGTTCCCGCCGCCGAACGCGCGTCGACGCCTGTGCGCCGCATCGCCCTGCCGGTGCGCGAGAGCGAGCGGATCGAGGCGCCGCTGCGGGCCTCCGGCGCTTTTGCCCGCATGCAGCACGACCATCTCGCCCGGCTCTATGTCGTCAAGGACGATCAGCTCGCCGGCGTCGTCAGCCTGTCCGATCTGATGGAATACGCCCGCATGCGCCGCCTGTTCGACGGTGACGCCGCGGGCTGACAGGATCGCCGCACAGCCGATTCAAAGCGACGGAACGCCAACCATGAGCGAAGACCATGAGACCCACACCGGATCCTGCCGTTGCGGCCGGACCCGGATGGAAGTGACGGCACCGGCGCTGATCACCTCGGCATGCCATTGCGATGGCTGCCGCAAGATGACGTCCAGCGCGTTCTCGCTCAGCGCCATGGTCCCGGCGGAGGCTTTCCGCGTCGTCGAGGGCGAGCCGGTGAAGGGCGGGCTGCGCGGTCCCCAGCTCGACCATTATTTCTGTCCGCACTGCATGAGCTGGATGTTCACGCGGATCGTCGGCATGGACGCGCTGGTCAATGTGCGCGCAAGCCTGTTCGACACGCCGGGCTGGTCCACGCCCTTCATCGAGACGATGACGTCAGAAAAACTCGACTGGGCCACAACGCCCGCCGTCCACAGCTATCCGGCCTTCCCGCCGATGGAGGACTTCCAGTCGCTGATGACGGAGTATGCCGGGCGTTAGAGCACCGTCCCCGCCTACAGCGCCCGGCCGAAATCGGCGCTGGCGAGCATGATCGTCACCAGCATGACCGGTGCCAGCGTCAGGGCGAGCGCCATGATGATGACGGGGCCGAAGATCCAGCTGGCCAGGGCGACGCCCATCAGGAGATTGATCAGGAAGGGCAGGAGGGCACGTTCCGGATTACGTGCCACTTCGCGGCACATGCCGCCGAGAAGGGGCACGGCCAGAATGAGGCGGCCGGTCAGTCGAAAGGGAAGCGTGAGCAGCATGCGGGTCTCCGGTGAGGGTCGGGGTTGGGGGTAAAGGCGATCCGCATCAGGCGGGGCGCCGTTTCGGGCGCAGCATCCAGCGGATGCGGTAGACGGTGAGCACGACCCCGGCGAGGCCGAACAGGATGGCGATCACGGACGTCGCCTTGATCCACCAGGAATTGAAGTTCTCGCGCGTCGACCAGTCCATGATGTGCAGGCCCCAGAAGACATCATAGACGCGCCACAGCGTGGTGCGCACGGCGCGCAGCTCGCCGGTCCGGCTGTTGATGTAGAGCGTTGCCGGATCTTCCGGCCCGAACTCGAACCGCCAGGCGGGCACGGCGAGGCCGGCCTCGCGCGGCGGTGTCTCGACCCGCACCTGTCCCGTCAGCGCACCGCGGCCGGAATAGCGGGCGAGGGCGATCTCGCGGGCCAGGCTGTGATCGACCGGTGTCAGATCCTCGCCCGTTCGGGCATCGATCATTTGCGGTCCCTGTGCCGTCTCCAGCCGCCAGACCGGACGTCCGGCCAGCCGGCCGGTGCGCGCCGACAGCACCGCGGTGTCCTGGCTGGCGAGAATACTGGCGAGCGGCAGGGCGTCGTCTGCCCAGTCGATCACGATCTCCGCTTCGGCATGACGCAGATGTTCGCCGCGCACCGTCTCGATCGGCCACAACACCATCACGAAGCCCGAGACCAGCCACAGCATGACCTGGATGCCGACCGCGATGCCCAGCCACAGGTGGATCTGGCTCATCAGTCTGAAAACTCTCATGGAATTATCTCCCCATGCGCATGACCGGCGCGCCGGATCCGGGCCCGGCGCGCCGGTACATGCTAGCCCCGCAGGCTGATCCTGATGCCCGCGGAGATTCCATTGCCCGGAAGACGTTGGCCCGGCGCAATGTCGGACCCGGCATTGCGATTGTAGCCGGCCAGGTGATCGCGCCAGGGCTGGTCGAGGAGATTTTCCACCCCGGCCGCAATCTCGACGCCCGGCCGCACCGCCCAGCGCCCATAGGCATTGAGCAGGACATGGCCCGGCGTTTCCGCCTCGCCCAGGGTCTGCGAGACCCGGTCCTGTTCGGCCACGGCCAGCGTTTCCAGCGTCACCGACCAGTCGGCGGCGTCATAGCTGGCCCCCAGGCGCAGGCTGGGCGGGGCGATGCGGTAGAGATCGTCACCAGTGTCGCGCCGCTCGCCGCGTACCCAGCTCAGCGTACCGTCCAGCCGCCAGTTGGCGTCGATGCGCCAGCCGAAATCCGCGTCGAATCCGTAGAGTTCGGCATCGGTATTGGCAAAGCGCAGCGGCGTCGGATCGCCATTCATGTTCGAGACCATCTCGACCGGCGTGTCGATCACACCCGGCGTGGCGTCGAACGGCGTGCCCTGGATGTAGTCGTCGACGCGGCGGTAGAAGACGGTCGGCCGGGCATAAACAGAGCCGGACTGCCAGTCGAAACCCGCCTCGGCGATCCAGGCGGTTTCCGGCCGCAGATTGACATCGCCGACATAGGTATTGCCGTCGGCCAGCCCGCCGCTCGCCGCCGTCGGCAGCCAGGCAAAGCGCTCCAGATAGGTCGGCACACGGGTCTTGCGGGCCAGGGTGATGCGCAGCGTCGCCGTCTCGCTCACCGGCCGCCACAGACGCGCCACCGCGTCCAGCGTGGTGTCGTCCCAGGCGCGGTCGCCCGCATTGAAGGCCATGGCCAGCATGCCCGGCCCGGTGCTGGCCAGACCGGCGTCCGCCTCGTGATAATCCGCCCGCAGGCCCAGCTCGCCCTGCCATTGCGCAGGCAGGCCGCCGGTCCACTCGATGAAGGCGCCGGTGCGGGCGATGTCGATATCGGGCAGGGAGTTGAGATAGAAGCCGGCATTCGACGGGTTGGTGATGGTGACGTCATGATCGCTGCTTGCCCGGTCGATCCCGGTGCGCAGTTCGCCGCCCATCGCGTCGAAGGCCAGGGCGGCCGAGACTGTCCGCGTCTCCGCAAAGGCCAGGGTCTCGCGCCAGGCCATCATCATCGCCGGGGCCGGACGCAGATCATGATTATTCATGGCATGGGCCACATCCGCCCAGCCGGCCGCCAGTTCGAGACGGATGGTGTCGAAATCGCCGGTATAGGCCAGACGGGCCATGTCGGTATCGATATAGCGGATATCCATGGCGAAGGGCGGATTGCCCGTCGGTCCGGTCTCGTTGCGGCGCAGGTCCAGTGACAGCGTGTGCGCGCCCGAACGCCAGCCGGCGCCGAGCCCCCACACCGAGCGTTCATGCTCCGATCCGCCGATCGTGCCGGAGGCCGTCTCGATATCGCCGCCGCTCTCGTGCGAGGCCAGCATGTGCAGGCGCAACGTGTCGCTGGCGATCCCGGCCATGCCGCCCGCGGCATAGCTGCTGTCGGCCGAGCGGGCGGCAAGGGTGATGTCATAACCGGTGTGGAAGCCGGGCCCGTCATTGAAGGGCATGGATTTGAGCACGGCATCCACACCGCCCGCCAGGCCGGGACCGTCGCTGACCGGGCTGACACCGCGATCGACTTCCATCCGCGCCACCAGCGGCAGCGGGGCGTAGTGCAGGGGCGGGTCCATCAGGTTGGGTCCGCCGGAGGCGAAGTTCTGGCCGTCGATGCGGATATTGATCCGCGCACCCGCCAGGCCGCGATACTGGACCTGGCCGGACAGGGCGCCATTGCTCAACCCCGCCGCACCGGGCAGGCGGGCGACCAGCCGCGTTGCGTCCGGGCCGCTGGCCGGAGGCAGGGTGTCGGGATCGATCCGGTCGGTGCCGGTGGTATCGGGACGCTGGCCGGTGACGGTGATAACATCGGTGAGGGCCGGGGTCAGGGCCGGGGCCGAGACGGGTGCCGTCTCCTGGGCCAGGGCAGGCGAAAGGGCAAGCGCCATGCCGGCCGGCAAAGCGAAGACGGCGCAGCGTGTGCGCGCCAGGAAAATTCGGGTCATGAAAGAACGCTCCAGACCCGCAGGCGGCGCACCGCCGGCGGGGGATCCAGTCAACAGGGTTTTTTGGATTTCAGAGCGTTGCGGGTGGGGCGCGGGCCGGATGACGCGCACGGATGGCCGGCAGGGCCGCCCGCTGATGCGTGTCCGGAACGGGGGAGGCCTGCTGTACGGGCAGCGGTGTCTGCCAAGCATCGATGACCGGCAGCGGACCGGTCGCCGACGCCATGGCGAAGGCACAGGGCTGGGCGGTGCCGGCCGGGGCATTTTCGCCGGTGCCGGCATGATCGCTGATCTCGCCGCTGGCGAGGTCTATCCACAGTGCGGATGGGCCCTGGCCGGTACAGAAAACGACCGACAGGCGGCCCGTCGTCTCGTCGCGGTCGAGCATGTACCCTGACGGGATGCCCGATTGCAGACCGGCCGCGATCAGCGCCAGCGCCGTCAGCCACTGGGCCAGAAGGCCCCGGCCATTTCGGATATCCCCAAGCATGAGCGCGCTGTTACCATCATGCTGTCAGGAGGGCCATGCGACATTTTCAGTCTGTCGCAACAATGGCGCATCTTGGCATTCGGACGTTGCGGCTATGATGCATCAATGTCGCTTCAAGGTTACGCTTATGTCGCACGAAAAAGTCCATGCCCACCTCCTCGAAGCGGCCGAACCGCTCTTCCCGGACCTGCATGGCGCCATCGCCAAACTCGGCCCGCTTGAGTTTCCCAACCGCGAGGGCACGCCCTTTCCCCACTATCTCTGCCGCGCCATTGCCGGCCAGCAGATCTCGGTGAAAGCGGCTGCGAGCATCTGGGGACGCGTCGAGGCGAGCGCCGGCGACGGTCCGCTGCTGGATCATTTCACCGAGGCGAATACCGATATCCTGCGCGGCTGCGGCCTGTCCGGTGCCAAGACGAAAACCATTATCGCCATTGCCGACACGCATCGTACCATCGGGCTGGACGCCGACGAGCTGCGCGCGCTCGGCATTGCGGAACGCGCGGCCCGTTTGACGGCGATGTGGGGTGTCGGGCAATGGACGGCTGACATGATGAACATGTTCTATTTCGGCGAGGCGGACATCTGGCCGGATGGCGATGTCGCCGCGCGCAAGACGCTGGAACGCCTCACCTCCAAACGCCGCAAGACCGTGCGCACCGCCGAGCGTTTCAAACCCTACCGGTCCTGGCTGGCGCTCTACATGTGGGCCCATGTCGACGCTCCGCCGGACGGGGAGGCGGTTGGATGAGGGTACTTGCCGCAATACTGGCTGCCGGTTTGCTGTCGGGATCGGCGTTTGCCTGTGATCGTGTAGAGCCGAGAACCGTGATGTTGGCAGCCAACGCGCGAAATCACGTGCATCAGGCTGAAGTCGTTTTTGAAGGAGTGGCTCTAGGCGACTTGGATTCGTCTAGGCGATCACGAAACTGGGTCGGCCAGTTCGACAGGTATGAGGTAGTGCCCTTTGAGACAGCTTTTCGGGTCGAGACAGTCTGGAAGGGCGACCTGGAGCCGGTTGAAGTGGTCTTTGGAGCACTGAACTTCTACGGATCATCTTGTGAATTTGAGTTTGATCGGTTTGTTCCCGGGGTACGCTATATCGTCGTTGGCTCGCTCAACCCGAACGGCGAAATTGAGTCGGAATATGGAGACTTGGTCGGATGGTTGGAGGCGGATAGAGCCGCGCCCGGACGGGAGACAGTGGACGGCTGGCAAGCTTGGCGGCCTTCTGAAGCAGTGACCAATGCGTGGGAAGCCGAGCGCGAGCGACGGGAGGCTGACTGGTTCGAAGGCGCGGGAGGTTATCGCGGCATTCTGGAACGTATGGTGGTGGAGGGCGCTCTGCCTCAGCCCTATACGCCGCGCCGCTTTGGTGAAGCAGACCGTTTACGATGACTGCTGCTGGCCCATCTGGAACGGTATTCCAAGGGTCACCACAATCACAGTATGCCAGCGGCAATGATTGCGAGACACAAGAAAGGAATGAGATGTCAGAATCCAACAATACTCGGCGCGGGTTGGTGAATGGCGGTGGGTTTCTGCTCGGCCTGGTGATCGGCTGGTTGATATTCGACAATCTGGCGCTGGGGATATTGTTCGGCATTGCCCTGTCGGCCGCCGGTGAGGGGCATCATCGCGCAACCCGGAACAAGGACGCCGAGTGAGCCGCCGCAAATTGCCGTGGACGTCACTTCATCGCCGGCTCGACATCCCATACCCATCCCTCTAACGTCGCCCTGAACACTGTTTATGCATGCACCGACATCAAGAGCGGGCATGCGCTTGGTCGACGAATTTCAAACGACAAGGGGAAGAACCCATGGCCGAACCCGAAGCCCTGAAGGGCAAGCTCCGCCTGCCCGTGATCGGCGCGCCGCTCTTCATCATTTCCAATCCGGATCTCGTCCTGGCCCAGTGCAAGGCCGGCATTGTCGGCTCCTTCCCGGCGCTCAATGCACGCCCCGTCAGCCAGCTGGACGAATGGCTCGACCGGATCACGTCGGAACTGGACAGCTATAACCGCGCCAATCCGGACAAGCCGGCCGCGCCCTTTGCCGTGAACCAGATCGTGCACCGCTCCAACGCTCGCCTCGAAGAGGACATGGCGCTGTGCGAGAAATACAAGGTGCCGGTCGTCATCACCTCGCTGGGGGCCCGCGAGGATGTGAACACGGCGGTGAAGTCCTGGGGCGGCATCACGCTGCACGATGTGATCAACCAGCGCTTTGCCCACAAGGCGATCGAGAAGGGGGCGACCGGCCTCATCTGCGTCTCGGCCGGCGCTGGCGGCCATGCCGGCTCGCTCTCGCCCTTCGGCTTTGTGGCGGAAACGCGGGAATGGTTCGACGGGCCGATCCTGTGCTCCGGCTCGATCGGCACCGGCGGCGGCGTGCTGGCGGCCCAGGCGATGGGCGCCGACTATGCCTATATCGGCTCGGCCTTCATCGCGACGGCCGAGGCCCGCGCTGACGAAGCCTACAAGCAGGGCATTGTCGAAGGCTCGGCCGAGGACATCGTCTACACCAACCTCTTCACCGGCGTGCACGGCAATTATTTGCGCAAGTCGATCGTCGATGCCGGGCTGGATCCGGACGATCTGCCGGAAAGCGATCCGTCCAAGATGGATTTCGGTTCCGGCGGCGGCTCCAAGGCCAAGGCCTGGAAGGATATCTGGGGTTCCGGCCAGGGTATCGGCGCGGTCAAGGCTGTCCGTCCCGCGGGCGAGTTCATCGCCCAGCTCGCCGAGGAATACGAGGCCGCCAAGGCCCGCCTCTGCCGCTAGCCGGATCTATTTGGTGGCGGGCAGGACGCTGCCCGCCACAATCTTATTCAGCCGCCGGACTGCGCCTTCCGCCCAGATAGGGCAGGGCGAACAGGTAGAGGCCGGAGATCATCAACAGGATCAGCGGCACCAGTGTCGTCAAACCGATGGCCAGCGCCAGGCTTTCGCCGCCCATGCCGGTGATGTTGATGACGATGTTCGCGAGCACCAGTGCGGTGAAGGCGATCGACAGCCAGCGATGGCTCTTGCGAATGAACAGGCTGAATTTCATGGGGTTTCCTTCATCGGGTTCGAGGGACAGGTCAGTCGGTACGCGCCAGCACGGCTTCCATTGCATCGAGGAAGCGCGGCCAGCCGGCCGTCGCGCCCATCAGGTAGCGCGGCTGATCTTCCGGGAAGCCGGTCTGTTCCATGCGCAGGCGCGTACCGGATGATGTCGGTTCCAGAGTCCAGGTGACGACACTGTCCAGCGCGCCGGATGTCCAAGTGTAGGACAGCGTCGATTGCGGCTCGATCTCGCGCACGACGCATTCCACCGTGCCCCAGTCGAAGGCGAGTTCGAAACGGTGGTCCGGTACGGGCCTGAAATCATTCTTCATCAGCCATTCCTCGATCAGGTGCGGCTGGGTCAGGGCGCGCCAGATCTTTTCCGGAGCATGGGGAAACTCCCGTTCCACAACGACGGAGCGGGGTCGGGTATCAGTCATTGGTCCATCCTGTTGAGCAGGTCATCGAGATCGTCAAAGCGGGCTTGCCAGAAGCCGGTCATCTGCCGGGTCCAGTCGGTCAGCGGGGCGAGAGCGTCCAGCCGGGCGCTGTAATGCGTCTGACGCCCCGCCGGCCGGTCGTGCACCAGGCCGGCCTGTTTGAGCACGCGCAGATGCTTGGAGACGGCGGGCTGGGACACGCCGGCCTGTGCCGTCAGCGCGCTGACAGTCAGGTCTCCGTCGCGGCACAAGCGTTCGAACAGGGCCCGGCGCGTCGGATCGGCGAGGGTGCGAAAAAGCAGGTCATGCGGTTCGGGCATGCAACATATATCCCACAGGTTATGATTTAATCCATAACTGGATGGATATGAGTTCGTCAAGGGGCGAGCGGGAAAGGGGGGCGGTGCTGGCGGGCCGCAAGGCCGGTAAGCGCGCGATCAGGCTTGCTGGGGTTGCCGTGCGGAGCGGGCGTCGTCCAGAGCGTGCGCGGCAATCTCTTCGGGGCGCTCGAACATCACGTCCGGCGACTGGGCATCGAGAATACCTTGCGTGGCAAAGCCCCAATTGACCGCGCCAGCGATGCAGCCGGTTTCCCGGGCGGCATCGATATCGCGGACCTCGTCGCCCACACTCAGCGTGCGGTCCGCCGTGGTGCCGGCCTTGCGGATCACCTTGCGGAAAATCGAGGCCTTGCCGAACAGGGCCGCGCCGCAGGCGAACAGGTCGATCCGCTCGCACAGGGCTTCGCCCAGAACGGCCCGGACGGCCGTCTCGCCATTGGAGCTGACGACCGCGAGGTTCACACCGGCGTCCGACAACTGCCGGATCAGCCCGTCGATACCGTCGAACAGGTGAATACAGTCCACATGCTCCGCGGCGCGGGAACGTACGTCATTGGCGAGGAAGGGAAGCTTCCAGGAGGGGATGCCCAGCTCGTTCATGATCGCCTTGGGGGGCATATCGCGCAGGGCCTCGGCCTTCTCGTCGTCGATCGGCGGAAGGCCGTGCTTGTCGACCACATCGCC
This sequence comes from Maricaulis sp. ABE4_448, assembly GCF_056160825.1. Lineage (NCBI taxonomy): Bacteria > Pseudomonadati > Pseudomonadota > Alphaproteobacteria > Maricaulales > Maricaulaceae > Maricaulis > Maricaulis sp. ABE4_448. Next base: position 1,268,190 of record NZ_JBSWXX010000001.1, read on the forward strand.
CAGCACGGTGCGGAACCAGGTCAGGCTGTCGGCCAGGGTCCCGTCGAAATCGAAGATGATCAGGTCGTAGCGCGCCAACGTGTTCCGGTCCGGTTATTCGCTCCTGGCAGCCAGGCTGCCCACAATCACAACAGGGTTTTCTGATTCTTGTGACGGTTGCACGTTGTAACCGCCAACCGGCGTGTAAAAAAACGAACGGCGCGCGAACTACTTCGTTCGCGCGCCGTCGGCACCACCCGTCTGCCCGGGGTCAGCCCTCGTTGTCTGGGCGTTCTTCGCCGTCTTCAGCGGCGTTGTCATCGTCGTCCGGAGCCGGTTCGCCGGCAGGCTCGACGCAGACTTCAAGACTGCTGAGCAGGCTGGCCTCGATCGGCAGGAGGCGTGTTTCCTCGCCTTCCAGTCCAATCCCGATCCGGCCCTCGCGGGGTAGATCCTGCAGTATGTCTTCGCTGGCCGGGACCCGCATTTCCATCCAGCCTGCTCGCCCGGTGACAGGGGAAAACACGCCGGTGACGGTACCATCCGGCGTGATCAGCGAGCCGGCGCGCGTGGCGGCATTGTCTTGTGAGGTGGCTGACTCAGCATCGGCCGTATCCGGCTCGGCCGGTTCGCTCGCATCCGGCATGTCGGTCTCGGATGTGTCTTCCGGCTGGGGAAGCGACACAATCAGGGCCGAGCCGTCAGCCGCACAGCGCAGTTCGGCAGCGGCGATCATGGCCTCCTGGCCGTACTCCATGCCGCCGGCGCCAGCCGTGCTCCAGCTGCCTTCGACCAGCGGACCATCGAGCTGCAGGTTGTCGCCTTCACCGGCACGCACTTCCGGCTCGAACGCGTCATCATTCGACGTCGCGACGTGTTCGAGCAGGTCCTGCATCGTGCCGTCGGGATCGCGACGATCTTGCTGCGCCGGGCTGGCCTGCGTGGTGCCAGGCGTGTCCGATTGCTCATTGGCCGGAGCCGGGGCCGGCTCGTCTTCGGGGGCGCCGCAGCCGGCAAGGCCGACCAGGGCGATAGCGGTGTATGTCAGGGCTTGATGTCTCATGCCCCTTCAACGGGCGTGCTGCGCCATTGGTTCCGCCAGGCTTGCCGGCAGGCAAAAGAAAAAGGCCGCCCCGGTACATTCCGGAGCGGCCCATTTTGCGGCTGTCAGTGCGCGATCTGCCTAAATCGAGGTCAGCCAGGACGGCTTGACATAGGGCAGGTCGAGATCGTCGGCGACCGGCTTGTAGCAGATCTCGCCTTCTGCCGTGTTGAGGCCGCGCGCCAGGTGCGGATTGGCGTTCAGCGCCTCCCTCGGCCCCTTGTTGGCGATCTCCAGGCCGAGCGGCAGGGTGGCGTTGTTCAGCGCCAGCGTGGAGGTGCGGGCATAGGCGCCCGGCATGTTGGCGACGCAGTAATGCACGACATTGTCGATGATGTAGGTCGGGTCGTCATGCGTGGTGGCCTTGGAGGTCTCGAAACAGCCGCCCTGGTCGATGGCGATGTCGACGAGCACGGCGCCGTCCTTCATCTCCTTCAACATGGCACGGGTAACCAGTTTCGGTGCGGCGGCACCCGGGATCAGCACGGCGCCGATCACGACGTCGGCTTCACGCACAGCCTGTTCCAGCGCTGCGGCGGTGGAATAGGCCGTCTTCACGGCACCGGCGAACTGTTCGTCCAGTTCCGCCAGGCGGCGGTTGGAGCGGTCGAACACCGTCACGTCGGCGCGGGCGCCGATCGCCATTTCCGCTGCATGGGTGCCGGCGACACCGCCACCGATGATCACGACCTTGGCCGGGAGCACGCCGGGCACACCGCCGAGCATCAGGCCACGGCCGCCCTGGGCCTTCTGCATGCAGTGCGCAGCAACCGAGACCGACATGCGGCCGGCGACCTGGCTCATTGGCGTGAGCAGGGGCAGGCGGCCTTCATTGTCGGTGACGGTCTCATAGGCGATCGACAGGCAGCCGGCCTTGCGCAGGCCTTCCGCCTGCACGGCGTCGGCGGCGAGGTGGAGATAGGTGTAGAGCGTGTGGTGGGGCTTCAGCATCGCCGTTTCGGACGGTTGAGGCTCCTTCACCTTGACGATCAGCTCGCCCTTTTCGAACACCGCAGCGGCATCCGGCAGGATGGTCGCGCCGGCGGCTTCATACATCTCGTCGGAAAAACCGATGCCGTCGCCGGCGGTGGACTGGACGAAGACCTCGTGGCCGTGGCGGACGAACTCCGTGACGCTGTTCGGCGTCAGGCCGACACGGTATTCACGGACCTTGATTTCCTTGGGCACCCCGATACGCATGATTGTTTCTCGTTTTGCTGGATCGCGCCGGGAAAACGCCGAATTCTTCGATTCGATGAGCCCTGCGCGAATAAAATTGACATTCGCCGCCGCGTGGTGTGAATTATCGTGCACCAAACGACATTGGTTGCGTCGTATATACCGAATTTTTGCCCGAATCCAGAATGATCTGCGGGCAATAGGCATAACTTGGGGAGGGTGTCCTGTGCGGCTCGATAGCGTAGATATCTCCATTCTGACGGAACTTCAGGATCATGGCCGCCTGACCAATGCGGAACTGGCCGAGCGTGTCGGCCTGTCTGCCTCTGCCTGCCACCGCCGCGTGAAGGCGCTCGAGCAGGCCGGTGTGATCGATCGTTATGTCGCTATCCTGTCGGAAAAGGCGCTGGGCCGCGGCATCACGGTTTATGTCCAGGTGACGCTGGACAACCAGAAGCGCGAGACGCTCGTTGCTTTCGAGGAAGCCGTCGAGACCGTGCCCGAAGTGATGGAATGCTATCTGATGAGCGGCGATGCGGATTACCTGGTTCGCGTCCTGGTGCGCGACGCCAATGATTATGAGCGTGTCCACCGCGAAGTGCTCTCAGGCCTTCCCGGCGTGGCGCGCCTGGTCTCCAGCTTCACCATCCGCCGCGTCTTCTCCCGCACCACCATGCCGGTGCCGGACGAGGTCGTGGTGAAGGGGGACTAACCGTTCTCCGCCAGCATGGCTTCATAGGCCGCCGCCCAGTCATGGCGCACGAAGCCCGACGCGTCGGGCTCGGCCGTAGAGTCCATGGCATGCACGATGACGGCCATGCGATCACGTGTGCCGCGCAGTCCGCCGCTTTCGCGGGAGAAGGCGATGTCCTCGCCCGGGCGTGTGACGGCGGCATCGAGATAGTAGATCGTCCAGCTGGCCGGCGCCGCCCGGGCCTCCATCAGCGCGAAGGCCCGATAGGCGGCGGCCCGCCAGTCTCCCCCGGCGATCAGCCCCTGCGCCTCGCGTTCGGCGGCATCTTCGGCCAGCGCGATAAGATAGGCATAGCTGTCCTGGCGGCCCTGGGCCTCGACCGGGGCCAGCGGGTCGGCGCCGGCATCCAGCGATATCCGGACCAGGTCGACCACCGGTTCGAGCCCGGTGACGATCGCCACATCGAGCGCGTCGTGCAGGTCCTGGGTGGCCGGGTCAGCCTGACGGGCCAGGGCTGCAGGCGAGACCGCGAGGCAGAGCAGCAGAGTTGCGACAAGCATAAGGGAATTGCGGGGCATGGCAGAACTCCTACATCGGGCCGCGACTGGCGATATCGCGCAGGATGGGCATGAACGGGACCTCTGACGCGCCGACCCGGCAGCCGGCCCCGCCCTCGATATCGTCGGCGTCGATATAGAAGGATGCTTGCGCATTCTGGATGACGTCGACCACTTGCCGCGTGAAACGGCCCCTGTCAGTGAGGGGTGGTCTGTGGGCGAGGTAGCGGACACCGCATACGGTGACATACTCACCGAAATTGCGCGCAGCATCGAAGCGTGAAGAGCCGCGCCGGCAGGGCAGCGTGTCACGGGTAATATCAACGCTGCTGATGTGAACCTGCCTGTCATCGGGCGTATAGCCGAATATGCGAAGCATCCCGAAACTCTCGCATCGGGGAAGCTCGGCCGTTGCGGGGCGTTGCGCGGAGGACGCGTCGGAGCCTGGCGAGGATTGCTGCGCGGCATAGGGCGAAGGCAGGCCGGCATCTGATGGCGTGGCGTAGGGCGGCGGATTGCCGATGGCGTTCAGGGGCCGTCCCAGGCGGTCGGCATCCCGGAAGGCCTGGGCCATCGCCTGGTCGTAATTGCTGTTGGCGGCGGCGACACCCGCATTGTACTGGCTCTGCGCGGTCTGGATCTCGCCCATCGTCTGTTCCAGGGCCGGTTGCATGCGGCGGGCGAATTCGGCCCAGTCGAAACCGGGCTCGTTGCGACGCCGTTCGCGTTCGGCATAGCCGCGCGCATCGCCATAGCCCAGGCGCACGGCCAGATTTTCGTCCTGGTGAAGCCAGAAGGCATAATAGCCCGGCGCATGACCGGACCCGTCCGGACCCGGCCGGGCCCCGGCATTCAGCAGCGCATCGATCATGGCGCGGTTATTGTGGATGGCGGCGTGGTGTAGCGCACTCGTGCCGCCCTGCAATGTGCCGCGATCGGGATTGGCTCCCGCGGCGAGGAGGCGCTGCACCAGGGCCAGATTGTTGCGGGCGGCGGCGACCACGATGGCTGAGTTTCCGCTCGGCGTCAGGGCGTCGGGATCCAGCCCCTGGCCGATAAGAAAGTCGACTGCAGCGCCATGCCCGTTGGTCACCGCGCCGATCAGCGTGTTCAGCGTGCCGTCGTTCGACACATAGTCCAGGCTCGCCCCGGTGCGTGCCAAGGCCGCCAGCGTCTCCACATCGCCCGCATAGGCCATGTGCATGGCCGCGAAACCGCCCATGAAGGCGTCACAATCCGGCCAGGCACCGCGGGCGCAGGTCTCGAGAATGAAACGCTGCGTCTCCGCGTCCTGGCCGGCGAGGATGCGGCGGATACGGTCTCCGTCATAAGCGCGCGCGGCGTCAGCGATATCGTCTCCGAGCTCGCGCGGTGAACGGCTGACGCGGACCTGTGTACGGGCGGTGACGGTCTGCCCCGTCCGCGTCCGGGCTTGCACATCCAGGCTTGCTTCGCCCTCTGCCACGGCATCGAAGCTGAAGGACACGCCCTGGCCTTCAATGCCCTGCAGCATCGGCCGCAGCTGGAACATGTCGGGCTGGCGCGTGATGACGACGACGCCGGGATTGCTGCTGCTGACCTCGATCGCCTCGACGGCATCCCAGCCTTCGCGGATCACGATCGTTGCCGTTTGCGTATCGGAGACCGAAAAGGTCGAGGGGATCTGGGCGAGATCGAGCGAGACGGCGGTATCGCCCGCCAGCCCGTCCAGATAGTCGGCAATCTCCACATGTCCGTTGGCGCGGGCATAGTCGGCGGCCGTGCCGCGACTGGCGCGGATGGCGGGGTCGGCACCGGACGCGACGAGTGCGCGGACGGCATCGAACCGGCCCTGCATGGCGGCGATCATCAGGGGCGAATAGGGCCGCGTGCCCGGCGTCATGATCTCGTCGATCCGCGCACCGGCGGCAACCAGCAGCGAGATGAGATCGGCATAGCCGCGATTGGCAGCCAGGTGCAGGGCTGCGCCCTCGACCGTTCCACGCTCATTGGGATCGGCACCGGCATCGAGCAGGGCGCCGACAATATCCGCGCGTCCGCGATTGACGGCCGACAGGAGGAGGGGTGTGCCGTCCGGGCCTGCCACATTGACCGCATGCCCCTCGGCAATCAGTCGCCGGACCAGTACCGGCATGTCGGCCAGGACGGCCCGGCGAATGATCGTATCGCCCTCCGATACGCTGAAATGCGAGCGATAGCCCGCGTCGAGCAGTGCGAGGGCGCCGGCTTCGTGGCCTTCCCCGATCGGCACGGCTATGGGCTCCGGCGTGCCGGGCGGCACCGCCGGCTGCACGGACCCGCCGCCGTCACGGAGGGCTGCGATGACTGGAGCCAGTTCAGGATTGCGCGACAGGTAGATGCCCGCGCCGTACATCAGCGGCATGGCGGGTTGGGTGTCGAGCATCTGATTGGGATCGAAGCCGGCGGCGAGCGCTTCGCGGATTGTGGCGACATCGTTTTCGAACACGGCATCGAGGACGGTATCGGCGTCGGGCTCTGCGGTGTCGGCGGCGGCGAGCAGGGCGAGGGCGGCATCGATCGCGCGGGCCTCTTCCAGCGCGTCCTCGCAGGCATCCTCGAATTGCGCCATGGCATCGTCGAGCAGGCGGTCGGCCTGCTGGGTGAAGCCCTGCATGATGCGCGGCTCGACCACCTCGATCATGTAGCGGGCGGCAAAGACGCGCTGGTATTCCGCTTCCGCATAGGCCGAACGGGCGATGGTCAGGTGGTCGCCGGCATTGGGATTATAGAGCACGCCCAGCGCATCGACCGTGTCTTCCGGATCGTTCCAGAAGGCATTCAGCCGGGCTTCGATACCGGCGCGGCCCTCGCGCTGGTAGAGCTCGGCCCATTCGATCGCCGACAGGGCGTGGCGTTCGCGCGCATAGCCGACATAGGCCTGCCACCAATAGTCCTCATAGCGCGACCAGGCATCCGTGGCGAACGTGTTGATCGAATATTCCAGCAGGCCCGCCATCCCCATCATCGGTCCCATGCTGCCGCCCCAGTATCCGGACAGGCGCGAGCGGGCGAGGGACATGGCGGCCTGGATCGCCAGCGCCTTGGACAGGCGATCGCCGGTCCGCACGGCATTGGTGGAATGGTAGAGAATGTTCACCCCGTCGATCATCTGGCTGGCCGTACCCAGGGCCGGTCCCAGCCGCGACATGATGCTGACGCCGTCTTCCAGCGAAGCGAGCACCCGGTTGAGCCGGCCGACGGTGAAGCTGCGGCCGGCCAGGGCGGCGCTGCGTTCGGCAGCCGACATTGCCAGGGCCCGCTCGATCGCGGTGCGGGAAGTGGCGAGGCCGCCGGAAAAGTCCGTCGCGGCCTGGGCATTGGCGAGGTTGGCGACGGTGGGCGTGACATTGCCCCAGAGCTGCACCAGGGCATTGGTGCGGAAACGGTCGCGTTCAGCTTCTGTGGCCAGGCCGAGATACTGTTCGGCTGAATAGAAGAGTTCGCCCGACTGGCAGGTTAATTCCTGTGCCGCTGCTGGCGTGCTGGCCAGCAGGCTGAAGGCCGCAAGGCCCGCTGCAAGCCGCGCGGGCCTGGATCCGAAAACTGGCATCATGTCTCCCCGTCGGAAAGGGCTTCCCTTCGCAGCGGGAGAATTCGACGGAATCTCCTATCCGTCAATTGGTACAAACGTACCAGCGCGCCCGCTTGCCAGCCTGCGCGGGAGCGACTAATCCCGCGCCATGACCGATCAGCGCTACGACAATCTGGGCCAGCTGGGCGCTTTCACCCCGCTGCCTGACAATCCGGACACCGCCGAGCTCGAGCGCGTCGCCAATCCGTGCGACGCGCCCTACATGACGCGCTTCGTGTGTCCGGAATTTACCTCGCTCTGCCCGGTGACCGGCGCGCCGGACTTCGCCCACCTGGTGATCGACTACGTGCCGCGCGACTGGATCGTCGAATCCAAGTCGTTGAAGCTCTATCTGGGCAGTTTCCGCAATCACGGCGCCTTCCATGAAGCCTGCACGACGGGGATCGGCCAGCGCCTGGTCAAGGAGCTGGAACCGGTCTGGCTGCGTATCGGCGGCTACTGGTATCCGCGCGGCGGCATCCCGATCGACGTCTTCTTTGCTACGGGCGAGCCGCCCAAGGGCGTGTGGATCCCCGATCAGGACGTGCCGGGCTATCGCGGCCGCGGCTAGCGGGCGTTACCCGTCCGGCGGCGACATGGTTTGCCGTGAAGCGGACATGGTCCGGCGGATACCGTTTCACACCCAGCGTCGCGCGATCGAGTGCGCCCTTTGACTCCTTGTCGGCGCGGGTTGTTGTCCGACAGTGCGCGAAAACAGGAAATACAAAAGTGTGTCGGCCGCGCTGTGAGGGCGCTGATGCAGCCGATCACCGGCGCCCCAAACCGTCAAGGAAACGGCTCCGCAGGCGGAGGGAAGGATGGTCAGGCCTTCCAGCGTCCGGTCTGCGGCTTCGGCCGTACCCGCTCGACCGGTTCATCCGGTGCGGAACCGACATAGACAAAGCCGGCGATGCGTTCACCCGACCGAAGGCCCAACGCGTCCTTCACGAACGGGTCATACGCATACCACTCTGTCAGCCATTGGGCACCGAACCCCATTGCGGAGGCTGCGATCAGCATGTTCTGGCACGCCGCGCCCGCCGACAGGACCTGCTCCCATTCGGGGATTTTGTGATTTTCCACGACGTGGGAGATCACGGCGATCACCAGCGGAGCGCGGATGAAGCGATTGGCCTCGGCATCGATCTGGTCGGGCGTAGCATTGGGATTGGCCGCGGCGAAGACTTTCGCCAGAACCTGTCCGAAATTGGCGCGTGCGCCGCCTTCGAAGATGATGAACCGCCAGGGGGCGAGCTTTCCGTGATCGGGTACGCGCGACGCGATGCCGATCAGCTGGTCGACCTGCTCCGCCGACGGGCCCGGTTCGGCGAGGGCAATCGCCGTGGTGGACCGCCGGCGGGTCAGCAGGGTCAGCGTTTCGGCATTGGCGTGACTGGAGGCAAGGCGCTCGCCGGGAGCGGGAAAGTCGGGCAAAGCGGGCTTCGTCATGGCGGCATCCTTGCAAGTGACAGTGTGTGTGTCTTTTGACCGAAGCGGTCTGTCGTCGCTATACGTGTAGCGGGGACAGGGATTTGTCTACAGGGACGGGGGAGTGGTAAAGGCATGTCAGCAGATTTCGCCGGGAACGACGATCACAGCGAGGATACGCCCGCCGACCGCCGGCGCCGCAAGGTGCGTGACGCGATCATTGACGCGGCGGAAACCATCTTCACGTCTGAAGGCGAAGAAGGCATTTCCATGCGCCGCCTTGCCGAAGCGATCGATTACAGCCCGGCAGCGATCTATAAGTATTTCGCATCCAAGGACGAGCTGTTCGTCGCCATCCGCGAGATGTTTTTCGAACGTCTCATGACCCGGATCCGGGCCGCGATGGATGAGGGCGGCAAGGTTGCCCCCCTGTGCGCCCGCTGTATGCGTGCCTATATCGAGACCGGCATGGAAGAGCCCAATCACTATATGATGGCTTTTTCCATGTCGACCACGACAAAGCCTCATATCCACGAGGAAAAGGAAGTGGCTTTCGAGGCCGAGTCGGCGCTGGTGCGCATGATCCAGCAAGGTCAGACAGAGGGTGTTTTCCGGCAGGTCGATCCGCGGGTCGCCTCCAAGAGTGTCTGGGCCAGCCTGCACGGACTTACCATGCTGATAGTGTGCATACAGGATTTCCCGAAAGGCATGCCGGGTTCGGAACATGTCACCCTTGAGTCCGTGATCGACCTGCATACGGACCTCATCATCAGCGGCCTCAAAAGCTGACGCATGCTGGTTATACGCAAAAGAATTTAACGTCGTTCACTTTTCAAACGATGTTTTATAACCTACATCTCGCTGCGACTTTGCCAGCGAGGGTAGTCCCGTGTCTCTTTACAAACGCCCCTTAAGTGCCGGAACGGCCGTGATCCTGTCGGCCGTTGCTATCGCGGTTCTTGTCTTTGGCGTGTCGACCCTGCGGGCCGATGCCAATGCCGCTGTATCGCTGCCGGCCCCATTGCCCGTGTCCGCGATCGAGGCGCGCTATGATGGCGAGGCGCACATCGAGGAATTCTATCCCGGTCTTGTATCGGCGCGCCGGCAGAGCGCGCTCGGCTTTGAGCGCGGCGGCCGGATCGATGCGATCGGTGTCGATGTCGGCGATCGCGTGGTGGCGGGCCAGGTCTTGGCGCAGCTCGATACGCGGGCGCTCGATGCCCAGATCGCTGCGGCGGATGCCCAAACCGCCGAAACGGCGGCCCAGACCGCGCTGGCCGCCGAGACCGAGGACCGCCAGGCTCAACTGCTTGAACGCGGCCACATTTCCCAGCAGCGTTTTGACGAGGTCCGCACTTCGACCCGGGCAGCGCTTGCCCGCCAGAACGCAGCCGCAGCACAGGCCGATGCCCTGCGTGTGCAGCGTGATCTTTCGGTTGTGACCGCGCCCTTCGGGGGCGTGGTCACAGCTCGTCATGCCGATGAGGGCGCCATCGCTCAGCCCGGACAACCGCTCCTGGAGATTGTCGAGGCAGACGCCCTGGAAATCCGGGTCGGCCTGCCTCAGCGCATCGCCGCGAGCCTCCAGCCAGGCGCCACGCACCGCTTCGTTATCGAAGGCGCTCCGGTCGATGCCGTCTTCCGCTCCTCCACCGGCGTGGTCGATCGCCAGACCCGCACTGTCAGCGCATTGTTTGATTTGCCTGCGAACGCATCTGCTGCGGCGGGCCAGGTCGTCCGCCTCGCGGTTGCGACGCCGATCGGCACGGACGGTTTCTGGGTGCCGACCTCTGCGCTGGCGGAAGGCCGCCGCGGCCTGTGGTCGGTCTACGTCCTGACGCCGGAGAGCGGCGATGCCTACACGCTGCAGTCCCGCTCCGTGGAAACCGTCCGCGTCGAAGCGGGGCGCGTCTTCGTGCGCGGTGCCGTCGAGGACGGCGAACTCCTGCTCGCCGCTGGCATCCAGCGCATCACGCCGGGCCAGCGCGTCACGCCGGCCCTTGCCGAGGCCCGCGTACAATGAGCACGCTTTTCTTCCGCTATTCCCGGCTGACCGTACTGGCCGTGATCCTGCTGGTCGCGGCCGGCCTGGGCGCCCTGATGTCGCTGGGCCGCCAGGAGGACCCGTCGCTGACCGAACGTTTCGGTACCGTGGTGACAATCTTCCCCGGCGCGTCGGCCGAACGTGTCGAGGCGCTGGTCACCGAGCCGCTGGAAGACGCTATCCACGAATTGGCCGAGATCGGTGAGACCAGTTCCGACTCGCGCTCGGGCATTTCCGTCATCACGCTGGAAGTGCGCGAAGATCTAGGTCCGGCCGATGTCGATCAGGCTTGGACGCTGATCCGCGAGCAGGTGGAAAGCGTGCGGCCGCAGCTTCCGGTCGGAGTCGGCGCGCCGGATGTCGAGCGCCGCTATACCGGCGCGGCGACGCTCGTCGTCGCGCTGAGCTGGGACGGGCAGGGCGAGGAAAATCTCGCCATCCTGTCCCGCCTCGCGGACGATCTGGAAGCCCGGCTGCGCAATCTTCCGGGCACTGAGGAGACCGATGTCCACGGTGCTGTCGAAGAGGAAATCCGGGTCCTCGCCGATCCGGAAACCCTGGCTGCGCTGGGCCTGACCGTCGCCGATCTGGCTCGCCTGACCGCCAGTGCCGATGCCAAGGCGCCGGCCGGCGAGTTGCGCTCCGACATGGTCGATCTCAATGTCGAGATCGCCGGCGAGTTCGACAGTCTCGACCGCATCCGCTCCATCGCGCTTGCCGAAGGTCCGAATGGCGAGTTCATCCGCGTTGGCGATGTTGCCGAGGTCGAAAAAGGTGCGCGCACACCCGCCGCGTCGATGGGCTTCACCAATGGCCGGCGCGCAGTTTTCGTCACGGCTTTCCTGCAACCGGAATTGCGGGTCGACCAGTGGTCCGAGGCCGCCGATGCCGTCGTCGCCGACTTCGCCGCTTCAGTGCCGGGCATCCGGGTCGAAACGATTTTCCGCCAGGGCGACTATGTAGACGACCGGCTGCACGGGCTCGCGGGCGATCTGATGATGTCGGCGCTGATCGTGTTCGCCGTCCTGTTCGTGATGATGGGTTGGCGTGCGGCGTTGATCGTCGGCTCGGCCTTGCCGCTCACCGTGCTGGCCGTTCTCCTGCTCACGCGTATCTATGACGAGCCCCTGCACCAGATGTCGGTGACGGGCCTGGTCGTCGCGCTCGGCCTCCTGATCGACAATGCGATTGTCGTCGTCGATGAATACCGGCTGTTCCGCGCGCGCGGCGAGGCGCCGTTGGGTGCGCTGGACCATGCCGTTCGCCACCTTTTCGCGCCGCTCGCCGCGTCCACCCTGACCACGATTTTTGCCTTCGCGCCGATTGCGCTGATGCCCGGCGCGGCCGGCGAGTTTATCTCGATGATCGGCATTTCGGTGATCTTCGCCGTCGGCTCGTCCTTCATCCTGGCGATGACCGTGGTCGGTGCTTTCGCGGCCTGGTTCGACGATCCGGGCCTGGCCGGCGCACCGCGCCGCTTCTGGCGGCACGGGGTGGGTGCGGGGCCTTTCGGCGGGCTCTACCGGAACATGCTCGACGCGATCACGGCGCGTCCCTGGACCGGCCTCGTCGCTGGACTGATCCTGCCCGTCGCCGGCTTCGTGGCGGTCTCCACCCTGCCGATGCAATTCTTCCCGCCGACGGATCGCGACATGTTCCAGCTGGAACTGGAATTGCCGTCCTCGACCTCGATTGCCGAGACCCGGCGCCAGACCGAGCGGGCCCGCGAGATCATCATGTCCTATGACGGCGTCGAGCGCGTCACATGGACGATCGGCGAGAGCGGGCCGCGTACCTATTACAATGTGATGGGCAATCGCGATGGCTCGCCCGGCTACGCCGCCGGCTTCGTCCATACCGGATCTGCCGAGGCAACGGCGCGCATTCTGCCCGACCTGCAGCGCCGCGTGATGGCGGAGTTTCCGCAGGCCCGCTTCCTGACCCTGCCGTTCGAGCAGGGGCCCCCGATCCCGGCACCGATCGAGCTCGTTCTCGTCGGCCCGGAACTGACCGAGCTCGATCGTCTGGGACACGAGATCCGCGGCGTTCTGAGCCAGACCCCGACGGTGACCCACACCCTGTCACGACTCGAAATGGGCGAACCTGTCGCCCGCATCATGGCGGATGAGGCTTCGGCCGAACTCGCCGGCGTCCGCCTTGCAGACCTTGCCAACCGTCTGCGCGGTGAACTGGATGGCGAGATTGGCGGTAGTGTTCTGGAAGGCATGGAGGAATTGCCCGTTCGCGTGATCGCCCAGGATGCGCGCCGGGCCAGCCTGTCTTCCGTTGCGGGTTCACCGCTGGCATCGCCGGGCGCCGACATTCTGGCGTCCCCCGTCGCGGCGCTCGGCGATGTCACTCTTGCCCCCCAGGTGGCGACCATCCACCACGAGAACGGGCACCGGGTGAATACCGTGCTGGGCTTCCTGGAGCCCTTCACCCTGCCGGCCCCCGCACTGGAGTATTTCTTTGCGGCGCTGGACGAGGCCGACATCGTGCTGCCGCCGGGCTATGAGCTGCAGGTCGGCGGTGAAGCCGCCGAGCGTGGCGGCGCCATGGCCGATCTCTTCTCCACGGCGATCCCGTTGCTGGTGCTGATGATCGGATCGGTCGTGCTGGCCTTCAATTCTTTCCGCTTTGCCGGCGTGATCTTCGTAGTCGCCTTCCTGTCGGTCGGCCTGGCGATGTTCGGGGTCTGGCTGTTCGGCACGCCCCTGGGCTTCAACGCCATTGTCGGATCGATGGGGCTGATGGGGCTGTCGATCAACGGCGCCATCGTCGTCCTGTCGGCCTTGCGCGCCGACCCGGCCTCGGTCGCGCTGGAACCCGGCGCGGTCCAGGCGACTGTGATGGACGCCACGCGTCACATCCTGTCAACCACGCTGACAACCATCGGCGGTTTCGTGCCGCTCCTCCTGTCGGGCGACAGTTTCTGGCTGCCCTTTGCCTCTGCCATGGTCGGCGGGGTGGCGGGTTCGGCCATCCTGGCACTCATCTTCGCACCGGCCGCTTTCGTGAAACTCTCCCGCCTGTCGGATAAGAAGCGGCGGCTGCTGGACAGTCTGCGGCGCGAGCGGAGCCGGGCGCGCGGCTTGCCAGAGCTCGCCGAACAAGCCTAGACGCCTTGCCTGGCAAGGGAGGTTCGCATGAGTGGTAGTCGTGGCCCCTGGCAGGTCGGTGCCTCACGGACGGTGTACGAAAATCCTTGGCTGCGCCTGACGGAGCACGACGTCACGCAGCCGGATGGTCAGCCTGGTCTCTATGGCGTGGTCGAATTTGCCAATCTGGCCATTGCCATCCTGCCGCTGTTCGCTGACGGGAGCACCGTGCTCGTGGGGCAGCACCGCTTCCCCCAGGACAAGTACAGCTGGGAAATACCGGAAGGTGGCGGGCCGCGCGGTGAACTGCCGCTGGAAAGCGCCCGGCGCGAGCTTAAGGAAGAGACCGGGCTTGAGGCTGCGCAGTGGTGCGAGGTCCTGCGCATGGATCTCTCCAACTCCACCACGACCGAGGAGGCGATCGGCTATATCGCGACGGGCCTCACCCAGGGCGAGGCTGAGCCGGAAGGGACCGAAGTGCTGGAAACCCGGCGGGTCCCGTTCCGCACAGCGCTTCACGAAGCCGTGTCGGGACGCATCACGGATGCCTTGACGGTAGCGATGCTGCTGCGCGCATACTACATGGCTCTTGAGGGTGAGCTGGACGAGACGCTGGCTGCCGCCATGTTGCAGAGATAGGCGCGAGGAGAGAGCGATGCCGCTCACCAATGTCGAAACCGCAGTCGACGCCCGCACAGGGGTGGACAAGCTCTGGGCGCGCCTGCGCGTCGAAGCCGCTTCTGCGGCCGCCGAGGAGCCGATCCTCGCCAGCTTCCTGAATGCGGCCATTCTGCGCCACGACAAGTTTGCCCATGCGCTGGCCTACCGTATTGCCTCGAAGATGGCCGACGCCCAGCTCGACTCCATGCTGGCCCGTGACGTGGCCGAAGAGGCGATCGAAGGGGATCCGCAGATCGTCGCCCAGGCAGCGGCCGACATGATTGCGGTCGACGAGCGCGATCCGGCCTGTCTCTCGCTTCTACAGCCATTTCTCTACTTCAAGGGCTATCACGCCCTGCAGGCACACCGCATCGCCCACTGGCTGTGGAAACAAGGCCGGCAGACGCTGGCTTTCCACCTGCAGAGCCGGGTCGGCGAACGCTTCGGCCTCGATATCCACCCCGCAGCCCGGGTCGGCAGCGGCGTGATGTTCGACCATGCCACCTCGGTGGTGATCGGCGAGACCGCCGTGGTCGGCGATGACTGCTCCATCCTGCACGAGGTGACACTCGGCGGTACGGGGGCAGCCCATGAAGACCGCCACCCGAAAATCGGCAAGGGCGTGCTGATCGGCGCGGGTGCGCGCGTGCTGGGCAATATCCGGGTGGGTGACGGTGCCCGGATCGCAGCAGGCTCGGTGGTGCTGGAACCGGTTCCGGCCGGCTGCACCGTGGCCGGTGTGCCGGCCAAGATTGTCGGCAAATGCGCCTGCAAGGAGCCGGCGAAGAGCATGGATCAGAGCCTGCCCCAAGGCTCCGGCTGAGCGTCTTTCCGTGGAGTTGATGAGACGCGTGCCGTAGCCGGTTGGCGCTATCGTCACAGCGTCGAACGGTTTCGTGCCGGGCTGCCCTGCCATTGTGCGGTCTTGCGAATAACCGGGCTGACGAAATCCGCCAGTCTCAGTGCAGCGCTTGCCGCGCGGCGGGACGGCACGCTAAACCGGTGCGGCTATTCCGGGCGTCCGCCCGCCATGCTTTGGGGCCGTTCATGTTCAACAAGATACTGATTGCGAACCGTGGCGAGATCGCCGTCCGGGTGATCAAGACCTGCCGCCGTCTCGGGATCGCGACGGTCGCTGTCTATTCCGAGGCGGATGCGGACAGCTTGGCCGTCGAGATGGCGGATGAGGCGGTGTTCATCGGACCGCCGGCGCCGGGCGAAAGCTATCTGGTGCTGGACAAGATCCTGGAGGCCATCAAGCAGACCGGTGCAGATGCGGTGCATCCCGGTTTCGGCTTCCTGTCGGAGAATGCGGCCTTCCCCAAGGCGCTGGCCGAGATCGGCGTGGCCTGGATCGGGCCGAATGTGACCGCGATCGACGCGATGGGCGACAAGATCCGCTCCAAGCAGCTGGCGGCGAAGTCGGGCGTGTCGACCATTCCGGGCGCCGATGGCGAGATCAATGATGCCGAGACCGCGCTGATCGCGGCTCAGAAGATCGGCTATCCGGTGATGCTGAAAGCCTCGGCCGGTGGTGGCGGCAAGGGGATGCGGATCGCCCGCTCGGATGCCGAGGTGAAGGACGGATTCAAGGCGGCGCGCAATGAGGCCAAGTCCTCCTTTGGCGATGATCGCATCCTGATCGAGAAATTCATCGAGGAGCCGCGCCATATCGAGATCCAGGTGCTCGGCGACAAGCACGGTAATGTGGTCCATCTCAACGAGCGTGAATGCTCGGTGCAGCGGCGTAACCAGAAAGTCCTGGAAGAGGCGCCGTCGCCCTTCCTCGATGCCAAGACGCGCAAGGCGATGGGCGAGCAGGCCGTGGCCCTGTCCCAGGCCGTGGATTATGACAGTGCCGGCACGGTCGAGTTCATCGTCGACAAGGACCGCAATTTCTATTTCCTGGAAATGAACACCCGCCTGCAGGTGGAACACCCCGTCACCGAGCTGACCACGGGGCTGGACCTGGTGGAGCAGATGATCCGCTCGGCCGCCGGGGAAAAGCTTGAGATTGCCCAGAAGGATGTGAAGATCGATGGCTGGGCCGTCGAGGCGCGGCTCTATGCGGAAGACCCCTATCGCGGCTTCCTGCCCTCGATCGGCCGCCTCAAGCGCTATGCCATGCCGGAAGAAGGCAAGCTGGGCCAGGGGATGCTGCGGATCGACAGTGGCGTGCGCGAAGGCGACGAGATCTCGCTGTTCTACGATCCGATGATCGCCAAGGTGATCGGCTATGGCAAAACCCGCGAGGCGGCGATCGACACGCTGGCGGCCTCGCTGGACCGGCTGCATGTGGAGGGGCTGCAGTCCAATGCGCCCTTCCTCTCCGCCGTGCTGGACGAGGCGGACTTCCGGGCCGGGCGTATCCATACCGGCTATATCGGCGAGCATTTCCCGGAAGGCTTCCATGGTGCCGCGCCGCGCGAGGACCAGCTGGTCGCGATGACCTGCTGTGCGGCCTATGTGCACGAGACGCTGACGCGGCGTGCGGGTCGGATCGAGGGGCGTCTGCGCCCGGAAGAGACGGTGAGCACGCGCGAATGGGTGGTCTTCCTCGACAAGCGCCGCATCCCGGTCGAGATCGAGATGAGCGGTGAGGGTGAGGCGACCGTGTGGGCGCCGTCGCTGGTCTCCGACAAGCTGACGGTCAGGACGGCCTGGCATCCCGGCCAGCACTTGTTCGAGGCGCAGATCGGCGGGCGTCCCGTCGCACTGGAATTCTCTGACCGGACCGAGGGCTACCTGCTGCGCCATCGCGGCTTCAAGGCGGTGGGCATTGTTTGCACGCCGCGCTCGGCGGAACTGCATGTGCGCCTGCCGGAGAAGGAAAAGCCCGACACCGCCAAACTGGTCGTCTCGCCCATGCCGGGTCTCGTCGTCGCCATCGAAGTGGCCGAGGGCCAGGAGGTGAAGACCGGCGAGCCGCTCATCATCGTCGAGGCGATGAAGATGGAAAACGTCCTGCGCGCGGAAACCGACGGCACCATCAAGTCCATCAAGGTCGAGCCCGGCGCATCCGTTGCCGCAGACGAACTCATGATCGAGTTCGAATAGGACTTCACCCCCGGGGCGGAGTCGTGCGTTACTTGGGTGTCGGGCCTGTCTTAAGCGGGCTTTTCGGGGGAGAGACACAATGGATCTGCAGTATGTCCTGCTCAATCCGAATGGCCGGATCGCTCAGCGCGAATTCTGGATCGGTGTCGGCCTGCTCATCTGCGGCAATGTGCTGTCCGGCATAATACCGGCGCTCGGCGGGCTGATCTGGCTGTTTCTGATCTATGTGGGTGTGTGCGTTTATGGCAAGCGCCTGCACGATACCGGCCGCTCAGCCTGGCTGCATCTCGTTCCCTGGGCCATCACCTTGGCCCTGACCTCGGTCGGGGGCGTGCTGATGGGCGGCGCGATCCTGACGGCGCTTCTTGCTGGTGATGACTTCAATCCGCTGACCCTGTTCACGGCGGGCAGCGGGTTTGCTCTGATGATGGGGCTGAGCAATCTCGTCTGGCTGATCTATACGCTGTGGGTCGGGCTTTCGACGGGGCAGGCGGGGGCGAATGCCTACGGGCCGGCGCCGATCCGCATCCTGACCGCGGAGCCTGCCTCGCCGTCCGACGAACAGGGCTGAGCTGAGCACGCTCTTTGCCAGAATTGCCGTGCCATTGCGAGCGAGTCGCGCTAGGTCTGGCGTATCGAGCAATGGGAGACGGACATGGCGCTCAACGACTTCATCATCGACCCCAAGGATGCCAAGCGCATCCTCATCGGCGCGAGCGGCAAGCTCGGCCCAACGGAATTCGCCCAAGGGCTGGTCGCCATCCTGGCGACCTGGGTTGTTCTGCAATTCATCAGCCTTATTCCGGTCATTGGCTGGCTGATCAGCCTCATTGTCGGGCTGGCGCTGGTTTTCTGCTGGATCTGCATTTTCGCCAAACGCTTCCATGATGCCGGACAGTCTGGCTGGATGGCTGCGGCGGCCGTGCTGGCAGTGGTTGTGATCTCGGTGGTCCTGCAGATGATCCTGATGCCGATGGTCGTTGGGGGCGCCTTGTCCAACCCGAACAGTTTCCAGGTCGCAAACCCGAGCGTGACCGTCCTGAGTATTGTCGTAGGCCTCCTGGCAAACGGTGTCGTCGGTTTCTACGTCTACCGTCTCAAGCCGTCTGCCGTGTGACACGCCAAAATCACTTGATCCTTACGAGCGGGGCCGCGATTGTGCGGCCCCGTCTTAATGTGTGGCGTTGGGAGGCACCATGAATCCGCTCGTAATCTTTCTGCCGATGTTCAGGGCGTCGCGCACGGCCTATATTCTGGGTTTCGTCGCGTTGGCGGCGCTCGATGCGGTGCGTGTCAGCTTTGCAGGCAATGCATCATCCTTCCTGCTTGTCCTCATTCTCGCGCTGGTCATGGGCTTTTTCGTGATCAGCCTGCACATGAACCGGCTGCGGTATGTGGGGCGTGGTATCGGCCTGGCCGCTCTGCCTTACGGGGTCGGGGTCGTGGTAAGCGCGATTGCGGCTTTTGCGGGCTGGATGGGCGGCTATATGAACGCTGCGAGGCTGCATCTGGCCGAAGGCGGAAATGAAGTCGGTGAGGATGCCGTCATACAGGCGCTTCAGGATCCGGCCTTCCAGCAGGAAATGCAGCGCGCCATGCAGAACAACCCTGAACTGGGCATGATGGTTATCGGCGCAGGAGCCTGGCCCTCCTATTTCGCATTCTGGATTGTCATCGCCCTGTTCGGGATCTGGTTCGCCCTGATGTCGCCGCGCCCGGCGCAAAATCAGGTTTCCGGTTAGGCGAACCGGGCAAGCGCTGGTGCGTCGACCCGGCGGGCTGCGCCGAACGCGTCCAGGAAGGCCAGGTGCAGGGCAGCGTCGAAGTCGGCCATTGTCACCGTATGGCCCAGATCCGCGAGGCTGGTGACGCCATAGCTCGGATCGGAGATGCCGCACGGCGTAATGCCGCCGAAATGCGACAGGTCCGGATCGACATTGAAGGCGATGCCGTGGAAGGACACCCAGCGGCGCAGACGCACGCCTATGGCCGCGATCTTGTCCTCGCGGCCGGCGCCGCGATCAACCCAGACGCCGACGCGCCCGTCGCGCGGGCCGGCCTCGATGCCGAATTGTGCGGCAGCGCCGATCAGCCATTGCTCGAGCGACTGGATGAAGGCCCGCACATCGCGGCCGCGCCGGGTCAGGTCCAGCATCACATAGGCCACGCGCTGGCCCGGCCCGTGATAGGTGTATTCGCCGCCTCGGCCCGTCTCGTAGACGGGAAAGCGGTCAGGCATCAGCAGGTCTTCGCGCCTGGCGCTGGTGCCGGCTGTGTAGAGCGGTTCGTGCTCGAGCAGCCAGACCAGTTCTCCGGCGGTGCCGTCGGCAATCGCCGCCGCGCGCGCTTCCATGAAGGCCAGCGCCTGCGGGTAGGGCACCTGGCCCTCGGAGACGGCCCATTCGACCGGCGGTATTGCCTTATCCATTTATCTTAACGCTCGCGAAACCGTATCAGCCCAAACATCGGTCCCGAAGCCGCGAACCGCAAGAGCAGGAGCTCATACGTGAGTCAGATCGGATCCGTCAGCGTTGAAATCTCGGTCCTCCTTGGCCGGTCGCAAATGCCGATCCAGCAATTCCTGCGGATGGGCCGGGGTGCGGTGATTCCCCTGGATACCGGCGAGGACGACCAGGTCTGGATCCTGGCCAATAATCACCCGATCGCCCGCGGCGATGTCATCATCCAGGGCGATCGCGTTGCCGTGGCCATTACCGGGCCGGCCGATGCGAACGAATTCTTCGCCGCTGCATAAAGCGTTGCACAACACTCTTCACAAGGCGCGGCGATATTGCTATCTCCCGCGCCTCCATCACGTGCGGTCGTGGCGGAATTGGTAGACGCGCAGCGTTGAGGTCGCTGTGGGGTAAAACCCGTGGAAGTTCGAGTCTTCTCGACCGCACCATCCTTCGCCCTTCGGGCCTGAGGTGGAAAACCCTCCGTGCCTTGGGCGACGGAGGGCCGACGAACTCTCTTCCTGCTTGCATGTCGGACGTCCGGACCGGGCGGGCGTCCCGTCGTGCCCTGCGGGCAGCAGGAGACGCCCGGCACCGGTTGCGGCCGCGCGGTCAGACCTGGGCGTAGCCGCCGTCGACGAAGACTTCGCCGCCGGTCATGAAACTGCTGTCGTCCGAGGCCAGGAAGGCCGCGACGGCGGCGGTTTCCTCCGGACCGCCGATCCGGCCGAGCGGCGTGTTCTCGACGAAGCCGGCGGTGATCTCGTCGCCCGCACCCGTTGCGTCGAACAACTCCTTCAGTTTGACGGTTTCCGTGGCGCCTGGCGATAGCACGTTGACGCGGATGTCGGTGCCCTTGAGGTCGAGCGCCCAGCTGCGCGCCAGATTGCGCACCGCCGCCTTGGAGGCGCTGTAGACGCTCATGGCGGGCGTGCCGGTGACGCCGACCGTCGAGCCGGTCAGGATCACGGAAGCGCCGCGGCGCAGCACGGGCAGGGCCTTCTGGACCGTGAACAGCGTGCCTTTCACATTGATGTCGAAGGCGTGGTCATAGTGTTCGGGGGTGATTTCGCCCAGCGGCGCGAATTCGCCGACGCCGGCATTGGCGAAGAGCACGTCGATGGCGCCCTTTTCGCGCTTCACCGTGTCGAACAGGCGGTCGAGATCGGCGAGGTTGGTTACATCGCCGCGAATGGCCCGGGCCCGATCGCCCAGTTCCGCCACCGCATCGTCCAGCGCCGACTGGCGGCGGCCGAACAGGTAGACGAACGCGCCGTCGGCGACGAAGCGGCGGGCCGTTTCCAGCCCGATCCCGCTGGCGCCGCCCGTGATGACGGCGATTTTTCCTTCAAGCGTCCTCATCAGAAAATCTCCCTTGGCTGAGGCGGGCTAGAAGGTGAGAGGTAATTTCCTTTGCACAAGTATGCACCTTTTGGTAAGTACCAAAAAATGAGCGAAACCCCGACCGGAACGCGGCCCTTCATCTGCGGTCTCGACGCGGCGCTGCGCGTGATCGGCGGCAAGTGGAAGCCGATCATCCTGTTCTTTCTCGCCAGGGCGCCGATGCGCTACGGCGCGTTGAAACGGGCCGTGGCCGGCGTGAGCGACAAGGTGCTCATCGCCCAGCTCAAGGAGCTCGAGGCGCACGGGGTGATCTCGCGCACCGATCACGGCGAGGTGCCGCCGCGCGTCGACTACGCGCTGACGCCGCTCGGCCGTTCGCTCAGCGAGACCCTGGTCCCGTTGTGCAATTGGGGCGATGCGAATCGGACCGTCATCGCCGCGGCGCTGGCGGGGGGAAAGCGCCCTCCGGACCGGGGCGCCGCGGCGTCCGCGGCTGCTGGGGCCGCGGAACCGCCGGCCGGCTGAAGCATTGCCTGTTGCCCCTCGTGGGAATGGGTCCCAAAACCCTGCAAATTTCCGGATTTGCGCGTCGGCGCGGGCTCGATTTCGCGTGATTCCGCCCCTAGTGTAGACGCCATGGCGATACGATAAGGAGGAGCATATGGGCGAAGCCGCGTTCGAAGACGACCTCCTTGTCGATTCGCCGGCCCGGGCGGATATTGATCCGGAATTTGTCGGCAATCTCCGGCAGGCCATCGCCGATGGCGATGGTGACGCGATCCGGCGCATGCTGGCGCCGCTGCACGCTGCCGACATCGCTGACGTCCTCGAGCAGCTGACCGCTGGGCAGCAGGAGGGCGTTGCGACGCTCGCGCCTGATGTCTTCACCGGTGAAGTGCTGGCCGAGATCGAGCCGGATACGCGTGAAGTCGTCATGGCCTATCTGGACCCGTCGCATCTGGCGGCGGCGATCCAGGAGCTCGATTCGGATGATGCCACCGAGGTCGTCGAAGAACTCGATGAAGAGACACGTGCGGCCGTCCTCGCGGAGATCTCCGAGTTTGACCGCGAGGCCGTCGAGCAGAGCCTGGCTTTCGAGGATGAGACAGCCGGCCGTCTCATGCAGCGCGAGTTTGTCGCGGCGCCGGAATTCTGGACCGTGGGGCACGCGCTCGATCATATGCGGGCGTCGGACGATTTGCCGGACAAGTTCCACGATCTCTTCGTTATCGATTCCGGCTTCCGACCGGTGGGCGAGATCCCGGTCTGCCGCCTCCTGAGTGCGCGGCGCGATGTGGCGTTGTCGGATCTGATGGAGCCGCCACGCATCCTCGTCGATCCGGAGACCGACCAGGAGGAGGTCGCCTATCTCTTCCAGAAATACCACCTGGTCTCCGCGCCGGTCGTCGACAGTGCCGGACGGCTGACGGGTATGCTGACGCTGGACGATATCGTCCACGTCATCCAGGACGAGAACAAGGAAGACCTTCTGGCCCTGGCCGGCGTGAACGAGGCGGGCCTGGCGGATACCGTCGTGCGGTCCGTACGATCGCGGGCGCCCTGGCTGCTGGTCAATCTGGCCACGGCTGTGCTGGCCTCCGGTGTGATCGCCCTGTTCGAGGGCGCGATCTCACAGGTCGTTGCTCTGGCCGTGCTGATGCCGATCGTGGCTTCGATGGGCGGCAATGCAGGCACGCAGTCGCTGGCGGTTGCGGTGCGCTCGATCGCCGAGCGTGACCTGACCGCCGCCAACGCCATGCGGGTGATCTGGCGCGAACTGGCGACCGGAACGGTCAATGGCGTGATCTTCGCGGTCGTGATGGGCGCCGTGACCATCCTGTGGTTCCAGGATGTAGCCTTGGCGAGTGTGATTGCCATCGCCATGGTGCTGAACCTCGCCTGCGCCGGCCTGTCCGGCATCCTGGTGCCTTTGGGCCTTGTGCGCGCGGGCGCGGATCCGGCCGTGGCCTCGTCGGTCTTTGTGACGACCGTGACCGATGTGATCGGCTTCCTGGCCTTTCTGGGACTGGCGACGCTGGTCCTGTTGTGATGATATTAGGGTGTCCCGGTAAAGGGCCCGGCTGACGAATGGTGACAGCGTGCGTGTTTTGACAAGTCTTGTAGCGGTGCTTCTGGCATCCGGTCCGGCTGTTCTGGCCCAGAGCGCTGCTGATGGCGGGCATTGGGAAGAGACGGCACGGCTGGACGCGCCGCGTGCGGGCCTTGCCGTTGTGGTGCATGACGGCCGGATATTCGCGGCTGGCGGTTCGGGCCTGACTTCGCCGCGCGACGAGTTTGAAAGCTATGATCCAGGCTATGAGCGCTGGTTCCCGGAAACGCCGCTGCCGCGCGGGCTCGAGCATTTCGGCATGGCCGCGACCGGCGAGCGCATTTACGCCGCTGGGGGGTATGCCGCCGACGAAACAGCGGTGGTCGGTCCCAGCGCGCGCATGTGGTCTTTCTCGGCCGAGGGCAATATCTGGCAGAGCGAAGCCGCCATGCCGGCACCGAAGGCGGATTTCTCGCTGGTTGCCATCGAGGGGCAGCTCTATGCCATAGGCGGCTTGCGCGATGATGCCTCTGTTTTCACGTTCGATCCCGAGGCCAGCGAATGGTCGACCCTCGAGGCCCCGGACGGGGTCACCCGCCGGGGCGCCGCGGCTGTCGTGATCGATGGCCGCGCACATGTGCTGGGGGGGGCGACAGCACAGGGCGCTGTCGACCGGCACGATGTATTCGACCCGCAAAGCGGTGAATGGACGACCGGCCCGGCGCTGCCGGGTGGCCGGTCGGGGCTGGCGGCGGTTGTCCGGGCCGGCCGGATCCACGTCTTTGGCGGCCGCGCAGCAGACGGCGGCGCCACGCTGCAGGATCATCTTTCCTGGGCGCCGGGTGAGGCTGGCTGGCGCGAGGAAGCGGCCATGCCGTCGCCGCGAACCGGCGCTGACGCCGCTTTGCTGGACGGCGACATCTTTCTGGTTGGTGGCGGTTCCGGCGGCGGATTCTTCGCGCCCTTCACCGCCATCGGCACGACGGACGTCTTCCGCGGGCCGCAGGAATAGCCGTGCGGCGCCCCGCTTGCAGGGGGAGTGGACAGGGCCAGGGCAATGTCTCGAAACGGAACATGACGAAACCGCAGTTGAAATCCTCTCCGGCCGCGCGTGAGCTGATCAAGCGGTTCGAACCATTCCGTGAGACGGCGATCCGCGGGGCGGACGGCCGCTGGGTCGTGGGCTATGGCCACAGGGCCGCGGCACGCGGCGGTATCAAGGTCTCGGAGGAAGAGGCGTCGCTGCTGCTGATCTACGACGTGATGCAGGCCGAGACGGCGATCGACGAGATCGCGGATATCCCGCTGGCGCGCGGACAGCGCGACGCGCTGGTTTCCTTCATTCACGATATTGGCCGTGACGCTTTCCGCAATTCCGATGTTGCCCGCTATCTCTATGAGGGGCGTCTGGATGCCGCGGCCGAGGCGCTGGCAGCGCATGGTGATGGCACCAGTGCGCGCCGCGAGGCGGAAAGCCGGGCTTTCCTGGATGCGATGGTACCGGCGCGAGCCGAGCGTCCGGCCGTCGAACTGGTGATCAAGGTCGAGCATCCCCGCGAGGAGCGTGTGCTGGAAGGCGCCATTGCCGGCGGCCGGGACGAACCGGTCGAGGATTATGCACCGCCGCCGCCTCCGCCCATGCCCGACCGCCGCATCTCCAGCCGTGCCGAAGCCGAAGCGGAGATTGCCCGCATTCTCGCCACGGTCGAAGCCATGCCGCTGGAAGAGCGTGAGGCGCTGGCCGACGATCACGACATGGCTACGGTGGAAACGGCTGTCTCGGATATGAGCGACGCGCCGGTCGAGGCCGCCTATGAGGCGCTGGAAGTAGAAGACGCGCCGGTCGAAGAACCGGTCGAAGACCAGATTGAAGCCGCCGGGGACACGGCTGTCGAGCCTGTTGCCGAAGAGCCGGCCGTTGACGCGGGCACTTCAACGGACACGCCCGAGTTAGCGAACACGTCCGAGGCGCTCGTCGCTGCCCGCATGAGCGAGGAGTTGGCTGAAGCCGCGGGCAGTGAGCCTGAGGCGGTCGCGCCAGCCTTCGTCCTGCCGGCCGATACGGCGCTCGGCTTTGCCCTGACCGCCATGCCGGGCCTTGAGTTCACCGAAGCTGACGAAGCTGTTCAGGCAGCGCCGGCGCCGGCCGAGCCCGCCGCCGAACAGCCGGCGCCGGTTCCGCAGCTGCCGCTGCAGGTCGAACTGGGCTATGCCTTCACATCGGTAATGACGGCGCGATTCCGGCCGAATCCGACAGAAGGCGATGTCGTGGTGCCGGCGCCTGCACCACAGCAAGAATCTGCGCCGGACGTGATCGAGACGCCTGCGGAAGCAGTGGCGTCCGTCGTCGAAAACGAGATGCCCGCTTCGACCGCGCCCGAAGATGCGCCGGAAGTTGCCGTCACGGAGATCGTAGAACGGGCCGTTGCCGTTGCCGGTCTGGACACGCCGCCGCCGCATGCGTCGAATGTGCCAGCTGAAAGCCATGGTGCTGTCGGCGAGGTTGAGGCCGAGCGCGTCGAGGAAGCCGAAGCGGATGAGGAAAACGCGCACGACGCTCTGCTGGATGGCGACGATCCGCTGACCCGCGATTCCGATGAGGACAGTTTTTCGCCGCGCGATCTGGCCGCCGATCTGCCGCCCGAGGCCGAGGAAAAGCCGGTTGGCAAATCCGAGGATGGCAGCTGGGGTTATATCGCCTCGCTGGCAGCCGGCGCCGTGGTGACCGCCTTCGGTGCGGTGATGACGTGGGGCGACTGGGGCCGGATGTGGTCGGAGCGCAGTCTGACCGGCGATGCCTGGGCGCTGATTGCAGGCGTTTTCCTCATGCTGGCTGCTGCGTGGTCGCTTGGGTCGGTATGGCTGGTGCGATTGAAAAAAAATCGGCGCTCCACCGCTTAAGTCAGGCAAAGCTTTTCGCGGGTTTCACGCCGGTATCTTGACCGGTCCCGCCCGCGTGATACATCGCGCAGCATGATTTCGAACCAATACCCTACGCTTGATTTCCACCTGGGCGATACCGCGGACATGATCCGCGACACCGTCCGTTCCTTCGCTTCCGACGAGATCGCGCCGCGTGCGGCCGAGATCGACGAGACCGACATCTTCCCGCACGATCTGTGGAAGAAGATGGGCGATCTCGGCCTGCTCGGCATTACCGTCGAGGAAGAGGAGGGCGGGTCCGGCCTGGGCTATCTGGAACACGTCGTCGCGATGGAAGAGATTTCCCGTGCCTCGGCCTCCGTGGGGCTGAGCTATGGCGCCCACTCCAATCTCTGCGTCAACCAGCTGCGCCGCTGGGGCAATGCCGAACAGAAGGCGAAATACCTGCCCAAGCTGATGTCCGGCGATCATGTCGGCTCGCTCGCCATGTCCGAGCCCGGCGCGGGGTCCGACGTGGTGTCGATGCGCCTGAAGGCCGAGAAAAAGGGCGATCGCTACGTCCTCAACGGCTCGAAGATGTGGATCACCAATGCGCCGACCGCCGATACGCTGATCGTCTATGCCAAGACCGATGCGGAGGCCGGTTCGCGGGGGATTTCTGCCTTCATCATCGAGAAGGGCATGAAGGGCTTCTCCGTCGCCCAGAAGCTCGACAAGCTGGGCATGCGCGGCTCGGAGACCGGTGAACTGGTGTTCGAGGACTGCGAGGTTCCCGAAGAGAATGTCATGGGTCCGCTCAATGGCGGCGTGGAAGTGCTGATGTCGGGTCTCGACTATGAGCGCGCCGTGCTGTCCTCCGGCCCGGTCGGCATCATGCAGGCCTGCATGGATGTGGTGATGCCCTATATCCGCGAGCGCAAGCAGTTCGGCCGTTCGATCGGTGAATTCCAGCTGGTCCAGGGCAAGCTGGCCGACATGTATGTGCGGATGAATGCCACGCGCGCCTATGTCTATGCCGTCGCCCAGGCCTGCGATCGCGGCCAGACGACGCGCAAGGACGCCGCCGGCGCCATTCTCTACGCCGCCGAGAACGCCACCCAGATGGCGCTCGACGCGATCCAGCTGCTCGGCGGCAATGGCTATATCAACGAATATCCCACGGGCCGCCTGCTGCGCGATGCCAAACTCTACGAGATCGGCGCCGGCACGTCCGAGATCCGCCGCTGGCTGATCGGCCGGGAGCTGTTTGGCGAGACGGCGTAGATCGGCTTTTCGGACCGGTGCGAGGGGGCGAAATGATGCGTATCGGCTGGCGCGGCGGGCTCGCGCTCGGGGCTCTGGTGCTGCTGGGCGGGCTTGCCAGCCTGGTCTGGCTGCAGCGCGGTTATCTCTCGGAAGGCGTGCCCGCCCTGCGGGGCAGCCCGATCGTGGCGCTGCCGGAGGCGCGTCCCTATACCCCGGGTATTGTGGCGCCGGGCCAGGAGACCCGCGCCGCCGAGGCGCAGGCCCTGCTCGAAGCGCATCTGGCGCAGATCGGCGTGCCCGCGATCTCCGCTGCCGTGGCGGTCGGCGGCGAGACGGTCTGGTCCGGTGCGGCCGGCCACGCCGATCTTGAGGTGGGCACTCCCGCGACACCGGACACGCTGTTTCGCATCGGATCCACCTCCAAGGCGGTGACGGCGACCCTGTTCGCGCGCATGACCGATGCCGGCCTGGTCGATCCGGACGCGCCGGTCTCCGCCTATCTCGACGACCTGCCGAACGAGGACTGGGCTGACCTCACCCTGCGCCAGCTCGCCTCGCACACGGCCGGTATTGTCGGTTACGAGGAGAACCGGGATCTGGGCGGGCTGTGGGAAAGCATGCGCCTGCAACGCCACTACGCCGACACGGCCGATACGCTCGACCTGTTTGACGGCGCCGCCCTGCTGTTCGAGCCCGGCACGGATTTCCACTATTCCTCCTACGACATCCAGCTGCTCGCCGCGGTCCTGCAGGCCGCCGGCGGCGCGCCCTATCCCGAGCTTGTGGCGAGGTGGGTGCGCGAGCCGCTGGGCATCGCCACACCGCTCCCCGATGCGGAGGCGCTCGGGCGAGCGGAATTCTACCACGCCGAAGACGGCCGGATTCAACGCTGGCGCCCGGTGGATCTGAGTTCGAAACTGGCCGGCGGCGGCTTCATGGGCCGGCCCGAAGACCTGGCCCGGCTGGGCGCCGCGTGGCTCGACCCGGCGTTTATCTCACCGCAGACGCGGGAGGTCTTCTGGACGCCGCAGACCCTTGCCGACGGGTCGGTCAACGAGCAGGGCTATGCGCTCGGATGGCGCCGCAACGAAGGCATTCGCGGCGCCGGCGAGACGCTCGTTTATGTCCACCACGGGGGCGTGTCGAAAGGCGCGATGTCCTGGCTGGTGGTGATCCCCGGGAAGGACATGGCGATCTCGATGACCATCAACAGCCTTGTCTGGCCGTTCTCGGACTGGTCACGCCCCTGGGCCGACCTGGTGCGGATTTTCGATCCCGCAACACCGGTCGAACCGGATCCCGAAACGGAGTAGGGCGGCAGCCGCCTCAGTCCTTCGGCTCTTCCGGCTTGTTGGCGGAATAGGCATCCTGCAGCAAGTGGCCGTCCGCCTTCAGACGGTGGACCGGTTCCGGCGTTTTCGGGCCGATATCGTCACCGGCCATGTCCGGCATTTCCGGATGGCGCGGATCGTCGGGATCGGTGACCGGATTGGCGACCCGGTCGAGATGCCGGTCCGGCGAGCCCGCCGGGCGTACTTCGCCATCATTGCGCAGGAAGCCGTGATCCTCGCGGTCCGGCTCGCCGACCTCGCCCAGGGGGCGTTCCGGCGTGGCGTCCTCCTGGTCAAGCGGCAGATCGCGCTGTTGCGCTTCGCCATAGCCGTGCTGCTGGTCGGTATCCTGACGGGCCTGGGGATCGTTTTGGGGGCGCATGGCGTTCTCCTTGGGAGTGTGTGGGGGAGATGTCTTCCCCCATGCAACGGCCAGCCGCGCAAAACGATCCGGACGGGGCATGACGGGGCATGCACGCAATCGTCATCCCGGCACCCGCCGCGCTCTGCTAGCCTTGTCCTGCCCCGCCCCCGCACAAGGAGAGAACCCGTGACCGATTATTCCGACCTCAAGGCTGTCTTCATCAACTGCACGCTGAAGAAATCGCCCGATGTTTCCAACACCGAGGGCCTGATGAAGGTGTCGCAGGCGATCATGGACAAGCAGGGTGTGGCGACCGAGATGATCCGGCTTGTCGATCATGATGTCGCCCACGGCGTCTATCCGGACATGACCGAGCATGGCTGGGACACGGATGTCTGGCCGCAGATCTGGGCGCATGTGAAGGCGGCGGACATCCTCGTCGTCGGCACGCCGATCTGGCTGGGTGAGGAAAGCTCGATAGCGCGCCTGCTGATCGAGCGGCTCTACGCCCAGTCCGGCGATATGAATGAAAAGGGCCAGTACGGGTTTTACGGCAAGGCCGGCGGTTGCATCGTCACCGGCAATGAGGACGGCATCAAGCATGTCGCGATGAGCGTGCTCTATGCGCTCCAGCATGTCGGCTACACCATTCCGCCCCAGGCCGATGCGGGCTGGATCGGGGAGGCGGGACCCGGACCCTCCTATCTCGACGCGGACTCGAACGGCCCGCACAATGAGTTTACCCAGCGCAACACCACCTTCATGAGCTGGAACCTGATGCATGTCGCAGCGATGTTGAAGCGGGGCGGCGGCCTGCCGGCCGAGGGCAATTCCCGCAAGGCCTGGGAAGACGGCGCCCGTTTCGATCATCCCAATCCGGAATATCGCTGAGGCCTTGTCAGAAAGTCCGCGACCGGTGCGGTGGCGCGGCATACCTGCTAGGTTGTCGCCGATCAGGAGGTTTTCCCATGGTGCTGACGTCGATTTTCGCTGCAGCGATGCTACTGGCCGCACAGGGCGATAAGCCTGCTCCGGCGTCTGCTGGCGCAATGCCGCAATTGAGTGCGTCGGATACGGTCGCAATGTGCCTTGGGAGGCGGGACGGGACGTCACGCTCGTGTATCGGCGATTTCACCGGGGCGTGTATCCGGCTAGGTGAAAGCGGCGAAACGAATGCCGGCATGATGTCGTGTGCGTCGCGGGAACTGGACGCTTGGGATGCCGTGCTCAATGAAGCCTATGTCGCGCTGAGTACAGCTCATGAGGGTGAGCAGGGCAGGGCCTTGCGCGATGCTCAGCGTGCCTGGATTGCAAAAAGGGACGCTGATTGTGTGTTCCTGGCATCGATTTTTGAAGGCGGCAGTCACGCTGCCCTGGAGCAGACGAACTGCCTTCTGACCGAGACCGCCGAACGCGCCATCGTGCTGCGTGACTGGTCAGAGCACTATCCCCCATTCTAGGGGCGGCTGCCTCTACACCTTCGCCAGCACCCGCTGACTGGACGTAGCCCCCCATTGTGGGGTTAGTTGGCGCCAACTTCGAATCCCGACCGGAGAAATTCCCTTGAACAAGAACATGACCCCGCTTGAAGCGGCCAAGCTGCAGATGTTCCTGCAGGCCAAACTCAACCCGGAGCTGGTCGTCCAGTGCCGCAACCGTCCCGATGAGTGCGCTGAAATCCATATCGGTGACGAGTGCCTGGGCGTCGTCTCGAAAATTATCGACGAGGGCGAAACGTCCTATTCCTTCGAGATCACCATCCTGGACATCGATCTGGAAGATCTTTGAACAATCCGGCGCACCCCGTACTCGATATCAGGGCGGTCACCAAGACCTATTCCGGTGGTGTCGAGGCCGTGCGGGGCGTCTCGCTTCAGGTCGCGCGCGGCGAATTGCTGGCCCTGGCGGGTGAATCCGGCTGCGGCAAGACCACTGTGCTGAAAATGATCAACCGCCTGGAGGATGCTTCGGGCGGTTCGATTTTTTACGAGGGCGAGGATATTGCCGGCCGCGACCCGGTCGCGCTGCGCCGCGAGATCGGCTGGGTGATGCAGGGCGATGGCCTGTTCCCTCATCTTACCGTGCGCGAGAACGTCGCCATCATTCCCCGCCTGCTCGGCTGGACGGCAGACGATATCGGCGACCGCGTCGTTGAAATGCTGGACCTGGTTCGGCTGCCGATCATCGAGTACGCAGACCGCTATCCCGCTGAACTGTCCGGCGGCCAGCGGCAGCGGGTCGGGTTCGCGCGGGCCCTTGCGGGGCGCCCCGATCTTTTGCTGATGGACGAGCCTTTCAGCGCCCTCGACCCGATCACGCGCGACACCCTGCAGCAGGAGTTTCGCAGCCTTCAGGCCGAGCTGGGTTTCAGCGCCGTCATGGTCACACATGATATGGCCGAGGCTTTGATCATGGCTGACCGGATCGCGGTGATGGCGGATGGCGAGATCGTTCAGCATGGCACGCCGTCCGACCTCCTCGCCAATCCCGCCAGCGATTATGTCTCCGGCCTGCTGGAAACTCCGCGCCGCCAGATGCGGGCGATCCGGGAGCTGGGGGCATGAACGCCAATTTCGCCGAACGCCTGGCCGAACTGCCGCAATACCTCTCGGCCCATGTCGTGCTGTCGATGTGTGCCTTGCTGGCGGGGATTGTGTTCAGCATTCCGCTCGGCATCCAGGCCGCACAGCGGCCGCGCCTGGCGGCTGCAACGCTTAATGCGGCCAGTGTGATACAGACGATTCCCGGTCTGGCGCTGCTGGCGCTGATGGTGCCGTTGCTGGGCGGGCGGATCGGGTTTCTGCCAGCCTTCATCGCGCTGGTGCTCTATTCGGTGCTGCCGATCCTGCGCAACACGATTGTCGGCCTGCAGGGAATCGAACCGCAGATCCGCGAAGCTGCGCGCGGTATCGGGCTGACCGATCGCCAGCGCCTGTGGCAGATCGAACTGCCGCTGGCCCTGCCGGTCATTGTGGCCGGACTGCGCACGGCGACGGTCTGGGTGGTGGGCGCCGCGACCCTGGCAACACCCGTTGGGGCGACCAGCCTGGGCAATTACATCTTCGCCGGCTTGCAGACACGCAACTGGCTGTCGGTCCTGTTCGGCTGTGTATTCGCTGCCGGGCTCGCCATCGTGCTCGATCAGGCGATTCGCCTGCTGGAGATTGCCGCGCGCGACCGCCGGCGGGGCCTGGCCATCGGGGTGGGCGCGCTTCTTGCGGTACTGGTTGCGGCGTCCATCGCGCCACGTTTGATGACGCCGGGGCCAGCCGGGCTTGTCGCTGCCGGCGAAACGCCCGGCGCCGTCCAGGGTATTGCCGGCCAGACCGTGACGATCGGCTCCAAGGCCTTCACAGAGCAGTATATTCTCGGCGCCCTGATGCAGCGTCGGCTGGAAGAGGCCGGGGCCCGGGTGGTCCGCCGCGACAATCTCGGTTCGACCATCGCGTTCGATGCCCTGCGCAGCGGCGAGATCGATGTCTATATCGACTATACCGGCACGATCTGGGCGACGGTGATGAACCGGTCCGAACCCGCCGGCCGATATCGCATGTTCACCGAGATGTCGGCCTGGCTGTGGGCCGAGCACGGGATTCTCACCCTGGGGCGGCTGGGCTTCGAGAATGCCTATGGTTTTGCTGTCAGCCGCGAATTTGCCGAAAGCCGGGACGTGGACAGTCTTGACGATCTGTCTGTCATTGCCGGAGAGCTGACTGTGGGCGGCGATCCGGAGGTCTTTGCCCGCTCCGAATGGACCATGACGCGCGATGTCTACGGTCTGGGCGCGGCCCGCACGCGCTCGATGGACAATACCTTCCTCTATTCGGCCGCCCGCGACGGGCAGGTTGATGTGATCACCGCCTACACGACGGACGGGCGAATCGCTGCGTTTGACCTCACGGTGCTCGACGATCCGCGCGGCGTCCTGCCGCCCTATGATGCCGTGATCCTGGTGTCGCCGCAGGCGGCCCAACGCGCCGGGCTTGTTGCGGTGCTGGGGCCGTTGGTCGGCGCCATTGACGATGGGGCCATGCGTGAGGCCAATCGGCGGGTCGATCTGGACGGGGACACGCCCGCCGGGGCTGCGGCCTGGCTGGATGAACGAATCGCGGAGCAGTGATGAGCGGATTTTACGCCCATGGCCGTCTTCAGGATGCCGAATGGCTGATGCGTGCCTGCATGATTCTCAATCGCGACCGGCCGGCTCATGCAGATCCGGTCGATGAGGATACTCTGCTCAACCAGGTCTATGCACGCCAGTCGGCCGAGTTCGAGGACCTGCTCGCCCAGGTCGACCCGGAAGGCGATATCGATCGCGGCATTTTCCCGGTTCTCGCCTTTTTCACGGCGTCCGAAGGCTGGCCGGTTGACGTCATCTTCGCCATCGTCGCGGCCTTGGGCGTCTGGCTGTTCCTACCCGACTGGTATGGCGTGGCCAATTATGTCGCCTACCTGGCGATCGCCGGCTTCGTGGCGATCCAGTATCTGCGGGCGCGCCGCCGGCGGGAACGCGCCCGGGCGGAAATGATCCGTCTACGTCTCGACCCTGACAAGGAGCATCCGCTGACGCTGCGCATCCTGGTGCGATACCGCAGGCAGCCCGTGACGCTGCATTGAGTCGATCCCCGTTGGTGCCTTGCATTTCAACAACCTGGTCTTGTGGGTGGATTGCATGACCCGCCAAGGGGTGTAAGGTCTTGAAGTGAAACCAGCGGGATGCCGGACGGAAGAACAGGCCGCCAGCCGGAGGGTTCTTCGGAGCGTCTTGTCCGACGGGACACGGACGTGCTCGCTGCAACTGACAGAAGGACCGTTTATGGACCCGGCAGCACTCTTTGACGCTCGCACACGGCTCGGGCTCGTCCTGCCGATGCTGGTTGTCGTTGTGGTTGGGATTGCGGTCACGGCCGTCATGGCCAGCCGGTCGCAGGGTGTCCGCCAGCAGGCACTGGAACGGTTCAGTCAGGCGGAAGCGAACACCACCGCCCGCATCCTGTCCCTGCGTGTGCAACAGGACGGGCATGCGGTCGAACGTATGGCGGCTCGGCTGGCGGTCCGTGGCGGGGCGATGCCCGAATCGGAATGGCGCGCTGATGCTGGCGCCTATCTCAGTGACAAGCCATGGCTGCGCGCGCTCTATGTTGCTGACGAATCCGGCGTGCAATGGGTCGAGCCGGAAGGCGGGCCGGTCATGGCCGGACTGATCGGTGTGCCGGGCGGGCCTGGTCGCAACGACATGTCGCAATCCGACACGCTTGGGAGACTGCATGCTGGCACCGTCGTCCGATTCGAAGACGGCTCCGACGGCATGATGGCCTACTACCCGTTTGCCGACGGGACCGGCGGGGTCCGGGTTCTGGTCGCCCTGTTTGATATCGCCGCCATGTTGAGGGCCAGCCGGCCGGTTTATGACGAGGATTTCGATGTAACGTTGACGGCTTCGACTGACGGGCCGCGTCTTGCCGGCTCGGGCCGGGCCGTCGACCATGGGACGCCCTATGGTTCGTCCGCCCCGATAGCGACCAGCTATGATGTCGGCTGGTTCCTTCACACCGCGCCGACCTCGTCCTTTGCCCGGCGGATGCACCCGCGCACCGGACTGGGTGTCTGGATCTCTGGTATCGGCCTGACGCTGCTGGGCGCATTGCTCGCCTTCATGGCCCAGCTCGCGCGGCGCCAGGCTGTGCGGCTGGCGGATGCTGATGCGGTCCGCCGGACGAGTGAGCAGCGTTACAATCTGGTCGTGCGCGGCATGGCGGTGGGCGTCTGGGACTGGGGCATACGCGACAATACGCTCGGCTGGTCGCCCAATGCGATGCGCATGCTGGGCTTGCCTCCGGATTACGAGGTCGAGGGAGTCGACTTTTTCTTCGACCGGGTACATCCGGATGATCGGGCCGCGGTGAGCAAGGCCATCGAGGCGCACTTTGAAGCGGGCGAGCCCTATGCGCCGACCTTCCGGATACGGCATGAAAGCGGGCACTTCGTCTGGTGCCATGCGACGGGGCAAGTTCTGCTGGACGAGACCGGTGAGCCTGTGCGCATGGCTGGCTCCATCGAGGATATCACCGAAGAGCGCGCGGCCGAGGAGGCCCGCAACCGTTCCGAACGCCGCTTGCGCGCGGTCACGCAGAGCGCGGTCGATGCTGTGCTCACGACAAATGCCCAGGGTATCATCGAGGAAGCGAATCCGGCCTGCGAGCGTGTTTTCGGATACCGTCCGGATGAGCTGGTGGGCAGCAATATCCGCATCCTCACGCCCACCGAACACCGCCGCAAACATGACTATTATATCAAGCATTATATCGAGACCGGCGACAGCAACATTGTTGGCGAGGTGCGTGAAGTCCACGGCGTGCACCGAGACGGACACGCGATTCCCATCGAACTGGCGGTAACCGAATACAAGGCGGGCGAGGACCGGATCTTCATCGCCACGGCGCGCGACCTGTCGGCGCGCAAGGCGGGTGAGGCTGAACGCGAAGCTTTCATTGCCCGACTTGAACAGACCAATTCCGAGCTGGAACGCTTCAATTTCGCCGCCTCGCACGATCTGCGAGAGCCCTTGCGTATGATCGGCAATTTTTCGCAGATGCTGCTGCGCAAACATGTCGATCAGCTGGACGAAAACGCCCGCAAGGCAGTGGAGATCTGTGCCGGTTCGGCGCAGCGCATGCAGGCCCTGCTCGACGATCTGATCTCCTTCTCGCGCGCGAGCGACGATCTCGGCCAGATCGAGACCTTCATCCCCGTCGACATGATCGAACTGGCCCGGCAGAATCTTGCCGAAGATTTTGAAAACACCCAAGCAAGTCTGGAAACGGTGCATCTGCCGGCGAAACTGCGGACGAATCCCACCCGGTTTTCCAGGGTGTTCCAGAATCTGATCGCCAATTCGATCAAATACGCCAAGGACGGTGAAGCGCCGAAGATCCAGGTCTCCGCCGCACCCTATGAACAGGGCTGGCTGTTCACCCTGTCAGACAAGGGGATCGGCATGCGTGCGGAGTATTGCGAGCAGATATTCGAGCCATTCAAACGGCTTCACCCGGCGTCAAAGTATTCGGGCACCGGAATGGGGCTCGCGATCTGCCGCAAGATCGTCAGCAATGCCGGGGGCCGGATCTGGGCCGAATCCGAACCGGGCGAGGGCAGCAGGTTCTACGTCTACTGGCCGGAGGCACCCCAGGATACGAGTGCCGCCGCCGCGGGTCAGATGGCCGCCCCGGATGATTCCATGGCCGAAGGAGAGAATGCATGACAAGGCTCGCCAAACTCGCCGACATCCTTCTGGTCGAGGACAATGAAGACGATGTCTATCTGACCCGCATGGCGTTCGAGGACAGTGCCTTCGACAGCACGATCCATGTCGTCAATGACGGCGAGAAGGCACTCGATTTCCTCTACCGGCGGGGCGAGTACACCGATTGTCCGGTGCCGGACCTTATCCTGCTGGACCTCAACCTGCCCAAGCTGAACGGTATCCAGATCCTGGAAACCGTGAAGGCGGATGACACGCTGTCGGTGATTCCCGTGGTCATGCTGACCAGTTCCAAGGCCGAACGCGACGTGCTGGAAAGCTATCGGCGTCACGCCAGCGGCTATGTGTCCAAACCGTCCGAATTCTCGAACCTGGTCGACATCGTCGAGGCGATTCGCGACTTCTGGTTCGCCAGCGTGATCCTGCCGCGGCCGAGCGTCAGCGGTTAATCCTGACCCTCGCGCCCCGCCTGTTCCGCGATCCGGGCCTGCAGTGCCCGGTAGAGAGCCAGATTCCATTCCGCACCGCTCAGCCCGGTGTGTTCGAGCGGATCGCTGGTCTCGGCTTCCAGACCGAGCGCGCCGGCCACGTCGGCATTCATCAAGTCCTGGATACCTGCGCCCCAGGCCAGCGAGGGCAGGTCGAGCAGGAAGTAGGTGAAGTGATCGCGGAAGCTCGACCCGTGCTGCTGCAGCAGGGCGTCGAGGAAATTGCGGTCGAAATAGGCGTTGTAGGCGGTGAACAGCATGGTGCGTTCGCCCGCTGCTTCGGCGTGGAAAGCCAGGAAGCGTTCAACCGCTTCAGCCTCGTCCAGCGCTTCGAGTTCGCGCCAGCGCTCTTCATCGAACCCGTTGATGCCTCGCACGAATTCTGTTGCCAATTCGGGGTGGTCCGGATTGATCCGGATGAAGAAGCGACCCAGCTCATTGCCGTCAAGATCGGTATAGATCGCGCCGAGATCGATCATCTCGTGATGTCCGGCTTCCAGCCCGGTGGTCTCGACATCGACAATGGCCAGCCCCCAGGCCTCGCGATTCTCCTGCGGCGGAAACTCGCCCTGGGCCAGGCCCGGCGCGGTGGCGAGGAGGAAGGCGGCAATCAGGCTGCGGATCATGACTTTTGTCCCATTGTTCGATCTGAGCCGACATTAACGGGCTGCCGCGACAAAGCCATGACCGCCGATGAAAAACGGCGCGATGCGGAGCACATCGCGCCGTTTCCGGTAAGCGCTGTCTTGTGTGTCAGAGCACGGTCAGCATGGTGGCGACCAGCGGGTGGCGGACGATGTCCTTCGCCTCCAGCCGGCAGACGGCGATGTCCTCCAGCGGATCCATCTTGTCGGCAATCTGCGCCAGGCCCGACATTTCCGGCAGCAGATCCGACTGGGCGGGGTCGCCGGTGACAACCATCGTGGAGTTCCAGCCCAGGCGGGTGAGCAGCATTTTCAGCTGGCCGTAGGTGCAGTTCTGCGCCTCGTCGACCACCACAAAGGCATTGTTCAGCGTGCGGCCGCGCATATAGCCGATCGGCGCGATCTCGATCAGGCCTTCCGCCATCATTGCCTTCAGCTTCTTCGGGCTCAGCCGGTCGGCCAGCGCGTCGTAGAGCGGGCGCAGATAGGGGGCGAGCTTTTCTTCCATGGCGCCGGGCAGGAAGCCGATCGATTCGCCGGCTTCGACGGCGGGCCTCGACAGCACGATCCGGCTCACCGATCCCGATTCGAGGGCTTCCACACCCTTGGCAACGGCGAGGAAGGTCTTGCCGGTGCCGGCCGGGCCGAGCGCCAGGACGAGATTATGGGTGTCGATCGACGACATCAGTTTGGCCTGGCCGTCCGAGCGTGGTTTGACATTCTTGGTGAAGCGCTGGTCGCGCATCGGTTCCTTGTCGTCCGGGGTCCAGCTGGTACCCGGGAAGAGGGCACGCACCTTGTCCTCTTCGGTATGATAGTGGGCGGTATTGAATTCACCTGCACGCTGGCGGCGTTTGACGTTACGCTTACCCATGACGGGGACCTCCACACATGAAAAACCCCTCGGCCGGGCGGCGAGGGGTGAAGAAACGGGGCACAGAAAACAATGCAGGGAAGACGACGGGATCGGCGGAAAACCGACCGGTACCTGGCGGGCTGGGACGAGGAGCGGTCATGCCGGCTACCCGGTGCCTCCTTGCGTTGCCGAAAGCGAAGCGAGAAATCCGTCTCGAATCGCGCTTGCAGTCTGAGTGTAACCCGGTGAAGAACATCTGAACGACCACGTCGCGAAAATTTCACGCAAATAAAGAGGAAGACGGGAATGGCAGTCTATGCATTGGGCGATTCGGTTCCGCAGACGCCGGACGAGGGGGAATACTGGGTCGCGCCCGACGCGCAGGTGATGGGGCAGGTCGAACTCCGCCGCAATGCCAGTGTCTGGTATGGCGCCGTGGTGCGGGGCGATGTCGAGGCCATCATCATCGGCGAAGACACCAATGTGCAGGACCTTTCGGTGCTTCACGCCGACTATGGCGTGCCGCTGACGCTGGGCAAGGGGATCACCGTCGGTCACCGCGCCATGCTGCACGGCTGTACGGTCGGCGATTATTCGCTGATCGGAATCGGCGCGACGGTGCTCAATGGCGCGAAGATCGGCCGCAACTGTATCATCGGCGCACACACGCTGATCACGGAAGGCAAGGAAATCCCGGACAATTCGCTCGTGGTCGGCGCGCCGGCCCGGGTCATCCGGACACTCGACGAGGATGCCGCGGTGATGCTGAAAGCGTCAGCGGATCACTATGTCGAAAACTGGAAACGCCATGCGTCGCAGCTGCGCCGGATAGACTGAGGCCGGTCAGGGCGGGCCGCGCAGCCTAGTGCGCGCGGCTCCACAGCTCGCGGATATTCTGGTCGGCTTCACGCCCCAGATTGAACCAGGCCGCACGATCGTGCGAGGCGTCGATAACCAGCAGCTTGTCGTCACGTCCCAGAATGTGACTGAGCTCATTGCGCAGGACAGCCGAGGTGGTCGGGCCGCGCAGCAGCCAGACACCGCTGGTGATTGTTTCGAGATCGCCATAGGCCGCGAGTGCGTGGGCGAATTCGGCGGTCCCTTCGGAGTGGATCTCTGCGATCACCACGAAATTGGCCGGGCGGGCGCCCGCCGTAACCCGCTTTTCGGGTTGCTTGCGCTGTCCCAGATCCTCAAGCCAGTCACGGAATTCCTCGATATCACTGGCTTGCGCCCAGATACCGTCCCGGTCGGGCGAGATCTGCGAATGGGCCGCGATCCGGCCTTCGGCAACGAAGGCGCGCATCTGTTGCGGCGTATACGGGCCGTAGACACGGCCTTCGACTTTCACAAACCAGGACATGGTGATTCCGTCATCGCGAGGCATTGGACTTTCTCGCACCCAAACTACTACCGTCTACCCATCCAATACGGCAAGAAACGGGCCAGAGCGGGCCCCACAGCGTTCGGAGCGCCGGATCCGGCAGGC
Source organism: Maricaulis sp. ABE4_448 (assembly GCF_056160825.1). Taxonomy (NCBI): domain Bacteria; kingdom Pseudomonadati; phylum Pseudomonadota; class Alphaproteobacteria; order Maricaulales; family Maricaulaceae; genus Maricaulis; species Maricaulis sp. ABE4_448. The sequence continues at coordinate 1,307,991 of NZ_JBSWXX010000001.1, forward strand.
AGAGACTCAAGTTTATGCTGCTTCGGGACCGCTGGTGTTTGCCTGGGGGGGATCGAACACGACCGCGAACCCGTTGTCCAGAATTCGCGCCACTCGTCCTGACATTTCACCGACACTTAGCGGCTCACCGATCCGGGGGCGTTCAAGGCATTCGAAGGCAGCCCCTGTTACGGAAACGTCGAGCACATTGGCCTGGATCATGACGCCATCGGCCAGGACGATGCGTGCGCGGCCGCGGCCCGGCTTGCGCGGCGCCGTGCGGTCCTCGTCAAGACCCAGCCGGTCCTTGTTGAAACGCCAGGTGATGGCATCGGCCAGTTTGTCGCGCTTGCGCTGCGGGGCGTTGAACACGACGGAGAATTCTTCACCCTCACGCCGAACCACGCGTCCCTCGATACGTCCCAGACTGGGAATCATCAGAACGAGGCGGGTCTGATCCGGCGGAACGATGCGGGCCATCAAGCGCGCGCCGCCCGGCGAGATATCCAGCAGACGGCAGGCGTGTTCGCCTTCCATCTCGGTCCAGAAGCGACCATGAAGCTGCAGGGGCACGCGGGCATGTCGGCGGCGCTCCTGGGCGCCCCGCGTGGCAATCCTGATCTTCCGGCGGTCCAGTCGGCCCGGCCCGTCATGCATGGTGACATCCTCCTGAGCGGCGCAGGTTAGGCCATAGCCGTTAAGAAGGGCTTGCGCTTACTGATCGTTTGCGACTTTGCGCGGTGTGGTTTCAGCTCCGCCGAACAGGCCGGCATACAGGTTGTCGCGCTGCAGCGGCGGATGCACTTCCTGCAGCACGGTCCGCACCGCCGGCCGGCCGCGCAGGGCGGCGATGTCTTCCAGTGGCTGGAACAGGCCGAGTGTGCGGTCGATCGCGCCGGACGGACCACGCAGGGGCAGGAAGCTGACCTCCACCGGCAGGTCCAGCCGGTCCATCGTCACGGTACGCGCAATCAGCGAGGCCGGTTCTGTGCCAGTTATGGACGCTTCCAGCACGGCCTGAACATGGGTGCGGTCATGGCTGCGCCACAAGGAGAGAAAATTCTGGTCGCGGAATTCGCGCTGATAGAGATCGCACAGATGCGTTCCGGCCAGGCGGAAGATGTGATGATCCGGGTCGGCGCGCCACAGGATAAAGACATAGCCGAGCATGCGCGCAATGTCCTGCGGCTCGATATCGGTGCGATACGGCGCAACACCTCCCTGGCGGCGTGTCTGCCAGTAGGCGTGCAAGGCTTGCGATTGCGCGTGGCGCATCCGTTTCTCCACTCGTCAGTCATCAGGCGGCCCGGCCCGTTCCGGCCCGGAGCGTTGCAGCGGCGAGTTCAATATCGGGGCCATACCCGTCTCGGGTGAGGCCGGTTGGCGGGCTTTCCCCGCTCGCGCGAGCGGGGGACGCCAAAACGGCCCGCGGATTGCATCGGCAGGGGCAGCACGTAAGGAGCAAGCCCATGCGCGTATCAGCCCGGCACGCTTTTCTGATTCCCGCGAGCGCAGCATTCGCCCTGCTGGCCGCCCCGGCACAGGCCGGTGGAGGCGGTGGCTCGGGCGGTGGCAATTGCTGCACGCCGCCTCCGCCGCCGACCTGCTGCAATCATGGCGGCGGACATACGGTCAATGTGCCGAACATCAATATCCATGGCGGCAATATCAATGTCGGCGTGAATGTCTCGTCCCGGGTCAATGTGATCACGAATGTGACCACCAATGTGAACGCGTCGTCCAATGCCAATGCGTCGGCCAGCGCGGGCGCCGGTGCGGGGGCGATGACCTTTATCGGTGGTGGCTCCTACACGCCGATGACAACCGCGCCTGCCGCGACCGCGATCACTGGCCTGAACGTGGTCGGGATCGAAGAAGAGGCCGAGTACGAATACTACGAGGAAGAGCGCACGCGCTGGGTCGAGGAATGGCGCGTCGTGCGCGCCGTTTGCGTCGACGATGGCGGCACGCCGCATCCGGCCTCGCGCGTCGATGCCGATGACCGCGTTGGGGCGAGCTACTCCGGCGAGATCTACCGCTGCATGGCCGGCACGGCGATGCAAGTCACTATCGGCTGGGCCATTGAAGGTGAATACGACTGGAATGACGCGCCCACGATTGCCTGCCGCAAGGGCGAGGCACTGCGCCACGAAGCGGGTGGCCGTCTCTACTGCGAAGCCCAGGAACAACGTCGCAACTGCAATGAACGCTCGCTGCTGCGCCGTCACGGGCCGGGTGTGAAGCTCATCTTCATGCGCCGCGAGGAACGCTATACCGAACGCGTGCGCCGTGAAGTGGAACGCGAACGCCGCGAGCGGGTTTCCATGACTCTCATGCTCGACGGAGGTGTCGGCGGCTATCGCTGACACACCGTCCAAAAATCTCACATGCCCACTCGGCATGCCTGGCCCCGGCTCACCCAGCCGGGGCCTTTTTTTGGGCGACCGCCCATTCTTTCCGCGTCAACCTCACCCAACCCCCCCGCTTTTCCCGGGCGAAGTGCCGGAACCTACGGGAAGCTCATCGCTTGAAGTGATCTCTGGTCGGTCCCGGATCTGCAGCCTGCCTGCGCAGGCTGAGGCCTGCGCCCGCGAAAGCGGGTGGCCGGGAGAAATGTGTAGGGAGGAAGTTAGAGTGAGAACGCCGCATCAAACACCGTCACCCTGACGAAAGTCAGGGCCCAGTTCATAGATCTGGATGGCCGCGATCTCGCACTTATCCCGCACATCGCCGGCATTCTATCTGAGCCGCGTTATCCGAAATTCCGCTTTACGATCTGGGTCCTGACTTTCGTCAGGATGACGGTGCGTGGGTCTGGGCCGCAAACTTATCCCCACCCTCTCATTTGCCCTTACCATCGCAGACGGTTTCCGGGATGGGAGGCATGAGCTCAGTCCCTTGTGCCCGGGAGCGTGCGGAGCTCGTCCGCGCCTGGTGGGTGACAGCATCAGGCTCCGGCGTGGCCATCTGCGGGGACACCGGCAAAAAGCTCGACCGGCCCGTGCCTGCAGGTTTCGAGACGGTCCCGCAAGGGACCGGGTAAATCTCCGCGTGCGGGATGCCTCGGGCATCACCACCAAACCTTCAAATCGGACACGATGTCCGCCGTGCATCCCGCACCCCTCTCATCGCTCCAGGGCGCAAGCCCGTGGAGGATTTCGTGCTGACAGGCCTTTCCTCCCCATGGAATGGGGAGGTGGATCGCCGCGAGGCGGCGAGACGGAGGGGCGCCGCGTCAGCGGCGGTGTGTCAGCGACAGGCTCCACCGCCTCCCGGCGCTCCGCGCCGGCCCCTTCGACCCCTCCCAAGGCGATGGAGGGCCCACTTCCCCACCAAGTGGGGAAGAAAGAGAGCGTGTTGCTTACCCCTGCAAGGGAGGTAGGGGGAAGTAGGGGAGACGGGAAAGAGACCATCTCACAAAGAAAACCCCGGACCTCACAACGCGAGGCCCGGGGTTTCTCCACCTCCCCCAACAGGTCGGTGATGCTAGTTCCCGCTGTAGGGGGAAACGCTTTGATAGGTCGCTGAATTGCCGATCGCGGTGGCCGTGCCGGACAAGGTGCTGCCGGTGGTCATACGGCCGGTCACACTCGAGGTGATCGCGCCGGAATTGGTCTGGTTGTTATTGCCATAGGCGGTTGCGGCACATTCCGAGCAGACATAGGTCGTCGCGGCATTGCCGAAGGCTGTCGCCGAGACGAAGGCCGCGCCGCCCTCATTGCCGTCAAAGCCGGCCAGGGTGGTGACATTGCCGCTATTGGTCTGGTCCAGGCCCATGAAGGCGTCGGCGCCGAGATTCGATATGATGGCCGAATTGCCGACCCCTTCGGAGGAGACGGCGATAAGATCGATGTCGAAATTGCCGGCCTGGGCGTAGGCGTCGGCGGTCACGGTGCCGGAATTATCCTGCGTACCCTGGATGTGGGCATAGCCATTCTCGTTCTGCATCCAGACCGAATTGCCATTGGCCGAGGCTGTCACGGTTTCGGACACGGCCCCGCCGCCCGATTCGGCGCGGGCGCGGGCAGAGATGCTGCCGCGATTGTCCTGGTCGATATCGGCGACCTGGTCCGGGCCCATGTAATAGCCCTGGATCTGAGCCGAATTTCCGTTGGCCGCGCCGAGCGCGGTCGCCGCATAGCCCAGCCCGCCGGTCGGTGCGAGGACATAGCTGTCGGCGCTGACATCGGCGCCGCTGTCCTGGCGCAGGGCATGATTGTTCTCGCCGCCATAGCTGACAGCGTCATAGGCATTGGCCGAGGCGGTGGCCGAGGTGACCGAGGAAATGGCATAGGAGCCGATCTCCAGCTCTGCCGTCGCCGAGACGGTCGAACCGTCCAGCGCTGTCTGGTCGATCTCGGCATCCATACCATTATCATTGATCACGCTGGCCGCATTGCCCATCGCGGAGGCGGTGGTGACGGCCGTCCCGTGAATGATGCTGGCCTGCGTTGCGGCGCGTGCCTCCACATCGCCGGAGAAGGTCTGCTCCGAGGCGATATCATGACGTTCGATCACGTCGACGGTCAGCGCGTTCGCGGATCCGATGGCCGCCATTGTGGCGGCGCCGGCCTCGTCGGTCTCACCCTCGGCGACCACATTGATCGCCGCGTCGAGATTGATCTGGCCGTTCAGAATCTCAGTCGTATCGTCCGCGAAGGTAGCTGCGCACGTTATCGTCGCGGCGCTCATGGCCGTGATCAACAGAAAGGCGCGCTTGGACATTCGTGGTCTCCCTCGAGCCATAGGCCGTGGCGATATCGATACCGCCGGTGACATTGGTGTGGCTGCCGCCGCCGATCGGGTCGGAATAGGAACAGGCAGACGAGGCATCGACGCCGTAGAGCTGGGACGAGATTTCCAGCACGGCGCGCTCGATCACCGAGCGTACGGCCAGCTGGACCGGCTCCAGGGAGCGGCCGCCGCCGGACAGGTCGATCACGGCATCGTCCCAGAAGGCGAAGATGCCGGCGGAAATCTCGCGACCGATGATCTGCTTCTGGTAGGAGATGACGTCGACCGTTTCCATCGTGCTGGTATCGTTCAAACGCAGGTCCAGGCCGATATTCATCACCCAGGCACGGCGCGAGAACAGCCCCGTCGGGTCGCTGTCGATACGGTCGCCGGCCAGGAGATCGACGCCGTTCGAGCGAATGTTGTAGTTCAGCTCGGTAATGCCGCCGACCAGGTGATAGTCGGATCCGGGCAGCGAAGCGGCGTGGATCTCGCGCTGCTGGCCATTGGTGTCGCGGATCAGCTGGTTGTTGGCATAGCGCAGTTCCAGCTCCGACACGGATGTATCGAAACGCTCCACCAGGCGCACACCGGCCTTGGCAAAGGCCGAGATCGCCATCAGCGAGGCGCCCTGGGTCACTGCGGCACCGCCTTCCAGCGAGGCGCGGCCGGTATAGTCGGCCAGGCGTCCCACGGCGATGCGCGGCGAGCGCAGATTATTGGCCCGGGCGTAACTGGCAAGGCAGACCAGCGCTTCGGAATAGGGTGTGGGATTGGCGGTTACGGGCGCGCCACCGATCGGCGTTGCATAGCGGCCGTCCGCGCCGCCGCCATTTCCCGTGGACGCACAGCCGGTCAGCGCCAGGGCGCCGGCGACCGTTGCGAGAAGGAGCTTAGTCTTGGTCATTGTCAGTGCTCACATTGCCGTTGGCATTGGCGTTGGCGTTGATGTCGCCATTATTGATCTGGGTCGAATTGATGATGACCGTGTTGTACCGGCCCGAGACATTGACGTTGAGCTGGTTGCCGATCGCCGTGGCGCCGGATCCGACGCCGCCGCCGAACAGGCTGCCCTGCGATGACACGCCCACGCCGGTCTGGATAACACCGTCGATGATCACGCGATTGCCGGCTTCCGACCGGGCGGCCGCACCGGCACTGGCACCGGCTCCGCTCCAGGCCTGGCTGGACGTTGCGGTGGTGCGCGAACCGTAGGGAATTTCCCATCCGGCCGTCGTTTCGGCCTGCTGGGCCTGCGCAGCCGACGCCAGAACGGTCACAGCCAGAATGGCAGCGGATGCGGGCGGGAACTTGCGCAGTGTCATATCGTCGTGTCCTTCTAGACGCGTCTCTCGCCCGTGTCGTTGCAACGCGTGTGCCAGCGGGGGAGAGGCGCCAAGTACGTTCCCCTGCAGGGGGAATCCGGATTAATTCAGGAATGGGTAACCCGTCTGGACCAGTGCGGGACGCCGTCAGGGAGAATTTGTGTGCCGCATCGGGACGCGCCGCGGGCGCCGGTTTTCAATGCCATGCCACCTGCCGTGCTGCTGCTCGCCGGATTGATTCTCGGCGCCGCGCTGCTCGGCTATCTCTCCCCGGAACTCGACCGTTGGATCTTTGCAACTTGCGTGCTGATTGTCGCGGCGCCGGACACGCCATTGCCGGCCCAGCCGCTGGGACATGCCGCGCCCTACCTGCTGCACGTCTTTATCCATTTCGGACTCTTGCACCTGGCGATGAACATGGCCGTCCTGATCGGCGCCGGTCGGGCCGTCGGCCTGGCCTTCGGAACAGGGCTGAAGGCCTTTGCCGGTTTCATGATCCTGTTCTTCGCCTGTTCGGCCGCCGGGGCCGGGCTGGAATACGCGCTGCACAGCGGGGCCCCGCTGCAGCTGGGCGGCGCATCGACCGGTGTCTCGGGGCTGATTGCGGCGGCCGGCTGGGTGATGGGCGGCTGGCGCGGCATGTTGCGTCTGGCCCTGCCGTGGATCGGGCTGAACCTGGTGATCGCGGTGACCGGGCTCGCCTTCCCGATTCCGATCAGCTGGGCGGGCCATATCGGCGGTACGCTGGCCGGTATTGTGCTGACGCCGGTGCTGATCGCGGTCTTCGGCCGCCGCGCGCTCTAGCCTACCAGACCGTATCCAGACGCCGTTCGCCGTCGACCTCGAAACCCTTGATCAAGAGGGCGCCGTCGGCCGGAATGGCGAGGATCAGATTGACGCCGATATCCCCCGTCACGTCGCGCAAGCGGAGCCGGTTCTGCAGGGCGATGGCCCGCTCGCGGGAGGCGTAATAGCGCTCGATATTGAAGCTGGCATGGATCCATAACTCTTCCGGTTCCTCGCGGACAGTGCGGGTTTCGCCGGTTTCCGGATCGGTTTCCCGGGTGAGGGGACGAGAGGCCTCATAGACCTGGCGGACCCGGCCCTGAGCAACCAGGCCACTGCCGGGATGGGCGGTGTGCAGGGCGACGGGCTGTGCCGTGCCATCGGGACCGGTCTCCAGCGTCACCCAGATACGGTCGCCCTCGGCAAAGCCGTCATCGCCCGCGAGCGCATAGGCGTCCAGCCGGTTCAAGGGCGTGCGGATATTGGCGTAGTGACCCAGCAGGATGTCGCGCGGGTCATAGCCTTCGACGGGAATCAGGACTTCCGGACTGCTGGCCCGGCGCTCCAGGTGGGTGGTCAGGAGGAAGATCAGGAAACCGCTCATCAGGGCGGCGATAAAGCAGAGGCGGGCGAGGCGGTTCATGAGGTCTCTCCCCCAGACTGTGCGGGCATGGCCGGTGCCTGCTGCCGCCGTTTCCAGCGCCAGACCCCATAGCTCATTGCGAACAGGATCAGTCCGCCGACGAAGAAGAAGAGGGCCGTATCGAGCAGGCCGCCAAAGGTTTCGCCATAGACATAAAGGGTCTGGCCGATGAAGGCGGCGACGCCTACCGTGCCTGTCGCACCGGCGCTCTCCCGGCTGCCCTGGAGAATCAGCGCGACGGCGCCGGCATAGAAGAGCGCACCATAGGCCAGCTGCAGCCACCACAGACCGCCAATGCCCGCTGCGGCCAGCAGGTAGGGCGTGACGAAGACGAGGGCGCCGATCCCGGCGAGGCCGGCTGCCGGTCCGGGACGCAGGTGCCCGATGGCAAGTCTGAGAACAAGCAGCCCGCCAATGGCGGCCATCGCGCCCAGCGCCAGGGCGAGATAGGCGCCGTTGGAAATGGCGGCCTCAGGCGGGCGGTCGAACTGGGCCTGCAGCAGCAGCGCAAGCGCCATCGTGATAACGGCCATCCAGCCCGCCAGGATACCGCCGCCGGTCACGCCACGATCTCGCGCCAGGCCGCCTGCAAGGGCGAGGGCGCCGAAAACGAGTGTCGCGCCGGCATGCACGGAGACATCGGCGATGTCAAAATGCTGGTCTATCCAGTAGAGCGCGTGCCCGGCCCACAGCGCCAGGCCGATGGCCAGCAGGTGCGCCGATGCCTTGGAGCGAAGGCGTACGGCCAGCCATGCCGTGACCAGCCAGAGCGGCAGATAGCTCCAGATCGCCGTGTCGACAAAGGGGTTGAAAATCTCCAATCCGGCCCAGAGGGCGCCGAGCAGCGTCGCCAGTATGAGGACGGGCCGGGAGGGAATGGCGAAGGCCGTCGCCAGGCCGGCCACACTCCAGATCAGGACGGCGGTATTGCGGAAGGAGGTCATGTTGAAGGTCTGGGCGGTCAGCAGGATCGCAGCGCCGAACAGGGCGACGCCCAGCAGGGCGAGGGCATGGCCGAGCGCGCCGGCGTCCCGGTCAAGCGCCCGTCCGGCGCCGGCCATGGCGAGCCAGAGCGCCAGCAGGATCGTGGCAAAGCGGGCGAGTCGCGGCATCGCATCCCAGTTGGCAGCCACGAAGGTAAGGGCGGACATGGCCAGGAGTACGGCCCCGAGAATCGCCAGCGCCCCGATCGCGCTCCAGCGCTGTACCGGATCCGGCACATCGCCGAGAATATCGCCGCGGCGGCCGCTGTCGATCCAGCCGCGTTCGATCCAGCGGTCCAGATCGCCTGTCAGGCGTGACTTGTAACTCATTCGCGCAATCCTCCCGGTTGCCCGTTTGACGGCTTAAGGTGGCGAAGCGGGCGGCGCCTGTCCACGAAAGCTTGATTCACATCGGGCAGATTGGCGGGGGCGGGGCTTCGTCCGAGATGTCCTCTCCGCGCCGGTTTGTGCTATCATGCAACCGATGGCTCCGTTTGCCGGGGCTTCAGCCGACCCTGAGGGAGGGGCAAATGCGTGTAGAGACGATCCTGAAGTCGAAAGGACGCGATGTCGTGACGATCGCCGAGTCCGCCGATCTGGCCGCGGCGGCCCAGGCGCTGGACGTCAATGGCATCGGCGCGCTGGTGGTGAATGATGCGGGAGGACGCCCCGTCGCGGTCCTCTCCGAACGCGATATCGTGCGCGAACTGGCCCTGCATGGCGTCGCCGCGCTGACACGCCCGGTATCCCAGGCGATGACGCCGGCCTTCGTGACGGCGGCCCCGGATGCCGAGCTGAACGATCTGATGGTGCTGATGACCGACCGGCGCGTGCGCCATGTGCCCATCATGAATGGCGGCGAGATGCTCGGCATAGTGTCCATCGGCGATATCGTGAAATCGAAGATTGCGGATATGGAAGCGGAAACGGCGGCGCTCCAGGCCTATATCGTCTCCTGAACACGGTGTGTGCAGTTTCCAAATCGCCTTGCTGGAAAGGGAAGGGCACCCTTTTCTGTCATAAAACTGCAGGAATCTCCGCAGGAGGGGGTTGCGTCCTGCGCGGCGTCCTGTAGAACCCCGCTCACACCGGCGCTGCCGCAGCGGTTTTCCCTTGCGGACCAGCGTCGTTTCTATATCATGCGAGGTCTTGTCGTCTTTCAGAGCTAGGCCGGTGCTTCAAACCGATGCGCCGGGCAGTGAAATTTTCGCCGGTTTTCAGCCAGCCAAAACGAACTGCACATCTCTGAAATTTGTCGATTGACTTCGAACCGGGGTGGTTTAAAAGCCGCCCCTCCTCGCCGGGAAGGCCCAGACGATTGGGTCCGGAACGGAGGGGGGAGCCAACCGGCTTCGGTGTTTCATAGGCGCTTTATAAAGGTCCGCGCCACGAGGTTTTTCGAAAGAGAAATCAACTGGATGGGCCGCGCTGCAGAAACTCTGAAAAAGGCGGTTGACTTCAAAACGGGGTGGTTTAAAAGCCGCCCCTCCTCGCCGGGACGGCCCAGACGATCGGGTCCGGAACGGAGGGGGGCCAACCGGCTTCGGTGTTTCATAGGCGCTTTATAAAGGTCCGCGCCACGAGGTTTTTCGAAAGAGAAATCAACTGGATGGGCCGCGCTGCAGAAACTCTGAAAAAGGCGG